>NZ_FOVF01000044.1 GCF_900115085.1 Dokdonella immobilis | reverse complement strand
GCGACGCTCGGCCAGGTAGGGTGTTGCCATCGTGCAGCGCCGTTGCGTCCCGGACGTCGCATCTCCCACCCTAGGGAGGGTCTGAACAAATGGCGCAATCGTCATGGCGTTCAGAAGGCTCGCCACAGGTGCTGCGTGGCGACGTGAAGGCTGGTTGCCTTGACGAGCCGCGCGGTGCCTGTGGCGGGCCTTCTGGACGCCACCCTTTTCCATTGAATCAATCGCTTGGGCGACGCCTGCCTGCGCGCAGCTCTTTGTTGCGCCGCCTTGAAAGACGGCCAGTCTGTCTGCGTCGGCGCGCCGCGATCTGCACGCAGGCAGGCGTCGTGACGGTTGCGCCACTTGTTCAGACCCTCCCTAGATGAGGCCGATGGCGTCGATGGGCCGGCGCGGCGCGCAGCCGACCCACCACGGCCCACATCATTGCTGTTTCAGTGCTGCTCGAAATCGCCGACGAACAGGGCATCGCCGCGCACCTCGTAGGCGCCAATGTCGGTCGCACCGTTGCGGTTGTCCGGATCGCTCCAGCCACGCGTGAATCCGTTGCCGCGCTGGTCGGTGTCCAGATTACCCGGGTTGCTGCCCATGTCGATGACCGGACTCGTCTTCGCCAGCGGATGTACCGGGGTCAGGCCACCCTGCGCGAAGGACAGCGGCTGAAGCTGGGCCTCGACCTCGAGGTTGCCGCTGCCGAAGGCGGTGATGATGCCGGCCGCGGGCAGGGCCGGGAACGCCGAATGGTCGACCGCCAGGGTACTGCCGGGGCTGCCGCCGGACAGGCGGGCCAGATCCTTCGGCAACTGCGTGTTGCCATGCGTGTTGCCGACGAACAGCGTGCTCTGCACGGTCACCCGCGTGCTGTTGCCGTTGGCGACCCAGAGCGCGCCGCCGCCATTCGCGTCGGGGGCCAGGTTCGGCGCGGTCTGGTTGTAGGCGATCGTCGAATTGCGCACGGTCAGGTTGCCCTGGGCCACGGCTACCGCACTGCCTCGACCGGCCTGGTTCAAGGCCACGTTGCCCGAGAAGGTCGTGTTTTCGATGATGTTCTCGGCGGACCCCGGGTCGGTGACGCCGGCAAAATCGAGTCCTGCGCCCTCCGGCTGGCTGGTCAGGGTATTGCCGACGAAGGCACTGCGCGAGATCTTCAGGCTCGACATCGTGCCGGCCTGCATGCCGGCGCCGCTCAGGCTGGCCTGGTTGTCCTGGATCAGGGTGTCGGTGATTACCGCGTTGACGCCCGGTGAGGTCATTGCCACGCCGCCGCCGCTGAGCTCGGCAACGTTGCCGCCGATCCAGCAGCGGTTGAGACGAACCGTGCCACGGTTGAAGTAGAGACCGCCGCCGGACGGCTGGAAGCCATTGCGCACCCTGTTGTCGAGCACGGTCGCATCGCTGATCGTCAGATCAGCGCCCGAGACGTAGACGGCACCGCCGTTGCGCGCGGCCTCATTGCCGACGAAGGCCATGTTGCCGAGCGTGATCACGGGGCGCACGGACGAGAACGCCGGCGTCTCGTAGTAGAGACCGCCGCCGTTGTCGTTGCCGGACAGATTGGCCAGTCCACCGGTCACGGACAGGCCGCTCAGTGACCAGCTGCGTGCCTCTCCGGTCGGGTTGTCGAAGCGGAACACACGACTCGTGCCGCGCCCGTCGAGGGTGATCCGGTCGGCCCCGGGACCATTGATGACGACGTTCTGCGTGATCACCAGTTCGCCCGTGAGCAGGCCGATCGTCCCGGCCAGGCCGTTCTGGAAGACGATGGTGTCCGGAGCGGTCGTCGCATTGGCCTGGGCGATCGCGGCACGCAGACTGCCGGTGCCCGAATCGGCCAGCGTGGTCACGGTGAACGTGGCGGCGGCGGCGAGCGAGCTGGCACTGCACAGGGCCACACCGAACAGTGGGCGGAACATCTTCATGGCGTTCTCCTTCATGGTTGCGGTCGCTCGAGTCGAATCGCCCTGGGCGACTTCGCGAGTTGCCTTCCATGACGGAATGCGATCGCCATTCCTATCAGTTCAGTCGCGGCACCATCGCTCGCCGGCGCAAGGGGGTCGCCTTGCCGTCGGGCGCCGCGACAGGTGGCGCGAGCCGCTACAATCGCCCGGTCCACCGTCCTCGAGGATTCGCGATGCCCTGGCGTCCACTGCTTTGCATCCTTCTGGCAAGCGCCAGCATGGCCACTGCGGCCACGGTTGATTCATCGACCTTCGAGCACCTTGACTGGCGACTGGTCGGCCCGTTTCGTGGCGGACGCGTGCTTGCGGTCAGTGGCGTGCCGGGCCAACCGAATCACTTTTATTTCGGCGCGGTGAACGGCGGCGTCTGGGAGTCGATCGATGCCGGCCGCACCTGGAACCCGATCTTCGATGAGCAGCCGATCGGCTCGATCGGCGCCCTCGCGATCGCTCCGTCCGATCCGAACGTGATCTACGTGGGCAGCGGCGAGGCCGACATGCGCTCGGACATCTCCCAGGGCGATGGCATGTACCTTTCACGTGATGCCGGGAAGTCCTGGAAACACATCGGCCTCGGTGATTCGCAGCAGATCGGCCGCATCCTCGTCGACCCGAGCGACCCCGATCTCGCCTATGTCGCCGCGCTCGGCCATCCGTATGGGCCGAATGCGGAGCGTGGCGTGTTCCGCACCCGCGACGGCGGCGCGCACTGGCAGCGGATCCTCGGCAATGACGACGCCACCGGCGCGATCGACCTGGCCTTCGAACCGGGCAATCCGAAGGTCATCTACGCGGCCCTGTGGCAGGCGCGACGTACGCCGTGGAATATCTACCCGCCGGCCAGCGGCCCCGGCTCGGGCCTGTACAAGTCGACCGATGGCGGCGACAGCTGGCAGCCGCTACGCGGCAACGGCTTTCCCGAGGCCCAGGTCGGGCGTATCGGCATCGCGCTTTCCGCCAGCGCACCGAAGCGCGTCTACGCGATCGTCGACGGCGAAGCGGGCGGACTCTATCGCTCCGACGACGCCGGCCAGAACTGGCGCCGCACCAGCAGCGACAACCGGATCTGGGCCCGCGGCTGGTATTTCGGCCGCATCGCGGCCGATCCGAAGAATGCCGACCGGATCTATGCATTGAATACGATCGTGCTGCGTTCCGACGACGGCGGCAGCACCTTCATCCCGCTCAAGGGCGACAACACCGGCGACGATTTCCACGACCTCTGGATCGATCCGAGCGACCCGCAACGCCAGATCCTCGGCGTCGACCAGGGCGCGATCGTCAGCGTCAACGGTGGCGCGACCTGGTCGAGCTGGTACAACCAGCCGACTGCCCAGCTCTACCACATCGTCACCGACGACCGCTTTCCGTATTTCATCTATGGCGCGCAACAGGACTCCGGCGCGATCGCCCTGCCGAATCGCAGCAATTCGCCGAGCGGCATCACGATGATGCAATTCCGCGAGGTCACCGCGGGGGGCGAATCGGGCATGATCGCGCCGGACCCGCGCAACCCCGACATCATCTATGGCGGCCGCGTCGACAAGCTCGACCTGCGCACCGGCCAGACCCGCTCGATCGATCCGACCCTGGCCGAGCCGGACCTCTACCGCAACACCTGGACCCTGCCGCTGGTCTTCGACCGCCGCGACCCGGGCACGCTCTACTACGGCAACCAGAAGATCTGGCGCACCACCGATGGCGGCGAGCGCTGGCAGGCGATCAGCCCGGACCTGACTCGCGAAAATCCGCCGCTGCCGCCCAACCTCGACAAGGTTACGGCCGCCAACAATCTCGGCCTGGGTCCGCGCCGTGGCGTGGTCTACGCGATCGCTTCCTCGCCGTTGCGCGATGGAAGGATCTGGGCCGGCACCGACGATGGCCTGATTTGGCGCAGCGATGACGCCGGCACGCATTGGAACAACGTGACCCCGAAGGCACTGACCGCCTGGTCCAAGGTCGGCATCCTCGAGCCCTCGCATTTCGATGCCGATGTCGCCTACGCGGCGATCGACCGCCATCGACTCGATGACCGCAGGCCCTACATCTACCGCACCCGCGATGCCGGCAGGAGCTGGCAACTGATCGTCAGCGGCATCCGAGAAAGCGATTTCGTCAACGCCGTGCGCGAGGACCCGAAGCGCCAGGGCCTGCTCTACGCGGCGACCGAACTCGGCATGTACGTCTCGTTCGACGATGGCGCGAATTGGCAAAGCCTGCAGCGCAACCTGCCACGCACTTCGGTGCGCGACATCGACGTGCACGGCGACGATCTCGTCATCGGCACGCACGGCCGCGGCATCTGGATCCTCGATGACATCAGCGCGCTGCGCCAGCTCGATCCGGCACAGCCCGTCGCCACGCGCTTGTTCGCGCCGGCCGCCGCGATCCGCTATCGCGTGGCCGATTTCACCGGCACGCCACTGCCCCGGGACGAGCCGATGGCGGCCAATCCGTTCGCCGGTGCGGCGATCGATTTCCGGCTCGCCGAGGATGCGCAAGGCCCCGTGCAATTGGCGATCAGGGACGCCAGAGGTCAACTTGTGCGTGAGTGGTCGAGCGCGAATCCGCCCGAACCGATCGATGTTTCGCAAATCGGCTCGGCTCCCGAATGGGTCCAACCACCGCGCGCACTCGCAAGCGGCGTTGGCATGCACCGCTTCGTCTGGTCGCTGCACTATCCGTCCCTTACCGAGCCGGCCAATGCCTACGCCGATGGCGCCTGGGCGCCACCGGGCCAATACACCGTCGAACTTCGTGTCGATGGCCAGACCTTCACGCAGACGCTGACCGTGGCCCCCGACCCGCGCGTCGACCTTGCCCCGGCCGGCTATGCCGCTGCCTTCACGCTGGCGCGCAAGGTCGAGGCGCTGCAGGCGCGCATCGGTGAGGCGCGGCAGGAAGCGACCGCCTTGCGCAAGGCGCTGGCCGAAAAGCAGGCCGCGGCAACCGATGCCAGCACGCGCAGGAAACTGGCCAAACTGGAAACCGACCTCAATGAAATCAGCGGCAGCACGCCGGCACCGAATCCGATCAACGCCTGGGCATTCCCGCCGAAGACCACGCGCAGCCTGACCTACCTCGATCGCGCCCTCGGCCAACTGTTCGGCTCGATCGAGAGCGCCGACGCGGCGCCGTCACCGGACGCCACAGCAGGCGCCGAACGCCTCGCCGATCTGGTCGAGATCACGCTGCGCGACTGGGCCCTGTTCCGGCAAGCCAATCCGGTCCAATAAGGCGAACCGTTCGCGGATGCGAAGCGCACAGCTGGACTGGCGTGTGCGCGGCTCCGGGCTGTAATGCGGCGAAGCCGTTGGGGTTCGCTGGCGCTCACCGCCAACCTACGACGATGCGGAATCGCCGGTGGCGCCATCGGAACCCGCGCCGTCCTTCGAGTCGACCCGCCGAAGTCGTCGCATCAAACCGCAAGCCTGGAGATTGGTGGTGAGTGCCAGCGAACCCCGACGATTCGGTCTACGGAGCGAATTGACCCGGCACCCGCTGCAATCGCGGGATCGGGGCTGCTCGCTCTACTCGAAGCCGTCGGCAAAGATACGGTCGAGCTGGTCGGCGCGGCACTGGGCACCGCCCGATTCGACGACGATGTTGTCGAGGGCCCAGCCACTGCGCGTCTGGCTGAAATCGCTGCTCAGGCGAAAGCGCAGTCGCAGGTCGGCCACGTTGTCGGTCGAGGCTGGCAACGCGATGCGGTTGCTCTGCCAGGTACTGCGACCCGAGCACTGGTACAGCAGAGTCCAGTTGCTGCCGCCATTGACCGAAATTTCGACATTGCCAAAGTCGTAGCCCGACTCGGTGTCGCAGCGATCATCGAAGCGCAACGTGCTGCCCGAATAGCCGCTCAGGTCGAGCGTGCGCGAGAGGCTGGCATTGAGGTTGTCGGGGTACGAGGTCATGCCCCAGACATAGGTTGAATTGCCGGCCACGTTGTTGATTCGTGCCCAAGGTGTCTGCGCGGTCCAGCCGCTGTTGCCGGCCTCGACGTCGTCGTCGAGGATGCTGCAGGCGCTGAACAGGGCAATATCACGGGTCTGCGTCGCGCCCGCCGTCAGGTCGACGCCGCTGATGTCCTCGGCCAGATAGCCGTCCGGCGCATCGACATGGATATTGACCAAGCCTGCGTGCATGGGGCGCAGATAGCCGCCATCGATGGCACTGCTGCTCGCGGTGCGGCTCTCACCGCTGACCGGATTGGTCACGTGCAGCGTGGCGGCCAGCGGCGCACCGTCCGCGAGCGCGCTGATCGTGCCAGCCAGGCTGGCGATCTCGCTCGGTTGGGCAACTTCGACGAAAACCGCGTTTGGACTGCCGGCCTGGGCCGAGGCATCGGTGCCCTGCACGAACAGCAGGTGCATGCCGCTGCCCAGCCCTGTGGTCGAAATGCTCGCGCTGGCATTTTCGGTCGGGCTGTTGAAGGCGCCATCGTCCGCCGTCAGCGCACCCACCGCCAGCGCGCCTTCCCAGGGCAGGCCATCCATGTAGGCGGCGGCCGAGGCGATGTTGTGCACGGACTCGGTGGAATTTTCCTGGTTGAAGCGACTGTCGTCGATGCGTGCATTGACCGTCACCGCGGTGCCTGCGGCGACCAGGTCGGGGCTGGCCGACATGCTCGTGATATCGGGACCACCAGGCAGAAGGTAGGGTGCGTGCAGGCTGCGCGCGGCGTAGCGCAGCGCCATCAGGTTGTCGGGAATGGTCTTGTTGAGCAGTGGCGCGCACGGCTCGAAAAACGACTGGTCGAGTTCGAAGGTGAAGGCCGGCACGCCGAGCGAGCCATAGAAGTTGTCGTCGGTCGCGCCGTCGGTCGGATAGAGGGTGTCGGACTGCTCGGGCGAATACTGGTTGAACCAGGCCAGGCGCTTGCCGAAGGTGCGCAGGGCGGGACCGTTGGGCGCGGCGTTCGGTGTATCGCCCCAGGGCCAGAGGACCAGTGCGGCGTAGCTGTGCATGTCGAGGAACATGCCCGGATAGCTCGTCGGCGCTGCAGCGCCGCCGTCTCCGGACACATTGGCCGGATGCAGGGGCCCGGCACGCAGATCCGGCAGGATACCGCCGGTGCAGACACCGTCGTTGCCACAGGTGCCGGCGACATAGGCGACGAGATTGGCGGTCTCGGGTTCGGACAGCGAGACCGGGCCGCGAAAGGTCTCGTTGCAGATCGAACTGCTCGATCCACCGTCACCGGGCACGATGCGCCAGTGGAACGGGAAGTTGCGATTGAGATCGACACCGGAGCTGCTGCCGCAACTGGCGTTGGCCGTATCGGTGTTCTTGCGCCAGGACTGCCCGCCCTCGGCCTTCTTGCGACCGTCCGGATTGGCCTGCAGGATCAGGTGGAAATTCTCGTGGTCGACCAGCCAGGTTGCTTCGGGATCGCTGCCGTAGTTGTCGAGCAGCCATTCGGCGAAGTGCGTGTTGACCTCGGCCGGTGCGTACTCGCGCGCATGGATCGAACTGAACACGACCATGTTCGGCTTGTCCGGTATCGTCGCGTCGGTGGCCGTATTGCCGATGCGCATGACCCGCATCTGGTATCCGGTCGAAGCGTTCTGCGTGCGCTGCCAGGTCGGACCGATGTCGATGACCTGGGCCAGGCTCGGATGGGCCGCGGCCAGCTGGTCCATCGTGGCGTAGGTTTCCTCGACCGTGCGATAGCACGCATAGCCAGGAATGCTGCGGTCGCGATTGAACGCCTCGCTATAAAAAGTGCGCAGGTTGGCGGTGCCGGCGACATCGATCTTGTAGCGGACTCCCATGCCATCGAGCATGGCGAGCTGCGCATCGTCGGCGACCAGGGCGACCGCATGCAGCTTGCGGTCGATCTTGAGGTGCTGGAAATGCGGCGCGAGACGGGCGAGGTCAGCCGGACTCTGCCAGTCCGCGTCGATGGCCCAATCGTCGGCGCGTGCGGTGACACCGGCGGCACAGAGCATGGCAATGGCAATCAGGAATGCACGCATCGAAAGGTCACCCTACCCCCAGCAGGAAGCGCCGGATGGTACCAGCGGCAGCGCGCAATTACTGCCGATCCTTCCCGATCCAGTCCGCATCAGCGCAGATCGCACCCGATAGGCCCCGCGACCGCGGATGAAATGATCGCCGCGGACCAGAGCGGCGTTACCATCGATTCCCTCGACCGCTCCACGGATATGGCCGCCATGCCGCCCGAGATCCGCACCGACGACCTCAGCGCACCAGCCGTGCATGCCTTGCTGCGCGAACACCTCGAGAACATGGCCCTGCATTCACCACCGGAAAGCATCCACGCCCTCGATCTGAAAGCCCTGCGCCAGCCGGGCATCACGTTCTGGACGGCGTGGGACGGGAACGACCTGCTCGGTTGCGGTGCGCTCAAGGAGCTCGATTCCACGCATGGCGAAATCAAGTCGATGCGCACGGCAAGCGCACACCGGCGCAAGGGCGTCGCTGCGACGATGCTCAAGCACCTGCTGACGGTCGCCGGCCAGCGCGGCTATCGCAGACTCAGTCTGGAAACCGGCTCGATGGCCGCGTTCGAACCGGCCCGGGCGATGTATGCCCGCTTCGGATTCATCTTCTGCGGCCCGTTCAACGGCTACGTGGAGGATCCCTACAGCGTGTTCATGACCAGGGCACTCTGATCGGCGCCGTCCCTGCTTGTCGCCGGCCGGGCCTGGCGCACCGGACTAGCAGGGAAGCTAGGGAGGGTCTCATCAAGTAGCAAAGTCGTCATGGCGTTCAGAAGGTCTTCCACATGTACCGCGTGGCGAAGTGAAGGCGGGTTGCCTTGACGAAGCGCGCGGTACATGTGGGGAGCCTTCTGGACGCCACCTTTTCAGCATCCAATCAATCAGTCAGGCGACGCCTGCCTGCGCGCAGATCATTGTTGCGTCGACTTGAAAGACAGCCAGTCTGTCTGCGTCGACGCGTCGCGATCTGCACACAGGCAGGCGTCGTGACGGTTGCGCCACTTGTTCAGAGCCTCCCTAGTCGAAGCCGTTGGCGAAGATCAGGTCGATGGCCTGCAGGGCGAGGCATCCCGGATTGCTGCCGGCCTGCGACTGAACGTGCGCGAACATGCGCGACGGCACGCGCCCGGGCAGGACACCGAACGGATGGCCGGCGCCAAGGGTCAGTGCCACGTTGCTGAATCCGCCGGCACGCAGCTGGCAATAGCTCATGATGGTTCCGCTGCCCTGCCCCTGCGGCCCCGGCAGGCTTGGCGTCCCGGCGTAGCAGCCCGATTCACTCGCATAGCACTGGTCAACCGGGTCGGGGCTGCCGCCGATGCCGCCGTAGCAGTGAGTATGAGGAGAGTTGAAATTGTGCCCTATTTCATGGGCCACTCCGGCCACGTCCCAGACCACGCTCGGGCTGCCCGGATTGAAACTGCCCGAGATGCCCTCGGTAACGCCGTATCCGCCACCGAAGCTGCCGCTTGCCGCGAGACTCGAGCAGCTTGCGCCGACCGCGGATTGCGAGGTCGTGAATGCACCCCGACAGAGCACTCCGATCCAGGCGATTCCCGCGGTCGTGGTCTTGCCGCTGAGGAAGTGCATGGTGGTTCGCGATGTCGATGTCTGGTTTGCGTTCCAGTAGTTTCCCGATTCCAGCAACAGGCATTCGGGTGTGCTCTCGACGTAGGGATCGGGCGATGTCCACAGACGCAGGAACGAGACCTGCATGTTGGTCTGCACCTGGGCATCGTATATGGTCGAAGTGAAGCCGATGAGGCCACCGACGTAGCTCGTGGCATTGGTCGTGTTGCCAGAAAAGCGCCCCAGGAATTCGGTATCGGTCTCGATGGCAATGCGTGCCGTATATGCAGCGGACGCCGCAGCAGGATCGGGTTCGGCAGGCATCACGTGTCCAAGCATGCCCGTCGCGTCCATGGACATTCCACTCGCGGAATGATCGTTGGCGCAACGGAAGTCGCGTGCAGGCACCGCTCCCATGTCGATCCGGTCCAGGGTCAGTTGGCCATCGGGCGCAAACCGTAGCTGGCTGAATTCCGTGCCGCTGCGGACCAGGCCGAAAATGTTGCCCGCGTCGGCAACGGCGAGTACGCCTGCCAGGCCCGGAGCGTTCGCTGCCGCAACGCGGTAGAACCGCGTGTCGGGAAGCTCGGACAGGTGTGCATGGCCATCCTGGTCGACGATGATCAATTCGGCATCATCGGTGAATACCTTCAGCGGTGTGAAGCTCAGCGCGACCGTCTCCAGGCCGCTGGCTCGCGCCGGCAGGAGGATGGCCCGCGCGGATGCGCTCGCGTGACCAAGCAGTTGGGCCCTTGGAGCGACAGGGGACGCGCACAACCCGGTCGTGCTGAGGAAGACCAGAAGAATGCTGAGGGCCGGACCGGGGAACGTACGCATCGGATTGACTCGTCGCTTCTGCCTTGTGCAGTCTAACTCCGCCGTCCCTGAATGCCGAAATCCGTGCCCCGCCCGCTTGAACCAGTCGCACCGCCTCGTCGGCCGCGTTGCGACGATCAGGCATGCGATTCAGCCGCGTGGTCGCTCCAGCAGCACCAGTCCAATGCCACCGAGTATCGCCATCGAAGCGACGATCAGGCGCCAGCTGGCCGACTCGCCGAGCAACACGATGCCGCCGGCCGCGGCAATCACCGGCACACTGAGTTGCACGGTGGCGGCCTGGGTCGCCTTAAGCGCCGGCAGTGCGGCATACCAGATCGCGTAGCCGATCCCCGAGGTCAGTGCGCCGGATACCAGTGCGTAGAGGGCTCCGGGCAGGTCCACGCTCGCGTGGCGCAGGGTCAGCGCGCTCACGACCAGGGCCAGCGGGAGGGCAAACAGGAAATTTCCGGCGGTTACTCCGATCGGGTCAGCGGCACCCCGGCCCAGCAACGAGTAGATGCCCCACGCGACCCCGGCGCCGAGCATCAGTAAGGCGCCCGTCAGTGGCGGCGCGCCGATGCCGGGCACCAGGAGCACCAGTAGACCGGCGATGGCAACGATCAGCCCGCAGGTCTGCAGGGCGCTCAGGCGTTCGCCGACGAACAGGCCGCGACCGATCATGGTCGCCTGCACTGCACCGAACAGGAGCAGGGCGCCGGTCGCGGCGGGCAAGCTGACGTAGGCCCAGGAAAACCCCGCCGCGTAGCCAAACAGGGCCAGCGCCGGAATCCATTGGCCCCGCCCCCCTTGGCCGCGCCGGCGCAGCCGCACGATCAGGGCCAGTGCCAATGCCCCGGAAAACAGGCGCAGGGTCGTAAAGCTGGCCGGATCGATTACCGTGTCGCGCAGTGCGACCCGGCACAGCAAGGAATTGCCTGCAAAAGCCAGCAGGGCCAGGGTGGTCGGAAACAGTGCGCGCGAAGCAGCAGGTTTGCCCATCGAGGGCATCCTAACCGACCACGCCGTGCTGCGGTCGGCGACCCATGAAGGAGCCGGTCTGCAAGCTCGACGCGGGCCGGATCCAGGCCCGCCCGGATGGCCTGGATCGGGAAGGCGCCGATCAACGGAACGTCTCGATGATCACGCCCTCGTTGTTGATCGACTGAACGGTGTTGCCGACATTGCAGAACCGGGTGAATACGTTTCCGGCCGACGACACCTTGATCGGCCAGATCAGGATATTCGTGCCGACCACGGCGCTTGCCTGCATGTTGAATACGGCGATGTCGCCAATCTGGGCACCGGGAACGCCCACATTGGTGTCGTAGCACTGCCCGCCATTGAGCACGAGACCGATGTTTCCGTTTGCACGACCTCCCGCAATCTTGCTTAGGGTCACCGCACCGTTGGCGATTTTTGCCGTAGTGACGGCATTCGACGCGAGCTCGTCTGCGGTGACAGCGCCCGTTGCTATGGCGCTGGTCGTGACCGCCGACGAGCCAATCTTGCTGCTCGTGACCGCGCCGCTCGCAATCTTCGAGTTGGTCACGGCGGACGAGGCTATCGACGGATTGGGATAGCTGCCAGCCAGGTCGCCTCCCGCCGCGCCATTGATCGAACCGCTCAATGAGAATTGCGCCACGGGCGTCGTCGATACGGCCTGACGCGGCAGCATCGGCGTGCCGTTGACGGAAACCTCCAGCCACAGCTGGGTGCCGTTGAACGCGCCGGGAAAGGCCAGCGACTGGGTGAACACGCCGTCGACGACCGGAAAGGACGACGCCGAAACCGTCGCTCCGACCTGGGAACCGCCGCTCGCGGCGTTGAACAGCGTGAAGGAGAAATTGTAGGCGCCGTTGGCCGGCGCGCCGTTCTGGCGCAGGAAGCCCTGATAGGTGAAGTCCGGCAACTGCGGTGCCGCTTCGAGCTCGCCTGCCATCGGCAGCAGCACGCTCAAGGCCAATACCCATGCGCGCAAGAGATGCCTCCGGGGATCCCGGAGAGCGCGAAGTCCGTGCTGATCGACCGTGTCCATCAAAGGCACTCCTCGAAACCGTTGTTGAAAAGGGAGTCGCTGCGGAGAGCGTCGCGCAGGGCCCAGTAGCCGCTGCTCAGCTCGAAATTCCCGCCCGAGGACGATCCGGCGACACTCTGGCCAAGGGTTCCATCCAGCTTCAGGCACGCACCTGGGGTCTGGCTGAATCCACCCCCGCCGGCGATCACGTAAGTGGACAGGCTCGGGCCGGACCCGGCGTGGGCGGCGGCAACTCCGCCCGCAATGACGAGCGCAAGCACTTGCCTTGAAATGCCGGGCCAACGGCGGGACGTTGCCGATTCAGGCGCGACATCGCGCATTCCCATGGGCATCGCACAGACTCCGGCCGGCCGGTATCGCCGCCTTCCAGCAGAGGAATGCCGCCCAGGCCCGAAAGCGAACGATCGACCCGGACCGATTTGGCACGCGCACCCGCATGCGGCCATCCGGGTCGGCGGCTGACCGCATCATCGCGGCGGAATCCGAGGTCGAGACGGATTCGGCGGCGCGTGCGCGGGCCGGGGCTATGGTGGCGGTTAGTCGAGGAACTCGCGGCGCAGGTCGATCGTGCTGCGCTTGCCGAGGGCCGCGTGGTTGTCCTGCAGCCACTGGGTGGCGCTGGCCCGGCCGAGGTCGCGCAGGCCGGTGAGGAACTGCATGTCGGTGCTGATCTTGGTCGCCGCGGCCAGCGTCCCCATGAAGGCATCGGCGCGGATCAGGTGGACGAGGACGTGGCGCATGCGCCGCGCATACTCCGGTTTGAGCCAGCCTTCGGTGAGCTGGCGACTGACGAACTCGACCGCGCGCATCTCGCGCATCAGCGACGAGTTGAAGCTGATTTCGTTGACCCGGTCCTCGATCGCGGCCGGCGTCGTCGGCACTTCGTCGCGGTGCATCTGGTTGACCATGATCACCACCACGTCGCGCGTGCCGGTCTCGTAGAACAGCGGATACAGCACCGGGTTACCCATGTAGCCGCCGTCCCAGTAGTGCTCGCCATCGATCTCGACGGCCTGGAACAGGTGCGGCAGGCAGGCCGACGCCATCACCGCATCGACCGACATCGACGTATTGTCGAAGACGCGCACCTTGCCGCTGCGCACGTTGGTCGCGCAGAGGAACAGTTTGACCTCGCCGCAGTGGTGCAGGGCCTCGAAATCGACGCAGGCCGCGAGCAGATCGCGCAGCGGATTCACGTTCATCGGATTGAACTGGTAGGGCGAGAACGTGCGCGTGAACGATTCCATCGCCCACTGCTGGGTGGCCAGCAGCGGATCGCTGCCGGCATGCGTGAGCGGATTCGAGCCGAGCATGGCAGCGACCGGATTGAGCATCGCACCGAGCTGGCCGACGCGTTCCCAGAAGTTGGCCAGGCTGGCCCGTGCACCGTCGTGCCCGCCGTGCATCAGGCCATGCGCGACCAGCACCGCATTCATCGCCCCGGCGCTGGTGCCGCAGATGCCGTCGAAGCTGACACGACCGTCCTCGAGCAGGCGATCGAGGACGCCCCAGGTAAAGGCCCCATGGGAGCCGCCACCCTGCAGGGCAAGGTTGATCGGCTTGATGGCATCGGTTGCCGGCGGCTTCTTCGAGGGATTCGCGCGCTTGCGTGTTGCAGCCATGGTCTACCCTGCCAGGATTGCGACGGCACTCGCTGGGTCTTCGCGAGCAGCCCGGTTCCCGCACGATACGACAATGCGCGAGGCAGCGGCGAGTGGTCCGACGCTGCCCCCGCTGATGGATCCTCCCGGCAGCAGCGCTGTGCGCCGCCGCCCGATCAGGCCAGCGCCTTGCGGCCGTGATGACGCTTGAGCATGCCGCGCCACGGCGCCCCTTGCTCTTCCACCCTGCAATGACGGGGCCAGAGCACGACAAGCAGAACGCTGAAAGCGGGCAGCAGGATGCCGTGCAGGGCGATCGTGGCGGCCGGATCCGTGGTCGGGTTGAGCAGGGCATGACCCTGGGCTCCGGCATAGGCCGAGGCGACCAGGAGCAGTTCGAACGGTCGCGGATTCCGGCAGGCGGCGCCGACGGCAATGCCCGCCACGGCAATCGAGGCTGCGGTCATGTTCAGGGCCAGCAGGATCAGCGGATCGCCCAGGCTCAATCTGAGCAGCGCCGGCAAGACCGACAGCACGGCCAGACCAAGGGCCACGCCGACCCGCACGAATAGCATGCGGCGCTGCACATGGGCTGCCGAGAACAGCAGCGCCGCCGTGCCGGATTCGCGTTCGCGCAGGATCGTGCGGGCGAAGACATCGGTGCTGATCAGCCAGGCCAGGATGCAGGCGATGCCCAGCGCTTGCATCGAACCGAACAACTGGACAAGGCCGAGAACCACCAGGGCCAGCCACCAAAGCCTGCGGCGCGGACGCAGTAGCAGTTTCAGTTCCGCCGCAAACAGGAGCCCGGAAGGATGGCTTTCGAGCGGGCGCAGCAGCCGATCGAGCAAACGCAGGCGCAGGCCTGGCGCATTGGCTGCGCGGGTGGCCACCGCGCTCGTGCGTGCTGCGGCGCGATCCAGAGCCGGTGCCATTGCGCAGATCGCGACCAGAGCAGCGCCGACCCAGAGCAGGCGCCCGCCGATATCGAGCCAGCGCGGCGCCCATCGCGTCCATTCGAAGATGGCCGGTTCGCCCTTGAACATGACGCCCCCGATGGACAGTCCGTCGAATGTCATGTGCGGATAGGCCAGCGAGAGTTGCGACTTGAGATCGCGCCAGGCCATGGCGATCCCGTTCGGATCGCTGAGCCAGGTGTCGCTGACCGGTCGATTCTCCCCGGTACTCGAGAATGCCAGCAGCGCGATCCAGACGACGAAATACAGAACGTTGCCGGCACTGCGGCGCAACCATGGAATCATGTCGAACAGCACCGCGAACAGCGCGGTGATCGAAAGAGCGGGCAGACTGAGCCAGATCGCCGGTCGAACCAGTTCGATCAGGTCCAGCGTGCTGTCCTCGGCACGCCAGAGCTGGGCGAGCAGACCGACTGCGAGGCCGATTGCCATGACCAGGCAGAACACGAGCATGTGGCTGGTCCATTTGGCCAGCAGGAACCCGGCCCGGGTCATCGGCGTGGCGACCAGCAATTGCCAGACCCGGGTTTCGAAATCTCGAACCAGGGTGCCACGCACGAGGTAGAAGCCGAGCAAGGACATCAGGGTGGAATAGAGCAGGCCCAGGGTCATGCCGATCCACGCGCTGGAATATTGACCGCGCACCCCGGAGCCGATCGAGACCGTCATGTAGTGCGCTTCGAGCGGCGGAAAGCACCACCACGACGCCCAGCTCAGCGCGACCAGGACCACCCAGAAGCGGGTCGACCGGGTACGTTCGCGCAGGTCGGCGACGAGGATCGCACCGAATCGATTGGCGGCACCCATCTCAGTGCCCGGCCCGGCTGGCCAGCAGCCACAGGTAGGCGTCCTCGAGATCCGGGCTTGCCGGCGTCGCATCGGCGGCCGGTGCGCGGGCCGAAATCACGCGCAACAGCACGCCGCCAGGTACGCGCGAGGACTGGCTGATCGTGTGCGCTGCGCGGGCGCCGGCAACTTCCGATTCGGCCACCCGCCATTCCCAGGTGCAATGGCGCGCGCGCGCGATCAGCTCGCCCGGCGTGCCGTCGAACAGCAGGCGTCCCTTGTCCATGACCGCCAGAGCGGTCGCACTGGCCTCGACGTCGGAAACGATATGGGTGGATAGGATGATCATTCGCGCACCGGCCAGATCGGTGATCAGATGGCGGAAGCGCTGGCGTTCCTCGGGATCGAGCCCGACGGTCGGTTCGTCGACGATCAGCAGCTGCGGGTCATTGAGCAGGGCCTGGGCGATGCCGACGCGCTGGCGCATGCCGCCGGAAAAGTCGCCCAGTCGCCGGTCGGCCGTGTCGCCCAGGCCGACCTCGGCCAGGCAGCATTCGACGCGTGCCCTGGCATTGGCGCCGGAAAGGCCCTTAACGGCGGCCAGGTAGGCGAGGAATTCACGTGCCGTCAGCGCCGGATAGACGCCGAAATCCTGCGGAAGGTAGCCGAGCGAGGCACGCAGTGCATTCGGCTTGCGCGCAACGTCGATGCCATTCCAGAGCACGCGCCCCGCGGTCGGTCGCGCCAGGGTCGCGAGGATCCGCATCAAGGTGGACTTTCCCGCCCCATTCGGTCCGAGCAGACCCAGGATCCCCGGGCGCAGGGACAGATCGATTCCTGCGAGGGCCTCGCTCTTGTTCGGATAGCTGAAGCGCACCGCTTCGACGATCAACTCGCAGGCCGGTCGTGTGGCCGAAGGCGCGGGCGCAGCGGCGGCCGGTCGCGCAGGGGCGACGACGCTCATCGAACGCTCGCAGCGCGGATGGGACGAAGCGCATGGCCATAACTGCGCCGATAACCGTTGCCCGGGACTCGGGTGTCGCCGTGGTGGCGCCACGGCAGGCGATCGACGGAGGAATACGACCTGGCCGGTGAGACCAGGGTTGCGCCGAGACGGACGGGAGCGAACTGAGGCGACATTGGCATGACCAGATTCCGTTGTAGTGTGCTGGTAGACTACAACACCATACAACCTGCCGCCCCTGTCATAGGTCATGCCGCCGTCTCGCCGCGGAAATCGCCTATCGGCGTGGGGCCATGCCTGGCTGGCCAGATGCGCTCGTGGTCAGCGTCCGATCAAGGCGAGGCCCGTTCGCAGGCGCAAAAAAACGCCGGGACAAGCCCGGCGTCTTTCTCGTGGGGGAGTCGGGAAAATCAGTTCTTCGGCTTGGTCTTGTTCTTGGCAACGCACTTGCCGTCCTGCAACACATGGCCGCGGCCACAATGCATGGCAGCGGTGGACTTGGTGCTCGACGAAGCGCTGGTTGCCGGGCTGGCCGGATTGGCCCTTGGCGATGCCGGGGTGGCGGCAAAGGTGACCGTGCTGGCCAGGCAGAAAGCGAGTGCAGCGATGGAGGTACGCATGTTCATGGCATTTTCCATAGTGGGTTGTCTTCTTGCAGACCCCGGTGCTTGACCGGTAGCTGCAGATTGCGCCCGCGCTGTTGATCGCGACCTTGCCAACGGATTAAACATTCTTAATGTCGCCGGCCACGGCAAAGGCCAGGCGTACGCGCAGGCCCGGGTTGGCCGATTCGAGCCGCAGATCGGCACCGTGGCGGATCGCGATGGCGCGTACGACGCTGAGTCCGAGTCCCGTACCTGCCGTTCCGCGATGCTGCTCGAGGCGCACGAAGCGGTCGAAGACACGTTCGCGCTGGTCGTCGGCGATACCCGGCCCCTGGTCACTGATGGTCAGTATGGCCTCGTCGCCGACGCGGCCCAGTTCGATCGTGATCTCGCTGCCCTGCCCCGCGTACTTGATCGCGTTGTCGAGCAGGTTCGAGATCATCTGGAATATCAGGTCGCGGTCGCCTTCGATATTGACGGGCATGATTCGCGAGCGAAGTCGCTGCCCCTTCGACTCGGCCAGGGCCTGCCAGAACTCGACCGCATCCTCGAGGAGCGTGTCGAGCGCGACCGTCTCCCTGGGCGGTCCGCTGGTCGCCTCGATCCGGGCCAGGCGCAACAGGCTGTTGAAGGTCGCGACGAGCTGGTCGACCTCGGCGATGGCGGCGTCCAGGCTTCGTTGCGCGGCGCCGCCGGCTGCGCTGGCCTCGACCGCTTCGAGGCGCGCCTTCAGGCGCATCAGCGGCGTGCGCAGGTCATGGGCGATGGCGTCGGTCGAACTCTGGATGCCACCGACCAGTTCCTGGATGCGATCGAGCATCCGGTTGAGGGTACGCCCGAGCCGGGCGAAGCCGTCATTGCCCGGCCGTTCCGGCACGCGCTCGTCGAGATGGCCGGCGGCGACCCGATCCACCGTGTCGAGCGAGGCGGTCAGCGAACGATTGATCGAACGCCGCAACAGCCAGCCGAGCAGTCCGGTCAGCAGGGCCAGAAGGACCAGGCTGACCGCACCGAGCCGCGTGATCAGTTCGCGCAGGCGCTCCTGCTCGCCGGTGGTGCGGCCGCTGACCAGCCAGCCCCCGCCTGGCAACGCCCGCACATAGGCCAGCACGTCGTCGCTCTGCGGTGCATCGCGCGAGGGATAGCGGATCCAGCCACCACGCCTGGGCAGCTTGACGGTCAGCTCATTGCGATGCCCGGCCAGGACCTTGCCGTTGCGCGCGATGACCAGGTAGACCGCCTCGCTGTTGTTCGGCGACCGGCTGCGCTCGGCGATGGTCTGCACGAGGCCGGGGCGCCCATCGGTGCGAAAGACCTCCATCAGGGCCTGGTCTTCGAGGGTGACTGCTTGCTCGATGTCGCGCTCGAGCAGACGATCGAAGGCCCACAGGCTGACCCCGCCGACCAGGGCAAAGGCGAGGAGAAGAACCAGGCCGTAGACGAGGACGAGTCGATGCAGGCTGGAATGGAAGACCAGGCGCAAGGCTTGACCGACCGGCTAGCGCCGCACGCCGAGCAGATAGCCGGAGCCGCGCACGGTGTGCAGCAGGGCAACGTCGCGATCGCGATCGATCTTCTGCCGCAACTTCGAGATGTGCACGTCGATGACATTGGTCTGCGGATCGAAGTGATAGTCCCAGACCGCTTCGAGCAACATGGTCCTGGTGACGACCTGGTCGGCATGGCGCATCAGGTATTCGAGCAGGCGGAACTCGCGCGGCTGCAGCTCGAGCAGTTGCCCGCCGCGGCGCACGCTGCGCTTGAGCAGGTCCATCTCGAGATCGGCCACCCGCAGGCGGGTCACTTCCTCGGCGCTGCCGGATTGCCTGCGCAGCAGCGCGTCGAGCCGGGCCAGCACCTCGATGAAGGCGAACGGCTTGGCCAGATAGTCGTCCGCCCCGCTGCGCAAACCCTCGACACGCTGCTCGACCTCGGCCAGCGACGACAACATCAATACCGGCGTGCGGTTGCCATCGGCGCGCAGGCGACGCACGACCTCGATGCCGTCGATGCCCGGCAGCATGCGATCGAGGACGATCGCGTCGTAGGTTTCCTCGCGAGCGCGATGCAGGCCATCCGTACCGGTGCCGACGGCATCGACGTTGTGGCCGGCCTCACGCAGACCCCTGGCCACGAAGTTGGCGATCACCGGCTCGTCCTCGACCATCAGCACACGCAAGACCGCCGACCTCCAGAGCGCAAGGGTTACCCGCCTGTCGGGCTCCGGTCAGCGGGCGACGGCGTTGTGGTCCTGACCCATACCTCTGCCTGGGCCCGGATCAGGATCTGCGCTCAGACCGCGCCGAACGCGAGCGGTTCCGCAAAACAAGGGAGTTTGGCATCGCCCGTTCCGGCGAGCGCACGCGCCCGGCCTTTGCCTGGCCGAGGGCCGCCGCCAAAATAGGGAGTTCCAGGCTAGCGCTCCAGTCGCTTGCTTGCCAGCGGAAGCGGCTTGCGCTGGACGACCAAATTTCCACTCCCACCGCCGACTCAGTGCACTGGATGGCTGGCCAACCAGGCACGCGCCACCGGGATGGCCTTCATCTGCTCGGGCGACGACTCGTCGGCAAACTTCAGGAAGGATTCCACTGCCGTGCGCATTTCAGGGCCCGGACGCGACTCCAGCAGCCGGATCCGCTGCAGCCAGAGCTCGCCGTCTTCAGGTGCCTCCGCCAGCATGTCGCCGATCATCGCGTTGGCCTCATCAAGACGATTCAAGCGAAACCCGTACAGCCAGGCCAATTGAAGCCTCGCCCATCGGTCATCCGGATCGGCGGCGATGAGCTGCTTCAGCCTTGCTTCGGCAGCGGCGTGCTTGCCCGCCTTGATCAGACTGTTGGCATAGGCGCCAAGCGCATCACGATCGTTTGGACGAATCTGCAGGAGGCGCTCGAGGTCGGACATTGCCCACTCGTCCTCGCCAAGTTTTTTCAGTTCACGGGCGCGGTGCCCCAGGGCGTCGGTGTTGAAGGGTCCAAAGCGCAGCATCTGCGATGTGAACTCAACCGCACGCAGATGGTCGTCGAGCTGAGTGGCGGCACCGCTCGCCAAATCGAAATAGAATCCCACGGGCCCGAAGGTCAAGCCTTTTTCGTATTCCTGCATCTCACCACGATAGTCCTTGTCGAAATGCAGGTAGAGGCCACGATGCGCCAGTGCCATGGCCCGAAGATTGTCGATTCTGGGATTCCTGGCCAGGAAACGGCCGGAATCTTCGGCGAGTTGGTCCATCTGCTCGAACGAGCCGCCCCAGCGCGGTTCAAAGGTATCCATCATGGCTGCCCGAACATAGAAGTTCGCCGGGTCCACGCGATTGGCCGCCTCCATCGCGCGGCTCGCAAGGTCCTCGTCGCTCTCGTACTTGGCGATCCAGATCAGGACCCGGTATGCGGGCGTGATCCGCGGATCGATGGTCAGGGCCTTGTCCAGAAGTTCCCTGGCCCTCTCATTGGCCTGGCTCATACGATCCAGAGCATCCGGATCGGTCTCGTCAATCGTTTTTTCACCGCGCGCTGCAGCGGCCACTGCGTACTCCTGCATGCCACGCGCAACGAGGGCGTGCGCGCTGCCTGGGGACTGATTGATCCACTGTTCGACCAATTCCAGGTTCAACGCATTGGTGCCCGAGAAATTGTTCGAGTACGCCGCCATCCAGGCACCTTCTGGAACCTTGCCGGCGAAGTATCCCTCCAGCAAGGCATCAAGACGACGATCGATCTTTGCCGCCTTGCCGTCTTCGATGGCGTCCTTGAACTCACTCCAGCCAAGGGCCGGAGTGAACTCATCGGCGCAGAATGCAGCGATTTCCTCCCTGGGCCATCGATACCCAACCGGATTCGGATAGGCCAGGCAACGCTCAAGTGGATCCGCAATCGTTTCGGCCTGACGGATCGCCCGCAAAACCTCTTGTTGGACCGAGGTCCGAGCATAGTCCCGGTCAGCTGGGCCCACGACATCCGATGCGACATGATCGAACCAAAGATAGCCTCCGGCACAAACCAGTATCGTACCGAGCAGAACAACGCGTACCAGGGCACTGAACTTCATGATTCACCTCATTCTGCAAGAGTCGTCATGTTCAGATGTGCTGGATGCCATGTCCAGCACCGGCTTCGATTTGCTTGCTGGCCTGAACGAGGGGTTTTGCAGCCGCCAGGCGAAGTGCTTACTGGTAGCCCGCCGCCTGCAACGAGAACAGGTGGGCGTAGTGACCGCCCTGCCGCAAGAGCTGCGCATGGTTACCGTGCTCGATGATGCGGCCGTCCTGGATGACGATGATCTGGTCGGCCATGCGCACGGTCGAGAAGCGGTGCGAGATCAGGATGACGATGCGGTTGGTCGAGAGCGCGCGGAAGTGTTCGAAGACGCCGGACTCGACATGGCGATGGACCGGGAGCGCTTGCGCGGAGGGTTGAGGCGGAATCGACGCCAGCGACGATTCCGCCGCAGGGCCGGATGAACGATCGCAGCGGAGCGGAGCAGTGAAGCCTCGCGCAAGGCCGATCTGTCGCCGACATTGCTCGAGCCCGCCCTGGCAACCAACTGGGGAAATCAGGCGGCGCTGGAGATGCGCTCCAGCGCCGCGACGCGACTGC
>NZ_FOVF01000042.1 GCF_900115085.1 Dokdonella immobilis | reverse complement strand
TTCAGGCGCGATGCTCCTCTACACCATCACCAAACGCATCGCGGCTGAACCCGCTCCTACAACGTCGCGCCCGGTCTTTGCCGCTCAGCGCAGTTCGCGGCGCAGGATCTTGCCGACCGCCGACTTCGGCAGGCTGTCGCGGAACTCGATCACCCGCGGCTGCTTGTAGCCGGCCAGGTTCTTGCGGCAATGCGCGCGCAGCGCTTCCTCGCTCAGGGTCGGGTCGCTGCGCACGACGACGAGGCGCACGGCCTCTCCGCACTTGTCATCGGCAATGCCGACCGCCGCCGCCTCGAGCACGCCGGGCAGCATCGCGACCACGTCCTCGATCTCGTTCGGATAGACGTTGAAGCCGGAGACCAGGATCATGTCCTTGCGCCGGTCGAGGATGTAGTAGTAGCCCTGCTCGTCGACCCGCGCGATGTCACCGGTGCGGAACCAGCCGCCGTCGAAGAAGGCCTTGGCCGTTTCCTCGGGCTGGTTCCAGTAGCCGCGGGTCATGTGCGGCCCGCGTGCGCACAGTTCACCGGTCTCGTCGGCGCCTACGACCTCGCCGTTCTCGTCGCGCAGGCTGATCTCGACCTCGCCGAGCGCCATTCCGATCGAGCCGACCGGATTCGTCCCGTCGGGCCGGTTGTAGGTGATCGCGGCACTGGTTTCCGAAAGCCCGTAGCCTTCGATGACCGGGCAGCCGGTGACCGTTTTCCAGCGTTCGGCCGTAGCCCGGCGCAAGGCGGTGCCGCCCTGCAGGCAGAGTTTCAGGTTGGAGAAGTCCAGGGCGGCGAAGGCAGGAAAATTGAGGATCGCGTCGTACAGGGTGTTGACCCCGGAGAAGAACGCCGGTCGGGTCTTTGCAAACGTCGCGACGAGCACGGGGATGTCGCGCGGATTGCTGATCAGCACGGTATGGAAGCCGTGCGCCATGTTGAAGATCAGGTTGCTGTAGGCGGCGATGTGATAGATCGGCAGGCAGATCATCACGGTATCGCGCGCGGGATCGAGGGTACGCCCGAAGCACTGCTCGGCCGAGGCCACGTTGGCGATCACGGCGCGATGGGCGAGCACGGCGCCCTTGGCCACGCCGGTCGTCGCGCTGGTGTACTGCAGCTGCACGGTATCGTCCGGCCCGGCCCTCGCCTCGACCCGCGGCAGCCGCGCGCCTTCGGCCAGCGCCTTCGGCCAGCGCACCGAACCCGGAATCCGGAACGGCGGTATCAGCTTCTTCACGTGCTTGAGCGTGAAGTCGACGATCATCGATTTCGGCCACGTCAGCATGTCGCCGACACGGGTCGTCACGACGTGCTCGACCGCCGTGCCCTGCACGGCCTCGGCCGCGACCGCGCCGAAGTTGTCGAGCACGAGCAGGGCCCTGGCGCCCGAGTCGGCGAGCTGGTGGCGCAGTTCGCGCGGCGTGTACAGCGGGTTGGCCAGCACCGCGACCAGGTCCGCGCGCAGCACGCCGAGCAGGGCGACCGGATATTGCAGCAGGTTCGGCAGCATGATGGCGACGCGGTCACCGGCCTCAAGGCCGATGCCATGGCGCAGCCATGCGGCGAAATCGGCGCTCTGTCGCTCGATATCGGCGTAGCGCAGCGTGCAGTCGAGATGGGTCGCCGCCGGACGCTCGCCATGGCGCCGGCAGGCGTCGATCAGCATCTGCGGTACGGTCTGTCCGCGGTCGAACGCGGCGCTGGCGACATTGACGAAGTCCGCCTGGGCCAGTGCCGAGCTGACGTTGCTGCCGAATGGCTTGTCCAATGCGTGTCCCCCGGTGGGTGGCCCGACGTCGTGGTCCGGCCTTGTTCCGACCATAGCCTACGGCGGCCGCACAGAAAACAGGCGGGCGCGTACCCGATGCCGGCGCCGAGCGAAGCCGCCCCGTTCGCCATCCCGCCCGGGGCAGCGCGCGGGCCGGTGGTCATTCCGGATACGCCTGTGCTCCAATCGCGCGAACACGCCGCCGAGCTCCGGAATCCACGCATGCCCTCCCTCCAGCCCTTCCATCTCGCCATCCCGGTCCATGACCTTGCCGCCGCACGGCATTTTTATGCTGAGGTCTTCGGCTGCGCGGAGGGGCGCAGCTCGCAACAGTGGATCGATTTCGATTTCTTCGGCCACCAGTTGGTTGTGCACCAGGTCGATGGCCGGGCCAATCCGGATGCCGGGCAGACCGAGGTCGATCATCACGACGTGCCGGTGCCGCACTTCGGCGTGGTCCTCGCCTGGGACGACTGGCACGCGCTCGCCGCGCGGCTGCAAGCCTCCGGCACCCGCTTCGTGATCGAGCCGGGCATCCGCTTCGCCGGCCAGGTCGGCGAACAGGCCACGATGTTCCTGCGCGATCCGAGCGGCAACGCCCTCGAGTTCAAGGCCTTCCGCGACATCGGCCAGTTGTTCGCGAAATGATCCCTATCGCCGCAGTGCGCTGCGATCGGCCAGCCGCGACGCGCCATCGATGGCTCCCGCAAACGCGCTGAGCCCCACGAAACAATTTCTTCTCCCGCTGGCGGGAGAAGTCCCCGCAGGGGGATGAGGGTGGTTCTCTTGAATCACTGCACAAAACGGCTGTCCTGCCGTTCAGTCGCCCACATGCGGAAGCAGCGAGGGCCGTGACGCCATCCGCGTCGTCAGGTTCCGCGGTTCATGCTTTCCCTCCCCCCCTGCGGGAGACCCAACGGGGTTCAGGGCGTTCCTGTGCCGTACGCTTCCTTCTCTCCGCCTGCCGTGCGCGAAGCACCGAGTCCTTTCTTGCGGTCGAATCAGCGCGCGCCTTTCCCAGCCGCGAGTTCGGCCTCGACCTCCGCGGTGTGTTCGCCGAGCCGGGGCGCAGGGCGCTGCAGTGCCAGGGTCGCGTCGGAAAACCGGATCGGCGTGCGCACGCCCGGGACGTGGCCGCCCTCGGCGCGGCCTTCCTGCAGGTTCAGCTGCAAACCGCGATGGCGAACCTGCGGGTCGCCGAAGACCTGATCGATCGTGTTGATCGGCCCGGCCGGTACGCCGCGCTGTTCGAGTGCGCCGAGCAGGCCTTCGCGCTCACGGTCGGCCAGGGCCTCGGCGAGCAGGGCCACCAGGACTGCGCGGTTTTCGACGCGCGCCGCGTTGCTCACGAAGCGCGGATCGCTGGCCAGTCCGGCCAGATCCAGCTCGCTGCACAAGGCCGCGAACTGGGCGTTGCTGCCGACCGCGAGCATGATCTCGCCGTCGCGCACCGCGAACACCTGGTACGGGACGATGTTCGGATGCGCGTTGCCGAGCCGCCCCGGCGCCGTTCCCGAGACGAGGTAGTTGAGATTCTGGTTGGCCAGCATCGCCACCATCGTGTCGAGCAGGGCGATATCGACGTGCTGGCCGCGGCCCGTGCGCTCGCGCTGGGCCAGCGCGGCCTGGATCGCGATCACGCCATACAGTCCGGCGCACAGATCGCCGATGGCGACGCCGACCTTCTGCGGCGGACCGTCGGTCTCGCCGGTGATGCTCATGAGGCCACCCATGGCCTGGATCATCGCGTCGTAACCGGCGCGATGCGCATAGGGCCCGTCCTGGCCGAAGCCGGTCACCGAGCAATAGACCAGGCGCGGATTGATCGCCGCCAGGCTCGCGTGGTCGAGTCCGAAGCGGGCCAGCGTACCGACGCGAAAGTTCTCGATAAATACGTCGGCGCCGGCCGCCAGCCCGCGCACGAAGTCGACGCCTTGCTCGCTGCGCAGGTCGGCCGTGACCGAGCGCTTGCCGCGATTGCAGCAGAGGAAATAGGCGGCGTCGCGTTCCTTGCCGTCGGCATCGCGCACGAACGGCGGACCCCAGCGTCGCGTGTCATCGCCGTCCGGCGCTTCGACCTTGATCACGTCGGCGCCGAGATCGGCCAGGGTCTGGCCGATCCACGGCCCGGCCAGGATGCGCGCCAGCTCGATCACCTTGAGTCCGGCCAGGGGAGTAGTCGATGGAGACATGCGAGTTCCGCTTCGGGTCCAGTCACCCATCCTATGGATTGGGGCCATGAAAAAGTTGCAAAGCGCCCCGTTCGTCCTGAGCGCAGCGCAGCGAAGTCGAAGGACAGTTTCGCAATAATCTCAATCCACCGGCCCGGCAATTGTCCAATTCAGAGGCCTCTCCCGCCAGCGGGAGAAAGAATTGCCTCGTTGACTCGCTACTGTTCTCGGGCCGGGGAAGATGCGCCAGGGGCGGAATCCTTCCGACATCGGGTCCCAATGTTCGCGAGAATCTGGACCTATGAGGCCGTCGTCCGACCTCGCAAGCTGGGCGCTGCAAACAGAGTTCGACCATGACCAGCAATGCCAGCCTGCTGCGGCTCCGTGCCAGCGCGGTTCTGGCCTGACGAGTCGTCCCGCAGAACCCGGGATGACCCCGAGGCAGCGGCACGCCTCTCGAGTGCATCGTTGCAGTGCGCCAATCCACGTCGCGCATTGGCGATGGCGGGTGGTGCGACCTCCGCCTATTTCATGTACGAGCGGAACAGGGACATCACCGTGTCGATTTCTTTCTTGCGGAGATCGCGGCGACTCTCGTCCGCTACGTGCTCCTGCAAATGCTCGCTCATCAATTCAAGCAGCAATCCTTGAACGGCCCCGCGCACAGCGGCGACCTGAGTAAGTATCGCAGCGCATTCCGCGCCTTCGGCCAGCGCCTTCTCGATGGCGGCGACCTGTCCGCCAATGCGGCGAGTGCGTGCCAGCAACTTCGATTGATTGCGGACAATGTGCGACATGGGTGAATCCTTGATATACCCTATGGGGGTATATTCTCATGAGTTGCCCCATGTTGACACTTCAGGACATCGCTGCCACACGCATGCACTCCCATGCCTTCGATGAAGGCAATCCGTTGGCCGAACGCAATACGAGCCGCGCCATGTGGCTCACGATTGCCATGATGGTCGTCGAGATCGGCGGCGGATGGCTATACAACTCCATGGCGCTGCTTGCCGACGGCTGGCACATGAGTTCGCATGCCCTTGCCCTGGGTCTGTCCGCCTTCGCCTATTCGTGTGCACGCCGTTACGCAAAGGATCGACGCTTCGCCTTCGGTACCTGGAAGATCGAGATACTTGCGGGCTACACAAGCGCCATTCTCCTGCTTTGTGTGGCTGGACTGATGGCTTTCCAGTCGATTGAACGACTGATCACCCCGCTACCGATCCATTACTCGCAAGCGATCGTGCTGGCGGCAATCGGTCTCGCGATCAATCTGATTTGCGCCTGGTTGCTGCGCGGCCATCACGATCATGGTCCTGGATCCGGTCATCACCATGATCACGCGCACTCGCATCACCACGACCTGAACCTGCGCTCCGCCTACCTGCACGTTCTGGCCGACGCCGCCACATCGGTATTCGCGATCATCGCTCTCGCTGCCGGCATGCTCTGGGGTGCTCGATGGCTGGATCCGGTCATGGGTATCATCGGCGCGATCCTGGTTACCGTCTGGGCCATCGGCCTCCTTCGCGATACCGGCAAGGTTCTGCTCGATGCCGAGATGGACGCACCGGTGGTCGAGGAGGTGCGCGACGTCGTTGCCGGATGCGACCCGTCAGCGATCATCACCGATTTGCACGTCTGGCGAGTCGGCAAGGGCAAATTCTCCTGCGTGTTGAGCCTGGTCACGCACAGTCGCTTGAGTGCCGACGATTTCCGGAATCAATTGGCCGTCCATGAAGAGCTCGTGCATGTGGTCGTCGAGACGACATCGATTTCCCCGGCGCAAGTGGCCTAGGATCAGATCCTCCCAAAGTGGTCAGAGCACATTTATTTGTGCGGGTCCGCCAGGGATCTATGGCTCTGATCCCTTTGATTCCTGAACTGCGCTGGCCCCGGTTCCGCCGATGGTCCAGCCATTGCAAGTTTCCGTCCTGGAAATCGTCCGAGAAAACCGTCGCGGCATGGGCCGGCACAGCGGCCAGCAGGAACAGGAATACGAAGCAGCGAATTGCCAGTTGCATGGGAACCTCCGCGCAAGGACAGGGTTGCAGCCGAATGCAGGGCCACCGCGCGGGCCGGAGTTCGCCAATGGAGGGCGCAGCCGCGGGAAGCCAGCGAACAGCTTGCGCAGCGCTGGCGCGGATGTGTAGGGCCAGTTGGCGCGTGGCAATCGGTCCAGGCGCAACGGAGCAAAAGGTTGTCCGGCCTCGGCGTTGCCTGATCTGGATCAAGGACCACTGCAGCGGCGCCGATCACACTGCACCGTGCAATCGGCAGGCATCGACCGGCTTGCCCGCAGGGCGGAACCGGGGTTCCGCCGCACCCAACGGAATCGCTCAATGATCAACGAACACCCGGGCGCAGTGGCCGGCGCCGACCGCCATCGCATCGACGCCTGTTTCCTCGGTCCCTACGGCGAGAACGACGCCCTGCTCGAGCGGCTGGTCGTCGAATTTCTGCGCGATCATGTGTACTGGCGGCGCAACTTTCATCCCGAGGATCCGCCGGCGATCTCGACCGAAGCATCGCGCCATCCCGACTACCTCGCCTTCGAATCGCGCATGCGACGCGAACTGCACCAGCTTTCCGCGGCGCTGAAGAAATCGGTGCCGTTCCACAGTCCGCGCTATCTCGGCCACATGGTCTCGGACCTGCTGCTGCCCGGGCTGGTCGCGCAGATCCTGACCCTGCCGTACAACCCGAACAACGTCAGCGAAGATGCCGCGCCGGTGACCGTCGACATGGAAGTGCAGGTCGGCCTGCAACTGGCGCGAATGATCGGCTACCGGCATGATCCCGCACAGCCTGACTGCGCGTTTGGCCATCTGACCTCGGGCGGCACCGTCGCCAACTACCAGGCCCTGCGCCTGGCCCTCGCCCTGAAGGCCTTCCCGGTCGCGTTGCGCGACGCCGGCGTTCCCGATCTCGAATTGCCCGAGGACGACTGGTGCGCCTTCAACCTGCACCCGCATGCGGCGACCGCGCTGCTCGACCGCTACCAATCCTGGCTGGCCGCGCAATCGCCGGCGCAGCGCCGGCATTGGCGCCAGCGCGTGCAGTCGGCGCGCATCGAACACCTCGGCCTGGCCGGGTTCCTGGCCCGCCATGCGGAGCTGCGCGTGCCGCTCGTGCTGGCTCCGGTGACCGCGCACTATTCGTGGAGCAAGGGGCTCAAGCTGCTCGGTCTCGGCCGCGCCCACCTGCAGCTGTTGCCCGAGCGCGGCATGCGGCTGGATACCGACGCACTCGAGGCGATGCTCGACCGCTGCCGGCGCGATCGCCAGCCGGTGCTGATGACGGTCGGCGTGCTCGGCACCACCGAGTACGGCACCGTCGATCCGATCGATCGCATGCTCGAGGTCCGCGAGCGCGCCAGCACGGCCGGGCTCGGGCATTCGCTGCACGTGGATGCCGCCTGGGGTGGTTACCTGGCGACTGTACTGCGCAACGAGGACGGCAGCCTGCGCAGCCGCGACGAGGTGGCCGCCGACTATCAGGCGTTTCCGGCGGCCGAGGTTTATTCGGCGATCGCCGCGCTGGGCGACACCGACTCGGTGACGATCGATCCGCACAAGCTGGGCTACCTGCCGTTCGGCACCGGCGCCTTCCTCTGCCGCGACCATCGCGTCACCGCGCTGCTTGCCGAGGAGGCCGACTACGTGTTCCACGGCAGCGCACCGAAAGGCTACCTCGAGCGCTACCGCAGCCTCGGCCAGTTCATTCCGGAAGGCTCCAAATCGGGCGCGAACGCGGCGGCCGTCTTCGTTACCCATCGCGTGCTGCCGCTGGATCACCGGCATTTCGGACAGTTGACGCGGCAGACCATACTGGCTGCCGAGGCCTTCCATCGGCGCGCCATGGTGTTTGCCGGGCAGATGCAGGCCTGCGTCGCCGCCCTGGTGCCGTTCGCGGCCGACAGCAACCTGGTCTGCCTGGCCCTCAATCCGCGCGGCAACCGTGAGGTCGCCGAGGCCAACGCCTTCGTGCGCAGCCTGCACGACGAGATGCGCGCCGACCCCGGTCAGCCGCTGCAGTTGAAGCAGTTCTTCGGTTCGGTGACCACGCTGCGCCCCGAGGCGCTCGGCGCGGCCGAGATGCAGCGCATCCTCGGCGCGCTCGGTCTCGATGCCGCCACCCTCGAAGGCGCCGACGATGGCGACGACCGGCTGCTGATCCTGCGCCACACCCTGATGAATCCCTACCTGATCGATCACGAGAACGGGATCAGCTACATCGACCGCTATTTCGAGTATCTGCAGGAACGCATATCACGGCTGAGCGCCTCGCGCGGTCGCGCTGCGGCGCCATGAGGGCCGCGGCCAGGCCGGCCGTGGACCGCACCGCTCAGACGCGCCCGAAGACCAGGCTCGCATTGGTCCCGCCGAAACCGAAACTGTTCGACATCACGGTCGAGAGCCGGGCATCCCGGCTCTCGCGCACGATCGGGAAACCGGCCGCGCGCGGGTCGAGATTGTCGATGTTCGCCGAGCCGGCGATGAATCCCCGGTCGAGCATGAGCAGGCTGTAGATGGCTTCATGCACGCTGGCGGCGCCGAGCGAATGCCCGCTCAGTGCCTTGGTCGAGGACAGCGCCGGCACCTCGGCGCCGAACGCCTCGCGCACGGCCTGAAGTTCGATGATGTCGCCGAGCGGGGTCGAGGTGCCGTGCGTGTTGAGGTAATCGACCGGCCCGCTGAGCCCCTGAAGTGCCATGCGCATGCAGCGCACGGCGCCTTCTCCACTCGGGGCGACCATGTCGGCACCGTCGGAGGTGACCCCATAGCCGAGCAGTTCGGCGTGGATCGTGGCGCCCCTTGCGCGGGCGTGCTCGTAGTCCTCGAGCACGAGCATGCCTGCGCCGCCGGCGATGACGAAGCCATCGCGGTCGATGTCGTAGGGACGCGAAGCGGCCTGCGGTGCGTGGTTGGACCGGCTCGACAACGCGCCCATGGCGTCGAACTGCGCGCTCATGCCCCAGTGCACCTCGTCGCCGCCACCGGCGAACATCACATCCTGGGCGCCGTGGCGAATGAGGTCGGCGGCCGCGCCGATGCAATGCGCCGAAGTCGCACACGCCGCGGCGATCGAGTAGCTGAGCCCGAGAATGCCGAAGGCGGTCGCCAGGGTGGCGGAGACCGTCGAGCACATCGTGCGCGGCACCATGTAGGGGCCGATCCGGCGCACACCCTTTTCGCGCAACAGGTCGCCGGTATCGATCTGCCACTGCGCCGATCCGCCACCCGATCCGGCGATGACGCCGGTGCGCGGATGGCAGACCTGTTCGATGGCCAGGCCGGCGTCGGCGATCGCATCGCGCGTGGCGACATACGCATACGCCGCCGCATCGCCCATGAAGCGCTTGAGCTTGCGATCGATCGCGGCGACCAGGTCCAGTTGCGGAATGCCGGCGATCTGGCTACGCAGTCCGCGCTCACCGTGTTCGGGCGCCACGCGAATGCCGCTGATCCCGTCGCGCAGGGCCTGCGCGACCTGGTCGACGGCGTTGCCCAGGCACGACACGATGCCGACCCCGGTCACGACCACGCGGCGCATGTCAGAAGCCCTCCGTCGACTGGAACATGCCGACGCGAAGATCCTTGGCGACATAGATTTCGCGGTCATCGACGAAGGTCTGGCCATCGGCGATGACCATCACCAGCTTGCCGCGCATGACCCGGCGCACGTGGATCTCGTAACGGACCTGTCGCGCATCCGGCAACACCTGGCCGCTGAACCTGACCTCGCCGACACCGAGCGCGCGGCCGCGGCCCGGCTCGCCTAGCCAGGGCAGGTAGAAGCCCGCCAGCTGCCACATGGCATCGAGGCCGAGACAGCCCGGCATGACCGGATCGCCGATGAAATGGCAGTCGAAGAACCACAGGTCGGGTCGAATATCCAGCTCGGCGCAAAGCAGGCCCTTGCCGTATTGTCCTGCGTCCGCCTCGACCCGGGTGATGCGGTCGAACATCAGCATCGGCGGGGCCGGCAGGCGTGCATTGCCCGGGCCGAACAAGTCGCCGCGGGCACACATCAGAAGTTGGTCGTGATCAAAACTGCCGGGACGCGTCATCAAGGCTCCAGTGGACGGGTGGACAGCCGAGTCTGATCGACGCGGGCCTCCGCGTACACTGATCCAGGTCAAATTTCGCGGATCCGGCCCACGCGCAGGGCGAGAACCGTTGCTTAAGCAGGGTCTTATCAAGTAGCAAAGTCGTCATGGATGCCACCTTTTCAGCATCCAATCAATCAGTTGGGCGACGCCTGCCTGCGCGTCGCCGGAGCGGCGCTCAGCGTCGGCGGAGCCGTAATCCCGCCATCGCGACCAGCAGCAGGGTCAAGGCCGCCAGCAGTTGCGGCGTCAGGGTCGGAATGAAGCGGATCGGGGTTCCGCCACAGGCGTCGAAGATCGGCGCCGGTTGCGGGCCGGACCATGCGGCGACCAGGGCGGTCGCATCGCTGCAGTCGATCTGGCCGTCGCCGTTGAAATCCCCGGCACCACAGAGAGCGGAATCCGTCGTGCCGGCCAGGCACGCGCCGAAGCGTTGCGCATCGAGCGTGTCGACGTCGCCGTCACCATCGAAGTCGCCACGCGTGAAAACATCGAGCGCGAGCACCGAGGAGGCCATCGCGATCGGCGCCGCGCGACCGCTGTCGTCCCAGAGATCGTGCAGGGTCTGTCCCCAGTGATCGGATTGATTGGTTTCGCGCAGCGCCTCGATGTAATGCCGGGTCACGGTCTGGTAGAGGACGCTCACCTCCGCGCGGGCGGCACTGACGGGAATCCAGAATCGTGGGTCGTCCCAGTATTGTCCGTCGGCATAGGCGCGTCCGACGGCGGGCGCTCCCGCGGCGGCGTAGGCGGCGTTGTGGAACCCACGTGGCGGGATGCGCGTGTCCTTGACGATGGTATCGGCCAGTGCCATGTGCGTGGTCCGTCCCGGCGCCAGTCCGGTCGCCGCCGCGGCGGCGTCGGACAAGCCGACGGCCATCTCGTAGACCACCGTGCCGGATTCGTCGAGTTCGGCAGTCATCGCATCGTAGCCGCCGTACTCGCGCAGAAGCTGGCCCGCGGCATCGAGCAGGCGCACCTGGACCCAGGCCCGCCGGCCCTCGATATGACCGGTCGGCAGCTTGTGGCCGGTTTCGTTGATGACGCGCGCGCGCAACATGCCGCCCGGGTCCTGCTGCAGCTCGAGCGTGGCCGCGCGGCCGAGCATGTCGTTCGCCGCGGCCATGCCGACCGCGAGGGCGTCCTGATCGACCGCGGGGTCGTCGGCGTAGTAGCGGCCGATGATGTCGAGCACCCACGACGACGCGCCGGCGAAATCGTGGCTGCGCAGATCCGTGCGGGTAGGCCCGAAGCGGCAGGCGCGGCCTTCGCGAACCGGCATATGGCAATCCTGGCAGGTCGATACGATGCCGCCGCCCTCGCCACCGAAGCGACCGGCCATGTCGACGCCGCCGGCGGCGAATGCGGACAGCTTCCATTCGCTGAAGGTGCGCTCGAGCGGAAAGTGACTGGCCAGATCCTCGCTTTCCGGCGGCGTATCGAGCGCGTTGTAGCGATAGCTGCCGTCGGCCTGGCGCGAAACGGCGACATTGCCGACGTCATGGCAGGTGCCGCACAGCGCGCTGCTGCGGTGGTACGGCGAAACCAGAAGTTCGTGAGACGGTTCGGCATCGGTGCGCGGACCGCGGCGCACGCCATCCGGATCGAGCACGAACATGGCATTGCCGGTATGCGCGGGGACTGAATCCAGCGCATCCAGGACCGCGAGGTCGCGGGGCGGACTGGCGCCTGGCTGATAGCGCGGATCGACCATGGCATGACAGAAATGGCAGTCCACGCCTTCGCGGTCGCGCGCGTCGAGGGTGCTGCCATCCGCCACTTCGGCATGGCCGCTGACCACCGCCATCGGCACGTGGCAGCGCAGGCAGAAGTAGCCGACGTTGGCGACATCCTGGTTGGCCGTGGCGAGCTGGGCGAAGAACAGCGGATCGCGGCCGCCGTTCGCCATCAGGCTGCCTTTCCAGCTTGCCAAGGGTTCGGCACTGCTGCCGGTCTGCGCATGGCAGGCCGCACACTGCTGCGGCGACTGGAAGGCATCGGCATGTGCATCGCCGACCTGGGTGCCCGACAGATGGAAGTCACGCAACGTGGCGGGAACGGGAAGCGCGCCGGCAAGGCCTGACCAGGCGACCTGCGCCAGTGCCATCGCCAGGACCAGCCGCATGTGCGCGCGCCGGTTCGCTTTCGGATCGATTCGTTCCATCGCGCCATCGCAATCAGTCCATTGCGATGGTTGGGCGGCGCAGGCTCATGTGCCTTGACCCAGGTCAAGCCAAGGCCAGACGCCGTCGTCCCGAGCATGGACGAGCATGCCCTCTTCACCCGTCGCGGACGCGGATCTGCGGTGCCCGCGCACGCTGCGCTGGCGCTCCCGTTGGATCGCTCAGCGCACCCACGGCTTCTGCAGGCGTCGAACCGGGTGCGTCGTCGTCGCCGCGATCTCATCGCTGACCAGGCCGCGGCGGCGCAGGTGACGAATGGCGGCCTGCACCGTGGATTTCGCGAGTCCGGTGCGCACCGCGATGTCCTGCAGGCTCAAGGCAACCGACGGCGTGCCGGCGCGCTCCGATGCGCAAAGCAGGCACAGGTAGACCAGGAACGCGGCCGGCCGGCGATCGTGGCCAACCAGGTCCGGCAGCAATACATCAAGAACGTAGGGCTCGATGGCATAGCGCTTCATGATTCTGGATGCTATAGCAGCTGTCGCTACAAGGCACGCTCGGGCTGGGGCAGAATCGACAGGCCGCGGCGCAAATCTCGCCGCCAGCCCAAGGATTTCGTCATGATCACCCACCTCAAGTTCGTCGGCGTGCCGGTCCAGGACCAGGACCGCGCACTCGCCTTCTATACCGAGAAGCTCGGTTTCGCCATCGCCACCGACCAGCCGATGGGTCCCGGCATGCGCTGGATCGAACTGCGCATCGGCCAGTCCCCGACCCGATTCGTCCTGTTCACGCCGCCCGGCCACGAAGACCGCATCGGCACGTTCTTCAACGGCTCGATCGCCTGCGACGACGTCGAGGCGACGGTTCGCCAACTCGAAAAGCGCGGCGTCGAGTTCGTCGAGCAACCGACCAGGCAGCCCTGGGGCACCTTTGCCAAGTTCAGGGATTCCGAGGGCAACACCTTCGTGCTGTCTTCGTCGTAGACCGGCGGCGTCACATCCCGGGCCAGCGGGGTCGGCGGGACCCTCCCAGGCGCCGAACGCCTGGGCCCGGGTGCGAGGGATCGAGGATTGCCGGAATCCGTGGCCGGCCCTAGAATCCGCGCCGATTCCCGGCAGGGCGTTCGCTCATCGGTTGCAACAGGCGACCCGTGGCGCCTGCACAGGAGGCAATGCGTTCGCTGTTGTCGCTTGAGTCGGTGCAACCCGTATGGGTCATCCCTGTCTGTCCTGTGGCGCTTGTTGCGCCCATTTTCGCGTGGCCTTCCACTGGTCCGAGGCCGATCCCACGACCGGCGGCATCACGCCGGCCGGATTGACCGAAGCCTTCGACCCACATCGCGTCGTCATGCGCGGCACGCAGTCGCGCACGCCGCGCTGTGTCGCCCTGCACGGCGAGGTCGGCCGGCAGGTCGCCTGCTCGATCTATGCGCAGCGCCCTTCGCCCTGCCATGCACTGGTGGCTGCATGGGAGAACGGACTGCCCAGCCCGCAATGCGATCGTGCCCGCCTGGCCCATGGCCTGCCCGTGCTGACGCCTTTGCAGTGGGCGGAACCCGTGGCTGTCCAGACCGACGCGGGGGACGCTGCGTTGCCGGTTTTCGATGCGATCGCGCAAGCCCCGGATGAGGCCGCGATGGAGGGCCAGCCCCCGTTGCTCCTCCATGCCGAACGTGCGCCCGCCGCGCCGGCCTGACCCGATTGCGACCGGACCCGGGTCGGATGCCTCAGCCAGCGCAGATGGAAACTAGTTCACGTTGGAATGAATGAAGTCGCTGGTCGTGTCCTTGAACTTCTTCATCGATGGCGGGTGCACGTACATCATGTGCCCGGCGTCGTAGTACTCGAAATGCACGTTGGCGCGCAGCTCGGGGGCGACATCGAGGTGCTCGACCACGTACTGGATGGTCCGATAGGGCACGGCGAGATCGAAGTAGCCCTGCTGGATCAGCACCTGCATCTTCGGATTCATGGTCAGGGCCTGGGCGAGGTCCACGGCGGTATTGGCGAACGGCGACTTGAAGCCCTGCAGGTCCGGTTGTGCGTGGCTGTCGTCCCAGTGCATCCAGAGGTCGCCGGAGAGAATGTATTCGCGATCGGACTCGACCTTGAGATCCTCGCGGTAGTAATCGTTGAAGGTCGCCACGATGGCCGGAGCGATCGCCGCGGAATACGGGTCATAGCGCATGCTTTCCGACAGGGGATCGACGGTATCGCCGACGTAGCGCGAATCGACGCGTCCGATCACCTTGCCCTTGTTGCGCATCAGCTCCTGCAGGAACCGGCCTTCGTCGAGGCGCAGGTTGGCCTTGTCCCAGTAGGCGGCCGAAATACCGGTGTAGCGTTCGAGACCGGTCAGCACCGCCTGCCGTTCCGCCGCGGTCGCGCGGGTGCCCTTGAACAGTACCGGGGCGTAGACGTCCTCGGAGAAGGCCTCGACCTCGCGCAGAAACGGCTGCAACTGTTCGGGCCGGTCCTTCAGCGCGTGCTGATACCAGGCGGTGGAGGCGAAGGTCGGCAGGAAATTGACGTAGGGCTCGTCGACGCGCAGGCCTGCGAATCCGGCCGCGACATCCATATAGGGCGATACGAGGATCACGCCATTCAAGGCGACATTGTGCCGGGTCAGCAGGGCGAAGCTGACACCGCCGGTACGCATGCCACCGTAGCTTTCGCCCAGGATGAACTTGGGCGACGACCAGCGGCCGTATTCCGAGAGATACTGCACGATGAAGTTCGAAACCGACGTCACATCCTGGTCGACGCCCCAGAAGTCCTTGCCTTCGCCTTTTCCGATCGTCCGTGAAAATCCGGTACCGATCGGGTCGATCATGACGAGGTCGGCGACGTCGAGGATCGAATATTCATTCTCGACGATCCGGAACGGACCGCGCGTGTTGTAGGCGAGGTCATCGATCACGGTGCGCTTCGGGCCCAGGATGCCCATGTGCAGCCACGCCGACGCCGATCCGGGGCCGCCGTTGTAGGCGAACACGATCGGGCGCGTGCGCGGGTCGACACCATCGCGGGCATAGGCGGTGAAACCGAACAGGGCGACCGGTTCGTCCTTGTCGTTCTTCATCTGCATCGTCCCGGCGGTCGCCGTGTAGCTGATCGCCGCCGCGCCGACACGGCCCTTGTGATGGGTGACGAAGACTTTCCCTTCGGGGATCGTGTTCTCGGCCTTCGATTCCGGCGCTTCCGGCTTTTTCGCCGTGTCGGCGCCAAGCGCGTCGTGCGCGATGAGCAAGGCAAAGAGGCAGGCGCCGAAGGCCGAGGCAAGTCGATGGATCATTCGATTCCCCTGTTGGGTGTCCCGGAAATTGATCCTACCATCCGTTCTGCGCAGCATCCCGCACCGGCAATCCGCTTCGCTTCACGCCGGATCGGTCCGGACCGCAGGTAATCGCACTCGAGCGCATGGATGCGGTCAAGGTCACACCGTTGCTGAAGGCGGAAACCACCCGGCACGGCCAGCCCATCGACTATCCCGGTGGCAAGGCCGAGCTCAACGGACTTCCCTTCGAGATTGCGCCGGGCGCAAGGACGGGCTGGCACCTGAATCCACGCGTCTCCTTCGCCGAAGTCATCGATGCCTTGCATGAGGGGCACAATGACGGATCCAGCCCGATCAGGATCGCCGTCTTCCCTGCGAGCGCCGTCGGCGACATCCTGGCCGTGCGCGATAAGACCACGGAATAGGGGCCGCAAACTTCAGGGGTGCTTCATCGAGGCAGCCCGGCAAGCCTGTTCGCGCCGCTACTCTTCCTCATCGGGATCCCGGTATTCCTTCGGTAGATGATGGGCAATGCCCTTGTGGCAGTCGATGCAACTCTGGCCGGCCTCGCTTGCCGCCATGTGCTTGGAATACACCGACTGGCGCTGGGCTTCGCCGCTCATGGCGTCGAAGTGGTGGCAGTTGCGGCACTCCTGCGAATTCGCCGCTTTCATGCGTGCCCATTCGTGGGTCGCCAGTTCCATCCGGTGCGCCTCGAATTTCTCCGGCGTGTCGATGAATCCGGTCAGCTTTCCCCACAACTCCTTGCTTGCCTGGATCTTGCGGACGATCTTCGGCGTCCACGCATGCGGCACGTGGCAGTCCGAGCAGATCGCGCGCACGCCGGAGCGATTGCTGTAGTGAACGGTCTCCTTGTATTCCTGATACACGTTGTCGCGCATCTCATGGCAGCTGATGCAGAACTCGAGCGTGTTGGTCGCTTCCATGCCGGTATTGAAGCCGCCCCAGAAAATGATGCCGCCGAAGAATCCGACCAGCAGCAGGGTCAGCAGGGAATAGCGTGCGCTGGGCTTGCGCAGGAATCGCCAGAAGCGACGGATCATGCCGGGTGCCTGCTTGCTCATGGTTCGGTCCTGCGCCAAATGGGAGCGGCTGCACGAGCTGCAGGGCGCACCCATCTAGCGGAAGCTGTAGCGATAGGCGACAAACACGCTGTTGACCGAGTAGTTCGGCGCCTGCTGGTTGGTGGGCAACAAGGTGGTGGGGGTGAATCCCAATTGGTAGGCGTTGTAGAAGTAGTCAGTCGATTTCAGGCGCTGGTACAGATAGCCGGCCAGCAGGCTCGACGAGGCATTGAGCCGATAGGCGCCAATGAACCTGAGTTGCGTGGTCTTCGCCTGGATGTCCGGGGAACTGCCGGAATTGCCGACCGCCGGATTGATGTTCTGCACGAGGTCGGTGACATAACGCGAGGTGCTCGACGAATAGTTGAGCTCCTCGGTGAGGTCCAGCTTGCCACCCATCAATGCCTTCTGCGTGCCGCTGATTCCGAGAGTGTGGTCGCGGTCGCCGAAATTGTTGCTCCACAATGTGTCGCGCAACGCGACGGCGTTGCGTCCACTCGCGCTCAGGAGGTCGCGGGAGCGACGCTGCCAGCTCACGTAGGCGGCGACCGCGCCGGTTTCCGAGTAGCTGAAGTTCGCGTCCAGGTTGGCGCTCGAACTGTGGCCCTTCTGCACGCCCAGGGTGGAATCGTAGTCGTCGTTGGTGCGGCGCCCGTTCAACCCCAGTGTGAACTGGTCCGTCGCCTGCCAGGTGACGCCGGCCTTGAACAGGTTCTGGCTGCGTGAAGCAGCAAAGAAGGCGAGATAACCGAAGTTCTCGAAACCCTGGTCGTTGGCCTGCATCGGGTTGTAGAAAGAATCGTTGACCTCGGCCTTGCGCCGGCCGTGGGTGAAGCCGGCATTCAGGTCGACCGTTTCGCCGAGTCGGGCCCGCCAGGTCGCGACGAGGCGGTTCTCCTCGTTCTTCGGCACCTGCACGCAGGAGGCATTGGTGTAATACCCGGCATTGGTATCGGACAGTTCGCCCTGTGCGTTGTTGGCCAGGTCATTGCCGCACCAGCGATGGATGCGATCGTATTCGTAGCCGAGATGCAGGTGCTGGTGCGAGCCGAACCGGTAGTCGGCGCCCATGTCGAACTGGAGCCGGCGATTGCTCATCGGGATGTTGACCGCAGTCAATTCTTCGCCACCCAGGTCGAGAAACGTGTATTCGCGCGAGGCGGTGCGATTGTCGCGTTCGTTGTAGCGGAGTCCCGCGGCGAAGCTCAGGGCCTTGCCGGCCTGGTGGGTCAGTTTCAGGTCGGCATGGGTCAGCACGACCAGTCCATCGAGCGAATTGACCGGAAGGTTCTCGGCCGTATCGGGCACCAGGGTGTAGGTTCCGTCGTAGCTGGCGTCCTGCGTGTTGCGCGCGTAGGAGAAGGCGCCGGTCAGCTTGGTCGACGGGCTGAACAGGTAGCCGCCGCTCAGGTTCAACTGGTGCAACTGGTTGTCCGGCGGCGTGCTCATCGTGCTGAGCGGAAAGGCATCGCCCGGCGACGTTCCGGGCGCGGGATTGGGCTGGTCGCCGGTTCCGCCGGTGACAAACGGATTCGACCAGGTCACGCCCGAGTAGTCATCGTGGAACATCGAACCGAAATAGCCGAGGCTCGCGAAGCCTTTGCGTCCGGTCCAGTTCAGGGCCAGATTGAGCGTGTCGGTCTTGTACTCGGTCGGATTCATCAGGATCGCGATGCGTTCGCCACGATAGTTGAAACCACCTGCGTCGGAGAGGTCGTAGGCATCGGTACCCGAGCCGATCAGCTTGGCCCCGGACTGGTCGAGGCGCTTGAAGTCGAACTGCACGGCCCACTGCGCATTCATGCGATAGCCGGCACTGAAGCCCGTGTTGCGACGCTCGCTGTAGATGTTCTCGTCATGGAACGCCGCCTGCTGGGATGCGGTGAGCGACTGCGTGCCGCGATTCTCGCTGGTGATCACACCGCCCGAGGCCGTCGTGGTCGTGTTGATGACGCCGAACGACGGCGGCAGGACGAACAGGTTGTCGCCGGGCGATCCGAGAAACGGCGTCTGGTAGGAGCCATCGGTCGTGTAGTGGCGCAACTGATCGAAGGACACGCCGAAATTCCAGACGCCCTGCTGTGCGATGTGCGCTTGCAGATTGCGCGAGGTCGTACCGAGATCGATTCCGCTCACTTGCCAGCGCGTCGTGCCGCCGTCCTGGCGGTAGGCATCGCCGCCGCGAATGTCGAAATTGGCCAACAGGTAGGCACCCGAACGATAGAGCCCGTTGTATTCGCCGAATTTCGGCGAATCCGTCGGCACGTTCAGCACGCCGATCTCGAGCCAGTTGAGCGGATAGATCAGTGCGTGGACATCCTCGTTCTCCGCATCGAGAGCCTGAGCCTGGACAAGCGGCGATGCACCGACGAACAGCAGCAGGGCTGCACGTATCGCCAGGGAAACGGCTTTGACGGTCAATTGCTTGCTTTCGGTGTGCATGGCGACCCCCCGGGAGTGCGCTCTAGTGATGCAGGAATGCGCCGGTTGGCGAATTCGACCCATGGACCATGACATGGCAGTTCATGCACGCCCGACCCACGGCATTCGAGTTGGGACTGCCTCCGGCCAACGCGCCGCCGCCCTGGATACCGCCGACGGCGGTGCCGTAAGGAGCCTGGCTGTTGTGCGGACCGTCGTGGCACTCGTCGCAGAGGAAGGGTGGCCTCGACTTCAGCAACGCCGAGATGTTCGAGCCGTGCGGGGTATGGCAATTCGTGCAGTCTTCATTGACCGGCTGGTGCTCCCAGAGAAACGGTCCGCGCTTTTCGGCATGGCAGGTCAGGCAGGTTTCGGTGACCGTATTCTTCACGAGCAGCTTGGGCCCGGAGGAACCGTGCGGATTGTGGCAATCCGAACAGGCCATCTTGCCGGCGTCGAGCGGATGCGTGGAGATGTGTTTGGTTTGCGCCCGCTGTTCCTTGTGGCAGCCAAAACACACTTCAGGCTGAAGGATCTTGACCAGCATCGGGTCGTTGGCCGCATGCACCGTATGGCAGTTGCTGCAGACGACATCGCCGAGCTGGTGCTGGCTGCCCGACCAGTGCGTGCGCAAGCCTTCCTTGTGGCAGGTCAGGCAGGCCTCGGTCTGGACCAGCGGGTCGCTGGGCTGATAGCCGGCCGGCGTGTGCTTCGATCCGAAGATGACATCCGGGGCCGGACGTCCCTTGCCCTCGGTATCGCCGGCAACATGACCGGCGCTTGCGCCGTGGCAGGACTGGCAGCTTGGCGTGCGCCCATCTGCGGTGACGCCGTGCGGCGTCTGGTACATGGCAAGGATGGGCTTGGTCTCCGACTCGTCGTGGCAGCGCGTGCAGACCGCGTCCTGCCCAACTCGGGTCGGAGTTGTTTCATCGGCCTGGATCGCCGGCGAGCACATGGCCGCGGCGAAGCCCAGCGCCGCACCGAGCAGTGCAACCGTCCGTCCTCGTTTCATGGCGATCCCCGTTGTTCGTGATGCGTTGTGCGATCACCGCGCCAGCGCGCCCCCATCCGGCGGAGCCCAGGCTCCGCTCCCCAGGCGGCGCTCAGAGCGACAGGATCCAGTCGATCAGGTTCTTTATCTGCGCCATGTCGTCGGGTGGCGAAGTCTTCACGATCTTGTGCGCTTCCTCATGCCCGTCCGGAAACTTGGCTTTCTCGCCCGAGGTGATGTGTTCGATCAGGCGGGCCTCGGCGTTTTCCTTGCCGCGGTACTTTTCCGCGACCGCGGTGTAGGCGGGCCCGTCCTTTTCCTTGGAGATGCCGTGGCACTTGAAGCAGTTGTTCTGGCGAGCCAGTGCCTTCGCAGCTTCGATATCCACCCCGGCGCGGGCGCCGGCCGGGAACACCAGCCCAAGTCCGAGGATCGCCATGGGGATCAACCACTCGCGCGACTTCATGAGGAACATCTGCAATCTCCTTCGCTGGCGCAGTCCGTGCGCAGTGCGGGAATTGGCCCGACCGGTGGCCGCGTCGTTCGTCGTGGCCTCGGTTGGTTGGTCGTCCATCGCCTCCGGCAAGCGGTCTCCCGTTACGACCACCGCGCCTGCGGGCCCATCTCGATGGACATCTGTGTCGACTTGCGTGCACGGGATTGGGCGCCGCGCCATCGGATCCCGACTTGATCCAGATCAAACAAACCTCAGGGGCAGAAAATCGGCTTTCGCCTGAAGCCGGGACCATTTGCGGGCGCCGAAGGGCAGGGAATTCGCCCGCCAATCCCGGGTTTCAGGGGGTGCCAGGGATGCCGTCGGGCAGCGCCAGCCGGGCGGAAGGCGATGGTCGGTCGGGCAATGACCTTCTACCCGTGTGGCCGGCACTGCAGGGGCCTAGCATTGCGCCTCTATTCAGGACGGGAACGATCATGTTGAGGAATGTAATGTTTGCCGGCCTGCTGGCCGGAGCGATGCTGGGGCCGTGCACCGGTTTCGCCAAGGACGACCAGGACTGGGTCAAGCGATCCAACGAGATTGCCTACCAGGTCCTCGAATCCCAGGCCAGCTTCGCGCCGGAGTTTTCGAGCCGAACCGGCGTGAGCGGATTCGACGAGAAGATCTTCGATCTTGGCGAGAACCTCGCCCAGCGCCAGATCGCCGCCGCGCAGAAAAGCATCGACATGCTCGAAGGACATCTGGCCAAGGAGACCGATCCGCGCGTCGCGCAGGATCTGCAGATCATGATCCAGTCGCAGAAGGACAACATCGAGTCGACCCAGGTCAACTACGACCGCGTCGTTCCTTACGGCAACATCACGGGTCTGATCTTCGCCGGGTTCCGCGGCCAGCTCGACAAGCAGGTGCCGATGGAGCGCCGCAAGGCCGCCCTGGTGCGCCTGAAGAAATATACCGGCGAAGCCGAAGGATTCCAGCCGTTCGTCGAGCAGGCCAAGCTGCGCCTGACCGAGCGCATGGGCGTCAAGGACCTGATCGAGCCGTACCGCGGCGAAGTCGAGAAGGACCTCGAGGATTCGGCGAAGATGATCGTCGGCCTCGAGCAGCTGTTCCAGGCCAGCGGCCTGGACGGCTGGCAGGATTCGCTGGCCCTGCTGCAGAAGCAGTTGCGCGACTACAACGAGTGGGTGCGCGTGACGATCCTGCCGAAGACCCGGGCCAGCTCGATGCTGCCGCGCGAACTCTACGAACTGCAGCTCAAGAACTACGGCGTGGATGCTTCGCCCGAGGACCTCATGGCCATGGGCCAGGTCGGCTTCATGGACATCCGCAACGAGATGATGGCGCTGGCGCCGCTGGTGGCCAAGGAGAAGGGCTGGGACACGCGCGACTATCGCGAGGTGATCAAGCGCCTCAAGAAGGACCAGATCCACGGCGATGCCCTGCTGGCCAGATACCGCTCGGTGATGGAGGAGATCGACCGGATCATCCAGCGCGAGAAGCTCGCCACCTTGCCGAACGAGCCCGCCCGCGTGCGCATGGCGACCGCCGCCGAGACCGCCGAGCAACCGGCCGCGCATCTGGACATCCCGCGCCTGATCGGCAACACCGGCGAATACCCCGAGTTCATCGTCCCGAAGATCGAGCAGAACAAGGACGGCAGCTGGCCGGACAGCGACTACGCGTTTCCGGCCATGATGTGGACGCTGGCGGCGCACGAAGCGCGGCCCGGCCACGAAATGCAGTTCACCACGATGCTGCGTGGTGGCGTGTCGACGGCACGTGCCCTGTTCGCCTTCAATTCGGCCAATGTCGAAGGCTGGGCCCTGTATGCCGAGTCGATCACCAAGCCCTACATGCCGCTCGACGGCCAACTCGCCTCACTGCAGGACCGACTGCTGCGCGCCGCCCGCATCTGGCTCGATCCGGCCATCAACCTGGGCCTGGTGACCCCGGCCGAGGCCAAGCGCGTGCTGATGGACGACGTGGTCGAGGACGATTCCAACGCGCAGACCGAAATCGATCGCTACACCTTCCGCTCGCCGGGTCAGGCGACGGCCTACTACTACGGCTACAACAAGCTGCAGGCCCTGCGCGCGCAGACCGAACTGGCCCTGCGCGAGAAATTCGATGCACGCGCCTACCACGATTTCATCCTCGCCCAGGGCCTGCTGCCACCGGCCGTACTGAAGAAATCGGTCATGGCGGATTTCGTCGCCCCACGCACGAAGGATGCGGTAAAGGCGAAGTGAGAAACGATCCCCGGTCCGGCACGTCGCCGGACCGGGGCACATCGCAAGAGCGCTGATGCCAGGCGCACAGCAAAGGGAACCTGGCGGAGGCCAGCCCCCAACCCGTAAAGAACTCCGTTCGTCCTGAGCGTAGCGCAGCGAAGTCGAAGGACAGTTTCCCAACAACCCCAACCTGGAATGCCTCTCCCGCCGGCGGGAGAGGCTGCCGACAGGCTGGTGAGGGTGGACGGGCGGAGCAGCAATCCCAAGATCAAAAGCCCACCCTCATCCGCCCTCCGGGCACCTTCTCCCGCCAGCGGGAGAAGGAACAACAAGAGCTCCTCACTTCCGTTCGTCCTGAGCGTAGCGAAGCGAAGTCGAAGGGCCTCCATCCGCGCCGGCCGCGCAACAAACAAGAAAGACGCATCAGCGCCCGGCCCGCACCGACAAAATCACCCCGTTCGCCCAGAGAGCAGCGCCGCAAAGTCGAAGGACGATCGCGCACCATCGATCGCATGACATCCGTGGACAATGCTTGACGCGAACGCATCTCCGTGATTTCCTGAACGCCTTACTTCCGTCGCGCCAAGGCGCGCACCCCTCGTCGAGAGGCGCTGCAGCGGACCCGGTCCGCCACGCTCGACGTCGGTTCCCAGAGTAAGGGCGCCTCTATCTGGAGGTGCATCATGAATCGCTCTGAATGTGGCCGGCACGTGGGTCGGGTCGTCGGACTGTGGCGCTACCCGGTCAAGTCGATGGCAGGCGAAGCGCTGTCCGTGGCTGATGTTTCCTGGCATGGCCTCGCGGGTGACCGTCGCTGGGCCTTTGTTCGAAATAACGTCGTGCAAAGTGGGTTCCCCTGGCTGACGATTCGCGAACGCAACGACATGCATCGGTATTCCCCGTCGTTCGTCGATGCCGACCGTCCCGACAAGTCCCGGGTCAACGTGAGAACACCCTCGGGTTACGACTTCGATGTCGCCGATCCCGCGCTGGCGGCGGAACTGAGTCCCGACGGCGTGCGGGCCATCAAGCAGGACCGCGGTGTCTTCGATACGTTTCCGTTGTCGCTGATCAGCACCCAGACCATCGCCCAGCTCGGCCGGAGCGTGGGCCAGACGCTGGACGTGCGCAGGTTCCGTCCGAACCTGCTGATCGAAACGCTCGACGACGCGGCATTTGCCGAAGATGCCTGGGTCGGTCGCACCTTGCGCATCGGCAGCATGCGCATGCGCGTGGACAAGCGCGATGGTCGCTGCGCCATCATCACGATCGATCCCGAAACGGCGCAACGCGATACCCATATTCTTCGCACGGTGGCCCGCGATCGCCAGGGTTGTCTCGGCGTCTACGGCACCACGATGGAGCCGGGCCGGCTCGCCATGGATGACGACGTCTGGGTGGAATGACGGCTGCCCCGCGCAGCAATCGCGGAAGATCGGGGGACCCACCGGCATTCGCATCGGGCCCCGCGCAGGCCGGTGCCATCGTTTTGGCCGAGGAAGAGGGCACGAAGCTCGCGCTGCGGCACGGCTGCAACGTGCCCGATCGATGGTGACCGGCCGTCTCGGTTGGCCGACGCCATTGGCGTCGGCCGAATGTCCATGTCGCTCGCCGGATCGCGTATTGAACCAAGGCACGACAGGGCGAGCGGGTCGGCAAGCGTCGTCATCGTCCGAGCTTCGGCGCGACAGTCACCCGCAGGAGGGAGAGCGATCATGTCCAAACCGGCAAGGCAGGCGTTGGTGCTCTGGATGGTCGGTCTGGGTTTGGCGATCGCTGTCCTGTTCGGCGTTCTTGGGCCTCCCCGCAGCAGCGATGGCGCAGGCGAAGCGTTGGGGCGCCTGCTCGCATTGACCGGATGTGCGGCGCTGGCGAGCTGGTTGCTGGCCCGCAACAGGGAGCCGGAATGGACATGGCTACGCTTCGGCCTGGTCTATGCCGCCGCCATCGTGGTCATCGCCGTCATTTCCTCGTTCGGGCGTGCCAGCGCCGCCGAACCCTGGCCGTTTTCGATTTCCTTTCCGGCCGGTTGGTCCGTTGCAAGACTCGAGGGAGTTTCCTCGGCGGCAGAGGACCTCGACAGGGGTGTTCGCACGCGTGGCCGTCGCGATGATGAGGCAGGAACCGTCATCCTTGAAATCGGATGCACGACGCTCGTTGAAGGCAAGTCCATCGACATTGCCGGAGAAATGGACGATGTCATCGAAGCGACGGACAGCGCGTTCGAAGCGCAGGGGATCGTCTCTGAATCTGCGCGGCCGGTTGTGGAAAAGCACGCCGGGCTCGGATGGCGAATCGCCGAAACCACCTCCCGGAATGCGGCCGGAACCCAGGTCCGCCGCACTCTTGCCATGAGCCGGAATGCGCACTGCCTGCTGGTTGCAACGATGGTCGGCACGCCGCGCGCCCATGACCTCCAGCGAGGTACGTTCAGGGCTGTGCTGGACAGCCTCGTGGATCGCCGGAACTGAACGTGCGCCGGTGAACCTCGCGCCCGTGCCAGTGGGCGCTGCGTTGCAGGCGCCCGACATGGTTTGTTTCGCTGCGGGCTCCCCAGCAAGGGTTCGCCGCAATGCGGCAATTGCCTATCGCGATCGGCAGCCACCCGTCGCGATGCGTTCGCGGTCGCCGTCGTCGTATTTCACGTCGATCTGGGTGCCGTCCTTGCTGAGGCCGGTGATCGCGCCGGCATACCAGGCCTTGCCGCCGGACCAGCGACACTCGACGCGGCTGCCGAGGGTCCAGTCGTACGGACGGACCTTGTTCAGCGCTACCGTTTCATGGGTGCCGTCATCGTAGGCGATGGTGATCGTTCCGCCGTCGCGGCTTTGCACGACACCAGGAAACCAGAACTCGCCATCCCGCCACTTGCCGAGCACCCAGTCACCCGGCTTCTGGGCCAGGACGCTGGCCGGTGCCAGCAGGAGCAGCGCGCAAAATAGCAAACCGTGCTTCATTGTTGTTTTCCCCAGATGCCCGACCACGGCGGTCCGGCGTGTCGGCAGTCTACGGGCTCCTGATCCGGATTTGCAGCGTGGCCGCGCCGTCCCGGTTCCGCGATTCGACGCTGCATCGGGATTCCCCTGCACGAAGGCATGGCCGAACGCGCAGTCGCGAACGCTATCCGTCAGCGCGAGGCAGACGATGGGCGCGGGCGGAGCGGCAAGCGATCCTTCCTGCCATCACCAACGAGCGATGAATCCCCGGCATGAAGCCCGGCCGCCTACCCCCGGCAGATCGAGGGTGACGGCAGGTCAGCGGGCCGCCAGAAAGACCATTGAAAGCATCAGGGCGACATGGCCTTGGCGGCGTCGGCCCGACCCTTCAGGTTGGTCACGTATTCGACGAAGTTCTGTTTGCCGGTCCCCTCGAAGCGCAGGCGCGTGCCGTTCGGGTCGAGACTGACCGTGATCAGTCCGCCGTTCGAGAACAGGCAGCGACCGGGACGCAGTCCATCGCGCAGGACCTCGCGGCAGTCCTCGAGTTCGAAGTCTTCGGCGGTGATCTTGACGATCTGGGTGTCGCCATAGGCGGTAATGCGGGCCTGCTCGCCAACCTTTTCGACCTGGACCATGTTGTTGGGTCCGAATCGTCCGAAAGAGAAGAGCGCGGCGGTGAAGAGAAGTGCTGGGCCGAGCATGGATGCTCCTTGATCGATGGTTGCAGCTGTAACCTTACAGCGGGTGTGAACTATCATGCATCAATCGCGCCAGATTTGGGCCTGAAAGCCTCTGTCGGCGGCCAATTTGTCCCCGGAGCGGCCCGACGTGGCACCATCACCGGCAGGCCTGAAGCGGGAAGCTCCCTCGAGGGCAGGACACCGGATCCACGGGTAGCGCGATGCGGGCGCGCGGGCGGAGGGAGGGCGGATGCACATCAGGTCAGGCGGGCGATGGCCGGGACGCGAACGAGCGCTCCTGGCGATCATGATGATCGCGATGCTCGCGGCGACGCCTGCCATGGCGCAGCAGGTTCGCCTCGGGGCCGGCAGCGTGGTCGGCGTCGAGCCGGCCCAGGTCGGGTCGACAACGACGCCCGAATTGTCACCATTCGCCGATCCGGCCAGCCCACTCGGCCGCTATGCGCTGCTGCTCGATGAGCAGCCCGGACAGCCGCTGACGCTGGAGCAGGCGCGGGCGCACCTGGCCGCCGGTGATTTCCGGCGCTCGACGGTCGACATTCCCAACCTCGGCAATCGCTCACCCCCGCGCTGGCTGCACTTCGCCATCGACAATACCCAGCCGGCAGCGCGCGACTACCGCATCTATGTCGCCGAAGGCTGGACCGATCGCGTCGATGCCTGGCTGATTCGTGCGGGTGAGATCCGCCTGCACTGGCAGGGCGGCGACGAGCGATCGCCCTCGCACTACCTGCGTCCGGGTATTGGCTTCGCTTTCGACGCGTCGCTGCCGCCCGGCCCGAGCGAATTGTTCTTGCGCGTCGACAGTGTCGATTCGGTGGCCCTGGCGCCACGCATCGTGGCCCTGGCCGACGCCAGCGAGCTCGAGGGTGCCGCCCAGCACTGGCTCGGCCTCGTACACGGGTTCCTGCTCGCACTCGTGGTCACCTACGGCCTGCTCTGGCTGACCCTGCGCGAAACCAGCCTGCTGCGCTACGTCGCCTATGTCGCGAGCTACCTGTACATGCATCTGGCCTATTCGGGCATCGCGGCACACGCGCTGTGGCCCGATTCGCCGGCGATCGGCCGCTTCGCGATCCTGGTTGGCATGACCCTGTTCGCCAGTTCCGGCATCGCCTTCGCGCGTCAGTTCCTGCGCATGCGTCAGTGGGCGCCGCGCCTGGATCGTACGCTGGCCTGGCTGGTCCGCCTGGCGCTGGCCGCGATGGCCATCTTCGTAGTCGCCAATGCGCAGGGGCCGGCGGTCGATTTCGCCTTCGCCTACATCATGGCTTTCACCCTGCTGATGGTGGCCTTCGGCGTGCTCGGCGTTCGCCATCGCCAGGACCAGGCCAAGCTCTTCCTTGTCGCCTCGCTGATCAGCATGATCGGCGCCATGGTTGCGACGCTGGCGGTGATGGGCAAGTTGCCGTTCAACGCCGTTACGTTCCGCGCCATCGAGATCGGCGTGATGACGGAGGCCTCGATCTGGGCGCTCGCCCTCGGCCTGCGCCTGCGCCGCGACCGGGAAGGCCGCGTGCGCGCCCTGCAACTGGCCCAGCACGATCCACTGACCGGCCTGCTCAATCGACGCGGCTTCCTCGACCGCGCCTTGCCCGCGCTGAAGACCGCCTCGAGCGCTGCAACGCCGCTGGCCGTGATCATGCTCGATATCGATCACTTCAAGTCCATCAACGACCAGCACGGCCACGACGCCGGCGACCGCACCCTGGTCGCGGTGGCCGAATGCCTGCGCGATCTCGTTAGCAGCGACGGCCTGATAGCCCGCTGGGGCGGCGAAGAATTCGTGATCCTGCTGCCGGCCATGCCACAGACGGAAGCCGTCGCTACTGCCGAACGCCTGCGCGCCAGACTGGCTGATCTCACCGTGATCCTGTCCGATGGCCGCGAAATCCGCCTGACCGTGAGTCTCGGCATAGCCATTTCCACAACCGCCACCGGCCTCGAAGACCTGCTGCGCCAGGCCGACGACGCGCTGTACAAGGCCAAGCAGGCAGGACGGAATCGGGCTGAGATATGGGCGCCCCTTGAAATGGGCGCCGCGGAGTAGGGTTCGGGGCGATAGAACCACGATCGCTACAGCACCTTGCTGCGCGCCTTCAAGGCACGCGTGACCCTGCGCCGGGCCGAGCACGGGATTTGTCCCAGGATTAGACCGCAGGATTAGGCCGCACGATAGCTGGAACCGATTGATTCCGGAGGAAAACTTGTTACATGTTTTGCCGGAATGGCCATGATAGGCTTAAGGAATAGATCCCATTGTGGGGTCTAATAGTAGTTAGAGGTCAAAATGAGCTTCAATTCGGAGGCCAACATTGTTAGAGATATGACTTCGCCAATTGGCTTGAAGTATGTGAGCTTGCGCCATTGTGTCGAGCGATTTTGTCCTCTTGGTTTCGGAGAAACGTGGGCATTCCTCTCTGCTAAAACGGGCCTTAAAGAGAATGAACAGAACTCTGCAGAAACTCTCGTAGCAGCAATAGAAATTCTCTCGGAGTGGCGACGTCTTACGATCGAGAAGAGGACTGCGGAGCAGCTATATCTCAATGGGTTGGTCAGGCTCGGCGTTTCAGATGCTGCCCTCTAACCAGTCAATCAAGCCGACCGCTAACGCGGCGGCTTATTTCCAGTGTTAGGCCTCAGATGAATCACCTCGTCGTCTTCTGGATTGGTATCGCAGTGGCCGTCATTCTGAGTGCTGCGGTCAACTACGAAGCTTTTTCGATGCTGGACGATCGTCCCGGCGCGCCCCGGGCTCTGGGCGTTGCATGCGGCTCGTTGGGGATTGTCTGCATGGCGCTTCTACCGTTCATGCCCATCGTCATTGCACTCCAGTGGTTCGCCACGGACGCTCTAGCAGGCGCGCGTCTTGCCCGAGCTATATTCTTTATCGCAATCGGCAGCAGCGTCGGCTCGCTTATTGCTGTGCTTTGGTCATCGTGGCTGTGTCGCCATGAGGCCTAACAATTCGTCCAAGCCGACGCCGCTTCGCGGCGCGGCTTAACTCAGGTGTTAGACACGGAAAACATGGTGATTCGGCTAGCCTGCATAGTCTTTCTCGCAACCTTTTCGTCGTATGCATATTCGGTTGAGAACGAGTCACTTGTTTCCATTCGTCAAGACTACTCTGGAACGGGCGCACACACTTGGGAACTCATGCTGAAGGAAGATGGCTCTGTTGTTGAGGAGCAATACAACATTGGTGCAGCGGACATTCGCTCAATAGAAGTCATCAAGGTTGTTCGAAACGTTGGCCAGGATCAGGTTCACTCCCTTGTGGCTGAAGCTTCTGAGCTGATGAAGAGCCTTCCTGAAAACGTTGATGAGCGCATATATGTTGATCCCGAGACAAAGGTCATTAGAGTTAGTTTTGATGGGCGCAAGCTATTTTCCGGTTGGTCGTCTTATGAGACTACTCCGGCGAGTAGCACGACCGAAGCTTTTGAGCGGGTATGGAATGCATTGCGCTTGCTCCTGTTGGGTGTCAATGCCTAACTTTTCATTCGAGCCGACGTGCTAACGCACGCGGCTCAATTCTGGTGTTGGGCTTATGAGAATGCTATTTCAATTGATGCTTGCAATGCTGCCTATTTCGCAAGCATGCGCCTCATCGCGGCCATCTCAAGTGAGTTCTGGCGTTCCATCAGTATTGG
>NZ_FOVF01000013.1 GCF_900115085.1 Dokdonella immobilis | reverse complement strand
ATCGACTACACCTTGCGTCGCTGGCCAGCCCTTGCGCGCTATGCCGAGGACGGCAGCTACCCGATCGACAACAATGCGATCGAGAATGCGATCCGACCCATCGCACTGGGCCGCAAGAACTGGCTGTTCGCCGGCTCCGAAACCGCAGGCAAACGCGCTGCGGCCATCATGAGCCTGCTGGCCACCGCAAAGGCCAACGGCCACGAGCCACTCGCCTGGCTCACCGACGTGCTCACGCGATTGCCTACGACCCTTGATCGCGACATCGACACTCTGCTGCCACATCGCTGGAAGCCTGCCGCGTAACCCGAGTCATGCCGGTGCGCAACGTGTCGGGAGCAGGCGCTTACGATCGATTGCGCATCCAATTGCATGCTTAGGTGAGAAGAGACTAAAGATTCCGGCGTGAAGGTGCGTCTTCATTCCAGATTCCAGAAGAGGCACTTTTTGGTAGAGTTCGCCAGCATCCTTTGGCAACCAAGTGCCGCACTCGTTTTTTCCAAGCATCTGGCGAGGGTGCGCGACCTGGCCGGCCTTGATGGCGGCAGGCATTGCAGAGCCGGCAAGCGGCCACGATGTTAGTTCCGCCCCTCCCACCCTTCTGGCGTTCCACGAGGTGCTCAGCCGTGCATTGGAATGTTCGGACCTGTCGGAGGCGAAGTCCGTGGCGCACGGCGAACGCATCAGGGTCGCTCAGCCACATCGGCTGAAGGCAATAATAGCACTGGCCATTTTGGAGATAAAAAGCACGCGTGCGTGCTGAGGCGAAACGATTGGGCACAAAGGGATCCAGGCTGCAAGAGAAGTCCCCTCACCTGCCGTATGGGGCATGGCGGAGGCACTCAACAGCTAGAGCCGATTGAGCCAAACATCGGCCGCGTTGTGCGTGCCGACGTGGCTTTATACCGCCGTCAAAACCCCGTAGCAAGATATCCGGATCGCGTATTGCAATGCCTACCAACGCTCTTTAGGCAACCGCTACCCTTCAGGGAGTCACCTACCACCACCCAGTACTCGAAATACGGCGCCCGGATGACTAGAAAGTTGGCAAGGAGAGGCCGGCATGCAGGAATGTGATCCTGGTCGTGCGCTCGCTGCCCAAGTTGCAACCGAGCTCGAAGTTGAATCTTAATCGAGCGTTGCCGGGTTGAGACGGCGACAGAAAATCGTTGGCTTCACCAGACTAGCGCTTCATCACAAAGCCGGAACACGCGAGTGAATGCCGTAGGATTCCGGCTATACCCAACGCAGGGGGCTCGATGCTACTCCAAGCCGTACACCACGCGTTTCATGGCACCCAGGGAAACGGACTCACCCGTACCCAGATCGCCAGTGCCGTCCTCATCATTGGCTCCGTCATCTTCGCCATCGCTCGCACTGAACCTACGGTCGAAACGGCCCTGGGCGGCTGGGCAGATCGAATCGACGTCATCATCGCGTGTGTCTTCTCGATGGAATACATCCTTCGCGTCTGGTGCGCTGGGGCAAATCCATCCTTTGAAGGTGTTCGCGGACGATTGCGCTACATGGCGACACCGATGGCCCTCGTGGACCTGCTGGCCATCCTTCCATTCCTGTTCGGCTGGGGAGGACAGAGTTTTCTCGTCCGAATCATCCGGCTGTTCCGAATCCTCGCACTCTCCCGGCTGCTTCGATATTCAGAAGCGATGCGCCTGGTGCTGGAGTCGATACTGAACCGACGCTACGAGCTTACGTTCGCGGTAGGCCTGGCGGGTGCGGTCATCATTCTCACTGCCGGTGCGCTCTATTCGGTCGAGGGGGATATCCAGCCTGAGTACTTCGGAAGCATTCCACGTGCGCTCTGGTGGTCCATCTGTACGCTCACCACCGTCGGATACGGCGATGCTGTGCCGGTCACGGCCCTTGGCAAGGTGCTCGCGGCGCTTACGGCCATCTCCGGCATCGGTCTGATTGCCATGCCAACCGGAATTCTCGCTGCGGCGTTCTCGGAAGCTTTCGCCAGGCGTAGGGAGAATCCGGGCGGCGCTAAAAAGAGCGATCAGCGCGAGGGTTGAACGCGGGCACAGAGGAGCCCTCCGCACTTCGGACAATTGCAAGGCCCCCTACTGCGCGGCGCCTCCCATGTTGCAAGGCAGATCACACACGCATAGTCGGCCATCGAAGCCACTGGCGCTGCGCCCGCCGTAGGAGTCGCGTGCCGCTGCACCGACAATTTCGTCGGAGCACTCTCGCGAGAAATCTGCAGTCGCTTCGACATTTTTGCTTTCGCTTCCGACTCTGCGCTCTGGTATCCCGGATGGAAGATCCATCGCTTGGCGCTCAAATCCTCGGTCAAGAAGTCCAGGAGGACCTCCCTATAGGACTTCCCCGAAAGGTGTCCATTAAAAAAAGCGCGCTCGATGCCGTGCAGCCGGACTTCAATCACGCCGCACCGCGAGTCCTTGGGATGATATAGGCTGTCTGGAACCCAACGCCCCGGATACGTAAAGTAGACAACAAAGCCGTACCCGGCAATGGCACCGAAAATGTCCACGATCGTCGAATCGAGACTCGTCTCAACCGTGACATCGGTCACCGCAACTCTTCGGCTCTCGGTAACAGTAAACCACTCTTCGATATCGTCGAATCCGTTAACGTCGGACCGGACGCAATCCCGATATGCGGGCAACAGCAGCTTCAAGCTGTCGCCTACCAATTGCTTTAGCATCGACCGAGCTGCGACGAATATCGAATAGTCGCATGGGCTTTGGGTGTCGTCGTAGGCCTTCCGAGCGGCGTGCGCGAAATGCGGCGCGCGGCGCGCACCCTTACGTGCCACGAGGCGCGTCTTACACGACGGACAAATACAGTGGCACGCAGACCCGCGCGCGACATCTGCGACATCGACCAGCCTTTGCCCATCGAGACTCCATCCAAATGGAATCAGCGTCAGTTCGATGGGAGCACCCTCCCCGCTTCGTCGAAGCCAAGTGATGACATCGGCGGCTTGCCCTCGATGGCGCGTGTACTCACGCGACGCAGCCAGCTCATTGCGTCATCGAGGTCGAGATTGAGGCTCGCATACGACTTCTGAAGCAGAGATCGGGGAAGCGCCCAATCCCATTTCTCGCGAAGGAGGTTCTTCGCATCCGCGAGTAGGGCCTCAACCGGCGGAACTTCGCTCCTCGCGAGATCGTTGATGCAGGCCCGGATCTCGTCCCAGCTCCGCTCCCCGCGTGAGACATCCACACCGAGTTGCCCCGCACTCGCATCCACTCCTCGCGAAACAAGCAGGCAGCCGATGGCTTCATTGGCCGAGTCGCCCAACCAGGTCACCAGCGTTCCGTCCTTTCCGCTCTCCAGGAGCCACTGCGTACCAAGGTCAAGCGTCCTGAAACATGCGCGGCCCTGGTCCACGAATCGCTGCGCTACTTCATCGAGGTAGGGCAACGCGGCCTCGGATGCGTAGATCTCGCGCATCCGCTGACGGACTTGCGGGTGAACCCGCCCCCCGGATCCACTGAAGAGCGGGGGTGCGCCGCCCTTAGCCGCGGAGACGTGGATGACCTTTTCGGCATCGTCGACGTCATCGACGAGCCATGTCCGCCCGGCAAAGACGATACGCTGCCCTGCCCTAAGCATCTGGCTGACTGGAAGCGTGCCGAGCAGTGAGCCTCCCGCCACGACCCGGAACTCATCGTCGGACGCGAAGGCGGCATAGAACGAGTAGTGATTGACGAACTGTTCGCCCTTGACACCGAGCAGGAGCAGACGAGACGTATCCATCATGATCAGATCTTCGGCATGGAGCTGCTGCAACAGCTCCAAAAACTCGGTCTTGGTCAGCCCTGAGAATGGTCCCGTCGCTCCGCACAGTAAGCCGTACGCCTTCGGAGCCGATAGGCCACCGTATTGCGCAATGGCAGAGAGCAGCTGTTGGACGAGCGTGGAGAGATGGGCGCCGTGGGCGACTGGCGGCTCGAACCAGCCTTCGAGCAGAAGCGAAATCGTCGCGGCCGTACGCACGGTGTCCAGGCGCAGTTGTGTCGCAAGCGTTGCGGTCTTGCTGAGTGCGTCTTCAATCACATAGCCGCGCAAGATTGCAGGCTCGCCGGGCCGTCGTCCGGAGCGTCCTAGCCGCTGCCGGAGACTGGCGACTGAGGGCGGTGGACCAATCTGCACGACACTCTTGACGGCACCGATGTCGATGCCGAGTTCCAACGTGTTCGTACATACCGCCGTTGCCGGGCGGCCCTTCTGCTTGAGGGCGGCTTCCGTATCAGTTCGAATCGCCGTGGAGAGGTTGCCATGATGAGGCCAGAACTCATTGGGCACCCGCTCGCCCTCACACAGCTGATTGAGATGGAGCGTATAGCGCTCCACTTCGCGCCGGCTGTTCGGAAACACGAGATTGTTCGAGCCTCTCAAGACGCGAAAGAGATGCTGGGCGATCGCGAGCGCGGCCATACCCTCCCCTTCTGTGTCCGCGGGTGACGTGCCGGGCTCCGGCTTCGCCTCCTCATAGCCTTTCACCTTGACCAGCAAGCGCGACTCACCCGAATCGGCGTCCACGATGGCGACCTCACCACCACTTCTCAGGAAGTCCGCCGCCAACTGCATGTCGCCCAAGGTCGCCGACAGTCCGATGCGGGGCACGGTGCGCTCGATGATCGTCTCAATGCGATGCAGCAGCGATTGCATCTGCTTCCCCCGCTCGCTCCCTATGAAGGCATGCAACTCGTCGATGACGAAGGTATCAAGCCGCTCGAAGATACGCGCGACGGACGTGCCCCGATTACATAACGTCGCCTCCAGGGACTCCGGCGTGATGAGCAAGACACCATTCGGGCTCGCCAAGAATCGTCGCTTCGCCGCCGCACTAATGTCGCCATGCCAGGGACAAACGGGAATATCTAACTCGACGCAGAGGCGGTCCAGCCGACCGAATTGATCGTTGATGAGGGCTTTGAGTGGACTGATGTAGACGATGAGGCCCAGGCGGTCACCATCCAGTCGGATTGGGGCAAATTCCATCTGGGCGGACAGGTGCGTACATTCTGGAGCGGTGCGAGTTGTCGAGACATTTCAACCGTGATGCCCTATTCCCGGGTACTGGGGCACGCAAGCACTCTATCCGAACAGATTCAAGCTACCGCAAGCACCGAAGAAGCGCTAATTCGTGTGTGGCAGCGCGACCCTAAGCTTGGCTCTGTCAAGGTGCACGATGTTCCAGTCATGCCAGAGCAGCGCATATCATCCGGCGACGTTGACATTTTCATTGACGATGCCGTCAAGCAACAGTTACGCGAACTCCGGCGACAGCGACTTCCCAACGAAACCGGGGGCGTACTCCTCGGCTACTATGATTTCAATGTCAAGGCAGTCGTCATCGTCATGGGCCTGCCCGCCCCTCCCGACAGTGAAAGCCATCCCGATTCGTTCGAGCGCGGATTATCAGGATTGAAGGAAGCCGTCAATGAAGCCACGGCACGCACTGCAGGGATGGTTGGCTACATTGGCGAGTGGCATAGCCACCCACCGGGTCATTCCGCCTTACCCAGTGAGCACGATCTCATGCAGCTGATTCATCTGGCTCTTGGAATGGCCGACGATGGCTTGCCAGCGATTCAGCTCATCGTCGGCGAAGAGGACCTGCGGGTTCTTCGCCTAGAAGCGGAATGATCACGAAATCAGCTGGAAAAAAATCCTATCTCCTAGCCGCAATGCTAACCGCGGAAATAAAACTTTCCGGTAGCCAAAAAGTTAACGTGCGCCTCTCGCAACCGCTCCATCTCTTCAAAACCCAGCGTCCGCTTTGCTTGCCACAAATCATACGTCACTTGCAAATTCTGCCAAAACATAGGCGAGTTCCCCAGAAGCGACCCTAGCTTTACCGCTGTCTGCGCGGTGACAGACCCCTTACATCCAAGGATCTCGTTGACCGTCTTCCGCGAGAGCCCTAGGAGATTTGCAAACTGCTCTTGTGTGACTCCCAAAGCAGGAAGCACGTCCGCTTTCAAGATAAGTCCGGGATGAGTCGGAGGGCGCTTTCGTTCCTCTTCAAACGAAGTCAATGTTGTGACCATGATCATCAATCCATTCGTACGTAATGCGGTAGTACCCATCAACACTCACCGAGTGAACATCTCCTGAAACTCGGTATCCGTTCCCTGCCAAATCCAGGTCCTCTGGGCGAACAGCGCTCTCGATACTGTCTGTCAGACGTTGACACCGTGGCTGTACCGCAGCCGGGATCGACGGATGACTGATTCCGAAATGAGCGTCCGCAAGTCCAGAGTGTGTGAAGTTTCTTCTAGTCAGTATCATGGTAACCATATTAGTTACATTATGTCAAGGATGACGTTACATTAACCGCCAGCCGAAACCAACCAAACAGGTGAGAGTAATCGCGGCACGACGTGCCACAGCGCAGCTAGAACAGCAAACCAGGCCCCAAAAACCAACGACTTGTGGAGCGGCATTAGCCACCGATAGGTACTTCGCATCCGTTCCGGCCATGGCGCAGAAAGTAGCTCCCTAGCCGGCGTAAGCCCGCTCCGCGCCTCCTCGTCTCGCATCGGAGCAACTACCCAAGTAACCAAGAGACGCGTCAAGTTGTAGCAAAGAAGCAAGCATGCAACGAGCCAAGCACGCCAGCCAAGCTGAACCCCGAGCATCACCTGCCAAATCTCTAGACATTTCCCTGAGTCACTAAATCGAGACGTCTCACGTTGCGAAAGGCACGCCTCCATCCCCGGACTGTGAACTTTCTCCAGAATATCTTCCGCTAGTGCGTTAAAGTCTGTGAGGTCTATGCGCGATTTTCCATTTAGTTCCACTCGAACAGAGTTCACAGCACGTACAGCACTCATCTGAAACTCATTCAACGCGCTCCACCTGAGAGCGTCAAGCGCCCATGGCGCGAAGAAGATGGCCGACAAGACCAAATTGAAGACCATATTTGCACCCGTGTATTTTCTCCTCAAGACCGACCAATCATCGTTAGAATTAGAAGAAAGAGTGCACTCCTTCAGTGCATTGCTGTCGAACTGGTATCCGACAGCTTGCCTGAAGTCACACATATCAAATCTAGCGTTCGTTATCTTACAATCGCTTAGCCTAGCTCCGTCGAATTGACAAGAGGAAAAGACTCCGCTCTCCAGGGTGCATGACCGGGGAAAATCAGCGCCACCCTCCCTTGCTAGGAATTTTGTTCCTGAAAACTTACATTCTAAGGCCTTCACTCCAGAGAAGACGCAATTTATGAACTCAACGTCAGAAAAATCGACGTTCAGCATATTGCATCTAGAGAAATCTACGTACTCGACTTTCCCTCTGACTACTATGTCACTCAACTCGGCCTTGATAAGATTTGCTTGGCTCAAACCATTGAAAGTTGCCCCAATCAAATTACAGTTCGTTAGGTCCCACTTTGAATCGCCGCCTACCGAGGCAAGAACTAGATTCGCGCCGCTTAAGTCTGGCCGAACGCTTCTATTGTCTTCCCTCCAGCGATTCCATTCCTCGACCCCCGAATTGATCACCTGCAAATGCTTGCAATCAGCCACTACACTCTCCTGACGTCCGAAAATCACTAGACCCGCAACGAAAGCCGAGCACAAGCAAGCAATCTTCCGCACCCCCAGTAACGCAATCCCTCTACGGAATCACCATTCGCCGAACATTATTCCCCTGGAACAAGAGTGGTGACCTTTTGACGCACCCACCTCGACAAGGGCGTACTCAGAATTCCTATCAACATCCCTCCCCAAAAATCCTGTATGCGAAGCGAGATGGGTGGATCGAACCCTTGGGTTGAGTTTGCCAGAACGATTAGCACGAGTGCTAAGCTGCCGCCGACCAGCGAGCTACGTAGCGCAGTCCAAAGTCCTAGCCCCAGGCCCGCGATTGTCGGCGGCACAGCTCGATTTATCCGAGAAAGCAAGTCTGTCCATCCGTCAATCGGCTTCCGCGTCGTATTCTCGTCCGTCGTGGAAATTTGCAGGAACAACGCCCACATGAGTGCTCCCGCGAATCCACCCAGGATGACGGCGAACTTCGGACTGACAAAATCCGCGCTACCCGACACGTAGTACGAGCGGGCTTCGCCCATGCCCTCTCTGATTGCGACTTGGATCCTGAATTGCTGCTTGCCACTACCTAAAAGCGTGTTGAGATCAACCCGCCGATACCACCCCGCTTTAAGGCTGGTCAGCTGACAGACTGCCAAGAACGGCACCCCTTGCGCGTGGCTATCTGTGTCTGACTCGACTCGGCATCCGACCCCAAGCTCCCGTGTAGGCTGCTGACTAAATGGATCGATGTCGTCTGTCGCGTTCTGGTAGATGGTGGCAAGTTCACCAAGAGGGTGAACCCTCACTGATTCGAGGTCCCATCCTCTTAGAGGTGTAATCAACACCGAAATGAGAACACTATCTCCGTAGCTGATAGCGCCTCGGTTCTCGACCGAGATTAACGCCGTGAACGGGTTTGGGGCGCCTGCTGGGCTACTATCGGGCTCAGTAGCGCCTTTGGATAATCCGTCAGCCTCAGTTTTCGCTGGGATCGAACTGTCTGGCTCTGCGCTTACTCCCGAACTCGCGAAGAGCAGTATGACCAACAGAGCAGCGGAGAACCCAGTACTCGTAGCCATGTCGTTCTTCTTCCTGATCTAGTTGGAAGCGGGGTGAATTGGACAATCTTCGTTCGCCGGCAGGAGGGCACTCAGAGCGAGGTCGATGTTCGGTCCATCGACTGCACCTATTCGCGATCGGTCTAGGATTCTCGTCAGCGCTAACTTGCACTCGTCAACGCACAAGAGAGCTTCTTTGAGCGCCGGGAGATCACGGTTCTGCCCTTGAACGAAGTCCCACTCATCGCAAGACCGGATTGCACGCGCCCACGTTTCGAAGGTCTTCACGGACATATCCCTGTCCGCAGCAAGCGTGGCCGCCACATGATAGTCGTGACCGTCATGCATTCGCTCCATCGCATCTCCCAACCCCTCGAAGTTTCTCGTCCAGGTAGCGCGAGTCCAATCTTCTTGTGGAAGCGCTCTAAGAAATTCGGCAAGCTTCCTTCGAGTCCTGATCTCACTCTCGTAGTAGTCGGAGCGGGACTTAGCTGAGGCAGTTTGCTCTGCAGCAAGTCGCTCGTATTGAGTCATGTCGAGCAAGAATCCAACATACTCTCTTACGCACGCACTGCACTCCTTAGGAAAGACTGCCGCGCCGTCGAAAGCTTCGTCGATTGCTAGTCCGCACTGGATACGGCTCGAAACACTCTTATGCGCCGTTGATTTGATACGGCCGCGAGCCTTTTGAAGAGAACTTTCAGAATAAGTCCAGTCGCCGATCGGACACCCGTTCGCATAGCAAACGGTGCCAGATAAGAGGAGAAGCAGCGAGAGAAGAATAGGCAGCGGGCCTCTTCCGGATCGCGCACAAGTTTTGTGAGCGGCTGGGCACTGCATGCGGCACTCCTTGTCACAGGACATCAACGCGACGATCTGGGTTAGCCCACTTCGCCGGAAATCGCCCGCGGACACTAGGGCATGGATCCCCATGACCGAAATTTCCGCGCTCAGGCAATGAATGATCTACCCCGAAATGAATTTACACCAAAGTCATGAAATGTTAAACACATCACATTTTGTGCTGTGGAGCACCGAGGGGGAGGGCGCAGGAGGTCCCGCGAGCAAGATGCTCGCTCGGTTCAGATTGACAAAATATCAGCGACGCCGGGCGCTGTCTGCGCTACCGAATGCTCGCCGTCGCCCCGCATCCCTGCCGGTAGCGTGAACAGCCAATAAAGTCGCCGTTCCGCCCCGCCCTCTTTATGAGTGTCCCGGTGCGGCACACCGGACATGGATCGCCCGGACTGACCGGAAACCGTATTCGGCTCGTTCGCGCTAACGTGGGGAGTGGCCGCGCCTCAGTTTCCATATCTTGAGAGAACTCGCACGCTGGAAAGCGACTGCATCCCAAGAATGGCCCACGCGGCCCCTGACGCTGCAGGAGGACGCCGGCTTGGCACCTGGGGCACGGCTCCAAGGGATCACCATCGACCGGTTCAATGGCTAGATGCCCGCTCGCCACGAGCTCAACCAGAAACTGTGAGGGCTGCCCGAGTGTTGTGTAGAAGCGGACCTGCTTGCGGGCGCGCGTCATGGCGACATAGAAAAGGCGTCGCTCTTCCGCGAATGGGAACGGGTCAGGCTCGGGCATTGCCAATTGAAGAGCCGGGTCATCCTGAATCTGACTGGGGAACCCCCGTGTGCCCTGGACGACATTCAGAACGAAGACATATTCCGCTTCAAGCCCCTTGGAACCGTGGACCGTGCTGAAGTCGATCTTCAGTCGGTCTCCGAACCGTTCGATCCAATCGGCTAGCTCTGAAGGTCGGTCGTTCTGATACCGGCCCAGGAGCTTCACAGTAACGTGCGATCCGCTCATGGACCTAAGCTTCCCATCCGCAGCGTAGCGATGCATGTCCTCCAGCTGTTGCTCGATGTAAGGGACAATGGATTCTTGGCTCTGGAGGCCGAATGCCAAGAGGGGGGTTTTGGATAGCGGATTTGTGGTCGAAACCACCTTCGAGATTTGGGCGGGATTGACCTGAATGAAGGCACTGGAAGCCTCGCATACGTCGTTCGGACACCGAAATGTCGTATTCAAAGTCAAGCGTGTCGCATAGCCAAAGATCGATTCGAACTCCCGCATGACTGAGATATCCGAGCCGGCGAACCGATTGATGCCCTGCCAGTCATCGCCGACTACGCAAAGATGGGTTGGAACCGACGGGCTCGCTGCCAAGGCCTTCAGAAGTCGAACGCGGGCCCGTGAGCTATCCTGGTACTCGTCCGCAAGGATGACCGTGTAGGGGCTTTGATATCGCCCCTCCTCCACGTGTTCCGCTGCCTGGATGAGCATGTCTTCGAAGTCGATGTAGCCTCCTTCTTTCAGAAGGCGCTCCCACTCCTCAGAGATTCGCTCATACAACGCCAGAAACATGCGCAGCCGAGCGGCATAGCCCTCCCGAGACTGCGCGTTCAAGGCTGCTTGCAGCTGTGAGTGGGTCAGTCCGTTGTTCTTGACGTGTTGCTGAAACACGCGAAATGACCTGGATAGCTCCATCTCGGAGACTGGCGGCATACCAGGCGCGGGGCGCTGTGGATCAAAAGTAGGCTTCAAACCACGCTTGATTAGCTCACGCTTCAGCTTCTTTATCGCCCTACCGGAGGCCAGCTCGCCGGACGTTGTTTCGATGAAGTCAGTGCTTTTCTCTGCATGAATCCGGCGTTTCCAAGCGACACCTTCCTTGTAGTTCTCGAAATGGGGCGGCGCTTCGCCTCGTGCGTTCAACGCGAAGTGTTCGTGATACAACCGCACGCCGGGGTAATAGAAGTCAGGGACGTACTGCTGATGCTCCGAGTCAGCGGTATCGTGCTCGTAGCGTCTCTCGTACTCGTAGTTGATCCGATGGTAGAAGAGCCAATTAGCGATGATCCGCTCTTCCTTGCTCTTTACGACCTGGCCTCCTGCGGTGTCGAACCCACGCCTTCCATTTCGATAGGTGTCAGGCTCTTGCCGAACCCCCCATTTGCCGATATCGCGGGCGTAGACCGTTCGAAACAGGTCCCAGTCGCGCTTGAATGTCTTGTCACGCGCGCCAAGACTCTCGATGATTTCAGCGACCTTCCGAACGTCCGCGCCCGATTTGTTGGGATCCAGCCACGGTGCCAGCGAGGGTGTCCGCCCTGTCGCTTTGCCGATGATGTCAATTCCAAACGCATGAAAGGTGTTCGACCTGACACGGTCAACGCTCGGCATGCCCCGCAGCTGCTCGGCAATGCGCCGGCCGACCTCGTCTGCAGTCGCTCGATTGAATGCAAGCAAGAGAATCTGCTCGGGTTCAGCCAACTTCTCCAAAAGCACATACCCAGTCTTGGCCACCATGGTGGACGTCTTGCCCGATCCTGCGGCAGCAACGACCATGACGCTGTCATCCATGCACACGCAGGCATGAATCTGCTCCTCCGTCAGCGGATTCTTCTCGACGCTATCAAAGAAGGGGCCTCTGAACTCCTTCTGGTACGCCAAATGCTTTTCATTCTCCCTACCGTATAGATGCCTCAGCGTTGTCTCGGGTGAAGCATCCCCGACCGTCTCTTTCCAGGACCGGCCCGGCCAATGGGGAGCAGGATTCTTCACCAGCAGTCGGCCGACTTCTCCCTTTGGGATCCATCGCCCTCGCCCAATGGGCGCCGTCACGGCGGCATACCAGCGGCCAAGCGCCTGCTTGAACGTGGCCGCATTGTGGGCGCGAAACCGCTTCTCCAACTCGATGCTGGGTGGGTCCTGCCACGTTGGCCAGGCTTGGGCCTTGGGGCGCGCGGCGGGCGCTTCGCTGTGCCAGAGAATGCTTCCCCAAGGAATGTCACCCGGTGTTGCCGGTGGCCTCACGTCCTCAAGAGCTCTGTGAATTGCCTCTCCAGCTATTACGACGCCCGGCGCGCTCTTCAGTGACATCATGGCCCGGTCCAACCAAAGTTCGAGCTCAGACGTCTTCGCAGTGACGAAGCGCGCGATTGCATCGATGACAGACATGGTGATACTTGCCTGCATCTGATGTGCGTGCTCGTTGGGAATGCCGTCGACCGTGCGGGTGAACTTCTCCTCGCCCCTCTGAAGGTCAAAATAACAGGTCGCCCAGAGCAACCCTGCCTCGATGCGAACAGCCCTCACCTGCACCAAGTGAACCAGGAGACCGTCCGGCTGGCCCTCAATCCGGAGCCAGAATCGATCCTCGTCAATACCGGCCATCCAATGTTTGGTGCCCGTAATCATTTCGCCGTATGTAGTCGATCCCCATTCCACCCGCATCGCGCTCCAATGCTTCGACTCTGGTCAGGTTAGTCCAGCGTTAGTACGACGGGAGAAGCAACATTTAGACCAACGCGAAATCGGAGGCCCCCGCACGGTCTGATGACCGGGCTGCCGGTGATGAGGCTTGCGAGCCGCCCGGAAAGCTCGATTACTGGCCGAAACCAGGCCGGAGAGCCGGAGAATTCCTGAAAAGCATAACTAGAGTGCAGTCGCAACATTTGGGCACTACTAACGACTGGTCAACCATAAGGAGTACGACAATGAACGCAACCCTAGACTGCCGCGCCCTCGCCCGCGAAGTCCTCGTGATCCTTCGCAATGATGGCTGCTAACCTGGCGAGCAATTGCCGTTAGGCGCCCTTCGCCAGGTGTTTGGACCCATCCGCCCAGGCGTCGAGTTCGAAGGGGGACTGACGTACGCGCAACAAGCGGGCTGGATCAATGTTGACCGGAGAGCCTTCTTCGTCAGACTCACTGACAGGGGCTACGCCGAAGTGTAGCTCCGTCGAAGCACTGAAAGGCGGCCCATCGCAGCACCGGCTTCGGAAGCGCACCTATGGGGACGACTTCGACCTCTTGGCGCCTTCAACGGGAGCGCGCGGGCGCAAATCAAGGAGATGAACGGCGACTTGAATCGTATCGTTGAATTTCAACCGAACTCGCTGCGCCTCTTCACGAAGCAGGCACATGAGTTCCCGCACATCGATTTTGCGACCTTCGGTCGGATGCACCCACGTCCGCTCCTTCGCCAGCGTTATCAGCAACACTCCCGACCTTCGCTTTTCCGGACCCAAATACTTCATCACGAGCTGATCTTCAATTGCACCAACCAATTCCTTAGCCGAGCGGTCTTTTTCACCAATCTTGAGCTCGACCACTCCTTCATAGCCACCGGTAACAGAGCGCAAGCGGATGTCTGTCTCCTTCTCATCGGCGGTCACCGCTTCCTGATCGACGAGATACATGCCATTGGCGACGCCCTTAAGCTGGCGCGCGATCTCCCGGCGCATCAACTTCTCTTCCGGGATGCGCGACCACAATTCACGCGGGGAATCATCACGGAGAAGACGATCGTCGAGTTGGGCCAGCCGATCCATCAACATTGCGTACATCGCCTCGTTTGTTGAAGGTGGCGCTTCAAGACTATCCTCAAGCGTGGCGACCTGCTCGTCATCCAAAGCATCCGAGTCGAATTCCTGAGCCCAAGTCTCCTGCGCAACAGCGACAATTCGATCCCGGAAATGCTCACAAAGAGGATCGTTCGCCATCTCCATCTTCGCGGCCCATCCTTCATCACCCTTTCGGGCGAAAAGTGCCTCAATAATGATGCTTTGAACCCGCCCCGCATTGTTGGGAAAATCCTCCTCGCGACGTTCGACCGCATCTTCGACTCGAATATGCATAAAGGAGAGCCGGAGTAATCGCAAGAGCAACTGAGGTGGGAAGCAATCGTCATTCAATTCAATCGCGTTCCTCTGGTCGCAGAACAGGCGCGCGAGCAAATCGACTGCAACACCGCGTTCGTCTGGACCAATTTTAGCCAGCTCGTCTTCGAGCGCCTTGACACCGGCTTCCGGACTCAATCGTAAGGCTGTCGGGATCCATACTCTCCGCACAGCTAGCGATGGGGCCGACTGAAGTCGGTCTTTCGTCACGTCCAGTAATTCAGAACGAGCTGCCTCATCGCCAAACTTCATAATGATACCGACGACCTGGGTCAGCCTATCAGCGACACCCTTAGCATTACTCTCTTCACCCTGCCGATCGCCACTTCTCATCAACCAGCCCATCAACTGCTTGATCAGCAACGCGGCCGGCCCAGGCGGGCCAAACTCAATGCACTGGAGAAGTCGAGAAAATCCACTCTCCGCGACCTCGTGATGCAACTCCCACAAAACTTCAGAACCGAGCACCTGAACAACTGCATCGGGATGTGCTATTGATAGCGAATCCATCCATTCTGGCAGATGGTCCCACTCGTACGGCGCGAACCTTACTGCTAGCACAGCCTCATCATGCATTAGCTTGCCAGCCCAATTCGGGTCCTCTGCTTCCGCATAGATGCCGCTCAAGCCAAACCGCAACTCTGAATAGATGGTATTGCGTTTATCATTGGACCGCTCGCTAAGAAGCAGCGGCGAACCCTCGCGCCAGACCTTCATCAACGTAAGCCTGAACCGGTCTGCGATGCCGTCGCCAAAGGTCCTCTCGATGAATCCTCGATTCCACCCGGAAGGATGCTCACCATCACGACTCATCGTCTCCCACAAGTACCATGCTGAATGGCGGTCCCGATCTCCGGAAAATGCGACGTCTGGTTCGTTGACAACCGTCCTCCAGAGCTGAATCCAGCTGGCGCGTTGCCTTGCCTTCTTCCGTCTCGCGCGTTCGCGACGCTTTCTATCGCGTTTTTCAAACCTCCCAAGCCCTCGACGCCTTGGCGGCTTCCGCAAATACTTATCGAGCCTATCGAGTAGCACGCGCTCACCGTCAACGCGCGACCTCAGGTCCGAAAGGTGATCTGACCACTCTTGCGCATCTGGAAAAAGACCGACAGCAATCTCTAGGAGCACTTCACGATCTGCGAGGTCCAGCGACGCGTCTCCCAGCGATTGTCGAATCCACACCGAGTCGCGATCGCGGCTTATCTGCACAGCTTCGTCATATGCAAGGATGGCGTTCAACCGCTTGCGAGGATCGTCGATCACTCGGAACTCGCGACTAAAGGCGTCTGCAACCCAGAAGAGCCGAGCATTTTCTTCGCCATTGAGTTCGTAGAGCTCCTTTTTCAACGTCTCGATCGGCTCAGGATTGCCAGAGCTCGGGCGATACAACCGCAATGCGAGCAGACTGGCGCGAAGCCAACCATCGCTTCTGTTGGTTCGTAGGCCATTCACGCATACCGCGGCCAATGCAATAGACAACAGAGGCCGTCCGCCACGAAGTTCCCCCGACTTGTCATCCCATTTGAGTCCTTCTGAGACGACGGCCGAAATACCATCCCTGAGCGTGGCAGCGGCAGACTTGCCGAGTTCAAGAGACGCAAGGAATCGCGGAAGGTCCCAGCCGAAGCTCCCGGACCTGACGGGTTCACCATCGATCCTTCGGAGCGCATTGCAGAACTGTCCAACCGACATGTGCTTCGGGAAAAGCTTGAAGAGCGCCGCACAGACTAGTTCCGTAGGCCAATATAGTTCTTCGCAAGCGATGGACTGTGAGACTTCCGGTAGCCTTCTATCTGAGATGGCGATCAAGGCGGCCATCGCTACAACGCGCTCAATACCTTGGGCGTCCACATCCGAAACCAGTTCATAAGGTATGTTTGCGCACGAATCGATGCGTCCGGCCTCGATTAGATTGAGCAGAAAGACTCGCACGTCGGGGTTTTCAACCCCACATTCCCAAAGCCTCTGAATCTCGTCGCCTAAGTCTGATGATGCGATTCGATGAACTTGAATGCGAGGAACTCGCAGATCTCTCCATCCACCTGGGCCATATCGTTGAACGTATGCGCGAAGAGCTTGGATTCTTTGAGCGCAGGTGAGTGAGCCAGGATCTCCCTCGTCCAGTAGCACTGATGGTTCATTGTCTCTTAGAAACTCGAAGACCTCAGTCTCGGTGAGGGCTAGCCAACCAGCGATTGGGCGTTTGGAAGGGCGAACGATAGCTCTCCCTCGCGTTTCGGCGAAAAGAAGTGTCTGGAGGGCACGGCTCGACATGCCCTTGCGACGGAGACAACTCAATTGATGGGCTGCGAGATACTCCATGACGGAGCGATGATGGAATCGAACCCGGCCATATGACGCAAATCCGAAAAGCGGGCGCTCAAGCAGCGCCTCCCGCTCTTTCGGCGCCCAATGCGACAGGACAATCTCTGGATTGATGGGGCGGTCCGTCGCCACAATGTCGGCACCTGCGCTGTATCGGATAGTAAGCCGCTTCGTCAATTGCATCGCCAATGCGAGTTGAGAGGCGCCTTCCTTCGCCCTTTCGTCTGACAATTCGGCAACCTCGTGCTTTGGGTCACGCGACTTCAATTTCACTTGAACGTTGGATTCGACCTGTTCCCGATGTGTTCTGATGCGCTTGTTTACCCGCCAATCGGCGCAGATCTCGATGAGATCCTGAGGGCGGCGCGCGAACCCCACCGCATTTCGCCTATGTAGGTCATCCAAAAGCTGAGACGCGTCACTCACGCCTTGTCCGAGAGCAAACTCAAGGATCTGCTCATCAGAAAGCGGCATTACCGCGACCACTCGCCAATCGGGCGGTCCCTTTGCATTCCGGCTGTTGGGATGCCCATTGATAGCCACATCGGCGAAGGCCTCGCCGGTGGGCTCCGGCAACGGATCAGGAGGAATTGGCAGCCGCTTACGCATTAGCTGCTCATCAATCGGTATCGGCCGGCTCGTGACGATGACACGAATATTCCCCAGCCGGCTGCCAACTCCCTTCTTCAGATTTGTCAAAGCCTGGGAAAACGAACCCAATGAAAGGTTCAGCTCGTCGATCGAATCAAGGAAGAAGGTGGCCACCTCCGACTGAGAACCCAGCCATGTGTCCAGCCTCGCTTCCTGTTCGTCGTCGAGCACACCTCTTAGCCCACTGCGCGACAGTTCGGAGAGTTCAACGAAAAACGCCGCTTGACCGTCGGAGTAGAGGCGTTCCGCGTGCTGGCGGCATTCGTACGTCTTCCCGGAGCCTGCCTCCGAAATGATGAGCACACGCTTCGACTGAAGCAGCGCATCCCAATCGAGCCCTTGGGACCATCCCAGGCTAACGAGAAAGTCGGGATTGTCTGACTCCGTCACACGCCCTGCGGGTATCTCTTTAAACGTCCGTTTGATCATTTCAGTAAGATTGGCGAAGTCGGCGCCTCGCTATTGCAAGGCGAGTCAGGTTGTCGCGATCACGATCTATGGATCTGAAGCATATACGCGATTCGCTCGCGCTACCGGCTTCCGACGTACAATAGATTCATGTGCTCGGCAAGGCGGCATCGTCACCTGCATGCAATCCTTCGTCAGTTGCGCTCAGCAGCGATTGCGCGCGCGTTCCATGGGCGCAAGAAGAATTCATGCTACATTGCTTAGAGAGACGATATGCCAACGTGGCTCCCTACGCTGCTCAGCTAGCAAGTCGTCCGTGATCTGCGCATAGCTCCAGATTCGCGTGTCCTCATCCACGCTAAGTTCGCGCGCAACGTGCTCACACCACTCCGGGTTCGGGGTCACAATGGAAGCGACGGAGCTGTCGAACCTGAGCGATTCGGTTTGAATTCTCCATTCGCGCTCCCAGGTGAAGTCAACCGGCTCTGTAGAAAGTGGATCGAAGGTCATGTGCCTCCAGTTATGCGCTGGAGAATCTCGCAGGCCTTCAAACTCATCGTACCTCTGGTAGATGACCGGGCGACCGCCCCGTTCGAATATCCATCGCTTTTCGAACATGATTCCGAACGGTCGGTAGCGCGAGACATCCATCTCATTTACGAACCCACGAGCGAGAGCGGCAAGCGGTGCCTCCGTAAAGCACACACAGACATGCTCGCCCCTAATCAATCTGCTGCTTCCTACCAACGCTCGATCGCATACCATACTGAGAAGACGCTCGCACGCCGCATCATCAGTGTCGCCTTTAGTAAAATGCACTAGATTGGGGGATACGTCTGGTCGCGGCATCGGGCTTACACCGTGAGAATAGTTCACGCAGTAGCATACCCCCGGCGGCAACTATCGGCTCCTCCGGGAATCGAAGACCCCAAACCTCGGGATCACCTTGGCTGGAGCATGCCCCCTGATCCCGCGTCTTCGGATCCCACTTTCTGCGGGCCCGAAGCCCCGGCGAGCTAATTTAGCTCCAGATGAGGAGTGCCTTGAAAGGGTCCAAGTGAGTTACTTTCCGCCGTTCAGCCCAGCCGCATCAATCGGTGTTTGTCCGCCCAACAAGAATGCCGGCCGCCGCAAACAGGATTCGCTGACCAGCCAAAGACGAGTCTACAGTCAACCCAAGGCCTTTTATGCCATTTCACCATCTGGAAGGTCTTATGGACTTACCGCAGGCGAGCCTACCAGTTCTTCGTGGGCCGCCTCACAGTAGTCAGTGGGCAGGCCGACGAATGCGCGGTGCAGGCGGCATCCCTTGCTTCTGGATTGCGCAATCCAGAAGCAACCAAAGAAACGCTCTGGCGGCCAGTTCGAACAGTACTTGTCAGGGGAGGGTCATCGACCCTTCTACGTGAAAAGCAATCTAGGTGGCGAACGACTATCCACCCAGGCTTCCCAGCCCTCGTAGTTAAAGATCACGAGATTGGCATACCGGTTCGCGGGGGAGCCGCGGACGCCAGGTACGAGCATTCCTTGGTATCCGAGCGATCGAATCAAGTCGGCAAGACGATGCCCCGCCCAGCGAGAATCCGGACGCTCCGCATAGTCGAACGCCTGATGGACCACTGCAGGAAGCGATGCGTCGGTCAGGTCAGCGATGCTGATCTCAGAAGAGATCGCGCTGAAGGTCGCGAAGAAGCAAACCTCTTCCGGGTCGTGATAGCACAACATCTCGGCCTGAAGTCCAGCAACAGTAGTGCACAAGTACATCGCAGTTTCGCCGTCGCGATTGTACCGATTGCTGCGCCGCTTCGGATTCGGCCCGAATTCGATTGCGGAAGCAGGAGCAACATCCGAGGCGAAGCTCAACGCTCGATAGGAGACCATTGGCGAAGCAAGCTTCATACCCTCAAGGCCCTCGGAAACCAAGGCTCTTCCGGGGTGCTCACGGTTGTCCGCATCGTCGCTCAACCATGCCTCAACAAGCACTTCGGATTTCCACTGCTCCTTGCTCAACGTGTCAATCCTTCGGCCCGTGGCGCCGCGCTTGATAGAGCAGCCAATCTCATCGGATACCGTGACGTTCGCTGTCGCGCCAAGCTTGATTTGGGCCATAGCCTTCTCCTGAATGTTGAAGCGAACCATAAGGTGAAGCGATGGTGCGGTAGTCTAAAAACAGCCAGTCTCCCAAGGACAATACAGACCTATGGGGATCACTCCTGTCCCTGGAATCATGTTCTGACCGAAAACGAGTCAAATTGGTGCCCGCTGCGGGAGGTTTGCCGATGGGCGTCTCAGGCATCGAGACTGGCGGGTCTTACGCTACCGGGAAACTGTCGGGGGAAACAATGGGCTGGTTGAGAATAGTGCGCACATATGCCCCGAGCAAACTGGCGCTCGCGGCAACGCTACTCTCCATGGGTTTCGTCAAACAATTGAAATGCGTCTCCGTTATGTCGGCGCATTTTCCACTCGTGCGATGGATACTTGTCGGCATTCCCGCGACTGCGATTGTCCTGCTCGGCTGGACCGACTATCCGTTCATTCAAGCAGAGCGATGTGCCGGGCTTCCATATCCCCGGTGCCGCGGCCCTGAGGGCCACGAGCATTTCGGGCATACGGCGCCTACCGAAGGTGCGTGAGCTGTAGGGATAACTTGAGGACTTGAAATGAATCGCAGGCTCTTTCGACCCGGTGGTGAACTTGACGTTCGCAGCCGTGGTAATAATCGCTATGAGATGAACATCTCATTGCCCAATGATGCTGATGGACGCAGGTCGCGGGAGTGTCCAGACAAGCGGTGCTCACCTGGATATTTCAAGGTGACTCCGGGCACTGGAATCACTGAGAACCATACACAGGCGTTCTGCCCGTACTGCCGCCACACCGACGAGCCTGGTGAGTTCAGGACCGAAGAGCAGATGCGATACGCCAAGGATCTCGTCATGCGCGAGGCGCACAAAAGCGTGAGAGGCCTCATTAAGGACGCATTCGGATTAGGGAGCAGTGGGCGGCGAAAACTAGGAGGTGGTCTGATCTCGATAGAGATGAGTCTTAAGGAATCGCCATTGCCCCATGTGCGACGGCCATTTGAAGAGGAGGTACGCCGGGATGTTGTCTGCCCCCGTTGTACATTGGATCAGACCGTGTTTGGACTGGCTGTTTGGTGCGCCGATTGTGGGGCCGACATTTTCATGAGCCATGTCGACGCGGAGATAGCCGTCACGCGCAAGATGCTGGGAGATTTCGACCGACGGCGCGAACTGCTCGGAAAGCGGGTCGCTGCAAAGGATCTTGAAAACTGTCTGGAAGACTGCGTCTCACTCTTTGAGGCTGCGATGCGAGCATTGGCGAGGCGTGGGCTGAAACGGGATGATTGCTCCGAAGAAGACATCGAGAAGAAAATGCAAACGTTGGGCAATGCATTTCAGAGCATCGATCGCACCCGCCTGAAGCTGGCCGAGCTGTTCGCACTCTCTATCCCAGAAGGCGGCCCTTGGGTGGCTTTGGCGGCGGTTTTCGAAAAACGCCACCCCATCACCCACAACCTGGGCGTGGTCGACCGAAAATACCTTAAGCGGGCGAAGGCTGCAGAGCAGCAAGGTCGGGAGATTCGCGTTACCGCTGCGGAAGTTGAACAGACTCTCACAGCCATTCGCAAGGCAATCGCTTTCGTTCATATAGCGCTCTTCTCTTCCCCCGAGGAAGCCGAAGAAGACTCTCCCGAAAAGGACCTGAACTCCGACGAATGAAGTAGAAGAAGTAGGCGCCTGCCACCCAGGGCCCTCGCTAGCCATTACACCCAAGGGCTCCGGGCCAATAGCTACTATCTTGGGCAGCCCTTTCAGTTATCGGTGGGCTGCCTCATTGGACTTGCAGGGCAAGGCTTCAAGAATACGCATCTGCGTATTCCAATATGATTGCCCACCCAGTCCAATAAACGCTGCCCACCTTGACATAGTGCTGCAGAAGATATCTAGCTGAGTGCGGAACGTTTACGTTTCCGAAATGCTACGATTCGGCAAACTAATGAGGGGGATAGAATGGCCTCGAAAGGCACCGGCACTCATACAAGTGTAGTCGGGAAGGCCGACCACTACAGGGCTCTATGCGATTTCGCCAAGCATATCGCTACGCTGTCCCTAGGATCTCTCATCCTGGTGGGAACCCTCCTCGACAAGCTCCCCGGCCGAGACGCCTCCAAAGGCATCATGGGATTTGCGATGGTTGCTTTGCTGTTTTCGATGGTTGCTTCTGCCCTGGCCTTCCTTGTTACGGCCGTGCGGTTCCCGCAGGCCGATAAACCTCCACTTTCCTTTTCGGAACGCAACCTGATGGCGCTGGCAGTCGTTTCCTCATTCATAGGATTTGTAATGGGGGTCGGACTCATCGCCTACGATGTCTGGGCGAATACGTAGTACGAATGTTCGATATCTCGCTACGAGTTGCTCTAACTAGCTTATGTCGAGTCTCACATTCGAATCGGATATTCCCAGATGCGTGCACTGGCAGATATTGAACAGCGCGCAGATGAAACATGATCGGGTCGCCGACCAGAGTTGTCAGGCGAATGGCAAGGTCAGCTTGAGCGCGGGGAACAGCAATCACGAAATAAGCGTCCAGGCCTGGGTACAACTCAACTCGCAGTGATACTCAAGACCTGGGGGACGTCGCGTAGGCGATGCTCTTTTGATCCCGGAACCTGAAAGCAAGGAATCTGTCTGCCCACCCTCTGACATCCCGGCAGCCGAAGCCGAAGCGAAGATCATTTGGAAAGTGTAGAGTCTACGCAGAGCACAGCGCGTGCCAGGGCATGCATCAAAGTTCTCAGGTGAACAGGCTATGAGTCAGAGCCCTTACAGTCCAACTGAACCAATCTCTGACCCCGCACGCCTCATTGGGCGTCACGAGTTCATCGTTGCGGCAATCGACGCGATTGGCGCTGGAAGGAATTTGATTGTTACGGGAGAAAGAGGTGTCGGTAAGTCAAGTTTCTCAATGGTTCTCCTTAGCATACTTAGCGGTCGTAGGAGGATCAAAGACCGCTCTGTAAAGCGTGCAGTAGTCGCTGTGTTCTCCTGCTCGCCAGGTGAGACGTTGCTGGAAGTGACTGACGGCTTGCTTCGTTCCCTATCCAGATGCTCGGGGCGAGAGTTGACTACGGTACGCCGAAGTGGGATTGAGATCGGCGGCACCTTGGGGGCCATGTCCGGATCTCGGACCTGGGAAACCGAGACGAAAGAGGCTGCCTCCTGCGCTGCCCGCATAGTAGACTCAATAGCAACACTGCGGAGAGCGGGCTTGGCTCCATCGACACCTATCGTTGCGGTGGTTGATGAGGTAGATCAGCTTTCTACAGCAGCACTTCCAGGCGTTCTGGTTCGAACTTCGAAGGAGATGATCGCCGCGGAGTCACTTGGTCTCGTTTCGTTCGTGCTTGTGGGGCAAAAGAGACTTGTGTCGCGACTCAGAAGTGAACACCCTTCGGCGCCACGCGCTTTCGAACAGATTTGGCTCGATCCGCTCTCTAGTGAAGCTTGCGAGTCAATCGTTCGTGATGGCGAGAGTATCTCTGGCGTCGAATTCGATTCAAGCATCAGGTCTGTAATAGCAAAGTCCTCAAGGGGCTTTCCCGCAGTCGTGCAGCGTCTTGCAGATTCATGCTTCCGCGCGGACCGAGATCAGTTTGTGGACACCCTCGATTTTGAGGTTGGCCTGCGTGCAGCGATCGACCAGATCAAGGGAGAAGAAACTCTTCAGTCTGCGTCCGCACTCTCAGGGCAGCCCGGCCGAAGAATTATCTCCATGCTGGCTGTTCAACAGGACTCGGTGCCACTTCGAACTATTCAACAGGTGCTATCGGATTCCAACGAGATGGTAGCCTCATCTGTAGACGTCTTGGAAGAGGGAGGAGTAATCGAAAGAGACGGTGATGGCTATCGACTCGTGGATCGTCTAGTTGCAGCCTACGTAACTCTGGAGGAGACGCGCACTAGGGCAACTCTGGAAGTCAAGGAACTAGCTGCACAACTGCACGCTCTTGGCTGGTCCGTTAGAGCGATGGAACCGGAAGAACTAAGGGGAATTGACCTGGTTGCGTCGAGCGGACGGTGGATTTTTCGGCGGCGCGTTGGCGTACTCTATGTTGGAACTTCCGACCGCCTGAGCGACAAAGGGATCAGGCACATGCGACCTCAGTTCAAATCGGCCGAGGCGATCTATGGTCTAGATGAGATCTGGATTGTCGGACACGGCAATGCGAGTCAAAGCGTCTACGAGGCTTTAGAGGAAGAGAGGGGGGTTGTGTACTTTGATTGGGATCATCTCAAGCTAATGGTGTGAAGCGATCACTCACATAAAGGAACTGAGCCACTGCCGGAAGGTAGCGGGTAGCGACACGCATCTCGCCATGCGGCTTCCCGTGGACATAGCAGGTTCTTCTCAGCTCGTACCTTGAAAGCCGGGTTTTGTTTCTCAGAGACCCAGCGAGTTCGGACTTCCATTCTTAGGCTCAGTTCGTCTCCGAATGACCTGTTTCGGCCGAGTTCTGCCCTTCGAGGATGCCGACGAACGGCCAACAGCTGTGTCCGAGCTAGGTTGATCAACTCATCGGCGTGCTGATCCCGGCCAATTGGTACAGACGATCAACTTCCTTGGTGTGCGCCCCACAAAGACGAAGGGCCGAGCAATATCTCGGGCCACTTCCGTCATGAGTCCGTTCAACACCCCTTCCTCAAGTCAATCCGATGAGCGCCACCGCCCAGCCGCCGTACCAACGATTCGCCGACGTAATCGCCTCCCAACCATTCCAACCAATGGCTTTCGGGATACGGAGACGCCACGACAACGCTGGCATGTTCGAGGGGGAACTGGAGGACGCGTCGCAAGATTGAGACATCCTCCTCGTCGAGCCTCTCCACACCCCAGTCATCCAGCACGAGGACATCGGCACGACTCAGCGTGTTTCGGAATGCATCCAATGTGTCGTGGGCTTTAGCCGTCGACCAAGCGAAGAGGAGGTCCGGCACGTTGAAGTAGCGAACAACATGACCATGGCGCAGTGCCGTGCTCGCCAATGCACAGGCCAGCCAGGTCTTACCGGTTCCTGACGCGCCCGTGATAGCAATATGTTCTTGTCGCTTGACCCATTCGCCTTTCGCCAGGTCATCCACCACGTCGCGATGGAGTCCCCGCGCATTGCTGCATTTGGCTTCCTCAAGGACTGCCGAGGGCATCGGCAGTCTTGCGGCATCGAAACGACGGTGGATAGAGCGTTCATCACGAGCAAGCTTTAGCCCCTCCACGAGGTCGACCAGCACCTCACCAAAGGGTTGCTTCGATTTAGCAAATAGCAGCCCTTCGATGACCGCGGCCAGGCGCGGTTGGCCGAGCGCTTTTATCTCACCGATGAGGTCACGGTCAGGGCAAATCGAACGTGCTCGTGCGCGGTTCTTGCTCATTTCGCACCTCCCGTCGAGGAGGAGGCATGTGGCAAGCGGCGAGCGCGAGGTGCGGTCAACGGCGTACCAGAACTGCGCCTCCGGCAACTGCGGGTCACCTCAGTCTTGCTGCTTTCGAGCATTCGGCGAACGCCTGTTGGGCTCGCGATTTTGAGCTCCAGTGCGCGGGTGGCAGCGGCTTCGAGATCTTCATTGCTTCGTCCCTTGGCGAGATTGCGCAGCGCACCAGCGGAAGGAAGTCCTTGCAGCGGAACCTTCTGGCGAAACTGCTTCTCAACGACCGCTTTCATGTTCGGCCCCACTGTTTCAGCCCAAGCAATAATTCCTTCCGGTGTGCGTTCTGCTTCGGCGCGATGGGTATCAGGCTGATGCGCGCGATCGGTGGTATGCGCACCCTTCTCTTTCGAACGATTGTGCTTCGCCACGCATTTCCCGCTACAGAAGATCTCAACTTGTGTGGGAGATACTCGGGGCTCGACTCTATGACCGACCAAGTCGAACGGAACCGAATACCAATGCCCATGGACCGACACATGGTAGTCGCGAGGGACTTTCTGCTTCGGCGACCATTGCGCGTAGACAAAAGGCTCGCCGGGAAGCGGCATCAACGCCGGCTTTTCGAGCGTGTCGAACTCAGACTGCCGTGAACCTGGGCGCTTCTGAAAGGGGCGTTCATTGAGCGGTTTGAGAAGCCCGGTGACTGCGGCGTCGAGTTCAGCAAGTGAAAAGAACGAACGCTTGCGTAGCTTTGGAAAGACAAAGCGCTGAACAATAAGGACCGCCCCTTCTACCGCGCCCTTGTCTCTCGGATGCCCTGGCCGTGCCGGCAAGACAGCCATGCCGTTGTGACGCGCCCAGTCGGCATAGGTCTGTTGGAGGACCGGCTCGGTGCCGCTCTTCGTGACGGCGGAGCGCAAGTTATCGGGAATCACAGAAGCCGGAGCACCTCCGAAAAATGCGAGCATGCGCGTGTGCGCATCAATCCAGTCCGGCACGGTCTGGGTCGCTGTACAGCATGCGAATATGTAGTTGCTGGCGCCGAGAACCCCGACGAAGAGCTCCACGGGAATCTGCTCGCCTGTCGAGCAGTCAATATAGAACGGCCGCACTCCGGAGTAATCCGTCATGACACATTGCCCGGGAACGACCGCTTTCCGCATGACGAGGTTCTGTGCCTTGCGATGCTCACGATAGAGCGCTGCAAATCGTGAGTACGAAAGCGTCGGCGCGGAATGTTCCTCTCGATAGTCCTCCCATACGGCTAGTAGCGTCATACCAGGGCCATTCAACGCCGCAGTGATGGCTTCAGGAACGGGCCTGACTTTCTCGGACGCTTGTCGCCTGCGATTGAACATCGCATTCAGTGCGCTCCCGTCGAGATCCTTGAGCTCCGACCAGGTCTTCTTGCCAAGTCGCAGAAGATTCGCATATCGGTCGATGGTCCGGCGAGACACAGCGAGTGAAGCTGCAATGTCGCGACGGCTGAGCGATGGACGGGTTTCGAGCAATCGCAGGATGTCGTGAAGTTTATTATTCATGATGGTCTCCCAGCTGAGGAAGATGGGGGGGCGATATTGATCATTGAGTTCATAGTGGGTTTCCAAAAATGAGGCTTTAAGGAAACGGCGGGCGAACGAGTCCGTCGCCTCATCCAAATGTGATGAGACTTGACGAAAGTCGAAATCGCGCTAGGATGCCTATGCGGTGGTTGTCATTCCGCTTGAACTGAAGGCCCTCAAACCTTGTCCGTTTGGGGGTTTTCGCTTTTCGATCCTGCCGTTTGTTGGTAAAGGGACGATTAGCGGCTTACATAGGCGCCCCCCTATCCTCGCAGTTGACGGCACGAGTAACTCCATATCGCTCTGTGCGGGCACACTTGTGCCTTGCAAGCCTCAGCATCGAATGCGGCCGACGGCTTAGCGAGTGGACGTTCGTGGCGAGAATGGCAGATGGACTCATGGGGCAATCGACACGGAATAGTGGAATATTCCTAAAAGCCTAGCCCTGTTATCGCCGTCGTCAATTACCCAACTAGATGCGATTTTCGTTGCGTTACAAGCATCACTTCTTTCCCGAATACGTCGCAACAGCAACGATCAGTGATTGTTGGGTGCTTGCCGGATGGGTGTCTTTAAGTCGAATTCAAGGATTAACGCTGGCGCAAACGCGTGGAATTGACCGATAAGCGGTAGATCTCGAATGAAAGAAACATTGCGGCACGATGACGCCGATCATGCTGATTTTACTGGCGCTTTCTTCTCATTGGCGGTGTCGTGACTGAATACTTGCAGAAGCCCTTGCAACCCTGATGGAGGGCGCGTCATGCAATTTAAGACCTCCAATCGCAATCAAACAGCAACCCTATTCATCCAAGCATAAATCCTGCCATTTCTATCGCCCGCCGATACATGGATGTCAGCCTTGCCAATAACGAGCTGTCTGCTATCTTTTCCGTACGTCCATTACTTACATTTCGGAGATAGCATGCCAATTGTCAAATCGTTTCATCGCGTACTGAGCTTTCGCAAATCCATCAACGGTTGGCTCTATACCCATATCAAACCCCTGGCCCACGTGAGCGCGTTCATTTTTCTATTGCTCGCTCTTCAGTTCGCCTATCACTGTGCGGTTTACTACCTGGGTTAACACAGCTTACCCCGAACCATTACTACTAAAATGCAGACGAACGCTCCGACGAGCCCCCCGACGGAGGCCCATACCCAACTGGATGGACTGTAAAGCCAAACAAAGGCAGCGACGCTCGCGAGTGCGATTAAAAATGACAATAAAGGATCAAATCGCCCGCCTCTCCAGCAAATAAGAGCGAGCGCTATAGCTGCTGCCGCTGCTCCAACTACGAAACCCATAAACAGGGGGACGCCTACATCCGGATCCATAGTGATCTCACACGCTTTTTTGATACCTACAGTTTAAATCAAGCTGGACATGACTTGAAGTGCTCACTCAAAATAGTGTGCTCAGCAGGTCAACCAACAGGCGAACTATTGTCATTTACTGCAATCCCATTGCATTCGTGACCAAAAAACCCCTCGCCTTGGGCGCGACCTCCCGCGTCTCCTTTTCGCCGCTCTCGAAGATGGTCGGCCAGGCGCCGCGTAAACTGTGAATACGACAGAGCATCTTCGGTATCGTCACGATATCGCTCCCAGAGGGTTCGCAAGGTTGTACCGGGCGGGTGTGTGGGCTGCAACAGTTCATCGAAGTCGAGCGACGCCTGAGAGCGCAGCAGCTTTCGACGGTCCAGAACGACTTCAATGGCATGGCGATCACAATGGGTCAGTTGCTCCGTCGTCATCGACAGCGCCGAAAGCCGCCGGCGATAGCGCCGTATGGTTTTCGGCGAAATGCCGGCAGCATCCGCGACGCGGCGATCGGAAAGGTTTGGCTGAGATTGAATGTATAGCGCGAGCTCGTGGGGGGATTTCTTTCGCATTGCGGTTACACCGAAAGTTGGCCGCCGTTTGGCAGAACCTGAAGAAGTTCAGAGCGCAGGCTGCCGCTGCCGAAAACCCTCAATCGAGTTCGACTTGACTACCCATTGGAACGCGATAGGATGCTTTGGCGGTGGTCACTCAATCCGCGTTTCACCTGAAAACCCCGAAACGGGAAGGTTTCGGGGTTTTCGCGTTCCGCCCTGTTCGAATTGAGAAGGCGGATTCCTTTGACTACATGACACCCTCCTTCGCGCTCATCGAGTGTCCCGCAATGAAGTCATTGATCGCACCCAGGCGACGACGACTTGCGGAAATTCGTAGTACACATGAGATGTAGATTGACAGGTTCATTGGCGATATATGTGAACAATTGATTCGGACGGAATCAACGTAGCTCAGAATCGATCATCGTCAAGGTGACAACTGGCGCAACGCCAGTTGCGTGGTACGCAGTTCTCACTTTTCGTACGCGCGATTGGCGAGCCAAAACTCGAACTGCGCACGGGGCACCATCAGGAGTCCTCCTCAAGACGGAGTGCGTCGCAAAGATTCTCGATAGACCACGTTGGATAGGCGAGCCTTCGATGCCCATCTTCAACAGCTACAAGGACTGCGGGTTCACGTTGGTGCTCGACCGGACAGTTGGCCAACATCATCACAACTAATGGGCCACAGAAGGACCCGAACCTTACCTCTCTCACGACAAACACTCCCAATGTCAATGCCACGCTTCCATCCATCCATTTAACATCCATCGTGGCACCATCATGAGGTGAGTCGAGAATCATGGAGAACGCGGCACGCCCTAATGCTTCTACAATCTCTTCTGGGGTGGCCTCTGGAACGCAGTGGGGCGACGCTGCGTAAAGCAGGGCTTCTGTCGTGACAAATGCAAGGTGGGGCGGTGGGTCCTTGCGAAGTCGTTCGCGCTCAGCACTCGAAAGATTCATGTTTTTTCTCCATTGAATTCGCTAAACCGACGATTCGGCAAAGCGAACACAGTCTGGAGTCGGAGCTATTGCCTACCCGAGATCATGATCTTGCAGCGTCTTGTCTTCCTCTCGCCGGCAACCCTCCACTTGCGATGAATCCAGATAGTCACTGCCCCTGTCTTACAAGACGACGTCCGCCTGAGCAAACTCGCGCTCATCGCGCTTGAACTAAAGTTTCTCCGGCAACCGAGACCGCGTTGCCGGAGAGGGGGTGACATCAAAAGAGCGCATCCATTGAATCGACTTTCCTCCGCGTTTCGCCATCATAGAAGACCAGATTTTCATAATCAGTGTCCGCATCAATGCCATCGCTCAGACGCAGCACAATCACAGGACCTGTTTCATCATTCATGCATACGTTTTGCAGCAACTTCGCACTGTAAAGAAACGGGACGAGTCCATCGCTCGTTACATACGGAAAAATCAGCAGCTCTCCTTTGCTGCACATCACTGTTACCCAACAGTTGAGCATCAGTACGTCACAGAAATCATCGCCGGTGAGCGACATCCTCGGTGCGGTTTTGTCATCTGGCGCCCGCGCTCGACGGAGGTCTTCCGCCAACCAAACGCGAAGTCCATAGTTGCCCCAGTAGTAGACCATTCCAGGTACAGTTTCGTTACTAGACATGTGATTCTCCATTTAGATTGATGCCCGCGCGGTTGCGCGAAGCGATTTCGATTCTGAAGACCATATAGGTGATTGCAGGAGATCATGATCTTGCAGCACTCTATTGGACGTTGTGATTTCTCCTGGGGCTTACGCCAGTAGCCGACATCCCTTCGGCCAGAGATCCTCTTGCTCGATTTGGCGTCAGCATTAGTTGTCTGATGGTTCAACGACCATACGAACTCTGGCTCGCCCGCCCGCCGGGATACGACGGGCAGGAGAACGGGTCGTCAATGTTGTGATTCAGCTTGCGGTCCCTTGAGGAATCTCGCGGAATCGCGAAATTCGAACGCCTCGGGCTCCGTTTCAGATTGATAGCCATCGCACAATCGCAGAGCAAGAAAAGGTACGTGCTTGCCATGAATCGTGGCATCGGACACGATCTTCGCGATATAGAAGAACGGCGCCACCTCATCGGTCCCAGGGAATTCAAAGCGCATGGAATCCTTTGTCGTCTCAAAGATCCCTCCCACGGATTGGGCCGCGAGTTGGCGACATAGATCCCATGCCTCCGGGATATTGGGCGATTGCCGCGCGTTTTCCTGGGAAAGACCACGACGACGCAAGTCGTCCGCCATCCAGACCCACAAGTCCGCGAAAACGTTGGTGTAGATGCACCCCAAGGTATAGTCGATGTTTTTCATTTTTGAGCTCCTTTATTGGATATGCTTCCCACCGCTGTGGAAAGTCTCGACAATAATGGAGAAGAAAATCCGAACGCCAGAGATCATGATCTTGCAGGTTCGGAGTCAACCATTGCGCGCAAGAAGTAGCCGCGCGCCGCGTGCTGGCGCCGCGCTCTCATCAACTTCAAGCTGTGGCTTGGCGGGTTGCGCCTATCAGGCAGGACTAGAGACGCCGCATACCTGTACGCGTGCCGGGCCGCGATGTCTTAGGAACAATCTGCTCCAGGGACAAGGCGAGTGACATCGCCGCCGACTCCTCCCCTTTTATCACGAGGAGCTGACGCTCGGCGTCTAGGAGCTCTAGGTAGTAGTCGTGGAAGAGTGCGCGCTTTGCAGGGTCGAGCCACGTCCGCTCGGTCATTGCCTGTTGGAAGGTGAGTATTTGAATTCGCGCCCCCTTCTGAAACAGCTTGGCGAGGTGCGCGGATCCGTCCTTACATTCGATAGTGATCGGGGCATAGATGTGACCATTCTCATCCGCTATCCATGCAATCTTCTTGCGCAGTTGAATCGAAAGACGCCCCTCCGGCGTGTGCTGCTGGATAAGTTTTTTGGCTCGGGCATCATCACCGATGTCAGATGCGCTTCTGATGGTTTCGCGGATTTCTTTCACAAACCCCACTCTATAGTACCGCTCCCTACGCGTCTGCGTACCACTGCGACACGGCAGCATCTTGGTGTCACCACGCTCCTTCAGATCGCCTAAAGAGAGACCGGGAGGCCGATGGTTGTTGAAAGTCGTTTCCGAGCACCTGCAATATATGGCTGCGACAGAAACATGGATGAAATCAGCGTCAGAAAGTGAATCCAGAGCATCTCTGACGACATAGTTTCCGCCCAAGTTGACGTCGAGCAACGTCGCCGTGGACCAAGGCGTCGGGTCGCGGATAATTGCCGCGACGCCGCCTGGCAGATTTTCAACTGCCTTCTTGACTGTCTGGGGCCCACTGCGGCTGGACATTCAAACTCCCTGGCCCAAGCATTTCGTAGGTGCGGCGAAAACACTGCCGTATCCGTACTATTTGCCAATTGATCCTAAGAGTCAAATAGCACATCTGACCCGCGGAATGCGTCTTTTAGGAACCCCCGCAGATCTCCATGCCTACTCTCATGGACTCGGTGGCCGCCAACGAGGATTCGGACCTGGAGCATCCAGGGCTGGCCTCCGCCGTTTGGTTGCAGAGAATCCGAATGAACTCATCACCGGGGGCGTGGATTCATCGCGTCTAGGCGCCCTTGTGTATTGGGCCTTCCGTTCCGCGCGTCTGAGTTCTGCCCATTGCCGCCGCGTACGAGCCGTCCCAGCTCTCGGGGGGCAAACAATCCCTGACTCCGACGAGGTTTTAGCGACTGGGCATCTTTCGATAGGCTGCCGCCCCACCCTCAGATTTATCCGATTCTCTGCCCTAGGCATTGGGAGTCCACGGGCCTGGTCCGCCGCAACTTGCGCCGCTCGAAGGACCGAGTCTGCCAGAGCCTTTGAGGTACGCAAGGAACGTTCCAGGGCGGCGACCTGTTTGCGGGCATCGTCGCGGACGGCTCTAAGACCCGTCTGAAGAACGGTGGCCTGGTTGTTCAACAGCATTGCGTCGGCGCCCGTCGCGCGGACCATGAGCGCTGTGTCACCGATGAGACTTGCGTCGGACGGCCTCAACGATTGCTTCAAGGAAATGCGAGGGCGTCTCGACGGGGCATTACCTCGTGTTGGTCGAGAAGGGCGAGCCATAGGGGTTTGCTGGGATAGTTCAAGGGCGCGAAGGCGGCCCTCAGCAACAAGCAAAGCATTTTGACTCGCGAGCAGGACGGCTCCAGAAGCCCTGTCGCTGGCCGCCCCGCGTCTTGCCAGCGCAGTTGCCGCCCGTCCGAGATGCTTTGTTGGTTCACGGCTCAAAACGGCAACCCCATCGAGGTCACCGTGAACGGCGGCACCGCCGGCTTGCTCCCCCAGCGTTCGATGATCCACCCTATCCTCAAAGCCTGCCCCGGCAAGATGTCGGTTCGTTGCCACGGCGACCCACTCGCGTAGCTTGGCAACTTCCATTGGACCGGACACTTTGTCGTCAAGGACGCGCGCCTTCACGCCCATGCCATTTGCACCAACGACACGTGTCGTCATCAATAGATGAACGTGGTAGTTCCTGCCATCACCCTCCGGGCCAGGCTCATGGATAGCGGCCATGACTGCCACCGAATACCGGTCCACGAGCATCTTTGCGAGTTCGTGCGCCAGCGCTTCGCGCTGAGCCGCGTTGAGTTCGGCCGGGAGGGCGACTTCGAGCTCCCTCGCTACACGACTGTTGATTCGGGCTTCGGCATTCTCTGCTGCGTTCCAAAGCGCGGTTACTTCTGTGGCCCAGGGGGGAGCATCGCGAGGCGCGAACATCTTCGCTGACACCACGCCTGACTTCTTGCGATAGTCATGAACCAAACCCGTACGGTCATCGGCCATGTAAATACCCGCTCGATAGGCCGCCGCCGCGGTCGCCGAATGGCCCTGCGAACGGCTGAACGTCTTCAAGGTGGCGTGGTAAATAGCGACGGCGGCAGGCCCAGGACTAGGTCAATCTCAGACTAGCGTAGCCTTCGGATTCCGCAATCGGAAAGCACGAGCGACCCGTCAATACCTAGCAAAAGATGCAAAGCGTCCCGGCGCCCTCAACAACGACGGACCATACGCAAATCACCAACAATCAAATGCAGCGGCACTGTGAAGTAGCAAACTCGTTCCGAAAACTGAACGCCAGCGCTCTTATTCATCTTAAAGGCACATTCGACTTCCGCCGGCTACACCGTCAATTGAATTGGTATCAGTCAAACCGCGGCAAAGCAACAGCCGCAGGTAGAACGCCAAAAAGCCAGTTAACGAAATCATAAATCCCGCGACCACATTCCAGGACCACAAACAAAGTACTCCGAAGCGCGCCTGCAGTGAGTTATGGCCAAATGTCGCTACTAGACTTACGATCGTCGAACACAATCAGCGGGCAGCATTCCATTCCAAATCGTACAGTTTCCTTTGTAGGAATTCCTCCGCAACACGGCAAGCATATGAGTTGGAGTCAACTCTTTCTTCTCAAACATCGATACGTCTATTTTGTGCACATTGTCGATGAATGTCCGATCTTCTGGATTGTCGGGGTCGAGATTTGGTCCGAAGCTTCTGTCTATGAAGACATCAATTACATTGCCATAGCCGATAAAGAACTCAAACGGGAATCGCTTAATGAGTTCCGGAAGTATATCTTGCGACCTAATTCCTTCAAATCCGACACCCGACGAATCCCAATTCACAAATTTATCATCAACTCGCTTAAACTGCTTATTATACTTGTATCTCTGAGGCATGCTATCCCAGATCTCATTGACTATGACCAATGCCTCTGGCCACCGTTGATGGCCGTTTCTACCTATCATGTCCGAAATAATGAACCGACCAGACTCCTTCAGTGACTCGTCAATCTGATCAAAAAGGTGCTCCAATTCGACCACATGGTGGAGACTCTGGTTTGCTATGACGGCATCGTATGGCCCAAGCAGCTTTAGAGAGTTGAAATCAGCAATCATCGGTTCGAGATTCTCATAGACCCCCAGAGATCTCGCAAGAACACTGGCTCGCTCAAACATCCGCTCGTTGATATCAACACATTCTATTATGAAGTTATTCAATCCATCATTGCGGAGTGATTGGGCCAGCCTAATCTCTGTGTCACAGTTGCCAGAGCCAATGCTGAGTATTCGAATATTTCCGGGGGTAGACTCCAAAACCGATTTTTTCACGTTCTCTAGAAAAAACTGATCGGGATTTGAAAATCCATGTACCTCCAAAATAGGTCTCAGATGGGTGTTCGACCAATAGTGCGATATCGGAGGAAGATCATGAACTTCGATCTGATTCTCGAAAATTGCCTTCTCCGCAGCTATTCTCAGCAAGTAGCGGAATCCTTTCGTCCTAGGTCTTCCCGCACTGGATGCTCTCAAAACCAGCTGCCAAATGTTTCGCAGTGGTATTTGAAGAGCGCCAGGCAGCTGGAGCGCTGCCCTGCGTGCAGCTGAGAGGATAGCCACAACAGCTCTTCCGACGAGGGAGGATGTAGTTGATGCCATAATGTGTGAATTAGTCAGAGGGGGCACGAGGGAGTAGGCATGCGGCCATTTGGACCCATTGCGCTTCAATCGATTGAAGCGAACTCGAATAGGCGATCACAATCAATACGAAATCATCAGGCGCCTGCACCCGCACAAGGATTATACGCGACGTCTCGGCTTACTCAACTTCCCGGTTCGTGATCGCGATCGGATTTTGTACTTCGGATAGTCTGTCCGGCTTCGCTTGTGCTATCGGCTTGAGCAGCAGCATATTCACGTAACCCAACGTATGCTTGGCGCATCTTGACCATTCCATTGAACTACCCTGTTTCCGAGTGCCGTTGGGTTTGGATGGCGCGGCCTTGGACTACGCGGTCCCCTGCTGATAGTACTTTGCCTCCGCTTCTCCCGGACGAAGGAAGGCGATCGGACGCAACGGCCGCTGGCGAACGGGTGCCACCAACCCAACGTCCCCTGCTCGAACGCTTATCGGTTCTTCCCTAAGCGCCGTCGAATCAATCCGGCCTGATGCAGGCCATTGATGGTCTTGCAAAACGCGTTCTTGTAGGGTTCACCGATGCTGCCGACTATATGCTCAGCGCCCGCATCAGCTAAACGAACGCCGTGCCAAACCGACACATGCTGAGATCCCTTGTTGCTGCGATAAATCAGTCGGTTGGATCGGAGTTAAGGGTTTCGCGCGGCGGCTCCACCAGCTCGTGGACCGCGAAGTCTCTGCACCGTCTATTTGGAGACTTCCCAGTTGACGAACCCCCGCCTGAAAGCCGCCACGGCCAAGGCGCCATCGATATAGAGGGCGCAGGGCGGCAAATGGTTGAAGCCACTGAATCGGTGAGCATGCAGACGCCAGGACGTTCTCGCGCTTGACCCAACAACGAGGGCCACACCATCGCCGAGTGGCCATTGGCTACTCCTATTGCCCGGCACAGAACAGCGCTATTACGTCGTAATCTTCCAGCTCGCACGCTACTCTCAAGGGAGAGAGCGTCGAGGAAAGTGGCATGCTGCAATACCAGTGTCTGCCAATAGCACAGCTACATATGGAGTGAAACAAATGTCAGCAAGGCATCTAATGTACTCGCCTGGCTCGGGCTCAGAACAAAGCAAACTGAGCTTTGACTAAGCCCAAGCCGAGGCTTGGAAAGGCAGCTGACGGAGCCAATATTGGGTCAGTCGCTACAAGCGGTTCCAGAGGGACTAGAGTAGTCGTTTATCGCATAGAATCCTGCCGTATTTCCACGTCGGTTAACTCCATTGCAACTGCCCGACGCACTCGGCCCCTGCCGATTGCTCAGATAGGAATTATTCTTGAATAATGCAGCCTGCGAATCCTTTAGCACTGCTCCGCCATTGCGAGAGTAGGAGACGGTGTTCTCAAGAAACAACCCGTAGTCCGAACCCGTGGGATAGGATAGGTTCACGATGTCCAGTCCCCATTCTTTTGAATGATCCACCTGATTTCCAATTATTTGCGCATTGTCACACGCAACAAGGAAAACTCCGCTCGCGCCGGAGTAGCTGATCATGCTCCCCTGAATGAGAAGGTTGTTCGTGTTGTAGCAGGCAATCTCGCCATCTCCCTCTGGGCCAACCCCGTTGTTCAATATGCTCGTACTAAGGATGCGGACGTCCCCGCTATTGTTTACCCATATGGACGGCTGCGCACATCCTGAACATGCCACGCCGTCCCCCGCGTAGCTAACGGACGAGTTGTCAATTTGAGCATTCACGGCGCCATTGAGGCCAATGCCGATCAGGGAATACGCAACGTCGACGTTATGCACCTTCTGCGATGTGCCGTAAAGCAAAATGCCATATTCCGGCCTTACGGTCGTATTGCCCTGGACCACCAAATCGCGAATAGTAATTCCACTATTTGATGACGCGATAATTCGCTCTCCGGACCCTGAGCCAGGATTCGTGAGTATTGCTTTGTTACTCGGATTCGAGCTCTTCAAAGTCTGACCAGCTTTGGGGTTAAGTGAGCTCACTACCTTCGTCCCCGGCGAAATGCAAATGACTGCCCCAGTGGGCTGAGAGTCAAGAGTTTGTTGAATGACGCTCTGGTTGTCTACGGTCACTGAACACCCCGGATTTGAGATGCTCGTTGAAGCGACGGTTAGCGTCTTGGAGTACATCAATGTGCCGTGAAGGCGGACCGCATGAGTATCTGGCCAAGACGGATCATTCGTCGGCCAAACCGTATGCCAGCGAATTTCGAGCGCATTGCTGCCCGAGTATCCGTAGTCGTACGTATTAGCGTAATTCGAATAGCCTTGGCAGTCGCTGACGTTATCTCCATTCCATAGACAAAGTATCTTGTTCGAGCTATTCCCTGAGAAGCCCCACCTCACGGAACAGCGGTTTGAAGCATACGGACCAGGCAAGTAGCACTTGTCTCCGATGGAGTAGGTTAACGCCGCATCCGCAGCGCCTGCGTAGGCGAGGGCCAAGATCGCCAAAACCACCTGAAAATATCGGTTCACTATTGATTTCTCCTTGATTGCCTCTACGCTCAGATTCACGAATCTCCAACACTTGCCGAGTCAGGCTCGCGTCAGAATCGATATACTAAATAACCATTCCATGTTACGTTGTAATTGCACAAGCGCCTTCAGTACACAGAGCCTTAATGTGTACTCTGCGCCAAACATACGCAACATGCGCGCATCTATTGCGTGAAGTCGTTCTCAGAATCGCGAGCGGCAGCTTGACGATTGAGGAAACAACCTCTTGGCATGATTTATGCCGAGCGAATATTCAGTGTACGTGGATACTAAGGGATCGCCACTGCAATCCATCCTGCACCGTGCGCATTGAGCATCCTTCCGCGCGCTTTCGTACCAATGCGCTCGATGAAGTCATGCGGGATAAAGCGCGGACGGAAACCAACGAAGTTCGCGCTCCGCTCGTGAACTCTGCCTTCCACCAATCGACGACAAGGAAATGAACGGATCCCATGTGATTCGCGCCATGGGAATCCATGGGAATCGTTAGGGGACGGAAGTCCTATTCTATTTCCCGTATGCGCTCGCGCTGGCTATTCTGGCCCTCACTCGCTAGCTGCTCCTAGCTCTCCATCGATTGACTGAGAAACCATCAGTTGAGGCAGAATTCGACTGTCGTAACTATTGTTCGGTAGCCATTGGGCGCAGCCAAAGGGAGGCGCAAGGCCATAGTGCATGCAAACGCAGTATGGCCGCTTGGGAAGATCGAGCGCGAGCAACCGGATATCAATATCAGGTTTCTAGCGCCTAGCCAGCAATCTTCTCGATCATCAATCTAAGGCGGTTCTTGCTGCTTTCCACCTCACTTCCAACATTCACCGTCGCCCTACCGTGCTGCGCAACGAACTCAACGTAGGTTTGTGCAATGGTGTCAATCTGACCGGTGAGATGATCTAGCCCGTCGGTCTGGAGCATCCTTCTTGTGTCAAGACCTGGCCCGACCGGGAAACGCGCGAATCCCCGTTCATAGAGCGAACTGACTTGGCGAACAGTGTCATCTAGGCATTTCACGGTCACATCTCTCATTTCTGAGATTGCGGGACCTTGAAGGGATTGCGATCCGTTAGCGGATGCTCGCTCTATGATTGAACGTAGATCCGACGATAACTTCACTAGAAGTTGCTCAAAGACGATGTCTGCGGGCACTTGAACCGAATGTATCTGGGGGTCGTACATAGAACATCTCCTGACGTTGAGTGGCGTCGATGGACGCGGCGCGTCGTTTGCATAGGCTCATTGAGCGATAATTCTACCCCTGATCGACCGCCGACTATGATCCATCGAGAGCCCAGATCGCCATTGCGCGCCCATTGGCTCACTGTCTCAAATTGCGAACTATGGAGCCTGCGAGACTGTCCAAGTGGTTCGTTGTGACCCAGTGTCACTTTGTATTTTGAACGTGCGCGCTTGAATGGAGAAGCAACAGAAGCAGTAGGCTGTCGCTGTTTACCTTGCCTTGCGCCGTAGTGTGGCGGGGTCCGGGGCGAAGTTCCGGCGCTCTCCGAGGCCCGCAGGGTACCGGGCAAACGTAGTTTGCGTAAGTGCGCTATTGCCCTGCTCGATTGTCACGCCATTCGCCTTGAATCAGCGCGATTCACGATCATTGGAAATCTTCGAGTTTCCTCCTCATTTCATCATTGAGCGCTGAGCTGATCTGGCTCAGAATCCATAGGGCGAACTTCATAGCCAAGTACCCACTATCGGGCGATCGAATCTATTGGGATGCTCACTTCGTGCGATGAGAGTTGCGCGTAGTTGGGGACTTGTGCTGTTGCCTCGAAATGATACTTCTGATGTGAACGCTGCATCCACATCAACGAGGCCTCTCATGCATCTATCAAAAGAACTCCGCTCTCTACTCATCGACCTCAACCAGATCATTGTTTTCCTTCCTGGCCTTCATGACGCGCACTTCATCCAGTGCCCACCCGAACCAACTGAGGTTGAGTTCGCACGATTGAGCGACCTCCTCATCAAAGGCGCGGACCTCATCAAAGGCAGCAAAAGATCATCGGGTCGACAACGCATGTCACTTCGACCGCCTCGCCTCGTCTTGGATGATGCTCGACGGCAACGTTTGAGGCATTCGAGCCTGTTCGTGCCTCTGACTCGTGGGCCACGTCGGCCGGGAGCATTTCATTGACTGCCGGCAGGGATGGGAAAGGTGTCGAGGCTCAACTTGTGCGAGCGACCCAACGAGTCGCTCAGCTTCGCGCCCGAAAGCTGCTTCATGAGATGCGAGTCTCCGCTCGCGAAAAGAACAAGAATCGACGCAATCTCCTGCGGCGACGACTGATGCTCGGAGACACGGTGATATCGACCGGACTCGGGGACATTGAAAAATCCGACCTGATTGGTCTATTGATGGACGCGCGCGTGCGCTATATCGAGTCACCGACGCTTCGCATGACCGTACGAAAGCGTGGCCAAGAGCATGAGAGAGGCGAAGCCGGCTCGTAGCCGGCCCGCCCGATGTTTGATAGATGCCCTTGGCTGAATGGCCGCCAGAGGCATCTGTGCGATTGAACTCAGATCCATCCTCGCTGCGCCAGGCTCGTGGTGCCACTTGCACCAACCACAAGGTGGTCAAGAACGCGAATATCAACCAATGTCAGCGCGTCACGTAAGCGGATTGTGATTGCCCGATCTGCCGCACTGGGCTCGACGCTACCGCTCGGATGGTTGTGAGCGAATATCACCGCTGCCGCGCCAATCCGGAGCGCGTGGCGCAAGACTTCGCGCGGATAGACGGAGCATCCGTCTACAGTTCCTGTGAAAAGGTGCTGGACCCCAAGTATCCCATGCCGGTTGTCGAGCCAGACTGCGTGAAATTCTTCATGCTCAAGATTTCCAAGCCGTGCGCGAAGGAAGTCTGCGGATGCCTTTGGGTCTGTGAGCCAACCGAGGCGTTCGAGCCGGCGAAGAAGGATGCCTTCGGCGAGGCTAAGGATGTCGGCTTCAGTTTGCGGCCCACTGAGGTGGTAGTGGCCTAGTACGTCGCGGGTTGCCTGGTTCATTGGTTTTCGCTCCATCGGCACTGGAGTGCGCCGGTGGAACCGGAACGGCGAAGCCCGAATATGCGGAGCGCATCCGAAGGAGCGAAACAACGTGGAGCACGGCAACGCCGTTGCGCGCTGCGCGGGTGAAGCTAGGGTCCAACTGAAAGGCGCATGAAGAGCTGATGGGTAAAGTTGGGATTTGGCAAGCCGGCTCGACATCGACTTGCAATTCTACCAAATCGTCTACTGATGCCAGCATGAGGACGTCCCACTCGACGTAAATCGGATCACTGTTTTCAGTGCGGCCCTTCGTAGCGCTTCTGAGTCTCACCGACCCCGGGCGGCAAGCACCTTGTCGAGCGCCTGCTTATCGAGAACAGCTGACTTGCCGACCCACCGATACTCGACCACAAGAATGTCGAGCGCCTTGATTGCCTCTCGCATCGTTATGGAGAGGCCGTGTGGAAGCACCAGGATTTTGATATGAGGCGCTCCCAGAGTCTGCTCGTACAGCAGCAACTGACCCAAAGCCTGCTGCACTGCGGCGGCATAGATGGTCGTCTTTATCTCGAAAAGAATCCGCTGCGGCTTCAAGGTTCTCAGATCCGGACCAAATCGTCCGACCCGCTTGTTGGTGGAATTGACGCCGCCTTTCGCGAGAGCAAGTTTCAGTGTCTTCCACACTGAGCCGTGTCGGCGCTTGACCGTTACGGCGCTTCTCGGTGGGGTGACATAGGTTCCCTCGGACTCAGGATTGCCCTCGTCTTCTTCGCCGGCTTCTGCCAGCTCGACAGCCGCTTCTTCGCTGGCGACCTCGACTCCCCAGCTATAGTGGTCGCGAATGCGCTGGCACTCGCGCACAAACTTCGCGACGGCATTGCGGATGAGGGCAGGCTCTTCGTCCAAGCACGCTACGACCAAGCAGGTTGCGGTGCTATTGTCCGAGAACGACACCTCCGCAGTGGGATGACTGCTGATCGACAGCGAGTCCGATTCCGAAATGCGCTTGCCAGGCAGTTGCATACGACCTCGATGCAATAGCCATTGCTTGCCTTTCACTAGGGCGACAACACCCTGGAAATCTCGGCGAATGCCACCGACAGGAGGATTGATCTCGACCACGAGGTTGTCTTTGAACCGAACTTGGCTTCGCCCCAAGGCAATCCACCAACGTTTGGCGGATTGTCGGTATTGAAATATGCAGATTCCGAGACCGAGATAGGGTTGCCAAAGACCCCCGACTCCGTAGGCAGAAAAATGTTGCGCGCCTTCCTCAAACGCCGCTTTAAGCTTCGCCACCGCTTGAGCGGTTTCCCGACGATCCTCGATAGCCGCTGCGCGGCGCGGTGGTGTTGTCATGTGCGATGGATTCCTGAGGGCCATGCTGGATCAAAACCCGAATGTGCGAGACCAAGCACACGTTGGTGTAGTTTGAATTCAATCCGGCTCAAGCCGGTGCCGCAGGTGGCCGCCTCTCCCTTTTTTTGCAGCGTGCTGGCCAATCGGTCGACATGCGACGAGTCTCGCACAAGCTGACGGGTTCGGCGAGGCGCCAGGTGCGCCAGAGCTAGGGCGACACTCGACGGCGGGAAAGCGTCCAGTACGGCGGCGAACGAAGTCCGGGGCAAGCAGATCAACACATCGGAATGCTGATCACGGCTGCTAGGTTCAGACTATCAATTTCGTTGGTACGACCTCCTGCTGAGGATTCAGATGACCCAACATCCCAAGCGTTAAAGTCCATCAAGACTCACGCGTTGGCTTCCAGCCTCGAAGATGCCTCGCGCTTACCAATGCCCCGGAGCGCCGCAATCGCCTCCAGTTGCTGTCGACGCGGAATGGCTTTCCCGGTTTCCCAGTTGTAAATGGACTGAGCGCTCACGCCCAAAAGCCGAGCGAAGTCCTCGGCTGAGAATCCAATATTTTTCCGTTGAGCCCTCAGTCGCTTCGCTGAGAACCGTAGACTCTTCCCCGCAGGCTCGCCATTCACTGACGGGCTGGGTGTTGGTGCGTTTTTGTGCGCTTGCTTCTCCAACGCCGCCCGGCCCTTCTCTAGCGCAGCGACCTGGCGTTTCAATGCGGCAATGTCATGACGGTAGCCGGCCCCTGCCTTTCGGAGCGTATCCAGCTCTGTTTTCAGAGCTCTGCGCGCGAGTCGGGTGATCTCATCTTTCATCACAGCAGCAAGGTTTGCAATACTCAACCTCGTCTATAGGCTTGGTAGGACTAGATACAAATAGCACAACTAACTAGCGATGAATATTCGATCACCAATTCACTAGCTAACCTCCCTTGACAATCTCGAAACATCTGCTTGGATGAACTCCCATCTCAAGGTGAAATACCAATGAAAAGCGAGTACTACAAACATATGGTTGCGTGCTATTTGTGCGGCGCAGTCGGAACTCTTACTGCGCATATCATCTATTTTGGTTTCTTAAGATAGGTGATCTGGAAGCATCACCGCACTAACTGACCAACTGATTGACTACGAGGGCTATTATACAAATGACGATGAGCAGGATAAGTACGAGGGGCCAGCTTCCCTCATTCCCGCCACCACCAACCAAATAGTCTCGGAAAAACGCGAGAATGGTTTTAATTGCCTCCAGAAGTCCGCGCAAACCTCGCCTGACCACATCCGACACTTCTTGCCACATGCGCCCCCCATTGATCCAAAGAAAACGTTTTTGGATATATATATCTATTGCAGTTCAAGCGCGAATCGGATCTTACCTAAAGTAATCCAACTCGTCGACCATATGAGAGCCGCTGCAAAAACGATATGTGCATTAGTTATGTGTCCACACTACACAGTTCAGCTGCGTATATCTAGCTTCCACGACCCCCAACCAGCAGTTCAACAATTTTTTCGCCTAAATTAATGCTGCGCGTGGCACTAATGCCCTCCCCGCCGCAGCGGCATCTTTCCCCGATGGGTTGTAGTACCTCATCAGAGTCGCCGGCTCTCGATGCCCCGTCAGACGCGCTAGAACTTGAAGAGGAAGGAAAGGCGCCATCTCAGTAATGCGGGTATGCCTGAGATCGTGAATCCGCGCATCAACCACCTCCGCCCGTACACAGACCCTGGCCCAAGCCCGGGTAATCGAGTCGGCCTTGATGCCATCAAACACCCTCCCGGATGTCGGCCAGTTTCCGCTCTTTAGTGGCTCCAGTGCCGCGACTGCCTCAGGGACCAATGGAATGTGTCGGCTCTGCGCAGGAGTCCCATGCTTTGCCTTGGTGTTCTGAAGGTGCGCAGTGGGCGGTGCCGAGGTCCAATCGATGTCCGACCAGGACAACGCGACCGCCTCCCCTCGCCGCGCGGCAGTCCAGCGTAGCCAACGAATAGCGGCAACGACCGCCGGACTCGTTTCTCCCCAACCCTCCTCGATTCGCTTCCATTCCTCGTCACTGATGATTCGAGTGCGCTCATCGTGGGCTGACGGCTTCTCAACGCCGCGCAGCGGATGGTCGCCCTCGTAATTCCACCGACTGCGGGCGACCGTGTAGACGTGGCTCAACGTCGTCAGATAGCGCCGAATAGTCGCGGGTGCATAGACCTTGCGCATGATGCCTTCGACACTGTGCGGCTCATGGCCCACGAAGTCGGAAGGTCTCAAATCAGCAACCTGGCGCTTCAGCAAGTGGGGAAAGAGGACCCGAATCTGTGAGAGCGTGCTGCGCTCCCGGTTCGCGCTCTTCTTTTTGGGTGTTTCCTCGCGCTCGTACCGGTCGAGCCATACGCCGAGCGTCTGGGCGGCTTTCGTCTCGGGCAATGAACGCCTCTCGATACGCAGCGCATTCCGCTCGGAAGCCGCAAACGCCGCGGCCTCGTGGAAGCGGGAGGTTCGACTGTAGGGATGGGAGGCTGGCGCCAAGGCGTCGTAGGGGAAAGAGCGATTGATGCGATGGAGCAGGCCCCTCGAATCTGCCCGGGAAATCTTCACCTGCCACGCCTTGCCCCGGTCATAGACACCGGCTGCTTTCAGGGAACTCGTGCGCTTCGTCATCGATGCACCGGTTAGCCAGGGAGTCGGGCCTATTTTCCCCGCTTTTTCCCACGTGCAGCAACTAAATCAATATAATGCTGAATTCCTTCCTGCTCCTAAGGGGAAGGTCGTACGTTCGAATCGTATCGGGGCCGCCACTGGTTCCCTCGTCCCGAATCGGGGCGACCCTGGTCAAGTGGCAGGTCTGTCGCCACTGCCATGCTGTCAGCCACGCCAGTTTGCGTGCGCTTCCCAGAACGCCACGCTGGCCAGATAGGCCGCGCGATCGAGCGGCACGCCCGAGCCGCCTTGATCGACGCCGAGGGCATTGCGCATCATCGTGATCGGCGCCATCGGAATTTCCTCGGGCTCGGCGGTGTACAGGCAGCCGACTACGCCCCATTCGGCCGTGATCGGCGAACCCTCCTTCGCCAGTTGTTCACGGCTGTACAGAATCGGTATCAGGAAATCGGCCACGGGCGCCTGGACGCCCTCGAACCAGCGCACCAGCACCGGCAGTTCATCCGTGCTGCGCGCTTCGTAGGCCGATCGCAGCCGATGACGATTCTCGCCGGTGATCGGGAGCACGATGCAGCGGGTCGATGTCCAGTTGCGATGGACATGCAAGGCGCAGAACGGGGCATAGCCCTCAAGCACCTTGAGCGGGGGCTCCTCGTTGAGACGGCGCTCGAAGGCTTGCGCGGTGCAGTCCTGGATCGTGTTGGCCCGAGCCACGCGAGGAAACAACCGGGTTCTGGCAAATTCGGTGAGGACGATCGAGGTCATGTGAGGCCGTGGGTACGCCGGCTGGGTTCGATTCCGGAGAATAACCACCCCGAGGCCCGTCGACGAGGGATCCAGCAAGGCAGGCCGCAATCACTCCCGCGCCTGCGCAAAAGTCTGGAGCCCTGCTTCATCTTGCCGGTCCGGGGTTGGACTACTCGACGGCGATCCAGTCGACGGCCAGACAGAACGGGCCGTCGCGGCGGTCTGCGATCAGCAGTCCAATCTCGCGCACGCTCGAGGCGTCGAGGGGCGGACCACTCAGGGGCGTACCGCGCACGCTCGGCCTCAGCGCATCGAGTCGAACGTGGACGATTTGCCAGTCTCCGGCCCTGGTGGCGAAGGTGGCTGCATAGGAAACCGGCTTGCCATCGAGGTTGGCGTCCGTGGCCAGCCTGAGTTGATAGTCGCGACCGTCTCCGCGCACCCTGAGCACCACCTGCCGGACCTGGGCCAGGTCGAATCGGACGCCGCGTGCACGTACCGAGGAAAATCCGCCGCTGTTGGCCAGCGACAGGATTCCGGAAAAGCGCAGTTCGCCATCGACGATTTCGGCACCTCCCCGCGAGAGGCCACCCATGACGCCATCGTTGACGGCGACCCAGGCCGGTTCGGCCGGATCTCCCTGGAACTGCATCAGTGTGCGCACGTCGGAGTGGGTTCCACAAAAAATGTCGCACTAGAAAAAAATGTCGCACTAGGCGGAATGCGCCTCGCCAGCCACGTCACCGGGTGCCGCCGAACCGAATCGGACCGGCGGAACATCACTGTAAACATGGACTGATGCAATCAGCGCAGCAAAGGCAGGAGGCCGATCAGGCCCACGATGATCAGATAGATGGCAACGACGTAGTTGAGCAGGCGCGGAACGATCAGGATCAGGATGCCGGCGATCAGAGCGATCAAGGGCTGGGCTGCGATATGGATGTTCATAGTGATGTTCTCCGATGGAAAGGCCGGCGCGGTGTCCGTGAATGGCAGACGGGGACGAGGTATAGCCGACCCTGCCTGAACGCACCGACAGCGCCAAGGCCCGGTCTCGCGCAACCTGGATGGCGCGGGTGGAGAGTCGACGGCAACGGGAACGCGGTTGCGGCGCCGATCGTGCGCTGGCAACAGCGAAACCTGACCACCGCCTCAGGAAACCGGGACAATACGACCCTGGATGCCGGCAGTCCGGCCGAGGAGATTCACCCCTGTCTACCCAATCGATCGATCCGCGCGGTCTCGCCGCTGCCACCGTTGCGTTCGCCATCTGGGGGCTGATGCCGCTGTACTGGCATCTGCTCAAGACAGTGCCTTCGCTGCAGATCATCACCCATCGCATCCTCTGGAGCGCGCTGATGGTCGGTGGCTGGCTGATCTGGCGCCACGGTCGGGGCTGGCTGCGCGAAACCCTCCGACAACCGCGCGCGGCCTGGATGCTGGCGCTTTCGGGAACGCTCATCGCCCTCAACTGGGGCCTCTACATCTGGGCGGTCAACGCCGGGCACGTGGTCGAGACCAGCCTCGGCTACTTCATCAACCCGCTGCTCAACGTCGTGCTCGGCGTGTTCCTGCTCGGCGAGCGACTGAACCGCGCGCAATGGATTTCGGTCGCGATCGCCGCCACCGGCGTGCTCTGGCTGACCTTCAATTACGGCAGCTTCCCCTGGATCGCCCTGGCCCTGGCCTGTTCGTTCGGTCTCTACGGATTGATTCGGAAGATTGCGGCGGTGCCGCCCGTGCGCGGTCTCGGCGTTGAAAGCATCTACCTGTTCCTGCCGGCGCTCGTATTCCTGCTCTGGACCGAAAGCCATGGCCAGGGTGGATTCATTGCTTCCCCAGCCGCAGGAGGCTGGGGCCTCAAGGCCGGCATCCTGCTCGTCTTCGGCGGCGCCTTGACCGCGATTCCGCTGATCGCCTTTGCCGAAGCCGTGCGCCGGATTCCGTTCTCGGTTGTCGGCCTGATGCAATACATGGCCCCTACCCTGCAGTTGCTCTGTGGTGTCCTGGTCTTCGGCGAACCGTTCGGTCGCGACCGCATGGTCGGTTTCGCGCTGATCTGGATCGCCCTGGGCATCTTCGCGATCGAGGGCATCGTGCGCTCGAGGCGGCGAACCTCCCCTCGATAGCGTGGGCCATCGATACACCAAATGCGAATCGGCCGACCGCTCTGCGGATGGCAGCCCGTCGCGCGCGCCACATCGGCATTGACAGCGAAATGCGCGCTGGAATGACCGGCGCAAACCGTACCGGGGCCGGCAAGCGGATTCAGCGGAGGGGATCCGCCCGCCCGGAAAGTACCGGATCGATTCCGACCCGCGCGATGCAAAAGCCATCGCGCCCGGCCACCTTTGCCTCATACAGCGCCTCGTCTGCCATGCGCAACAAGGCAGTCGGGTCGGCGCCGGACCGCGAGATGCCGATTCCGATGCTGACTCCAACCCTCAGGGCATGACCATCGACGACGAAGTCGACCCTGACCATATCGAGAAGCTTGCGCGCGACCGTCTCAATCGCCTCGGACGATTCGGCATCCTCGATGAGCACGGCGAACTCATCGCCCCCCAGGCGAGCGGCAAGATCCGATTCGCGAATGCAGCGCTTGAGCCGCGCTGAAAACTCGCAGAGGACACCATCGCCGGTCAGATGTCCGTATCGGTCGTTGATGCTCTTGAAGTGATCGATATCGATGTAGAGCAAGCCGAGCAATCGATCCTGCGGACCCGGGCGGGCCAATGCGCGGTCGAGCGACTCGCCGAATGCCTTGCGATTGGCCAGTCCGGTCAGGCTGTCGCACTGCGCCACCCTGGCCAGTTCCTCTTTCGCGAGCTTGAGTCGCGAGATGTCGAAGAGGAGCACGAAGAAACCACACACGCCTCGAGTCGAATCCAGGTCAGGGACGAAGGATGCTTCGAAGAAGCGCTGCTTGCCCTGAAAGGAGTGCGCCATCTCGAATGTCGGCGCCGTGCCTTGCAGGACCGCGGGAACATGCGGAGCAATCTCCGCATAGGCCGCCGGCCCAAATACTTCCTGCAGGGTGCGACCCACGAAATCATCCGGCTCGACGCCCAGCAATCGAGCCAGATAGGCATTCGCGAACGTGAACTGCTCGCGCGTATCGATATGCGCCACAATCGCCGGCATATGGTCGGTTATGGCGCGGAAATGCGCCTGGTTTCGAACCAGGGCCAGATTCAACCTGTCGTTGCACATCGACAGAAATCCCAGCGTTGCGGCAATCGGGAACGCCGCCGCGAGTCCAAATGCAATGGACTGCATCAGCGAGAACGCAAACGGGCCGGGCAATGCATGAGGCTGGAACAACTCGTGTGCAGCACGAACGAGCAGCACCAGTGAGAGCAGCAAGAACGCCGCCGCGGTCAGCTGATGGCTGCGCGGTCGAGCGATCGCACGCGCCATCAGTGCGGAGACCGCGAAAGCCAGTTGCACGCCGATGATGGCCGCAACCAGGACACCGCGAACGCGCGGGTTCGGCGCGAGATAGCTGAAGACCGCCTCGCCCAGAACGACGGCAAGCACCGGCAGGTAGATCAGCGCGCGATTTCGCGGACGACCGACGAAATCCCGCACGGCCTCGACCAGCTTGGCGAAACCGAGGCTCAACAGACCGTTCGCGACCACGATCGTCACGAAGTCCGACAGCAGCCCGCGAAGTCCGTACAGGACCCAGCCCGTCGGCAGCAGCAGAACACCGAGCATCCAGATCCGGATGCTGGACACCATCGCGGCCTTTTGATTTCGCAGGGCAAACCACAGGCTGACCCCGATGATCAGCGCGATCAAGGCGGCGACGATGACGACCGTGCGGATATCGAGAACCATGATTTCCCCCGGAACCAGTCTGCGCCAAGGGCCGAGAGTGGGCAAGAATGGCGGCGTGGCCTCCTCTGGTCGACCATGGCCGGCCGCCGATGCAAAAAACCACCAATGCCGATCAGAATGGCGTGCCGGTCCACCTTGCCATCATGGACGTCGCTGGCCGAAAACCCTTCTCGCCGCGACCAGGACCGCCATCCAGGCAAGGCCGAACGCGCCCGCCTGGAGAATTTCGAATGGCCAGAGATTATGCGAAGTGGGATCACGCGCGACGCCGGTCACGATCCGCAAGACGACGAACACCATCAATGCTTCCGGGACCGCCGCAGCCAGGCGCCAGCCACCCCTCCAGCGCCAGAGGCCCCAGGCCGGCCAGGCCAGTCCAAGCACCCCGACAGCGAGCATCCCCAGCATGAAGCCGCCAAACAGCACGACCTCTCCGGTGGATACCGGCGCACTCTCCCGCGCCCGATTGGCCTCGTCCTGTTGTTTCCTGGCCAGCGCCGTCAATTCGGCTATCCACCCGGGTGCGATCAGACTGTCGTCGGCAGGTTCGACGCCCCCTGTCACGCGCCCATTCCAGACCGCAACAAGCCGCGTATTGGCCTCGCTGCCATCGCCTGCCGTAATGCGGACTTCGTCGACCTCGGCGCCGGGGTGCATGAAGAAGAACCATCCCAACGCCTCACCACGGCCGGAATGGATCGCGGAAGGATTGCTGCCCGCGTCCACACGTTCGCCGTTCCGATAGGGCGCCACCCAGATGCGCACCGGCACATCCGTGGCATAGGCCAGACGCAAGTAGAAGCTCTGATTTCTGCCCAATTCCACCCGGTCTCCCGGCGGCCACGTCTCGAGCACACGTACGGTTGTCTCCGCCCTGGCCGATCCGAGCAGGCAGGCGAGGACCAGAAGAAAATTGTGCATAACGCGAAAATGCATGCTCGTCCCCTGCACCGACACCCTGCGGGCCATGCCCCTGGTCGCCGAGTTCATCACTCGCCCGGATGTGAAGCAAGCCTCGCTCACCGAAGGCCGACGAAGGCCCGATGACTTCGCCTACCTCCATCCTGCGACCCCGACGCCATCCCCGGGGTATCAACCTGCCCGGGAAGCGCAATGCCAAGTCGTGCCATCGGTAAACAAATTGCAATTAAAAATCAGCACCTGAACGGACATGCCGCATGAACGGCGACTGCATGCAAGGATTCCCAATTTATCTTGCATGCATGGAGTCTGGGGCAAGGTGATCGTCAGCGGGGCACGGCGGGCATGACCGGATCGGGTGCATTGCCGACTCTCCGCAACAATCCAATCCAAAGGGAGAAATCCATGAACGAAGATCGTATCCAGGGTAAATGGAAGCAGCTCAAGGGCAGCATCCAGGAGAAGTGGGGCAAGCTGACCAACGACGACCTCGATGTTGCCGAGGGCAACACCGAATACCTGGCAGGCAAGATCCAGGAGCGCTACGGCATGGCCCGTGACGAAGCGAAGAAGGCCGTTCGGGAATTCGAAAATTCGATCTGAGCCGCCCCGTCCGGAAGCGCAGCAGGAGGCCCCGCGATCGCGGGGCCTCCTGCGTTCCAGGCTGCATCATTACTCGGTCCGCCCGGAGCTCGCGGGAACTGTCAGCCTCTCTCACTGCCCTTTCGCCGATCCGTGCGGCGCTGATTCCGGAACGAAAGCGCCAATGCCCATCGCGGCCATGGACTGGGCAATCCTCGCTTCGAAGTTGCAGTAGAGCCGGATGACCGGCACGGCGCACCCTGGCCGGTCGATGAACTCGCAGCGTTCGACATTGAATCGATCGCCGATTCTGCGAGCGATCTCGGCATGCGAGTGGCCACCGCACATTTGCGCGTCGAAGGCCTCGCGATCTCGCGCATGAACCCAGTTGCCATAAAACCACCTGGCCGCAGAGATGCGTACTCGAAGGGACCGACATGCCGGTCGGCTGCCCATTCTGCACCCACCGGCTGACCACGGCAGGATCGCTGGCAAGACCGTACAATTGGAAACGCGAAGTGGCTGCAGTGGATATATAACAATTCATATTGGGTTACCATGCACATCACGCCAACGTCGAGGCAGGCCGCATGCGTCGTTCAGCAAGCCGCTCCATTGCAGCAATCTGCATGTCGGCAGGCGTCGTCCTGGCCATTCCAAGTCCGGTTCTGGCCGACCTCGTGTTCCTCGAACCGGGCTCATCGCCCGCAGGCAACCGGCCCGCTGGCATGGCGGTCGCAGACTTCAATCACGATGGTCTTCTGGACGTTGTTGCCGCGAATGATCAGCTCTCCACCGCGTCCGTGTTGCTGGGCACCGGCACTACTCGGTTCGCGCCGGTCGTCAGCTATGCCACGGCCCCTGATGGCCGGATTTTTCACCATCCACAGCCGCTGGCGACCGGCGACTTCAATGGCGATGGCAACCTCGACTATGCCGTCACGAGCCAGTATGGCGGCCCGTTCTATGTGTCCGTCGCGCTTGGCGTCGGCAATGGAACATTCCTGGCCCAGACCCTCCACCAGGTCGGCACCTGTCCGACCTCCGTTGTCGCAGTCGACACCAATCATGATGGCAGGCTGGACCTGATCACGACAAATTCGGAAGGCAGCAACATTTCGGTGCTGCTCGGAAACGGCAACGGGACTTTTCAGCCACGAACCGAGTTTGAGTCGGACGACTCGCCGATTTCCAATGTTTCAGCCGATTTCAACGGCGATGGCCACGCGGACATCGCACAGGTCAGCTGGGGAGTCGGACGCCTGACCATACTTCTCGGCGCAGGAAACGGGCAGTTCGGTGCTCCGACGCACTACACGGTGGGTGCCAATCCCCGCTCACTCGTCGCCGCCGATTTCAATCACGATGGAATTGCCGACATCGCCGTGGCCAATGGCGAGGGCGCCTCGATCTCGGTCGTCAAGGGATACGGGGACGGATCGTTTGCGCCCGCCATCGAGTACCCGCTCTCGAGTGCGGGATGGGTCGATTCGGAACCCAATTCGATCATCGCCGTCGATCTCGACGCCGACGGCAACCTCGATCTCGCCGTCGCCGACTTTCGCATGGCCGCGGTTGAAGTCTTCCGCGGCAGCGCGAACGGAATCTTCGGCCTGCCGCAGATCATTCCGCTCGGAACGTCCCCTTCGACGATCGCCACCGCAGACTTCAACGCCGATGGCAGCCCGGATCTCGCCGTGCTCGACTATGAATCGGGCAGCCTCGCCGTATTGATCAATGATGTCGTCTTCAACGGCAGCTTCGACTAGCACCCGGGCGAATCCTCCGCGAAAAACTGCCCGAACCGATCCTCGCCCCGTTCCGCCGACTGCACATCATTGTCATTGTTGTTTCGCGGCGCGGATCAGTGCCTCGCGCATGACGACCGCCTGGTTCTGCGTTTCATCTCGCGCCCCATAGACCAGGGTCAGCACGCCATCACCGGCCGCCCGAAGCAGTTCCGATAGCCGCTGCGCCTGGGCCGGCTCGTCGAGCCACGCGCCATAGCGCTGGCGGAATTCATCCCAACGCTCCGGCCTGTGTCCGAACCATTGGATCAAGGCCGGTTCGGGAGCGAGATCGCGGGCCCACTCGTCCAGTCGCAGCGCGTCCCTGCGGCGGCCGCGAGGCCAGAACCGATCGACGAGAACGCGGTAGCCATCATTCGCGCCGGGATCATCGTAGGCGCGTTGCAGGCGAATATCGGGCAGGTCTCGATGGGTTGGTCGGGTCATCGTCGCATTCCGGCGTGCTTCCCGAACAAGCTGCCGATATGGCTTCGCAATGCGGGCAGGAGCGCGGCTTCGAACCACGGATTGCGCTTGAACCAGGCGACGTTGCGCGGCGAGGGATGCGGCAGGGGCAGGTAACGCGGCGCGAATCGCGCGTAGTCGGCCACGGTGGCACCGACACCGCCCGCCGCGCGCGGACCCAGGATATGCCGCTGTGCATACTGGCCGATCAGCAAGGTCAGCTCGATAGCGGGTAGGTTCGCCAGCAGCCGGTCGAGCCAGAGTTCCGCGCATTCGCGTCTGGGTGGCAGGTCTCCGCTGGCGCCCTTGCCGGGATAGCAGTAGCCCATGGGAATGATGGCGACGCGCTGCGGGTCGTAGAAGGTCTCACGGTCGAGTTGCAGCCAGTCGCGCAGGCGATTGCCGCTGGCGTCGTCCCAGGGGATGCCACTGGCATGTACGCGTGCGCCGGGGGCCTGCCCGATGATCAGCAGACGCGAGCCGGCGCCGGCCTGGACGATCGGGCGCGGCACGTGCGGAAGTTGGCTCGCGCAATGGCAGCAAGCCCGGACCTGGGCAAGCAGCTGGTCGAGCGGTTCGTCGGCCCGGTTCCGTTCACTCATCTCTGCGCGTGCCGTACTTGCCATGCCTGTCTGAATACACCCATTTTGCATGCAGGTTCCAGATTCGCACCCGGCTCACGTTCGCCCCCCCGTTCATCAATGGCCTGCCTTGGATGGTCCATGACCCCGATTGGCATGCCCGGGTTCGGCGCCAGGAACGCTGGTTCCCCGGGCCATGCGCAGCGGACATGGACTTTCCTCGGCGACATTTCCGGGTCCGATGGTTTCAGCCGGAGCCCTTTTGCTCTATCCTGTCCGGCTGCATTCAGGGCTTTGGGCCCGCTTGCTGCGCCGCGTATTGCATTGGAACGCCCGCGACCGGGTATTCCCAAAAGGCCCACACCGGGCCTCGTCGCTTGCGAATGAATGATTCAACCCAATCTCCGCGCGACGGCCCGACGCCCGACCATTCAAATCAACTCTGGAGACTCCATGTCCGCTGACATTCTCAAGGCCCTCGGCCTCGACAAGTCCAATTCCGGCTCCTACCTCGGCAAGGGCGAATGGTCCAGGACCACGAATGCCGGTGTCGTGCAGTCGGTCAATCCAGCCACCAACGAAGTGATCGCGGAAGTCCATGCCTCGAGCCAGGCCGACTATGACACGATCATCAAGCGCGCCCAGGAAGCATTCGAGATCTGGCGCACGACGCCGGCACCGCGTCGCGGAGAAGCGGTGCGCCTGTGCGGCGAAGCGCTGCGCAAGCACAAGGACGCGCTCGGCTCGCTGGTCGCGCTCGAGATGGGCAAGATCAAGCCCGAAGGCGACGGCGAAGTGCAGGAGATGATCGACATCGCCGATTTCGCGGTCGGCCAGTCGCGCATGCTCTACGGCTACACGATGCATTCCGAGCGCCCGGGCCACCGCATGTACGACCAGTGGCACCCGCTCGGTCTGGTCGGCATCATCAGCGCCTTCAACTTCCCGGTAGCGGTCTGGGCCTGGAACGCCTTCCTCGCCACGATCTGCGGCGACATCTGCATCTGGAAGCCGTCGCCGCGCACGCCGCTGACCGCGATCGCGACGATGAAGATCTGCAACGAAGCGCTCAAGGACGCCGGCTTCCCGGATCTGTTCTTCCTGTTCAATGACGCCGGCACCGATCTGGCCAAGGCCTTCGTCGACGATCGCCGCATCCCGCTGATCAGCTTCACTGGTTCGACCAAGGTCGGCCGCGCGGTCGGCGAGCGCGTCGCCCAGCGCATGGGCCGAAGCCTGCTCGAACTCGGCGGCAACAACGCCATGATCGTCGACGATACCGCCGACCTGAAGCTGGCCCTGCCGGCGATCGTGTTCGGTGCGGTCGGCACGGCCGGCCAGCGCTGCACGACGACGCGCCGCCTGTTCGTGCACGAGTCGATCCACGACGACGTGGTCGCCTCGGTGGTCAAGGCCTACAAGCAGGTCGAAGGCAAGATCGGCGACCCGACCGACGCGAAGACCCTGATGGGCCCGCTCAACAGCCCGGAAGCGGTCAAGCATTTCCTCGAAGCGATCGAGAAGGCCAAGGCCGCCGGCGGCACGATCGCCACCGGCGGAACGGCGAAGGAAGGCAAGGGCAACTTCGTCCTGCCGACCGTCGTTACCGGCCTCAGGAACAGCGACGAGGTGGTCCAGACCGAAACCTTCGCGCCGATTCTCTATGTCATGAAATTCAAGACCCTCGACGAGGCGATCGCCATGCAGAACGCCGTGCCGCAGGGCCTGTCCTCGGCGATCTTCACGCAGAACGTCAAGGCTGCCGAACGTTACCTCTCGGCAGTCGGATCCGATTGCGGCATCGCCAACGTCAACATCGGCACCTCGGGTGCCGAGATCGGCGGCGCCTTCGGTGGCGAGAAGGAAACCGGCGGCGGCCGCGAGTCCGGCTCGGACGCCTGGAAGGTCTACATGCGCCGCCAGACCAACACGATCAACTACTCCGACGAGCTGCCGCTGGCCCAGGGCATCAAGTTCGAGTTCTGATCGAACCGAAGCCTGCCGTGACTCCAGAACCGGTCGCCTTGGCGGCCGGTTTTTTTTGCTCTCCGCACGCATGAGAGGGCGCTGTTGGGGTGCGCTGCCGCTTGCTCCGACCTGCACTGGCAAAATATTCGGCGGGCCGTGACAGGAAAAGGCGCCGCATTCCGTCATGAACCAGCAGACGTTCCCGCGCAAGGGAGGGTCTGATCAAGTAGCAAAGTCGTCACGACGCCTGCCTGTGTGCAGATCGCGACGCGTCGACGCAGACAGACTGGCCGTCTTTCAAGTCGACGCAACAAAGATCTGCGCGCAGGCAGGCGTCGCCCCACTGATTGATTGGATGCAGAAAAGGTGGCGTCCAGAAGGCTCCCCATATGCACCGCGCGCCTCGTCAAGGCAACCAGCCTTCACTTCGCCACGCAGTACATATGGAGAACCTTCTGAACGCCATGACGACTTTGCTACTTGATCAGACCCTCCCAAGCGAACCCATGTTGGAGTAGACCATGCGTATCACTTCCTTGTTCCTGTCCCTGCTTTTCGTCTCGCCGTTGCTGGCCGCAACGGAACCCACCCCAACGACGCCGGTCGAGCGGGGTCGTTACCTGATCGCCATCAGCGGCTGCAACGACTGCCACACCGCCGGCTACATCGCCCGTTCCGGCAAGGTCCCCGAAAGCGAATGGCTGATCGGTGACACGATGTCGTGGTCGGGCCCCTGGGGCACGACCTATGCCGCCAACCTGCGCCTGCGCCTGGCCGAGATGGACCTGGCCACCTGGAAGACCTTCGCGCGCAACGCCGTGCTGCGCCCGCCGATGCCCTACTGGGCGCTCAACCACATGACCGATGACGATCTTGAGGCGATCTGGGCTTTCACGCGCTCACTGGGCAAGGCCGGCGTGCCGGCCCCGGCGGCCCTGCCGCCCGGTGTCGACCCACCGCTGCCGGCATTCTCCCTGCACCTGCCGCCAGCGCCGGCCAGCGCTGGAAAGTAACGCCGCCAACGATTCCCGTCAGCCACGGCAGGCGACTGGCATCCGCCCGGTTTGCGCGGCGACTGCCGGTTGCCGGCAACGCGGTGCAAGCGGGCACCGGTTAAACTAGCGAACAGGAGGAGCCCATGAATCCACCCGTTCGCACCAGCGGTACCGCCATCGCCAGCCTCGTGTTCGGCATCATCACCTGGGTCGGCCTGCCGTTCATCGGCGCCCTGGTTGCCGTGATCTGCGGTCACGTGGCCCGCGGCGAGATCCGGCGCATGCCGCCCGGCGAGATCGACGGCGATGGCCTGGCCATCGCCGGCATGATCCTCGGCTACGCCCAACTGGCCCTGTTTCTGCTGGGGCTGTTGTTGTTCGTCGGGATCCTGATTTTCGGCTTCAGCTTATCGGGCATGCACTGATCGATGTACGCCCTGGCCCGCTCCCTGCTGTTCTGCCTCGATGCGGAACGCGCCCACGACCTCTCGCTGAGAGCCATCGAGACCGCCTATCGGACCGGTCTCAACCCGCTGGTTGCATCGAAGCCCGCTTCGCTGCCATCGAAGGTGTTCGGTATCGACTTCGCCAATCCGGTGGGGCTTGCCGCCGGCCTCGACAAGAATGCCGCGCATATCGATGCGCTCGCCTCGCTAGGCTTCGGATTCATCGAGGTCGGCACGACTACGCCACGCGCCCAGCCCGGCAATCCGAAACCACGCATGTTCCGCCTGCCTGAACATCAGGCGGTGATCAACCGGCTCGGCTTCAACAATGCCGGCGTCGACGTGCTGGTCGCCAATGCCGAGCGCGCGCGCTATGACGGCGTGCTCGGCATCAATATCGGCAAGAACAAGGACACACCGAACGAACGCGCGATCGACGACTATCTGTTTTGCCTGGAGCGCGTGTACGCCCGGGCCAGCTACGTCACGGTCAATATCTCCTCGCCGAATACGCAGGGCCTGCGCGACCTGCAGGAGGAGGAGACCCTGCGCCGCTTCATCGGCGGCATCTGCGAGGCCGGCGAGCGCCATGCGTCCCGCCACGGCCGACGCAAGCCGATCCTGCTCAAGATCGCGCCGGACCTCAGCGACAACGAACTCGATGCGATCGCCGAGGTCTTGCGCAACAGCGCGATCGACGGCTTGATCTGCACCAATACGACGATCGACCGCAGCGCCGTCGCCGGCCACCGCCATGCCGATGAAGCCGGCGGCCTGTCCGGCAAGCCGGTATTCGCCAAATCGACGGCCGTGCTGCGCGGCATGGCCGGACGACTCGACGGGTGCATGCCGCTGATCGGCGTCGGCGGCATCGTCAGCGGCCCTGACGCGGCGGCCAAGATCGACGCCGGTGCGAGCCTCGTGCAGTTCTATACCGGCATGGTCTACCGCGGCCCGGGCCTGATCGGCGAGAGCGTCGAGGCGATCCGCGCGCTGCGTCCCGGGGCCGCCGCGTGAGCGAAAAGCGCTATCACGTCGACGCAGCGATCGCCGAGGGCGTCGGTTACACCATCGTCGAAAATGCCTCGCTGGAAGGACGCAACACGTTTCGCGTTCCGGCCCGTGCCCGCATGCTGATCGACGTGCGCCGGCGCGAGGCCCTGGCCGAACTGTTCGGCTTCGCCATGCTCAAGTCCGCACCCCTGCTGGTTCTCGGCGAAGGCAGCAACATCCTGTTCACGCGCGACTGGCCCGGCATCGTGCTGTCGATCGCGGCGCTCGGCATCGAAGTGCGCGAGGACGACGGCGAGCGCGCCCTGGTCCGCGTCGAGGCCGGCGAAAGCTGGAACGATTTCGTGCGCTGGTCGCTCGGGAGAGGGTTCTGCGGACTTGAGAATCTCGTCCTGATTCCGGGCACGGTCGGTGCCGCGCCGATCCAGAACATCGGTGCCTACGGCGTCGAGGTCAGCGAATTCATCGACCATGTGGAAGCCTGGGACCGGGCTGCCGGCGAACTCGTGCGACTGTCGAATCCGGAATGCCGGTTCGGCTATCGCGACTCGGTGTTCAAGCATCAGCGCGACCGCTATATCGTCACGGCGGTGACGTTCGCCCTGTCCCGTTCGCGGCCGTTGCGCGTGGACTATGCCGGCGTCGCCGAGGAACTGGCCGTGCTCGGCATCGAAACGCCGACCGCGCCAGCGGTCGCCGAGGCGATCGCCCGCATCCGCACGCGCAAGCTGCCGAATCCGGCCCTGATAGGCAATGCCGGCAGCTTCTTCAAGAACCCGGTCGTGACGCGCGCAGAAGCAACCGCGCTGGGCGAGGCGAACCCCGGCATGCCAGCCTGGGACGGCGTCGACAACCAAGTGAAACTGTCGGCAGCCTGGTTGATAGAATCCTGCGGATTCAAAGGGTTGCAGCAGGGTCATGCAGCCGTCTCTGAACAGCATGCCCTGGTCCTCGTCAATCGTGGCCGCGCGACGGGGAGCGAAGTGTGGGCTCTGGCGGAGCGCATCCGCGGCGCGGTGACCCATCGCTTCGGCGTCGATCTGGAAGCCGAACCCCTGGTGCTGTAGCGTCGTCGCATTCGGGCGCATGCCCTCGGCCCGGGTAGGGGACTGATCTCCTGCCTGTCCTCGCGCGCCACGATGGACCGCTGGAAACGGGCAATGCCGTTCAGCTTGCTGCAGGATCCGGGGCTTGGATTCCCCTGCCCTGTCGCCGACCGGATTGCTGGTGGTCGCAGGTCATGCGCTGATGTTCGACTCGGTGCACGGGGCCGACGAGGGGACTGCCGCCCATGTTCTCCAGTTGCTCCAGCTCGTACAGGTGCCGTTGGTGCGCTGGCACCTCGTCAGGTTTCCGCCAATCGATCGACCGCGAGCGCCCGGGACAGTCGGCACGCAGGTCGCCCTGGCGCTTGCGGCGATGTTTGCGGATGGGGGGCTGACCTGGGCGCAAGGCGCGCCCGCCGATCACCATGGCAAGGCCACGCCACTGGCCTTCGACAATTCACGCGCAAACGGGGGAACTTGCGCCCCGGCTCGATGGCCCAGCGCGCGAGCTTGGTCACACCCCAAAGCGCCGATTTCTGATCCACTGTCCGACGATCTGTCCATGTCGCCTGTCCAGGCCGCTCGCAACTGCCTGGTGGGCGACGCCGGAAAACCCCGAACGGAGTGCGTTCCATGGCCGCAGCCCCCAGCAGTGCCGCCTTTGTCCAGTCGCGCCGACGCCTGTTCGGTGCGTTGTTTTCCAGTGCCGGTATCGAGGACATCGATCCGTCGTTGGCAATGCGCCGCCCCGGACACGACGGCTTCCGCGAGGACGACCTGCCGCAGAGTCCCGCCGTCCTGAGTTTTCCGCCGGCCGCGGCGCGCTGGCTGACCCGCTGCACATTCGGCTACACGACTCAGGCACTCGCCGACTTCAATGCCCTGGGAGCCAATGACGATGCGCGCTGGACCGCCTGGCTCAACCAGCAACTCTCGCCCGCGTCGATCAGCGACAGCGCCTGTGATGCGCGCATCGCCAGCGCCGCCTTCACGACACTCAACAAGAGCGCCAACCAGTTGTGGAACGACCATCACTCGGTCACCACCAACTATTACCTGCGCATGCTGCCGGTCTCCGAGACCGAGTGCGCGACGGTCATCCGCCAGACCTACAGCCGGCGCCAGCTCCAGGAAGTCATGGTCGACTTCTGGCATGACCATTTCAGTGTGTTCGGCTGGGACTATGACGGCGGACCCATGTTCCCGGCCTTCGACCGCCTGGCCATCCGACCGCAGGTATTCGGCAATTTCCGCACCATGCTGCAGGCGGTCGGCGAATCGGCCTCGATGATGTACATGCTCGATTTGTATTCGAGCGAGGCCTCACATCCGAACGAGAACTACGCGCGCGAACTGTTCGAACTGCACACCATGGGCGCCGAACACTACGGCGGCATCGTGCAGAACCCGGACAGCTTCGCCAACATGACCCTGCTCGGCCATTACACCGCGCCCGACGGCGAGGAGGAGCGGCTCAAGTATGTCGACGACGATATCTACGAAGCCGCCCGCGCTCTCACTGGCTGGACGATCTCGGGAGCGAACTGGCCGTATACGCCGGTCAACGGTGTGCCGCTCGGCCAGTTCGCCTACGATTCGAGCACCCACGACCAGGGCGTCAAGCGCATCCTCGCCCGCTACTTCGCCGCCTCGCAGGGACAGATCGACGGCAACACCCTGTTCGACATGCTCGCGCGTCATCCATCCACCGCGCGCCATGTCGCGACCAAGATCTGTCGGCGCTTCGTCGGCTCTGCGCCATCCACGGCGCTGATCGACAGTGCCGCCAGCGTGTTCCAGCAGCAATGGCAGGCCAGCGACCAGATCGCCCAGGTCCTGCAGGTCATCCTGCAATCGGCCGAATTCAAGAGCGGCTGGGGTACTGCGATGAAGCGTCCCGCGCTCTGCGCGGTCAGCGCGTTGCGGGCTACTGGCGCCGATTTCACACCCAAACCTGACAACTCGACGACCTATACACCGACCGAAGAATTCATGGGCCGCCTGCAGGCCGCGGGGCAACGCCTCTTCTATTGGCCGGCTCCGAATGGCTACCCGGACGATCCCGTCGCCTGGTCGAGCACGGGCACGCTCGGCATGACCCTGAGGATGTTGCCGCGCCTGCTCGAAATGCATCAGACCGAAAGCTACAACAATGCCTACCCGTTCCTGATCGACATCCACGCGCAAACCCTGGCCGCGTTCGTCGCCAACCAGCGTACCGCCGCGAACATCATCGGCTACTGGTGCGATCGCATCCTCGGCTACCGGCCCGAGCCGACTTACAGCGTGGCCGTCGATTTTCTGCGCCAGAACGCCGCTGCCGGCGCGGTGCTCGACCTGGTCACCGATGGCACCGACAACGGGCATCCGGCGCATACCGGTACCTGGAATCTCAATGACCTTTCCAAGCACTACACGATTGCCCGCCTGCGCACGGCGGTTGGCCTGATCCTGTGCAGTCCCGAATTCCTGCGTCGTTGAGGAGCGCTCCCATGACCCGAATCAATCGACGCGACTTTCTCAAGGGCTGTAGCGTGGCAGCCCTGGCCAGCGGCGCCAGCGGCCGTGCCTTTGCCTATTTCTCGGCGCCCGGCTTGGTGCCGACGACGGCCACCAACGACACCCTCGTGATCGTGTTCCTGCGCGGCGCGATGGACGGCCTGAGCCTGCTGCCGCCCGGCGCGGCCAGTCCTTACCGGGCCGACTACGAGGCCGCGCGGACCAATACCCGGATCCCGACCTCGGGCACCGGCGCAGCACTTTCGCTGAACGGCACGAACTGGGCCCTGCACCCGCGGGCGACCGGACTGCGCACCCTGTTCAACCAGAATCGCCTTGCCTTCATTGTCGGGGCCGGCCAGACCCAGCCGAATCCGGTCATCCGCAGCCACTTCGATGCCCAGGCCAATCTCGAATTCGGCTTCGGCGGCGGCACCGGTACCAACATCGGCTGGCTGACCCGGCACCTGGCCAGCGGCGGCCTGCCCGGCACGGTGGCCCTGCCGGCGACCTCGATGGGCAGCATCACGGCCAGCAGCCTGCTTGGCAGCTCCGACGCGATCACCATGAACAGCGCCTCGGATTTCCGCCTCGACGGCTTTCACTGGTCGTGGCAGGAGGATGACAGCGCGCACGGTCTGGTCGGCGCGGTGTCGCGCATGCATTCGCTGTGGAGCGGCAATTCGACCCAGCTCGAGGCGGCCGGCGTCGAGACCCTGGCCTCGCTCGACCTGCTGCGGCCGATCAATTTCGGCCTCTACAATGCGACCAGCAATCCCGGCGGCTACCAGCCGACCGGCGGCGCGAACTACACGCTCGATTACAACCAGGGTTTCGGCGACCAGTTGCGCAATGTCGCCCAGCTGATCAAGAGCAATCTCGGCCTGCGCGTGGCCACGATCGACCTCGGCAACTGGGACACCCATGTCGGCCAGGGCAACCCGACCCAGTCCTACGACTGGTTCGGCAACCAGGTCTCGAGTCTCTCGGGTGGGCTCAGCGCGTTCTATACCGACCTCGCCAGCAGCGCCTCGGGCAACCTGATGCAGCGAACCAGCGTGATCGTGGTCAGCGAGTTCGGCCGGCGCGTGCAGGAGAACGCCGATGGCGGCACCGACCATGGCTACGGCAACGTGATGATGGCACTTGGCGGCTCGGTCAACGGCGGCCAGGTCTACGGATCGATTCCCGGCCTCGCTACCGCGCAGCTCTACCAGGGCACCGACGTGGCCGTGACTACCGACTACCGCCGCATCGTCTCCGAAGCGCTGATCCGGCGCATGGGCAACCCGAACATCTACTACGTCTTCCCCGGCTATTCAGGCTATGCGCCCCTGGGCATCTTCCAAGGCGCCGACCAACCGCCGGACGATTTCGACGCGGTGTTTGCGGATGGGTTCGACTAAGGGCCGGGATTGGGGATTCGAGATTCGGGATTCGCAAGAGCTGACGAATGCCTCACGCTGGATTGGCTTCTGGCTTCGGCTCCCAACGAATCCCGAATCTCGAATCCCGAATCCCGGCTTTCAGGCCTCACTACACTCGAAGTGCAAGAGATTGCCGTCTTCGGCGGCGTGCGACTGGCCGAGGCTGATCGTGCCGCTGCGGCGCAGGTGGAAGGCGTCGCGGTGGACCAGCAGTTCCTCGTTGCCGATCCTGACCCAGGTGCCATTGGTCGAGCGGTCGGAGAGGATGAAGTGGCCCTTCTTCCATTCGATCATGGCGTGGTCGCGCGAGACCCAGTCCGACTCGATGGTCAGGCTGTGGCCGTCCTCGCGCCCCAGGGTGAACGGATCGGCGAGTTCGTCGATCTGGAATTCGCGATCCATGTAGCGCAGGTTGAGGACGACGCGCTTGTTCTTGGTGAACTGGACGATGCGCTGCACCGTGGTGACGTGCGAGACATCTTCCTGCCACATCACGTCGACGATCTCGATCGGCAGCAGCTTGCCGGCAACCCGGGCCGTGCCGACCGAGCGCACACGCACGCCGGCGGCATTGGTGATGTTCAACGCGGTGCTCGCCGTAGCGACGATCTGGTCGCGCTTGGCGATGGCCGCCATGCGCGCGGCGACATTGACCGCGTCGCCGAAGACGTCCTTTTCCTCGACCAGGGCCTCACCATGGTGCAGGCCGATGCGGATGCCGATGTTCTCCTGCACGAACGCGGCGTCGGACTTCATGCGACGCTGCATGTCGGTGGAGGCGAGCAGGCCCTGCACGGCACCGGGGAACGTGCACATGATCTCGTCGCCGATCGTCTTGATCAGCTTGCCGCCATGCCGATGCGCGACCTCGATCAGGGCGTCGAGCACGGCCGCGATGATGTCGCGTGCGGCGACGTTGCCGCGCGTCTCGAACAGCTTGGTGCTGCCCGAAACGTCGGCAAACAGGATTGTCAGCGTGGAAGTGGCGCCCATTGCATCGGATGATAGGACATTCAGCGAGGCGGCTCCAGAATATCCGCGGCGGCAACGATATCTGAATCGGCCGGCAAGACCGCCAGCGCAGCGCCGGCCAGCGGCGTATAGGTATCGGCACCGACCACACGCTGCAGCGGCGTCGCCCCGAACCCGGCCTCGACGATGGCCGTGATCACGCCTTCGCCGACGCCGGCTGAATGGCGGCCTTCATCGACCACGAGGATGCGCCGCGCACTGCGCGCCTGCTCGGCGATGTAGGCCTCGTTGAGCGGCACCAGCCAGCGCAGGTCGACCACGCGGACCTTCCATTTCCGCCGGGATTCGATTTCGCGGGCGGCGCGCAGGCTCATCGGCACGCCGTTGCCATAGGTGAAGATGACCAGGTCGGACGCGTCCGGCGCATAGACACGCCCCTCACCGAGCGGCATGGCCTGGTCTGGCGCCGGATACGGGAACAACCACTGGCCGTCGCCGGCCTCGTGCAGGTCCTTGGTCATGTACAGCGCGATCGGCTCGAGAAACACGCTGACCCGGCCATCGACCCGGGCCAGCGCAGCCAGGGTGCGCAGCATGGTCGCGGCATCGTCGCCGCGGCTCGGGCAGCCGACGACCAAGCCGGGGATATCGCGCAGTGCGGTCAGGGAATTGTCGTTGTGGAAGTGGCCACCGAAGCCCTTCTGGTAGCCGAGCCCGGCAATGCGCACGACCATCGGATTTCGGTACTGGTCGTTCGAGAAGAACTGCAGCGAGGCCGCTTCGCCGCGGATCTGGTCGCAGGCGTTGTGAAAATAGGCCAGGTACTGGATCTCGGGAATTGGCAGCAGGCCCATGTTGGCGTAGCCCTGGGCCAGGCCGAGGATGATCGTCTCGTCGAGCAAGGTGTTGAAGACGCGCGCATTGCGAAAGGCCTTGTGCAGGCCCTTGGTCACGGTATAGACACCGCCTTTCTGGGCCACGTCCTCGCCGAACAGCAGGGCCTGCGGGTACTTGCAGAACAGGTCGTGCAGGGCCTGGTTGATCTGGATGGCGAGGTGCCGCGGCGGCAGGTTCTCCGGCAGCTTGCTCTCGCCACCGAAGATGTCGAGACGCTTCTCGGCATAATCGCTGCGTTCGGCCTCGGCCTTGACCGCCGCTGGCGTATACGGCGCCAGCGGCGCGACGATTTCGGCCAGTCCGGTCAGTTTCGGCCGGCGGTCCGCCTCATCGGCGGCGGCGAAGCAGCGCGCACGGATCGTTTCATAGCGGGCCAGCACTTCGTCCTTGCCGAGCAGGCCGGATTCAAGGGCAATGGCCGCCGAGCGCAGCAATGGGTCGCCGGCCTCGACCTTGACCAGTTCCTCGATGCTGCGCCACTCGATCTCGAAGTCGGTGCCGGCGTGGCCCATGATGCGGGTCGTACGCAGGTGCAGGAAGGTCGGCCGACGCGTGCGCCGGCAGTGCGCCACGGCGCGCTCGACATCGGCGTAGCCGCCCGCCAAGTCGAGGCCGTCGGCGTAGAAGTAGTCGAGGTCGCGACGCTCGCTGAAATTGCGCTCGATCCAGCCGCCCGGCGTCTTCACCGAGATGCCGATGCCATTGTCCTCGCAGACGAACAGGACGGGCGCCGGCAGCTTCTGGTAGGCGGTCCAGCCGGCCGCATTGAAGGCCGTCTGCGCGGTCGCATGGTTCGACGAGGCATCACCGAACGAACAGATCGCAATGGAATCCTCCGGCACGGGCAGTGCGTGGCCGATACGCCGGGACTGTTCGATGGCCAGCGCCGTGCCGAGCGCCTTGGGCAGGTGCGAGGCGATGGTCGAAGTCTGCGGCAGGACCCAGAGCGGCTTGGAACCCCAGACCTTGTGGCGTCCCCCCGACGCCGGATCATCCTTGCTCGCCGCAAACGACAGCGCCGAATCCATGATCGGATCCATACCTGGCAGCTTGCGGAAACGTTCCGCCATGAAGGCGCCGGAACGATAGTGCAGGAAGGCCGGATCGGTATGCCGGGTGAGCCGGGCGACCATCGCGTTGCCTTCGTGGCCGCTCGATCCGATCGTGTAGAACACGCGATTGCGCACGCGCAGCACGCGGGCCATCAGGTCGAGGTGGCGCGAGACCAGTTGCGACTCGAACAGTTCGAGGAAATCCGCCGCCGTGCAGGCGCTGCCCGGCAGAACGGCCTGATCGGGTGCTGGAGCCGGGCGCACCGGACCATCCCAGTCGCGTACGTACTCGATGAAGTTCTGATCGCAGATATCGGCGCGATTGAGTCCGCGGTGACGCGCGGCAATGACGGGGGTTTTGGCGGATGCGGCAACGGACATGGGGCTGATCGGAAAACGGGTAGTCCGCTATTGTATCCGGGCCCGGGCGCGCTGCCGATGGGATATCCCTGCGACCGGGCGAATCTCGAACGAAGTTCGGGGGATCGCGCTGGACTCAGGCGCCGAGCGGCACGAAACCGGGTATGCCACGCACACGCGCCAACCAATCCCGCACGGCCGCGTACGGGGAGAGGTCGAAGCCGCCGTCGTCGGCCACATGGGTGTAGGCAAAAAGAGCGATGTCGGCAACGCTCGGTGTGCTGCCGACCAGGTACGGCCGGTTCGCCAGCTGCTGTTCGAGGATGGCCAGGGCCTGATGGCCCCTTTCGAGCAACCGCGGCAACTCGCTGCGGCGGGGGTGATCCTGATCGAGCATCAGACAGATGAACCGCGCCACGGCGATATAGGGTTCATGGCTGTACTGCTCGAAGAACAGCCACTGCAACACCTGGGCGCGCTGCCAACGGTCTTCGGGCAGATAGCGGCTGTCCTCCGCCAGGAAGCAGAGAATCGCGTTCGACTCGGCCAGGGTACGGCCGTCCTCGAGTTCGAGGACCGGCACCTTGCCGACCGGGTTGCGGGCAAGGAATTCCTGCGTCCGGGTCCCGCCATGGGCGCTGTCGACCTCGACCCAGCGGTAGGGGCGATCGAGCAGGGCCATCAGCAACTGGATCTTGTAGCAGTTGCCGGAGATCGCCATTCCGTAGACCGTCGGCAGGTTCATTTTCCAGCGCTCCGCTTCGATTGCCATTGTTCGCGCGACTGTCCCCAGACCTCGACGTCAATCTCGATTGGCGCCGGCAACCGGCCCATGCGCAGGTAGCGCGAGCCAAGACGTGCGGCAACCCCCTTCGAGCCGGCATTCTCCGGGGATATCGTATGAATGACTTCGCTCCAGCCGAGGTGCTGGAACGACCAGTCGATCGCCGCCGTCGCCGCCTCGACCGCATAGCCCCTGCCCCATGCCTCGCGAAGCAGGCCCCAGCCGACCTCGGTGCCCGGCCAGCCTTCCGGCATCCACGGCCCGATACGTCCGAGCCAGTGGCCCGAAGATTTTTCGATGACCGAAAACATGGCAAAGCCCTGGATCTGCCAGGCGCCGGCCATCGCGATGAAGCCGCGCCAGGCCGTGGATCGGGGCTGCACACCGCCTAGATGGCGCATGACCTCGGGATCCGCGGCGAAGCGTGCCCAGGCCTCGAAATCTTCGGCAGCCGTCGGACGCAGGATCAGGCGATCGGTTTCGATGTGGCGCAAGGATTGGTCCACGGCGGCTTCAGGGTCGCTTCGTAGCGACGTCGGTGGCGGAGGCCGGCACATAATCGCAATCCGGCAGGGCCCGCACTATCTGCGGAAAGTCACGGGTCCGGCAGCGCCACTGCAGGCCCATCGATTCGATCCCGGTCAGATCGGGCAGCCATTCGATCGTGCCGCCGTCGACCCCCGATTCGGCGTCGAAAGTCAGGATCAGTTCGCCGCCCTCGTCGACTTCGAGCGAGCGCAGGCTCTGGCCCTTGTACGAACCCGGTTCGGGCAGGCCAGCCTCGGCATTCGAGGCCGGCATGCGTCCACTGTTCATGTAGAACTCGGTGACGGCCATGCGCGCCGACGTGCTGGCGACCGTGTCATTGCGGATGGCGAGGATCGCGCGGTCCTCGGCCAGGGTGCGTTCGGCCAGCTGCCGGCCCTGCTCGATCCGCGCCTGTTGTTCCGCCTCGGCGGCCGCCCGTTCGCGGTCGGCTTCGTATTTCGTGTAGAGATGAAACGCGAACAGCGCGATGAGGACGCCGAAGAACGAAGCCAGCAAAGTCACGAGCGCATGACGCATTCCGGTTTTCCTGACGGTGGTTTCCATTCGCAATGGGCTCGGCTACTCCACGAAATCACCCAGCCGCCGCTTCACCGGGCACGGCGCTGCTCAGAACGCGTTGATGCCGGTGACCTCGCGGCCAACCACGAGCTGGTGAACGGTTTCGGTCCCCTCGTAGGTGATCACGGATTCGAGGTTGAGGGCGTGGCGGATCGGGCAATGTTCGGTGGTGATGCCGGCCCCGCCAAGGATGTCACGGGCCTCGCGGGCGATATCGATGGCCATGCGGCAGTTGTTCCACTTGGCCAGCGATACCTGGGTCGGCTGCATCGTGCCGGCGTCCTTGAGACGGCCGAGCTGGAGCGAGAGCAGCTGGGCCATGGTGATTCGGCGGGCCATGTCGGCCAGCTTGAGCTGGACGGCCTGGCGGGAAGCGATCGGCTGCTTGAACAGGATGCGGTTCTTCGAATACTCGAGGACCTCGGTGAAACAGGCGATGGCCGCGCCAATCGGGCCCCAGGTGATGCCGTAACGGGCCTGGGTCAGGCAGCCCAGCGGTCCCTTCAGGCCCTTGACGTTGGGCAGGCGGTTGGCCTCCGGCACGCGCACGTTGTCGAAGAACAGGGCCGAGGTGACCGAAGCGCGCAGGCTCATCTTCTTGTGGATTTCCTGGGCCTTGAAGCCGGGGAAGTCCTTCTCGATCACGAAGCCCTGGATGCCCTCGTCGGTCATTGCCCAGACGATCGCGATATCGGCCAGGTTGCCGTTGGTGATCCACATCTTCGAGCCATTGATGATCCAGTCGGCACCGTCCTTCTTGGCATGGGTCTTCATGCTGCCCGGATCCGAGCCGCCCTGCGGTTCGGTCAGGCCAAAGCAGCCGATCACCTTGCCGGCGGCCATGTCCGGCAGCCAGCGCCGGCGCTGCTCCTCGGTGCCGTAGGCGTAGATCGGGTACATGCAAAGCGAGGACTGTACCGAGGCGAAGCTGCGGATGCCGGAATCACCGCGCTCGAGTTCCTGGCAGATCAGGCCATAGCTGACGCCATTCAGGCCCGCGCAACCGTATTCGGTCGGCAGGCTCGAGCCGAGCAGGCCGAGTTCGGCCATCTCCGGGATCAGTTCCTTCGGGAACACGCCCTTGTCGAAACAATCGCCGATGATTGGAATCACGCGTTCATCGGTGAAGCGCGCCACCGTATCCTGAACCGCCTGCTCCTCTTCGCTGAGCAGGGAGCGGACGTCGTACAGATCAACGGGATTGAGCGGGGTGGCGGCCATGGCTGTGTTCCGGAAGGGTTGGCAAAGCAGGCTATTGTAAACGGCCTGCGCAAGCCGGAACACCGCTACTTTGTCGCGCCTGCCGTGGCGACTGATCAGACCCGGGCGACGTGCCCTTGGCGGATTGCTGCCGGGACCCTATGCTGGCCGCCCGATTCTGCCGTCTGCCCATGCGCGTCCCCGTTCTCGCCTATCACGCGGTCAACATTTCCGGTAACGACTACGCCAGCAACGACCCGCGGGCGTTCGCCGCCGATCTGCGCCTGATCGACGACCTCGGTCTGCGCATCGTTCCGCTGCACTGGGTCGTCGACCAACTCCTCGGTCGCGCCAATCGCGACCTCGAGCGCTGCGTCGCCCTGACCTGCGACGATGGTTCGAATTTCGATTTCGAGGACATCGAGCATCCGACCCATGGTCGCCAGCGCAGTCTCCATCACTGCCTGACCGACTTCATCGCCGAGCGCGGCAAGGACGCCCAACCCGATCTGCATCTGACCTCGTTTGTGATTGCCTCGCCGGAAGCACGCGCGCACATTGACCGGGGCTGTCTGGCCGGACGGGGATGGATGGACGATGCCTGGTGGCCCGCCGCCCAGGATACCGGCCTGATCGCGATCGAAAACCACAGCTGGGACCACAACCATGCCGCCGTGCCATTGCCCGGCATCGACGGCATGCCCCGCGGCTCCTTCCTGAGCGTCGACAACCGCGCCAGGGCCAGGGCCGAGATCGCCGCCGCCAGCGACTTCATCAACGCCCGGATCGCGCCACAGCGGACGACGCTGTTCTGCTACCCGTTCAGCCACGTACCCGACTACGTCCACGACGAATACCTGCCCAGGTTCGGCGAGGAACACGGCATGCTGGCGGCCATGGGCGACGGCGCGGAACCTGTGCATCCCGACAGCGACCGCTGGAACCTGCCGCGCTACATTTGCGGCTGGCACTGGAAATCGCCCGAAGCGCTGCGCCAGATACTGCTTGGCTGACTCTACCGCAGGGGTACCTCAGAAGGCGCCGAGGGCGTGGACCTTGGCCAGCAGGGCGCGCCGGATGTTCGGGTGCAGCGGTTTGTGCCAATGCACGATCACGTGCTCGTGCTCGGTCTGCACAAAACCCGCTGCCAGGGCCACTTCGAGCGCTCGCGGATCGCCGCAGTGGCCGAAGAAGGCGTCGCAACAGTCCGCGTACTTGCGGAACGCATATTTGAGCAGATGGAACCAGAGGCCGCCGGCACTGCGCAGCGCGTCGCGCTCGCCGGGTGACATCAGGCGCGCAGTCTCGCCGTTGGTGCACGAGCCACCGGAGAGATACACGTCGCCGAACGGCATCATGTGCGAGTAGCCGGCCAGGTGCAGTCCACCCATGGGGTCACGGTAAAAGGCAACCAGATGGCGCGGATAGGCCGGCGGCGGGTGACCGAATTTGCGCTTGAACAAGTTGGCCACAAGCAAATCCGCGTGGTCGACTTCCGTGATGGCGATGAAATCCCGCAGTGACCCAGGCAGGATCTCTGCCGAATCGAACAGTTCACCGGTCTGCATCTTGACCTCCGTATTGCGCCCGCCGTGAAGCGATGGAGGTGCAGCAAGGACCCCGTTGGATTGCTTCGCGCATGGTGTCAGAACGGAATCCAGGTGCGTGCCTGTTCGACCAGTTGGAGTTTGCGCTCGTGCTCCACCGGCTTGTGCCAGCGCGCGATCAGTTTCTCATGATCGGTCGGCTCGAATCCGGCTTGCATGTCGACCTCCCAGGCCCGTGCGTCTCCGCAATAGCCGAAATAGGCCTCGCATCTGTCGGCAAATCGATCGAACGCATAACGCAGGGCATTCAGGTAGACGCCGCCCGCGGCCGTGACCAGCTCGCGTTGTTGCTCGCTCATCATCGCGAATACCCGACCATCCGTCGCTGCGCCGCCAACCAGATAGATGTCGCCGCGAGGACGTATGTGCACATACGAGAACGGCACGAGGCAGTGCCAGTCCTTGCGAAAGAAGGTGACGATGTGGTGGGGGAAATCGGGAACCGAAAGCCTGAACTTGCGCTGGAAGATCTGCTCTGCCACGGCCGGTCCCTCGGCCACTTCGGTCACGACTATGAAATCTTCAAGCATGAATTTCCGCCAATGGGAGGTCCCGGATGGCGGCACGATAGCAGGCAGGCTTGCCGGAACGAAACCGTCAATCGGACGATGGGTTGTGAACCCCGTGCGGCACGTGACCGGTGGCCACGTGCTGGCGTGCCGATTCGACGTTGAGCATCGAATCGTCGAAGAAGATGTCGGCGCCAAAGGCCTCGAGAAACGGGCCCTTCGAACGCCCGCCGAGGAACAGCGCTTCGTCGAGGCGGATCCCCCAGCTGCGCAAGGTCAGGATCACGCGCTTGTGCGCTGGCGCCGAGCGCGCGGTGACCAGGGCGGTGCGGATCGGCGAGGTTTCGATCGGGAACGCCGCCTGGATGCGATGCAGGGCCTCGAGGAAGGTGCGGAACGGCCCCACCGCAAGCGGCTCGTTGACCCTTGCCCTTTCGTTGCGGTGGAACGCATCGAGGCCTTCGTGATGGGAAACGCGCTCGGAATCGTCGCCGAAGATGACCGCATCACCATCGAAGGCGATGCGCAACTGCTCGGACGGCAGTTCGGGCGCCTTCGAGGGCAGGATCGTCGCCGCGGCCACGCCAGCGGTCAGCGCGCGACGCACGTCCTCGACATTGGCCGAGAGGAACAGGTTGGCCCCAAACGGGTGCGCATAAGAAGCGGTCGGCGCGCCGTTGGTGAATGCCGCGCGCACGATGTCGAGTCCGTAGTGCTCGATCGCGTTGAAGATGCGCAGGCCGGTGTCGGCCGAGTTGCGCGAGAGCAGGATCACCTCGACCCGTGGCGCCTCCGGGGCCAGCGCATTCAGGCGCAGCAGCTTCTGCACCAGCGGGAAAGCGATTCCTGGCTGCAGCAGTTCATCTTCGTGGGCGATCTGGTAGCGCGCGTAGGCATCGAGCCCTTCGCGCTCGAACAGCTCATGGCTGTCGCCAAGGTCGAACAGGGCGCGCGAGGAGATGGCGACGACCAGCTTGTCGCTGGTCGCCGGTGGCGGAATATCGTCTTTTTCGAAGCGGGCACCCATGGCGCGGATCTTACAGGGTGCCCCCGGATCAATCCTCGAAACTGTCAACGAAGATCATGTCGGTTGCGAGCTGAAAGGCATTCCATGCATCGACGCGCCCCATACCCTGCACCGGGTTGGGATATGTCGTCGCCGGGATGCCGCCGCAGACCTGTGAATCGTTGATCGGAACCGCGGTATCCCTGAGGATCTGCGCGACCCGCGCCGGATCGCCCTTCAGGGCAGGATTGGCCGACATGAGTAGCGCGACCACGCCGGCCACATGGGGCGTCGCCATGCTGGTGCCGCTGATCGTCATGTAGCTCGTGTCGCTGCCGTTGCTGATCGAGCGGACGCTCGAACCCGGCGCGATGACGTCCGGCTTGACACTCGACGAACCGAGACCCGGGCCGCGCAGCGAAAAGCCGGACATGGCGTCGCCGGACGTCATCGAGCCGATCGTGAACGACGCGTCGTAGATGGCGGGCGGGTCGATGATGCCGCCACAGGCGGATCCGCCGTTACCCGCTGCCGCGACGAACACGATGCCACCCGCAACGAGGTTTTCGATGGCCTCCTTGATCTCGGTACCCGCCGTGCACCCTTCACTGGCCGGGCAGCCCCATGAGTTGCTGATCACGTCGGGTGCCAGATCCGGATTCGGGTTGGCTCCGTTCAGGTCAGTCGGTGCGAGCAGCCACTGCGCACACTCGTTGTAGCGAGCCGGCGTGCCGTCGCCGGCATTCATGTTGCGGCACCCGATCCATTTTGCGCCAGGCGCCACGCCGACCTGATTGCTGCCGCCGTCGTCGCCGACCATGGTGCCGATCGTGTGGCTGCCGTGACCATTGTCGTCGCAGGGGACCGGCGAATCGGCGCCGCACGAGCTGCCTGCGACATGGATGGAATCATGCCAGTTGTAGTTGTGGTCGGCGCTGACGCCGTTCCAGCCACGGTATTTGGCCTTGATCGCAGCATGGGTCCAGCGAATGCCGGTGTCCTGACCGGCAATCACCACGTCCTGGCCGGTAAACCCGGCGGCCCAGACCAGTGGCGCCCGGACCTTGTTGACGCCCCATTCGATGGCCTGCGGCGCTGCGGGAGCCGACCCATCCGATTGAGTTGCGGACGAAGGATCGGGCAGCGGGCCGTTCTCGACAGGCTGCTTCAGCGCGTAGCTGCGATTCGACTCGATCTTGGCGACCTCCTCACGAGCCGCCAACGCCTCTATTTGCCGCGGCGTCAACGACGCCTGGATCATGTTGACGATCCAGTACGGGCGATAGGCAATGCCCTGCGCATCGAGCCAGTTGCGCAAACCGGCCTGGGTCACGTCCGCCGTTGCGCGCAGGGTATCGACCAGATTGCGCCGACGCTCGAGGTAGTTGCCATCATTGCGAAGAAGGCTCTTCGGTGCCCGTGCGGACAGCACGATCAGGGTATCGACGCTCCCCGAGCGCTGGGCCTCGGCGCGCAGGCCTGCCTCGATCTCGGCGGCACCGACAGGTGCCATGGCGGCCGCGCAAGCCAGAGCCAGAGGTGCCACGCGCAGGAATGGAACGGTCATCAACAAACTCCCCAAGAGTTGGCCCGCTCCGTGGGCAGACGTCCCGCCAGAGCGGGGCAATTTCGGACTTTAAGGGAAGTTGGCGCCGCTGCCTAGGAGCCTGTCGGACTTTGCAGGTCGAGGCGAGAATTCGGCTGTATGTGAGGAGATCTTTGACGATTTGCAGACCCATAGTGGTTCCATGGGTCAAAAAGCGGCGGAAATATGAACCATACAGACGGATTCGCAGCCCCGTCTGGCAAAGTCCGACAGGCTCCCGGGGATGCCCCTAGACCGTGAACTGTTCCTTGAGGATGCGTTCCTCCAGATTGAGTTCGGGGTCGAACAGAAGGGTCATGGTCTGGTCGGCCGATTCGCGGATGACCACCTCGACGACGTCGCGCACTTCGCTCGAGTCGGCCGTGGCGCTGACCGGACGCTTGTACGGATCGAGGATCTCGAACTTGATCTCGGTGGTCTCCGGCAGCACGGCGCCGCGCCACCGGCGCGGACGAAACGGGCTGATCGGCGTCATCGCCAGCAGCTTCGAGCCGATCGGCAGGATTGGCCCATGGGCGGAGAGGTTGTAGGCCGTGGACCCGGCCGGCGTCGCCACGAGGACGCCATCGCACATCAGTTCCTCGATGCGCACGATACCGTTCAGCGACACGCGGATGTGCGCCGCCTGCTTGGTCTGGCGCAGCAAGGAGACTTCATTGAAGGCCAGCGCCTCGACGCTGGTGCCCGATTCCGAATGGGCATGCATCGCGAGCGGACGCATGACCGTCGGCTGCGCACGCGCGATTCGCTCGGGCAGGTCATCGGCGTGAAACGGATTGAGGAGGAATCCGACCGTGCCGAGCTTCATGCCGTAGACCGGCTTGCCGAGGGCCAGATGGCGATGCAGGGTGCGCAGCATGAACCCGTCGCCGCCCAACGCCACGATGACATCGGCCTCCTCCGGCGCGAGGTCGCCGTAGCGCTCCTTGAGCTTGGCCAGCTCGGCCTGGGCCTCGGGGCCATGGCTCGCCACCAGAGCGATGCGCTGACTCACGTTGTCACCCCGCGTCGTTTGCGCTGCGTCCCGCAGCAGGCCCCGACTCTAGCAGACGGACGGAACCCGATGGATTCCGTCCGTCAGGCTGCGCTACACCAGTTGTGCCAGCCGGCGCACGGCCACGGACACGATCGGATAGTCGATGACGACCTGGCTGCGCATGTCGGCGAGCGTGCTCAGCAGTGCCTTCAGGGTCGGGTCGTCGCGACCGATCCAGGCGGCGACGCGATGGACACCCTCACCGGCGCATTCGAAGGCGAGCATCTGCGAGACCAGCGAACGCTGGTGCGAAAGCAGCTCGTCACGCAACGAGCCGCGCGCGTGCGCATGCCAGCGCGTCTCGACCGGCAGGTCCTCGATCTTTTCCATCAGCCACTTCAGGTTCAGGGCCTCGCCGACGGCGAAGAAGACCGAGGCCACGTCGATGACGCTGTGGCCGCTCTGCTGGGCGACCAGGGCGATGTCCATGGCCGAAGCCAGCGACGGCAGGTGGGCCAGTTGGTCGGCCAGTTGCTCCGGGAAGCCCTGTTCGATCCACTGCGCGCGCCCGGCTTCGAAGACTGCGTTTTCGGCAGCGCTGGTCACCGCGTCGATCCGGGCCCGCAGTTCACGCATCGGCGGCTCATAGCGCTCGACCGCCGCGGCGATATCGTGGACCTCGCCGGGATGGTTGAGCAGCCAGCGCGTCATCGTGCGCAGCAGGCTCCAGATGGCCAGGTTCGCATCGATCTGGGCATTGCCATTGACCTTGCCGTCGAGTTCCTCGATTTCGGCCCACAGCGTGCGCGCATCGAGCACTTCGCGGGCGATGTTGAAGGCCTTGGCCACGGCCGCGGGCGATTGCCCGGTGTCTTCCTGCATGCGCAGCATGAAGGTCGCGCCCATGCGGTTGACCATCGAGTTGGTCACCGCCGTGGCGATGATCTCGCGTTTCAGGCGGTGCCGCTCCATGTGCTCGGCGAAGCGTTCGCGCAGCGGTTCCGGGAAATAGCGACGCAGTTCCTTGGACAGGTACGGGTCTTCCGGCACGTCCGAATCAAGCAGTTGCTGGAAGATCACGATTTTCGAGTACGAGAGCAGGATCGCGAGTTCCGGACGGGTCAGGCCGACGCCGCGGGCCTTGCGCTCAGCGAACTCCTTCTCGCTGGGCAGGAATTCGATCTGGCGGTCCAGCAGGCCCTGCGCCTCGAGCGTGCGCACGAGGTGCTGCTTGGAGCCGAGCCGCGAGACCGACATGCGTTCCATGATGCTGATCGCTTCGTTCTGCCGGTAGTTGTCGAACAGGACCAGGCGCTCGACCTCGTCCGTCATCTCGCGCAGGAGGGCATTGCGCTGCTCGACGCTCATCTCGCCGCGGCGTACTGCATCATTCAGCAGGATCTTGATGTTGACCTCGTGATCCGAGGTATCCACACCGGCCGAGTTGTCGATGAAGTCGGTATTGAGCAGCACGCCGTTCTGGGCCGCCTCGATACGTCCGCGCTGGGTCATGCCGAGGTTGCCGCCTTCGCCGATCACCTTGCAGCGCAGCTCGCCGCCGTTGATGCGGATCGCATTGTTGGCGCGGTCGCCGGCATCAGCGTGGGTTTCGCTGGCCGACTTGACATACGTGCCGATGCCGCCATTCCAGAGCAGGTCGACCGGCGCCTTGAGGATCGCCGTGAGCAGTTCGTTCGGGGTGAGCTTCTGGGCGCCGCCGTCGATACCGAGCGCCGCCGCGGCTTCGGCGGACAAGTCGATGGTCTTGGCCGAGCGCGGATAGACGCCACCACCCGCCGAAATCAGCTTGGTGTCGTAGTCGGCCCAGGACGACCGTGGCAACTTGAACATGCGCTCGCGCTCGATGAACGAGCTGGCCGCATCCGGGTTCGGGTCGATGAAGATGTGCCGGTGGTCGAAGGCGGCGACCAGGCGGATGTGCCGGGACAGCAGCATGCCATTGCCGAAGACGTCGCCGGACATGTCGCCGACGCCGACGCAGGTGAAGTCCTCGCTCTGGCTGTCGCACCCCATGGCACGGAAATGGCGCTTGACCGATTCCCAGGCACCCTTCGCCGTGATGCCCATGCCCTTGTGGTCGTAGCCCACCGAACCGCCCGAAGCGAACGCATCGCCGAGCCAGAAATCGTGCTCGGCGCTGACCGCGTTGGCGATGTCGGAGAACGTCGCCGTGCCCTTGTCGGCAGCGACGACCAGGTAGGGGTCGGCATCGTCGTGGCGGACCACGTCCTGCGGATGGACGAGGTCACCTTCGACGAGATTGTCGGTGACATCGAGCAGGCCGTTGATGAACATGCGGTAGCAGGCCACGCCCTCGGCCAGGACCGCATCGCGTTCGCCGCTGGCCGGCGGTCGCTTGACGAAGAACCCGCCTTTCGAACCGACCGGCACGATGACCGTGTTCTTGACCATCTGCGCCTTGACCAGGCCGAGCACCTCGGTGCGGAAATCCTCGCGCCGGTCCGACCAGCGCAGGCCGCCACGCGCAACCGGGCCGAAGCGCAGGTGCACGCCTTCAACGCGCGGTGAATAGACGAAGATTTCGCGATAGGGGCGCGGCTTCGGCAGTTCGCTCAGTTGCGAAGGATCAAACTTGAAGCTCGTGTATTCGTGCGCCTTGCCATCGACGCGCTGGTAGTAGTTGGTGCGCAGGGTGGCCCGGATCACCGCGCTGAAGCTGCGCAGGATGCGGTCCTCGTCGAGGCTGGCGACGCGTCCCAGCAAGGTATTGATGGTCGAGGCGATGACCCGGCACTGGGTGTCGCGCGGCTGGTCGCGGCAGGCGATCAGCTCGTCGATCAGGCCGGGATTGTCGGCCAGCGACTGCGCCGGGATCAGCGTCTCCATCTCGTCGCGCAGGCGGCTGCGGGCTTCCTCGATGAACTCTGCGCCGGCGTCGAGGCGATGCGGATCGAACTTCGCTTCGAACAGTTCGACCAGCAGACCGGCCATGTCCGGATAGTTGGCCAGGGTCTGCTCCATGTAGGCCTGCGAGAACGGCACGCCGGTCTGCAGCAGGTATTTGCAGTAGCCGCGCAGGATGCTGACCTGGCGCCAGTCCAATTGGGCGGCGAGCACGAGCTTGTTGAAGCCGTCGTTCTCGGCATCGCCACGCCAGATGCGCTCGAAGGCCACCTGGAACAGTTCACGCACGCTGGGCAGTTCGAAGGCGAGTCGCCCTGGTCGGACCAGGATGTCCTGGATCGTGATCGCGTTGCCGCTGTTCCTGATCTCGTAGAGATTCTCGGTCAGAACGCTGAGACCGAGGTTTTCGAGCAGCGGGATGACCTCGGACAGGGTAATGTCGGCGCCGAGCCGGAATACCTTGAAGTGCAGCACGCCATCCTGCTTCTGCGACGGATACAGATTGAGCTGGATGTCGTCGGCATCGGCCAGGGCGGCCGCCAGTTCCACGTCGGAGGCTGCATTCTGCGGCGTGACCTTCTCGATGTAGCCTGCCGGCAAGGCCTTGCCATAGCGGCTGGCCAGCTTGCTGCCACGCTCCTCGCCATGGCTGGCGACGAGGATTTCGCGCAGGTCGTCGTGCCAGTTGCGCACGATCTCGGCGATGTTGGCTTCGAGTTCGGCCACGTTCCAGTCCGGGCGCTCACCCGGGTCCGGACGCACGATCATGTGCACGCGGGCCAGCGGCGACTCGTCGAGGAGCACGGTCGAGTCGATGCGTTCGGCGCGGAAATAGTCCCTGAGCATGGCCTCGATGCGCTCGCGCACCTCGGTATTGAACCGGTCGCGCGGCACGTAGGCGAGCATCGAGAAGAACCGGCCGTAACGGTCCCTGCGCACGAACAGGCGCGTGCGCGCCCGCTCGCGCAGGTCGAGCACGGCCATGGCGATCTCGTAGAGCTCGTCGGTCGAGCACTGGAATACTTCGTCGCGCGGCAGGGTGTCGAGGATGTGGCGCAGGGCCTTGCCCGAATGCGAATCGCGCTTGAGCCCCGAGCGGGTCAGGATGGTGTCGTAGTTCTTGCGCAGCAGCGGCACCTGGCGCGGCGGCGTCATGTACGCCGAGGATGTCAGCAGGCCGAGGAAGCGCTGTTCGAGGACCGGCTTGCCGCTGGCGTCGAAGCCGAGCACCGAAAGGTAGTCCATGTGGCCGGGGCGATGCACGCGCGATCGCGAATTGGTCTTTGTGAGGATCAGGGCTCCGACCGAGCCGGACTTCTCGAGATCGCTCGCCGCCAGCGTCTTCAGCGAACGCGCCGGAAAGCCCTTCTCGGAGCCACGCATGATGCCCAGTCCCGTGTTCTCGATCGGCTTGAGCACCTCATCGCCGTTCTCCTCGACGACGCGGTATTCACGGTAGCCGACGAAGGTGAAGTGATCGTCGGCGATCCACTTGAGAAATTCCTGGGCCTCGTCGAGGCTGGCCTGGTCGAACGGCAGGTTCAGGGTCGGCAGCTGGTCGGCGATTTCGAGCATTTTCGCCTTCATTTTTGGCCAGTCGGAGACCGCCGCGCGCACGTCCTCGACAGCCGCTGCGATGTTCCTGCGCAAGGCCTCGATCTCATTGGCGTCGCTGACCCGCTCGATCTCGAACAGCATGACCGACTCGGCCGCGCCACGTCCGATCTGTTCGTCGCCGAAGGCCAGGATGTGGCCGCCCGGATCGCGCTCCACGCAGAAGATTGGATGGATGACCGCGTGCGTGGCGAGACTCGCCTGGTTGATCGCCATCGAGACCGAATCGACCAGGAACGGCATATCATCGGTCGCGATCGCGATCATGGTGTGGCCGCTGTCGAAGCCCTCTTCGGCTGCCTGTGGATTGAATACCCGGATCTTGGCCGTGTGTGGCGTGCGCTGGCGCAGGTATTCGAACATGTACTGGGCGATCCGCGCCCATTCGGCGGGGTCCCTGCCGCCGATGTCGTCAGCGGGCACGTGCCGGAAGAAGTGGGCGGCAAAGGCCTGCGTGTCGCGCTGGCGGGAGGCCCCGCCCTGGCTGGAAATCTGGTTCAGGATCGGCTCAAGACGCTTGGATTCGCTGGCGACGCTTTGGGCATTCATTCCGATTCTTCGGGCTCGTGGGCGGTGGGCGCGGAGGATACGCTCGACCCCAGGCGGAATCCACCGCGCCAGCCTTTGCGCGGGCACCCGCAGCGGGGTCGCTCCGGGCCACGCAAGGGCCACGTCCGGGGTCCCTCCTTCGGGACATGCCGAGACCGGGAGCGACCAGCCGATCGGCGCGATTTGTCAAATCCGGCGCTGAACCTCCCGTTCAGGCGGTGACGCTGGCGGTCCGGAAGCTCTCAGCACCGGTAGTCGGACGTTTCCATTGGCGGACTTGTGAACTTCGTCAGACTTTTGGCATCGAAATCTGCGCCAGTTGGCAGAATCCGGAAGCGGCGAACGTCGATGGCACGCGGGTTGCAACCCCGGACAACGCATACCCCTGCAGTCGAGCGGATCATGAACGGCCACGGTGCGACACTTTCTGGCGCGGCAAGCGCCTGGAACCGGAGATACAGCCAACGGCTGGTCGCCTCGTTCCTGGTGCTCGCCGTCATCCTCGCCGCCGTCGCGGTCCAGGTCTACCGGGCCGTGGGTGAGTTCGTCGCGACCAACCACTGGGTCACGCATTCGCTCGAGGTCAAGCAGGAGATCACCCTGACCCTCGCCTCCCTGCACGATATCGAGGCCAGCCAGCGCGCCTACATCATCTCAGGCAAGGTGGAGAGGCTCGAGGACTACTATCGCGATTTCCCGCGCGCCAGCGAACACAGTGAGCGCCTGGCCGCGCTGGTGGCCGACGACCCGCAACAGGCGGAGACCGCTGCCCGCTTGCACGACCTGATCCAGCAACGCATCGATGGCATCAATGCGGTCCTCACCCAATACGCCAAGGGCGGCATCGAAGCGGTGCGGACTTCCCTGCAGGTCGCCCGCTCGCTGGAGGAGGACCATCGGATCGATGCCCTCGGCAAAACCATGCTGCGCAACGAAGAAGCGTTGCTGGCACAGCGCGAAAAGCGCATGGAGGAAAAAGCCGGGCTGACCACCTTGCTGACGACCGGCGCGGTCCTGGTCTGCCTGCTCATCCTGAGCCTGGCCCTGGTCGCCTTGTTGCGCGAAGAACGCAGGCGCCTGATCAGCGATGCGCGCGTCAAGTCTGCAAACGTCGAGCTGACCACGAGCCTGAACAAGTCGCAGGACCTGGCGCGGACCTTGCGCCAGCTCTCGGAACTGGGCGAAATGCTGCAGGGTTGCCGCAGCATCGAAGAAGCCACCGACAGCTTGCGGATTTCGCTGCCGCATCTGCTTCCCGGCAGCTCGGGCTCGATCAGCCTGATCAACGCGTCGAAAAACCTGCTCGAGCCGATCGCCACCTGGGGTTCGGGCATCGCCGCGGAAAGCGGAGTATTTTCTCCAAACGATTGCTGGGCGCTGCGTCGCGGCCACGTGCATCCTGCCTCCGGGACCCTGCCGTCCTTCACCTGCCGCCACCTGCATTCGGATTCCGACGAGGGTGCGCATGGCAGTCATTGCCGCTTGTGCGTGCCGATGGTCGCCCAGGGCGAGATGCTGGGCGTGCTCACCGTTAGCGACGATGCCGAAATCAGCACGGAGGTTCGCGAAATCGCGATCGCGGCCAGTGAACAGATCTCCCTGGCCATGGCCAACCTGCGCCTGCAGGAAACGCTGCGAACCCAGTCGCTGCGCGATGCGCTGACCGGACTGTTCAACCGGCGCTATCTCGAGGCCTCGTTCGAGCGTGAAATCCAGCGTGCCGAACGTCGCCAGTTGCCGCTCAGCGTGCTGATGCTCGACGTCGATCATTTCAAGCGGTTCAACGACACCCACGGGCACGAAGCCGGCGATACCCTGCTCGCCCAGTTCGGCGCCCTGCTTGCTCGCACCGTGCGCAGCGAGGACGTCAGCTGCCGCTACGGCGGCGAGGAATTCACCATCCTCATGCCCGAGGCCGATTCGGAGCAGGCTTTGCAGCGCGCCGAGGAGATCTGCTCCGCGGTGCGCAACCTCGACGTCCAGCACCGCAACCTGTCGCTCGGCCAGGTCACCGTATCCATCGGCGTGGCAACCTACGGCGAACACGGCAAGTCGGCCGAGGAACTCATGCGCAACGCCGACAATGCCCTCTATCTGGCCAAGAACAGCGGCCGCGACCAGGCCATGCTGGCCGAAGTGCTGCACCCCAAGTCCGAGTCGAAGACCCCGCTTTCGCTGGCCAGCGTTTCCCGTCTCGGCAGCACCAGCAAGGTCGGTTGAGTACGGGGGAGCGGTGATCCGGATACCTGCACGGGCCGCGCATCGGCAACAAACGGCGGTCGCGCGAGCCGGGAGGCGATCTCAGCGCAGCCCGGTCTCGTTACGGGCGATGACGAGACGCTGGATCTCGCTAGTGCCTTCGTAGATCTCGGTGATCTTGGCGTCGCGGAAATAGCGCTCGAGCGGCATTTCCTTCGAATAGCCCATGCCGCCATGGATCTGCACGGCCTGGTGGGTCACCCACATGGCGGCCTCCGAGGCATACAGCTTGGCCACCGCCGCCTCGGTGCTGAAACGCCCGCCGGTGCGGTCGGCCTCGCCCTTGGCGAATGCCGCACGCAGGGTCAGCAACTCGGCCGCATCGAGCCGGCATTTCATGTCGGCGATCTTGGCCTGGATCATCTGGAACGAGCCGATCGCGTGGCCGAATGCCTTGCGCTCCTGCACATAGGCAACGCTCGCCTGGTAGGCCGCTCGGCAAAGACCAACCGCCTGCGAGGCGATGCCGATGCGTCCGGCATCAAGCACCCCCATGGCGATACCGAAACCCTTGCCTTGCGGGCCGAGCATGTCGCCCGCGGGACAGACATAGTCGTGGAATTCGATCTCGCAGGTGGCCGAGGCACGGATGCCGAGCTTGGGCTCCACCTTGCCGGCGTGGAATCCGGGCCGAGCGGTATCGATGATGAAGGCGGAGATGCCCTTGGCGCCAATGCCGGGGGTCGTGATCGCGAACAGGATGATGTACTTGGCGACCGGACCCGAGGTGATCCAGCTCTTCTTGCCGTTGATGACCCAGTCGCCGTCCGCATTCCGCGATGCCTGGGTATGCATGGCCGAGGCGTCGGATCCGGATTGAGGTTCGGTCAGCGCGTAGGCGCCGATGTGCTCGCCCGAGGCGATCGCGCGCACATATTTCTGCTTCTGCTCCTCGGTGCCGTGCTGCAGGATGCCGTTGCAGTACAGCGAATTGTTGACCGACATGATCGTCGAGTGCGCCGTGTCGGCAGCACCGATCTCGATCATGGCCAGGGCGTAGGCGACCGGATCCATGCCGGCACCGCCGTATTCCTCGGGCACCTCGATGCCCATCAGGCCGAGTTGACCCATTTCGCGAATGTTCTCGAGCGGGAACCTGCCGGTTGCGTCGAGTTCGGCGGCAACCGGCGCGATGCGCTTCTGCGCGAACTCGCGGGCGATGGACTGGATCGAGAGCTGATCGTCGCTGAGGCGAAAATCCATGGGTCATCCTTTGCGGCGTGGGGCGGCCGGCGATTTTATCGCGTCGGGGGCCTTTCCGCCTGCCGATGGGGGAATCCCGCCAGGCGCCAACCTCGGCGCAGCGGTCAGATCCACGTTGACGGCACCGCAAGGTCTGGCTACGCTGCACTTCCATCTTTCAATCAAGATGAAAGGATAATACGTGGACCTGACCGCCACCTCGGCCCTGCTCCGGCTGCTCTCCGACCCGACCCGGGTGCGCCTGCTGGCCTTGCTCGAACGCGAAGAACTGACCGTGGCCGAGCTCTCGGCGATCCTGCGCCTGGCCCAGCCGCGCGTGTCGACCCACCTGGCCAAGCTCAAGGATGCCGGTCTCGTCCGCGACCGTCGCGCCGGCGTGTCGTCCTACTACCGGTTCAACGGTGAGCTCGCGCCACGCGAAGGCGCGCTCCTGCATGCCCTCAAGGAAGCCGTCGATGACGCCCTGCTCAGGGACGATGAGCATCGGCTTCCCGGCGTCCTGGCCAAGCGCGCCCGCGCCGAAGGCTGGGCCGACACGGTCGCCGGCGACATGGAGCGCCATTACTCCCCGGGACGCACCTGGGAAACCCTGGCCCGCGCCATGACCCAGCTGGTCGATCCGGGTGACGTGCTGGACATCGCCTCCGGCGACGGCGTTCTCGCCGAACTGCTGGCACCGCGGGCCCGCTCGATCGTATGCGTCGATGCCAGCCCGCGCGTGGTCGCCGCTGCTCGCGAGCGGCTCAAGGGTTTTGCCAATGTCGAAGTCGTCACCGGTGACATGCATGCCCTTGATCTCGGCCGCAGGCGCTTCGATCTGGTCCTGCTCATGCATGCCCTGACCTACAGCGAAAAGCCGGCCACGGTCGTCGCCGAGGCCGCGCGCGTGCTGGCCAAAGGTGGTCGCCTGCTGGCCGCCACGCTCGGCAAGCACGCGCATCACGGTGCCGTGGAACCCTTCGATCATCGCAACCTTGGCTTCCGGCCGGCCGACCTGCGCGGTTTCGCCGAGAGTACCGGGCTCGAGGTGCTCAAATGCGAACGCATCACGCGCGAGAGCAAGGCGCCGCATTTCGAGGTGGTCACCCTGCTGGCGCGCAAGCCATGAGCGCGCCGCTGCCCTGGCTGCACCCGGAGCGCGTGCAGATGCTCGAACAGGCGCTCTCCCGGCGCATCCTGGTCATCGACGGCGCCATGGGCACGATGATCCAGAGCCATCGGCTCGACGAATCCGATTACCGGGGCGAGCGTTTTGTCGATGGCCATGATTCCGCGCATGCGCACGGCGACGGCTGTTCGCACGACCTCAAGGGCAACAATGACCTGCTTTCGCTGACCCGGCCCGACATCATCCGCGCCGTGCACGAAGCCTATCTGGAGGCCGGCGCGGACCTGGTGGAGACCAATACCTTCAACGCCACCGCAATCAGCCAGTCCGACTATCACCTCGAACACATCGTCTACGAGTTGAATCGCGAGGGCGCGCGGCTGGCCCGCGCCGCCTGCGATGCGTACAGCGCGAAGACGCCGGACCAGCCGCGTTTCGTGATCGGCGTGCTCGGGCCGACCAGCCGCACCGCTTCGATCAGTCCCGACGTCAACGATCCGGGCTTTCGCAACACCAGTTTCGACGAACTGCGGGCCACCTACCGTGAGGCCACCGAAGGCCTGATCGACGGCGGTGCGGACACGCTCATGGTCGAGACGATCTTCGACACGCTGAATGCCAAGGCCGCCCTGTTCGCCATCGCCGAGGTCTTCGAGCAACGCGGCGGCCGCCTGCCGATCATGATCTCGGGCACGATCACCGACCGCTCGGGGCGCACCCTGTCCGGGCAGACCGCCGAAGCCTTCCACGCCTCGCTTGCGCACAGTCGTCCACTTTCGTTCGGCCTGAACTGCGCCCTTGGTGCGGCCGACCTGCGCGAACACGTCGAAACCCTGGCCCGGGTCAGCCGTGCCTACGTCAGCGCACACCCGAATGCCGGCCTGCCGAATGCGTTCGGCGAATACGACGAGACACCCGAGGAGATGGCTTCGACCCTGCGTGAATTCGCCACATCAGGCCTGCTCAACCTGGTCGGTGGCTGCTGCGGCACGACGCCGGCGCACATCCACGCCATTGCCGAGGCTGTCCGCGGGCTTGCACCCCGGCGCCTGCCGGTCAGGGACCTGGCCGCATGACCGCGACTTCGCACCACACGGTCCTGTCCGGCCTCGAACCGCTGGTCATCACGCCGCAACTCAACTTCATCAACGTCGGCGAGCGCACCAACGTCACCGGCAGCGCGCAGTTCCGCAAGATGATCAAGGAAGGCCGTTTCGAGGACGCTGTCGAGGTCGCCCGCCAGCAGGTCGAAAACGGCGCCCAGATCCTTGACGTCAACATGGACGAGGGCCTTATCGATTCGGAAGCGGCGATGGTCCGCTTCCTAAATCTGATCGCCTCGGAGCCGGACATCGCACGCATCCCGGTCATGGTCGATTCGTCGAAGTGGTCGGTGATCGAAGCCGGACTGAAGTGCCTGCAGGGCAAGGGCGTGGTCAATTCGATCTCGCTCAAGGAAGGCGAGGTGGCGTTCCGGGAGCAGGCGCGCACGGTGCTGCGCTACGGTGCCGCGGCGGTGGTCATGGCCTTCGACGAGGAGGGCCAGGCCGATACCTGCGCGCGCAAGGTCGCGATCTGCACGCGCGCCTACCGGATCCTCGTCGATGAAGTGGGCTTCCCGCCCGAAGACATCATCTTCGACCCCAATATCTTCGCCATCGCCACCGGCATCGAGGAGCACGACAACTACGCGGTCGACTTCATCGAGGCGACCCGGATCATCCGCCGCACCCTGCCCCATTGCCACGTCTCCGGCGGCGTCTCCAACGTCTCGTTCTCGTTCCGCGGCAACGAGCCGGTGCGTGCGGCCATCCATGCGGTCTTCCTCTACCACGCGATCAAGGCCGGCATGGACATGGGCATCGTCAACGCCGGCGCGTTGCCGATCGTCGATGATCTCGATGGCGATCTGCGCGAGCGCGTCGAGGACGTGGTCCTCAACCGCCGAAGTGATGCCACCGAACGCCTGCTCGAGATCGCCGAGCGCCACAAGCGCGGGATTGGGGATTCGGGATTCGGGATTCGCGAAGACAAGAACGCCTGGCGCGACTTGCCGGTAGCGAAGCGACTGGCGCATGCGCTGGTGCATGGCATCGATGCGCATGTGGAGACCGACACCGAGGAGGCGCGGCTGGAATCGGTGCGACCGCTGGATGTGATCGAGGGGCCCCTGATGGATGGCATGAACGTGGTCGGCGACCTGTTCGGCGCCGGCAAGATGTTCCTGCCGCAGGTGGTCAAGTCGGCGCGCGTGATGAAGAAGGCCGTGGCCTGGCTGCTGCCCCACATCGAAGCCGAGAAACTGCGCACCGGCGATGTCGGCAAGTCGAACGGCAAGATCATCATGGCCACGGTCAAGGGCGACGTGCACGACATTGGCAAGAACATCGTCGGCGTCGTACTCCGATGCAACAACTTCGAGGTCATCGACCTTGGCGTGATGGTGCCGGCGCAGAAGATCCTCGACACGGCGCGCGCAGAGAACGCCGACATGATCGGACTCTCGGGGCTGATCACGCCGTCACTGGAGGAAATGACCCATGTCGCCCGCGAAATGCAGCGCCAGGATTTCCACCTGCCGCTGCTGATCGGCGGCGCCACGACCTCGCGCGCGCACACGGCGCTGAAGATCGAACCGCACTATCGATCACCGACGGTCTGGGTCAAGGACGCCTCGCGCGCCGTGGGCGTCGCCCAGTCGCTGATTTCGAAGGACATGGTCGACGCCTTCATGGACAAGATCCGCGCCGACTACGCCGAGATCCGCGAACGCCACAAGGGCCGCGGCGACGCCAGGCGTCTGGTCCCGCTCGAAAAGGCGCGTGCGCAACGCTTCGATGGCGACTGGACGAGCCATCGACCCGTGCAGCCGCGCCGGATCGGGGTCACGGTGCTCGATGATTTCCCACTTGCCGAACTCGTGCCGTTCATCGACTGGTCGCCGTTCTTCAACGCCTGGGAACTGGCCGGAAGCTATCCGGCAATCCTCGATGACGCCGTGGTCGGCGCGCAGGCGCGCGAGCTTCATCACGATGTCCTGGCCATGCTCGAACGCGTCATTGCGGAGAAATGGCTGGTCGCTCGCGGCGCCTTCGGTCTGTGGCCGGCGACTGCAAACGGCGACGACGTGCAGGTACTCGCCGCGGACGGTTCGACGATTTCGATCCTGCACTTCCTGCGCCAGCAGGTCGACAAGCCGATCGAACGTCCCGATTTCTGCCTGGCCGACTTCATTGCGCCGAAGGATTCGGGGGTCGAGGACTGGATCGGCGGCTTTGCCGTGACCGCCGGCATCGGCATCGACGCGCACGTGGCCCGCTTCGAACAGGACCATGACGACTACTCGGCGATCCTGCTCAAGGCCCTGGCCGATCGCCTGGCCGAGGCGTTCGCCGAATGCCTGCACCAGCGCGTGCGCAGGGACTACTGGGGTTACGCCGCGGACGAGGTTATCGACAATGAGGGCCTGATCGCCGAGGCCTATCAGGGCATCCGCCCCGCTCCGGGCTACCCGGCCTGCCCCGACCACAGCGAAAAAGCCACGCTGTTTACACTACTCGATGCGACCGCGAACACCGGCATCTCGCTGACCGAGAGCTTCGCCATGTTGCCGACGGCGGCCGTCTCGGGCTGGTACTTCTCGCATCCGAAAAGTCAGTACTTCGTGGTCGGCCGCATATCCCGCGAACAGGTCGAGGACTATTCCCGGCGCAAGGGCTGGAGTATTGCCGAAGCCGAACGCTGGCTGGCCCCGAATCTCGACTACGATCCGGAGTAGTGGAAACCTGCATGTGGGGAAACGCGCCTGCCGGATCCGGCAGGCGCGCCGATCTCTACATTCCCGACGAACCAGCGCCGCTCATGGCCGACATGAAGGCCATGCCGCCAAAAATGAAGAACAGCACGATCGCGACCAGGGCAAGAATCAGATAGGCCTTGCAGAAGTTGGACTTGTTCGGATTCGTTCCGCTCGAGAAAGCCCAGACGAACAGCATCACGATGTTGACCAGCGGAATCGCAAGGACAATGAAGGTGATGATCCAGTCGCCGAGCGACATGACCGGTGCGCTGCTACGATTTTCCATGCTTGCCTCTCCCCGAGGATGATCGCCAGGCGGACGCCTGACCGGGGGGATTCTGGCATGAAGCCGCCGCGGGCGCATCCATTCAGCTTTCGGCCCATTCCCGGCGGTGGCGCAGGTCCACGACCAGGTTGTAGATCGAGACGAAGGCCGGAAATGCGTTCGAAAGGATGCCGACCGAGTCGTTCTTGCCAAACGTGAAATAGCTGACCAGCATCAGGCTGCCGAGAATGGACAGCCACCAGAATGCCCTTGGCATGTGCACGCGGCGCAGCTTCTTGGTCGCGTACATCTGCACGAACCAGCGGCTGGTGAAGAGCAGGACGCCGCAGTAGCCAATCAGCTTCCAGGGCGTGACGCCGATGCTGTGGATGTTGAACAGGACTTCGTTCATTGCGCTGCGACACCAGGTGAGGGGGTGACGCATTCTATCCTGCCGAGGCCTCTGGCCCGGGCCGGATCGACATGTGCCCCGTCACCGACGCTTGCGCGCGAGCCGGATTATGCAAGCAAGCCGAGGCAGGCGGCCGGCTGGCGCCTGCCTACGGAATCGATCAGCTGCGCGCCTTGAGCCAGTCGTGGATCGCCGGAGGCACCTCACGCTGGGCGCGGCCGGACACGTAGATGCCGATATGCCCGCCCTTGAAGGCGATCTGGGTATAGTCCTTGCTGCCGACGGCGGCCTGCAGCGCCCGCGAGGAATCGGGCGGGACCAGATGATCCTGTTCGGCGAAGATGTTGAGCACCGGCATCGTGATCCTGCCCAGGTCCACGGTGCGGTCGCCGATGGTCAGACCACCCCTGACCAGCTTGTTGCCCTGGTAGAAATCCCGCATGAATTCACGGAAGGCCTCGCCGGCCTGGTCGGGCGAATCGAAGATCCACTTCTCCATGCGCAGGAAATTCTCGAGTTCCTCCTTGTTGTCGAGGATATCGACCATGCCGACGTACTTCTGCTGCAGCAGGCGCATCGGCTTGAGCATCAGGTAGCACCAGTTCATCAGGTCGGCCGGCACGTTGCCGATCGTGTCGACGAACAGGTCGGCATCCATGTTGCGGGTCCAGTTCGACAGCATGTTGTCCGGGGTGTGGAAATCCACCGGGGTCACCATGGTGATCAGGTTCTTGACCTTGTGCGGATGCATGGCCGTGAAGCACAGCGAGAACGCACCGCCCTGGCAAATGCCGAGCAGGTTGATCTTGGCCACGCCGGCGTTCTTCGCCACCGCATCGACGCTGCGCCGGATGTAGCCGTTGATGTAGTCGTCCAGGGTCAGCCAGCGATCGGCGCGATCCGGGTAGCCCCAGTCGATCAGATAGACATCCTCGCCCTGGGCCAGCAGGTTGCGAACCAGCGACTTGTCCGCCTGCAGGTCGACCATGTAGGGCCGGTTGACCAGCGCATAGACGATCAGGATCGGTGTCTTCGCGGTCGGCTTCCTGTCGCCGCGGAAACGGTAGACGACGAGCTTGTCCTCGCGGTAGACGACGTCCTTCGGCGTCACGCCGAAATCGACGTCGTCGAGCGTGCGCAGCACTTCGCTGCCGCGACTCATTTTCTTCTGGAAGCGGACCGCTTCCTCGAACAGTTCCGACGGCGCAATATTGAGCGGGCCCATCAGCGGTCACCTCCGCGCTTGCCGGATGCGGACGTGCGGGTCTGCGGCGCACGGCTCGCGGTCGCCGTCTTCGACTTGCGTGCGAAACGGGCGATGCTGGCGGCGAAGCTGTTGCCTTTCGGCTTGCCCTTGCTTCCCTGCCCCGTCGATTTCACTGCAGCGCCGACCGCGGCGACTGATTTTCCGGCTTCCGAGCGGCTTCGCTTGGGCCGGCGCTTGGCGCTCGAGCTGGCAGCGGTTTTGCGCCGCGGCTTCGCCTTGGACGATGGGGTTTTCGCTGCCCCGGTAACTGCCCGGCTCACGGACTGCACGACCTGCGTGCGCTTGCCCTTGCCAGCGCCGGTGTCGGCGTCGCCCGCCGGCGCTGCTTCGGCCTTGCTGCCAGAGGTCTTGGCTTGCGTAGCCCTGGCGGCGGCCGGCTTTGCCATTTTCGACGTCCTGGGCGTGCTGGCCCTGGCTGCACGTGCCGGTTTTGCGGTCGCAGCGCTGCCTGTTCGCGCGTCCGGTTGCGACTTGAGTGCCGCTACCTCGTTGCGCAAGACCCCGATCTCGGCCAGCAGCGCCTGATGTCCGGCCTCGCCTCCCTGCTGGTTGCGGAATTCGCGGCGCAGTGCCTGCAAACGCTGGCCGATGCTGTCGACTTCGCTGCGCGTCGGCATGCCGAGCTCGTTGCAGTAACGCTCGATCTCGCCCTGCACCTGCTGGCGCACGCGCATCTGCGCATCGACCACGGCGGCATACACCTCGCGGAATTCCTCGGACAGGGCGATCTCCGCATAGGCTTCCTCGGCCGCGTCGATCCAGAGGTCGTACAGGGCGCGCGCCGACTCGATCTGGCGACCGGGTTCCTCGCGTTCGGCCAGCTTGAGCTGAAAGCGGGCGAAGCTCTGCTCGCCGACCTTGAGCATGAGGCGATCGTAGCGCGCGCTCTGCTCCTGATAGTCTATGAAGACCTGCGCCGTCTTTTGCAGGTTTTCCTGCTTTTCGCGCAGGAATCCGAAAGCCGGCTGGTGCAGGGCGCCGCGTGTCTTGTCGAACATCGGCCCTGCCGCTGCGGCGAACTGCTCCATCATCTGGTCGAAGCCTCGCGCTCCCGAGCCGGCGAGCCCGCGCATCGCGGTGGCCATCGGATTACCGATCGCCGGGGACGAAAATGCACCGGAAAACATGCCGTTGCGGAATGCATCGGCCAGGTTGTCGCCAGCGCCCCCGGTCTGGCCGACCGCGGCCGCGGCCAGGCTTTGCAGCATGCCGAGATAGCCCTGGGCGCCACTGAGCATGCGCTCCACGGCCTCGTTCTGCTGCTTGCCGTCGGCAAACGGATTGGCCTTGCCCAGCACGTCGGCCCAGCCGGCGTTCGCAGTGCCGGCGCCCCACGGGACCTGGCCCGTGTTTGCGCCGAGGGCGGCTTGCGCTTGACGCGCCATCGCCTCCCAGTTCTTTGCCCATTGGGCTATATCCAGCGATTCGCTCATGGCGCGATCTCCGATTCGAGTCAGCGGGCGGCGCGGGCGCCGCATGTCGCACATGATAGCGGTGCGCGCGTTACAGCGGCGAATCGGCGCGCTGGCGCCGGCCCGGACTCCGGTACCGCACGCACATGCGCCGCGCAGGAACCCGCGACTCAGGGAACGCCCAGTTGAACCGCGCCGAGCGGGCCACTTCCACGTGGCGTGGTCGCGATATCGCGGCTCGGCGGCAGGGCCTCACCGGCAAACAGATGCGCCCACATCCGGTCCAGGGCCGCATACGCGAACGGCATCAGCGGTACATGCCGATCGCCGAACCCCGGAAAGGCCAGGAAGGCATCGAAGTGCTGGGCATGCTCGACCCGCCACAGGACAGGGTGACGCTCGTTGGCCTCGAGCCAGCGGACGTATGGATCGGAACTGAAGGCTATCGGCACCAGGCCATCGGCCTGGCCATGCACGATGATGATCGGCAGGTCGGCGCGCGGCAGCGCAGCCCGGGTTGCCTCGACACCCGCGGCAAGGCGCTGCCCTAGCGCATCCTGCGTGCCCCACAACTGGCGAAGGCACTCGACACCGGGCCAGCTCGCATCGTCGCCGGTCGCCATGTCATCGACGATGCCTACCCCGGCGCCGGGCGGAATGCCCGAGGCATCGGACCACCAGGCCGCACGCTCGGCGGGCGTCGCGAGTCGCGGGGCCGTGCCGGGATCCATGCCGGCCAGACCATAACCGCACGGCATCGGACCCGCCGCCGTGCGCGTGTACGCCGCCGCATAGGTCACCGCGACCGCGCGCCAGAGATCAAGGGCCGTGCTCGCCGCGACATTGCGCAGCGCGGCATCGGTCCAGCCGGAAACGTGCAGACGGGCCAGCGCCTCAGCGGCCTGGGTCTGCAGATCGTCCGCGGTCAACTCGCCGCGTTCGTGCAAGGTGGCGCAGCGCGTGACCCAGGCCGGTGGATGCGCGCCATTGACGCGCGCGAACGGCGTGTCGTCGAAGCGCGGCTCGAGCAACGCGCAGGGCGTCAGCAGGGCCGCTTCAGTGACGTAGTCGTAGAGGGCGCGCCCACCGTCGCCCGCGAGGATGTTGGGCTCCACTGCGACCACGCCGTCGAGCAGGTTGGCATCGTTCTCGGCGGCGCGCAAAACGGCACCGCCGCCGTTGGAAAGGCTGGCGGCGATGATGCGCGTGTTCCCGGCAGTGAATGGCGCCTGGTCCGGAAAGGCCTGGTCGAGCGCGTGCAGGGCGAACCGTGCGGCCTGGATGACGTGCCGCCCCCACGAGGCCTCGGGGTTGTCGCCGGAATGCGCATGCTTGACCAGCACGGCGTTGAGCGGGCCGGGCGTTTCATCGCCATCGGGCGCGAATTCGAGCATCTCGACGCCGCGCTCGGTACGCGTACCGTCGAGGCGAACGCCGGTATTGCTGGCCACGTCGAAATAACCGCTGCCGGTGCCCTTGTCGGTATAGGCCACCGCGCAGCCGCGCGGCAGGCCCCAGGCACCGGCCAGCGAGATCGCGCCATAGACCCCGCGCGATCCCGATGAGGCCGCGACGATCACGCAGCGCTTGTCGCGATCGAACAGGTCGGGCACCTGCAGCAGGACGCGATGCGGCGAGCGCGCTTCCGGCAGTTTCGCAAATGCGCTGAACTCGCGACCGGTAACCAGCGGAACGCTGCCGTAGATTTCGCCATAGCTGCCGAGCGGTCCCAGATCGGCGATGCCCCGCCAGCTCGTATAGATTGCCCGACGACGCAACTCGGCCGGCGTCGGCGCCTGCGCGTCGGCGAACGCCGGCACCGACCCGCGCAGGCCGGAAAGACCGAGGCCGGCGCTGAGCAGGTCGTCGGCTCCCTCGTGTCGAGTGACCCTGATCTCGCTGACGAGCCCATCGGACATGACCGGTTTCTCCGAACCCCGCGGCGTGCTCGCGCACGCGCCAAGAAGCAACGCGGCGAGGACGCCGCAACCGTGAATGACTGTTCTGTTCATGCCATCACCGTAGCAACTGTCGACCAGCCTGTCATCGGGACCAAGGTACAAGCCTTCCCTGCGCATTGCCGATGCCTGCCTGCTGTGGTGTGATCGGGTACCGAGGCCGCGAAGCCATCCTGCCCATGAAATCGATCGCCATCCTCCTGCTCGTCTGCACTGGCCTGGCCAGGCCCGCTCTGGCTGCGCCAGCCGACACCCTCGAGCAACGCGCTGCAACCCTGCACCAGAGCGCTATCGTGCTCGATACCCACCTGGATACACCGATGCTGTTCGCGCGTCCCGATTGGCGCATCGGCGACCGCCACAGCTTCGACGCGGATTTCTCCCAGGTCGACTATCCGCGCATGCTCGAAGGCGGACTCGATGGCGGCTTCTGGGTGATCTACACGCCACAGGGCGAACGCACCGTCGCCGGCAACCGGGCGGCGCGGGACTTCGGCCTGAAGCGCCTGGTCGAGATCCGCGAGATGGTCGCAGCGAATGCCGACCGCTTCGAGATCGCCCTGAGCGCCGACGATGCGGCACGCATCAAGAAGGCCGGCAAGCGCATCGTCTATATCAGCATGGAAAATGCGTCGCCGCTGGCGAGCGACCCGAGCCTGCTCAGCGCCTACTACGCGCTGGGCTTGCGCATGCTCGGCCTGGTCCACTCTGCCAACGACGACTTCGCCGATTCCTCGACCAATCCAGGCGGCCCCGAATTCAACGGACTGAGCGACAAGGGCCGGGCCCTGGTCGCCGAAGCGAACCGGCTCGGCCTGATCATCGACCTTTCGCATGCCAGCGACGCCGTATTCGACCAGGTCGTCGAGCTCTCGAAGACGCCGGTGGTGCTCTCGCATACCGCATCGGCCGCGCTCAACGCCCATCCACGCAACATCGACGATGCGCGACTGCGCAAGCTGGCCGCGACGGGTGGCGTGATCCAGGTCAATTCGGTCAACCAGTTTCTCATCAAGGTGCCGAAAAACGGCGAGCGCGATGCCGAGTTCGACCGCTTCTTCGCGATCATCGAAGACGGCGCGGCACTGACCGTCGAGAAGCGCAAGCAGGCCATGCGGCTGTACCGCGAGATCGAAGCGAAATATCCGGCGCCACAGGCGACATTCGAGGACTACATGAAACACATGCTGCACATCCTCGAAGTGGCCGGACCCGAGCATGTCGGCCTCGGCGCCGACTGGGACGGCGGCGGCGGGGTCAGCGGCATGATCGATGTCGCCAGCCTGCCGAAGATCACCGAGCGCCTGCTTCGCGAGGGCTACAGCGAGGCGCAGATCAAGGGCGTGCTCGGTGGCAACCTGCTGCGCGTGATGCGCGCGGTCGAGGCGGCCAGGCAACCGTGAACAGCCCGGGCTGCCTTGCCATGAATACGGAGGAATTGCGATGAATCGAATGAACCGGCCCGGCCTGTCGGTGCTGCTCCTGCTCTGCGCGTATGCCCGCGCCGAGACGCCGCACCCACCTGCACTCGTGATCCACGGAGGTGCCGGTGTCATCCGCGCCAGCATGACGCCCGAAATCGAGAAAGCAGTGCGGGCGACCCTGCTCGAAGCCGTCAACCGCGGCTATGCCGAACTGAAGGCAGGAAAACCCGCCCTGGATGCCGTCACCGCCGCGATCACCGTGCTCGAGGACGACCCCAACTTCAATGCCGGCAAGGGAGCCGTGTTCACCCATGACGGCCACAACGAACTCGACTCGGCGGTCATGGATGGCGCCAGCCTCAAGGCCGGCGCAGTGGCCGGCGTGCGCTCCGTGCGCAACCCCATCCTGCTCGCCCGAGCGGTGATGGAAAAATCGCCGCACGTCATGCTGGCCGGCCCGGGTGCCGAAACCTTTGCCAGGGAAAACGGCATCACCCTCGTCGATCCCGCCTACTTCCGCACCGAGCGCCGCTGGCAGCAGTTGCAGAAGGCGCTGACCGAAGACAAGGCCGGCACGGCTCACGCCGATCTGGAAACGGCGAAGCATTTCGGCACGGTCGGAGCGGTCGCCCTCGATCGCAACGGACATCTCGCGGCAGGAACCTCGACCGGCGGCATGACCGACAAACGATTCGGCCGCATAGGCGACTCGCCGGTGATCGGTGCCGGCACCTACGCCGACGCGAACTGCGCGGTTTCGGCCACCGGCTGGGGCGAGTTCTACCTGCGTACGGTCGCCGCACATTCGATCTGCATGCGCGTCGGCCTCCTCGGCCAACCGCTGGCCAAGGCCGCCGAACAGGTCATCAACAAGGACATCCCGAAACTCGGCGGCGACGGTGGCGCCATCGTGCTCGGTGCGGACGGCAGCATGGCGATGCCGTTCAACACCGACGGCATGTTCCGCGCCTGGGTCGGCGCCGACGGCATTGCGCATGTCGCGATCTACGCAGACGAGGACGCATCGAAGCAATAGGGTTCTCATTGAACGCGCTGGCCGCCGCGAGGTGCAGCGCGAGATGAAGCACCCCCCTTCATCCGGCATCATCTGTCCCTGCTTTCACTCACTCGCGGCGAGCCAGTTTCTTCTCCTTGCATGGCCACTGCAGCACTGCATAGGGGCCGCATTCACTGCCCATCCCGCGCAGCCAGGACGAAGCCGACTCCCGCAAGCATGCCGCTTGCCCATCACCGCGGCGCCTGCTCTTCCTTCTCTCGCCACGCGGGAGAAGGTGCCCGCAGGGCGGATGAGGGGCTTTGGGCTTTGGGCTTTGGGCTTTGGGCTTTGGGCTTTGGGCTTTGGGCTTTGGGCTTTGGGCTTTGGGCTTTGGGCTTTGGGCTTTGGGCTTTGGGCTTTGGGCTTTGGGCTTTGGGCTTTGGCTGTTGCCATTGCTCTCCGCTCTGGCGCGCAGGATGCGCGCTACCCGGGCCCCGTAAGCGGTGGCGGCCGGGCGAAGGAAAGGCCCGCAGGGTGGGCGCAAGGGATTGCGCCCAGTTCGCTGCCAGCACACGGAGGTGCTGTCAGCGAACCCCCGCAGCCCGGCCGCGAAGTCGCAGGGCAGGATGCCCGCAGACCACCGCTTTGGGGTGGCCTTCTCTTTGCCTACTTTCTCTTGGCCACGCAAGAGAAAGTGGGTCGCTCGCCGCAGGCGAGTGAAAGCTCTGGATTGGATCGACATATCTCGCGCCGCGTAGCGATGTCGAGCAGAGCGACAAGCACAGTCACTGGGTCCCTGCCTGAGCAGGGACGACAGCCTACAAGGTTGAATCGTTCAGAAAGCGCATCGCGCCTGAAGGCGCTCCTACAGTGGAAGCGAAGTGACTCGCACGCCGGAGGCGAGTGAAAGCCGTTGCCACCAAGGCTGCGCCGCGCAGCGGTGCACGAACAGAAGAAGCCGAGTCAACGGGTCCATGCCCGCACGAAGTCCGCCCAGTCCTGAGCCTGTCGAAGGGCTGGGACGAAGGACCTCAGTCGATGCACACTGATGCCGAGACCGCCAGCGAACAGTGGCCGCACGCAAATCCGCGGCACGGTTGTCTGCGCAGGCACTTCATGCGAAGGACAGGAAACTTCCCGCGCGCCTGCTCACACAGCGTCGACAAGACCCATGGTTGTCCACATCACGATGCCGCCGGCCGCTGCCGAAGGATCCTGCCGGCGCGGCCATCACTGCCAACCTTGCGCACCCAGAGGCGTGCATCGTCGAGCAACGAATAGATCACAGGCAACGCCATCAGGGTGACGATGGTCGAGAACATCAGGCCGCCGACGATCGCGCGCGCCATCGGGAAGTACGGTGGACCATCGCCACCGACCTGCACGGTGCCGATGCACAGCGGCACCATCGCCAGGATCGCCGTACCCATGGTCATCAGTACCGGTCGCAGGCGATCCTTGCTGCCGCGCACCAACGCTTCGGTTCGCAACAGGCCCTCATGCCTGAGCTGGTTGATGTGCATGAGCATGACAATGCCGTTGTTCACGACCACGCCCATCAATATCAGTATTCCGATCATCGCCATGAACGAAAACGTGGTGCCGGTTATCCAGAACAGCCAGAACACGCCGAACACGGAGAACACGAACGTCGTCATGATCGCGGCCGGATAGATCAGTGACTCGAACATCGCGCACATGACCACGTAGACCAGAACCAGGGCGATGATGATGTTGAACATCATGCGCTGCCCCGTCTCGTCCGCTTCGCGGAACGAGGTGCCGAAAGTCCAGCGGTAGCCGGCCGGCAGGGACACGTTGGCCATTGCCGTCTCGATGCGCTTGCGCGCCTCGTCGGAGGTGGTGTCACTGTCGAGATTGGTCTGAATCTGCAACGAAGTCTGGCGGTTCTCGCGCTGGATCGTCGAGGCCGCGCCTTGCGTACGCACCTCGACCATCGCCATCAGCGGAATCTGGCTGCCGTCCGGCGCACGCAGCTTGTAATCGGACATGTCGTTGATGCTCTGCGCATCGGCATTCTGGAAGCGTACCCAGGTCGGAATCTGCGTATCGCCGCGACGGAAATCCTTGAGCTGCGCCCCGCGCAGTGCGATCGAGACGTATTGCGCGACGTCCGCGGCGCTGAATCCGTAGTAGCGGGCGCGTTCGCGATCGATACGCACGGCGATTTCACGCTCTTCGGAATTCTCGACAAGACGAACATCGTGCAGTCCGGGAACGCGGCTCAGGACGGCCATCACGGATTCCGATTGTTCGCGCAATGTGTCCGTCGAGTCGCCGACCAGCGACAGCTTGATGCCGTTGCTGTTGCCGCCACCATTGCCATCGAAACTGACCGAGCCAATGGCCAGCTTGGGCAATCCCTTGCGTATGTCGTCGATGATCTCGCTGGCCGGCCGGATCGCATCGTCGTCTTCGGTGAGCAGGATGTTGGTCTGCGCATTGCCGCGCTCATCGAAATAGCTGTAGATGTTGCGGATCTCGAATTCTTTCTTGTGCTCGGTCAGGTACTGCTCGATCTTGCTGACCGACTGTTCAAGCTGCGGCAGGCGGTAGTTGCCGTTGAGCTCGTAGCGCAACTGCATTTCGCGCGTGTCCCCTGCCGGGAACATGTCGGACTTGGTCTGCGACATCGGCACGAAGCTCAGCAGCAGCAGGCACAACAGGCCGAGCATGGTCTTGCCGCGGTTCTGCAGCGACCAGTCGACCAGTCGTCCATAGCGATGCTGCAGGCGTGTGATCGCGTTCTCGCGGCCGATGAACTTGGGTGGCGGCAGCTTGGCGGCGAGCATCGGAATCAGGCTGACCGCCACCAGCCACGAGGCGATGTGCGCGATCGCCATCGAGATGGCCACCTGGGTCAGGTAGATGGCAATCGGGGTGCGCTCGCCGAACACGTTCGGCAGGAACACGATGATGCTGGTCAGGGTACCGGCAGTGATCGCCGTGCCGACCGCGCGCGTGCCCTCCACCGCGCTGTACCAGGGCTTGTCGGGATAGCGCTCGCGATACTGGTAGATGCTCTCGACGGCGACCACGGCGTTGTCGACCAGCATGCCCACGGCCAACAGCAGACCCATCATCGACAGGATATTGAGACTGATGCCGAAAAAGTACATGCAGCCCAGGGTAATCACGAAACAGACCGGTATGGCCAGCGAGACCATGGCCGTTGCCCGCCAGTCGCGCAGGAAGAAGAACAGCACGAGGACAGACAGCACCGTGCCCTCGATGCCTGCCTTGCCGAGTTCGCGCAGCGAATCGGTGACCCCCTTGGCCTGGTTCTGCAGGAAGTAGAGGGTCAGACCCTTCAGCTCGGGCTCCTTCGACGCCCGCGCCACCTCGGCGAGCACGGCCCGGCCAACCTCGACGAGGTTGGCGCTGCGCTCGCGGCTGATGTCGATGGCGACCGCCGGCCTCTGGTCGAGCCGCCGCTGGTAGTCGAGTCGCGCTGGTCGCAGTTGAACGTCGGCGATGTCACCCAGGCGCAGGCCGGTATCGTTGATGACCAGATTGCGCACTTCGTCCAGCGACCGCCACTCACCTTGCGGCTGCACGCGATAGCGCATGCCACCGTCGTGGATCAATCCCGCCGACGTCGAGAAGTTGGCCTCGCGCAGCGACTTGGCCAGATCATTGAGGTTGATGTTGTGGGCGCTCAGGCGATCCGAGGACAGCTCGATCTGCACCTCCGGCGGCGCCACGCCCTGGATGGTGACCTTGGCCACCCCGGGCAGGCGCTCGAGCGGGCGCTTGAGCTTGCGATCGAGCAATTCATAGGAGTTGGACAGATCGCCGTCGCTCGATATGCGCAATTGCAGAACCGGCTGGTCCGAGGTCGAGAACTTGAACACGAAGAAGCGCTGCAGGTCGTCGGGAAGATCGGCGCGGATCGCATCGATCTTGTCGCGCGCCTCGACCGCCTTCGATGAAACGTCCTGCCCCCACTTGAACTCGAGGAACAATTGCGCACCGTCGGCACGCGAACTCGAATTCATCGACTGGATGCCGGTCAGCGTGGACAGCGCCTCCTCGATCGGTCGCGCGATGGTCCGCTCGATCTCGGCCGGCGTCGACCCCGGATACGGCACGTCGATGAACAGGAACGGCGCCTGGATGTCGGGCATGTATTCGAGCGGCAGGCGAAACGCCGCGAGGAGACCGATGACGGTCATCGAAACGAAGAACATGACCGCCGTGACCGGGCGCTTCAGGCTGAGTTCGGCGAGGGTCATGGGGAGGCTCCGGGTATTGTCATCATTGGCGATGTGGGCAAGCCCGCTTGGCTGGCATGTTTCGGGAACCGAAAGGCCGACGCTTCCCCATGTTTAGTCCGCCGCTGACAGTCCGAGAAACTCCTTACTACTGAGCCTTTGCGACGGGCGAACAAATGGATTGCGACGCTTTCACTCGCCTTCGGCGAGCGAGTTACTTTTCTTTGCGTGCTCACTGCGCCGCAGGAGCGGCGCGAACGGCGCAGCTGGCCCGAAGGGCGAAGGGCAGGTAGCCCGAAGTCAAGGAAGTAACCAAAAGAAAGAGCACCCCGATGCAGCGGTCTCCGGGCATCCTGCGCTGCGACTCCGCGCAGCGGCTCCGGGGTTGGCTGACAGTCCCTCCATGGACTGGCAGCCAACTGGCTCGCATCCCTGCGAGCCGCCCTGCGGGCCTTTTCTCCGCCACTGCGCCACTGCATAGGGGCCCCAGTGACTGCGCCTCCTGCGCAGCCAAGACGAAGCAGCGTTCCGCAAACCTGCAGCTCGCTCTTCGCTTTGGCTCCTGATCTTCCTTCTCCCGCCGTGCGGGAGAAGGTGCCGCAGGCGGATGAGGGGCTTTGGCTTTGGCTGTCGCGTTTGCTTTTCGCTCTGGCGCGCAGGATGCGCGCTACCCGGGCCCCGTAAGCGGTGGCGGCCGGGCGAAGGAAAGGCCCGCAGGGTGGGCGCGAGGGATCGCGCCCAGTTCGCTGCCAGCACACGGAGGTGCTGTCAGCGAACCCCCGTAG
>NZ_FOVF01000036.1 GCF_900115085.1 Dokdonella immobilis | reverse complement strand
CGAATGCTGCCCGCAGGGCGAGCGCCATGGAGGGTGCGAGTTCAGGTGCCGCAGGCGGATGAGGGGCATTGGCTCTGGCTTTGGCCTTTGCCTTTGCTTTTGCTTTTCGCTCTGGCGCGCAGGATGCGCGCTAACCGGGCCCCGTAAGCGGTGGCGGCCGGGCGAAGGAAAGGCCCGCAGGGTGGGCGCGAGGGATCGCGCCCAGTTCGCTGCCAGCACACGGAGGTGCTGTCAGCGAACCCCCGTAGCCCGGCCGCGCAGTCGCAGGGCAGGATGCCCGGAGACCACCGCTTTGGGGTGGCCTTCTCTTTGCCTACTTTCTCTTGGCCACGCAAGAGAAAGTGGGTCGCTCGCCGCAGGCGAGTGAAAGCTTTGCTCTTAACTCCACGAATGCGCCGCGAAGCGATGCCCGATTGTGCGCAAAGCAGAGTCACTGGGTCCCTGCCTGCGCAGGGACGACGGACCAGGGAATTGAAACGTCCGGCAAGAACAGGACCTCAATCCTGCCCTACGCCCATGCCACGCAACCGCTGCGACGACGACCAAGCCTCCGTCAAGCGAGCCCCAGCCAGGGCCCGCTTGCCTGCAAGGAGAACCTAAGACTCAGCGGACGAGCTTGCCGTCGGCGTCGAGCACCTTGACCTCGCCGAGCTTGAGCTCGCGAACCGGTTTCTCGATCTTGGCCAGGTCGCCGACGATGACCCAGGTGAAGGTGTCAGGTCGGATCACTTCGCGGGCTGCGGCCTCGACATTGGCGTCCTTGAGGCCTTCGATCCTGGCCTTGGCGGTGCGGATGTAGTCGTCCGGACGATCGTAGAGCGCGTTCGCCGAGAGCACGCTGAGGACTGCGCCGGTGGTTTCGAGACTGCCGGGCAGGGAACGCACGCGCTGGGTCTTGATCCTCGCGATTTCGGCATCGGTCAGCGGTTTGTCGCCGACGACTTCACGCGCTTCCTTGAGGATCTCGGCGACCGACTCGGCGGTCTTGTCGGTCTGCACCGAGGCGTAGGTCATGAACGGACGTTGCCCGATCGCATCCTGCAGGAAGCTCGAGGCGCCGTAGGCCCAGCGCTTGTCCTCGCGCAGGTTCATGTTCAGGCGCGAGGTGAAGGTGCCGCCGAAGGCGCCGTTCATGGTCTGGATCTCGAGGTTGTTCGGCGCCTTGGTCGAGGGCGCGAGCGAGCCGGTCAGGATCAGGGTCTGCGGCGAATCGGGCCGGTCTACGAGGAACACGCGGACCTGCTTCTGCGCATCGACGTGGCCGATCGCCTTTTCGGGCACCGGCGTCTCGGCGACACGCCAGTCGCCGAATACCTTGTCGAGCTCGGCAGTGATCGCCGGCAGCGTCGTGTCGCCGGCGACCAGGATGCGCACGTTGTCCGGGCGGATGAAATCATGGTGGAAGCGGCGCAGGTCCTTGGCCTTGATCGAGCGGATCGAGGCTTCGGTACCGCTGCCGGTGAACGGAATGCCATAGGCATGCTGGTCGCCGTACAGGAGCGGTGGCAGGGTGCGCAGGGCGATGCCGGTCGGCTGGGTCTTCTCCTGGGCGATGTCGGACAGCCACTGGCCGCGGATGCGTTCGACGTCGGCTTCGCGGAAGGCCGGGTTGCGCACGATGTCGGCGAACAGTGCCAGCGAGGGCGCGAGTTGCGAGCTCAGGGCGTTGAGGCTGACCGCCGAGCTGTCGAGACCCGAACCGGCGCCAATGCGCGCACCGAGGCGTTCGCTGCGCCTGGCGATCTCGACCGAATCGAGCGTGTTGGTGCCTTCATCGAGCAGGGCCATGGCGAACGACGAAGTGCCGAGTTTGCGACCCTGGTCGCTGGCGTAGCCGGCGTCGAACTGCAGCTGCATCTGCACCACCGGAATCGTGTGGCGCTCGGCGAGGACCACTTCGATGCCGTTCTTCAGGCTGCCGCGCTGGATGTCCGGAAAGCCGAGATCGGGGAATTCGCTGACCTTCGGCACGCCCTCGCTGCGATCGACCGGGCTCTTCGTCGTGGCGAACTCGCGCTTCGCCGGGAGCACCGGCGCCGGCTTGCCGGGTGCGGCCGGCAGGCCGTTCGGCGCGGACTCGTCGACCGTCTCGTCGTCACCGAGCGGCAGAACGGTCAGCGTGTAGTCGCCTTTCGCGATCCAGCGATTGGCCGCGGCCTTGACGCTCTCGGGCGTAGCCGCCTGGATGCGTTCGAGATCGAGTTTGTAGGCGCCCGGATCGCCGCGATAGACCTGGGATTCGGCCAGCACGGTGGCCTTGCCGCCGAAGCCGCCGACCTTCTCGAGGCCGCGGATGAAGCCGGCCCGGCTCGACATGCGCGAGCGGGCCAGTTCCTCGTCGGTCGGGCCGTCCTTGAGGAAGGTTGCCCATTCCTCGGCGATCGCCTTTTCGACGCGGGCCGGATCGACGCCCTGCTTGACGTCGGCGGTCAGGTTGAACTGGCTGGCCAGGGCGAAAGCCTGCACGTCGACCGAAACGCTGTCGACCAGCTTGTCCTTGTAGACGAGGCGCTGGTACAGGCGCGAGGTCTTGCCGCCGCCCAGGGCATCGGCGGCCAGCTCGAGCAGCGGCTCATCGGCGTGGCCGAGCTCGGCGACGTTCCACTCGCGAATGATGCGCACCTGGGCGACATGGTCCTTCTGCTCGCCGCGCGTGGAGGTCGAGCGTGGCGCCACCCACGGCTGCTGGCGCGGCACCGGCGGTCCGGCCGGGATGTCGCCGAAATAGCGCAACAATTTTTCGCGGGCGACCTCCGCGGTGATGTCACCGGCCAGGACGATGGTCGTGTTGGCCGCGCCGTAGTAGTCGTTGAACCACTGCTTGACGTCGTCCAGCGAAGCGGCATCGAGATCGGCCATCGAGCCGATCGTGTCGTGCTGGTAGGGATGGTTGGCCGGAAACGCGTTGGCGAGGATCACTTCGTCGGTGCGGCCGTAGGGGCGGTTCTCGCCCTGGCGCTTTTCGTTCTGCACGACCCCGCGCTGGGTGTCGAGCTCCTTCTGGCCGATCGCGCCGAGCAGGTGGCCCATGCGGTCCGACTCCATCCACAGCGCCATGTCGAGTGCGGTGGTCGGCACGGTCTCGAAATAGTTGGTGCGGTCGAACCAGGTGGTGCCGTTCATGTCGGTCGCACCGACCTGCTCGAACGGTTCGAAATAGGTGCCCTTGTGGTTTTCCGAACCGGAGAACATCAAATGCTCGAACAGATGCGCGAAGCCGGTCTTGCCGGCCGGCTCGTCGGCCGAGCCGACGTGGTACCAGATGCTGACGGCGACGACCGGCGCCTTGTGGTCCTCGTGCACGACCGCGGTCAGGCCGTTCGGCAGCGTGAACCGCGTGAACGGGATATCGACGCTGTCGCTGGCGGCGGTTGCCGAGCCGACGAAGCCAAGCGTCAGCAGGGCGGCGTACAGAAACTTGCGCATGCGGGGTCCTCACAGGGGAGATCGACGAAGCCGGGCAGGCTACCCCGCGTGCGCGGCGGCCGGCAACCGTCGATGGTCACGGGCTCGGGTAGACTGGGGCCGCGGCATGAAAGTTCACCGCCGCGAACCATTGCGAGGAGGACGACATGAGCCAGTTCATGGTCACGGGCGCGAATCGCGGTATCGGGTTCGGTTTCGTCCAGCAACTGCTGGCGCGTGGCGATCGGGTAATTGCCGCCTGCCGGCACAGCGGGCGTGCCTCCGAACTGAACCGGCTCAGCGGCGAGTATCCGGGGCATCTCAAGGTCCTGCCGCTCGATGTCGCCGAGCCGCGTTCGATTGCCGAACTGGTGCGCGAAGTCGAGATGCTCGAGCTGCGCATCGACGTGCTGATCAACAACGCCGGCATGCTGATTCCCGGTGAAGCCTTCGGCGAGGTTCAGGCAAGATCCCTGGCCGACAGTTTCGCGACCAATGCGATGGGCCCGTTCCTGCTGACCCAGGCGCTGGCTCCGCGCCTGGCCGAGGGCGGCAAGGTCGTGGCGATCAGTTCGGGTCTCGGTTCGATCGCGCGCACGAGCCGCTTCGGCACGCCGAGCTACAACATCAGCAAGGCTGCGCTGAACATGGCCATGCGCCTGCTCGGCCACGCCCTGGCCGAACGCCGGATCGCGGTCCTCGCCCTCAGTCCGGGCTGGGTCAAGACCGACATGGGTGGCGAGACGGCCGAGCTCGAACCGGCCCGCTCCGTGGCCAACATGCTCGGCGTGATCGATGCGCTGGCCTTCGACGCGGACGCGGTCGGTCGATTCCTCAGCCACAGCGGCGAGGTGCTCCCCTGGTAGGCGTGCCGCGTCATCCATGAAAGGTTCATGAGGGTCCGTTAGGCTCGACCATTCGTGATCGTCGATCAGCGTCGCGATCCGCAGACAATCCAACCCGACAAGGAGAACAGCATGGCAATCGTTCGCAAGGGTCAGGCCGAGTGGAAAGGTGGCGTGCCGGAAGGCAGCGGCAGTGTCTCGGTGCAGAGTGGCGCATTCTCCGGTTCCTACGGCTTCAAGTCGCGCATGGAAGACGGTCCCGGCACCAATCCCGAGGAATTGATCGGCGCCGCGCATGCCGCCTGTTTCTCGATGGCCCTGTCGCTGGCCCTGGCCCAGGCCGGCCATGTTCCGACCCGCGTCCAGACCACGGCCAAGGTGCATCTCGACAAGCGCGATGGCGGCTACGTCATTCCATTGATCGAACTCGTCACCGAAGGCGAAGTGCCGGGGATCAGCGATGAGGAATTCCAGAAGCTGGCCACGGCGACCAAGAGTGGTTGCCCGGTATCCAAAGCGCTCTCTGCCGTCGAGATGAAATTGACGGCGAAATTGCTCTGAGCGCCGCGTCCGGCGCGCCGCATGGCCAGACCACTCGCCGCTGCCTCGCACCGTCGCATTCTTGTAGGAGCGGCTTCAGCCGCGATGCTCTTTCGTGCCGGTGAGGACGTCGGACGTGAATGCCTTTGCACATGAATGCCAAGGTGACGGCGCTCTTGCTCGCGCTTGATCAGGCTTCCAATTCAAGCACGGCCGCGACGCGCCCGATCAGACTCGGCCATGGTTCGCCCGGTGCGAGGCGGAACAGGCGGGCGCTCGGGTACCACGGGGTCGTTTCGCCCTGCTGGCCCCAGCGCCAGTCCGGGTCGCTGCCGAGCAGGATCCAGACCGGCTTGCCCATCGCGCCGGCGAGGTGGGCGACGGCGGTATCCACCGTGATGATCCGGTCGAGTTGTTCGATGAACGCCGCCGTGCGCGCGTAGCCGAGGATTTCCGGCTCGAGGTTGCCGAAGTCGGCCGAGCGGAGGATTTCGACTTCCTTGCCGCTGACCGGGAATTGCAGACTGTAGAAGCGCGCATTTGTGGTGCGCGTCAACGGCAGCAGGTCGGCCAGTTCCAACGAGCGCTGCCGATCTTCCTTGTGTCCGGGGCTGCCTCTCCAGACCAGGCCGATCAGGCGCTGTCCCGGCAGTGCGCGAACCTGCACATGGGCCGGCGCGTGCACGTACGGCGCCGTCATCGGCAGCGGATCGTCCAGGCCCAGCCGCACAGGCAGGCTCAACAGGGGCACGTAGCAGTCGAAACGATCGCGCGGGATTTCGCCCGGCCCGCGGCTTTCGTCGACGCCGTCCACCTCGGCGGCCAGTTCGATCAGCGGCTCGGGTCCGGCGTAGATCAACTCGCGGCAACGCATCCGCGCCAGCTTGAGGTAACGCCAGAACTGGATCTGGTCGCCATGGCCCTGTTCGCTGTGCACGAGCAGGCGCTGGTCGCGGATATCCTCGCCCTGCCACTGCGGTTGCGGACAACGCAGCGGGGGGTTTGCTCCCGGCAACTGCCAGCGCGACTCGTAGTCGCTCCAGCCCTGGGCAAAGCGGCCGAGCTTGAGCAGTATCAGACTTCGATTGAAGCGGGCCAGGGCGAACTGGCTGTCGATCGCCAGGGCGCGCTGCCAGGCATCGAGCGCGGCCTCGTATCGACCCAATCGCGCATGGGCCAGGGCCAGGCTGTTGAGCGCCGGGGCGTTGCCTGGATCGAGGGCAATCGCTCTCTGCAATGCATCGACGGCCGCCTGCCAGTCCTCGGCATCGCTCAGGGCCAGGCCGAGCTGGTGCTGCGCCTGGGCCAGTTGCGGTTGCGCTTCGGCGATGCGGCGATAGGCGGCAATGGCCTCTTCGAGCGCACCGCCGGCCTGCAGTCGGGTCGCCGCAGCGAGGGCTTCCTGCACGGGATCGGCCGGGGCCAGCAGCCGCAGCGCGGCCTCGGGCAACTCATAGGTGCTGGCCAGCAGGGGCGACTCGGCATCGAGCAGGACCGGTGCGCGATGCGGCAGGATCTGCACATCGAAGATCTCCTGCACCTCGCCACTGAACCGGAGCAGGCCGACCACCGCGCCGCTTTCGATATCGATCAGATGCACGCCGCACTGGCGCTCCTCGACCCGCGCAGTCAGCGGCAGGCCGGCGAACACGGCGCTTTCGCGTACCTGTGACAGGCCGACCAGGGCATAGCGATCGAGGAACGCGAGTCCGCGCGCGAAGCCGGGCACCTCGGCGACGGTCTCCATGCTTCCATCGGCGCCGAGGCGCATCAGTCGGCCTTCGCCCGAGGCCAGGAACCAGAGCTGGCCGCGGTGCCAGCGCGGCGAATGCGGCATGCACAGGCCATCGGCGATGACCGAATCGTCGGTCAGGTCCATGATCCGGCCGCCCTTGGCCTTGTCGCGGCGCCAGCTGCCTGGTTCGTTGCCATGACCGAGCATGCTCACGTAACGTGGATGTCCGTCGCGAACGCCGAGGCCGTTGAGGTGGCAGCGGTCGAGCAGGTCGTAGCGACTGATGAAGGGCGGCTTCCAGCGTGGCACGACGCTGCTGTCGGCGGCCAGGGTGCACAGGCAGGACATGCGCGTGTTGACCAGCCACAGCTCGCCGTCGCGGTCGTAGCCCATTTCGTGCACGTCGATATCGCCGGTGACGTGCGTGGCCCGATGCACGAACACGGCATCGGGCCGCTCCGGCCCGAGTCGCTTGGCGACAGCCGGCATGTTGCGGAAGAACTCGATGCGATGCGCCGCGCCGAGGGTCAGTCGGGCGCCATCGACGGCGATGCCCATCGGGCGGGGCATCGCAATGAAGTGCGTGTCGAGGCCTTCGGCCAGCGGTCGCAGCAGAACCAGCTGGCCGCTCTGGTAGGTCGAAACCGCCAGCGACACACCGGCCGCGCGCAGGAAGGCAGCGAAACTTTCGGTGTGCTGGCTGGCGAATTGATGCATGGTCCGGGTCCGATGCGGGCCCCGACTGACGGGCCGTCGGTCGTCGGTGGGCTCAGCGGCGAGGCGGCCCGGCGGCGAAGCGCTCGTCAGCGCAATCCATCGACGCAGACCGCCTGTTCGACAACTGCGAGCGGCCGATCAGCCAATCCCCGGCGCCACCTTGAACGGGCAGCCGGTCTTGGCCTTGACTTCGTCGAGCGCGACGCCCGGGTGCAGTTCGGTCAGGGTCAGGCCGCCGCCTTCGGCGACCTCGAACACGCACAGGTTGGTGATGATCTTGTCGACCACGGCCTTGCCGGTCAGCGGCAGCTCGCATTGCCTGAGGATCTTCGGCGAACCGTCCTTGGCCGTGTGCTCCATCAGCACGACCACGCGCTTGACCCCCGAGACCAGGTCCATCGCACCACCCGGGCCCTTGACCATCTTGCCCGGCACCATCCAGTTGGCGAGATCGCCGTTCTCGGAAACTTCGAGGCCGCCGAGGATCGACAGATCGATATGGCCGCCGCGGATCATCGCGAACGAATCGGCGCTCGAGAAGAAGCTGCTGCCGGGAATCGTCGAGATGGTCTGCTTGCCGGCGTTGATCAGGTCGGCGTCGACGGTTTCCTCGGTCGGGAACGGACCGATGCCGAGCAGGCCGTTCTCCGACTGCAAGGTGACCTGCACGCCGGGCGGGATGTAGTTGGCGACCAGGGTCGGAATGCCGATGCCGAGATTGACGCAGTAGCCATCGCGCAGCTCGCGCGCGGCGAGCTGGGCCATCAGCTCGCGGACCGGATTTTCCTTGCCGCTCGGCGCCGCGCCCGAGAGCGTGCGGAACTCGATGCGCTTCTCGTACTTCGCGCCCTGGATGATGCGATCGACATAGATGCCGGGGGTATGGATCTGGTCCGGATCGAGCTCGCCGGTCTCGACCAGTTCCTCGACCTCGGCCACCGTGATCTTGCCGCAGGTGGCGATCATCGGATTGAAGTTGCGCGCGGTCTTGCGATAGACCAGGTTGCCGAACTTGTCGCCCTTCCAGGCCTTGACCAGCGACACCTCGGCCTTGATCGCCGGCTCGAGCACGTAGTCGAGGCCATCGAACTGCTTGGTCTCCTTGCCTTCGGCGAGCTTGGTGCCGAATGCGGTGCGCGTGTAGAAGCCCGGGATGCCGGCGCCGCCGGCGCGCAGGCGTTCGGCCAGGGTGCCCTGCGGCACGAGTTCGAGCTCGAGTTCGCCGGCCAGCACCTGGCGTTCGAATTCCTTGTTCTCGCCGACATAGGAGGCGATCACCTTTTTCACCTGACGCGTCTTCAGCAGCGGGCCCATGCCGAAATCGTCGACGCCGGCATTGTTGCCGACGATGGTCAGGCCCTTGGTGCCGGCATCGAGCAGGCCCTGGATCAGGTTCTCGGGGATGCCGCAGAGGCCGAAACCGCCGGCAGCGATCGTCATGTTGTCGGACAGCAGTCCTTCGAGCGCCGCGCTCGCGTTTGCGTAGACTTTCTTCACGTCAGGGTCCTTTCGGGGTTGATGTCGGCGCGGCCGCCTGCCTGGGCAGGGGCGTTGGCAGCAACAGGGAACGATGCGGGGCAGCGTAGTACGAGGCGCAAGGCGGTTCAATGCGGCCTTTCGGACAATGGCGGCGCCGATCGCGGGGAGATCGCCCTTTCAGGGTACCGGGTTCCCCGTGATCGGGCGAGTCCGGCCGGCGCTTCGACGAATCCGCAACGCGCGACTCGCCGCGCCCGTCAATGGGTGCTCGTCAACGCGGCCGGCAATCTGTCCGGCACCTTGCCGGCGCTGCAGTCGCCGCGCCTGCAGAGCAGGCGCCGTATCGGCCGGTTGGCCTGGACCATCAGGTGGAACAATGCGTTCTGCTCGAAGGATCCATGCACGCCCTCGGCACCCGGGCCACGCGCGAACACGACGACATCCTCGCCGCCGTGGGTCTCGTCCTTCATCGGCACCGCAGATTCCTGCAGATAGTCGGGCTCGGTCGTGTCGACATCATCGAGATCGGGCCGCTGCACGGCTGCGGCGTCGTGGTGGGCCGGTGCGTGCGGAAAGCGTTTGGTTCCCGCCGGTTGTCGGTTGGATGCGGCGAGATGGCCCGGTCCGTTGGCGTAGCCGAGGGTCGTATAGCTCTGTCCGGCACCGTCGCGACGCAGGCTGGCGGCGGATGGCTCGTCCTCGTCGAAGCCGCGGACCTTGCCGAGGATCGGATTGCCGCGCTTCGGATAGCCGGCCATGGTCAGGGTGTGGCTGTGATCGGCCGTGACCAGGATCAGGGTGTCGTCGGCGTCGGTCGCCGTGGCCGCCGCGCGCACGGCATCGGAGAAGGCCACCGTTTCCTCGAGCGCGCGGTAGGCGTTGCCGCGATGATGGGCATGGTCGATGCGCCCACCTTCGATCATCAAAAAGAAGCCGTCGTGATCGCGTTTGAGCAGGGCGATGGCCTTGGCGGTCATCTCGGCCAGGGTCGGTTCGCCGGCGCCATCCGCGGCGCGGTCGTGCATGTAGTGCAGGTGTTCGGGTTCGAACAGACCGAGTACCGGCCCCGGGCGGGCCGGGTCGAGGGCGGCGAACTGGGTGGCGTTCCAGACGAAGCGCGCATCGGGAATCCGATTCCACTGCGCGATCAGGTCGCGGTCATCGCTGCGCTTGCCGTGCTGCTGCGGGTATTCGGGATCGGCCATCGCCGCCGGCAGGAATCCGCACCGGCCGCCGCCGAAGGCAACATCGATCTGGCCATGGGCGGCGTGCTCGACGAACTGGCGGGCGATGTCGATGCAACCCGCTGCGCGGGCCTTGTCCGGCATGGCCGAATCGAACTCCCAATCGCGATCCGGCGTGTGCGCATAGGTCGCTGCCGGTGTCGCATGGGTGATGCTCGTGGTCGTGACGATACCGGTGGCCAGACCCGCCGCCGAGGCCAGTTCGAGTGCGCTGAGAGCGGCCTGGCCCTGACTCGACGCGCAATCGCCACGGCGCACGTTCTGGGTGACCCCGACGACGCCGAAGCGGGTCTTGATGCCGGTCATGATCGCGCTCATCGTGCCGGCCGACTCCGGAGTCTGCGCATCGACTTCATAGGTGCGGCTTAGCGCGGTGTACGGGAATTCTTCGAAGGCGAGGCGATGCTCCTCGCCGCTGGCGCCGTTGCGCTGCCCCTCGAAGATGCGCGCTGCGGTGATCGTGGTCAGGCTCATGCCGTCGCCGAGAAACAGGATGATGTTCCTCGCGCTGCCGGCATGCTCGCCACGGGCCCGACGAGCGGCGAGCGCGCCATCCCTGAACCAGCGTTGGGGCGTCTCGGCGGCGTTGGCTTCGGTCGGAGTCGCCTGTTTCGGTCCGGCCTCTTTCGCCGCCAGGTCAGCCGGTTGCGACAGGGACAGGACCGAGGCCATCAGGATGGCAAGCGGGATCGGCTGGTTGGGCATGCGCACAGGATTCTGATCGAGGTCGCCTATTGTCGCCATCCACGATGGCCGTTCCGTGACATCGCGCGCAGCCTGTCGCGAGTCCTGTCGGCCGACTGTCGCATGCACTTTGGTACAAGGGCGCAAAGCGCCCGGGCCGTGCAGACTGCGGCCATCGAGCCATCAGGCTCCCGGGGAGGGGTCAGCCATGTCCACACGTTTGCGAATCCTTGCATTGTGCCTCGGCGTCTGCGCGGCCGGGTTGGTCCACGCGGCCTGTCGCGACAATGTCGTACTGGTGCACGGCAATACCGGCAGTCCCGGCGACTTCGTCAACACGACCAATACCCTGCTCGCCCGCGGTTACAGTCCGGCGCAGATCTTCCGGCCCGGCTGGGGCAGCAGCTGCGCCGCCTGCAACGACCATCTCGGCAGCGAGGAGACGCCGGTCGAAAACGCCATGATCGATGCGATCGCCTCTTCGTGTACGGGTCGCATCGACGTGATCGGACATTCAATGGGCGCGACCCTGGCTGCGCGCGTGATCGACCGGCTAGCCATGAAGAACTACGTCGACAGTTTCGTCGGCATCGCCGGCGCGTTCCGCGGCCTGCGCAGTTGCGGAACGTATCCGTTCAACGTCTGGACCAGCACCTGTGGCGCCTGGGGCCTGTCGGTCAACAGTCCGTTCCTCAACGGCATCGACGGACAGCGCTTCGGGTCGCGCGAGACATCGATCAAGTCCTGGTATGACGAGATCGTCTGTTCGACCGGCATCTGCACGGTCGGCGGCGTGCACTCTTCGCAAATCAGCGGCGAGAACGCGACGCTCACCTATGCCTGGGGCCACTACGGCCTGCTCTGGTACACGGCCTCGAAACAGGCCGACCTGATCCAATAGGGCTTCCAAACGGAACCGGCTCGCCGGCTCAGATCATCTTGCTCCAGCGCAGCTCCGCGATGCCGGCCGGCGGGGCGAAACTGTCGGCTCGGGCGCTTTCCCAGAACCGCTGGAAAACGGCATGGTGCGGCAGGCCATCGATCAGGGCGCCGGGCGACACGAACGCGTAGAGGCTGCCGAGTGAACGGATTTCCTTGCCCGAGACGCGGCGGATGATGTGCTCGGGGCCGAGTTCCCCCGGGTGCTTCAGGCCGGCCGCGGCGATCATCTCCTTCAGCGCGCGCAAGGTGTTCTGGTGGAAGTTCTTGACCCGCTCGGCCTTGTCCGGCACGCGCAACGCGGACCAGCGCCGCGGATCCTGGGTGGCCACGCCGGTCGGGCAGGTGTCGGTATGGCAGGTCTGCGACTGGATGCAGCCGAGCGCGAACATGAAGCCGCGCGCGGCGTTGCACCAGTCGGCGCCGAGCGCGAGCGTGCGCGCGATGTCGAAGGCAGTGATGATCTTGCCGGCCGCGCCGATGCGGATATCGTCACGCAGGTTGAGACCGACCAGGGTGTTGTGCACGAGCATGAGGCCCTCGCGCATCGGCACACCGACGTGGTCGATGAACTCCATCGGTGCCGCGCCGGTGCCGCCTTCGCCGCCGTCGACGACGATGAAGTCGGGCCTGATGCCGGTCGAGAGCATGGCCTTGGCGATGCCGAACCATTCCCAGGGGTGGCCGATCGCGAGCTTGAAGCCGGTCGGTTTGCCGCCCGACAGTTCGCGCAGGCGGGCGACGAAGCGGAGCAGTCCTTCCGGCGTATCGAAGGCGGAATGGCGGGCCGGCGAGATGCAGTCCTCGCCCTCCGGCACGCCGCGCGTTTCGGCGATCTCGCGGGTCACCTTGACCCCGGGCAGGACGCCACCGTGGCCGGGCTTGGCACCCTGCGAGAGCTTGATCTCGATCATCTTGACCTGATCGAGCACGGCGCGCTTGACGAACTTCTCCTCGCTGAAGACGCCGGCGCGTTCGCAGGCGCCGAAGTAGCCCGAGCCGAGCTCCCAGACCACGTCGCCACCATTCTCGCGATGATAGGAGGAAAGCGAGCCTTCGCCGGTGTCGTGATAGAAGTTGCCGCGTCGTGCGCCTTCATTCAACGCGCGGATCGCGTTCGGCGACAGCGAGCCGAAGCTCATCGCCGAGATGTTGAAGATGCTCGCCGAGTAGGGCTGGCTGCATTGCGTGCCGCCGATCGGCACGCGAAAGTCGTGGTCGTCGATTTCGGCCGGCAGGACCGAATGGTTGATCCATTCGTAGTTTCCGGCATACAGGTTCAACTCGCTGCCGAATGGCCGCGTTTCCTGCGCTTGTTTGGCGCGCTGGTAGACGATCGAGCGCTGGTCGTGCGAGAACGGCACCTCGTCGTTGTCGCCCTCGACCACGTACTGGCGCAGCATTGGCCGCACCGATTCCATCAGATAGCGGCCATGCGCCGTGATCGGATAGTTGCGGCGCAGGGTATGGCGCTGCTGGGTCAGGTCCCAGATGCCGATCAGGCTCAGCGCACCGGCAATCACGGCGATCCACGGCCAGATTCCGCCGGCACTCCAGAAGACGATGCCTGCCGCGCAGGCGGCCAGCGCAATCGCGAAGCACCAGTAGCGGGTCGGCAGCGGATTATTCACAGGGATTTCCGTTAGCGGCGGACGCGCCGAGGATAGCGGAATCGCCGTTGGAACCCCACGCCGCGCCGATCGGGTGCGATCCGTACGCGCGCGATCAGGAGTTCGGCAGCGACACGCCGAACAGGATGCGGTCCTGGTACGGTGAGCCGTACACGGTCACGGTTCGTCCGCGCGCCTCGATGTTGCGGCGGATCTCGTCCCAATGGGTCTGCTTGCAGATGAACACGATGTCGGTATCAAGGTCTGCCAGTTCGGTATCGAGGTCGGTGTCGTACTCGCCATCGAACGGATCGAGCTTGATCGGCCGCAGCGACAGCTTGTCGACTCTGGCCTGCAGATGCAGGTGGACGCCATAGCGGGCCATGTCCTCGACGAAGGCGACCTCGGTGACCGGGTACGGCACGCGCGCGCGGATCGCCTCGGCCCACTCGGCGGCATCCTTGTGGGTCGACCAGAAGGCGCTGGCCAGGCGCAGGCCGACAAGCAGCAGCACCCAGACGCCGATCCAGCGCATCGACGGAAAACCTCGATCGTCGCGGTGGATCTGCCGGGCCACGATCAGGGCCAGCGGCGTGAACAGCGGCAGCAGGTAGAGCGGCAGGCGCGAGCGCGCCAGGCAGAACACGACCAGCGGTATCAGTACCCAGAGAAACAGGATCAGGCCGACGGAATCCTCGCTGCGCGTCTGCGCACTCTTCCAGCTGCGCAACGAGGCGCCGAGCGAACGCAGCCAGCGCCACAGGCTCACTGTCCACGGCAGGCTGCCCAGGACCAGGGTCGGCAGGTAGATCTCCAGCCAGCCGTACCATTCGCCATGCCGGCCGAAATCCGACGTGGCGACACGGGCGACCAGTTCACGGCCGAGGAAATAATCGAGCAGGCCCGGGGTGCGGTGCACGACGATCGCATACCACGGCATGGCCACGGCGATGAACACGAGCAGGCCCGACCAATGGAACACCGAGGCCGCGCGCGGAGCCGGCAGCAGCCGGATGCAGGCCACCACGACCAGCAAGGGCAGCAGGGCCGGCGGGCCCTTGGTCATGAAGGCGACGCCGAAGGCCGCCCACATCAGCAGCACCCAGCGCCGGGATCGCTGCGGATCGTCGTACCGCGATTCGATCCAGCCCATCATGGCTACGCTGAGCGCGGCGCTGAGCAGGAAATCCGTCGTGATCATCTGTGCCGCCCCGAAGGGCAGGAACATCGTCGCGTAGATCAGCGCGGCCCTGTTTTCCTCGCCCGGCAGCCAGCGCCGCGCGATACGCCAGACCGCCCACACGCAGGCCAGGTAGGCCAGCGCCACCGGCAGGCGCGCAGCCCACGGGTTGTAGCCGAACGCGCCGATGCTGGCGCCGACCACCCAATAGGTCAGCGGGGGCTTGGTCCAGTGGCCGATATGCTCATTGCGCATCGGATGCAGCCAGTCACCGCTCTCGAGCATGTTCAGGGCGACATTGGTGTAGCGGCCCTCGTCCGGATCCCAGATCGAGCGCGTGCCGAGAAACGCGAAGGCCAGCAGCACGGTGATGGCGACGGTCAGCAGCAGGGACGGGGACATCGTGGCGCGCATGGAATGCATCCGGGTGAGAGGCGGCAAGGCAACCGAGGATGTCGGCGACGGGACCGGTCCGACCCATTCGCAGGCGCGCCGGACCGGCGCACACAGCGACCGCAGGCAGGTCGATGAGTTCCGCAGCGACTGCGATTCTAGCCGACCCGGCCGGCGGGCGAGAGGCCGGGCAGAATGCCGCAGGCATCTGCCGCGTTCCCGGCGCGCCCGCCCGCGCGTTCATTCGACGAACCGGGACACGGGAGCCGCTGCGCCGATATCGCCCTGCATGCGGCGAGATGACCGCCATGCGCAGGCGCGCCGTCGGGTCCGGCGCGTCCACGGCCGAAACGCTGCAGGCCTCACAAATCGAGCGCGCGAGCGTGATCGGGCTCATTGGGCGCGGTGGCGCGCTACCCTTGGCCGGCGTCCTGCGATCCGGACGCGTCCTTTCCGGGAGTTTCATCGATGAGCAACCAGGCCGGCACGTCGCCGCGGCATCTCTACCTGTGGGTCCTGCTGGCCATCGTCGCGGGTGGCCTGATCGGCCACTTCCTGCCGCAAACGGGGGTTGCCCTGAAACCACTCGGCGACGGCTTCATCGCCCTGATGAAGATGCTGATCGGGCCGATCATCTTCCTGACCGTGGTCATCGGCATCGCCGGCGTGGCCGACGTGAAGAAGGTTGGTCGGGTCGGGGTCAAGGCGATCCTCTACTTCGAGGTGGTATCGACCTTCGCGCTGGTGATCGGCCTGCTCGTCGTCAATACGCTCAAGCCCGGTGCCGGCTTCAACGTCGATCCGGCCACCCTCGATGCCGACGCCGTGGCCCGCTATGCGACCCAGGCCGCCGAACGCAGTGGCGTGCAGTTCCTCCTCGACATCATCCCGAAGACCTTCCTCGATGCCTTCAGCGGCAACGGCGACCTGCTCCAGGTCCTGCTGGTCGGCCTGCTGTTCGGCTTCGCCCTGATCGGCCTCGGCGAACGCGGCAAGCCGGTGCTCGTGCTGTTCCAGGACCTCTCGAAGGTGTTCTTCCGCATGATGGGCCTGATCATGCGGCTCGCCCCGATCGGCGCCGGCGGCGCGATGGCCTTCACGATCGGCAAGTACGGCGTCGACAGCCTCGGCCCGCTGGCGAAACTGATGGGCAGTTTCTACCTGACCTGCGTACTGTTCGTCGTGCTCGTGCTCGGCACGATCGCGCGCCTTGCCGGCTTCAGCATCTTCAGGTTCCTGCGCTACATCCGCGACGAGCTGCTGCTCGTGCTCGGTACCTCGTCGTCGGAATCGGTACTTGTGCCGATGATGGAAAAACTCGAACGCCTCGGGTGTTCGAAGTCGGTGGTCGGTCTGGTCATCCCGAGCGGCTACTCGTTCAACCTCGATGGCACCAACATCTACCTGACCATGGCCGCGATCTTCGTCGCCCAGGCCCTCAATGTCGATCTGACCCTCGGCCAGGAGCTGAGCCTGCTGCTGATCGCCATGCTGACCTCGAAGGGCGCCTCCGGCGTCACCGGCGCAGGTTTCATCACCCTGGCTGCGACGCTTACCGTCGTGCCGACCGTGCCAATCGCAGGCCTCGCCCTGATCCTCGGCATCGACCGCTTCATGAGCGAGGCACGCGCCCTGACCAATCTCGTCGGCAACGGTGTCGCGACTATCGTCGTCGCGCGCTGGGAAGGCGAAGTGGATGTCGCCGAGCTCAGGCGGCAACTCGATGCAGGCCCGGATGCCGGTATGGCTCCAGAGTCGGCGCTCACGGAGCCCGCCGCATGAACGGGGCCCGCGGCCGGCATCGCGCCCAACGCCGAGCCGTTGCAGTGTTCGCCGTCACGGCATGGCTGTGCGCAGCTTCGACGGTGCTTGCCGCCGGGCATGCATTTTCGGTCGCCAACACGCAGGTGATCGATCTGCCCGTCTCCGCCAGTGGCATCAGATATCAGCTCTACGTGCATGTGCCGCCGGCCTGCAAGGCCGCGAAAAAGAGTTGTCCGGCCGTCTATCTGCTGGATGCCGAGTACTCCTTTCCCCTGGTCGCGACGATCGTTACCCACCTGGCCGATCGCAACCGCATTCCGCCGTTGATCAGCGTCGCCATCGGCTATCCCGACAAGTCGCACTACCATCTCGACCGGACGCGCGACTACACCCCGTTCTTCCATGCCGAGGGTGGCTATGGCGCGGAAATGCAGAAGGTCTCGGGCGGTGGTCCGGCCTTCCTCAAGGTGATCCAGAGTGAAATCATTCCCTATGTCGAGAAGCATTTTCCGGCGTCGGCCGAACATCGCACGCTGGTTGGCCACTCCTACGGCGGCCTGTTCGCGACTTATGCCTGGATCGATGCGCCGTCCTCGTTCGAGAATTTCCTGATCGTCTCGCCTTCGTTGTGGTACGCGAACGGCAAGCCGTTGCAGGCCTTGGCCAAGGCCTGCCGGGACTCGCCGTTTGCCGACGAGCGCAAGCTCTTCCTGGCTGTCGGCAGTTTCGAGGAGCAGCCGGAGAACGAGCGCCGCATGGTCAGCGACCTGCGCGCCATGAACGAGGAACTGAATCGCTGCGTTGAGCGCAAGGTCGCCACCCGTATCGAGGTCTTCGACGACGAAACCCATGCGAGCATTTTTCCGACGGCTCTTTCGACCGGCTTGCGCGCATTCTTCCAGTGAAGCCGGGGCGCCCAACGATGATTCAGGACATGATTACGCCGATTCGAACCGCAGACCGGGAGGTCCCTCCATGCATCGATCCGTTATCTACCCATCGTCCATCCTGCTCGCAGCCTGTCTGCTCGGGAGTCTCCCGATGAGCGCGCATGCCGAACAGCCCAGCAATCCGGCTGCGCCAGCGCAACCGGATTGCAGTTCCGCCAAGCACCAGAGGCTGCGCATGTTGCTCGGCCAATGGACCGTGAGCGAAGACGCGAAAGTCGTCGGCCACAACACGCTGACGCCCGTGTTCGGCGATTGCGCCGTCCGCGAGGAATGGAAATCGGCGAGCGGCAACGACGGCACCAGCCTGACCTTCTACGATTCCCAACTCGACATCTACCGGCAGACCTGGATCGACAACCATGGCATCGTCCTCGAACTGAGCGGCGGCTTCGAGGGCGACAGCCTGGTTCTCGAAGGCGAGCGACCCTCGGGCAGGGATCCAAAGACGACCGTGCACCACCGCATTCGCTGGACGCCGAACGACGGCGGTGGATTCCAGCAGGTCTGGACGGTCAGCACGGATGGCGACAAGACCTGGAAGACGATCTTCGACGGCCGCTACGCGAAATAGCCCGGAGCCGGTCCGGCCTACTCATTCGATTGACCGATCGCTCGCGATGTCTGGTGCGTGTCGTCGATCAGGTCCCGAAATGCCGTGCCTGCTTGCGCCACTTGTTCAAACTCTCCTCTGGGGGCAAATCACCGGTTTAGGCGCACGCGCATCAAGGCCTGGCTGGCGCGACAGAAATCGTCGCGCTTGCGGTTCGCGATACCGATGCGCTTCCGTACATCAGTTCACCCACAGCGGGCAGGGCGGCGTAGCGGCCGGCATGCGTGGCTCGGGCGTAGTAGTGGATCTCGTGGACACCGGGCAGAACCTGCTCGCTGAAGAATCGCGCATGGCGGTCGTCGACATCCCGTTCGGCGAACCAGGGGCTGCCGCCATTCGAGCCTTTCGGCAGCTCAAGATCGGCGCCGCTCGCCAGTTCGAGGTCGACCGCGCGCAATCCACCCGGCAGGTCATCCGATATCGCGACGAAGTAGCGCAAGCGCGATGTGGACAGGCGCAGCGTAACGCGCACCCATTCCCCTTCGCGTACGCTCGATGCGGATATTTCCTTCCAGGCATGGCCACGAATGACGCTGTAGTGGCGTTCGAGCTGAAACCCGACCGCAGCCGGTGCGGAAGCTCGTGCATCGATGTCGTATCCGACCTCGGCGACCAGGCTGATCGGATCGCTCGCGTCCGCGTCGGTGCGCGCGGTCAGCTCGGAAGGCTTGCGTGAAAGCGCGTGTGACCACGTTGTCATGGATTGACCGTGCGCAATTTCGAGGCGTGTCGACGCGCCCGGCATCGACATTTCGACATGGATCGAAGCGTCGGTCGGCGACGGTGCGAGCGACGGGTTCGAGAATACCATCAGGCACTGTGCGCGGGTCTGCGAGTCCATGGCCGGTTCGCCGCCGCTGTAGAGGTCCATGAATCCGCGCTGGTATTCGGCACGAAGCCCGGCCGCATCCTCGGCGTGATCGAGGTCGCGCAAGGTGTCAAGGACGACGCACTGGTCGAGCATGGCCGTTTCGAACGGCCATTCCGGGTCGCTGCCTGCGCCGATCGATCGACTCATGCCGCGGCTCGGCCCGGCGTGCCGGAGCGCATCGACGAGCGCGTGGGTCTCTGTGGTCTTGAGCAAGCGGGTGGACAGTATCCGGGCAAGACGGGCGCGGCCACTCCAGCTGAGCCGATCGTGCGCCGACCAGAGCGCATCGAGCGTCCCGATCGGAACGGCGCCGGTCACCGATGCAGCGAAGGCGACTTCCTCTGCCACGAACCGATCGGCCCCAATCCTTTCCACAAGTTGCTGATCGTTCAGTCGCGTCGCGAGGGCAGAACGTGCGGACTTCACGATGTCGGCTGAAACGCCATAGCCCAGGGATTCGAGAAAATTCAATCCCTGGATCGAGTAGGTAGTGAGCATCAGGTTCGGTGGGCGGTGATTGCGCTCATCGTCGACCGCCAGGAAATGGAAGTTGCCGTCGTGGTCCTGGTACTTCCGGGCGTTCTGCAGCGTCGTGTCGATGACCTCGCGCGCATCGGGCCAGTCGCTGTCGGCAAAGCCATAACGGATGGCGACCGCGGCCGCGATCGCGCGACCGAGCATCGGTCCCCAGTACGGGTGGGCGTCGTCGCGCAATCCGACTGCCCAGGTCCTGACCAGTGCTGCGGTACTCCGGCTCGTCATGACGCGAATATTCGGGTCGATGGCGGCGGCGGGAATGGTTGGCAACTTGAGTCGCATGCCGCCTTCCGGAATCCAGCCGGCGACCGGAAGAGTTTCATGACGCAGTGTCGGAGACACTTCGATCGCGGCGACCACGCCGTGTTCGTCCCCGTTGCCCGATGCGGTGGCGCTGACCTCTATCCGGCCCGCCTCGCTCGGATTCGCAACGAGCGTAATCGATTGCTGCGCATTCGCTGCAAGCGTTCCGTTCCAGCGTCGGGCGGCATCGACGCCGGCCCCTTCTGCCTGCAGCCGAGCGTCGATGTGGACGTCATCGCGGCGCGCGCGAATGCTGGCGCGGAGCGTGGCCCGATCACCCACAAACACGCGTGCCGGACCATCGCTGCGGACTTCGATCGGCAGTGAGGCGCTGACCGTTGCCTCGGTCAGCGTGAACGCGTCGGCGTCATCGTTCGCCCAGGCGAGGATGCGCCAGCGCGTGAGGTTGTCCGGCAACCGGATGTCGAATGATCGATCGGCTCCAGGCTTCATCACGATGTCCGATTGCCAGAATGGCGACTCCGAAATGGTTCGACGCAAGGCGGCCGAACTCGAGACTTCGGATGCGATTCGCCCGCGTGAGCGCTCCATCCCCACACCCATATCGAAAAGGTCGGCGGGTTGAGGAGTCGATCCCGACACTACTTTCGTGTCGAGACGCTCGCCAAGCGCAAATTGGTAGCCGGGCACGAAGACCTCCGACAATGGAAAACCGGATTGCCTGCCAGGCTGCCGTTCCCACGCTCCGAGCCCGAACCAGAAAGGACGGTCCCACCTGTCGAGCCTTCCGAGCCACGCATCACCCGCGGGGTTCATCGCATCGGCGAGCGCTGGCGCGAGTGCCCGAACCGCATCGTCGACCACGCCCAATGTGACCTGCACGGATTCGGCGCGCGGATTGTGCAAGTGGACCTGGATGCGGTCGCCCGGCCTGACCTCGGTGCGATCGGTATTGATCACGACGGGTGTCGGTGCGGGCGCCCCGGAAGGGTGGATTTCCAGGCTCGCGATTTCCACCAGAGCGCCCTCGAATGCGCGGGGACCAAACGCCTCGTCGGCGGCATCGAGGACGACCGCCTTGATCGTCACGCCGGGAACCCAGCTGCGATCGATCGTCAGCGGAATCCGTGTCAGCTCGGAATCGACGTCAACGGTCCAGTGCTTGAGAACCCGGGCATGTTCGATGCTGACGAGCACCCTGGCCTTCGCGAACGGCTGCCGCAGGTCCAGATCGATGGTCGAGCCGAGGGCCGGATGCGGGTCGAGCGTCGTGAGGCTGGCCGCGCCTTCGGTATCTGGCGCCGGTCGCGAGCCCTCGAGCCAGGCGTAGCGATCGATCGATGACGGGGCAGCGTCGCCGCTGCGAGCGACAAACCGGTAGATGCCCGAGTGGCGGGGCCGGAACGGGCAATGCGTCGGCTGGCCAGCCTCGACGCGGCAGTGCGCGACGGCACGAAAGCGGGGTTCCTCTGCGTTGTCGTCGTCGATGCGCTCCTCGATATCGACATCAACCGAGGCATGCTCGGTCGACTCGCCGGTCGCCTTGATGACGATCGCCTCCAGTTCCGGGTCCCGGTCCGGACCGAGCACCGCGGGTGTGACCATCAGACCGACGAAGCGCGGGTAGCGACTGAAGATCAGGGCGGTGGTTGCGACCGTTCGAATGCTGGGAGAAATCGAAACACCCGCGCTCAGATCGAGTTTGCCGAACGGAATCGGTTGCCGCCGCGGTTCCTGCCCGGCGCGGGTCGTATCTGGTGCGCGCAACATGAGCGTGCGCTGGGCGTGGCCGTCGCGGTCGATCGACTCGAGCACGGGCTCCGCGTCGATCAGCGATTCGCCGGCGTCGCCGGCCGTATCCTGGAACGGATCGATGAAAGTGTACCCAGCGAAGCGCGGGTAGGCGCGTTCGAGCCGCATCGGCGAGAGCAACGAGCGAAACTCCGTTCGGGCGCCGACGGCAGGCCCGCCCGAGTAGTAGCCGGCCTCGGCATCGAGCTGGACCGGCTGATTTTCAAGGAGGATCGGCCGATCGGTCTTCAAGGCTGCCCAGAGCGCGTTGGCGTGATAGCTGGTCACGCGAAAGCAGGCGCCGAGCGCGTGGTCGGAATATCCGAGTGCGTCGTCGACATAGGCAAGGTTCGGGGAGAGGCAGTAGTCGCCGTCGTGAATCGATTTCGGCAAGGTGAGAGACCCGGCGAAACTGCCAAAGGCATCGAGCGTCGCGTCGAAGGTCGTGATCGCCGTCGTGTCGCCCCGCCGTGTCAGACGTAGCTTGAACGGGCCCGCGTTCGGCAGTGGCCGCAGATGGTTCCCGTTGCGCTGGCGAATCCACACCCGGTAGCGCACGAAATCGCCCGGACGATACAGAGGGCGATCGGAAACGCCCCATTCGGCGACTTCTCCATCACGGAGGACGTCGACGAATGGCTCGCCCGGGTCCAGCCAGGTCTTGCCGAGCGGGCTGGAAAACGGCATGACCGCGCGTTGGCCCCGACGCGTCACGCGCACCAGCGAATAGCCGCGGGCGGCGTCCTTGCCAAGGCCGGAGAGATCGAACTGTGCGACACCATCGTCGCCGGTTCGTGCGGTTGCGACGACCGAGCTCGAGTTCGGTCCGGTCAGGCGCAGCAGCTCGACCTTTGCATCTGCAACCGCGGTCGCGCCGCTCCAGTGCGTCACCCATACCAGGGCTTGATCGCGGGTACGGGCTGTCGTGACGTTGAACGCCGCATATGCGATCGCGTAGCTCGTCGGGGAGTAGTAGAGCCTGGAAGGAAGATCCAGCTTTCCGTCGACAAGCCCGCCGTGACGCGCGATGTCCGCAAGCGGCAGCGGTGGCGACAGTCGAACGGCCATGTTGCGGGTGCTCTCGGCCAACGTGGCCGAGCGCGATCCGAACTCGCGACCGCCAATTTCCCTGATGTCGACATTGAGCGCCGGCATGTTCACCATCGAGATCATCGGCGGCGGTCGGCTGCCCGGCAGGAGCAGCAGCCTTGGCGATTCCACAGCGAGCGAGGGAATGAAATCAGTCGAGGTGACGGCGATGCGATGCGGCCGAAGGATTCGCGCTCCTTCTGCCGAGACCAGCGAAGATGGAAGGTCGAACGACAAGAGGCTGTTCGGCGCATCCGATACGAGGCTGGCAATGGCGGCGGGACGACCGAGCTCCGTGACGGGCTTGCCGGACCATCTGGACGGTATTCCTTTGGCCGCCGCTTCATAGCGCAACCCGCGTGGGAGATGCGATCGCAACCATTCGTTGGCATCGGTCGACAACGGTTGCGAGAACCCCAGCGAGATCGGTTGCCCGGCAGGGCAGGCAATCGCGACTTCCTGGCTCGAATCGCTTGTAGCTGCAACGAAATGAGGCCGAAATTGCGGAACGGCCGATGACGACGACGATCTGCCTTCCTGATAGCCGTCGCCGCAGGCGACGTACCGAAGCCCGAACACCTCGTTGACGCCTGCCCGAAGCAGGATCTCATCCTGCAGGCCGGGCAGCGGCCCCTTGCTCGAGCGCAAGCCCGGCTTGATTCGCAACGACAGCGCATGGGATTTCGAATCGGTCGGTCGATAGTCGATCCGCCAGAGCCGGCTTTCCTCAGCGATTGGAATTTCGCGCGACTCCGTTAGCGGTATCAGCTTGAACGGCACCTGTTGATCGTCTTCGGCCAGGATCAGGGCAGTCGACAGCGCCATGGCCGAGACCGGCACGCTGACCCAGATGTTGATCACCGGGACACCCGCCTCCCAATGGTCGATCACGGCACCTCCTTCAGGGATTGAAGGTCGTTCGGTGTCGAAAACCCTGTCCTGCCGAGCGATCTCCCGGCCTTGCTGCGACCACAGTCCGCCGCGAATCGACAGTCGGTAGCGCGTGGCCTGTTCGAGCGCAGCACCCTGCTCCTGATGACAGGTCAATAGCGTATCGTCGGTCCAGGCCCAGCTGCAGTCGATCGGAGGAGTCACGACGATTGCGGATGGCGAGCCGCTGCCGAGCCAGGTCAGCATCGGTTCGCTGAAGGTGACCTGCAGGAATGAGGAGCCTGCGTTGACCTCGGTGATCGTCGGTGCCGGAGGTTCGGAAGCGCTGGTTTGCAGGCAGGCGAGGGCGCAAGTCAGCAACGCTGCAATCCATCGCGTTTTCGACATTGATCCATTCTCCAGATCGCACGATGGCGGCGAAGGTGCTTGCATGATGCACGCCGCAGTTGGAAGAGGCCAGCCAGCGCCAGCCGGAAGACATTCGAACGAGCCACGAACGGGCGACGCCGGTTGCGTCGACGAGCTCCCATCAGTGCGCGTGATCCTTGCTCGGGCGCCGGCATTCCAGGGTGTTCTGGACCCCCGTTGGCGCACAGAAAGGGATGCGGGATGGCGCGCAGGCATGGGTCGAGCAACGCCGGATGCCTCGGCTCGCACCTCTTGACTGACCGATCGATCGGTCAGTCAAGAGGTGCGAGCCGCCGTCCGAAACCCGCGAACAAGCAGGAAGGTGCCCGCCGTTTCAAGGGCTTCTTCGGGCCGCAAAGCTGGTCCGGCGTCATTGCGCGCGAGGTCATGACTGCACTGGCGACAGTGCCGTTCCTGACCCGCCGCCTGCTGGGCGCCGGTCTCTCGGATTCTATGGCCTCGCCGGATTACGGCAGGCACTGAACGGACCAGGACGCCATGCGTTCGGGCACGCCCGGGCTGACCGTGACGGACACCTGCCGGTCGCGGCCAAGCGGATGTCCGGCTTCGGGTCCCAGCCGAACTCGCTGGTCGGCGATGTGTGCCTCGCCGATGGCGACCATGGGTTCATGATGCGATCAATGCCGGTTGCTTCGTCGCCGGCGGGCCAATCCATTCGAAAACGCAGCGATAGGGTAGACCATCGCGCGGTGGCCGATCTCAGCCATCCGGCCGAGCCGATGCCTTCTGCCGGAGGGACGACTGCTGGAAGCGGGCTGCCGTTCCCTCGGGCAATCATGAATGCACGATGCGCGGCCGGTCGGAGACGATGAACTTCGCCGCTGTTTCCGGCCCTCGCAGACATCTTTGAGCCCGTTTTCGCGGAAAGTAGCGAAAAACGCGGGAAAAGCTTAGATTTGCCCGGCCAGACGGCCATCGCTTCACAGGGAGCGGTGCACTTAATGAGACCAGAGATGATGGCTACAAAAACCACTGCCAAGAAGAACACAAAAGCGAAAGCTGCTCCGAAGCCCGCCGCCACCGTCAAGCCGATCAAGGACGCTTTCGGGAAATCGGCCCTGATCGCGCATATTGCCGAGCTGGCCAGCGTCGAGGCGAAGCACGTCAAGGCCGTGCTCGCAGCGCTTGAAAACACGGTGCTTGGCGCCGTACACAAGAAGGGTGCGGGCACTTTCACCCTCCCCGGCCTGTTCAAGATCAACGCCGTCAAGGTGCCGGCCAAGCCGAAGCGCAAGGGCAAGAATCCCTTCACCGGTGAAGAGCAGGTCTTCGCAGCCAAGCCTGCCACCGTCAAGGTCAAGGTGCGGCCGCTGAAGAAGCTCAAGGACGCCGCCGTCTGAGTTGCCGCGGGTGTTTGCGTGGCATTGCCGCGCAAACACCCGCAACCGCAGCTACTTCCGCACCGGCGCATTCGAGTGACGTGCGTCGGCTCCGGGACTCGGGGCCTGTCGATTGCCCGAAGCGCTTCGATTGGGCGGGAGCGGGCAATCCGCACCGGTGTTACGGCGAGATCATCCCGATGGATTCGAGCCAGGCGCCCAGCAGGTCGGGCCAGCGGGTGATGGGGGATGCCGTGCGACGGAGCCCGAAGGCATGCCCGCCCTCGGTGTATACATGCATTTCCGCAGGGACACCGGCCTTTCTGAGCGCCGCGAAATAGACCAGCGAATTCTCGACCGGGTCGACCGGATCGTCCTGCGCATGCAGCAGGAACGTCGGTGGCGTTTTCGTGGTGACGGCAATGTCCGGATTGAGCGCGAAATCCTTCGCCGGCACGGCCAGATGTCCGGGATAGAGGGCCACGGCAAAATCCGGGCGGCAACTCTCCGCATCGGCTGCATCGACGGCCGGATAAAGGCGCTGCTCGAACTGCGTGCTCAAGGCAACGACCATGTGACCGCCCGCGGAGAAGCCAAGCACGCCGATCCGGTGCGGATCGATGTGCCATTCCTCGGCATGCAGGCGCACCAGGCCGAGCGCCCGCTGCGCGTCCTGCAATGCAGTCAGGCAGTTCCGGTAAGGACCTGATTTCGCGCAGGGCACGCGATATTTCAACAACACGCAGGTCATGCCGCTGGAAGTCACCCAGTCGCAGGCTTCGGTACCCTCGAGATCGATGGCCAGCACGTTGTAGCCACCGCCCGGGAACACGACCACGGCGGCGCCGGATTTGCGACGCTTCGGTGGGTAGACGGTCAGGGTCGGTTGCGAGACCTGCGCAACAAAGGTCCACGGCTTCCCGGCGACCAGCCGTTTGGCCGCCGGTCCCGAGGTTTCAGGCCCCTTGACGGGCTCCGCATCCGGAGCGGCGCCGGGCCAGATTTGCAGTTGGACATGCCCCGGCGAAGCCTGCCAGGCGGTCTGCGCTGCGCAGGGAATGGCAGACGACAGCCAAAAAAACAGACCGGCGGTCGCGCAGATTGATCTTAGTGACATGGTCCTTCCCTGGTCGACAGGTCGCGCACCGATCGCTGCCCTTGCAAGGAATTGTAGCTTGAGGAAACAACGCCGGCGCACGTCCTGTCTGGATCCGGTTCGCCGTGGCGTGCCAGAGATGACCTGGCAGCCGTCGACTCCGTGGCGACGCCCGGGGCCCGGAACCGGGCTTCGGTAACTTATCCAAATGTTCCCCAGGAAATGGAGGCGCGCAGAGCCGGCACGTCCCGCACTGCCAGCGATCCGCTGAATCCGCGCCGACGCGCCGACGCATCGCCGATCCCGAACGGCTACCGGCATCCCTGAGCCAGGGCCGCTCGGATCCTCACCTCATTGCGCAAGCCCGCGCGAGGTGCCTTCCCGTCGGGGTGAGCGAGGTCGTCCATACGGGCTATAGTGTACGGATGACGGACTTGCGCGGCTCGCTCGCAGGACGTGCTCCTTTCGGAGAAATGGACCCATGAGAACTCGTCCGTGTTGACCTACGTGTTCCTGCTGCTCGTCGCGGTCATGCTCGGTGCACTGGTCGTGCAGGTGAATCGACGCGCGCGTCAGCGCAATTTTCGGGCCTTTGCCGTGGCGACAGGCCGCACCCTGCAGCTTGAGTCGTGCGGCGGCACCAAGACGACCAGTCTGTACGAGTACCTTTATGCGCTGGCCACGGCACTTCGCACGCAGGCGGAACTGCACAATCTCGAACTGCACCCGGGTGAATTCAGTCAGGTCGTGAGCGACGCCATCGATTCAGCTTACCTGCTCAAGCGGGATCAGCCGAACACGGAGGTTGGGCGAGGGACCCTTGGGCTGTTCGCATCGTGCCTGGACGGCATCATGAGCAGCACGCCGTCCGGCCAGGTCAACCGCGGCGACGAGGCGCATTTCGTCGGCACCGCAGGTGGGCTGACCCTGCTCGCGAGCGCGGAATGGCATCCCGAATCGAATGCGGACCTGGTCACCTGCGCGCTGTCGGAATGCGCTCCACCGAAAGGCATGATCGAGTACTGGCGCGGCGCGGACCCGGCCCATCGGGAGCAGGTCGAAGCGGCCTTTGAACGCGTTGTTCGCACGGCTCTCGACCCGGCCACGGCTGCCTATGTCAGGCACAAGGTCTTCACCGACCTGCCGGACGCCGCCCGAGCGGCCGGCTGACATCCGGCACTGAGGGGACGCATTGCCGGCTGCATGTTCGTGGCCACGGCGTGATCGAAGCGTACCAGCGAGTCAAATCGGCGCACTTGCCCTGCATCGATCGGACATGGGCCTCGCCTAACCGCTCGGTGATGGATCCAGACTGCACCTCGAATTCGGACACCTGATCGGCGCTCGCGAAACTCGATGGCGCGGAAATGGCGCGCCCGGAGGGATTCGAACCCCCGACCACTGCCTTCGGAGGGCAGTACTCTATCCAGCTGAGCTACGGGCGCGCGGTGCGGAGCGCTTCGGGACGGGGCGGCAAAGCCAGCCGCGGCCGAAGCGGGCCAAGATTATAGCCCAGCTCGGCGCGGGATCGCGAAAGCCGTCCAGTTCGGCGCGCAATGACACGAGTGCCTCCCGCATATGCGTGCCGAGCCATCCCCACGACCGGGCGACGCAAGAGCGGGTGACCTGGCCGCGGGGCACGAGTCTCCGGGCCATGCCCTGCCCGAGGTCGTTCGAGGGACGGCGCACCGGTGCGGGTCTCCACGCCCGAATTCGGCTTCGTCAGCGACGGGTTCAGGTCCGCTGCGGCGGATCAATCCCCGAGCAGCGCCGATGCATGCGACGCCGCCATCCATTCCTCGTTGGTCGGTTCGACTGCAACGACGCTGGCGCTGTCGGCGCCCGAGATGATCGCGGCGTGGGCGGCATTCGCGGCGGCATCGAGGCGGATGCCGAACAGGCCCAGTTCGGCGCAGACGCGCTCGCGGATCACCGCATTGTGCTCGCCGATACCGGCGGTGAAGACGAGCAGGTCGATGCCGCCGAGGATCGCGGCGAGCGCGCCGATCTCGCGGACGATGCGGCGCACGTAGAGCTCGAGGGCCATCTTCGAGCGCGGGTTGGTCGCCTCGGTCGCCAGCAGCACGCGCGGATCGGAGGACACGCCGGAAACGCCGAGCAGGCCCGATTCGCGGTACAGCAGCTGGGCCATGCGCTGAGTGCTGAAACGGCCGGTCTCCATCAGCGACAGGACCACGCCCGGATCGAGCGCCCCGCAGCGCGTGCCCATCATCAGGCCGTCGAGCGCGGAAAAACCCATGGTCGTGGCGACGCTGCGCAGGTTGCGCATGGCGCAGAGGCTGGCGCCGCTGCCGAGATGGGCGACCAGGGTGCGGCCGCGGGCCAGCTCACCATGGCGTTTGCGCAGGGCGATCGCCTGGTACTCGTAGGACAGCCCGTGGAAACCGTAGCGGCGCAGGCCACTCTCCCAGGCGTCGTAGGGCAGCGGCAGCAACTGCTCGACCATCGGCACGGTCTGGTGGAAGCCGGTATCGAAACAGGCGACCTGGGGCACGTGCGGGTGCGAGGAAAGCAGCGAATCGATCGCTTCGAGGATGAACGGCTGGTGCAGCGGCGCGAGCGGAATCAGCCGACGCAAGTCGGCGAGCACGGCGGCGGTGAGGCGGGTCGGCTTGAAATAGTGGCTGCCGCCGTGCACGACCCGGTGCGCGACCGCATGCAGGCCCCCCGCCGGCACGTGGTTCGCGATGACCCCGCGGATGTGCTCGAGGGCGGCATGGAACGGCCGTTCCTCGTCGAGGACGAGTGCGTTCGGCTGCGTTTGCTGCGAATCAACATAGGTCGTCGAGGTTCCGCCGATGCCCTCGATGCGGCCGCGCCAGTGCGGCTGCAGCGGCGGCTTGCGGTGGGCGGCGTCAAACAGGGCGAACCTCAGACTCGACGAGCCTGCATTGAGGACGAGGATGGAGGATGCGGGTCGGTTCATGGCGGATGCGCTCGATAGTGCTGCGCGACAAGGACGGCCACCGCGCACGAGGCAATGCGGGTCTCGCCCGAGTCGGCGCGGCTGGTCAGGATGATCGGCACGCGCGCGCCGAGGACGATGCCGGCACTGGCCGCGCCGCCGAGGAATTCAAGCTGCTTGGCCATCATGTTGCCGCTTTCGAGGTCGGGTACGACGAGGATGTCGGCCTGCCCGGCGACCGGCGAGACGATGCCCTTGATACGCGCGGCGGCCATCGAAATCGCGTTGTCCATGGCCAGCGGTCCGTCGAGGATGCCGCCGGTGATCTGGCCGCGGTCGGCCATCTTGCACAGGGCCGCCGCATCGAGTGTCGCCGGCATGCGCGGATTGACCGTCTCGACCGCGGCGAGGATCGCCACGCGCGGCTCGTGCACGCCGATGATGCGGGCCAGGTCGATCGCGTTGCGCACGATGTCGGCCTTGGCCTCAAGGTCGGGCGCGATGTTGATCGCCGCGTCGGTGATGATGAACGGGCGCGGATAGCCCGGCGTCTGCATCAGGTAGCACTGCGAGAAGCGCCGGGCCGTGCGCAGGCCGAGTTCGCGATCGAGCGCGGCACCGATGAACTCGTCGGTGTGCAGGCTGCCCTTCATCAATGCATCGACCTTGCCGGCGCGGGCCAGTTCGACTGCACGCGCCGCGGCCGCGTGGCTGTGCTCGACATCCTCGATCTCGACATCGGCCAGGTCGAGGCCGGCGGCTTCGGCGGTGGCTTCGAGCCGGGACCGTGGCCCGACCAGCACAGGCACGATCAGGTTCGCGTCGCGCGCCTCGAGCGCGGCCGACAGCGAGGCTTCGTCGCAGGGATGGACGATCGCGCAGCGCACGGCCGGCAGGTCGCGCACCGCATCGAGCAGGCGGCGCACGCCGTCGCCATCGCTCAGGCGCACGTCGGGCAGGGTCGCCCGGCGACGCACGATTTTCTCTTCAGGCGCGATCACGCTGGCCTCGCCGGTGATCACTTCACGGCCGTCCTGGTTGATGCAGCGGCAGGCCAGGATCAGCTTGCGGGTGGCTTCGTCGCGTGCGCTCACTTCGACCGAGATCTTCAGGGTGTCGCCAATCCGGACCGGGGCGAGGAAGCGCAGGGTCTGGCCCAGATAGATCGTGCCGGGCCCGGGCAGGCGCGTGCCGAGCAGGGCCGAGATCAGCGCGCCACCCCACATGCCGTGGGCGATGACACCATGGAAGCGCGTCGAGGAGGCGAACTCGGCATCGACATGCTGCGGGTTGTCATCGCCGGAAAGGACCGCGAACAGTTGCACGTCGCTGGCGCTCAGCGTGCGCTCGATGCAGGCGCGATCGCCGATCGCGATTTCGGCAAAGGTGCGATTGCGCACGTAGCGCAGGTCGTCTTCGGGGAAGCGATCCCCGGTTGGCACGGGGGGCTTCGGTGCGGTCGTCATGGCGCAGGCATCTCCATGGGTACGATCCTCGCCCCAATGTGAGCCGGCGTCCAGCACGTGGCGGTTGAGCCGGCGGCTTCGTGCAGTTCGCGGCAGACGCGGTCGCGCCGCTTCAATGGCACAACAGCACCGGCAATGCTGCGTGCTGGAGCACGTGGCGTGTCGCGCCGCCGATGATCCATTCACTGAAGCGGCCGCGACCGTACATGCCCATGATCAGCAGGTCGGCCGACAGTGCCGTGCATTCGGCGAGCAGCCGCGCACCTGCCTCGTCGCTGCCGGCGCTGAAGGCGCGGCTTTCGAAGGCGATGCCGTGGCGGGCCAGATAGCCGTCGAGATCGAGCGGCGGTTTCCAGGCGATTTCGCGTGCGGCGCGCTTTTGTTCGCCTTCGAGCACGACGACGCGCCTGGCCCGCTTGAGCAGCGGCAACGCGGCGCGCAGCGCACGGGTCGCTTCGGCCGAACCGTTCCAGGCGAAAACGAGGGTGTCCAGCGCCAGCGCGTCGACCGGCCCCGCGGGCACCATGATCGCCGGCAGGGCCGTGGCGAAGATCAGGCTGGCAATGTCGCTCGCCGAACCCCAGGGATACTCGTCGTCGTGACCGAGCACGAACAGGTCATGCCAGGTTGCGATATCGGCCATCGCGTCGGGCAGGTAATCCTCGGCGACATGCCAGGCCGCATTGGCGACACCCATGGAATGCGCCCAGGCGACGAATCCGTCGCCGCTCTGGCGAGCCTCCGCGGCAATCGCCTCGGCATTGGCGAGGACGGTGGAAACGAGATCGGGCGTGCTGAAGCGCGGAATCGCCTGCAGCAGCGAAGGGTAGACATAGGTGCCGGTGACCGCGGCACCGATCCGGGCGGCGAGCCTGACGCCGAACTCGACGCTGCTGGTCCGGCTGCGGCATTGGCAGGTATTGATCAGGATGTTTTGCATGGGGTGCGTCCGCAAGGTTCAAATCGTCAGACTGCAGCCTAGAGCCGGGCCGTCGCCGGAGGCCTGATCCAGATCAAGTTCGGGCGTTGTCGCATGAACGCCGACGGCATGCCCGCCGGATGATCCAGATCAACACGGCGGCCCTGCGCGGCACCGAGAATGGCGCCATCCTGCCAACGGAGTCTCCGCATGAACCGCACCGAAGCCGCTTCCCCCTCCGTCCGCGACAGCGCCGATCCCTACTGCTGGCGCGAAACCCTCGACAACGGGACGCAAATCACGATCCGCGCGATCCGCACTGAAGATGGCCCGCTGGAGCGCGAATTCATCGCCGGTCTTTCACCCGAGACGCGACGCATGCGCTTTCTCGGCCAGATCGGCGAGCCGAGCGATGACCTGATCCGAAGCCTGACCGATCTCGACTTCAGCCACGACATGGCCCTGATCGCGACGGTCGAACAACGTGGCCAGACCGTCGAGGTCGGCGTGAGCCGCTATGCGACCGGGGAGGATCGCAGCGTCGGTGAGTGCGCGATCGTGGTCGCCGACGACTGGCAGCACCGCGGCATCGGCACCCTGCTGATGCAGCGCCTGATCGAGGTGGCGCGCGGCCGCGGCATGAAGCGGCTGTTCTCGATCGATGACTCGGAGAACGCCAGGATGCGCGAGCTTGCCGAAGAGCTCGGCTTCAAGCGCCATTTCGATCCCGGCAATCCGCACGAGGTCGTGCACAGCCTCGACCTCGGCTGAGTCCCCAACACGATCCCGGGGACGCTCGCGAACGCCTGAAACATTCCGCCCGCACACTCCTGCGGCCGCAACGTGCGGAGTGGGCCGGGGCGAGGCGTGCAGTGAAGATCCTCATGCTGTCGGACGTGTATGTTCCGCGCGTGAACGAGGTGTCGACTTCGATCCGCACGTTTTGCCGCGAACTCGTCGGTGCCGGGCACGAGGTCACGGTCGTCGCTCCCGACTACGGTGGCAGCGTCGGCGCAGACGAATTCGAAGTCATCCGCCTGGGCTCGCGGCGGATTGCCTTCGACCCCGAGGACCGCCTGATCAAGGCCGGCGCCGTGCGCGCCCTGCTACCGCGCCTGGCCGAATGCCACTGAGATGTGATCCATGTGCACACGCCCTTCCGGGCCCACCAGCTCGGCGTGCGCCTGGCGCGATTGACCGGGCGGCCGATCCTCGAGAGCTACCACACCTATTTCGAGCAATACGTCGCCAACTACCTGCCGTGGGTGCCGAACCGGCTTGGCCGCTACGCCGTTCGCGGTTTTTCCCGGCGCCTCGGCCGCCAGGTCGACCACCTGCTCGTGCCATCGCGGCAGATGGCCGACGTGCTCGAGGGCTACGGCATCACGACGCCAGCGACGATCCTGCCGACCGGCATCCGCCTCGAGGAATTCGAGGGTGGCGACGGTGCCCGCTTCCGTCGCGAGCAGGGCATCGACGCAGGCGCGCCGGTACTGCTCACCGTCGGACGCCTGGCCATCGAGAAGAATGTCGCCTTCCTGCTCGAGGTGCTGGCGCGGCTGACTCCGGAATTCCCGCGTCTGCTGTTCGTGATCGCCGGTGAAGGTCCCGATGCCGGCCGCCTCGCCGAACTCGTCGCGACGCGCGGCCTCGCCGCCAACGTGCGCTTCGTCGGCAATCTCGATCGCCGCACCGGCCTGCTCGATTGCTATCGTGCCGCCGATCTGTTCGTCTTCGCCTCGGGCACCGAGACCCAGGGTCTGGTCCTGATCGAGGCCATGGCCCTGGGCCTGCCGATCGTGTCGACCGCCGTGATGGGCAGCGCGACGGTGCTGGCCGAGGCACGCTGTGCACGCATCAGTACCGAGGATGTCGACGAATTCGCCGGCCATGTCGCACCGTTGCTGCGCAATCCGGATCAGCGCCTGGCCCTCGCCCAGGCCGGCCCCGATGATGCCCGCGCCTGGGCCGCCCCGGCCCTCATGCAAAAGGCCGTGGCCCTGTACCGGCGTCTCGCCGATCGTGCTGGCGGCGCCCTCGAGGCCGCCCCGGTCGTCCCCGAGTCCCGGGCCGCGGAGCAGCGCCGGATCAGCCGCTGACTTCGCGCTCGAATCGCCGAATGTCGGCCCGTTGACATGGATCAAGATGGGCGCGGCCATGCCACGGCAAGATTCGCCCATGGCTACCCAGACCCTCATTCATCCCCAACTCGCCCGGGCCCCCGTGTTCGATGCGGAGCTGATCGCGCGCTATGACATCAACGGTCCGCGCTACACCTCGTATCCGACCGCGCCACATTTCCACGAGCGCTTTTCCGAAGCCGATCTGCGCAGCATCGCGCACGCCTCGAACGAGGATCCGATCCCGCGCGCGCTCTCGGTGTATGTGCACATCCCGTTCTGCCTGAGTCCGTGCTTCTACTGCGGCTGCACGCGCATCATCACGCGTGACCGCGGTCGCGCGGACGGCTATCTCGAGCATCTGTTGCGCGAGATCGAGATGACCGCGCCGATGTTCGATGCCGATCGCCCGGTCAACCAGCTGCATCTTGGTGGAGGTACGCCGAATTTCCTCGATGCCGGGCAGATGCGGCGCTTGCTGGATGGCCTGACCAAGGGCTTCACGCTCTCCGACGCGCCCGAGCGCGAATTTGGCATCGAGGTCGATCCGCGCTACTGCGATGCCGACACCGTGCGCATGCTGGCCGAGGTCGGCTTCAACCGCATCTCGCTGGGTATCCAGGATTTCGATAGCGACGTGCAGCAGGCGGTCAACCGCGTGCAGAGCGTCGAGCAGACGCGTGCAGTCGTCGAGGCGGCCCGCGAGCATGGCTTCCGCTCGGTCAGCGTCGACCTGATCCACGGTCTGCCGAAGCAGACGACGGAGAAGTTCGCGAAGACGCTCGAGCACGTCATCGCCCTGCATCCGGACCGCGTCGCGACCTATTCCTACGCGCACATGCCCGAGCGCTTTCGTGCGCAGAACCAGATCAATGCAGCCGACCTGCCCGACGCGGCCACGCGCCTGGCCCTGATCGGGCAGACCACGGATACGCTGATCCGGGCCGGCTATCGCTATATCGGTCTCGATCATTTCGCCCTGCCCGAAGACGACCTGTCGCGCGCCCAGCGCCTGGGCACGATGCAACGCAATTTCCAGGGCTACTCGACACATGGCGATTGCGATCTGATCGGCCTCGGCATGAGCTCGATCGGTCATGTCGGGCGCAGTTTCCACCAGAACGCGCGCACTCTCCTGGAATACTACGCGGCCATCGACGACGGCCATCTGCCGGTCCGGCGCGGGATGTTCCTGACCGATGACGACCTGGTCCGGGCCGACGTCATCCAGCAGCTCATGTGCCATGGCGACCTCGACATGGAGGCATTCCAGCAGCGTTACGGCGTGGCGTTCCGCGAGTACTTCGCGGACGAGCTGGTGCGACTGGCCGCCCTGCAGAAGGACGGCCTGGTCGACATCCTGCCGCAGGGTCTGCAGGTCACGTCCCGCGGCCGCTTCCTGCTGCGCATCATCGCCATGTGCTTCGATGCCTACCTCGGCAAGGACCGCGGAATGCCCGGAGCCAACCCGCCGAGCTATTCGAAGGCCCTGTAGGCGAATAGCCAGACCGATTCCCGGATTGCCGGTGTGTCCGGCGCGCCCGACGGCGACCGGCATGCGACAATGATCCGACCATGCCGAGCCCAAGCCCCATCGTCAACCTGCGGGAGTTGCGCCAGTCCTGCGCCGACTGCGCCCTGAGCCAGCTGTGCTTGCCGGCCTCGATCGGTGGTGACGATCTCGAGCGCCTGGACCATGTGGTCAAGCAGCGCGTGCCCCTCGAGCGGGGCGCCATCGTCTTTCATGAAGGCGCCCATCACCCGGCCCTGTTCATCGTGCGCTCGGGCTCCCTGAAAACCTACACGACGCTTCCGGAAGGCGACGTGCAGATCCTCGGTTTCCATATCGCCGGCGAACTGGTCGGCCTCGATGGTCTGGCCGGCAACGGTTTTCGCTGTTCGGCCGAAGCGCTCGAACATTCGAGCCTGTGCGAGGTGCCGTTCGATGCCCTGAGCGCGGTCGCGGCCAAGGTGCCGGGCCTGCAGCACCAGCTGTTCCGCGTCATGAGCCGGGAATTCGGACGCGAGCAGCAACATCCGGTCATGATGGGGCGCAAACAGGCGATGTCGCGCCTGGCCATCTTCCTGCGCAGCCTTTCCGAGCGCCTGCAAGGCCTCGGCCACGACCCCTACCAGCTCTCCCTCAGCATGTCGCGCCAGGAACTGGCCAACTATCTCGGGCTCGTCATCGAAACGGTCAGCCGCTTGTTCTCGCGCATGCAGACGCTCGGCGTGCTCAAGGTCGATCGGCGCCACGTCCATATCCTCGATCCTGCCGCCCTGGCCACACTGGCCGAGAAGCCCGACGAGGATTAGGGCCGCGGACCCGAAATTCGCCACGCTTCGCGTAGGAGCGCCTTCAGGCGCGATGCTAACAACGAAGCAGCAACGCGAGGGCGGCCATCGAAGCCCGCGCAAACCACCACGTTATCCGTAGGAGCGCCTTCAGGCGCGATGCTCTTTGCAAGGGCGAGAAAGACATCGCGCCTGAAGGCGCTCCTACGACCAACAATCAGAGCAACAATTTGACCCAGGGCCCGCCGCGCCCGACCCACTACGGCGCGCAATCGAACGGCAGCCAGCCATGAAGCCATGGGGCGTGGCCGATCAGCAGCGGCGAGGCCAGGGTCAGGGCCGCGCAGGCCAGCAGGAAATAGCCGGCCGACTGCCGCAGGCGCGGCTTCGAGGAAAGTTGCAACAACCGCGGTGCGCCCCAGGATGTCGCCAGCATCGCCGGCAGCGTACCGAGTCCGAACGCGGCCATGACGGCCGCCGATTGCAGCGGTTGCGCACTGAGCGCGGCGACCAGCAGGATCGTGTAGACGAAGCCGCAGGGCATCCAGCCCCAGAGTGCACCGAACGCCATTGCCCGAGGCAGGCTGGTCACCGGCATCAGGCGCCGGCCGAGCGGGGCCAGCTTCGGCCACAGCTTCCTGCCGAGCGAGGAGCCCGGATCGCGCAGGACGCCGAGCATGACCAGCGCCGCCAGCAGCAGCGCCGCCGCGCTGGCGAAACGCAGGGCCAGGCGTACGCGTTCGATGTCGAGCAGGGCGATCAGGGCGCCGCCGACGGTGCCGATCAGCAGGCCGGCCAGGGTGTAGGAAAGTATCCGGCCGAGCTGGTAGCCGAGCAGCAGCGAACGGCGCGGTCGTCCATTGGCGTCCTTGGCCGTGGCCACGCCGAGCGCCATCGAAATGCCCCCACACATCAGCATGCAGTGGCCGCTGGCCAGCAGGCCGAGCGCCAGTGCGGCGACGATGGTCAGCGAGCCGCTCACGATTCCCGCTCTTCGGTGCTGGTCTCGGCGTCCTCGCTGAGCGGTGTCAGCGCCGGCGTATCGAGATCGTCGAACTGGGCATGGTTGACCGCCCAGAAGAAGGCCCAGACGCCGACGCCGAGCAGGACCAGGCTGATCGGGATCAACAGCAGGATGATGTTCATGCCGTGGCCTCGCGCGCTGGCTTGTCGACCGCCAGCGCTGCGGTCGACGCCGGACCCGACGGACGCCGGCCGATGCGCAACGAATTGAGGATGACGACGATCGAGCTGGCCGACATGCCGATCGCAGCCAGCCACGGCGGTACCCAGCCGATTGCGGCCACCGGCACGACGGCCAGGTTGTAGGCCAGCGCCCAAGCCAGGTTCTGTTTCAGTCGCACGAGCATCTCGCCGGCGATCCGGCGCGCCTCGAGCAGGGTATCGATCCGGCTCGAGGCGAGCAGGATGCCGCTGGCGGCATGCGCCATCGCGCTGCCGTTGCCGATCGCGATGGCGACGTCGGCGCCGGCCAGCACCGGCGCGTCGTTGATGCCGTCGCCGACCATGGCCACGACATGCCCGGCCTCGCGCAAGGCCTCGAGGCGGGCCAGCTTGTCCGCCGGGCTGGCTTTGGCCAGGCGGTCGCCGATGCCAAGGCGGTCGGCCACCGCGTCGACCCGGGTCCGGCAATCGCCGCTGAGGATTTCGCAGGCGATACCCTGCGCCATGAGGCCGCGAATCAGCCCGGCGGCGTCGGCGCGCGGCTGCTCGCCGACCACAAAGCGGGCGATTTCGCCGGATTCATCGGCGAGGACCAACGCGTCGGATTGCGTGACGAATTCGCTCGCGCCACCGGCCAGCGCGAATTCCTCACGTCCAAGTCGATAGTGGATGCCGCCGACATCGCCTTCGACGCCGGCCCCCGCAATCTGTCGCAAGCGCTCCGCCGAGCGCACGGGCGCGGAGGCCGCCATGCGGCGCAGGGCCAGGGCGAGCGGATGCGTGCTGCCTTGCTCGAGCGCGGCGGCAATGCCGAGTGCATCGTCGAGCGTACCGCGCCTGATCTCGATGTCTTCGCGATCGAAGCTCGGCTCGGTCAGGGTGCCGGTCTTGTCGAAGACGAAGCGATCGGCGGTGGCCAGCGCCTCGAGCGCATCGGCATCGACGACCAGCACGCCGCGCTCGGCGAGCACGGCGACCGCGCGGGTCAGTGCCGCCGGCACGGCCAGGGCGAACGCGCAGGGGCAACTGACGACGAGCACGGCCAGCGCTGCCGGCAAGGCCCGCGCCGGATCGAACCAGGTCCAGGCCAGCGCCGTCAGCACGGTCACTCCGAGCACGCGCAGCACGAACCGGGCCGCGCGTGCGTCAGCGACGCGAGCCAGGCGCGGGCGTTCGCTGGCCGCCTGGGTGACCATGCGGACGATGCCGGCGAGCACGGTGTCGGCGCCGATGCGGCGGACCACGATTTCGATCGGTCCATCGATGACCAGGCTGCCAGCGATCACGGACTGTCCCGGATCGCGTCGAACCGGCGTCGATTCACCGCTGAGCAGGGATTCATCGATCCGGCAGGAGCGGTCGCGCAGCTCGCCATCGGCCGGTATGGCGGCGCCGCTGGCCACGCGAACGATGTCGCCGGCTTCGAGCTCGTGGACCGCGACGCTGACGAAGCCGGCAGCCTCGCGGCGCTCGGCCAGCGCCGGTTGCAGGCGCGACAGCGCATCGACGACGTCGCCGGCACGGTGCCGGGCGCGCATCGCGAGGTGGCGACCGAGCAGCAGGAACAGCACGAACATGCTGACCGAATCGAAATAGATCTCGTGGCCACCGACGATCACTCCGACCAGGCTGGCCGCGTAGATCAGGCCGATCGCCAGGGCTACCGGGGTATCCATCGACAGGCGTCGCGAGCGCCACTCGCGCAGCGCGCCGCGAAAGAACGGCTGCGCCGAATACAGCACGACCGGGGTGGCGACGAGGAAACCGAGCCAGCGGAAGAATTCGCGCACGGCCGGATCGATGCCGTCGAAGACGCCTGCGTACAGGGCCACGGCCATCATCATCGCCTGCATCGTGCCGAGGCCGGCCACGGCCAGGCGCTTCATCGCGTCGCGCGATTCGCGCTGGCGCTGCGAGTCGATCATCTCGGCAGTCAGCGGATGCGGCGCATAGCCGAGCCGGGCCAGTGCAGTCAGCAATCCGGACAGGGCGACCTGGCGCGGATCGAAGCCGAGCACGACGCGCCGCGCCAGCGCATTGACCCCGACATCGAGAACGCCTGGCGTACCGCGCATGGCGCGCTCGATCAGCCAGGCGCAGGCCGAACAGCGCAGGCCGTCGACGAGGACGATCACTTCGGCGCGATCGGCGGCCGCTTCGCGGACATGCAGGCGGCGCAGGGCGGGTCGGTCCCAGGCGCTGTAGTCGAAGTCGAGATCACTGCGCAGGGCCGGCTCGCTACGCAAGCGGTAGTAGTCGCCCAGGCCGAGCGTGTCGATCCATTCGGCAGCGGCCTTGCAGCCCGGACAGCAGACCGCGCGCTCCCGGCCCTGTACGCGGGCGAGGACGACCGGTGCCGCCGGATTCGGCTCGCCGCAGTGAAAGCAAGCCGTCGCGTTCACGACGCCTGCCCATGCTCCGTCGGTTTCGCCGCCTCGGTGGTCGGGGCGCGCTGGATCGGCGGGATGCGGCTCGGCCGCGGCACGTCGTTCGGGACCACGATATGGGTGTCGGGCGTGTGGATCGCGCTCGACAGCAGGGCGAACGAACCGACCACCATCGCGCCGAGCAGGACCAGCATCAGCCACACCTCGGGAACCCGGTACCAGGCCAGTGACGGTACTTCGCGCGCTGCAGTGTTCATGGCGACTCCGGAGCAAAGAAGTGGCTGTCGCCACGGACCAGCACGTTGCCCTGCGCATCGACGACGGTCACCGAAATCGGCTGGCGTCCGTGCACGGTGCCGCTCTCGGCGCGCAGCGTCAACGGAAGCGAGTACACCTCGTTCGGGGCCAGGGTGACGGACGGCCGGCCGATCATGCGTAGCGGCAGGTCGGTCTCGGTGCGCAGCGAGAGCAGCATGTCGGCATCGGTCTTGTTGACCAGCTTGACGTTGTAGCTGTTCTCGATGGCGCCCTGGCCGATGGTGCGGAACAGGGCGTTGCGGTCGTGCAGGACTTCGATGATGACCGCATCACGCGCCGACACCAGCCACAGGAAAGCGCCGATGACGCTGGCCAGGATGCCGGCGTAGATCAGGGTACGCGGTCGCAGCACGCGCTGCGGCTTGCCGACCAGTGAGTTCTCGGTGGTGTAGCGGATCAGTCCGCGCGGATACTCCATCTTGTCCATGACCGCGTCACAGGCGTCGATGCATGCCGCACAGGCGATGCACTCGATCTGCAGGCCTTCGCGGATGTCGATGCCGGTCGGACAGACCTGCACGCAGGCCAGGCAGTCGATGCAGTCGCCGAGCACGCGCTGCTGGCCATCCGGCACGGTGGCGTCGAGCGGATTGAACGCGACCACCGACTCCCCTGCAGGCACGAATCGCTCGGCAGCTCTCCTGCGATGGCCACGCGGTTCGCCGCGCAGCGGGTCGTAACTGATGACCAGGGTGTCGCGGTCGAACATCGCGCTCTGGAAGCGCGCATACGGGCACATGTACTTGCACACCTGCTCGCGCAGGAAACCGGCGTTGCCGTAGGTGGCAAAACCGTAGAACACGATCCAGAACGATTCCCAGCCGCCGAGGCCGCCGTTCAGCGCCTCGTGGCCGAGCTCGCGGATCGGCGTGAAGAAACCAACGAAGGTGAAGCCGGTCCACAGCGCGAAGACGATCCAGACGAACTGCTTGGCCGACTTGCGCAGGAGCTTTTCCGCGGTCCACGGCGCCTTGTCCAGGCGCATGCGCGCATTCCGGTCGCCCTCGATCTTGCGCTCCATCCACAGGAACACCTCGGTCCATACCGTCTGCGGGCAGGCATAGCCGCACCACAGGCGTCCGGCCAGCGCGGTGAAGAAGAACAGGCTCAATGCGGCGATGATCAGGAGCAGGGTCAGCAGGTAGAAATCCTGCGGCCAGAAGGTCAGCCCGAAGACATGGAAACGCCGTTCCGGCAGGTCAAACAGGACCAGCTGCTGGCCCCCGATGCTGATCCACGGGAACGCATAGAACATGCCGAGCAACCAGAACACGGCGGCCGTGCGCAGGCGCTGGAAGCGGCCGTCGACCTCGCGCGGGTAGACCTTGGGTTCCTTGGCATACAGGGAACCGGTGGCGTCGGCGACGACGATGTCGATTTTGGATTTATTGTTCATGATCTAGTTTGCCGCTGCCGCTGCCGCTGCCGCTGCCGCTGCCGCTGCCGCTGCCGCTGCCAGGCACCGTGGGCAGGATATTCCGCTCACTCGTCGTCCCGGCGCAGGTGGGGACCCAGTGGCTCTGCATTTCGCGCCCTTCAACATCGCTTCGCGGCGCATTCTTGGAGTGAAAGCCAAGCTTTCACTCGCCTGCGGCGAGCGAGTTACTTCTCTTTGCGTGGCCAAAGAGAAGTAACCAAGAGAAAGAGCACCCCGATGCAGCGGTCTCCGGGCATCCTGCCCTGCGACTTCGCGCAGCGGCTCCGGGGTTGGCTGACAGTCCATCCATGGACTGGCAGCCAACTGGCTCGCCTCCCTGCGAGCCACCCTGCGGGCCTTTTCTCCGCCGCTGCGCCACTGCATAGGGGCCCCATTCACTGCGCATCCTGCGCAGCCAAGACCAAGCAGATCCCCGCAAGCATGCAACTGGGCCGCCGCCGCGGCTCCTGATCTTCCTTCTCCCGCCTTGCGGGAGAAGGTGCCGCAGGCGGATGAGGGGCTTTGGCTTTGGCTGTCGCGTTTGCTCTTCGCTCTGG
>NZ_FOVF01000026.1 GCF_900115085.1 Dokdonella immobilis | reverse complement strand
GATGCCGATCGCGTGCGCGCCATCGGACAACTGACGCAATGGCTGCGGGCTGATTTGCTCAGCCACCGGATTGCCGCGCGCTTCGAACTCGATGCGATTGCCGATGCGCACGAACAGGTCGAGTCGGGCCGCGCCATCGGCAACGTGGTCGTCTCGCCATGGGCGCACGCCACGCGCCCGAGCTGAGCGGGTCCGCGCAGGGCCCAACCGGACTAGGGAGGGTCTGATCAAGTAGCAAAGTCGTCACGACGCCTGCCTGTGTGCAGATCGCGACGCGTCGACGCAGACAGACTGGCCGTCTTTCAAGTCGACGCAACAAAGATCTGCGCGCAGGCAGGCGTCGCCTAACGCATTGATTGCATCATGAAAAGGTGGCGTCCAGAAGGCTCCCCACATGCACCGCGCGCCTCGTCAAGGCCACCAGCCTTCACTTCGCCACGCGGCACATGTGGAAAACCTTCTGAACGCCATGACGACTTTGCTACTTGATCAGACCCTCCCTAGACTGTTCCGGAATTTCCGTGGAGCCTGCTCATGAACCGATGGATTCCCTGTCTGGCGACAGCGATGCTGACACTCGTTTCTCCCCTGCGCGCCGACGAGTCGAGGGCTCCCGGCGCCTCAGCAAGCACGGCCTTGCGCGCCCTCTTCGACAGCGAGTGGGAGCGCGGCCTGGCGGAATCACCCGAGAACGCCAGCTTCAGTGGCGATGCGCGCTTCAACGACCGCTGGACCGACCTTGGCCGGAAAGCCATCGAAGCACGCGAAGCCGAGGATCGAGCCGCCCTGCAACACCTGCGCGCGATCGATCGTGCAACCCTGTCGGCCGCTGACCAGCTCGACTACGACGTCTTCGAGTGGCAGCTGCAGAAGTCGGTCGAACGCCAGAAATTCCACGAGTATCTGCAACCGATCAGCCATCAGGGCGGCGTGCAGACCGCCGATGGCATCGCCGAGGTGCTGCCATTCGCCAATGGCAAGGATTACCGCGACTGGCTCTCGCGCCTGAAGCGGTTGCCGGAGCTGATCGATCAAACCACGGCCCTGATGCGCGAAGGCATCCGCCAGAAGAACATGCCGCCGCGCGTGCTGATGGAGCGGGTGCCCGCGCAGATTGCCGCCCAGATCGTCGACGACCCGAGCAAGAGCCCGTTCTACCGGCCGTTTCTCACGTTCGCCGACGGCGTGCCCGATGCGGATCGTGAAGCCTTGCGCAGCGAGGCGAAGAAGGTCATCGCCGAACGCGTCGTCCCGTCCTATCGGAAATTCGCCCGCTTCTTCGACAAGGATTACCTGCCGCACACACGCGCGTCGATCGCAGTGAGCGCCCTGCCCGATGGCAAGGCCTATTACGAGTTCCTCGCCGGCTACTACACGACGACCGACCTCGATGCCGCGCGGATCCACGAAATTGGCCTCGCCGAAGTCGCCCGGATCAAGGCGAGGATGGAGAGCGTCAAGGACGAGACCGGTTTCAAGGGCAGCCTGCCAGAATTCTTCACCTACCTGCGCAGCGATCCGAAATTCTTCGAAGAGTCGCCGGCGGCCCTACTCGAGCGCTACCGGGCCACGGCCAAGCGCATCGATCCCGAACTGGTCAAGGTGTTCCACACGATCCCGCGGCTACCGTATGGCGTGCGCCCGATTCCGGACAACATCGCACCGGATACGACGACGGCCTACTACCAGCCCGGCGCCACTGACGGCAGCCGCCCCGGCTACTACTACGTGAACCTTTACAAGCCCGAGGTCCGCCCGACCTGGGAGATGATGCCGCTGAGCCTGCACGAGGCCGTGCCGGGCCATCACTTCCAGTTTGCCCGTGGGCTCGAACTGCCGGAAGCGCCGATGTTCCGCCGAACCGCCTACTTCGTTGCCTACAGCGAAGGCTGGGGCCTCTATGCCGAACAGCTCGGCTTCGACATGGGCCTCTACGATGATCCCTACGATCACTTCGGCCAGCTCACCTACGAGATGTGGCGCGCGGTCCGCCTCGTCGTCGACACAGGCATGCATTCGATGGGCTGGAGCCGCGACAAGGCGATCGCCTACTTCAGGGACAATGCGGCAAAGACCGACCAGGACATCGTCAATGAGATCGACCGCTACATCGGCACGCCCGGCCAGGCGCTGGCCTACAAGATCGGCCAGCTGAAGATTTCGGAATTGCGCGCCCGGGCCGAAAAGGCGCTCGGCGACCGATTCGATCTGCGCGCTTTCGATGATGCGGTCCTCGACACCGGCTCGGTACCACTGGCGGTGCTCGAAAAGAACATCGATGCATGGATCGCCGCACAGCGCCGCGAGTGACGGACCGCCTGGCAGGGTGCCGCCGCGCAGCGCGCGCACCCTGCGCGCGCTCAAAAGTTGTTCGATTCAATTATCAAATCAATAGTGTTCTATACTGGCGCCTGCAGTCCGTCCCTGGAGACAGCCGTCATGTACGTCCGACCCGCTCGATCGATTGCCCTGCTGCTGATCGCCGCATTCGCCACGAATGCCATCGCCGCGCCGATCACGTTTCCGTTTCGCTTCGCCGATCCCAACAGTAACGCGCAGGCGGTCGGCTCGATCACCTTCGAGGATACGCTGCTGGTGAATCCCGGCGCCAACGACTTTATCCTTCCCAGTCCGGCCGTGCTGGCGTTGAACGTCACGGTCAGCGGCTCGATCGCGGGCGACGGCAGTTTCGGCATCAGCGATTTCGACGAAGTCCTGTTCGACACCAACGGCGGTACCCTGAACTTCGCGAGCCAGTTGGTCGGTCAACCGACCAGTGGCGGCCCCTGGGGTACGCCGGACGGCACCAGCGGCGACTTCAACCTGTTCTCCATCGGGCCGCCGACCGGGGTCGAACGTTATGCCAATGGGCCGCATGCACCTGCGGGCGCCAATCTGCCGCCGAACGGTGAGTTCTTCTTCACGCTGGGCGCCAACGGCGGCAGCGACGAACAGATGGTGTTGACTGCGATGGGTGTGTCGGGCGCAACGCCGCCGGCCAGCTTGCCGATCGGACCCGGCGCCTGGCTCGCGTTGGGCGGCCTGGTCATTCTCGGCGGACTGTTCGCCCTGCGTCGCCGCTCGCAGCGCGCCTGAAGACGCCCGCGCTGCGTCGCACCGGGTGATCGGTCCGTCGCAGCGCGGGTCCCGCTTCGATCAGGGCGAAGTCTCGAAGCCGTCGGCGAAGATCCGTTCGATCGCGAAGCCGACGTCCTTCATGACCGCGACATCGAGCGCCGAAATGTCGTAGCGGCTGCCGCGGACGAAGACCACGCCGTTCATCAACTGGCTCAGCAGGCTGTCGCCGCCGGCGATTGCCCGGCCCGCCTCGGCATCGATCGAAACGGGCGCATCGATCGAGGCCGGCGCCTGGCATTGGCTCGGCATCGGAGCTCCCTCGCGCCAGAGCGTCGTCGCCTCCGCGCAGGTTTCGCCGAAGCCCGCAGGGAAAGCTCGCAGCGGATTGCCCCAATGGTTGATGTTGCCGATGGTCAGTTCGGGCATGCCTCCCCAACTGGCAAGGACGGCCGGTCCGGAAAAACGGGTCGGCTGGCCCGGAATCATCCAGCGGTCCCAGATCGACCAGAAGGTCGTCGGCGGCTCGCCCGTGCTGGCGTCGGCGAAACCGTTGTAGGCGAGAATATGGCCGAATTCGTGCAGCATGACGCTCATGGCGTCGGTACGATCGGCCGGAACCATTGCGGTACGCGCCTGCGGATCCGGATCGAACCACAATTCATTGCGCAGGTAGGCCAGGCCCAGGGTCACGTTGGCATCCGCGTCGGCGCCATTCGGGTCGATGCCGCTGCGCCACTCCGCGGCAACGCCCTGTTCGAAGGTATCGCGGCCGCCGATCACGCCGACGGAACTGCTGCCGGCACTCGAGCCGCTGGCGGTCGCGATCGCGCCGAGGGAAACGCTGACCTCGACCGAGCGGGGACCATCGAGGATCACCGTCTGCGCCCAGCGCCTGGCGGCTTCCTGCAGATGGCTGGTGACAGCGTTCTTTTCACTGCCAGTCAAGACGCTGGCCGAGGCGTCGAAGCTGACGCTGACCGAAACCTGGGCCGGCGCGGCGTGGGCGACCAGGGTCAGGGCCAGGGCGGCGAGCGGTCGAGCCGCACCCCAAGGGCGGCACCGAATCATTGCCAAGGCAGTCTTGTCGCGCATATTTGTATCCCCTGCTTGATCGTGGATACTCAAACAGGGCGCAAAACGGTGCGCATTCGTGTCAGGCCCGGTGCGGCGCTCCAGGTGCAGCGCCCTTGATCCGCGGCCGAGGCTGCAGCGGGTCACTGCGCTATGCTTTCGCATCTCCCGCCAACTCCGCACCGATGAGCCCACCCACCGTTCCAGCCGAAATGCCGCGCCAGCGCAACCCCGCACCGTGGATCATCGGCGGCCTCGTTGCGCTGGTCCTGCTGCTGCTGGCCGGCGCTACCGGCGCCGTGTTCTGGTATGGCCTGGGCCTGTTCAACGACCAGGCGGCGACGGCGATCCGCGCCGATCCCGCGGTCGCGGAAGCGCTTGGCACGATCTCCGATATCCGCCTCGACTTCACCGCCACCGGCAACGCACCGGGCGACGAGGACTTTGCCTACCGGGTCGTCGGCGCACGCGGCAGTGGCTTGCTGGTCGGCCGATTCGTGACCATCGACGCCGACCATGAGGACCTGCGCAGCGGGACTCTGCAACTCGATGACGGACGTATGATTGCGATCGGGTCCGCTCGCCGTGACACCCCTGACCAGGCCGACCTCGAAGCGCGCCGTGATCCCGATTGACCGGGTTCCGGCAGACCGGGAACGAATGACCTCGACCGGATCCATTCCGGACCGAACACCCATCGCTACCCTGCCGACGCCAGTGGATCGACTCGGGCCGATTCCGCCCGCACTGGCATGCAACGAACCCCGACGATGCACCCGCGTTGGTGACAAAGCGCACAAAGTTCGCAAATAGGGGTAACATCCGTAGACCTCGACCAGCGTCGGCGGTCGTAGGTACCCGGGCTCCGGCTTCATGTCCCCGGCATCCTGCGAGACCGCAACGGCGCTGCACCAGGGACAACATTTTCAGGGGACAATAATGGAATCACGGTCGAAGGGTTCGCTCGCGCGTCTCGTCGCATTACTGTGTCTGTGGATCCTGCCGGCTGCCGCCGCTGCCCAGACTTACACCTATTCCATCTATGTCGATTCGGACGCACGTCCGGACACCGGCTGCAACGAAGACCCGGTCGCCGGCGCGGAAGTGCGCCTGGACGTGACCGCCAGTGGCGGCCTCGCACCGCAGGTTGTCCAGGTCGGACGCGCGCGCTGCAGCAGCGGCGCGTTCGGCAGCGCTGCGAATATCGGCGGCGGCTATCCGGTTGGCGCCGACAACGGCGTGGCCGGTTCGGACGTCATCGAACTGGCCGACGACCTGGCCCAGCTGGGCAGCCCCGGTTCGCCCTCGCTGGTGTTTTCGATCGTGGCGACCAGCGCAACAGGTCAGGACAGCCTGCTGACCACGACCGGCGTTCCGGGCGCCCCCCCGATCACGCTCGGCCTGCCGGCCGTCGCGATTCCACTGCTCGGCGTGCCGGCGCTGATCCTGATGGCGCTGCTGCTGATGCTCGTCGGCGCGCGCGTCGCGCGTCGACGCGCACTGTGGCGCGTGCTGGCCCTGATTTCGCTGCTCAGCGGTGGCGCCATGGCGGCGAACTTCATCGTCGATGGCCAGGTCGGTGACTGGAATGGCGTGGCCGCGCTGGCCACCGATCCGGCCGGCGATGCCAGCAGCGGCGAAAGCGCGATCGACCTGCGCGCATTCTTCGCCGCGATCGAGAATGACCGTGTCTACATGCGCATCGACGTCACCAACCTGCAGAACAACGCACCGACCGCAGTCGCGGGCACGGCGACGACGCTCGAGGACCAGGCCGTCACCATCACCCTGACCGGTACCGACAACGAGAACGACACGCTGACCTTCGCGATCGTGGGCGCACCGACACTCGGCACGCTCGGCGCGATCACGCCGACCGGTCCGCAATCCGCGACGGTTCTCTACACCCCGAATGCCGACGCCAACGGCAGTGACAGCTTCAGCTTCACGGTCGACGATGGCCAGGCCACGTCGGCTCCGGCGCCGGTTTCGATCACGGTCACCCCGGTCAACGACCTGCCGAGCTTCACCGGCGGCCCCGACCAGACCCTCCTGAAGGATACCGGCCCGCAAAGCGTCAGCGGATGGGCGACGGCGATTTCGGCGGGCCCGGCCAACGAATCGACCCAGGTGCTCGATTTCATCGTCAGCAACGACAACAACGCCCTGTTCAGCGCGCAACCGGCGATTTCGCCGACCGGTACGCTGACCTATACGACCGCCGCCGACGCCAACGGCGTGGCGACCGTCACCGTTGCCGTGCATGACGACGGCGGCACCGCCAATGGCGGTGTCGACACGTCCGCCACGCAGACCTTCACGATCACGGTCACGGCCGTCAACGATGCGCCGAGTTTCACCGCCGGACCGGACCAGAACGTCGTCGAAGGCGCCGGTGCGCAGACCGTCGACCCCTGGGCGACCGCGATCCTGGCCGGCCCGCCAGACGAATCCGGACAGGTCCTGAGCTTCGCCGTCAGCAACGACAACAACGCGCTGTTCAGTGCGCAACCGGCCGTATCGCCGACCGGTGTGCTGACCTACACGGTCGCGGCGGGAGCGAACGGCAGCGCCCTTGTCACCCTGACCCTGAGCGACGATGGCGGCACCGCGAACGGTGGCGTCGATACGTCGGCACCGCAGACCTTCACGATCAATGTCGCCGGCGTCAATGACGCGCCGAGCTTCACGGCCGGCGCGGACCAGACCGTGCTCGAGGATGCCGGCGCGCAGACGGTCAATCCGTGGGCGACGGCGATCTCGGCCGGGCCGCCGAACGAATCGGGCCAGGTGGTCAGCTTCAACATCACGGGCAACACGAATCCGAGTCTGTTCAGTGCCGCTCCGGCGGTCTCCTCGAGCGGCGTGCTGACCTACACGCCGGCGGCGAATGCGAACGGCACGGCGACAATCACGCTGGTGGCGGTGGACGATGGCGGCACCGCGAATGGTGGCGTCGACACCTCGCCGCCGCAGTCCTTCACGATCACGGTCACCGCAGTCAACGATGCGCCGGCCTTCGTCAACGGTGCCGACCCGAGCGTGCTCGAAGACGCCGGCGCACAGACGATTCCAGCCTGGGCCACGGCGATCACGCCGGGACCGGCCGACGAATCCGGCCAGACGCTCACGTTCAATGTGACCGGCAACACCAACCCGACGCTGTTCAGCGTTGCTCCGGCGATCTCCCCGACCGGCACGCTGAGCTTCACCCCGGCCGCCGATGCGAATGGTTCGGCGACCGTTTCGATCACGTTGTCCGATTCGGGCGGCACGGCAAATGGCGGCGTCGATACCTCCGCGGTGCAGACCTTCGTCATCAATGTGACGCCAGTGAACGATGCCCCGGGCTTCACGCCGGGAGCGGACCAGACCGTACTCGAGGATGCCGGCCCGCAGACCGTCAACCCATGGGCCACGGCGATCTCGGCCGGCCCGGCCAACGAAGCCGCGCAGACGCTGACGTTCAACGTGACCGGCAACACCAACCCCGCCCTGTTCAGCGCGGGCCCGGCGATCTCGCCGGCCGGCGTGCTGACCTACACGCCGACCGCCAATACAAGCGGCTCGGCGACGATTTCACTCGTGCTGATGGATGACGGCGGTACCGCCAACGGTGGCGTCGACACAACGGCCGTGCAGACCTTCATCATCAATGTCACGGCGGTCAATGATCCGCCTCTGCTCGACCTCAATGGTCCTGCCGCCGGTACCGACTTTGCCGCTACCTATACCGAGGGCAATGCGGCCGTTGCCATCGTCGATGCCGCGACGTTGACCGTCGCCGATGTCGACAACGTGAATCTCGCCAGCGCGACCGTCACGATCACAAACCTGCTCGACGTCTCGTTCGAGCAGCTCGCTGCGAACACGGGCGGCACCTCGATCACAGCGAACTACGTCGCGGCTACAGGCATTCTGACCCTGACCGGTGCGGACACGCTGGCGAACTACCAGACCGTGCTGCGCACGCTGACCTACCTCAACACCTCGACCGCGCCGACCGAGACCGCGCGCACGATCAGCGTCGTCGCCAACGATGGCACCGATGACAGCAACATCGCGCTTTCGGTCGTGACTGTGGTCGGCGTCAATACCGTACCGAGCTTCACGGCCGGCTCGGCGGTCACCGTCGACGAAGACGCCGGCGCGCAGACCATCGCCAACTGGGCGACGGCGATCAACGACAACGACGGCAACCTGCAGACGCTCAATTTCACCGTCACGCCGACCGGCGGCTCGCTGACCTTCAGCGCCGCACCGGCGATCTCGCCGACCGGTACGCTGACCTTCACGACCGCGGCGAATGTTTCCGGAACGGCGACGTTCGATGTCGTGCTGACCGACAGCGGCAGCAACAACAACACCAGCGCCGCACAGTCGCTGACGATCACGACCAATGCGGTCAACGATGCACCGAGCTTCACGGCCGGACCGGACCAGACCGTGCTCGAGGACGCCGTTGCGCAATCGGTACCGGGATGGGCGACCGCGATTTCGCCCGGACCGGCCGATGAGTCGGGCCAGACCGTCGTATTCAATATCAGCGGCAATACCAATCCTGCCTTGTTCAGCGCCGGGCCGGCACTGAGCCCGACCGGCGACCTGAGCTACACACCGGCCGCCCAGGCCAACGGCTCTGCGACGATAACGATTTCGCTGTCCGACAACGGCGGCACGGCCAACGGCGGCGTCGACACCTCCGCGGCGCAGACCTTCGTCATCAACGTGACCGCGGTCAACGATGCCCCCTCGTTTCTGAAGGGCGGCGACGAGGACGTCTTCGACGATGCCGGTCCGGTCACGGTCAACCCGTGGGCAACGGCGATCAGTGCCGGACCGGCCAACGAGGCCGGCCAGACCGTCAGCTTCGTCATCGACAGCAACTCGGCGCCCGGTGCGTTCGCGGCCGGTCCTGCGGTCTCGTCGGCTGGCGTGCTGACCTATACCCCGGCAACCGTGCCACCCGGTCCGCCGGTGACGGCGACGATCGTGCTGCATGCGATGGACAACGGGGGTACGACCAACGGCGGCATCGACGTCTCGCCTTCGCAGTCTTTCACGATCCAGATCACGCATGCCAATGAAGCCCCGGTCCTGACCAACCCGGTCATCACCTATGCGACCGTCGGCAACACGCAGTTGCACGTCGCCGGCGCGAGCCTGCCCGGCCGCGTCGCGATCACGGACGCTGGCGACGCGCTGACCAAGTCGCTGCCGACCGATACCGACGGCCCACTGCCGCCCAGCGTGGTCGCGGCCGCAGGCGCCAGCACCGGCGGTGGCAGCTACTCGATCACGGCTACCGGCGCATTCACCTATGTGCCCGCGGCCGGATTCACGGGTGTGGACACCTTCACCTTCCAGGTCACCGACGGCAACACGCCGACACCGGGTATCGCGGTCGGCACGGTCAGCATCACGGTCGGCCCGACCGTCTGGTACGTCGACAACCTGATCGATGCGAACAACGGCGCCGGCGGTGATGGCCGCTCGACCAATGCGTTCGACAACCTGGCCGGCGCCCAGGCCTCTTCGGGCAACGGCGACATCATCTTCGTCTTCCGCGCCGCATCGGGCACGACCGCCTACACAACCGGCATCGCCCTCAAGGACGGCCAGCGCCTCTGGGGTGAAGGCTTCGGCCTCACGGTCGCGCCGTTCGGCGTGCTCGTGCCGGCTGGCCTGCAGCCGCGCATCAGTACCGGCGCCACCGATACCGTCTCGGTGCCGGCCGCCGGCGCCAATCGAACCGGCGTGGAAATCCGTGGCCTTGATCTGCAGGGCAACCCGAACGCGATCGACGTCACAGCGACCGGGGGCGCCAGCGTCGGCGTCGTCATCGGCGGCAACACGATCAGCGGCGCCAGCGCCGAAGGCATCGACGTCAATTTCGGATCGACCAACGCGCAGCAGATCGCCATCAGCAACAACACGGTCACGGCGGGCGGCACCGGCATCGATGTCACGCGCAGCGCCGCCGGCAGCGCGACGATCACGGCCTTCAACGACAACACGGTCGCCGGCAATACCGGTGGCAGCGGTATCGTCGTCAATGGCGCGATCTTCGACGCAACGCCCGGCAATCCGATCAATACCGTCAGCGGCGGCACCACTGCGATAGGTGCAGCCGGCAACGGCGTCGGTGGCGGCGGCCTGATCCTCTCGAACGTGACCGGCGACCTGTCATTCACCGATCTCGACATCGTCAACGACTTCGGTACGGGTCTCGGCGCAAGCTCGACCGGCGCGCTCAATGCTGGTGCCGGGACCGGTTTCCGGATCGCCGTCGGTGCTGGCGCCGGCAGTGTCGACTCCGCGGGCGGTCCGGCCGTCGATATCGTTTCGGCCTCGGTCAGCCTGCCGCTCGGCACCGTCAGCAGTTCGAACTCGGCTACGACCGGCATCTCGCTGGTCAACGCCTTCGGTGGCGTCGGCCAGACCGCGTTCTCCGCGACCGGCGGCGCGATCACCGATCCAGGTGGCGCTTCGGGCAGCGCATTCGTGGTCAGCGGCGGCAACGGCCTGGTGGGCTACCCCGGCACGATCATCTCGTTGTCGGGCAACGCGGTGGTAACCACGAACCGCAACAGCGACAGCGTGACGCTGTCCGGTGCGATCACCGACACCGGCGCCGGTATCTCCCTGACCAACAATACCGGCTCGTTGGTCCTGCTCTCCGGCAACTTCTCGCTGACCACCGGCGCCAACCCCGCGTTCACGGCAACCGGCGGCGGAACGGTCGAAGCAATAGCGGCCGCGAATACGATCACGACGACGACGGCCACCGCGATCAATGTCGCCAACACGACGATCGGCCCGGGCAACCTGAACTTCCGCAGCGTCAGCGCGGGCACGGGGGGCCCCAGCGCGGGCAGCGGCATCGTTCTCAACTCCACCGGCGCGGTAGGCCGGCTGGTCGTCGCCGGCACCGGTTCGGCAGCATCGGGCGGCACGATCCGCAACAAGGACATCGGCATCTCGCTGACCAGCACGACCAATCCGTCGTTCGCCTGGATGCAGCTCAACGACTTCACCGATTACGCGATCCGCGGCCAGAGCGTGGCCGGTTTCAGCCTCGCCAACAGCGTTATCAACGGTGCCAACGGCAACAACGCCGCGGCCGATGAGGGCAGCGTGCGCTTCGATCAGCTGACCGGCGCGGCCAGCATCACCAACGTCGGCATCAGCGGCGGCTTCGAGGACAATTTCAAACTGGTCAATAGCTCGGGATCGTTGAACCGCCTGACCTTCGACAATGCGACGATCGGTACCAACAGTCTCACCGACGGCAACGACGGCGTCACCCTCGAGGCGGGCGGGACGGCGGTCATCAACGTCACCGTGCAAAACAGTTCGTTCACGGCCTCGCGCGGCGACCTGTTCCAGTTCAACCATATCGGCACCGGGGTCGGCGACCTCGTCCTCGCCAACAACACGTTCTCCAACAGCTTCCCGGCCATCGCAACGGGCGGCGGCGGGTTGTCGCTGTTCACGAGCGGCCTGGCCGGCGGCAACGTGACGATGAACATCACCGGCAATTCGTTCCGCGATGCGGTCGGACCGGGCGTGCTGATCGTCAAGAGCACCGGTCCCGGCAGCCTCACCGGCACCTTCGACAACAACACGATCGGCGTAACCGGCATCCCCAACTCGGGCTCGGCCGAAGGCAGCGCACTCAAGTTGCAGACCGTGGGCCAGGGCACGATGAGCTGGAACGTCACCAACAACCAGATCCGCGGCTACAACAACTTCGGGCTCGAGGTGCTGGCCGGCGGCGGCGCGACGCCGCAGGGCGGCATCATCAATACCAATGTCACCGGCAATCTGATCGAAGAACCGGGCAACACGGTCGGCACGCTCGGTATCCCCAAGAACGGCATCCACTACAACATCGGAACTGTTGTCGGTGATACCTATCAGGCCTGCGCGAACATCGGCGGCGCCGGCGCGCTGGCCAATGAGATCTACCTGAGTGGTGTGGACGCGGTGCCGGCGACGGGACTTGGCGACATCGATTTCCGCCTCCGCAATAGGCGCACGGGAGTCAACATCAACCTGCCCGGCTATGCCGGTCCGGCAGCGGCGAGCGACGCGACCCTCAACGCCTATCTCATCCCGCGCAACAGCCAGGGCGGCGTGCCGTTCGGCGCGGCGCACGGCGTCACCGGCACCTTCTCGGGCACGGGAACCACCTGCCCGTAACCCGCACCACGAAGCCCGTTCGACAAGGAGACTGATCATGGCCGAACCGTTCCTGTCCGAAATACGCTTGATGAGCTTCAATTTCGCGCCGCGTGGCTGGGCGTTATGCAATGGGCAGTTGCTGCCCATCAACCAGAATCAGGCATTGTTCTCGCTGCTCGGCACGACCTTCGGAGGCGATGGTCGCGTCAACTTCGGGCTGCCCGACCTGCGTGGCCGAACGCCGATCCACGTCGGCTCGAGCCACACGCTCGGGGAGCGCGGCGGCGAGCAGGCGCACACGCTGTCGATTGCCGAGCTGCCGACCCATCAGCACTTGCTGGCGGTCTCGACGACCAGCACGGGTGGAACTGCGACTCCGAACGGCAATGTGCTGGGCGGTGCCAACAATGCCTATCACAGCCCGCAGAACGTGACGGCTCTGCAAGCGGGGAGCGTCACGAACACGGGTGGCAGCCAGGCGCACCTGAACATGCAACCTTTCCTGACGATCAATTTCTCGATCGCCCTGCAGGGCATCTTCCCGAGCCCCAACTAACGGAGCACGTCATGGCACAACCTTATGTAGGTGAAATACGGATATTCGCCGGGAATTTCGCGCCCGCTGGCTGGCAATTCTGCGAGGGGCAATTGCTGCCGATCTCGGAGAACGAGACCTTGTTCCAGTTGATCGGAACGACCTACGGGGGCGACGGGCAAAGCACCTTCGCCTTGCCCGACCTGCGCGGGCGACTGCCCCTGCACATGGGCAACGGCTTCATCCTCGCCGAAACCGGTGGCGCCGAAGAGATCACGCTCACTGTCAACCAGATACCGTCGCATACCCATCCATTGCTCGGATCGGCCGTGACCGGCGATCAGATCAGCCCGAGCAACACGATGCTGGCCAATTCGTTCAACGTCGTGCCATACATCAACGACGCACCGAACGGAAACATGGCCGTGACCGCGATTTCAGGGGTCGGGGGCAGCCAGCCGCATACCAACTTCCAGCCTTATCTGTGCCTGAACTTCATCATTTCCCTGTTCGGAATCTTCCCGAGCCCAACCTGAGGAGAGAGACGTGGCCGATCCCTTTGTCGCGGAAATCCGCATCTTTCCGTTCAACTTCGCACCGAGAGGCTGGGCGTGGTGCGATGGTCAACTGTTGCCCCTGTCCCAGAACACGGCGCTGTTCTCCCTGCTCGGCACGACCTACGGCGGCAACGGCAAGAGCAACTTCGCCCTGCCGGATCTTCAGGGCCGCGCGCCGATGCATCCGGGCCAGGGACCGGGCCTGAGCCTGCACGATCTCGGCGAGACCGGTGGCAGCGAAACCGTTTCGTTGCTCGAATCGGAAATGCCGCTGCACTCCCACCAGCTCCGCGCAGACGTGCTCGATGTCGGCGATACGAACGTGATAAGCGGCAACGCCAGCCTGGCACTGTCCGCCAGCGGCACCTTGTACCAGACCACGCCAAACGCGAGCGCCGCGCCGGAATCGCTGGCTCCGGCCGGCGGCGACCAGCCGCACAACAACATGATGCCGTACCTCACGTTCTACTTCTGCATCGCCCTGCAGGGCGTATTTCCTCCACGCACCTGATCGGCTGCCGAGTGCCGCAGGCAGGGCCGCTTCGCGCGACCTGCCTGCGGTTGCGGATCGAGCGTCCGCGGCATCATCGCCAAGGCGGATCCGACTCTCGACTTCTGCCTGGACCTCCAGCGGGTGTATTCTTCCGCTACACAGGGGGAGTCAAAATCCATGCAGCGTCGTGATTTCGCAAGAACCTTGCTTCTTGGCGCCGGTGCCGTCTGCACATTGGCGGCGCCGGTTTCCCGCACCGCACTGGCCGCCGGCACCAAAGCCCGCCTGCACGCGATGCTCGCGCGCGAGCGAGGCCAAACCGGCCGCACCCGATGGCAGCCCATCGATTCGTGCCGCTCCAGCACCTGCGCAGTTGCATCTCGGATACGCGTCGACATCGAGTCGATCGCCTTCACGCCGACCCTGCGCCCGCTTGTCGTCGACGCGATGCTCGATACGCATGCTGGTCTGCGCCCGTTCCGTATCGCGAGCTTTCAGCCCGACAGCCACTCTCCGGCAAGCAAGCCGTTCTCGTTCGAAATCGAACGCTCGGGCCTGGCCGGGTTTCGCGGCGAGCTGGGTGGCACCGAGGGTAATGCGCTGCGCATCGGCAGCGTTGCCGCACTCGGCTCTGCGCGCCCCGTGCTCGATCCCGGTCGCTACATGCTTGCGTTCGCTGAATCCGCGCGCGATATAGACCCTGGGGTCCTGTCGGCATCCGGATTCGATGTACATCAGGCCCCCTCGCCGATTGCGAGGCTGATCTTCACGGTACGCGAACCGGCGGTCTGATGGCGTCATTCAGCGTCGCTGAGCTGCTGTCCCGGGCGTTGCAGGCATTCGACGCCGCGCTCGACATCAGAGCCGAAACCGATGCGGATTTCGATTTTGTCTGCGCACTGTATGCGCAGACGCGCGAGGAGGAACTCGCCGCCGTCGAATGGCCGGCGGCGGCGAAGCGCGATTTCCTCGATTCGCAATGCCGCTTGCAGCGCGACCATTACCTCCTTCATTACCGCGGTGCCGACCGCCTCCTGATCGAACGCGGTTCGCAGCCGATCGGCCGCGTTTATGTGCATGCCAAGCCGAAGGAAATCCGCCTCATGGACATCGCGTTGTTGCGCGACCAGCGCCGCCGAGGCATCGGCACCTCGATCGTGCGTTCGCTGCAGGAGGAAGCGCGTCGACTCGGCGCTGAGCTCAGTCTGCACGTCGAACCGACGAATCCGGCGCAAAGGATCTACGCCCGACTCGGCTTCCGCCTGGTCGAGAATCGCGGCATCTACGATTTCCTGTCCTGGTCGCCTTCGACGAATCCCGCGACCTCGCAGGCTAGTTGAAGACGGCCTCGAACAGCGCTTGCCCATCAACCGGTGCGATTGGAACGAGAAACACTTCGAGCGTGCCGAGCTGCGGATGCTGCAACCGATACAGACCCTGGGTACCTCGCGTAGCGGCTGGTGCGGCCAAGGTCAGCGCGAAGGGCTCGCCTCTCGGCGAGGGCGATTTGAGCCGGGCGACCGCCTTCAGCGTGAAGGCATGGTGCGAATCGACGATCGGCAATTCGCTACCGACCAGGCTTTCGAAATGCTCGGGATTGAGTTGCGACAAATCGAACACCGCGGGCTACTCCGTTGCAGGATTCCACAGAGTAACAATCTGCCACCGATCCCGGTAGCGCGGCATGAACCTGCGACCGGGTTTCCCCGTACCGGCTGCGCTGCGGACCGGCGGGCAGCCGGCATCGCGCGCCACCCGCGCGCCCGCAACCGACTCAGCCGGAAGCAGCCTGGGGGTTCGCGCGATGCTCGACGCGGCGGGAGAAGGCCAGCATGAGCAATCCGGCGACGACACAGCCGCCGGTCACCAGCACCGACTGCAGGGTCACTTGCCAGAGCAGTGCGGCACAGACCAGCAAGGCAAGCACCATCCATACCCTGCGGCCAGCGACTTGCATGGCGCCGGCTACGGTACCGAATTGCCGATGCAGGCGCGGCATCGCGCCGACGCAGACCATATAGAGGATGATGCGCGCGAACACGCTGAGCCCGGCCAACCAGACGAAGCCGCCACTGACCGCGAATGCAAAGCAGGCCGCGCCGTAGAGGATGATCGACCTGGCCGGCGTGTGGAAGCGTGGATGCACTCGCCCGAGCGCGGCCGGCAGAAATCCGTCGAGGGCCATGCGATAGGTCAACCGCGGCGTCGAGAACATCGCACCGAGCAGGTTGCCGCCAACCGAGGCGATGATCGCGATCAGCATCATCAGCGCACCCACATCGCCCATCTGTGCGGCGGCGACGTCGACAAGGGGCCGACTGGAGGTTGCCAATGAGGGCAGGCTGACCAGGGCGACCGCCTGAATCAGGGCATACAGCAATGCGCAAACGACCAGGCCGAGCAGCAGGGCGCGTGGCAAATCACGCTGCGGATTCCGGGCTTCTCCTGCGGGTACCAGACCGCCCTCGAAGCCGACATAGGCGTAGATGACGAGGAACAATGCGCCGCCCAGGTCCTCGATGCCGACGGTGTGATCGAGCCTCGGCAGCAACGTGCCGATGTCAACCTGGATCAGGCCGATGGCGACCATTGCGATCAGCGGCAGGAACTTGAATGCGGTCAGCAGGCCCAGCGTGCCGATGGCGTTTCGTGCGCCGAGCACATTGTTCAGGATCATCAATGAGCAGATGAGGAAGGCCAGGGCGACGCGCACGCTCGGGTCCATCGCGCCGGCCCAGAAATAGCCGAGCGAAGTCAGCAACAGGTTCAGGTTGGCCGCGAACGAAAGCACGCGCGAGACGTAGTAGAGCCAGCCGACCTGGAAGCCGGCCATCGGCCCGAAGGCACTCGCGGCGTAGAGGATCGGCCCGCCGGTACCGCGGAAATAGCTCGCCATCTGCATGAAGCAGAGCATGATCGGCGCGATCATCAGCGCGCACAGCATGAAGATCCAGACGCTGCCGGGGCCTGCCAACCGGGCCAGTTCGCCGGGCAATCCGAAGATGCCCGCACCGATCATGCCGTTGATGATCAGCAGCCACAGGCCGGGCAGGGCCAGACGTCGAAGCAGTCTTTCCTCGGGCCCGGCCATTTCCGAGGTCATGTGCGCAGCGGCGCGCGCTCCGACGCCACGCTCGCGGCCGTGCCGAAGACCCGCGCGATGATCACGCCGACGGCCATGTGCACGAGGATGTCGGTGACCGTGATCCAGCCATTCAGGCGCGGAAAGATCGCCGGAAAGCGCAGCGGAAGGACGATGCCGTACATGACCGCGTAGAGACCGGCGCCGTAGAGCAGGCCACTCGACCAGGGTCGTCGGCGCAGGCGCATGATGCGCGCGGCGGCCAGGCCATAGGTGCCGGCCATGACGGCCATGATGCCGTAGTGCGTGGCCAGTCCAAGCAGGGCCGATCCGGTTCCGCCCTGATAGGCGGCAGGTCCCAGCCAGCCGCTGGCGACGCTCTGCAACACGGTCATCGGCATGCGCCCGCGAAAATAGCTGACGACACATGCATAGGTGATGTCGAGCGTGCCCGCTGCAACGGTGGCAACCAGCAGGCGGCGGAAGAATTGCGCCGGCTGCCGGAGCTCGCCCGACGTGTGCGTACTGGCATTCATGGCAATGCTGACTCCGCGACCTGCGCCACCATAGCCGATCCCTGCGGCGGGCGCCCGGGTCGCGCTATCGGCAACCCTGGATGAACGACCGCCCGAATGCCGCCGGCATCAAACTTGCAGTGGGCTATGCTGTGACGGAACCAGGCACCCAGCGAGCGCATGGCGGCACCCACTTCCGTAGATTCCCGATCCGACCCTCCCGCGACCGTGCGCACGCGCGCGCAACGTGCGCTGCCGCGTCGCGCCTACGGCTTTCGCATCCTCGGCATGGGCCTGGCCGCGCTGCCGCTGATCGCGGTCATGCACGAGTTGCAGGCGCCATGGCCGGCATGGGCCTGGATGGTGCTGACCTGCCTGCTCTGGCCGCACATCGCCTATGCGCGGGCCATGCAAAGCCGCGATCCGTTTCTTGCCGAGCTGCGCAACTTCCTCATCGACTCGGCAATCGCCGGCAGCTGGGTGCCGATCCTGCACTTCAACCTGCTGCCGTCCGCGGTGCTGCTGTCAGTGGTCACCGCCGACAAGATCAATTCGGGCGTGCGCCGACTCTGGCTGTACTCCCTGCCCGGCACGGTCCTGGCCCTGCTGGCCATGGCCTGGGTTACCGGATTCGCCTTCCAGCCAGCGACCAGCATGTTCGTGATCGTGTCGTGCCTGCCGATCATGATCATCCATACGCTCGCCGTCAGCGCGAGCAGCTACCGACTGGTGCGGCGCGTGCAGACACAGAACGCCCGGCTCGAGGAGCTGAGCCGGATCGACACCCTGAGCGGTCTATATGCCCGCGGCCACTGGGAAGGCCTGGCGAGCGACGCCCTGCGCCACCATGCACTGTCCGGGACGGGCGCCATGATGGTCATCGACGTCGATCGCTTCAAGGAGATCAATGACCGTCATGGCCATGCGATCGGCGACGACGTCCTGCGCGGCATCGCCGAAGTGATCCGCCGCAACACGCCGACCGGCAGCCACGCCGGTCGCATCGGTGGCGACGAATTCGCGGTGGTCCTGCCCGGCTCCGTCGCCGATGCCGAACAGGCGGCCGAGCGCATCCTCGAAGCCGCCCGCTCCCTCGCCTTCGCCAATGCCGGTGAGCTGTGTTGTTCGGTGAGTATCGGGATCAGCGCGATGCCGCCATCGGAAACCGATCTGCGCGGCTGGGTCGAGAGTGCCGATCGCGCCCTGTATCGGGCCAAGCAGGCGGGTCGCGATCGGGCGATGACCGCCTGACGCACATCGTTCAGTCGTCGAAGAGAATGACCTGGCGGATCGCGGTCGCGCGGTCGAGGCGATCGAAGCCTGCATTGACTTCGTCGAGCCTGAGCCGGTGGGTGAGCAGGCGATCGACCGGCAATCGGCCGGCCCGATACAGATCGATATAGCGCGGAATGTCGCGCCCGGGTACGGCCGAACCCATGTACGAGCCTTTTATGGTGCGCTCCTCGGCGACCAGGCTGACCGCCGGCACCGAGAACAGGCGTCCGGGTGCCGGCAGGCCAACGCTCAGGGTCGTTCCGCCACGCTGGGTCGCCGCGTAGGCCTCGGCCAGCACGCTCTCGTCGCCGACCGATTCGACCGCGAAGTCGACGCCGCCATGGCTGATCTCGCGGATCGCCGCGACGGCATCGCCGTGACGGGCATCGATGCAATGGCTGGCCCCGAGCTCGCGGGCCAGGGCGAGCTTCTCCTCGACCACATCGATGGCAATCAACGGAAACGCCGACACGGCGCGGGCGCCGAGCACGGCCGACAGGCCGACCCCACCGAGGCCGAAAACGGCCACGCTTTCGCCGGGCTGCACGCGTGCCGTGTTGATCACCGCGCCGACCCCGGTCAACACGGCGCAGCCGAACAGCGCGGCGATTTCGGGCGCCAGGTCGGCGTAGATGCGCACCGCGGAACGGGCCGAGACAACGCTGTATTCGGCGAAGCCCGAGACGCCGAGATGATGCTGCAAGGGCAGCCCTTCGGCATCGGCCCAGTGCTTGCCGCCGCCGAGCAGTTGGCCCGCGGCATTGGCCGCGGCGCCCGGTTCGCAGAGCACCGGTCTGCCGCTCGCGCACGGCGCGCAATGCCCGCACATCGGCACGAAAGAGAAGACGACGCGATCGCCGATCGCGAAGCCGTCGACCCCGGGCCCGAGTTCGACCACTTCGCCGGTCGCCTCGTGGCCGAGCACCATCGGCAGCGGCCGTGGGCGCGAGCCATTGATCACCGACAGGTCGGAGTGACAGAGGCCGGCGGCGAGCACGCGCACGCGCAGCTCGCCGCTGGCGGGCGGCGACAACTCGATCTGTTCGATCGAAAGCGGCCGCGAATCCGCATACGGCGCCGGACGCCCCATCTCGCGCAGCACCGCGGCACGCACCTTCATGCCGGCAACTCCACATGCAGCGACTTCAGCGCAGCACGAAGCGGTTCGGGCATCGCGGTCGGTTTGCGCTCGCGCCGATCGACGAACACATGGACGAACCAGCCGATCGCAGAAGCCGTCTCCTCGCCGCGACGGAACAGGCCGATGCCGTAGCGCACGCTCGAGTTGCCGAGATGTTCGACGCGCAGTCCGGCATCGATGGCTTCCGGGAAGGCGAATCCGCCGGCGTACTTGCAGTGCGATTCCGCACAGACGCCGATCACCTCGCCGGCATGGATATCAAGGCCGCCGGATTCGATCAGGAAGGTGTTGATGACGGTGTCGAAGTAGCTGTAGTACTCGACATTGTTGACATGCCCGTAGATGTCGTTGTCCTTCCAGCGGGTCTGCACCGAAAGAAAATGGCTGAAGTCGTTGCGGGCATTCATGGCGCGGAGCTTCCACTCGTTGCGCGCGATGCGGCAATTGCCGTCTCGACCGCCGGCGCCTGGTCGCGCTCGAAGCCGACCAGCAGCAGGCAGGCGGTCACGCCGATGGCCAGGCCGATCCACGGCTCGAACAGGGCCAGCGCGGCGCCGACCAGCAGGGCCGTACCGCGCGAGGCATTGGTCTTCGGAATGGCCATGGCCACGTAGGCGCAGGCGAAGCCGGTCAGGATCAGGGTCAGCGACAGGGCGATGCCGAGCAACGGCTTGAGCCCGGTCAGCAGCGGCAGCAGGAAGTAGATGAACGGCAAACCCATCAGGTAGTACGAAATCAATCCGCTGTTGAGATCGCGCATCGAACGCGGCCCTTCCTTCCAGCGCTGCACGATGACCACGTGCACGCCGGTCCAGAGCATGCCCTGGGTCGTGAAGAACGGCGCGACCAGGGCCGACAGCGCATTGCGGATGCCGAGGGCAAGATGCGAGCGGCGCACGTTGATGTCGACCGGGTCGTCCGGTCGCGACGATTTCGCCTCGCGCAGCACTTCGGTGCCGGTGACGATGTCGCCGAACTGGATCACGTAGGCGATCAGCACGAGCGGAATCGCTTCGAGGTAAGTCTTCGCGCTCGGCCAGCCGATCGAGAATGGCGACATCTTCGCCACGGTTTCGCCGATCGGTGGAATCAGCCAGCCCCATTGCACGTCATAGTGCACCTCGCCGACCAGTGGTCCGACCACCGCGGCGGCGATGAAGCCCGGCAGCAGGCCGAGCGAAGCGAGTAGCATCAGGCTGCGGTGGCGCTGCTTGAGGGCCTGGAACGGCACCGAGAAAACCAGTATCAGGCAGACCACGCAGGCCAGGGTGGTCGAGATTGGCTGCTGCAGCAGGAACTTCTCGGCATCGTCGATGAAGACCTTCTTGAACGCGGCGAACGCGGCGCCGAGGATGATTCCGGCACGCAGCGTCGGCGGCAGCCAGCGCATCAGCCAGCTGCCGAGGCCGGTCATGCCGAGCACGCTGACCAGGCCGGCGAACAGCAGGGACAGCGCGGTCATGGCCTGGAAGCGCTGCACCGGATCCGGATAGCCGGCGATTACGAAGGCCAGCACCAGCGGCAGGGCCGGCGTGTTCCAGCCCGGCGCATACGGCTCGCCGAAGGTATGCAGCGAGGAAACGATGAAGAAGCTGTAGAGCAGCGAGCAGGTGACCCCCTGCTCGAAGCTCATGCCGAAGTAGGCTTGAAGCACGGGCACCAGGGCCAGGCCGGTCGCGGTCGAGACGAACACGCCCTGCAGGAATTCGGGCCAGAGCAGGCGCGTGTGCAGGAACGGCAGGCGGAAGGTAAACGGACCCCACTGCCAGCCATTGGATCGGTTCGCCGTCATGCCTTTCTCCCCGTGGGCGCGGTGATGTGTTGGATGCAGCCTTGCGGGACGTCGGCGCTCGCCGGCGTCCTGCGCGTGCTGGCCTGGCCGTCAGTGACGATAGGACGGATCGGCCCGTTCGAGCTTGCGCAGCAGCGCGGGCCAGACGAACGCGCCGCCCATGCCCTCGGTCTGGGTACGCACCGAATGGGCGACGCCGTCGAGAATGCGCGGATCGACCCGGGTCAGTTCGCCGCCGGCCTGCGCCGCGAGCTGGATCTGGCAGGTCGTCTCGAACAGGTACATGGCCAGGAACGCATCGGCGATGGAAGGCCCGACCGTGAGCAGGCCGTGGTTGCGCAGCATCAGGAAATTCGCCGAGCCGAGGTCGGCCTGCAGGCGCGGTTTCTCGTCGTCGCGCAGGGCAACGCCCTCATAGTCGTGATAGCCGAGCGAGGCCAGCACGAAGGTCGATTGCTGCGAGATTGGCAGTACTCCGCCCTTCTGCGCACTGACCGCAACGCCGGCCCGCGTGTGCGTATGCAGGACGCAACCGGCATCCTCGCGCCCGGCATGGATGGCGCTGTGGATGACGAAGCCGGCCTTGTTGACCTGGTACGGCGACTCGCTGAGCTTGTTGCCTTCCTGGTCGATCGCGATCAGCGAGGACGCGGTGATCTCCTCGAACAGCAGCCCATACGGATTGATCAGGAATTGATGCTGATCACCGGGCAGGCGCGCACTGATGTGGGTGAACACGAGGTCGGTCCAGCCATACAGCGCGACGAGACGGTAGCAGGCGGCCAGGTCGCAGCGCAGCTGCCATTCCTCCTTGTCGACCTTGCCTTCCAGTGACGGTATGTTCATCGCGTGGACTCCTGCTTGGGTTCGAACCTTGGCGGATTCATGGCCTGATCGCGTAGCTCATCGACCGCGGCTTCGACGGCACGCGGATTGGGATCTGCCCGTGCATCGCCTTGGCCGGGCGCGGGGGGCGTTGGCGCTCTTCGTTTCAAGCGGTCGCCTCGCGTGCCGGAACGATCACATTGAAGACCGCGCTCGCCCTGGCGATGCGATTTTCGCCGACCTGCAGGTGGCAATTGGCGAAGGCGAGCTGGCGGCCGACTTTCTGCACATCGGTATGGATCTCGATCCAGTCGCCCTTCTCGGCCCTGCCGGCAAAATCGATGCTCAGGTTCACCGTCACCATCGGTGTCGGTGGCCGGGTCGAGAAGGCCGTGCTGTAGCCCATCGCGATGTCGGCCAGGGTGCCGAGCACGCCGCCATGGACATGGCCGCGCACGTTGCAGTGCTTTTCCTCGGCGCGGATCGCGAAGACCAGGCCGGCCGCATCCGCGCGCTGCCAGACCGGACCGATCAGATCGGCGAACGGACTGCTGCGCGAGACCGGCTCGAATCCGGGAGGTGTGGCAGTCATGCGCGCGTGCTCCCGCTCCTGGCCGAGGTAGCGAGCCGCCTCAGCATGTCGTGCCCTTCGCCATTTCGCGTTCCTGCAGCATTCGCCACTGCATCTTGCCCGCGGCGTTCTTCGGCAGGCTGTCGACGAACTCGACCGCGTGCGGCACCTTGTAGGCGGCCATCTGCTCGCGCGCCCAGGCGATCAGCGCTTCGGCATCGACAGCCTGGCCGGGTCGGCGCACGACCAGGGCCTTGACGCTCTCGCCGCGGTGCGCGTCGCGGCAGGCGATCACGCAGGCTTCGAGCACGGCCGGGTGGGCGTACAGGTAGGACTCGACCTCGGCCGGCCAGACCTTGTAGCCCGAGGCATTGATCATGCGCTTGAGGCGGTCGACCATGAAGAAATAGCCTTCGTCGTCGACATAGCCGAGGTCACCGGTGCGGAAGTAGCGACGCCCGTCGATCTCGACGAAGGCGGCGGCGGTGCGTTCGGCATCGCCGAAGTAGCCACGGAAAACCTGTGGGCCGTCGACGAGGATCTCGCCGACTTCACCGACCTCGAGCGGCTTCAGCGTTTCGATGTCGACGACGAGCGCGTGCACGTCGAAGATCGGCAGGCCGAGGCACTGCGCCTTCGGCCGGTGGGTCGGGTTCAGATGGGTCGGCGCCATCGTCTCCGAGAGCCCGTAGCCTTCGATGTAGTGGATGCCCCAGAGCGCATGGATACGTTCCGCCACCGCCTTCGGCATCGCCGCGCCGCCTCCGGTCAGGCAGTACAGCGAGGACAGGTCGCGCTGGTCGAGGTCGGGCTGGTTGAGGAAATCGAACAGCATGGTCGGGATCGCCGTCCATGTCGTCACGCCGAAGCGCTCGATCAGCATGGCCGCGCAGCGCTTGTCCCAGCGCGTCATGATGGCGATGCTGACGCCGCCATAGATCGGCGACATGACCCCGTTCTGCAGGCCGGTGACATGGAACATCGGCAGTGCGGCGAGGACCCTGCAGTCCTTCGGCACGTAACACCATTCCGGGCCACCGATGGTCGTGTGCATGACGCTGCGATGGGTATGCATGCAGCCCTTTGGCGCACCGGTCGTGCCCGAGGTGTACGGCATCACGGCCAGATCGTCGGGGCCGGCCAGTGGCGGTGCCGGTTCGCAGTTGTGCTCCAGGGCCGCGCCCCAGGCGACTGCGCCATCGACGGCAATCGCCGCGGCACAGACGATGTCGGGCAGGGGCAGATCGGTTTGCGCATCGATGTAGTCGGAATACGTCGCGACGATGCCATGGGCGAGGTCAGTGCCGAGCAGCGGCGCGATGTGTTCGGCCAGCTCCTGGCCAAAGATCGCGACCCGGCTGCCGCTGTCGCGGACGATGTGGGCGACCTCCTGCTGCCGGTTCATCGTGTTGATCGGCACGACCATGGCATCGGCGCGCAGGATCGCGTGCAGGGCAATGATGAACTGCGGACTGTTCTGCATGAACAGGGCGACGCGATCACCGCGGCGCACGTCGCAGACCTGCTGCAGGTAGCCGGCCAGCGCGTCGACCTGGCGCTTGAGTTCGGCGTAGTCAAGCACGCCGCCGTAGTAGAGCGTGGCCGCACGCTCCGGATAGCGCCGCGCCGAGACCTCGAGGTTGTAGCAGAGCGAGGTGTCGGGCAATTCGAGATGACGCGGGATGCCGGGTGGCCAGTGGGTCAGGTTCATGGTCGGTGCCGGGCCTCCAGGTTCAGGACGATGCAGGGTGTCAACGCTCACTCGACCTGTTGCGGCAGGATCACGAGCTTGCCGATGACCTTGCGCGCGAGCAGCGCATCGAGCGCCGCCGGCGCCTGCGACAGCGGATAGCGTTTCGAGATCAGCGGCCGGATCTTGCGCTCGTGCAGCCAGGTGAACAGCATCGCCAGGCTCTCGGCGCTGAGGGCCGGCTCGCGACGCACGAACTCGCCCCAGAACACGCCGACCAGCGAACTGCCCTTGAGCAGCAGCAGGTTGATCGGAATCTTCGGGATCTCACCGGCGGCGAAGCCGACCACGAGATAGCGGCCGCGCCAGCCGACGCTGCGCAAGGCCGGTTCGGCGAACTCGCCGCCGACCGGGTCGTAGACGAGGTCGACACCCTTGCCCTGGGTCAGGGTCTTGATGCGTTCGCGCAGATCCTCGCCGCTGTAATCGATGACCGCATCGGCGCCATGGGCCAGTGCCGCATCGCGCTTGTCCTCGCTCGAGGCTGCGGCAATCACGTGCAGGCCCATCAGCTTGCCGATCTCGACCGCTGCGATGCCGACCCCGCCGCCGGCGCCGAGCACGAGCATGCTCTCGCCGGGTTGGGCCTGGCCGCGATCCTTGATCGCGTGCAGCGAGGTGCCATAGGTCAGCACGAAACTGCCGGCCAGTTCGAGCTCGGCGTCGGAGATGCCTTTCGGCAACGGCACGATATGGGTCGCGTCGATCAGCGCTTCCTGTGCGTAGGCGCCATGCGAGGCCAGGCCGACCACCTTGTCGCCGACCGCAAGGCGCTTGACCTCGCTGCCGAGGGCGATGATCTCGCCGGCCAGTTCGCCGCCCGGCGAGAACGGGAACTCGGGGCGGAACTGGTACTTGCCGGCCACGATCAGGGCGTCGGGAAAATTCACTGCGGCGACCTGCACGCGCACGAGCACCTGCTTCGGGCCGGGAATCGGCGTCGGCATCTCGCGCAGTTGCAGGGTCGACGGGGCGCCCCAGTTCTCGCAGATGATGGCTTTCATGCGGCTCCTTGTCGGTGGCTCGGCCGGATCAGAAGCGGCCTTCGGTGCGTTCGAAGACCGTGTTGCGCAGGGCGACCAGACGCGGGCCGAAATCGTGGATCAGTTTTTCGCGCGTCATCACCGAGACGCGACCACTGCAGTTGAAGGCGAGCACGCGGCTGCGGTCGGCCGAGACCATCGGCACGCCGACCGCGAACACGTCCGGATTCCAGTCACCGAGCGAAAAGCAGAAGCCGTAGTTCTCGTAGTCCTGGCGCGCACGCACGATGCCGGCACGGATCTTCGGCCACAGGCCCGGCTCGCACTCCTGCTCGATCACGCGCAGATGCTGTTCGAAGACCTCCAGTGGCCGCGCGGCGAGGTCGGCGCGGCCGAGCGCGGTCGAACCGTGCGGAACGCGCGCACCGGGATCGAGCTTGAGATGGAAGGTCGCATCGCCCTGGCAGACCTCGAGCACGACCATGCGCATGCCGTCGGCGGCGCCGAGCATGACCGCGGCCTGGGTGTAGTCGGCCAGTTCGCGCATCAGCGGACGCGCGATCGTGACCACGTCGTGGCTTTTCATGAAGGCATGGCTGAGCGAAAGAATGCCTGGCCCGAGCGAGTATTTTTCCAGCTGCGGCGAGTACTCGAGATAGCCGAGCGCGGACAGCGTGAAGGTCATGCGCGAGACGGTCGGTTTCGGCAGGTCGGTGCGACGCACGATGTCCTGGTTGCCGAGGTACTGCTCGCCATGCTCGAAACAGCGCAGGATCGAGAAGGCCCGCGCCACCGACGTCACGTACTGCGGATGATCCTCGTTGACCAGATGGCCGTAGCTGCCGGCCGCGCGTCGTGGATTGCCCATGGCCGCCCTCCTGACCGTCTCTAGTGGGCCGCGTCGGCCACGCTGGCGTGGCGGGCCAGTTCGAGCCGCGCGATCGTGCTGCGATGAACCTCGTCGGGTCCGTCGGCCAGGCGCAGCGAGCGCGCGCCGGCGTAGGCGTGGGCGAGCGGGAAATCGCTGCTGACACCGGCGCCGCCGTGCGCCTGGATCGCCCAGTCAATGATCTGGCAGGCCATGTTCGGCGCGACCACCTTGATCATCGCGATCTCGGTGCGCGCGGCCTTGTTGCCGACCTTGTCCATCGCATCGGCGGCCTTCAGGGTCAGCAGGCGCGCCTGGTCGATCATGCAGCGCGCTTCGGCGATGCGTTCGTGCCAGATCGAATACTCGCTGAGGCGCCGACCGAAGGCGACGCGCGAACTGACCCGCTGGCAGAGCAGCTCGAGCGCGCGCTCGGCGAGACCGATCGTGCGCATGCAATGGTGGATGCGGCCGGGTCCGAGGCGACCCTGGGCGATCTCGAAGCCACGGCCCTCGCCAAGCAGCAGGTTGCTGGCCGGCACGCGTACGTCGGTCAGGCGGATGTCCATGTGGCCATGCGGCGCGTCGTCGTAGCCGAACACGGTGACCGGGCGCAGGACTTCGATGCCGGGCGTGTCGGCCGGCACCAGGATCATCGACTGCTGGCGGTGTTTGGCCTGCTCCGGATCGGTCTTGCCCATGACGATGTAGATCCGGCAGCGCGGATCGCCGGCGCCCGAGGAAAACCACTTGCGTCCATTGATCACATAGTCGTCGCCATCGCGGCGGATCGAACACTCGATGTTGGTTGCGTCCGACGAGGCGACCGCCGGTTCGGTCATCAGGAAGGCCGAGCGGATCGTGCCGGCCAGCAGCGGTTCGAGCCATTCGTCCTTCTGCGCTTCGCTGCCGTAGCGCTCGAGCACCTCCATGTTGCCGGTGTCGGGGGCCGAGCAGTTGAAGATCTCGGGCGCCCACTCGCAGCGCCCCATGATTTCGCAGAGCGGTGCGTATTCGAGATTCGAAAGCCCCTGCGGGGCGCGCTCGGAACGCGGCAGGAACAGGTTCCACAAATCCTGCGCGCGGGCCTCGGCCTTGAGCTCCTCGAACAGTGCGACTGGCGTCCACGGCTTGCCCAAACGACGGTTCTCCGCGATCGCCTCCTCGACGCGGGCCTCGTTGGGCGCGATATGGCGATCGAAGAAGGCCTGGGTGCGCTCGCGCAGCTGCTCGACCTTCGGCGAATAGGAAAAATCCATGGCGGTTCCTGGATGGGATAGGACGGCCTGTGTTCCACAATGCGAAACACTATTCCAGACCGCACACGATAGTAGGCGTGGAAGCGGCACAGCGCAAGCGAGCCCTGTGGTCGATTCATGCTGCCTTGCAACAATGAAACCCGAGATCGGGCGGCTTGTGCGCCCGCATCGGGCAGGCTAGAGTGTTCCACTCCGATGATTCATTGTTTCGCAATACGGAACTCATTGCCGAGGCGCCGCGCACACGACCATGCCCAAACTGCATGTGCTGCTCAAACGCGAAGAGATCGACCCGGCCCGTCTCGAGGGCAAGGTCATCATCGTCCTCGACATCCTGTTCGCGACGACCACGATCGTGCACGCATTCGCCCAGGGCGCGCGCCGTATCCATCCGGTGCGCGACCGAGACGAGGGCCTGCGCGCCGCCGCGGCGCTCGGTGCCTGCGTGCTCGCCGGCGAGCACCTGGCGCGGCCGATCCCGGGCTTCGCCCCGGCCACGCCGATGGCCCTGGCCGGCCTCGGCCTGGCCGATCGCGAAATGATCTATTGCACGACCAACGGCACCCGGGCCCTGGTCGCGGTGGCGCACGCCGCCCACGTCTACGTCGGCTCGCTGCTGAACGGGCGCGCCCTGGTCGAGCACGTCATCGCACGGCATGCACAGCAATCGGTGCTGATCGTCTGCTCGGGTTCGCTCGATCGCTTCAACCTCGAGGACTTCCATGGCGCCGGCCATTTGATCGCGCATTTCACCCGGCTCGGCGACTATGCAATGACCGACGCCGCGATCGCCGCCCTGCACGCCTACCGCGGCAGCGACTCGCGCAGCGCGCTGGGCAGTTCGCGGGTCGGCCGCATGATGATCGAACACGACCTCGGCGCCGAGGTCGACTGCGCCAGCGACCACGACTCGCTCGACGTCGTGCCGGCCTTGATCGACGGACTACTGGTCCGGGTGGCGGCATGAACCAGGCCGCCGATCGCGAAACCCTGCCGTTTGCCGCCGAGGCCCTGCAGGCCTGGCTGGGCGAGCGCGTCGAGGGCATGCAGGGGCCGCTCGAGATCACGCGCTTCAAGGGCGGCCAGTCGAATCCGACCTACCTGTTGCAGACGCCCACGCATCGTTACGTGCTGCGGGCCAAGCCTGGGCCGGTCGCCGAACTGCTGCCCTCGGCGCACGCGATCGAACGCGAGTACCACGTGCAGGCGGCGCTAGCCGGCAGCGACGTGCCGGTCGCGCGCATGCACTGCCTGTGCGAGGACGAAGCGGTGATCGGGCGCGCCTTCTACGTGATGGACCACGTCGACGGACGCATCCTCTGGGACCAGACCCTGCCGGACAGCGACCCGGCCGAACGCGCGGCGCTCTACGACGAACTGAACCGGGTCATCAGCGCCCTGCACCGCATCGATCCGTCCGCGATCGGACTCGCCGACTACGGCAAGCATGGCGACTACTTCGCCCGCCAGATCACGCGCTGGACACGCCAGTACGATGCCAGCCGGACCGTGACCATCGAAGCCATGGACCGCCTGATCGAATGGCTGCCGGCGCACAGCCCGGTCGATGACGGCGCGGTCGCCCTCGTCCATGGCGACTACCGCATCGACAACGTGATCTTCCACCCGACCGAGTCGCGCATCCTTGCCGTGATCGACTGGGAGCTGTCCACGCTCGGCCATCCGCTGGCCGACTTCGCCTATCACATGATGAGCTGGCACATTCCGTCCGGAACGCTGCGCGGGCTGGCCGATTCCGATCTCGCCGCGCTCGGCATTCCCGACGAGGCCAGCTACATCGCCCGCTACGAACAGCGCAGCGGACGCAAGGTCTCCGGCGACTGGAACTTCTACCTGGCCTACAACCTGTTCCGCCTCGCCGCGATCTGCCAGGGCATCGCCAAACGCGTCGAGGCCGGCACCGCGAGCAGTGCCCAGGCCGCGCTCTATGGTCGCCAGGCCACGCCGCTGGCCGAACTGGGCTGGGGTTTCGCGCAGAAGTCCGGGGCGGTCCGATGAGCGCCGCGATTGAAGCGGCACGGCCGGTGAACGACGAGCCTCGCTCGGGCGATTTCATCAGCGACGACGGCCTGCGCCTGCGCTGGTATCGATGGGGCGACGAGGCCGACCCGGTACCGGTGGTGCTGCATCACGGTTTCGCCGCCAGCAGTGACAGCAACTGGCTGGCGACCGGCATCGTCGATGCCCTGCGCCGCGCCGGCCGCAGCGTCGTCAGCCTCGATGCACGCGGCCACGGCCGCTCGGATGCGCCGCACGATCCTGAACGCTACGGCGAAGCGCGCATGGCGCTCGACCTGCGCGCACTGATCGACCGGCTCGGCATTCGCGCTTTCGACCTGTTCGGTTACTCGATGGGCGCCGTGGTCAGCCTGCTCGTTGCCAGCAGCGATCGCCGCGTGCGCCGCCTGATCGTCGGCGGCGTCGGCGAGGGCGTGCTGAAAAGCGGCGGCGTCGATCTGCGCGTGATGCAACGCGAGGCGATCATCGCGGCCCTGCTGACCGACGATCCGGCCTCGATCACGCACCCCGGCGTCGCCCTGTTTCGCAGCTTCGCCGAGTACACCGGTTCGGATTTGCGCGCACTCGCGGCGCAGGCCATGCGCATGCACGATGCGCCCATCGCGCTCGACGCGATCGCGTGTCCTGCGCTGGTGCTTGCCGGGCAGGACGACATCCTTGCGGCGAACATCGAAGCGCTCGCCGCGGCCCTGCCCGAGGCCAGCAGCGCCCGCATGCCGGGTGGCCATCTCGATGCGGTCCGCGATCCGCGCTTCGCCGAACTCGCGACCCGCTTTCTCGGCGAAGCCAGCCGAACCCCATCCAACCCTTGACGGAACCCGTAGCCATGCCAGTCAACCAGACCCTGCAGGACGGCATCGCCGTCATCATCTTCGATCATCCGCCGGTGAACGGATTCGGCTTCGCCGTGCGCAAGGGCCTGGTCGAGGCGCTCGAGGCGGCGAACGCCGATCCGGCGGTCAAGGCCGTGGTCGTCAGCGGCGGCGGCAAGATGTTCTCGGGTGGCGCCGACATCACCGAGTTCAACACGCCGCGCGCCGAACAGGCGCCGAACCTGCACGACGTGATCGCCGCGATCGAGGCCAGCGCCAAACCGGTGGTCATGGCGATCAACGGAACCGCACTCGGCGGCGGCCTCGAGGTGGCGCTCGCCGCGCATTACCGGGTCGCCGTGCGCGGCGCCCTGCTCGGCCTGCCGGAAGTGAAGATCGGCATCCTGCCCGGTGGCGGCGGCACCCAGCGCCTGCCGCGTGCGGTCGGCCTCGAAACCGCGGTCAACATGATCGTCTCGGGTGAACCGGTGGCGGCCGAACATCTGGCTGGCACACGCCTGCTCGATCGCGTCGTCGACAGCGACGTGGTCGGCGCGGCCGTGGCCCTGGCCGCGGAGGTCGCCGGCAAGGGCGAACTGCCGCTGGTGCGCAAGCTCAAGGTCGAACATCCGAACGCCGAGGGCTTCCTCGACGTCGCGCGCAATACCGTGGCGGCGATGGCCGGGCCGTTCCCGGCGCCAATGAAGTGCCTCGAAGCGATCGAAGCCTCGTTCAGGAAGCCGTTCGACGAGGGCCTCGCCGTCGAGCGCGCCGGCTTCATCGCCCTGGTCACCTCGACCGAATCGAAGGCGCTGCGCCATGCCTTCTTCGGCGAGCGCGCGGCGAGCAAGATCGCCGACGTCGGCAGCGACGTGAAGCCGCGCGAAATCGCCCGCGTCGGCGTCATCGGCGCCGGCACGATGGGTGGCGGCATCAGCATGAACTTCCTCAACGCCGGGATCCCGGTGACGATCGTCGAGACGAAGCAGGAAGCGCTCGATCGCGGCGTCGCGACGATCCGCACGAATTACGAAAACAGCGCGAAAAAGGGCAAGCTCAAGCCCGAACAGGTCGAACAGCGCATGGGCCTGCTGACACCGACCCTTGAATTCGATGCACTGAAGGATGCCGACCTCGTCATCGAGGCGGTGTTCGAGGAACTCGGCGTCAAGGAGAGCGTGTTCAAGCAGCTCGACGCGATCGCCAAACCCGGCGCAATCCTCGCCAGCAACACCTCGACCCTCGACGTCGACAAAATCGCTGCATTCACCCAGCGCCCGCAGGACGTCGTCGGCATGCATTTCTTCAGCCCGGCCAACGTCATGAAACTGCTCGAAGTCGTGCGCGGCAAGAAGACCGCCAAGGACGTGCTGGCCACGGTCATGGCGATCGCCAAGACGATCCGCAAGACCGCCGTGGTTTCCGGCGTCTGCGACGGCTTCATCGGCAACCGCATGATCGAACAGTACGGCCGCCAGGGCGGCTTCCTGCTCGACGAGGGCGCGAGCCCGCAGCAGGTCGACCAGGCCATGGAAAAATTCGGCTTCGCCATGGGTCCGTTCCGCATGGGCGACCTCGCCGGCAACGACATCGGCTGGGCGATCCGCAAGCGCCGCTATGTCGAGAAGCCCGACATGGTCTATTCGAAGAGCGCCGACCTGATCTGCGAAGTCGGCCGCTTCGGCCAGAAGACCGGCAAGGGCTGGTACGACTACAAGCCCGGCGATCGCACCGCCTACCCGTCCGAAGAGGTCGCCGCGATCCTCGAGAAGAACACGCGCGATCTCGGCCTCGCCAAGCGCGCGATCAGCGACGAGGAGATCGTCCAGCGCCTGGTCTTCGCCCTGGCCAACGAAGGCGCGCGCATCCTCGAGGAAGGCATCGCCGCCAAGGCCTCGGATATCGACATCGTCTACCTGACCGGCTACGGCTTCCCGGTCTGGCGCGGCGGGCCGATGTTTTACGCCGACACGGTCGGGCTCTACAACGTGCTGGCGAAAATGCGCGAGTTCGCGCGCGGCTATCAGGGCCAGAGCTGGGCACCTGCGCCGCTGCTGGTCGAGCTGGCCGAGGCCGGCCAGTCGTTCACCGGCTGATGCAATCGCCACGAGGCCAATCGGGTTTCACTGCGTCGAGAGCGAAACTTCGAAGCGCTGCTGCCGTTGGCAGGAGACACCGCCGACAGGCTCATGAAGTACGTCCATCGAAGCGAGCAAGGCGCAACACCCTAGCGAAAAGCCCACCCTCATCCCCCTTCGGGACCTTCTCCCGCCAGCGGGAGAAGGAAGTAACGAAACCGGACGCAACCGCTCAACAGAATCGAGGTTCATCGTGAAACAAGCCGTCATCGTCTCCACTGCACGCACGGGCCTGGCCAAGAGCTGGAAGGGCGCCTTCAACATGACCCACGGCACCACCCTCGGCGGCCATGCGGTCAAGCACGCGATTGAACGGGCCGGTGTGGCCGGCGACGAGATCGAGGACGTGCTGATCGGCTGTGCCTGGCCCGAGGGCGCGACCGGCAGCAACATCGCCCGCCAGATCGCGATCCGCGCCGGCCTGCCGGTCAGCGTGCCCGGTGCGACGGTCAACCGCTTCTGCTCCTCGGGACTGCAGGCGATCGCGATGGCCGCGCAGCGCGTGATCGCCGGCGAGGGCGACGTGTTCGTCGCCGGCGGCGTCGAGAGCATCTCGTGCGTGCAGAACCACGCCAACCTGCACATGATCGCCGAGGGCTGGCTCAAGCAGCACAAGCCCGAGATCTACTGGCCGATGCTGCAAACCGCCGAGACGGTGGCCAGGCGCTACCAGATCAGCCGCGAACGCCAGGACCGCTACGGCGCCGAAAGCCAGATCCGCGCCGCCGCCGCCGCGGCCGCCGGCAGGTTCAAGGACGAGATCGTGCCGATGACCGTGCTGGCCGGCTACGCCGACCCGAAGAGCAAGCGACTCGGCACCCACGAAGTCACGATCGCCGCCGACGAGGGTATCCGCCCCGACACGACCTACGAAGGCGTCGCCAAGATCCGCACCGTGTTTCCGGGCGGCGTGATCACGGCCGGCAACGCGAGCCAGTTCTCCGACGGTGCTTCGGCCGCGGTGATCATGGATGCCGATCTCGCGCACAAGCGCGGACTCAAGCCGCTCGGTCTGTTCAAGGGCTTCGCCGTGGCCGGCTGCGAGCCCGACGAGATGGGCATCGGTCCGGTCTTTGCCGTGCCGAAGCTGCTCAAGCGCGCCGGCCTCACGGTCGACGATATCGATCTCTGGGAACTCAACGAGGCCTTCGCCGTGCAGGTGCTCTACTGCATGGACACGCTCGGAATCCCGCACGAGCGCCTCAACGTCAATGGCGGTGCGATCGCGGTCGGCCATCCTTACGGCGTCAGCGGTGCGCGCCTGGTCGGGCATGCCCTGATCGAGGGCAAGCGCCGTGGCGCAAGGCATGTCGTGGTGACCATGTGCATCGGTGGCGGCCAGGGCGCGGCCGGCCTGTTCGAGGTGCTCTGAGCGCATGTCCGAACTGCTGCTCTCGCGCCGGGATCTCGAATTCCTGCTCCATGAATGGCTCGACGTGGCGTCGCTGACGACGGCCGCGCGCTTTGCCGATCACGGTCGCGAGACCTTCGACGCCGTACTCGACACGGCCGCGCGCCTGGCCGAAGAACAGTTCGCGCCGCACTACCAGAAATCCGACCGCAACGAACCGCGCTTCGACGGCGAGCGCGTGCACCTCATCGACGAGGTCGGTACCGCGCTGAGGGCGCTGGCATCGACCGGCCTGATGAGCGCCGCCCAGGACTACGCGCGTGGTGGCATGCAACTGCCCAAGGTCGTCGAGGCCGCGGCGACGACCTACCTGTACGCGGCCAATGTCGGCACCACGGCCTACGCGATGCTGACCCACGGCAATGCCGAGCTGCTGCTCGCGCATGCCGGTCCGGCCCTGATCAAGACCTTCGTCGAGCCCGAGCTGGCCGGCCGATTCTTCGGCACGATGTGCCTGTCGGAGCCGCAGGCCGGTTCCTCGCTGTCGGACATCACGACGCGTGCCGAACCGGACGGCGATTCGCCGTTCGGTCCGCGCTTTCGCGTCACCGGCAACAAGATGTGGATCTCGGGCGGCGACCACGAGCTGTCCGAAAATATCGTACATCTGGTCCTGGCCAAGGTTCCCGGCGCGGACGGCAAGCTGATCCCCGGCGTGCGCGGCATCTCGCTGCTGCTGGTACCGAAGTTCCTCGTCAACGAGGACGGCAGCCTCGGCGAACGCAACGACGTCGAACTGGCCGGGATCAACCACAAGATGGGCTATCGCGGCACGGTCAACTGCCTGCTCAACTTCGGCGAAGGCACGCGCCACCAGCCCGAGGGCCGGGCCGGCGCGATCGGCTACCTGGTCGGCGGACTACACCAGGGCCTGGCCTGCATGTTCCACATGATGAACAACGCGCGCATCGGCGTCGGCCTCGGCGCCGTCGCGCTCGGCTATACCGGCTACCTGCATGCGCTCGACTACGCGCGCAACCGCCCGCAGGGGCGACCGCTCGGCGCCAAGGGCAAGGACCCTACCAGCGCGCAGACGAAGATCATCAACCACGCCGATGTGCGCCGCATGCTGCTCGCGCAGAAGGCCTACGTCGAGGGCGGCCTCGCCTTCAACCTGTACTGCGCACGCCTGGTCGACGAGGCCGAAGTCTGCGCCGAAGAGGCCAAGCATGCCGACCTCAACCTGCTGCTCGACATCCTCACCCCGATCGCCAAGAGCTGGCCTTCGCAGTGGTGCCTGGCGGCCAACGACCTGGCCATCCAGGTCCACGGCGGCTACGGCTACACGCGCGAATACAAGGTCGAACAGTTCTACCGCGACAACCGCCTCAATCCGATCCACGAAGGCACCCACGGCATCCAGGCCCTCGACCTGCTCGGGCGCAAGGTGGTCATGCACGACGGCGCCGCATTCCGCCTCTATGCCGGGCGGGTCCGGGCCAGCATCGCGCGCGCGCGGACGACCAAGGGCCTCGACGAATACGCCGCGGCGCTCGACGCGCGCCTGGCCCGCCTTGCCGAGGTCACCGCGCAACTGTGGCGCGCCGGCGATGCACAGCTGACCCTGGCCAATGCCAGTGTCTACCTCGAGGCCTTCGGCCACATTGCGATCGCCTGGATCTGGCTCGAACAGGCGCTCGCCGCAGGCGCCAGGAATGGAGATTTCTACGACGGCAAGCGTCAGGCCGCACGCTACTTCTTCGCCTGGGAGCTGCCCAAGGTCGACAGCCAGCTCGACCTGCTGGCCAGCCTCGACCGGACCACGCTCGACATGCAGGACGCGTGGTTCTAATGGCCATGCAGGAACTACGGATACCAGCATGAGCACACCACGCAGGATCGCGAATCTCGAGGCGCTGCAGGCCCTGGTCGGCCAAGAGGTCGCCGTCAGCGACTGGCTGACCATCGACCAGGCGCGCATCCAGGCCTTCGCCGACGTCACCGAAGACCACCAGTGGATCCACCTCGATGCCGAACGCTGCCGCCGCGAGTCGCCGTACGGGGCGCCGATCGCGCATGGCTACCTGATCCTGTCGCTGCTGCCGGTTCTGTTCGAGCGCAGCCTGCAGATCGATGGCGTGGCGATGGCGGTCAACTACGGGCTCGATCGCGTGCGCCTGCCCGCGCCGGTGATCGCCGGTTCGCGTATCCGCGGCCGGCTCGCCCTCGAACGCCTCGATGCGGTCGCCGGCGGCATGCAGGCGCACTGGACGGCAACGATCGAAATCGAAAGCGGCGACAAGCCGGCCTGCGTCGCGCAGATGCTGGCCCGCTATTACCCCGCCAACCCGAATTCCTGAACCAAGAGAACGCTTATGGATCTCGCTTTCAACCAGGCCGAGCTGGACTTCCGCGACGAGGTTCGCGCGTTCTTGCGCGACAAGCTGCCCGCGGACATGCGCCGGCGCGTGCACCTCGGCGACCACAGCCATTTTCGCGAGGACATCCCGCGCTGGCAGAAAATCCTCAACGAGCGTGGCTGGGGCGCACCGGCCTGGCCGGTCGAGTTCGGCGGCCCCGACTGGAGCAAGACCCAGCAGTTCATCTTCGAGATCGAATGCGCGCTGGCCGATGCGCCGGCCCAGCTCGCCTTCGGCGTGAAAATGGTGGCGCCGGTACTGATGCGCTTCGGCAGCCCCGAGCAGCAGCAATACTTCCTGCCGCGCATCCTCGCTGCCGAGGACTGGTGGTGCCAGGGCTATTCCGAACCGGGCTCGGGCTCCGACCTGGCCTCGCTGAAGACCAAGGCCGAACTCGACGGCGACCACTACGTGGTCAATGGCCAGAAGGTCTGGAACACGCTCGGCCAGTTCGCCGACTGGATCTTCTGCCTCGTGCGCACCGATTCGAGCGGCAAGCCGCAGCGCGGCATCTCGTTCCTGCTCATCGACATGAAGACGCCCGGCATCAGCGTGCGCCCGACCCGCCTGCTCGACGGCAGCTACGAGGTCAACGAGATCTGGTTCGACAACGTGCGCGTGCCGGTGGCCAACCGGGTCGGCGACGAAAACGCCGGCTGGACCTATGCCAAGTACCTGCTCGGCCACGAGCGCACCAACATCGCCGGCATCGGCGCCTGCCAGCGCGAGCTGCGCCGACTCAAGCAGATGGCGGCCGGTATCGAACGCGACGGCCGTCCGCTGCTCGAGGAGGCCGTGTTCGCGACCCGTATCGTCGAGGTCGAGCTCGAATTGAAGGCGCTCGAGATCACCAACCTGCGCGTGATCTTCGCCGAGGCGCAAAACCACGCGCCGGGACCGGAGGCCTCGATCCTGAAGATCCGCGGCACCGAGATCATGCAGCGCATCACCGAACTGCAGGTCGAGGCGCTCGGTGCGCGCGCCCTGATCGCCGAATCGCCGGGCCGGGATCTCGGTGAAGACCTGCCGCGCGCCGTCGAGGCCTATCTCAACCAGCGCAAGCTGACGATCTTCGGCGGTTCCAACGAGATCCAGCGCAACATCATCGCGCAGATGATCCTCCAGCTCTGACAGGCAGCCTCCATGGACTTCTCATTCAACGACGAACAACAGATGCTGCTCGACACGACGCAGCGCTTCCTGGCCAGCGCCTACGGCTTCGAGCAGCGCCACAAGCTGCTCGAATCGGAGGCCGGATGGTCGCGCGAGATCTGGTCGCAGCTGGCCGAACTGGGCCTGCTCGCGGTCGACATTCCGGAAGTCGACGGCGGCATCGGCGCCGGCCCGGTCGGGGTCATGCTGGTTGCCCAGGCGACCGGCCACGGCCTGCTGCTTGAACCGTTCCTGTCGAGCGCGATCATCGCCACCGATGCGATCGTGCGCTGCGGCTCCGACGCGCAACGTGCGCGCTGGCTGCCGGCGCTGGCCAGCGGCGAACGCATCGCCGTGCTCGCCCACGAAGAAGCGCAATCGGGCATCGCCATCGACACGATCACCACGCGCGCAACACGCAGCGGAGAAGGCTGGATCCTGAGCGGGGCGAAAAGCGTGGTCTATCACGCGCCGATGGCCGATATGCTGCTGGTCACGGCGCGCGACGATCAGGGCATCGGCCTGTTCGCCGTGCCTGGCGATACCCAGGGCCTCACCCGCCACCCGCTGCGCACGGTCGACGGCCAGCGCGCCGCTGACATCGAACTCGAGAACGTCGAGGTTGGCGCCGATGCGCGCCTCGGCGCCGACGTCACCGCGGCCCTCGCCGAAGTCATCGACAACGGCATCGCCGCGCTCTGCGCCGACGCCTTCGGTGCGCTCGAGCGCATCCTCAAGGCGACCATCGAATACAGCCGCTCGCGCAAGCAGTTCGGCGTGCCGATCGGCAGCTTCCAGGCCCTGCAGCACCGCATGGCCGACATGCTGATCCAGCTCGAACAGGCGCGCTCGATGGTCTACCTGGCCACCTCGCACTGTCGCGATGCCGACCCGGTCGCGCGGCGCGCCGCGGTCTCCGGGGCCAAGGTGCTGATCGGCAAGGCGGCACGCTTCATCGGCCAGCAGGCCGTGCAGTTGCACGGCGGCATGGGCATGACCGACGAACTCGACGTCAGCCACTGCTTCAAGCGCCTGCTTGCTTTCGAGCTGCGCTTCGGCAGCACCGACGCGCATCTCGCCGACTGCCGGCAGCGCCTGCGCGCGGCCTGAACGCACGCGCACACCACCGAACCCGAACGAGGAACAACCGCCATGAGCGCAACACGCAATCTCTTCGACCTCGATGGACGCACGGCCCTGATCACCGGCGGCTCGCGCGGACTCGGCCTGCAGATGGCCGAGGCGCTCGGCGACTATGGCGCGCGCCTGGTCATTTCTGCACGCAAGTCCGAGGAACTTGAAAAGGCCCAGGCCCATCTGCAGGCGCGCGGCATTGCCGTCGACTGGGTCGCGGCCGATGGCGGCAGGGACGAGTCGATCGCTGCGCTGGCCGATGCCGCCATGGACAAGCTCGGCCACGTCGACATCCTCGTCAACAATGCCGGGGCGAGCTGGGGCGCGCCGGCCGAGGACTACCCGACCGAAGCCTGGGACAAGGTCTTCAACCTCAATATGCGCGGCCTGTTCCTGCTGACCCAGCAGATCGCCAAGCGTTCGATGATTCCGCGCCAACGCGGGCGCATCATCAACATCGCCTCGATAGCGGGCCTGCGCGGCAATCCGCCCGGCGCGATGAAGACGATCGCCTACAACACGAGCAAGGGCGCCGTGGTCAATTTCACCCGCACCCTGGCCGGCGAATGGGGGCCTTACGGGATCACCGTCAATGCGCTCGCGCCCGGTTTCTTCCCGACCAAAATGTCGCAGGGACTGATTGCGAGCGTCGGCGAGGACACCCTCAAGGCCTTCGCGCCCCTGCAGCGCTTTGGCGACGAAGAAGACCTGAAGGGCGCGACCCTGCTGTTCGCCTCGGAGGCCGGCAAGCACATCACCGGCCAGATCCTCGCCGTCGACGGCGGGGTGTCGGCGGTATGAGCATCGAGGATTTCAAGGGCAAGGTCGCTGTCATCACCGGCGCCGGCTCGGGCTTCGGCCGCGAGTTCGCTCGTCTTGGCTCCGAACTCGGCATGGCCCTGGTCCTGGCCGACGTGCAGACCGATGCCCTGCAGGCGATCCGCAGCGAACTCGAAGCGAAGGGGACACCCGTGCTGGCCCGCGTGCTCGACGTTGCCGATGGCAGCCAGGTCGATGCGCTGGCCGAGGCAGCCGCGGCCGAATTCGGCGACATACATCTGCTCTTCAACAATGCCGGGGTCGGTACTGCAGGATTGATCTGGGAAAACAGCGTCGCCGACTGGCAGTGGACGCTCGGGGTCAACCTCTGGGGCGTGATCCACGGCCTGCGCGCCTTCGTGCCGGGCATGCTCGCGGCGGCCGCGCGTGACCCCTCCTATCGGGCCCACGTCGTCAATACAGCGTCGATGGCCGGCCTCGTCAATCCGCCGGCGAGCGGCGTCTACAACGTCTCGAAACACGCCGTCGTGTCACTGTCGGAGACCCTGTACCACGATCTCGACCTGGTCACCGGGCAGGTCCAGTGTTCGGTGCTGTGTCCGTTCTACGTACCGACCGGGATCAGTGCCTCGCAGCGCAACCGGCCGCTCGAACTCGACAATGCCGCGCCACTGACGCGCTCGCAGCGCGTCGCCCAGGCGATGATCGACAAGGCAGTCCACTCGGGAAAAATCGCCGCCGTGGACGTCGCGCGCATGACCTTCGAAGCGGTGCGCAAGGGACGTTTCTACATCGCCTCGCATCCGCAGGCCCTGGAGGGTGTGCGCCAGCGCGCCGACGACATCGTCGCATTGCGCAATCCGACCGACCCGTTGGCCGCGCGGCCGGGCCTGCGCGAGTCGATGATCGAGGCCTTGCGTGGATGAGGACAAGGCCACGATTCGCAATGCGCAGACGCCTCGCCAGTCACGGCTTCCAAGGCGGCGAATGCCTGCACGAATCGCAGCAACGCCGACGACAGGAGCGGGTGCTTTCGGCGCTATCGACGGCGCGCATGGACGCGCATTCGGAGTTTCGTTTTCGTTAAAAGGTCTGTGGTAGCTTCGGCTGCGAGCGCGAGTTTCCACGGCATCGGGCAAATCGGGGTCCGGAACAGTGTTCCGGCTGGAGAAATCAGAGGGCAATCGTTTCAAGACAGCCAAGATCCGGGTCGCGGGGACCCGGGTGGCGGCGTACATCAACACTCCGGGAGGGTGACATCGTGAGCAGAATCAAGGCAGGGCGCCATGCACTGGCGTGGTCGATCTGTGTGGCATTGGCCGGCATGTCGGCGACGGCGCTGGCGCAGGACGAAGCGGCGGGGCCGCAGACACCGGACGGCGGTGAGTCGATCGCCACGCTCGGCGCAACCGTGGTCACCGCGCAGAAGCGCGAGGAAGCGCTGCAGGACGTTCCGATCACCATGGAGGTCGTGCCCAAGCAACTGCTCAAGGATGCCGGCATCCATGACATCAAGGATCTGCAGATCCTCGTACCGGGACTCAATGTCACCAGCACCGGCAACGAGGCGCAGACCACGGCCCGCATCCGTGGCGTCGGCACGGTCGGCGACAATCCGGGCCTCGAATCCTCGGTCGGCGTGGTCATCGACGGCGTCTATCGCCCGCGTACCGGCGTCGGCTTCAGCGATCTCGGCCAGCTCGAACGCATCGAGGTCCTCAAGGGTCCGCAAGGCACCGTGTTCGGCAAGAACACATCGGCCGGCCTGATCAACATCGTCACCCAGGCGCCGACCAACGAACGCAGCACCGAAGCCGAGGTGACCGTCGGCAACTACGGCGCCGTTGGCCTCTCGGCCAGCTACAACGATCGCATCGGCGAGAACTCGGCGTTCCGCATCTACGCGGCGACCCGTGAGCGTGATGGCTTCACCGACGTCGAGACCGGTGTCGGTCCGCGCACGCGCAACGATGATTCCGACCAGAATTTCGACTCGGTCCGCGGCCAGCTCATGTTGCGTCCGACTGACAGGGTCGATGTCCGCATCATCGCCGACTACACCCATCGCGACGAGAACTGTTGCGTCGGCGTGACCACGTTCCGCGGACCGAGCGCTGCCATCGTCAACGCCCTGAGCGGTGGCAACGGCGTCATCGACGTGGCCGATCCCGAGCGGCGCCTGGCCTTTGCCAACCGCGACACCAACCAGGACATCAAGGACAAGGGTGTCTCGGCCGAGGTCAACTGGCTGACCTCCTGGCTCGGCGATGCGACCCTGACCTCGATCACCTCGTTGCGCGGCTGGGATGCCCTCAGCGGCACCGATATCGACTACAGCGGCGCGGACATCCTCTATCGGGTCGGTTCCGACGACGCCGGCTCGGTCAAGTTCGACACCTTCAGCCAGGAATTGCGCCTGACCGGCGCGACCCAGCGCATGGACTGGATGTTCGGCCTGTACTACGGCGACGAGGATCTCGACCGCAACGAATCGGTGACGATGGGCTCCGCCTACGAACCCTACCTCTCGATCGCGTTGATCAACAACGTCGCCAGCCTGTTCCCGGCCGGCCTGGTCGACCTTTCCAATCCGGCCGCGTTCCTGTCCGAGGCGGCTGGCCAGCCATTCGGCACGATCTTCAATGGCCAGGGTTCGCTGGACCGCTACAAGCAGAACGCGAAGAGCCTCGCCCTGTTCACCAACGAGACCTTCCATGCCACCGACGCGCTCGACCTGACCGTGGGCCTGCGCTACACCAACGAAGACAAGTCGCTCGACTCGATCTACAGCAATCCGAACGGCTCCACGGCCTGCGGCGCGGCCTTGAGCAATCCGACCCAGGTCGGCGCCGCGCTGGCGGCACGCGGTGTTCCGGCGGCCTATATCGCCAGCGTCGTGCCGACCCTGATCGGCTACATGTGCCTGCCCTGGTCGAACGTGCTGCACGATGGACGCATCACTTCGCAGGACCGCAGCGAGTCGGAATGGTCCGGTACGTTCAAGGCCTCCTACCGCTGGAACGAGTCTTTCATGACGTTCTTCTCGGCGGCGCGGGGTTACAAGGCCGGCGGCTTCAATCTCGACCGCGTGCAATCGGCGACCGGGTTCAGCGAGGACGGCGCCGGCATCACGCCAGTCGACGACACCTCGTTCCCGGGTGAATTCGTCAACAGCTACGAGCTCGGCATGAAGTCGACACTGATGGACGGCAACCTGCTGTTCAACGCCTCGCTGTTCCATTCGAAGTTCACCGACTTCCAGCTCAACAGCTTCCTCGGCACCAGCTACGTGGTCCGCTCGATTCCAAGCCTGACCAACAAGGGCGTCGACATGGACCTGATCTGGCAGACCGGAGTCGAGGGCCTGCAGGTGCAGGCCGGCCTGACCTACCTCGATTCGCGCTACGGCAGCGATCCGCTGCCCGACGCCGGGCTCGTCCTGGTGCCCGGCAATCGCGGTGGCTTCGCGCCAAAGTGGCAGACCTCGGCCGCCGTGACCTACGAATGGGGTTTCAGCGATTCGCTGATCGGTCGCTTCAACCTCTCGGCCAAGCACACGACCGAGTACAACACCGGTTCCGATCTCGATCCCGAGAAGCTGCAGGACCCCTACACCCTGGTCAATGCACGGGTCGGCATCGGCAGCCGCAACGGCCGCTGGATGTTCGAATTGTGGGCGCAGAACCTGACCGACGAGACCTACCAGCAGGTCGGCTTCGATGCGCCATTGCAGACCGGTTCGTGGAACGCCTTCATCGGCGCGCCGCGAACCTATGGCGCGACCCTGCGCATGAAGTTCTGATCCAACCGGCAACGACCCGACCCGGCGCATCGCGCCGGGTCGGGCCGCTCGAGGAATCCGCGATCGGCGCCCAGACCGGCGATGCTACATTGGTCGCCACGCCAACCCGGAAATCCCAGTGGACGGTAATCGCCACCCACGCATCCGCTCCTTCGTGCAGGACAGCGCACTCGGCCGCTGGCACATGGACCTGTGCCGGCCGTGCGCGCGACTGGCTCCCTTCGTCAGCCAGCTCTGGTATGGCCAGGGCCAGGTCAACTACACACGCGATCGCATCCTGCCCGGCGGCGGCAGCTTCCTGCTGATCAATCTCGGCCCGACCCAATACCGCATCGTGGCCGGTCCGCCTGAACGCCGCGTCGGCTTCGACGGCATCTGGCTTTCCGGCCCGCATCAGACGCCGATCGACACCGAGGCGCCGGGTGGCTCGGCCTTGCTTGGGGTCGCCTTTCGTGGCCACGGTTTGCGTCCCTGGCTGCATGCGGATGCGGAGCACAGCGCCGAACAAACACTGCCGCTGGCCGACCTGCTCGGCGATGGCGTGCTGAGGCTGCGCGAGCGCCTGCTCGAGACACCGGAGCCGGCGGCGCGATTTTCGATGGTCGAGGACTGGCTGGTTTCGCGCCTGCTGCCGCGTTATGCGCCGAGCGCCTTGATCGAGTGGACGTTGGCCGCGATCGAATCCTCAGGCGGGTCCGTCGGCATTGAAGACCTGGCCCGGCAAGCCGGCGTCAGCCGGGCCCATTTGAGCCGGCGCTTTCGGCTCGAAGTCGGACTCACCCCGAAGGCGCTGGCCCGCGTGCACCGGTTCCGCGCCGCGATCGACTGGCTCTCGCGTCGGGACCGGATCCCCTGGGGCGAGCTGGCCGGCCGCTGCGGCTACTACGACCAGTCGCATCTGATCCGCGACTTCCAGGATTTCAGCGGCATGGCCCCGGGCGATTTCGTCCGCTGTGGCAAGCCCGATGCGGGCAGCGTGGTAGTGAGGTGAGGGGTATCGGTGTATCGCAATCGCTGCGCCTGTCTTCTGCTGCCGGAAGGGCCGTACAGGGGCACGGCGGCCCCGGATCCGGCACGTGTTGCCGTGATCCGAAGCAGGGCTGCGCACCGGCGCGAAGCGAGCCCCGGGCCGTTTGACTTCGATGACGGCCGGGGCGCCCGACGGCTGAGGCACTTGTTGATCACATTTTTCCTATACATGAGGCCGCGGGCTGCGGCAGGATCATTGCGGTCCACTACTCCAGGGGGAAACGATCGATGCCCGAATTCAATATCTGGGCGGTACTCGTCGCTGCGGTTTCGGCCTTCGTGCTCGGCGGCCTGTGGTACTCGCCCGTGCTGTTCGGCAAGCCTTGGCAGCGTGAGGCCGGCGTCAGCGAAGAGCAGATCAAGAACGCGAACATGGGCCTGATCTTCGGCCTGGCCTTCGTGCTGAGCCTGATCGCCTCGCTCGTCTTCGCACTCTTCCTCGGTCCGCGTCCACCCGTTTCGCTCGGCCTCGGCGCCGGCTTCGCGGCCGGCCTGTGCTGGGTCGGCGCGAGCTTCGGCATCAACTACCTGTTCGAACGCAGGAGCCTGAAGCTGTTCCTGATCAACGCCGGTTACCACACCGTGCAGTTCACGATCATCGGACTCGTGCTCGCGCTCTGGCCCTGAGCAAGCGGCGTATCGAGGGCGCCACGACCTGCCTCAACGCAAGGGGGCGCCCTCGAAACCGTCGCTGAAGACGATGTCGCTCCATATGTCGGTAACCGGTGCGAGCCCGACCGTCGCGCCGATCGCGGGCAGGCCATGCATGGCCTGCAGGGTGGCCAGGGTCCGGTAGTGCCCGGTCGGCTCGGCATATTCGCCCGCCAGCACATGCGCGCCGACGAACAGCGTGACGATACGGTTGGCGTCCTCGCCCGCGTCCTCGTCCCAGGTCAGGATCAAAAGGCTCTCGTGGGTCTTCGCCCATTGCGCGTAGGCATCGACATGCGCCTGCAGCCAGGCGTCGCCGACAGCGATCGCGCAGTCATGGGTGTTGTTGCACTGGTTGGGGATCAAGAAGGCGACGTCAGGCAGCAGGCTGAAATCGGTCGGGAATGCACTGAAGGGCTGATTGCTGCCGGGCGGGACATCGTCGAAATCGACCCAGGGATTGTGCTTGCGCACGTACAGGCCAGCGCTGCAGCCGGTATAGCCCGCCGCCGGCAGATCCTCGGCATAGCCGACGAAGCTCCTGCCTGCGGCGATCAGCTGGCCACCGAGATTGGCAACGCCGGCGAAGTCCTGGGGACAGCTGTCGGTCGTGACGCCCTGCGTCGATCCCGAGTACATGGCCAGGTAGTTCGGCTGGCTCGGATGGGTGACGGCGTAGGACGCGGTGAAACTCGCGCCCTGCGCGGCCAGCGCGTTGACATAGGGTGCATCGGCATTGCCAATGATCGATGAGTAGCCATGGTTTTCCATGACGACCACGACGACATGATCGAACGAGGGGATGGCGGCGGCTCTGGCGCTGCCCGCGCATGGCGCTGCAACGATCGAGGCCAGTGCAAGCACCCACGCTGCGATGCCCTTGCAGGAAGCCGAGCCGCCGGCAGCGGCGGGATTCCGCATGCAAGAGCGCCTGAAGCCGGAACCGGAATGGCTTGCACGGAGTCGCTGTATCGCAACGAGTTGAGCTTCGGATCCGATTCGCGCGCCGCTGTTCATGGCCGCCTATTTTCGCCGCTGGCTCCGGGGCTTTTCGCGAACCGCGGCCCGCTTCGTCTGATCGCCATCATCCGGCCCCGCCGGGTTCAGTTCAGCGGCATCGCGCTGGGCTTCGCCTTTCAGCCATTCGACGAAGGCATCGGCCGCGGGGCTGAGCGCTCGATGGGCCGGATGCACGGCATAGTAGGCAAACCGGGTCTTCAGCGCAGGGCCCGGCAGGCGCACCAGTTCGCCGCGTTCGAAGAACGGCTCGGCGATATGGCGGCGGGCCAGTGCGGCACCGATGCCGAGGGCCGCTGCGCGCATGACGCCGCTGCTGTCGCTGAGCAGGTGCATCGGCGGCAGCCGGAAGCCACGCAAGCCGGCCGCGCGGAACCAGTCGCGCCATCCCTGCAGGGCGTTGTCCGAAATCAGGGGCAGTTGCGCGATCTGCCGCGGCTCGACGATCGAGTCGAGGCCGGCCAACGAAGGCGAAGCGACCGGGAACAGTTCGTCATCCATCAGGTGCTGCGCCTTCAATCCGGTCCAGTGGCCGGGGCCGTGACGGATCGCCAGGTCCGGCCCGCCATCCTCGAAACGGGTCAGTGCCGTGTCCGTCTCGATGCTGACACGCAAGTCCGGATGCTGCTGCAGGAAGCGCGGCAGGCGCGGCAATAGCCAGCTGAAGGTCAGCGAGTGCAGCGTGTTGATGCGCAGGCGCTGGCCATCGCGCTTGCGGCCGAGTGACTCGGCTACACCCTGCAGTTCCGAGACCGCGAGCGTGGCCGCATCGGCCAGTTCGCGCCCCTCACCGGTCAGGCTGACGCCACGCGCATGGCGATGGAACAGGACGATGTCGAGGGCGGCTTCGAGTCGCCGCACATGGTGGCTGACGGCGCTCGCGGTCAGGTGCAGTTCCTCGGCCGCGTGGGCGAAGTTCTGATAGCGCGCGGCGGCGGCGAAAACGCCAAGGGCCGGAAGCAGGTTGGGGCGAAGGTTCATCGGCTAGACACAAATCTGGCTTGTGGCCTGGATGCAAACTACGCGCTTGTGGAGCGCCTGCGCAAGCGGAAAATGGATGCCAGTCCAACCCGGGATTTCCGCCATGTCAGCCAATCATTGCTCAGCCCTGCCCGCGCTACCGCTCGCGCGACCCATAAATCGCGATTGGCTGACGCCGGTCGAATTGGGCCTGCTCGGCGCGATCTGGGGCGCCTCGTTCCTGTTCATGCGCGTGGCCGCTCCGGAGTTCGGATCGGTCGCCCTGGTCGAGGTCCGTCTGGCCCTCGGCGCACTCGCCCTGATTCCTTTCGCCTGGCGCGTACGTCGGCAGATTCCGAGCGCGATCTGGCCGCGCCTGGCCGCCATCGGCGCGATCAATTCGGCTGTTCCTTTCGTCCTGTTTGCATGGGCCGCGCAGCGCGCGCCAGCCGCGATCGGCGCGATCTGCAATGCGACGACCGTGCTCTTCGCCGCGCTTGTGGCCTTTGCCGTATACGGCGAGAAGATGGGCGCGCGGCGGGCCCTGGCCCTGCTCGTCGGCTTCGCCGGCGTCGTCGTCCTGGCCACGAGCCGAAGCGCGGGTGCCGGCAACCTGCTCGCCGTGGTCGCCGCGACTTCGGCCGCCTTGCTCTACGGCATCGGCGCGAACATGGTCCGTCGGTACCTGACCGATCTGCCGCCAGTCGCCGTCGCCGCCGGCACGCTGTCGATGTCGGCCTTGCTGCTGCTGCCGCTTGCGTTCGCCGCCTGGCCCGCGCATGCCATCCCGCTCGCGGCGTGGTTGAGCGCCGGCACACTCGGCATGCTCTGCACGGGCTTCGCGTTCCTGCTCTATTACCGCCTCATCCAGCGCAACGGCGCTTCGCGCGCGGCCACCGCAACCTACCTCGTGCCGCTGTTCGCCGCCGCCTGGGCCTGGCTGCTGCTCGGTGAAGCGATCACGGTCCCAATGCTGATCGCCGGCGCCCTGATCCTCGGCAGCGTCGCGATCAGCCTGCGCTCGAAGCACTGACCACGCGAAGCCCAGGGCGAATCGCCGGGCAGGCGACCCACGCCGGGAGCAGGTTCGGGAACGCTCGCCATCGCGCAGGGATGGCTCACGCGTGGTGGAACGGGCGCGGGCTGGCCGGGTTCATGTCGAGGCACGGCCGCTCGGATGATGCGCGCCGGCGCGGAAGCCGTACGGCTGCGGCCGGGGCTACGGATCTCAATAAAGGAACTCGCGAAACACCGGATCGACGCTGTGGTTCCAGCGGCCGTTGTACAAGGCGAGCTTGCGCTCGGCGGGGGTCTCATTGGCCTCGACGATCTCGATCAGCGGAGTCAGGAAGATGCTCTCATCGACCCCTTCCCAGTTCTTGCGCGCCCGCGCACGCAATCCATTCGCCGAGATCTTCAATGCCTCGGTCGCGATATCACGCAGGGTACCCTTGCGGAACGGCAGCTTGAGGCCGTGCTTCGGCACGCCGTCCCGCAGGGCGTTGCGTTCCTCGCGGGTGAAATCCTTGACCAGATCCCAGGCCGCATCGAGCGCAGCCGTGTCGTAGAGCAGGCCGACCCAGAATGCCGGCAGCGCGCACAGGCGATTCCACGGACCCCCGTCGGCGCCGCGCATCTCGAGGTACTTCTTCAGGCGCACCTCGGGAAAGGCCGTGGTCATGTGGTCGGCCCAGTCGGTCATCGTCGGCGTCGCCCCGGGCAGTGCCGCGAGCTCGCCACGCATGAACTTGCGGAACGACTGTCCGGCGAGGTCGTGGTAGACGCCGTCTCGATAGCTGAAGTACATCGGCACGTCGAGCAGATAATCGACGTAGCGCTCGTAGCCGAAGCCGTCCTCGAAGACGAAATCGAGCATGCCGGTGCGATCGGGGTCCGTATCCGTCCAGATGTGCGAGCGGTAGCTGAGGTAGCCGTTCGGCTTGCCGTCGGTGAATGGCGAATCGGCGAACAGGGCCGTGGCGATCGGCTGCAGGGCCAGCGAGGTGCGGAACTTGCGCACCATGTCGGCCTCGTCGGAGAAATCGAGGTTGACCTGGACCGTGCAGGTGCGCGTCATCATATCGAGGCCGAGCGAGCCAACCGTCGGCATGTAGCGGCGCATGATCGCGTAGCGGCCTTTCGGCATCCACGGCATGTCCTCGCGTCGCCATTTCGGCTGGAAGCCCATGCCGAGGAAACCGACGCCGAGTTCGTCGGCAACGGCCTTCACTTCCTTCAGGTGGGTGTGCACCTCGGCGCAGGTCTGGTGGATGTTTTCCAGCGGCGCGCCCGAGAGTTCGAACTGGCCGGCCGGCTCCAGGGTGACCGAGGCGCCCTCGCGCAACAGGGCAATCAGCTTGTCTTTCTCGATTACGCGCTGCCAGCCGAAGCGGGTCAGGCCTTCAAGCAGGGCGCCGATGCCCTGCTCTCCCTCCCAGGTCAGCGGCCGCAGGTCGTCGAGACGGAAGCCGAACTTCTCGTGTTCGGTGCCGATGCGCCAGTCGGACTCGGGTTTGCCGCCCTGCTCGATATAGTTAACCAGCTGGCGCTTGTCGGTGATCGGCTCGTCCTTGACGGAGCTGGGTCCGGACATGGGAATTTCCTCGGGCTTGACCCGGCGATATGGGGCCGCCGGGGCACCGCGCAAGGGACTTCAGCGCGGCTTGCCACCCGCTGCCGGCGTCGTGGCCGGCAAGTCGAGCCAGCCGGCAATGACATTGCGCGCCTCCTCGAGGCCGGTCTTCGCGGTCGCCGAAAAAAGTTGCACGCTGACCGCCGCTGGGGCGGCTGCATCTTCGGCAAGCGCCTTGCGCACCTCGGCCAGCGTGCGCGCCGCTTCGCCGCGCGACATTTTGTCCGCCTTGGTCAGCAGCACATGGCAGGGCTTGGCGATGGCCGCCGCGTAGTCGAGCATCTGGCGATCGAAATCCTTCAGCGGATGGCGGCTGTCCATGATCAGGACCAGGCCCTTCAGGGCCTCGCGATGGCGCAGGTAACCGTCGACCATGCCGCGCCACTGGTCGCGCACACCAACCGGCACCTTGGCGTAGCCATAGCCCGGCAGATCGACCAGGCGTCGCTCGTCATCGATCGAAAACACGTTCAGCAGCTGCGTTCGACCCGGCGTCTTGCTGACCCGGGCCAGCCCCTTGTGCGAGGCCAAGGCGTTCAATGCGCTGGATTTTCCGGCATTCGAACGGCCGGCGAACGCGACCTCGCGGCCACTGTCGGCAGGCATGTCGCGCAGGCTGCCTGCGCTCTTGAGGAATTTCGCCGTGTGCAGGATATGCATGGTGGTCCGTTGGTTGGGCTTTCGGGGCCGGGCGGCGTTTGACCGGCCTTCGGCTGGCACGGATAATTCGGAGGTTATCGCCTCCGCCCTGTCTGCATTTTCCCCGACAGCGCGTGGATTCCCCGTCTTTCCGGAGTCAGTGTATGAGTTTTCCGCGAGTTTTTGCCTTCGCCCTGCTGTTCGGCGCCGGTCTGGCCTGTGCCGAGACCCCGGATTCCAATGTCCTCGGTGATGCCACGGCCGGCCAGGGCAAGGCCGCGGTCTGCGGCGCCTGCCACGGCGTCGACGGCAATTCGGCGAACGCAACCTATCCGAAGCTGGCTGGCCAGAACGAATCCTACATCGCCCGCCAGCTTGGCAACTTCAAGGCCGGCAAGCGCGTCAACCCGATCATGGCACCGTTCGCGGCGGCCCTGAGCGAACAGGACATGCACGATCTCGGCGCCTACTTCGCGTCGCAGCAGGTAACGCCGGGACAGACCGACGAGGCCTATGTCGAGCGCGCGCAGAAGCTCTATCGGGCCGGCGACAGCGATCTCGGCATTCCCGCCTGCATGGCCTGCCATGGCCCGTCTGGCCGCGGCATGGCCGGCGTGGCCTATCCGCAATTGGCCGGCCAGTGGGCCGACTATGTCAGCGCAAAGCTCGGTGAATGGCGCAGCGGCACGAGCTGGGGCGACGACGACCACGCCAAGATCATGCCCGACATCGCCAAGCGCCTGAGCGAGGCCGATATCGCCGCCCTCGCTTCCTACGCCCAGGGCCTGCACACGGCCAAGAGCGTGGCGGCGGATTGATTTCCGCCATCGTTCAGCCAGCGCTGACGACAATGTCCGGGCGCGCACGCCGCGCGCCCACCCGCCGCGGAGCACCGAACCATGCTTAGAACTGTTTTCGCCCTGGCCCTCGGCCTCGGATTCGCCGCCACCGCATCGGCCCAGGCACTCGCGCCGGCCCCATGGCAGGAAGGCAAGAACTACTTCCGCATCGAACCGGCCCAGGCGACCACCACTGGCGACAAGATCGAGGTCGTCGAAGCGTTCTCCTACGCCTGCCCGCACTGCAATGAAGTCTCGCCGATGGTGGCCGAGATGAAGAAGAACCTGCCGCCCAATGCCGAGTTCGTCTACCTGCCGGTGCAATTCGGCTTCGACGCCTGGAAGACCTATGCGCGCGCGTTCTATACGGCACAGGCGCTCGGCATCCAGGAAAAGTCCCACGCTGACGTTTTTCGCGCGATCTATGTCGACCGCAAGCTCGACGGCCGCTCGCCGACGTTTGCCTCGATCGCCGACTTCTATTCGAAGTACGGGGTCAGCGCCGAGGACTTCACCGCCACCTCGCGTTCGTTCGCCATCGAAGCCAAGCTCAAGCGCAACGACGCCCTGGTCAAGGCCTATGGCGTCGACGGCACGCCCGAGTTCATCGTCAACGGCAAGTACCGCATCACCGGCGCTTCGGCCGGCGGCTACGACCGCATCGAACCGCTGATCCGTTACCTGATCGACAAGGAAGCCAGCGGCGGCTGAGCGAGCGCCCCGGGCAACTCATGCCACGATTTGCTGTCTGAACGACGAACCCGACCCCGGAGAGAGTCCCGATGCTGAATCATTTGTCCAAGCTGCTCATGGGCGCCCTGCTCGCCTTCACCTTCAGCGCCTGCGCCCAGGACCACAAGGATGCCGCCGGCGCTGCCGATGCGGCCGCACCGGTCGCCGCCGAGGTGGGCAAGAACTATTTCCTGATCGAGCCACCGCAGCCGACCGCCAGCGGCGACAAGGTCGAGGTACTCGAAGTGTTCAGCTATGCCTGCATCCACTGCGCGCATTTCCAGCCCTATGCCGACGAGATCAAGGCCAAGCTGCCGGCGTTCGCCGAATTCAGCTACATGCCGGCGATCTTCAACGACCAGTGGGAAGCCTTCGCCCGCGCCTTCTACACGGCGCAGTCGCTCGGCCTGCTCGACAAGACCCATCAGGCCATGTTCGACGCCGTGCACCGTGACCACCGCGCGTTCCGCTCCTTCGACGACATCGCTGCGTTCTACGGTGAACACGGCGCCGATGTCGAGAAGTTCAAGCAGATTGCGACCTCGTTCGAAGTCGAGAGCAAACTGGCGCGCTCGCGCAGCATGGTGCCCAAGTACGGTGTCGACGGCACGCCGACCATCATCGTCGACGGCAAGTACCGGGTGACCGGCGCCTCGGCTGGCGGCTATCCGCAGATGGTCGCATTGATCGAACTGCTGGCCCGCAAGGCCCACGACGAGAAGGGCAAGTAGCCTGGCCGACATCCGAAACGGCCCGCTTGCCCGAACCGAAGGCCGCCTTTTGGGCGGCCTTCGCGTTCCAGACTGCCGTATGCCATTCTCGATGCCCGTACCCGGCGTGACTCCGGGACCCTTTTTCCAGCAATGACCCAGAACTCCGCCCCCAGCGCCAACCCCGCCACCACGCACCTTCGCGTGCTGAGCTGCAACATCCTCGCCGGCGGCAGCGTCAAGCGCTATCGCGAATACGTGACGCACAGCTGGAAGCATGTACTGCCGACCGGCAAGCGCGCCAACCTGGACGGTCTCGCCGAAATCCTTCCCGAGTTCGACCTGGTTGCGCTGCAGGAAGCCGATTTCGGCAGCCTGCGCTCGGGCTTCCTCAACCAGACCCAATACCTGGCCGAGAACGCCGGCTTTCCGTACTGGAGCCATCAGCCCAACCGCAAGGTGGCCAAGGTCGCCGCGTCGAGCAATGGGCTGCTCTCGAAACTCAAGCCGAGCGAGATTCTCGACTACCCGCTACCGGGTCGCATTCGCGGGCGCGGCGTGCTCTGGGTCCGCTACGGCAGCGGCGAACAATCCCTGGTCGTCCTGATTGCCCACCTTTCGCTCGGGCCGCAGGCGCGTGCGCACCAGCTCGGCTACATCACCGAGTTGCTCGAAGGCCATGCGAACGCGCTGCTGATCGGCGATCTCAACACGCCGATCGAGAGTCCCGAACTGCGCACCCTGTTCAAGCGCACCTCGCTGGTGCCGCCGTCGCGGCCACCGGCCACGTTCCCGAGCTGGGCGCCGAACCGGGCCATCGACCATATCCTCGGCTCTTCGACGATCGAGGTCGACGAACTGCGCACCCTGCCCCACCTCGTCTCCGATCACCTGCCGATCGCGGCAACGGTCAGGTTGCCCGAACGCTTGCAGCTCGTCGGACCGGCCCAGGCCAGCTGAGATTCCACGACGTCGCCGCTCAGGCGATGGCGATCCGGTTGCGGCCATCATGCTTGGCCGAGTACATCGCGGCATCCGCCCTCTGCAGCAGCGACATCGCCGAGCCATCCTGATCGGCGCGCGAGGTCGCGCCTCCGATGCTGATCGTCATCGACAGCGACTCACCATTGATGGTCAACGGCGAATCGGCGATGCGGAAACGGATGGCCTCCGCGCAGTCGCGCATCGCGGGCTCGTCGACGCCCGGAAGGAGCACGACGAATTCCTCGCCACCGTACCGGACCACGCTGCCGCCCTGCCCGACGATCTGCCCGACCACGCTGGCTGCCAGGCGCAGGCAATCGTCGCCGACCAGGTGCCCGGCCTCGTCATTGATGTGCTTGAAATGGTCGATATCGGCGACCAGCACGCTGAATGGCTTTCCGGCGGCACGACATTCCTCGAGCAGGGGCTCGAATGCGGCGTCGAAATAGCGCCGGTTGTAGGCGCCGGTCAAACCGTCGCGAAGACTCGATTCGCGCAGGCGATCGTTGGCATGCGCCAGTTCGGTCAGGGTGGTCGACAACTCGAGCGTGCGTTCGTCGACACGTCGTTCGAGTTCGTTCCTGGCCGACTCCACGATGCGCACGTTTTCATCACGCAGGACGGCAAAGCGATAGGCCAGGGCGAAGGACAGGAGAATCATTTCGAGCGCTGAACCGACCTGCATGCCGTACTCGGTCAGGAAGACCTTCGGCAAAAAGCCAAAGGAGACCATGGCATAGGCGGCGGTACCGATCAGCAGCATGGTCCAGGCAACCATCAGGATGCGCGCGGCCGGGTCACCGCGGCGGACCAGGATCAGCGAGACCAGTAGGATCGCGGTCGCTCCGGGGAATACGGCCGCCGTGCCGAGCAGCACGGCGATTCGATAATCGATCATGAACGAGAGGACAAACATGATCGTGTGGAAGGCGATGAACCCCAGAATGATCTTGTTGCCGAGCGGCATGCACCGCTTCAAATCGAGGAATACGCGCACGAACTGATGCATGAAGAGCATGCCGAGCGACATCGAAACCGGCACGGCGACATTGGCCAGCCACGGCGAGTTCGGCCACAGATATTCGAACGCCAATCCGTTCAGGCATAACTGGACGAATCCGAAGCCAGCCACGTAGAGCGTGTAGTAGAGGTAGTTTTGATCACGCAATGAGACGAACAGGACGAGGTTGTACAGCAGCAATGCCAGCAGCATCCCGTAATAGATGCCGACGCCGAGCTGGGCATCGCGCGCCAATTCGAAGAACGCCTTCTGTGAGTAGAGCGTGAGCGGTACCTGCATCGAACTCTTGCTGCGTGCGCGGACGAGCAGGTCGCCCTGCTCGCCGGTTCCGAGGTCGATGACGAAATTGGGTGCCCTGTAGCGAAGTGCGCGCGCACTGAACGGCCGGCTGTCGCCTGAGGCCGCGTGCGTGATGGAGCCATCGGCACGACGCAGGTAGACGTCGATCTCATCGAGCAGAACGTAGCTCAGGACCAGGATACGGCGGTGCGTATCCGGATCGCGATTGCTCAGACGCGTATGGAACCAGTACGCCCCTTCGACGAAACCGAACGTGGCATTGCTGTGCGGAAGCGGTTGAAAGTCATCGCTGTCGATCCGCGCGAACTGTTCCTGCGCGGTTGCCTTCGCGCTCGGATCGACGGCATAGCGCGTTGCCGATGCCAGGGCGACGATCTCGGAACTCGGGGTGAGCTCGACCGCTTCAACCGTCGCGTCGGCGAAGCCGGCCAGCAGCAAGCCAAACAGCCCGACCGCCATGCACAGGGTCGACTGTACGCTCATTCTCCTTTTTCCCCCTGCTGCGGGATGGCGTCCCGCATCTCCTTCCATTCCGCGATCGCCTGCCGGCGTCCATCGCGGCGGCCGACAGCGGCTACTCTGACGGCATGTTACGCGCCATCGGGGCGCGGGCGCCAGAGCGATTTCCAGCCCTCCCAGCCGAGTCGGCGCAGGGTTTCGATGTTGCGCTCGAAGATCGCGTCGGTATCGGCGATTGACTCGACCGCCCTTTCGATGCTGCTCTCGCGCAGCAGATGCAGGGTCGGAAACGGCGACCGGTTGCTGCAGTTCTCGACGTCGTCGGGGCCGCTGTCGGCAAACCGGTAGTCCGGATGGAAGCTGGCGATCTGGATTTCGCCATCGAGACCGAGCACTTCGAGCGCGGCATCGGCCTCGTCGAGGAAATCGTTGAAGTCGAGAAAGTCGACAAATGCGTGCGGAACGATCAGCAGGGTCGTTTCGCAATCGGCCGCAGCGGCGGCAGCAAGGCTCTGCAGTTCGCCACACAGATCATCGAGCACGCCTTCGCCTCCGGTCGCCCGACTGACCCGGAAGCAGACACGCCCGTCGAGATAGGGCAGGCGTGCGAACGGACACAGGTTGAGTCCGATCACGGCGCGTTCGATCCAGGTGCGGGTGGCGGCAATCACGCTCGCCTCGTCCGCTGCCGATGAAGCCACGGAAGATTCCTCGTTCATGCGCCTCTCCTCGCGGTGAAGACGCGTCCGATGTCGTGCTCGTCCAGCACGCACCATTCGCCTTCGGCCAGATCGCCCAGGGTCAGCGCGCCGACCGAACGGCGATGCAGTGCGGTCACGTGATTGCCGACCGCCGCGAACATGCGCCGGACCTGGTGGTAGCGCCCTTCATGCAGGGTCAGGCGTGCCCGTCGCGGTTCGAGGATCTCGAGTTCGGCCGGCAGCAACGGCGTCTTCTCGGACTCGAGCATCAGCATGCCGCTGGCGAAAAGCGCGACTGCATCGCCGCGCAGGTCCTCGGCCAGAGTCGCTTCATAGATCTTGGCCACGGCCGACTTCGGCGAGATGATCCGGTGCAGCAGGGCACCGTCGTCGGTCAGCAGGAGCAGGCCCGAGGTATCGCGATCGAGGCGGCCGACCGTCGACAGGGCCGGATTGCGCAGCCGAAAACGCTCGGGCAGCAGGTCATGGACCAGGCGTCCGACATCCTTGGTCGAACAGGTCACCCCGACCGGTTTGTGCAGCATCAGGCTCAGTCCGATCGGCGGATCGAGCGCTTCGCCATCGACGCGGATGTCGGCATGTTCGCGCTGGTCATCGGCGTAGAGCACGTCGCCCGCGGGGTCGGTGATGCGGCCTTCGCGAAACATCATCGCCACTTCGCGGCGACTGCCGTAACCGAGATTGGCGATCAGCCGGACCAACCTCATGCCTGCGTTCCAGAGGCTTCGAAGACCTTGAAGCCGTCCTGGATGGTCAGTGTCTGCACGCGCGAGAAACGCGCGGCCAGGGTCGCCTCGTAGGGCAGGTGCCGGTTGGCGACCATGAAGAATCGTCCGTGCGGTTCGAGTGCCCGCGCCGCCGCCTCGATGAAGGCGAGGCCGAGCTCGGGCTGGTCGGCGCGACCCTGGTGGAACGGCGGATTGCTAACGATGGCGTCATAGCGTTCGGGAAGGCCGCGTGAGACATCGTGCCAGTGCAGGGCGAACGGGACCTCTCGCCCAAGCTCGGCGAGGGCACTCTCGAGATTGATGCGGGCCGGTTCGAGCGCGCGCGCCTCGGCTTCATAGAGATCGATGGCCGTGATCTCGGCGCAGCGTTGCAGCAGCTCGACGGCCAGATATCCGTAGCCGGCGCCGAGGTCGGCGACGCGGCCACGGATCGTCCCGGGCAAATGCGCGGCCAGCAGTGCCGAAGCGGCATCGATGCGGTTCCAGGCGAACAGGCCGGGGCGGCTGACAAAGCGGCCGTCGCCGACCGGCCGCGGCCGGTCCAGAGCCTGCCACTGGGCGAGCAGGCCGGCATCGATGGCGTCGGCATCCGGCGTGCTCCAGAACACCCGGCAATGGTGTTTCGACAGCACCTGCGCACTCCCGAACAGCTGGCGGAAATCGCCCTCGCCGGTACGCGCACCTTCGTTGTTGGCAACGGCCGCGGCGACCGTCCCGCCGACGGCAAGATGCCGAGCGGCGCGTGCATACAGCGCGCGCGCCTCGTCGCGCTGGCGCGGCGGCAGGATCAGGACCAGCGGGAATCGCGCGTCTTGCTCGGGCTCGGCCACATTCAGCCCGGAACGCTCGAGCGCATCGGCAAACGGCTTGAAGCTCTGCTGGCAGACCCAACGGGCCCGCGAATGCCCGCCCCACCAATGGCCGTCCCGGGCGCGCAGGAACAACACGCGGCCATCGTCCGGCAGCGCAAACTGGTTCGTGGTCACGGCATGCACGAGCGCATCCAGCGCAGCTTCCGAGGTACCGGCGGACAGGGCGATCGAAGTCAAGGCGGGTTTCTGGAGATTCCGGGTTGCCCATTCTAGCCGGCTGGCCCGCGCATCGACGCCCTGCGCCGTTGCCTCGCCTGGCTGCCTGTCGCCGCCGTTGCAGCCGCCTCATGCATCCAGATAACGATGCTGGAACAACGAAAGGACGTGCCGCGGGGCGGACGCCGCCGCATCCCGGGTTTCAATCCCGAGTGTCCGCCACCGGCGAAAAAAAACGGTATTATATACGTGGCAAACCCAAGGCTCTGGGCGTATTCTTGAAGTCGCGCCAGCCGGGCGCGGACAAAGGAACTGTTATGGCCAATTTCTCAGGCGCAGATGAGGCAGAGCTGCACGCAAATACCCACGCGATCAAGTCGATTCGGAGCGATCTTGCGGTAGTAGCAGCGGCGGTACTGGCACTTCTTCAACAGACCCCGGACCCAGATCCCAAACTGATAGCGAGCCTGAAGAAAATCGCTCAGCCATAGCGCGGTGATAGTCGCTTGCCGCCTGTAGGCGGTCTAGGTGCTTGTGCTGCTCGTCAGTCAGTCTCATTGCGTTCCCTAAAAGGAGAAAGCCCGCTTTAGGCGGGCTTCTTCTTAGTTGCCTTTGGCTTCTTCTTAGCCTTGGGCGGTTTGTGAGGAGTCGGCGGCGTAGATAGCATCCGCCTGAGGACTTCGTCCTCTCTCTGACGCGAGGATTCGCGTTCGTCGTCTATCGAAAGCATGTCACCATGTCCCTTGATCTGGTGGGTTATCTGGCCCGACTATCAAATTCAACGTGCGTTGCGGCGGCTCGGGAGGCAAAGGTAATTCGTGAGTCGAAACACAGACTATCCCGTTTTTCTCCGCGGTATTTCTCAGGCCGCCGTCGTCTGTGTAGATCGTCTTGACCTGCGCTACTTTTGCGATCGCGATAATCTGCCGATCGAACTTGACCTTGGCCTTAGTCTCGGTAGGCGTGAGTGGCTTAACTGATCCGGAGTTGCCATCCAGAATTTCCGCAAGTTCGATTGCTGCGAGCTGGTCGAATGGCTGCACCTGAAAAGCCGATGAGCTACTAATGTCCGAAATTATCTTCGCCTTCTGTGGGCCGGCCTTAACCAGAAGCTCGCCAAGGACGGGGGTCGGTATCATGACCTTAATGTGGCCCTTGCTGAGATTCTGAAGAAGAAGGTCAATTCGTTCCGGGCATCGTGTTACCGCCGCACCTGTATTCGGATCAATAGGAGGCGAAGCTGTTGGGAACAACAGCAAAAGAAGAACGGTCGCGTCCATGACGACCATCAGTGAATGTTGCCCTCATCGCTACGCAGCGAGCGCAAATCTGCGATTGGATCGTCTCCAATGTTCCAAGCTCCTGGCACAACTCGGATTCTTCCAACAACCTCCGCAAGCGATTCATCGTTGAGAACCACGAAATCATGGGCCTTCAAGGCCGAGTGCGTCCAAACTCCGTCTTCGTTTCGGACAAACCTACCGCTACCAATGAGGCGAATCGGCTTTCCGTAGAGAAATGGAGCCAGCCTCACAGCCAGCTCTCTCGTCACTTCGAAGCTCAACGATTCCTTGTCGCTGCTCTCGATACTTACGTGAGCGCTTTTGTCGCGCCCACCAACACGGACGATGACCCCATCTCTCTCGATACCCTGATTGAATGGGCCTAGCTTCGGCGGTCTAACTTCTTTCCGCCCCGGAAATTCCAATATATTGTCGTCACGTAGACTCAAGTCGCCCACTGCGTTGTCGGTGCGCAACATTTCATTGGTTTTCTTGAAAGCCGAAGCGCCTTCAGGGCGTCCATCACCCGATCGCGCGCTTACGATGTTTTGGCGAACCCGCACGACGGCTTCCCGCTCAACGCGACTTAGAATCTTGACACTTCCGGGAACGATTTTTTGAAAGTGCACACTACCCTGCTCGCCGAAAATTTCAGCGAGGACTGCCATGTATTCTGCAAGCCGAGCCATCGGGATGGTCTCAGGCGTGTAGGCGTCAATCTTGAATGTGTAGATGTCGTCTTCGATCATCTTCGCACCCTCGGGAGCATCAACTTTCGGGGCCCCCATCGAAGCCTGGGCTTTCAGGAGTCCCGGTACATCAACCTTCTGCCGCCAATCTGACCAAGCAAGGTTTTGTAACGTTCAACGTCTGTGAATCCCATGCTAGTCCGAGTATTCCAGCGAAAATCGAACTCGGTCACGTAACGCTGCAAATGCTGCTCGCCTACGTGGTGGAACGTACCGATCAGGCCGCGCTTTAGCAAGCTGAAGCTGGCTTCGACCGTGTTGGTCGTGACCGGACCCCGCGCGTATTCCTTCACCTTGTGGCGGACGACGCCATGCGAGGCGAACTCACGGCCGACCTTGGTGTAAACGCTGGCCTCGTCCGTCATCAGGTTCGCGGTCGGGCAAACATGCTTCTTCAGAATCTCACGGACTGAGGCCGCATTGACCGATCCAACATGAACGGTGCGCTTCTCACCGCCACGCTCGACCAGCGAAACGATCTTCATCTGGTGGTCATAGCCACGTGCGCCTTTCGGCTTCGGCTTCGACGTACCCCAGTACGTTTCGTCCGCCTCGACCGTGCCGCCGCCCGACCCAAGCAAGCCGCCGCCGTTCGGCTTCATGGCCTCGCGGATGCGGTGGGTCATGAACCACGCCGACTTGTACGTGATGCCCAGCATGCGGTGAATCTGGTGCGAACTGATGGCCTTCTTGCTGGCGCACATCAGGTGCACGGCAAGGAGCCACTTGTTCAGCGGAATCTTGCTGCCAGCAAACACGGTGTTCACAGTGACCGTGAACTGCTTGCGGCAGTCTTTGCACTTCAGCAAGCCCGGGCGGTGTGCCTTCCCGTTCAGGAGATAGTGAGCGTCCAGCGAGCCGCAATGCGGGCAGACTGGGCCATTCGGCCAGCGCAACGCTTCCAGATATTCGCGGGCCTTGTCCGCGTCCTGAAAGTGAGGGGCTAAAATGTCTGCCTTTGCCATGACGAAACTCCCGAGAATCGCTCTATTATGCCGATTCTCGTGGGTTTGTCAAGTATATAATTCGGAAAAAAAAGGGGCCGCGCAAGGCGGCCCCGGAGATCGTGCAATGACGCCAAACAGTCAGAACTTGATGCTGGCTTCCACATAGCTGAAGCGACCTGGCAGGTCATAGGTCGAGGCATCGTAGCCGTTCAGCGAGCAGCTACCGCAGATTGGCGGTTCCTTGTCGGTGATGTTGTTGATGCCGCCGGCGATGGTCAGGTCGAGCTCGGTCGGCAACTTCCAGCTCGCGCGCAGGTCATGGAAGGTGGTCGAGCCGAGATGGTTGAGACCGGACGGACCAGTACTGCTGACGGCGCCGGCATTCGGGTCGCTGCAAAGGGCAAGATCACGGAAGCCGTCTTCGCCACCGCACGACTCGTTGAGATCCGAGGTGTAGCGCGCCGTCCAGCTCACATTGACGTCGCCGATCGACCAGTTCAGGCGGGCCGTGGCGCGCCAGTCCGGGATTGCACTGTCATTGACCTCGACACCGACCACACGCGGTTCGGTCAGGCCCGAGTCGGTCGCGATGGCTTCATAGCTCGAGACGCGCGTCGCCGAGAAACTGGCTCCGAACGTGCCGATTCCGGTCTCGTTGCCGAGCCAGCTGATGCCGAGATCGACTCCCTTGGTATTGATCTTGCCGAGGTTGAACAGGGTGTTGTCGAAGCCATTGATGTTTCCGCCAGAGGAACGGCTGATGCCGTCGCAGAAGATCGGGTCCAGGGTGTCGACACAGCGCCTGAGCTGGGTCTGTGCATCGGAAGCCTGGATCGCGTCCTTGATCTTGATGTTGTAGTAGGTCACCTCGAAATCGAGCTTCTGCGACCAGCTCGTGTTTTCGCCCCAGCTTGGGCTGTACACCGCACCGAGGGTGAGGCTCTTGGACGTTTCGGGTTTCAGGTTCGAGTTGCCGCCTGTCACCACCGAAATCTGCGCGTTGGCCTGCTCGAAAGTGGCCGGATTCGGGACACCAAGCGCCTCACAGTTGGCACCCTGCTGGCCGGTCGCGCCGTTGCATGGATCCTGGATCTGCGCATCGAAGCGCGCGAAGGTGCCATACAGCTCGCCGATCGACGGCGCGCGGAATCCTTCGGCCCAGGTGCCGCGCAGGGTCAGGTCGTCGTTGAGCTGCCAGCGCAGGCCGATCTTGCTGTTGGTCGTGCTGCCGAAGTTCGAGTAGTCGGAATAGCGCGAGGCGACACTCAGATCGAGGTGCTTGGCGAAGGATGCGTCGGCCACCAGTGGCGCGTTGAGCTCGACATAGAACTCGTTGACCGAGTAGTCACCGCTGGTCGGGCCCGAAGGCACGCCATTGGATTCACCGGCAGTGACGACCGAATCGGGCGTGTACGAACCGCTCTGCTTGCGGTGCTCGTAGCCACTGGCAAAGGCCAGCGCACCGGCCGGCATCTCGATCAGGTCGCCCGAGATATTGGCCGTCCAGGTGGTCACCTTCTGCTTGCTGCGGTCGACTTCGTTGAACAGGATGTAGTCGAGCATGTCCTGGGTGATGGAACCCGGGCCGCCGAAGATGTTGAGCGGCACGCACGGTGCCGTGCAGTCGGCGACCGGGCCGAGCGCACGCTGGATATGGGCGATGTTGTAGGTGCCGCGGACGTTCTGGGTCGCCCTGTTCTCGCCGGTGACGTAGTTGACGTCCCAGAAGAACTGGCGATCGCCCGCGGAGAAATCGCCGTTCAGGCCGGTCGTGAAATAGCTCGTGTCGACATCCTGGGTGAAGATGCGTGGACCGCCCTCGACGGGACGGCGCGTGATGAACGAACCTTCCGGGCTGATCGTGCCGAACGGGTTGTAGGGGTTGCTCGCATCGATGCCGACGAAGTCGGCGAGGCCGCCACTGCCTGCTTCGGAGCCGAGGAAGATCGGCTCGGGCGCGGCCTGGTTGACCGACTCACGCTTGGTATAGGTGCCCTTGATGTTCCAGTTCACGTGGTCGGTGATGCGATAGGTGCCCTGACCGAAGAACGAGGTGCGCTTGGACGGCGTCAGCAGCAGGTTGTACGGTGAGAAATTGAAGCGCTCGGCATTGGTCCATGGACGAAAACCGCCGGCCCCATCACCCGACAGATTGCAGAACGATGCGCCACCGTCGACCGGGCAAAGGCCACCGAAAGTCTCGGTCGGATCGGCCGGGGCGAAGACCTGGCGTCCATTCGGCGTCGCCGAACTCCAGGTGGCCGGATTCACCGCACCGCCGATGCCCGGCGTCGGATAGCGCGACTGCTCCCAGTCGTTCGAGCTGATGCGGTGCTGGTCGTAGTGGCTGACATCGAGGAAGAAATCATGACGCTCGCCGCTGCCGCCGAGCGAGACGTTGGCCTGCTGGGTCTGGCCGTCGCCGGTCGAGTAGTCGCCGTAGTAGAGGCGCGCGCTGCCGCCGTCCTGCTTCTTCTTGGTGATGATGTTGACGACGCCGGCGATCGCGTCGGAGCCGTACAGCGACGAGGCGCCATCGGTCAGGATTTCGATGCGATCGACCGCGCTGGCCGGAATCGTGTTGAGATCGACCGCGGCAGACACGCCCGAGGCCGAGGACTCACCAACCCAGCGCAGGCCGTCGACGAGGATCAGGGTGCGCTTGGCGCCGAGGTTGCGCAGCGACACCGTGGTCGAGCCCGAGCCGACGCCCGACCCGTCCGGACTGAAGCCGAAGTTGCCGGCCGAGTTGAACTTGGTGTTGAGCGAGGAGCCGCTGACCGAAAGACGCTGGATGACATCGCCGATCGAGCCGAGGCCGGTCGCCGCGATATCGGCTGCGCTGATCACCTGGACCGGAGTCTGGCCTTCGATTTCGGCCTTCTTGATGCGCGAGCCAGTAACCTGGATCGCCTCGAGGCGTTGTGCGTCATCGCCGCGCTCGGGCTGCGCAAAGACGGCGGTAGCGGGAACGCCGACCAATCCCGCAGCGAGTGCCGTTTGCACGGCCCAGCTGATAGTGCGAATGCGAAGCTTCATTGACGTCTCTCCGTGGTAGTGGGCAAGCAGACAGCGAAAGTAGGCGTCGGTCGGGGGCTCGACGCCCGAAAATAAAAAAAATGTAAATCAAACGTTCAGAAAGTGCCATAGCCGTTGGTCACATTTCCGAAAGATTCGACCTATTTACCGGAGATATCCTTATATTTCATGCGCTTGCACGAAAGCTGGCCGGTCGTCAGTTGCGGTTGGTGGGTGGCGGCGTCCGGCGCTTCCGTTGCAGCGCAGCATGCGGAGTCGATTCATCGGGGGAGCCGGGCCGCGCGTTACACTGAGGGCATGCCAAAAACGAAGTTTTTCTCCGCAATCGCCTGCGCGTTCACGTGCTGCTTCTTCCCTCTTCCCGCCCCCGACGCCCGCGCCGCTGCACCCAAACTCAGCGAGCAGCGCCAGCATTTCCGCAATGCCATCAACGAGATAGAACACGGTGCTGCGGATGCCTGGAAGCCCTACATTGTCGACCTCGGCGACTATCCGCTGCTGCCCTACATCGACCTCGCCCTGCTCGAACGCAATCGCGGCCAACCAACCCTGGCCCAGGTCCAGACCTTCATCAAACGCTGGCCGGAGACCCTGGCCGCCCGGGATCTTCGTGAGTCGGCCCTGCGCCGCTACGCAACCGCCAGCGACTGGCCATCGTTTCGCGCGCTCTGGAACGACAGTAGCTCGGCCGACCTGCGCTGCGCGTGGCAGCGCGCGCGCATTGCGGCTGGCGAGAAACCCGACTATGCCGGCGACATCGCCGCGCTGTGGCTGCAACCGCGACCGACGCCGGACAGCTGTGATCCGCTGTTCGCCTGGGCACGCCAGAACGGTGTTTTGACCGACGTAGAGATCTGGAAGCGCATCGAGGCTGCCGCCGAAGCGGCCAATCCTGGCACCGTAGCCGCCATCGCCAGGCTGCTTGACGGGGAAGACAAGGCGTCGGCGCAACGCATTGCCGACGCGGTGCGCGATCCGGGCAACGTGCTGGCCAAGGCCACGGGCTGGTCCGATACACCGCGCAATCGCGATGCGATTTCCTATGGCCTGTTGCGTTATGCGCGCCGCGACAGCAGCGCCGCGGAAACGCTCTGGACCAGCCTCGAAGGCCGGTTCGCCTGGGACCCGCCACAGAAGAACCGCATTCTCAACGCGATCGCCGTCTATCGTTCGACCAGCTTCGAAGATGACGCACTGGCGCGCTTGAAGGCGTTGCCGGCCGAGGCCGAAGACGATTCCTCACGCGAATGGCGCGTGCGCGTCGCCCTGGCCGCGCAGGACTGGAATGAAACACTGGCCGCGCTCGATGCGATGAGCGACGAACAGAAGGCCGATGCCCGCTGGCGTTATCTGCGTGCGCGGATCTTGAGCAAGCTCGGCCGCGACGCCGAAGCGGCACCGTTGTTCGCCGCCGTCGCCACCGAGGCCAACTTCCATGGATTCCTCGCTGCCGACTGGATTGGCGCACCGTATGCGATCTGCCCGACTGCTGTCGTAGCGAGCAAGCCCGACGAGGCCGCCGTGGCCGCGCAACCGGACCTGGCCCGGGCCTTCGAATTCCACGCCCTCGGCGACCTGACCCGGGCGCGTCGCGAATGGAATTTCGCCCTGCCGAAGCTGACGCCTGAACAACGCCGCCTCGCTGCCGACGCCGCCTACCGGAATGACTGGTTCGATCGCGCGATCTTCCTGCTCTCGTCGTCCGACGATACCCTGACCTACTATGAGCAGCGTTTTCCACTTGCACAGAAATCGCGGGTGACCCGCGTGGCCCGCGACGTCGGCATCGATCCGGCCTGGTCCTATGGCATCATCCGCGCTGAAAGCGCCTGGATGAGCGATGCGCGCTCGCACGCCGATGCCTACGGCCTCATGCAGCTGCTGCCCTCGGTAGCACAGAAGGTCGCGCGCGCGACCAAGCTGTCCTATTCGCGACCGAGCGACCTGTTCGACCCGGCCCTCAATATCCAGCTCGGCACCATCTTCCTCGGCCAGATGGCCGACCAGTACCAGGGCAGCCCATGGCTGGCCAGCGCGGCCTACAACGCCGGTGGCGCGCCGGTCGGCCGCTGGCTCGCAGCGCGCGGCAACCTCGAACCGGACTTCTTCATCGAAACGATCCCGTACAAGGAAACCCGCGAATACGTCGCCCGCGTGCTCGCCTTCAGCGTCATCTACGATTGGCGCCTGAACACGACCGTGGTGCCGCTGGTCGCCCGCCTGCCGAAGATCGGCCAGCCCTACCAGGCGCCGAAGGACTCGACCCAGCGCAAGGCGGTGGTGTGTCCGGCGCCCGCGGCGGATTCGACGAATTCATCCGCAGCTTCGCCGCCAAACGGGTGAAACCACCTTGCGGTTGTACCGTCTTGCGTCCGCACGTCACTCCATCCTCAAAGTCAGACGCTTTGCCGAACCGCCGGCCTTGTGAAACTCGTTGAGCGCGGTTTCGATGACGGTGAATCCGGCATCGTCGAGCTGGCGCTTGAGCCTGCCACTGGCCCGGTGCAGCACGACCGCGCTGCCGAGGCTGATCGCGTTGCAGGCGAAGGCCAGCGCGTCGGCTTCATCGACGGCGATTCGCTGCGAGGAGTGGATGCGCGATTCGACCAGGGCGCGTGAGTCCTCGTCGAAGGCGGCCGGATACCAGAGCAGCACGCCGCGCGGCAAGGGACAGAAGCACGTATCGAGGTGGTAGAAGCGCGGATCGACCAGGCGCAGCGGAACCGTGTCGACATCGAGCAGGCGGGCCAGGCCGGCCGCCGCTGCGAATTCGCTGCGCTGCCCATGGCCCATCCAGAGCAGGGCGATCGCTTCGTCGAACAGGGCGTCGCCGGCACCTTCAAAGAGGATGCGTCCGGGCAGGCGACCGATCTCGACGCCGTGCCGACGGAACCATTCGATGAAATGGGCTTCCTCGCCGCGGCGCTCGGCGTGGCGGAAGCGGCTCGGTACGAATCGCCCATCGTGCAACAACCCGGCATTGGCGGTGAACGGCATGTCCGGCAGGCCCTCCACCGCGTCGATCGTCTCGATCGTGGCGTGCCGGCCGAGAATCTCGCGCAGGGCGGTCCACTGCGCTTTTGCGCGTGAGCCGCTGGCACGACCGAGCTGGCCGTCCATCCAGGGGTTGATGCTGTAGCTCACCGCAAAGTGATCCGGTGCACACATGAACAGGCGCTTGCGCTGGGCGCGGGCTGGCGCAAGCGCGGATTGCTGACTGCGGTGCATGCGATCGACGATAGCCGGCACGGGCAGCGTATAGTCACGCAGGCGGGTGCCCGCGGGTATGTGAACGTCGGCGAGACTGTTCATCGGCTCATCCTTCCGAGGCAGAGTGTCTGGAGTGGATTAAATGTCAGGAATGTGTCGGGAGAATTGCAGATGAAGCCGCTCAACATCGTCGTCCTCGGAGGTACCGGCTTCGTCGGCAGTCACTTGGTACCGCGCCTGCACGCGGCGGGGCATCGCATCACGGTGTTTTCGCGCAATCGGGAGCAGCACCGCGAGCTCGGTGTGCTGCCGCGCGTGCGCGTCGAGAACGCGGATGTCCACGATGCGGCATCGCTGACGCGCCAGCTCGAAGGCGCCGACGCCGCGATCAACCTGGTCGGTATCCTCAACGAACGCGGTTCGGACGGACGCGGCTTCGAAAAAGCCCATGTCGCCCTGACCGAGACCCTGATCGCGGCCTGCAGAAAGACTGGTGTCCGCCGCCTGCTGCAGATGAGCGCCTTGCGCGCCGGCGATGGCGCCAGCCACTACCTGCGCACCCGCTTCGATGCGGAAACGCGGGTGCGCAATTCGGGCCTGGCTTGGACGATCTTCCGGCCCTCGGTGATCTTCGGCCCGGGCGATGGCCTGTTCTTCCGTTTCGCCTCACTGTTGCGCCTGGCCCCGGTGTTGCCGCTGGCGCGCGCCGAGGCGCGCTTTGCGCCGGTGTACGTGGGCGACGTGGCCGAAGCCTTCACGCGCGCCCTGGCCCATCCCTATTCGATCGGCCGCAGCTACGAACTGTTCGGCCCCCGCGTGGTCAGCTTGCGTGAGATCGTGCGCTGGACCGCCGAACTGAGCGCACGGCGCTGCTGGATCATCGGCCTGCCCGATGCATTCGGCTATCTGCAGGCGCGGATCGGCGAGTGGCTGCCCGGCAAGCCGATATCGCGCGACAACTTCCGCTCGCTGCTGGTCGATTCGGTCGGCGAGAAGGACGGCCTCGGCGAACTCGGCATCGTCTCGACGCCGATGGAGCTGATCGTGCCCGAGATGCTCGGCGCCGATCGGCGCCAGGCCAAGCTCGACGCGTTCCGCGAGGAGCATCGCGGGGCCTGAACCCGGTCGTCGCCTGCGCGGCTCTGGCACAATCGTGCGATGAAGATCTATCGGGTCGGCGGCGCGGTCCGCGACAAGCTGCTCGGCAAGCCATCGATCGATGTCGATTACGTGGTCGTCGGTTCGACGCCAGAGGCGATGCTGGCCGAAGGCTATCGCCCGGTCGGCAAGGATTTCCCGGTGTTCCTGCATCCGCAGAACAACGAGGAATACGCGCTGGCCCGGACCGAGCGCAAGACCGCACCGGGCTACCACGGCTTTGCCTTCAATGCCGATCCCTCGGTCACCCTCGAGCAGGATCTCGAACGTCGCGACCTGACCATCAACGCGATGGCGGAGAACACCGACGGTAGCCTGGTCGATCCATTCGATGGCAAGCGCGATCTCGATGAACGCGTGCTTCGCCACGTCTCGCCGGCGTTCGCCGAGGATCCGGTGCGGATCCTGCGCGTAGCCCGCTTCCACGCCCGCTACGCAGCGCTCGGCTTTCGCGTTGCCGACGAGACGATGCAGCTGATGCGCGACATGGTCGCTGCCGGCGAGGTCGACCATCTCGTTGCCGAGCGGGTCTGGGCCGAGACGCGCAAGGCCCTGAACGAACCGACGCCGTCGGCATTCCTGCGCTGCCTGCGCGCGTGCGGCGCGCTGCGCATCCTGTTTCCCGAGATCGACGCGCTGTACGGGGTGCCGCAGCGCGCCGAATACCATCCCGAGATCGACACCGGCGTGCACAACGAGATGGTCGTCGACATGGCGGCGCGTCTTGCCCCGGGCGACGACCTGATCGGCTTCTGCGCGATGACCCACGATCTCGGCAAGGCGCTGACCCCTGCCCACGAACTGCCGAAGCACATCATGCATGAGGAACGCGGCGTCGCACCGCTGCGCAACCTCGCCGAACGCCTGCGCGTGCCGAACGAGCATGCCGAACTCGGCGTGCTCTGCTGCCGCCTGCACCTGCTCGCCCACCGCGCCTTCGAGTTGCGTCCCGAGACCCTGCTCGGTTTGATTGAAAAGCTCGATGCGTTTCGCAAGCCGCAGCGGATCGACCAGTTCGCCACTGTCTGCGAAGCGGACAAGCGTGGCCGCCTCGGGCTCACGGAAACGGACTATCCGCAGGGTGTCTATCTGCGCCGCGCCTTCGAAATCGCCTGCGAGGTCAAGGCAGCCCCGTTCGTCGAAGCCGGCCTGCACGGGCCGGCGATTGCCGACGCGATGCGCAAGGAGCGAATTCGGGTGCTTGGGGCGTTGAAGGAGGAGTGGGCTCGATCGGGGGGATTGGCTGACTGACCCAGCGTGGCTGCAGCTCCATCACGTGTTGCTGACCTCGCCATGATGCGATCCGGTCAGATCGGTCGCGTATTCATTGAGCACGTGCCGCGCTCTCGCTCGCCTGCGGCGAACGACTCACCCCGATTCCCGGCGCTCCGATTCCCCCGTAGGAGCGCCTTCAGGCGCAATGCTCTTCTGCGCGGCTTGAACTCCCACATCATCGTCCCGTCGTAGGCCGGGACCCAGTGACTGTGCTTTTCGCTCTGTTCGGCATCGCTTCGCGGTGCATTCGTGGATTTAGAAGCAAAGCTTTCACTCGCCTTCGGCGAGCGAGTTACTTCTCTTTGCTTGGTCAAAGAGAAGTAACCAAGAGAAAGACCACCCCAAAGCGGTGGTCTCCGGGCATCCTGCCCTGCGACTGCGCGGACGGGCTGCGGGGGTTCGCTGACAGCACCTCCGTGTGCTGGCAGCGAACTGGGCGCAATCCATTGCGCCCACCCTGCGGGCCTTTCCTTCGCCCAGCCGCCACCGCTTACGGGGCCCGGTTAGCGCGCATCCTGCGCGCCAGAGCGAAGAGCAATGGCAACAGCCAAAGCCAGAGCCAGAGCCAGAGCCAATGCCCCTCATCCGCCTTCGGCACCTGAACTCGCACCA
>NZ_FOVF01000065.1 GCF_900115085.1 Dokdonella immobilis | reverse complement strand
ACTTTGTAGCTTTGGTGGTGCATCGTGAGTAGCATGCAGCCCAACTATTCATTCGAGCCGACGTGCTAACGCACGCGGCTCAATTCTGGTGTTAGGGCGCTATGGATAGAGTTATAATCCTGCTGATCTTCTCGCTCATCGCGATTTCGTCATCTTGCTTCGCGGCCGAGCCGTTTGAATTCACCGAATTGCTCGGTTGCGACAAAGAGCATGATCCCTACGGGCCAGACAAGCTGGTCGCAGATCACTCCGGAGACTACCTTGTCGTCACTGGTTGGGTAGGTCTATCTTGCGGTGAGCATGTTGCAAAACCGGAGTACAGAGAGGACTGGAGTGCGGCTACGTTGCGGGTTGAGACAAGAAACGATGAAGGTGTCGCGGCTATATGCAGATGCACATCCAAGTTCCAGTTCGTACTCCACTTTACCGTTCCCAAGGGGAGAATCATTTACCTTCTAAAGAATGGGATGGGCGCGGCACATGTTGTCGCACCCTAACTAGTAGTTCAAGCCGACCACGTTCCGTGGCGGCTTAACAAAGTTGTTGGTCGGCATATGAATGGCAGCTCGGTAATTGTCTATTTCGCCATGTTGGCCGGTGGCCTAGGCCAGGCCCCGGTTTGCCCGCAACTTGATCCCGATCTCATCTATTGTCCAGCGCCCCAATCACCCACGGTAACTGAGCTCAGCGAAGGTCGTGTAGTCGTTGAACTAACTATCGCGCCAGAGGGTTCGGTTTCAAATGCTCGCATCATTTGATCGAGCGGGCACAGCGCGTGGCAGAGTGTCGTGCTAAAAGTGGCGGCACAGTTGCGCTACAAGCCAACTGAAAAATCTTCCGTTAAAGTTGTACCATTCCAAATGACGGTACACGAGTAATGCCGTCCAACTATTCAATCAAGCCGACCGCTGACGCGGCGGCTTATTTCCGGTGTTGGGTGGAACGTGACAGGCCTCGAGAAAATGCGGCTCAAGTCCAGGCGACTACTTTGGGCTCAGTTCCTTCCTATCATCCCAGGGGGAGCCGCTTTCGCAGTAGCGTTTTTTGCAGAAGCGTCCTATTCGCAAACACCCGACACGCCCCTCGTAGCATGGTGCGTCGCAAATTGGTGGCTTTTGCTCATGTTGGGTTGCGCTTTTTCCGTTGTGCCGGTCATTTTAGGGTCTTGGGTATACCTCCGCTGTCCCCTTTGTAACTTTCGCTTTTCCCGTGCCGCTATCACTCTGTTCGCATTCGCAAGTTCCAAGCCATTAATTAAGTTTTGTCCTCATTGCGGTGTATCTTTGGGCGAGACGTTGCGTGATTCCTAATCCACCCAACTATTCAATCAAGCCGACCGCTAACGCGGCGGCTTATTTCCGGTGTTAGCCCGGCAAAAGCTTTCATGTTTTTGCCTGGTTTTATGCAGTCTGAGCAGCACGCTCCGGTTGCAGTCCGTGGGCGAGTCCATGTGCATCAGCAGCGCAATCGCGTCTCGCCCTTTTCCTGTTTCGCGTGGCGCTGGTCGTCCTTTGGCCAGCCCACAGGCATCAGCCGCGCGATCGAGTTTCACATCTTCATGCAGGTTCGCAGCGCTGGTCGTTCGCAAACAGTGGGCCGCGCTGCGTAGCTCCAGGATGCTTCACGCGCTCAAGCACCTACCTGCAACGTATCGGTCTTCCAATCTGTACTGCATCGGCATAACCTTGGGCTAACTGTTCAATCAAGCCGACCGCTGACGCGGCGGCTTATTTCTGGTGTTAGGGCGCTAAAATGGGACTCAGTGAATTTTTGAGTATCAGTCGATCACTGCTAGCGCCGGCGGTGACAGTTCTAGCCCTTCTTGTCGCATATGGGCAGTACCGAACAGCGCGACATCAACGGAGAATTGAGCTTTTCGATCGTAGGTTTTCGGTGTACACGCGAACAATCCATTTTGTTCGAGCGTCTTGGCAAGGTGACACCGTTGATTCCGAAATAGCTGCAGAGTTCTGGTCTGCGGTAACTGAAGCCCAGTTTATTTTCGGCAAAGATGTTGTTCGTGCATTGGAAGCAATCAAAGATCGTGCTATAGAAATCTCAGTTTCGAAGCGCATGATTTCCGCCACACCCCCTGAAGAAGAGCTCAAGTATGTGTATTCGATGCGCGACCATCAGCAATGGTTCTCTCAGGCAGAAGAGCCAATTACCAAAGTGTTCCGACACTATTTGCGGTTGCACTGAATTGGTTGCGCCCTAACTATTCGTCCAAGCCGACCGCTGACGCGGCGGCTTAACTCTGGTGTTAGACACGGAAAACATGGTGATTCGGCTAGCCTGCATAGTCTTTCTCGCAACCTTTTCGTCGTATGCATATTCGGTAGAGAACGAGTCACTTGTTTCCATTCGTCAAGACTACTCTGGAACGGGCGCACACACTTGGGAACTCGTGCTGAAGGAAGATGGCTCTGTTGTTGAGGAGCAATACAACATTGATGCAGCGGACATTCGCTCAATAGAAGTCATCAAGGTTGTTCGAAACGTTGGCCAAGATCAGGTTCACTCCCTTGTGGCTGAAGCTTCTGAGCTGATGAAGAGCCTTCCTGAAAACGTTGATGAGCGCATATATGTCGATCCCGAGACAAAGGTCATTAGAGTTAGTTTTGATGGGCGCAAGCTATTTTCCGGTTGGTCGTCTTATGAGACTACTCCGGCGAGTAGCACGAC
>NZ_FOVF01000034.1 GCF_900115085.1 Dokdonella immobilis | reverse complement strand
CCAGAATTGTGCCGGAGAGCATCGCGCCTGAAGGCGCTCCTACGAGGTGCCGGTCGGGCGGCGCGGGGGTCGATGAACGGCGATGCGATGCCGCTTCGTTGTTGGAGCGGCTTCAGCCGCGATGCCCTTCGCTTAGCCACACCGCATCCCAGAATGGATACTCGCCGACGCGCCTTGCCAGACCGGCACGTACCGGATTGCGAACCACGTAGCGTGCAAGCCAAACCACGTCTTCGTCGCTGCGCACGGCATGATCGTGGAATCCGCGGGCCCAGACCTGTCCGCTGGCGGCACGCGACACATTCACCGCCCGGGATGTCGACCCCTTGATGCGTCCGACAAGGGTCGAAAGCGAATCGGCGCCACCGAGTTCGACCAGTCCATGCCAGTGGTCGGGCATGAGCACCCAGCAGAGTAGCGTTGATTGCCGAAAAAGCGCACGCGCATTCAGGGCACGTACGAATGCCCGTGCGCTCGTCTGGTCGGCGAATAACGCCGCGCGACCTGCCGTGCAGAAAGTAACGAGATATATTCTGCCGGGTTCACTGGCGCGCCCCATGCGCAAGCGGGCGTGGCCTCGAACAGGAGGGATTGGCTGGTTCATGGGGCCATGATTCGCCAGACCCGGCTCATGCACGATAGACGTATTCGGAGTTTCTTGTAGGAAAATGCCGCATTGGTGCTGTTCAGGGCATTGACCGGTGCGACAACTCTGGGCAAGGGCTTCGCGCCTGAAGGCGCTCCTACGAAAAGCCGGAATGCCGGCACACGGTTCCGATGACCGGCGATGCGTTGCTGCTTCGTTGTTACCTTGAGATCGGCGGATTGAACCCGCAACTCGCATTCCGCGTTACCATTCCGCCTTTGCCTGTTTGCGATTCCCATGAACCCCGGATCCCTCAAGGTTGCCCTGCTCCAGGAGATCGACCGCGGCAGTACCGCGGCCAATCTCGACGCCATCGAAGCCGGCCTGCGCGAAGCCGCGGCCGCTGGTGCGCAATTGGTCCTGCTGCAGGAACTGCACAACGGACCGTATTTCTGCCAGCACGAAAGCGTCGACGAGTTCGATCGGGCCGAATCCATCCCGGGTCCGTCGACCGAACGTATCGGCGCGCTGGCCGGGGAACTGCGCCTGGTCGTGGTCTGCTCGCTGTTCGAGCGCCGCGCGGCCGGGCTCTACCACAACACCGCCGTCGTCTTCGACCGCTCGCGCGAGATCGCCGGCGTCTATCGCAAGATGCACATCCCGGATGACCCGGCCTTCTACGAGAAGTTCTACTTCACCCCGGGCGACCTCGGCTTCGAGCCGATCCAGACCTCGGTCGGCAAGCTCGGCGTGCTGGTCTGCTGGGACCAGTGGTATCCCGAAGGCGCGCGCCTGATGGCCCTGGCCGGCGCCGACCTGCTGCTCTACCCGACCGCGATCGGCTGGGATCCCGCCGATGCGCAGGACGAAAAGGATCGCCAGCGCGAGGCCTGGATCATCAGCCAGCGCGCCCATTCGGTGGCCAACGGCCTGCCCCTGCTTTCGGTAAACCGCACCGGCTTCGAGGCCTCGCCCGATGGCGGCCGCGGCATCCAGTTCTGGGGGTCGAGCTTCGTTGCCGGCCCGCAGGGCGAATTCCTCGCCCAGGCCTCGACCGACCAGCGCGAGCTGTTGCTGGCCGACATCGATCTTGCGCGCAGCGAGTCGGTGCGCCGGATCTGGCCGTTCCTGCGCGACCGCCGCATCGACGCCTACGCCGACCTGCTCAAGCGCTACCGCGACTGATTCCGGAACCCATGTCCAGCGAAAACGAACTTCCCGCCAGCGCGGGCGAAATGAGCGCCAGCCTTGCCGCACAACCGATCGCGCGGATCACCCGCGATGGGGTCGAGTACGTCCTCCTCGGCACCGCGCACGTTTCGCGCGCCAGCGTCGAGGCCGTGCGCGAAATCCTCGAACGCGAATCCTTCGATGCGGTGGCCGTGGAACTGTGCGATCCACGCTACAAGTCGATGCGCGATCCCGAATCGTTCCGCAATCTCGACCTGTTCCAGATCATCCGCCAGGGCAAGGCCGGCCTGGTCGCGGCCAACCTGGCCCTGTCCGCCTTCCAGCGCCGCCTGGCCGAGCAGTTCGGCATCGAGCCGGGCGCCGAGATGAAGGCGGCGATCGACGGTGCCGAGGCGCGCGACTTGCCGATCTGGCTGATCGACCGCGAGGTCGGCGTCACCCTCAAGCGTGCGATCCGCAGCGTCGGCTTCATGGACCGGGTCGGCATCATGGGCGGTCTCGCCGCGAGCCTGATCACGCGCGAGGACGTCGAGGAAAGCGAGATCGAAAAGCTCAAGGAAGGCGACATGCTCGGCAGCATGTTCAACGAATTCGCCAAGGAGTCGCCGCCGCTGTTCGAGGCCCTGATCGCCGAGCGCGACCGCTACATGACCGCTCGCCTGCGCGAGGAGTCGACCGATTCCCTGCGCGCCGACAAGCCGGTCCGTCGCGTCCTCGCGGTGATCGGTGCCGGCCACCTCGCCGGCATCGAAAAGGCCCTCGAGGCGCAGCAGGATGATCCGGGCCCGATGCAAAAGGCACTGTCTGAACTGCCACCCGGCTCGCCGTGGCCGAAACGCATCGGCCTCGCCCTGTTCGTGGTCATCGCCGTCGCCATCGCGATCCTGTTCTATCGCGGCACCGACTCCGGCACCGAGGCGCTGTGGACCTGGGCCCTGTGCACCGGCATCGGTTCGGCCATCGGTACGCTGGCCGCCGGGGGTCATCCGCTCAGCACCCTGGCCGCCCTCGTGGTCGGCCCGCTCAAGCCGTTCCGCCCCGGCGTTCCGGTCGGTGCGGCCGCCGCCGGCGTCGAGGTCTGGATCCATCGCCCGCGCGTAGCCGACTTCGACAGTCTGCGCGACGACGTCATCCACTGGACCGGTTGGTGGAAGAATCGCATCTCGCGCACCCTGATGGTCTTTGTCTTCGCCAACTTCGGCATGATCCTCGGCGAGTGGATCGCCGGCTTCCGCATCGTCAAGTCGCTGCTCTGAACTCCATTCCCGACTCCTTCTGAAGATCACGCCATGAGCCTTGCCCGATTCTTTTCCAAGCCGCGCTGGCAATCGAAGGACGAATCTGCACGGCGAGCCGCCGTAGCGTCCGACCAGGAGCCGGAACTGATCGAGGCATTGCCGCGGCTGGCCCGCGAGGACTCCGACGCCGGCGTGCGCATCGCAGCGATGAAGCGCCTGGCCGATCCGGGCCTGACCCAGGCCATGGCCAGCGACGACCGCGACGAAGGCGTGCGCGTCGCCGCGCGCAGCCTCTGGGCGGAACTGCTTTCCGGCACCCATGCCGCGGCGCCTTCGCTGGCCGATCGCCTGCGCCTGCTGCGCGCCCAGGACGACCCGCGCCTGATCGAGCAGATCGCAACCAGCGCACCAGAGGCCCCGCTTCGCCTGGCCGCCCTGCAGCGCATCGATCGCCAGACCCTGATCCTCGACCGCGCAACGACCGATGCCGACCCCGAAGTACGTCTGGCTGCACTGGCCCGCATCGACGATGAGGGCCAGCTCGCACGCATCGTCGAGCGCACGCGCAGGACCGACAAGACCATCAACCGGCTGGCCGCCGAGCGGCTCGAGAACCTGCGCGTCGAACGTGGCGATGTCGACGCCATTGCCCTGCGCGCACGCCAGCTCTGCGAGCGCCTCGAGCGCGTCCTGCGCGAAGGCGACGGCAGCGAAGAAGCCGCGGACATCGCCTCGGCATGGACGGGCATCGCGGACAAGGCCCCGCCGACGTTCATCGCCCGCTACCGCAATGCGCGCGAACTCTACGAACTGAGCCGCAACCCCGACGCCGTGGCCAGGCTGCGCCAGCGGGCCGAAGACCGTGTCCGCATCGAGGAGCAGATCGGCACGCTGGAGCGCCTGCTGGCCGAACACCGGGGCAGCCAGCAGCGCGACGAACTGATGCAACGCTACGACGAACTGGCCGAACAGCATGCGGCCTATGCACAGGACGTCGACGATTCGAGCGCCGGCGTTTCGGTCCGGTTTGCCCGCCTCGGCGCGCAGATCGCTGCACTCGAGCCGCTGCCGCGCAACGAGCTGGCTGTCACGTCGACGACGGAAACGGAAGACAGCGCCCGTCTCGCCGAACAGACCGAGCGTGCCGCCCAGGCGAAAGCGGCCAAGGCGGCCGCCCGCGAGCAGAAGATCCAGGCATGGTCCGACGAACTGCAAGCCGCCATCGAAGCGACCGCAAGCGCCATGCAGACCGGCAAAACCGCCGAGGCGCATACCCATCACGCCAGCATCGGCCGCCTGCGCCGCCAGATCGGCTCGGTCCCGGCCTCGCTGCGCGAGCGTCTCGCCGATGTCGAAAGCGAGTACGCCAAGATCGCCGAGTGGCAGCGCTGGAGCGACAACGAGCGCCGTCGCCAACTTTGCGACGAACTCGAGCTGCTGCCCCAGGCCGGCCTGCATCCGGACGCGCTGGCGACGCGCGTGCGCGAGATCCAGGCCGAATGGACGCATCTGGACCAGATCGAGGCGCGCTCGGTGCATGCCACCGAAGGCATGGCGCGCCATTTTCGCGCGCTGTGCCGAAAGGCCATCGAACCGGCCAAACCCTATTTCGAGAAGCGCGACGAGTTGCGCAAGCAGGGAACGAAGGAAACCAGCGAGCTGATCGCCCAGGCCAGGACCGATGCGGCGGCCGAAGAGCCGGATCTGCGCGCACTGCCGAATCTGCGCCGGCAGCTGGCCGATGCACTGCGCGGCCTCGATCGCGTCGATCCGCGCGAGCGCAAGAACCTCGCTGCCGAGATCAAGGCTGCGCTGGCACTTGTCGACGAACGCGTCTCCGCACGGAACGCAACGGTCGAAGCAGCCAAGGCCGCGCTGACCGATCGCGCCACGGCGCTTGGCGAAGTGGCCGATACGCGAACCGCGATCAGCCAGGCGCGCGACCTGCAAAAACTCTGGCAAAAAGCCGGCAACGGCAAGCGTTCGCGCGACCAGGCCCAATGGAAGACATTTCGTTCCGCCATCGACGCCGTATTCGCGCGCGCCGACAACGAACGCGTCGAACGTTCGGCGCAGGAGCGCAAGGCGCTCGAATCGGCCGCCGGGCTCTGCGCCGAACTCGAAGCGCTCGCCATCGGCGACGCGCAGCCGGAGCGCGCGGCCGTCCAGCGCATCGAAAGTGCCTGGCGCGAGCTCTCCCCTGCGGATGCCGCACTGCGGCAAAGATTCCAGTCCGCTCAATCGAGGCTGGCCGAGCTCGGCCGGCGCATCGAGAAGCAGCGCCATCGCGCCCAGTTCGACATCTGGCTGTCCCACTACGAGTTGTGCCGTCAGCTCGAACGCTCGGAACTCGCCGCCGATGGATACCGCGCGGCCGAGGCCGGATTGCCGCCGCTGACCTTGGGCGGCGACGCATTGCGGGCGCGCATCGGCGACGCCCTCGAAGGCCAGGAACTCGAGCCCGGCGACCCCGACCTGTTGCGCGACTGCGTGCTCGAAATCGAGCAACTGGCAGGCCTCGAACCGCCCGCCGAGGATCGCCAGCGGCGCATGGACCTGCAACTCGAGAAGCTCTCGGCACGCATGCGCGGGGTGAATGCCCCGGCGCCCGACACCGCCCTGCAGAACCTGCTCGCCGAATGGCTGCAACTCGGCCCCGTCGGCGTCGAGGACGCACCACTCGAAACCCGCTTCAAGCGTGCGTTGCACGCCGCGCTCGACACGCTCGGCTAGCCAGCCCGCGCATTCCGATGGTTTCCTTTGGAACCATTTGGACGTCCAAATTAGTTTGACGCATAGCAACATTTGTGATTGATTGGAGGCGCAACGATCGCCGATCGTTGGCTCTGCGAGACGGACCCGCATTGATGACCTCCGCGAGCGCATCCGCCAGGGATGAGTGCGCTCGGCCCGATTGCGCAGGACGCAAGATGACGCCAGACCTGACCCGCGGACTTTACGATCCCGAATTCGAACACGACAGCTGCGGCTTCGGGTTGATCGCAAATATCGATGGCAAGGCCAGCACCTGGCTGGTCGATCAGGCATTTTCCGCCCTGGCCAGGATGTCCCACCGCGGCGGCGTCAACGCCGATGGCGTCACCGGCGACGGCTGCGGTGTCCTGATCTATCGCGCCGGGGACTGGCTGCGCGCGCTGGCCGGCGAAGCCGGAATCCAACTCGACACGCGATTCGCAGCCGGCCTGGTATTCCTCGATCGTGATCCCGCGAAGGCAGCCGCGGCGCAACGGGTACTCGAAGAGAGGCTGGTCGAGGAAGGCGTTTGCGCAGCCGGCTGGCGCGACGTGCCGGTCAACGATTCGCCCTGCGGGCCGCTCGGCCTCTCGAGCCGACCGACAATCCGCCAGTTGTTCGTCAATGCGCCGGATGGACTCGACGAACCCGCGTTCGAGCGCACCCTGTTCCGTGCCCGTCGCCGTGCCGAGGTCCCGCTCGCCGATGACCCGTCGTTCTATGTGGTCAGCCTCTCGACCGCGACCATCGGTTACAAGGCCATGGCCGCTCCGGGCCGCCTGCGCGAGGTCTATCCCGATCTGCAGCATGCGCAACTGGCCAGCAGCGCGGTTACCTTCCATCAGCGCTTCTCGACCAACACCCTGCCGAACTGGCGCCTCGCCCAGCCGTTCCGCATGCTTGCCCACAACGGCGAGATCAACACGATCCGGGCCAACCGCAACTGGGCCCTGGCACGCCAGCCGAAACTGCATTCGCCCCTGCTCGACCTCTCCGACATCGGCGACCACGTCAGCCGCACCGGCTCCGATTCGCAAAGCCTCGACAACATGTTCGAACTGCTCGTCGAAGGCGGCATCGACCTGCTGGCGACCACGCGCATCCTCGTGCCGCCAGCCTGGAGTGCCGATGAAAACCTCGATCAGGACCTCGAGGCCTTTTACCAGTACTACGCCCTGCATACCGAACCCTGGGACGGTCCGGCCGGACTGGTCATGTGCGACGCCCGCTACGCGGTCTGCGCGCTCGATCGCAACGGCCTGCGCCCGGCGCGCTGGTCGCGCAGCGACGACGGCCACCTGATCGTCGCCTCGGAAACCGGTCTCTGGGACGTGCCGGAGCAACGCATCCTGGCCAAGGGCCGGCTCGGACCCGGGCAGATGCTCGCGGTCGATCTGGTCGAGCATCGCCTGCTCGACAGTGCCGCCATCGATCGCATCAATGCGGCGCGCGCACCGTACCGCGAATGGTTGCGCGAAGGCGTGATCTATCTCGAATCGCACCTGATCGATCCGGCCCTGGCCGCCGAACCGATGTCGGCCGATGTGCTCGCACGCTTCCAGAAGCAGTTCGCCCTGACCCGCGAGGAGCGCGACATCGTGCTCAAGACCCTGGCCGAAACTGGCGCCGAGGCGACCGGCTCGATGGGCGACGACACCCCGATTGCCGTGCTCTCGCAGCAGTCGCGTTCGCTCTACGATTATTTCCGCCAGGCCTTCGCCCAGGTCACCAATCCGCCGATCGACCCGCTGCGCGAGCGCCTGGTGATGTCGCTGGTTTCGCAGATCGGCCTCGAAGGCAACCTGTTCGACCTCTCCGCCGATGGCGCGCGCCAGGTGCTGCTGAGCTCGCCGGTGCTGTCGCAGCGCAAGCTGCGCCAGTTGCTTGCATCGCCGCACCTGGTCGACCGCCAGGTCCGCATCGATCTCTACTACGACGAGGACATCGGCCTCAAGGCCGCCCTCGAAGCGATCTGCGCCGAGGCCGAATCCGCGGTCGCCAGCGGCGCCGCCATCGTCCTGCTCTCGGATCGCTTCCCGCAGCCGGGGCTGACCCAGATCCACGCCCTGCTCGCGACCGGCGCGATCCACGCCCACCTGACCCGCAAGCAGCTGCGTTGCGACTGCAACCTGCTGGTCGAGACCGGGACCGCACGCGACGCCCATCACTTCGCCTGCCTGATCGGCTTCGGCGCCACCGCGGTCTATCCGTTCCTGTCCTACCAGACCCTGTTCGACATGAACCAGCGCGGCGAGATCCGCGGCCGCGAGGACGAGACCGTGCACGAAATCGGTCGCACCTACCGGCACGGCATTCGCAAGGGCCTGCTCAAGATCCTCTCGAAGATGGGCATCTCGACGATTGCCGGTTACCGCGGCGCGCAGCTGTTCGAGATCATCGGCCTCGACCGCGAAATCGTCGACATGTGCTTTCCGGGCACACCCTCGCGCATCGGCGGCGCCGGCTTCGTCGACATCGAGAACGAGTACCGCGCCCAGCTCGCGCGTTCGCGCAACCCGAACTACACCTTGCCCGCCGGCGGCCTGCTCAAGGCCATTCCGGAGGGCGAATACCACATGTACAACCCCGCCGTGGTCGGCCACCTGCAGACCGCGGTGCGTACCGGCGAATTCCGCCACTACCGAAAGTACGCCGATGCGGTGAATTCGCGCCCGCCTTCTACGTTGCGCGACCTGACCGCCCTGCGCGAGGACACTACCGCGACCGCGCTCGACGCGGTCGAAGCGCGCGAGCGCATCCTCAAGCGCTTCGACTCGGCCGGCATGTCGCTCGGTGCGCTGTCGCCCGAAGCCCATGAGGCGCTCGCGATCGGCATGAATCGGCTCGGCGGACGCTCCAACTCGGGCGAAGGCGGCGAGGACCCGGCCCGCTACGGCACCGAGCGCAGCTCGAAGATCAAGCAGGTCGCCTCGGGCCGTTTCGGCGTCACCGCCGAATACCTGGTCAATGCCGAGGTGCTGCAGATCAAGATCGCCCAGGGCGCCAAGCCCGGCGAGGGCGGCCAGCTGCCCGGCGACAAGGTCAATGCCCTGATCGCCCGCCTGCGCTATGCCAAGCCCGGCATCGGCCTGATTTCACCGCCACCGCATCACGACATCTATTCGATCGAGGACCTGACCGAACTGATCCACGATCTGCGCGAGGTCAATCCGCAGGCCCTGATCTCGGTCAAGCTCGTCTCGCATGCCGGGGTCGGCACGATCGCCGCCGGCGTGGTCAAGGCCGGCGCCGACCTGGTCACGATCTCCGGCCACGACGGCGGCACCGGGGCGAGTCCGATCACCTCGATCCGCTATGCAGGAACGCCGTGGGAACTCGGCCTCGCCGAAACCCACCAGACCCTGGTCCGCAACGGCCTGCGCGACCGCGTGATCGTGCAGACCGACGGCGGCCTGAAGACCGGTCTGGACGTGGTCAAGGCGGCGATCCTCGGTGCCGACTCGTTCGGCTTCGGCACCGGACCGATGGTCGCGCTGGGCTGCAAGTACCTGCGCATCTGCCACCTCAACTCCTGCGCGACCGGTGTCGCCACGCAGAACGACATCCTGCGTCGCCAGCATTTCGTCGGCGCTCCGGAGATGGTCCAGCACTTCTTCCAGTTCATCGCCGACGACGTGCGCTCCCTGCTCGCCCGACTCGGCGTGCCGAGCCTGCACGACCTGGTCGGTCGCACCGACCTGTTGCAACCGCTGGCCGGCATCACGGCCAAGCAGGGCAAGGTCGATCTCTCGCTGATCCTGGCTCGGGCCGAGGCGCGGACCTCGACACTCGACCTCTGCGGCGCCGGTCCGCTGGCGCCGGGTCCGACCGACCTCGCCCTGGCCACGGTTCGCGACACCCGCGAAGCGGTTGCCGGAAAAACGGGTGGCCGCTTCCGCTATCCGATCCGCAACGTGGACCGTGCGATTGGTGGCCGGCTGTCCGGCGAGATTGCCCGCACCTGGGGCGACCACGGCATGGCCGATGGGCCGATCACGCTCGAGTTCGAAGGTTCGGCGGGGCAGAGTTTCGGTGCCTGGAATGTCGATGGCCTCGAACTCGTACTGACCGGTGAAGCGAACGACGGTGTCGGCAAGGGCATGGCCGGTGGCCGTATCGTGGTGCGCCCACCCGGTGGCGTCCGCTACGCCTCGCAGGAGGCCAGCATCATCGGCAACACCTGCCTGTATGGCGCGACCGGGGGCGAGCTGTATGCGGCGGGCCGGGCGGGCGAGCGTTTCGCGGTGCGCAATTCCGGTGCGATCGCCGTCGTCGAAGGCGTCGGCGACCACGGCTGCGAATACATGACCGGCGGCACCGTGGTCGTGCTCGGCCGCAGCGGACTCAATTTCGGCGCCGGCATGACCGGCGGCTTCGCCTATGTGCTCGATCTCGAGCGCAACTTCTTCGACCGCTACAACCACGAGCTGGTCGACATCAACCGCATCTCGCTCGAGGGCATGGAAAATCACCTGCAGCACCTGCGCGCGCTGATGCAGTTCCATATCGATGCGACCGACAGCGCCTGGGCGAAGCAACTGTTCGGCGATTTCCGCGATGTCCTGCACAAGGTCTGGCTGGTCAAGCCGAAGGCGGCCAGCCTGGCCGCGCTGAACAGCGAGCTGAGGGAAGCGGCATGAGCGAGCGGCCGTTCCCGTTCCTCAAGTTTCCGCGCGCGCTGCCGGCGGAGGTGTCGATACCGATCCGCGTGCTCGACTTCCACGAGATCAACGCCGACTTCGTCGGCAGCGAAGCGGCCGACCAGGCCTCGCGCTGCATCGATTGCGGCAACCCGTATTGTTCATGGAGCTGTCCACTCGGCAATCGCATTCCGCAATGGCTGAAGCTGGTCAAGGAGGGCCGCGTCATGGATGCGGCCACCCTCATGCACGAAACCAATCCCTTGCCGGAAATCTGCGGGCGGGTCTGCCCACACGATCGCTTGTGCGAAGGCATCTGCACGCTCGAGGAAGGTTTCGGCGCGGTCACCATCGGCGCCATCGAGCGCTCGATCACCGACGAGGCGATCCGCCTCGGCTGGCGCCCGCCCGAAGCAACCACGACCACCGACAAGTGCGTCGCCATCATCGGTGCCGGTCCGGCCGGCCTGGCCGCTGCCGATCGCCTCGTGCGCGCCGGCGTTGGCGCCGATGTCTATGATCGCTACGAGGAGATCGGCGGCTTGCTGACCTTCGGCATCCCGGCCTTCAAGCTCGAAAAGGACATCGTGCGCACCCGACGACGTGTGCTCGAGGACCAGGGCGTGCGCTTCCGCCTCGGCGTCGAGGTGGGTCGCGACGTCGCCTTCGAGACTCTGGTCGACGACTACGATGCGGTGTTCATGGCGACCGGCGCCTACACCGCGGTCGACGCGCGACTGCCCGGGCAGGATCTCGATGGCGTGATTGTCGCCCTGCCTTTCCTGATCGCCAACGCCCGGCGCCAGCTCGGCACGGCGACCGCTGCCGACGTCCTGCCTGACCTCGAAGGCAAGCGCGTGGTCGTGCTCGGTGGCGGCGATACCGCGATGGATTGCGTGCGCACCTCGGTGCGCCTCGGCGCGGCGCGGGTCACCTGCGTCTACCGACGCGACGAGGCCAACATGCCGGGTTCGCGCAAGGAAGTGAAGAACGCACGCGACGAAGGCGTGATCTTCCGATTTCTCGCGCAACCGCTGGCCATCGTCGGCGATGGCATGGTCGACGGCGTCGAGATCGAGGAGACCCGTCTGCTCGACAGCGACGACGACCGCGCCCGGATCGAGGCCGTGGCCGAAAGCCGGCACACGATTCCGGCCGACATCGTGATCCTGTCCTTCGGTTTCCTGGCCAGCCCGCCCGAGTGGTGCGCCCGTTCGGCGATCGAGACCGAACGCAATGGCCGGCTCAGGGTGGGTGGTGACGGCCGCCTGCCGCTGCAGACCGCGCACCCGAAGGTATTCGCCGGTGGCGACACGGTGCGCGGCGCCGATCTGGTCGTGCGCGCGGTACTCGACGGTCGCGAAGCGGCGCGCTCGATCCTGAGCCAGCTCAACGTGGTTGCCTGATCGCGACCGCGAACGGTTAAAGTTGGGCAATGACCCGGATCCTGATAGCCGACGATCACCCGCTGTTCCGCCTGGCCCTGGTCCAGGCCGTCGGCCATCTCGGCAACGACATCGAAATCATCGAGGCGGACGGGCTCGATTCGGCCCGTTCGGCGCTGGCCGCACAACCGGGCATCGATCTGGTCCTGCTCGACCTGCACATGCCGGGCTGTCACGGACTGATGGGCCTGGTCGCCCTGCGCAGCGAGTTCCCTTCGGTCGCCGTGGTCATGATCTCGGCCAACGACGACCCCCAGGTCATGCGCCGCGCCCTGACCTATGGCGCCGCCGGATTCATCCCCAAGCGCAGCAGTTTCTCGGACATCCAGGCCATGCTGCGCGCCGTGATCGATTGCGAGGCGCCACTGCCCTTGCCGCTTGGTGACGACTCCGCCGCCGAACAGGACCAGCAACTGGCCGCCCGCCTCGCTTCGCTGAGTCCGCAGCAATTGCGCGTGCTGGGCCTGGTCGCCGAGGGATTGCTCAACAAGCAGATCGCTGACCGTCTCGACATCCAGGAACGCACGGTCAAGGCGCACATGAGCGCCGTGTTCGAACGCCTCGACGTGCGCAACCGCACCCAGGCCAGCGTCCTCTTGCGATCTCTGGAGATCGCCGATCCTTCGCGCTCGGTAGCGGACTAGCGATCCTCGTGGCGACACCCGGGGCTGCAGGGTCGCCCGGCGTGGAATCCCGGATCAGGCCCGGATCCTGCCAATCGCCGCGCGGCGCCGCTGCCGCGCATGACTACAAGTTTCGCCCTTGCCTTCTCCACACTTGACCCGGACGTCCTCCCGGCGCAACGATGCAAGCGCTCCGCAGGCCCTGCCAAACAGCCAGGAGAAACGGAACCCGTTCCGGATGCGGAGTTTTCTCCTGGTCCCCTGGAGAGTCAAGATGAACATGATTGTGGTTGGCAAACGCATCGCCCTGGCGATCGCGATCGTTGTCTCGCCGTTCGCCATCGCTGCGAACGAGGGGGCCTCGACCAGCGAGGCCATGCAGCAGGCCCGGGCCGAACAGGCCGCGCTGGCCAAATCGGTCAGCGTCGACGACGTCGGCGATGCCGACTCGTTCGGTCGCAACGTGACCTACATCGGCCTTGCCCAGACCGGCAACGTGAACTTGCAGAGCGACTGCACGCCGCTGCCGGGCGATCCGCCGCCAGGGCCGGACGATCGCTGCATCACGCTCGGCGCCGCCGGCACGCCGACAAACTTCGACGAGCGTGATATCGGCCGCATCTCCCTGCCGAAGAATGCGACGAAATCGCTGATCTGCTTCGGTGTCACTTCATTTCCGTTGTGGAACTACTTCAATCCGGATCCGTCGCCAGTCACGGGTCGATTCCGTTTCCTCAACGGGTTCACGATCGAGAACGAACTGCTCGACGATCCGGCGCTGATCGACCCGACGACCGGTCTGCCGTTCAACGGAGCGATCGAGCTGCCGCTTGGCAGTCCCGTCCTCGAGTTCGTCACCCTGCAGCCCGGTGAGTCCGACCTCAAGCGCACGATCACCTCGCGCACCTGCATCGGCGGTCTGGTCAGCAAACGCTCCCTCGCCGAGTCGTATGGGCTGCCGCCGAACATCGTCGACAAGTTCTTCAAGAAGCCGATCACGATCCGCCTCAACCTGAGCGGATCGATGACCTACGTGGACAGCGCCAACATCTTCTATGGTGTTCGCTTCTACGGCGACTGAGACCGGCAGGCGGCCCCTGCGCCGACCGCTTCCGACAGCGCGCACCGCTCCCTCACGGAGCGGTGCGCGATGGGCGCCGCCGTGCGCTCAGCGGCCGGTGAATTCGCGGCTGGCATCACACATCGCTTATGCGCACCAGGCCCCTGGAAGGGCGCGGAATGCTGGTCAGCGAGGCTCGATTGGCGATCAGACCTTCCCTACAGCGACCAGTCCACCGCGACACCGGGGCGTTCGTTGTCCCAGATCATCGAGGTGATCTGCCAGTGGCCGACGGCATTGCGGAACAACTGGATCGAGTTGATGCCGCGACGCTCCGGCACGTCGTCGTCGGGCGCCTTGCGCGCTTCGTAGACGCTCCAGACATGCGCCATGTTGCCGAACTGCTGCACGCGCCGGCCGACCTCGACCTCGAAGAAATCGTTGACGGCGAAGAATGGCGTCGTGTCGGCCGCGTAGTCGTCGAGGGTCATGATCCTGATCCAGGGCTTGCCATCGGCGTCGACGCCGGTGCGCATCTGCCGCGCCTCGGGATGGAAAACCTTCTCCTGCAGGGTCCAGTCGCGGGGACCGGCCGGCCCGGAGACCATGGCGTACATGGCATCGACGACATCGGAAAGACGACTGGGATCGAACGAGGGGCTCATGAGGTACCTGACGGCAATGGACGGGATAGGGCAGCGTCGCAGAACGGCACGGACGCCGGAAACGGCCGAAAGTACCGATCCCGGCACTCGAATGGAAATTGCAGGCCATCGATGCGCAGGCTTGCACGGGACACGCCACGGTTGTCCAATGACCGGACAACCCGGAGACGATGCATGGCCGACGACTGTTCGCACCTCGACACGATCCGCCCCGTGAAGCCGAGCGCCCGTGGTTGCGAGGATTGCCTGAAATCCGGCATGCGCTGGGTGCATTTGCGCATCTGCCGGACCTGCGGCCATGTCGGCTGTTGCGACCAGTCGCCCGGACGCCATGCGACCGCCCACTTCCATGCCACCCGCCATCCCATCATCGAAGGTTACGATCCGCCCGAGGGCTGGGCCTGGTGCTACCTCGACGAATGCTTCTTCGATCTCGATGGCGACACCACACCGCAGGACGGACCGATTCCGCGCTACGTTTGATCGCTGCGCCCGGCCCGGGCGCGGGGCTGCAGCCGACGTGCAGGCGGATGCAGCACGATGGACGAACCGACCCCTGCGGCAGGCATTCAGTCGGCCGGATCGAAACCGTTCCGGTAGATCAGATCGGAATCCGGATTTGGCACCAAGGCCACGAAGGTGCCACCAGAGATGCCACCAGTGACGCCATTTGCGAGTACACCGAGATCGGCGCCCGTGCTGCGGTCGTAACGGCGCACGCGATTTCCCGTCAACACGAGCAACGAACCGTCGACGCCGAGCGCCATTCCGGTCGGCCGGCTGAGCCCGCTGACCAGCGTCGCGACGAACGCGCCCGTCATGGCATTGAAGCGGTAGATCGCGCCACTGCCCTCGCCGCCGACCAGGATCGTTGCGCCTTCGTCGACGATCCCTCTCGTTTCCAGGAGTCCGGCCGTGCCGGGAGGTACGAACGACGCCTGGATCTGGCCACTTTCCGGGTCGACCCGGGCCACGCTGTTCGAGTCGTAGCCCGGCACATAGACAAGCCCGATGACGCTGGCCATCAGGCCGTTGTCAGCGCCCTGCAGGCCGCTGTTCGACGGCAGCAGCACGGACGTCTGCAGGCCACTGACCGGGTCCAGTTCGACCACCTGGCTCAGGCCATAGCTGGCCACGTAGACCTCGTCGTCGAGACCAAAATCGATCCCGGTCGGATCGAAATTGCTGGCCAGTTGCGCGAACACGTCGACGAACTCGTAGCTGCTGTTGCGGCGGTAGCGCTGGATCTGGTCGTTGCCCTCACTGACGACGTAGATCAGGTCGTCGATCGGGTTCCACCGCACCGCCTGCGCCCCCTGGATCCGGCCGGCTTGCTCGAGCTGGCGCAGGTAGGTGCCGTTGCAGGCGTCGTAGATGGCGACATTGTTGGAGAAATATCCGCTGACCAGGAGGTGATGGCTGCACGGCTGCGCGCATGCCGCGGTACTGATCGAAATCAGGATCAGGGCTGCAATGGCGATTCGGGTTGGCATGGCTGGACTCCGCGGTTCGGGAGGTCGCAGCATGGAAGCAAGGGCCCCCGACGTCCTTCGCAAAACGTTCCGAAGACCTCCGTTTTTCCTCCTTTGCAGAATCCTCCGAGTCCTGCGCCTCATCCGCCAGCCTCGCAAGGTCGCGCAGTCAACGGATGTGACGGGCAGCCGGGACATGTGCGTCCTTGCAGGCGTCTACCGAATCGGAGATCCAGGCCGCGGCAAGGCGCCGGGGACTTGCTAGCATTCCGGAATGGGCAGACCGATGGATCCGATGGCTGACTACACCTTCCTGCATTGGCGCTACACGCCCGGGCGACGCCTCCTGGTCCAGCCCGGGCGCGAAGTCCGCCTGAAGCCCCTGCTGGATCGACTGCTGCGCCGGTTCCTCGACGAACCCGGAACGGTACTCACCCGCGAAGGCCTGATCGAGCAGGTCTGGACCCGACGCGAAGTCAACGATGAGGTTCTCTCCCGCGCCATCGCCGAACTTCGCGCGATCCTTGGCGACGACGCCCGCGAGCCGCGATTCATCGAAACCCTGTCAAAGGGAGGCTATCGATGGATCGCTGAGACAGCCCGGAACGATCCAACCGGCCGTGCCGACGCGGCCGGGCCCGCCACCTCCCTGCCATCGCGCGCACGCATTCGGGGTTTGCGCCTTTCCTTGTCGGCGCTCGCCGCCATGGCGCTGCTGGCGCTCACCTGGCGGCATATCGTCGATCCCGAGGCTGGGTCCGTGCATCGGGCCGAACTCGCCGTCGATCTCCTCTCGGCCCAACCGCTGGCTGCCGACCCCCGCCTCGAATACGACGCACGATTCGACGTCCTGGGACGCGTGGTCTATATCCGTTCGGCGCCAGGCAGCGAAGCCAGCGAGCTGGTCATGGTCGACCCGGGCAATCGGGCCGAGCGCGTCCTCTGGCAGGATGCAAAGGCACTGCGCCACCCCGCACCATCCCCCGATGGTCGCGAAATCGCGCTGACGCGCCACGGCGAATCAGGCTGCGAAGTGTGGAGCGTGGATGTGGTCGACGGTCATCACGTGCGCGTCGGTGAATGCGCGGATTCGGCAAGCGGCGGCATCGAGTGGGCCGATGGCGGCCTCGCGTTGATCCTTACCGGCAAACCAGTCGACGCGAATCATGCACCGGGACTGATCCAACTCGACCGGCGCAGCGGCGAACTACGGCGCCTGACGATGCCCCTGCTGCACGAAGGGGCTCACGTCGATCCACGGCTCTCGACCGATGGCACGGAAATCGTCTACGCGAGTGTCAACGGCGACGACCGGCAGCTATGGCGCGCCCCATGGCCACGGATGGCGCCGCCGGTGGCGCTGTTGAAGCGTCCGGAACCGGTCTACGGCCATGCTTTCGAACCGGACAGCCGCAACCTCTGGATTGCCGGTGACCTGATCCTCTATCGCGCATTGCACCGGTTACGCCCGGGTGGCCAGCCGGAACTGATCGGTGGCCGCGGCGCGCGATCCATCGACATCGCCGCGAATGGTGCCGCGGTCTGGTCGGAGGCCCGCTACGACGCCGACATCTGGCTGCGCGACGCGATCGGCGGAACATGGACCGCCATCGCGCGCTCACTGCGTTACGAAGCCCAACCCGAGTTTTCCGCCGACGGGCGCCTGATTGCCCTGGGCAGCAACCGCAACGGCGCCGAATCGGTCCTCGTCCACGACGCGCTCACTGGCAAGACCCGGCAACTGGCACTCGATCCCTCATTGCGCTGGGTCAGACCGACCTGGTCGGCACGCGACAACTCGCTGGTCCTCACGGCCTACGAAAATCGGCAGACCCGCTTGTACCGATATCAGCTCGATGGCGACGTGCTCTCAGTCATGAGCGAAGTCGAGCCGGGGGCGTTCCAGGGCATCGAGCTCCCCGATCGCCTGCTCTATCTGGTCGGCCATGGCACCGCGCAGAGTACGTTGATGCAACTGCGCGCAGGCCAGGCTACTGCCGAGAACCTGGGACTGGGTCCGGTCGCTGCCTACCGCGCCTCGAACGAATGGCTTGCGTGGCGGACCCCGGGTTCCGGCGAGCTCAGGTTCGCACCTCTCGCCGAACCCCAAACCGTCGACGCGCTGGTACTTTCCGACGATTCCATGCCCGAGGCCTTCGCCCTGAACGGCAGCGTCCTCACCTATCGCGACAAGAACCTGCTGTGGTCGATGAGACTTCCCGATGGCAAGCCGCAAGCCGTTGCCAGCGAACATGTTCCCGATGGCGCAGGCCCGAGCATCGCGGTCTCGGCCAACGGGGCACTGGCGACCGTCACCCTGACCTCACTGAGCATGGACCTCATGATTGCCGGACCGGCGTCACGATGATCGGCCCGGCTTCGAGGAGGCACGCGCGTGCAGGCACGCACCAGCAAACTCGTCTCGTGCTCGACGCGGATTCGGCAGGCGATCGCGTCGACCCGGCCGCAGGCCGACGCGCATGGGAGGCCGGCGCCTCAGCGCAGGTATCCGCTCTTCCGCGTATGCACTAGCATCTGCCTTCGTTGCTGGCCATCTAACGGGATTGCCGCCATGCAGGTTCCTGCCGGACTGACCTTGATCGGACAAGCTGAATGTTGAAGGATCGTGTCGTAGCCGTTACCGGCGCCAGCCGCGGCATCGGAATTGCCATTGCCGGATTGCTTGCCGCAAACGGCGCGCGCGTCATCGCCGGCTCGCGGCGCCCGCCCGATCCTCCGATCGATGGCGTGCAGTTCGCAGCGCTGGACGTCATCGATGAGTCGAGCGTCGCCGAATTCGCCCGCATCGCCGTCGCGGCGGACGTGGACACTCTCGTCAACAATGCCGGCATCGGCGTGTTCAAGGCGATGGAAGACGTGACGGTCGAGGAGTATCGGCGCGTCATGGACACCAATGTCCTCGGCCTGATCCTGACCAGCCGGCATTTCGTGCCGCACTTCCGCAAACGTCACGAAACCGGCAAGCACAGCCAGATGGTCAACGTCACCAGCGATGTCAGCAACCGCACGTTTGCAGGCGGCGGGCTCTATTCGGCCAGCAAGTATGCACAGCGCGCCCTGACCCAGGCCCTGGCCTTCGAAGGCCAGGACTACGGGATGCGCGTGACCGAGATCAGGCCGGGCCTTACCGACACCTTCTTCAACGGCAATATCCCGGGCCGCGTGGAACGCCGGAACGACCTGCGGCCGCTCGACGTCGCCCGTTCGGTGCTGCACGTGCTGGGCGCCGAGCCGCACCTTCGAATCGATGAACTGCTGGTCCATCCACTCAGCCAGCCGGTCGTGTTCTAGCCCGATCTGCGCGGTCGACACGGTGCGAGGATCGTGTAAGCACTGGTGGCTCGGGATGGGACAATTTCCGACCGCGGCCGTCGGTCCCGCAACAGGCGTGCTCGAATCCTGACCGGTTGCCATGCGTCTGCTACCGTCGCTCCCACGTTCACGAAGGAACATCGCAATGCAGGTTTTGCGCACGCCCGAGGATCGATTCGACACGCTACCCGGTTTTGATTTCGCACCCCACTATGTCGAGTTGGGCGACAGGGGCAGCCTGCAGCCGTTACGCCTGCACTATCTCGACGAAGGCCCGCGCGCTGCTGCGCCGGTCCTGCTCCTGCATGGCGAGCCCTCCTGGTCGTATCTGTACCGGAAGATGATCCCCGTGCTGCTCGATGCCGGACACCGCGTCGTCGCCCCGGATCTGATCGGTTTCGGCCGTTCGGACAAGCCGGCATCGATCGCGGACTACAGCTACCAGGGCCACGTCGACTGGATGTCGGCCTTCCTCGAAGCGGTCGATCTGCGGGGCATCACGTTGTGCTGCCAGGACTGGGGCGGCCTGATCGGACTGCGTCTGGTCGCCGAGCATGGCGGTCGGTTTGCCCGCGTGCTGGCCGCCAACACCTTTCTTCCGACGGGCGACCACGATCCGGGCACGGCCTTCCGCGAATGGCGCGAATATGCGCGCAGCACACCGGTCTTTCCGGTCGGTCAAATCGTTTCGCGCGGCTGCGCCAAGCGTCTCACGGAAAGCGAGATCGCCGCCTACGACGCGCCATTTCCCGACGAATCCTTCAAGGCGGGTGCGCGCGCGTTCCCTCTGCTGGTACCGACCACGCCGGATGACCCGGCTGCCGAACCGAACCGGCAAGCCTGGAAGTCGCTCATGCAATGGGAAAAACCGTTCCTGACCGCATTCAGCGACCAAGATCCGATCACGCGGGGTGCGGACGCCGTGTTGCAGAAGCTGATTCCGGGCGCCCGCAAGCAGGCCCACCGGACCTTGGCCGGAGGTGGCCACTTTCTGCAGGAAGATGTCGGCGAGGAACTGGCGCGCGTACTGGCGCGATTCATTGCGGACACTTGAAACCATCGGCATGCGCCTGCCCCATCGCGGGCGCCTGATCGCGGCTACCTGACGACCTGCCGACAGGTGGGTGTGCTCAAGTTCCACCCCCAACCGGGCAACCCGAAAGCAGGCCCGGGACAGGGTTCGCACCCTGCCCCGGGCCAGTTGGCCTTACGGAACGACGACGACCGGATCGAAACCGTCGGCGAAGATGACATCGGAAACGGAGGACTGGCATGACTGCACGGCGACGTCGTCGATGTACCAGCCATGCGGCGTGCGCCCGACCGAACTGTCGCTGCCGACCCGGAATCGGAACTGCACGGTCTGTCCTGCGAACGCAGTCAGGTCGATCACGGAGCGCAGGTAAGCCTGCGGATCGCCACACCACGCGCTCAGGCCCGCGAGCGGATTCTGGAACGATCCGCTGATCGGACCGTCGTACGGGTCGGTCAGGGCCGAAACGCCCGGCACCTGGGTGAAGTTGGCGCCACCGTCCGTCGAAATCTCCAGGATCGCGCCGTCATAGCAACCCGTCGTTCCGTTCTTCTCGAGGGTCTGGTCGTTCCAGAAGATAAGCGCCAGCGGATCCTGTCCGGTCGGCAAGGCGATCGCCGGCGAGATCAGGCGCTGGTCGGAGGCGGCCGCCAGATCCTGGGCCAGGAACGCATTGGTGCCGCCATGCGGACGTGCCGTCGAAATCGCCCAGTTGCTCGAACCGACGCTGCCCGCCCCAAGCGTCCAGGCCGAATTGTCGCCCTCGAAATCCGTCGAATAGACGTTGTTGGCCACGGCGCCGATCGGGCAATCGCCCGGCAGCGGTACCGTCGTGAAGGTGAAGGCTGCTGCATCCGGCCCGGTGCCACAGACGTTGTCCGAACGTACGCGCCAGTAAAGCGTCGTATTGGAAGGAAGATCCGAGTTCGGTACATGGCTGGTGCCCGTGACCGTCGCGGTGTAGGTCAGCGGCGGGGCAAACGACGGCTCGTTGTCGACTTCGAGCACGTAGTTGACACCCTGCGGCGCCGCGGCCCAGGCGAAGGTCGGGCGGACCGGAACGACGGTCGCGTTGTTCGCCGGTGTATTGAGTACCGGCGCAACCGGCGCGGCAGTCGAGACGCTGAGGCCAAGCGCGGTGGTCTGAACGACCGCGCCGGGACTGGAGAGACCGGAAATGTCGATCACCGAGCTTCCGGCAGCAACGCCCGCCGTTGTGATGGTCACCGAGCTCGAACCCCCCGGTGCCACCGGATTGGTGCCGAAGGTGACCGTCGAGTTGGCCGGGTTGCCCGATGCCGACAAGGTCACCGGCTCGCTGAAGCCGAGGAACTGGTTGACGTTGAGCGTGTAGTCGGCGTTCGCGGGCGAACATACGGCGACGCTGCTGGTTACCGGTACGAGCAGGTAGTTGGTGCCGACCAGGGTCCGATCGGTGTACACGTCGGGCGTGCTGCCGCGATCATCCGACCACAGGTAGTGGGCGCGTCCATTGTCGTCCTGCAACTGCTGGTCGTAGTCGCCGTGGTAGCAGGTCGCCAGCGAGCTATCGAGCACGATCGCGCTGGAGGCGTCGGACAGGCGCACGCTCGGCTGCGACCAGCTCGCGCCATTGTTGAAGGACGTGCGCGAGTAATAGTCGATCTGGAGATTGTTCGGATCGAGCTGGCGGCTGTAGTAACCCACCGTGACCTGCCCGGCAGAACCTACCGAAATGGTCGGCTGGTACTGATCGGTCGTGGTCGCATCGTCATTGATGCGGACTTCCGCATCCCAAGTCGAGGTGGCCGGGTTGTAGCGACGATAGAACACGTCGATGACGTCGCCGGTGTTCACGCCGTCCGGATCGTAGGCGTAGACCGTATGCAGGTAGCCGTTGCGGAATACGATCTGCGGCGAGGGCAGCAGGCGTACGTTGCCCTTGATCGCCGGGCGCCCGCAGCTGCTGGTCGCAGCGGCTTCGCGCGGATTGACCTTGTTGGTCATGGCTGGGGTCAGCACGGAGTAGCTCACGCCGCCGTTGGTGGACCGGTAGATCGGAATCTCGATGTTGCCGGTCGGGTAGCCGTTCGGCGGCAACCACTTCAGCCAGGTGACATAGACGTCGCCGTTCGGGGCGATGGTCGGCCAGGCACCCTGGTTGCTCTCGCCGGACGGACTGATTGCGAGCTGGGCCGACCAGGTCGCACCGGCGTCGCTGGAGAAGATGCTGTAGATCCGCGAGCCGCTGCCGAAGTCGGTCCAGACAATGTAGATGCGGCCGTAGAACGGGCTGGTCGGCTCGTTGTCGATCGCCATGATTTCCTTATCGTCGTTGTTGGTCGCGAACTGGCTGACCAACACGAAGCTCTGGCAATCATCATCCGAACGGAACAGCGCGAGTCCGCCGTTGCGCAACGCGGCGTAATAGAACTTGCCGTCCTGTCGGCGCCAGACCAGGCTCGGGTCACCACTGTCGTCGGCGCTCACCGCGCCACGGTCGACCCAGGTATTGCCGCCGTCGGTCGAACGCGAGTAACCGGAGAAGCCGACGTTCTGGGTGACGCCATGGAAGGAATCGTTGTAGGCCGCGCAGAGCGTGCCGGTGACCGGATTGCGCTCGATCGAGGTTTCGCTCTGGGTGCGCGTGGTGCCGGTATCGCCGGCCGGATTGCTTACATTGAGATCCGTATTCGGCTCGAGGTACGGCGGCAGGAAGCCGGCATCGACGCTTTCGACCTGTCCGATGAATTCCCCCTGGCGCCCGCACGCCTTGGCCAGGAAGAACAGCAGGCCGTCCATCAGATTGGCCTGTTTGGGATCGTCGAGCACGGCGCAGGATTCGGCCGTGACATAGGGAGATGCGCGCAATTGCGCCTTGTAGGCCGCATCCGCAATATTTCCGGCCGACTCGTCGGCGTGTGCGCCGAAGGCCAGGACACTGATCAGGATCGCCGCATGCACGCGGACGAATCCACCCCGCAAGAATGGATATCGGTTCAAAACTGTATCCCCTGACGTCTCCGGCATGGAGACAAGCCGGCGCCAACGTTAACCGACTTTGAGGGTGCCTGACTAGGTCCCTGGACGTAATGGCGTCCCGCCTGCTCGCCCCCGCGACATCCTTTGCAGGGAGGATTGCCCGCGCCCCCTCACCTGGCCGTCTGGGCGTTCCCCGCACGCTCTGCAGGCAGGCTGAATCGAAGAGCCAATGCCGCTCGGGCCCCTTCCGGACTCATCTGCCCATGCCTGTCGCGACCCATTGCAGTCATGCTTGAGCCATGCAACCGGTTTGCAGACAGTTCGGCGGGGACGCAGGCCCAGGGCCCAGGGTGCAGCTCCGGTTGTATCGCCCGGACCCCGGTTGTACGGTTCGCATCGTTCGAACGGGTTATCGCAGACTTCGGGGGGGCCACCGGTGAACGATCCGTCCGCAAACGATGACCATGGGCGCGGAGATATTCCACGGCCCTTCGTGGTCCCCTGCCGGATCCTGACCGCCGATGCGCCGTGGCACTGGCTTCGCCTCGGCTGGTCCGACCTGCGCCAGACTCCGGCCCTGAGCGCCCTGTTTGGTAGCGTCATCGTACTGCTCAGTGCCCTTGTTTCCGGGTTCGCCTGGTCCCTGGGTCGTTTTGCCCTGCTCGCGGCCCTGCTGTCGGGCTTCGTCTACATCGCGCCGCTGATCGGCGTCGGCCTCTACTCGGTCAGTCGCGCTCTGCTACGCGGTCGCCAGCCACGGCTCTCCGATTCGTTTGCAATGGCGCGGCGGGTGCTCGGCAGCGCCGGCATCTTTGCCCTGATCCAGTTCGTCATCGTGCTGGTCTGGTCGCGCTCGGGAATGATGCTCACCGCGTTCTTCCCGGCACCCGAGGGCGACACGCACGCGCTCATGGAGTTCCTGCTGATCGGTTCGGCGATCGGCTCGGTGTTCGCCGCGCTGACCTTCGCGACCTCGGCGTTTTCGCTGCCGATGATCGCCGACCACGAGGTGGACATGGTCACGGCCTGCCTGTCGAGCATCAACGCCGTGCTGCGCAACAAGCTCGTCATGCTCGAGTGGGCGCTGGTCATCTGCGTGCTCACCGCGATCGGTTTCGCCAGCGCCCTGGTCGGTCTCGGCGTGGTCATGCCCTGGCTGGCCTATGCGACCTACCACGCCTATCGCGAAACCATCGACGCCTCGACCTGGCCCGAGGCCTGAGCCGCGAATCACCGTGAGGCAGTCATTTCGCACGGCCGACTTGCGCGCGCCGAATCAAGTGGCCGACCGACTTTCAGCCGTGCATTCCGAAGCGCGTCTCGACTATCGCGCGATGCAGGCGCTCGCCCCACTGCTGCTGTTGCTGCACGGTTCCGATCTCGTTGTTGCGGATCTCGAACAGGACGTGCGCAAGATTGCGCCGTAGGGCGTGGCATTCGAGGGTATGCCCACCGAGCACCCGCGCATCGTAGGGCTGGTTGTCGCCGACCTGATAACCCTGTGCGGCGAACCAGTCGATCAGCGGCGCGACCGGATCGCGCGACTTCTTCCACAGCACGGCAATCGGCCACGGCCGCTCGATGCTGCCGAATCGTGGGGTGAAGCTGTGCACGGAAATCAGTACCGGCTTGATACGCCGGGCCAGCTGCTCGTCGAGCCAGGCATCGATGCGGGCATGGTAAGGCGCGAAGAATCGGCGCACGCGCTGGGCTCGCTCGTCGTCGCTGATGGCCAGATTTGCCGGCACGAAGGTGCTGTCGATTTCGGCGGTGATCGAGCTGGCGTCGTCGATGTCGCGATTCAAATCGATCAGCAATCGTGAGCTTCCGCCGAGGATCACGGGGCATTCGAGTCGATCGGCGAGGGCGAAGCTGACGCCCCGCGCTCCGGGATCCCAGGCGATATGCTGCTCGAGCGCATGCGCGGGCAGCCCGAGCGCCTGGTATTCCTCTGGCACCGCGTTGGATGCGTGGTCGCAGACCACGAGGAACGCCGCGTTCGGACCTGGGTGAAAGTGGACAGGCGCGGTGTAGGCATCGACATTCATGCCGGCAGTGTGCCGCACGCGCCTTTGATCGAAAAGTTTGCACTGCGATGCCGCGAGCACGATGTGGAAGGGCTCCGCGGCTCGGGCTGTTCCGTCACGCTGCTGGGCACGCACCGGAACCACCACGTCATCGACAGCCTGCTGCCCCCGTACTTTCGGCGCTTCATCCCGGAACAGCTGATCGACACCGTCGTCGACCACGAGCGGCAACGCGAAGACACGCGCCAGCGGGCATCGTCTTCCATCTGCTGGGCCCACTCTCCGAATACGGAATGCTCGGGGTCGTGTGCATCGCCGAGACCGTCGCCGAGGCCCAGGCGATGTTCGGTGAAACGGTCGAGATACTCGAGCGCGAAGCGGCCCTCGACTGACACCGTCGGCTGCCGGCGCAACCCGGCCCGGCGGCTGCCGAGGCGTCGAAGCACGCCGCGTTCGCATCGCTCAGCGCGACTTGCCTGCCCTGTTGTCCGCCGCCGCCGATGTCCCGGGTGCGCTCGCATCGGTCTTGTCGTTCTCTACGGCGCGCGTGCGCAGATGCACGTCATCGGCCCAGCCGGTACCGCCATCCAGCAGCAGGAAACCAATCTCGATGGCCGTCGTCCCGGCTGGCACGTCCTTCCTGATCGCTACCTCGGTCCACTCCGTATCACCAGTGACCGGTGTCGCGCGCACCTGATCGATGATGGCGCTGTAGCGAAGAAAGGTCATCTTCATCACCCAGCCCTTCTTGCCGACCTCGGCGGTCTTCAGTTTCGCCGCCAACTCGACGGGCTTGCCGGCCAGGTCCGCAGCCTCGATGACCTGGGAGATCATGCCGTAGGCCTGCTCGGTGGTGCGCCGCATACGAATGCTGTGCTTGCCATGGGCGAAGCGTTCGGCATCGCGCTCGACCACGTAGGCTCGGACGCCGGCATGCTGGGTACGCGACCAGCCCGGAATGCGAAGGCCGGCCATCGGCAACTCGAAATCGGCATTCTTCAACGGGATCTCGGTGGCCATCACGCTCGAGCCGAGCAGCAGGCAGACGACAACGGCGAACGCTTTTGACATGTAGCACTCCGGATATGCGCTTGTGGTCTTTCGCGGTGGCAGCGGTGTCGCCACGTTGAAGGGCGCAACATCTTGCGTTCAAGCCTCAATCGAGGCAAGCGCGCCGTCGCGCCTCATGATCGGGCCGATGGATGCCCGGCAAATCAGCGCAAGGTCTGAACAAGTACGAACGCCACCCTCGGCACCGCAGCTCAAGTCAGACCTCCGCGCCCCTTCCCGGCAGATTCGCGAGATTCCCCTGGCAACGCGTCGCTGGAACGACCGCCGCGCGGCGCTGCGGCTCTCGACAACGTCCGACCGAGCCCGCAATCCTGGATCAGGCCTGTTCCGGTTTCCGCATCAGGGCTTCGGCCAGCCGACGGCCACATCGAAGCTGATCGCGCAGTCCATGTCGGTGTCGTCATAGGGCGGCTCATGGGCTTCGCTGGTGACCTTGCCGGCGATGCGAGTGGGCGAGTTGGTCTGCAGGCTGACCCGCCCATTGCCACCGTCGAGCCCGGTCATCACCCCGTCGCGATCGATGTACATCAGGTTGACGATGGTGGACATGTCGAGTTCGCCGCCGACATGCTGGATTTCGATCCAACCGTCCGCGGTCGCCGCACGCTGGGCCTCGATGCGATCCCCACGCGGGCTCACGAACGTGTTCTCACCCGGAGCCACGGCGCACTCGCTGCAAGCCGCAAGGGCCTTGCGATCGAGCGGTTTGCTGGTCAGGTATATCGTGGTGGTGACGACACCCTCGGCATCGCGGGCATCGACGAACGCGATGCCATCGGAAAAGGTAAGGCGCTTGCCATCGCGCTCGCAATAACCCTCGACGGGAGTCGCATGAGCCAGCTGGATCAGGCCAGGCAGGAGCAACCAGGGCAACATTCTCATTCAATCGACCTCGCGTTTGTCGGGTGACCGCGCCAGTGCGGCCTGCTCTCATCAAACGGAAGAGCGTGCCGGCACGGGCCACCCATCGCAGATCTCCATTGGTTTCAGCTTTCAGACGGGCGCGCCCTGCCCTGTATTCCCAATCCTCACGGGCAGGCCACTCGTTCTTCGGATCTAAGGGCGTCGAATACGCCCTCAGATCGGCGCTCCGGGTGGAATCTGCGGCAGCTTGCGCAGGGTGACCGATTTCGGATCGGCCAGGTACTTGCCGATCAGCGCCGCTGCCTGTTTGCGATTGGCGGCCTGGCTGCCGCGTCCGGCATTGTCCGCCAACCAGACCTGCCAGCCCTGCAGCGAATCGCGAAGGTCCGCGGCGACCTGTGCATGCAGCTTGCCGGCCTCGAGCGTGGCCAGCAGTGCATCGAGGACGACCCAATTCGCGGCAGCCTGCACGGCCTCGCCGGCAGGCACGCTGGCATCGATCGGCTTGCGCTGCCAGGTACCGCGGAAAATCGCCTCGAGCAGCTCGTCGATGCCGGGCGACGTTGCGTCGCGCGCGTGCTGCCAGGCCACCCGGTTGAGGCGCTCGGGCGCGAACAGGAAGGTCGTCGTTTGCGCCGCAGCGGCGCCAACGACGGCAAATGGATCGAACATCGGTCCGCTGGCGGTCGCGAAGTACTCGCGCGAGCGCGAGTATTCAATGCCGGGAGGGGTGACGAGATCGAGCACGTTGGCCGGCAACGCGAGCTGTTCGGCACCCAGCGAAGCGACCAGTCGATTCAGCGCGGCGCGTTGACGCTCGGCGGCAACGGTGTGCGTTCCGGCCTGACGGTCGGCCGCCTCGGAGTACGCATAGGTCACCCCGCCAAGCAGGCGCGCAACGGCCTCGAGCTGGTAGCGATGCAACAGATAAACCGGAACGAGACGCGCCTCGAGTTCACCGACCTGCCGCTCGGGCGGCAGCACGCCGATCGAGAAGTCGTCGAGGGCCTTGCGTCGGACGGCCATCAGCGAATCGTAGGTCGCCAGTGAGTCCGCGCCGTAGTCCCAGAGCAGACCGTCGACTTCGGCATCGCCCGGTGAACGTGCATCCGGATCGCTCATGTAGCGAAAGCCGGCCTTGGCGATATTTGAGCGCAAGGCCGCCAGCGACGCCGCCTCGGTGCCCGGGGCGAACTGCGCGTAGGCGTGGGCGACGAGGAAATCGTCCCACGGTCCGACACCGATTCCATAGACCTTGTCGAGATGGATGTCGCCGTCCTCGCCGATCTTCAGCAATGGATGCGGGTAGTCCATGACCGAACCATTGCCCAGCCGGCTCGCCGCGAAATTGTGGTTGAAGCCAAGCGCATGACCCACTTCATGCGCGGCCAGCTGGCGCAGGCGCGCGAGCGCCATCTGTTCGGCCTCGCGTGCGAGTGCGCCGGCATCGGCTTTGTCGTAAGGCGCGAGCAGGCTCTCCGCGATCATGATGTCCTGCCGAATGCGTTGCGAGCCAAGCGTCACCGATCCCTTGATGATCTCGCCGGTGCGCGGGTCGACGATCGGCTGGCCGTAGGACCAGCCGCGCGTCATCCGATGCGCCCAGGTAATCAGGTTGTAACGCACATCCATCGGATCGACGCCTTCGGGCAACAGTTCGACCCGGTACGCGTCCTTGAATCCGGCCTTCTCGAACGCGCTCTGCCACCAGTTGGCGCCTTCCAGTAGCGCCGAGCGAACCGGTTCCGGCGCACCGCGGTCGACGTAGAACACGATCGGCTTGCGCACCGTACTCAGCGTGGCGGCCGGATCGGTCTTCTCGAGACGGAAACGCGGCTGCACGCGGACCTCGATGCTCGACGCGAGCGGCTTTGCAAAGTCGTAGTAGCCGACACTCATGCCGCCGGACGCCGGGTGATAGGCGCGCGGCACATAGCCCCGCGGTGGCAGTCGCACCAGGCTCAGGTGCTGGCGCACAGTCAGGCTTTCCGGGTCCGGGGCCACGTCGCGCACGTATTCGGCTTCGCCTGGACCCTTGAAGGTCAGCAGTGCCTCGAGTTCGGTATTGTCCGGAAAACTCTTCGCATCCGCGGCGGAGACCGCGCTGCGCTTGTCATCGAGTTCGTACTTGCCCTGGCCGGCCTGGTTGAGCTGGCGCGCGATCCCATGCCGGTCGGAAACCAGCAGGGAGCCGACGTCGACGACGACCAGCGAACCCTTGGAATCCTCGCCGACGATGTCGCCCGCCCAGAGCACCGATTCGGCAAACGCCTGGCGCACGCTCAGCGCCTCGTCCGGATTACTCGACACGGCTCGAAAACGCGCATTGTCCTCGACCAGCAATACGCGCTGGCCGGCACGTCGGAATTCAACAAGATGGGAACCGCTGCTCTGACCGCGGTCGAGACCAATGTCGTTCGACCCGATCGCCCACGGCAGCGAACTGATCAACAGGAACGGCTGGTCGAACTCCCGCAGTCCCAGCAGCACGCGGCCCCGGGCCTCATCGCGATAGACATCGAAGAACCCCGCGACATGCACCGTGCCTCGCGTCGCGCTGGCGATGTCGGTCGGCGCTGGCGTCTTGCCGTTGTCGGGTTTCGCTGCCAACGTCGCTGTCGAGAGCGAAAGGGCCAGCAAGGCACCAAGCGTCTGAAAAAGCTCCTTCATGGGTGGGTTCCGGAAGTGGCTGCAGCGGCCAAGTCTGCCTGAACACACGGTCTGCGCCTATGCGTCGAAAGGCACCGCAAGTCGATGCGGCGTGTTGCACCTACCGATCCCCGCCACAATTGGCCGCGGGACCTATCAGCGGCGCACTTCGCGACTGCGTTCTTCCTCGACGGTGTAGATCGCCTCTGGCGTCGATTCAAGCCGGGACAGCGGAATCGGCTTGCCGCTCGCCTCGGAGAGGCCATAACTGCCTTGCTCGATCTTCCGCAACGCACGCTCGATGTCGGCGATGCGTCGATCGTTCAGGTTGCGCGTCGCCTGACCGACTTCACGCTGGGCCATGCTCTGCGCATCGTCCTCGAACTCCCGGGCTTCGTTTCCATGCAATTCGCGCTCTGCGCGCTCGTCCGCGATCTCACGTTGCTCACCACCGAGCAATTCTTCGCGCAGCGCCTCCAGTCTCTTGCGTTGCAGTTCGATGAACGAGCGGTCCAGCTGCGGATGGGACGATCCTCCGGATGGATTCGACATGGGTCTGGCTCCTTGCACGAGGGGTGAACGATTGGGTCGGTCGGGTCCGCGGACCCGGCGGTCGGAGTTTGGGAGGGACGCGTAGCCGGCTTTGCCAACATGGATACGCATCGCTTCTACACCCTATACCCAAGACCCCACGGATTGCACCATCGCGGGGTCACCGACCCATTCCGCAATCGAGCGCGGCATCGGGGGTTCGGGCGTGGCCAGGGCATGAAGCGAGCGGCAACCGTCATCACGCTCGATGACGGCAAGCGCTTCAGCCGATGGACTGTTCCGGTTGATCGCGGAAGAGTCGCTTCTGGCAGCAGCCTTGGCCCAATGGGCCAAGGCCCCGGCGCGCTTGAGTGACGATAAACGCCCCGGATCACCCACTGCCCCCTGCCGGCCATCCTCGAATCAATCGAACCCGTCGCGGAAGATGAGATCGATCACGCCTGTCGACATATAGATTCCGCCCCAACTCTCGGTAATCGTCGGATCGATCGGATCGACGTACAGCATCGTCGCGGTGATCGCCAGGCGGCCGTTGCGGAATCCCTCGCGTTCGACACCGACGGAACTGATCAGGGAACCGGCTGGCGCAAGTGGATCCAGTTCTGTTCCCGGCGTTGTGCCGACCTCGGCAACGGTCCTCAGTGGCAGTTCGAGGACGGAACTCTCGCGCAGGTAGAGGCCGACCAGGCCGTTGCGCTGCGCCTTGAAGACCACCTGGGTCGGTTGATCCACTTCGAAGGACAGGGCCGCAAAGCCCGAAGAACGCCAGCGCGCCGGCTCGATGTCGGTGTCCTCGGTGCCGCCGACACCCGGCGGGCGACCCGAGAAGACCCAGAACAGGAGATCTTCCACGCCGTCATTCTGGGTGCGCGCCACGGCTGAGGTGATGCCGCTGGTGGCATCGTGGATGAAGATGCCCTGATGGACCGGAATGTTCACCACCAGGCCATCGGGATAGGTTTCGTTGCAGAAGGCAATGAGGTCGGCGTTGCCATCGGTCGGACACAACAGGGTCTTTTCGAATGTTTCGGTTCCCCATCGCGCCCAGAATGCAACGAGATTGCCGTCACTGCTGACCGAGAGTCCTTCGCCGAGTCCATTGAAGACCGCACCGGGTGGTTCGCCGGGGACCGGGTCGCCGATTCCGACCATCACGCTCAGCGGCAAGGCCAGCGGCGCAAGCGGAGGTGGTGATGCCGGGATCTGCGCACGATAGATGCCGCCCAGGGTCGGTGCTTCCTCGATGTCGAGGCCGGTGAAGTAGACGAGGCCGTTCGCGGCACTGGGTGGCGCAGTGGAACCGAACTTCACACTGCCTCCCTTCGGCTGGTTCGGCACGAGCGTGTTCGAGTCTGCAATCAACCCGGTATACGGCGTTGGCGTCCCGCCCAGGACATCGCGGAAATAGACGCCGGTACGACCCAGGCCGTCGAGCGGGTCGGTGTAGTTCCCCTTGAATACGATGTAACGACCATTGGTGACAGCCGGGGAACCGGGAAATTGATCGAAACGCGTGCCGAGAATCGCGCCCGGCACCGAGTACCAGGGAAAGCTCAAAGTGACCTGGTCCGCTTCGAGCGCACTGCCGAGAAGACTCGCTCCGGTCACGCCCACACCTTGCGGAAAGGCATAGATTCCCGACGTGCCGACGCGCGTCTCGGTTGCGCCGAGCAGATAGGTCCACACCGGCTTGTGCTGGCCGCGCGTTGCCACCAGGCCGGTATCCTGGTCGATTCGCGGCGTCGACGGAAATTCGGTGAACGACGAAGGTACGCCGTTATACGATGTGTTGTTCGGATCCGGCACGACGTCATCGCGTGCCACGAGTTTCACCACGGGATTCGGACCGCTCAGGTCGCGCTGGTAGACACCGCTGATCTGGGCACCGCTTCCGGCACTGCTGCGGGCGCGGAACACGATCAAGCCGGCATTGTCGATCGCAGGCTGGTTGTAGCTTCGAAAGGTCGCAGCCGGGTCTCCACCAGGGGCGATGGTCCCGTTGTTGACACCGGTCTCCCATGAGAATTGCTGGGCGGACGCATGGTTCATGCACAGGGCTAGTGCCACCGCTGCGCTGAAGGTCGAACGATTGAAGGCAGACATCGGATGGTCCTCGAGAGTGCGAAGGAAACAGGCCGCCACACCAACCAGCGGTGTTCGCCAATGGCCGTAGCCGTGGCAACGTGGGCATCACGATGAACCGGAGCCGATGCCCGCACATTGACCTGCATCAACTGGAAGGAGGATGGGAAGACCCATCGGAGAAGGCGCATGATCGGAAGGGAGCGAATGCAGCAGAGCAGTCGCTGGGCTACCGATCGACCAAGGACGCTTGCGCGCACCAACGCCATCGTCGAGTGGCGTGTATTCCGGCGCAGCCAGGGAGGAAAGCCATCGAGCCGTCGCTGCAATGCGTCCAGCGAAATCCGCCCCGTCTGGCCGTCCGCACTTGCCTTTCAGAACCTCCCCTTTATACGTTCGCCCGGTCCGGGACTATCCGCCAAGGACGAGCCACGCGATGCAGGCAATCACGACCAGGGCCGCCGCACCGAACAGCATGGCAGTGCGTCCGGAATGGCCGCTCGCCGTTGCAGCGACGGGCTCCGGCAGACGGTTTCCCGAACGGCGATTGCCCGACGCATCGACCTGCAGCAGGTCGGCATCGGCCCCCTGGCGCAGCAAGGTGAGCATGGCCGAAATGGTCGACTCATCGAATTTCTCGGGCTCGAAGCGGGTCAGGCCGCGGCTGACCAGGAGGATCTGCACCTGCATCGCGTTTGGCACGAATTTCATGGCCCAGACCGAAAAGGACCTGGACTTGATCGGATGGCGTCCGAGCACCTTCATGCCCGTGTGCCGCGAGTCCTGACGGATGCGTTCGCAGACCTCGTCGAGCGCCTCGGCCTCGCCTTCCAGGCATTGAAAGAAGTTGCCGTCACCGAAATAGAGCGCACCGACCAGGCCCTGGCGCGGATTGTTCCTGCGCGACTGCATGAGGATCCGGGCGACCTCGCGGTTGATACCGCTGTCGTCCTGGACCTGGGCAAAGGTTGCGCGGCTCGAATAGACGAGGCGTTGCAGATTCGACATGGAAACCCTGCTCCTGATTGAAGTGTCGCTCGATCGAAATCGATGGGCCATCGTCGAATGCACCCGGCCCTTGCCGGGCTGGATCCGGTTCGACATGGCTTGATGCATGCGTGGCTGGCACGCAGGATCATGCGTGCGCGGCACGATCGGAGTGCCGGACGCGTCGGCGCGGCAAACTGGACGTTGCGCAGTTTCCTGCGCGCCAAAGCAAGCCCGGCAATCCGTGAGGACGTGCCGCACGCCAATTGGGGCTTGTGAGCCATCGCCATCCGGGACTCGCCACGTGCGGGCGAAGCCGTCTCCGTCACTCTTTAACGACAGTTCGGGCGTCCCTCGTTCGGGGCGCCCGATCCCGTCCGGACGTCATCGCTGACTCGCCAGCGCCCAGAAGTATGCTGTCGGGGCTGCTTTTGATGAAATCGATTGTTCCGATCGAACGAATAGCTTTCGACTATGAACGCCACTCCGCAGGCGCGCAGTTCGTGACATGGTCGGCCATCATAAGCACGCGATGGGCATCCACCGCGCGTATCTCCCTTGCTGCGCCAGCGCCCTGCGTTGCAGTGGTTCGATCGTCGCGTCGCGGACGTGGGCATTCGGCCCTGGCCTCGGCATGCACCCATGAAAGTTGCCGAAGGGGCCGATCGGTCCGCCGATTCCCGCGCCAAGATGCTGCTCGAGGGGCACCCGATGGGTGCCCCTTTTCGTTGCGGCAACGGACACGTTCCCTCTGGCGGCCACCCGGGCTTCCTGCGAATCCGGCGCGTCGAGTGCGCTGCGGCCAGCGCAAACAGCGGTTGCGCTTCAGCATCGGGCAGGCGCGTATGGCGCCGGGCCCAGAGGAGAACCCCGTCAGTTCAACGGCGGTGCCTCCCCGGAAATCCAAAGACGCGAACTGAACCCACCCGCATCGTCGAGCAAGGCGTTGCTGGCATGGTTGCGGAAACGCCAGGCCCAGGGATCGACGCCTTGCGGCGCCATCCAGCCCCACGGGTCTACCGTTGCGACGCTGGCATCGCGATCGTGCTGTCCGCCTTCGAAGCGGAATTCGAACGTGCTGCGGAAGGACAGGTTGCGATGGCGAACCACCGACAGGTGCAGGTGCTCGCCGGTCGAGGCACCCGTGGTGCCGACCCTTCCCAGGATCGTGCCGGCGCTGACCACGTCACCGCGACGCACCGCCGTATCCTGCATGTGCGCGTAATAGGTCGTGAAGATTTCCGCGTAGCGTCCCCCACCGACCTGGTGACGCACGAAGACCTCGCGCTGATAGGGATCCATGCCTGCCGGCGCGTACGGCGGGACGTGCCTCGGGACGGCCATGCTGACCCGCCCCGAAGCGGTGGCCACCACATAGCGCGAGCTGGTCACATCGATATCGACGGCCGGCTCATTGACCCCGGAATTGTCGTAGTTGCAGGTCGAGGGGACCGCATTCGGATTGCCGACGCTGCGCTGGCGACCGCGATTGTCGATCGCGCAGGCGTCGTAGGTTCCCGCAGGCTGGCCGAAGTCGGTTACATCGACCGGTATGTTGTACGGATCGTGGTTGAATGCCTGGGTGTTGCCGATTCCGGAGTGCGAACCGCTGTACGGTCGCGAAAAGATCGGAAGTTTGCCAGCGGTCGCCGTGAAAACGCAATTGCTGCGGCCCGCCGCGTCGGCAAACGCCTGGTCGAAGGGCTGCGTGCCGTTGCCGCCCCGCAGGGTGATGAAATTACCGCTGCAGGTGCCGATCACCCAATTCAGTCCGGCCAGCCAATACATGCCGGATCGTTCGATGATGGCGGTCGGATTGCTGTCGAGGAATACCTGGCAGGGATCGCTACCGGTGCCCTGCGGCAACAGTCCGAATCCCCCGCCGCTCGCGTTGCGCACGCTGCAATAATTGCCGAGGCCGATCGGCGTCTGCACCGCAGGAGTGGCCGAGGCGGAGGGCGGTATGCCGTCGTAGTCGAAATCGGCGCCGAAGAGGTGCTCGGTGGTGATTGCCGCAATCACTGGCGCGATCGGGCCGGGTTCATTCAGGTTTCCATCGCCATCGTGATCGAACACGAAACTCGGGTAGCGCTCGCGGTCCGCCACGAACAGCAGGTTGCCGTGATAGAGGATGGCATCGACCATCGCTTCGGCAACGCGAAAGCGGGTCGCATCGCTGACACCTCCCTGGGTCACTTCAGCAAGCGTATGGAACGCGATGCCGTCACTCGAATAGGCGTCGCTGCCGGATTCGACGACGCTGCCGTCGGCTTCGAAACGCATCGTCGCCGCATCGCTGCTGCCGTAAGTCGTTGCATCGTTTTCGCTGTTGTAGTGCGTTCCGAGCAGATAGAAGCTGCCATCGTCGCGCATCAGCAGTCGCCGCACGCGTGTTCCCCCGGATTCGCGTGGCGCCCCGCTGCCGAAACTCGAGAAGCGGAACGCCTTGCGTCCATCGCCATCGAAGGCGGAATCGAGCGTGCCACTGCTGCCACGGATGGCGAGCACGCAGCCGGACGGTTCGAGGCCCGCACTGAAATCGAGGCCGCAGGCGACCATCAGGCGGCTGCGGCCAGCATCCCAGGCGATGTCGTTGAGGGTCGGAGTCGCCGCCAGCGCACTGCCGTCGTCGACGATCAGTCGCCCCTGGTTGCCGAATCCGCTCACGAAATTGCCGGCCGAAGTCAGTTGGGTCAGGCCGTAGGATTGGTCTCCGCCGGAATCGGTGACGATGCCCCCGGCGACGATGTTGCCGTTGGGCAGCACGACCAACCGTGAGCAGCCGTCGCTGCGATCGCCGGCGACATTGAAGTCGATCTCGACATGGCCGGTTCCGCGGAAGCCCGTATCGAGTTGGCCGCTCGCATTGAATCTCACGATCAGCATGTTGCGGCTCGCACCGCGCTCCACCCAACCGCAGGCCAGCACGTTGTTGCCAACGGCGAGCACATGGTTGAGCCGGGTCTGCAGCCCCAGGAAGGGCGAAACGTTGGATAGCGCGAGCTTGCCGTCCGACGAAAAGCTCGTGTCGTAGGCGCCGCTCGACGTCAACCGCACGAGGAAGCCGCTGAGTCCGCTGCTGGACGCGCCCCACCCGGAAATCACGGCCCGATTGCTCGCGTCGACGTCGATCGCCGTGCACAGATCGACATCGTTGCCGCCCATGTCGGCCGCCACGCGCCGGGTACCTTCGAGTTCGTCCGGCCCCGTGTAGCTCATGTCGAGCAGGCGTGCATTGACCAGGTGCCGGGTCACCGCACAGTCGACGTTGCTGTTTCCGGTCTCGCGCCACTCGTTGAGCACGAGCAGGCGCTGCTGATGGTCCACGGCAATGCCATACGCATTCTGGCTGCTCAGATGTTCGCGCGTGATGTTGAGGAAGACACCGCTGGCCCGGTCCGGACCGAACGTGTCCCAGGTGGATCCGGTGCCGCTTTGCGCCTGCACGAACCCGCCGGCAGCCAAGGCGATCATCGATACCAACGGTCGAACATTCATGCTTGCACCCTTGCCAGAAACGGAACCCGGTGTTCCTGGCTGTTCACACGCAAACCGGCGGCAATAGGGGCCAGGCAGGCCGCTCGAGACCCGCGGCGGTCATCGGGCTCGATCGAGCCTGTCTCTCGCCCATGTCGACTGCGGAAGGAGGGATGCGTGCGCCGACGCACGGACTGCAGGCCGGTCGATGGCTCATTCACCTCGGGACAGGCTGAATTGAATGAGCGAGCAAATCGATTCGGGCCCGCCTCACGGCAGCGCATCGTGCTCTTCGCAAAGGGGCTGTTGCGCGAGAGGGACCATCAGTCGACCACGATCGCCTTCCTGCTCAAGCGTGGCGACATGCTTCGCGGCAGCCTCCTACATTTCCTTTCCGGCAAGCAGGACGTGCTGCTCGCTGTCCTGGATCTCCACCACCGCGGCGTCGACCGGATTCTGCTGGCGCCGGCTTGGAACGACGTCGCGGACCCTATCGAGCGCGTCTTCGCCTTGCGCGCCAGGGTTCGCGATCTGATCTTGCAGACCGAGTGCGGCTACAGCTGCCCGATCGGCAGCCTCGCCCAGCACGGCCCGACCCGCCGGAACGTGCGGCATCGACGGCGAATTCCACCGCCTGGATAGAAGACAGACTCGTCGATGCCCGGGCGCTGGCCCCGGTGCGCCGCTCGCATGCCTGCGCTGAACAGGCATCGGAGGCGTGCCGCCAACCACAGGGAACCCTGATGGCCCCATCTGCGCGGCGTTTCATCGCAAGTTGAGCACCAGTGCACGTTTTGCCGGGCTCGGATGGCCCGGATGATGCAGGTGCCAGGCAGGCCCCGATCGATCATGGGCCCTCCAGGCAGGCTACTCACATGTGGATGAAACGGATTCGCCAGGACTTCAATCTCGCCCTCGTCGTCACGTTCGGTGTGATCACCAACGTGATGATCCTCCCGTTTGCGGCATACCGCTTCCTTTCCGGCCAGAACCTTGCCGCCCTGATCGACTTGCTGATTGTCGCCTGCATCTCGCTCGGCGCGGTTCATGCCTATGTCAGCGGCCGTACGCAGGGGGCATCGCTGTTCCTCGCCGTGACCTACTCGATCGGCTGCATCGCGATCGCCTATGTGGCCGGCACGGCGGGTTCACTGTGGATGTACGCCGTGCTGCTCTCGAACTTCCTCCTTATCGAGCGCCTGCGCGCCGTCCTGATTTCCACATGTGCGATCGCTGCCGTTGCGGCGAGTCCACTGGCATTGCCCGAGTTGGCCCACAAGGCCGCGTTCGTCGGATCGAGCGTGGTCGTCAGCCTGTTTTCGTTCGCGTTTGCCTGGCGCACCGACGTCCAGCGCCAGCAACTCGAAAACCTGGCGACGCTGGACCCCCTGACCGGCGCCGGAAACCGCCGCGCCATGGGGGCGCAGATCAATGCCGCCTTGGCAGAGAGCGCTCGCAGCCGGAAGCCGCTCGGTCTGATCACGTTCGATCTCGACCATTTCAAGCAGGTCAATGACCGCTTCGGTCACGAGGCCGGTGACCACGTACTGGTCCAGGTCGCCAGCGTGGTTCGCCGCATCACACGCCGGGCCGACAGACTGTTTCGTCTCGGTGGCGAGGAATTCGCGTTGCTCATTCCGGATGCCGACGCGCAGGCACTGTGGGAGATTGCCGAGAAGGTCCGCGAGAGCCTGATGCGCGAAGTACGCTGCGGCGAATTTCCGATAACTGCATCGTTCGGCGGCAGCCTCCTGCGCGCGAATGAAAGCGAACGCCAGTGGCGCGAACGCGCCGACGCCGCCATGTACCGAGCCAAGCGCGAGGGACGAAACCGTTCGATAGTCGATGGCGTGTCGCGCCCCGCCAATGACAATCTCCTCGCCTCGGCAGGCGCACCGAGCGCACTGTCCGCCAACGAACGCCCGATCGATCTGGCCACCCGCCTCGGACCTGACAGGTTGGTTTGCTAGTCTGGGGTCCCGCAAGCTGCGCTTCGGCTACCAGGGCAGCGCGGCGCCCTTTGCATGGCGAAAGCTGCCAGTCTCGGCAAGTGTCAGCGCATCGAGGCGTTCGACCAGTTGTGCAGCGGCCGCATCCGGACTGATGTCACCGCCGCCACCTACCATCTCGGTCGCGACGTATCCCGGGTGCAGCAGTATCACCGCAATACCTCGGTCCTTGAGATCGAGCGCCAGGGACTTGCCGATCGCATTCACCGCCGCCTTGGACGCCCGGTAGCCATAGAAGCCGCCCGACCCGTTGTCTGCCACCGAACCCATGCGACTGGTGATGATGCCGACCTTGGCGCCACTGGCCAGGTGACCGGACAAGGCCTGCACCGTACGCAGGGGTCCGAGCGAATTGACCTCGAACTGCCGGCGCATGCGTTCGAACCCATCCTCGTCGATCTCGCCCAGGGATTCCTTCGACAGGATGCCGGCGTTACATATCAAGACATCGATGCGGGTTTCGCCGAGGCGCGTGGCCAGTGCGGCAAGCACCGCGCCGTCGGTGACGTCGACACCGGCCTCGACGCGCGCGCCGCTCGCCGCCAGTGCTTCGCTGCCTTCGCGGCACACGCCAATCACGTCATCGCCGCGTTCGCGGTATCGCTTCGCCAACGCCAGGCCAATGCCGCGGTTGGCGCCCGTGACAAGGATGGTAGCCATCGCAATCTCCTTGGGAGGAATGGACTTGCTGACGTGGCGACGATCCGTCCAGCGTTCAACCCGGTTCTGGTCCAGGCTCCCGCTGGAATCCGGATGACCGACAATCCAGCAGCGTCTGCAGCGGACCCAGCCATTTGGCATAGGGCTTCCAGCGGCCGATACTGCGCGAATGGATCGGGCGGCGCACCTGCATCGAACTGAGGGTATTGACCGGTGAATCGGACGATGCTGACGGCTCGAGCGCCGCCGGTGTCCAGTCCAGTCCGCAGAACTCGAAGACCCTGCGGCTGACCTGCTCGGGGTTGGTCACGAGGTCTTCATAATCCACGTCGAGCACGAAACCGGGGAAACTGCGCTGCCAGTGGCGCATCAGTTCGACGTAGTGCGCGTGGAAATGCGCCAGATCCTCGATGGTGTAGCTGTAACTGACCGAATCGGAAAACAGTTCACGCAGATTGGCAAAGCAAAGATCCATCGGATCACGGCGAAGGTGGATCACTCGTGCCTGCGGCATCGCGTCATGGATGAATCCGATCAGCTGGAAGTTGCCGGGCAACTTGTCGGTCACATGACTCGCGGCGCCGATGCGGCGCCGGCCCTCGGCGAAATAGCAGGTCGAAACCTGCCGCGTGTCCATGCTCGATGCGCGACTGATCAGGACTTCATCGAGCAGCGGCTGGCACCCGTGATCGGCCGCCTGGCGCAGCGCGCCGCTCAACCGCTGCGATTCACCGTAGGCGAATACACCCGGATGGGCGGCGAGCATGCGCTCGAGCAGTGTCGTGCCCGATCGGTGCATGCCGACGATGAAGATCGGAACCGGATCACGGCTGACGTGCGCCGCGGGCGACCGGGCCAACGGAAACCGTTTCCTGAGCGCGGCAAAGAGTCGCTCGCTCGCGACGGGATCGTACGCCGCTTGCTTGCGGGCCTGACGACAGCCTTCCATCAACGCCTGCCAGGCAGCGCCCACATCGCCGGCACGGTCGAGTTCCTGGAACAAGGCGAACTGAAGCAGCGCACTGTCCGCCGCGCGCGCGCACGTCGCGATGCGTCGACGCAGGCGTTCGACACGCCCAGGTTCCGGATCCTGCGTGTCGAGGCGAGCCAGCAACCAGTGCGCGGTAGCCGAATCCTCTGGCCCATCAACGACCTGGTCGAGGTCGGCGCGTGCACCGTCAAAGTCACCAGCGTAGCTGCGGATCAAAGCCCGATTGACCCGACAGATGCCGCTCGAAGGTGACTTCGCGACGGATTCCTCCACCCAGTCGAGGGCCGGGGCATGCAATCCGATCGAACTGAGCGCGGCCGCGATCCGCGCCTGGTCCTCGGCAGGCACCGCAGCCCGGGCGGGGAACGAGGCGATCCATGTATCCAGCGCATCGTGCGCAATGAACACCCGCAGGCAATTGACGACATCGAGGGCGAGTGCGCCTGGACACTCCAGCGTCGCCACGGCATTCAGCGCGCGGGCACGCGCCTGGCAGTAGCGACCCTGGAGCTGTTCGATACGCGCGAGCACCAATTCCGGCTCGAGCAGGCCTGGATGGCCTGCTCGCCACAACGCAAGCACTTCCAGGGCCTGCTCGGTCCGCCCCTCGGCCATGTGACGCTCGAGGCGGCTCCGGTAGCGCTCGACGCTCGGCATCCGCCGTGGATGTCCGTGTCAGCGCGGAACGCGCGGAACGAGCTGCGTCGGCGCGGCCCTTCGGGTTGGCCGCGTCGGTGCCGCCATGCGCGGCGCTGCCGCAGGCGAATCGGCCGTCTCGAAGCCATCCTTGAACAGGGAAAATTCGCTGAGCAGCGAAACGTCCGGCGTGATTAGATACTGGTTGCCGAAATCCTCGGGATGCGCCCATCCGCCGAGGGGATTGGTTGGCCAGTCGATCCATCCAGCACCTGCCTCGTAACGCTGCGCGCTCACGAACAGGGGCATCGCCGGCCCACTCATCGGCTCGGACACGGTGATCACGTATCTCCCCGGCACCAGAACCTGGGCTCCTCCGGAAAATGGCGCGTCATAAGCGCCACCAGCGTTCGTGCTCAGCACAGGAGTCGTCGAGGCCAGCAGGCTGCCCGGCTTGCCGGTCGACGTGTCGAATTCCCTCAGGTTGGCGACCAGGTTGCGTCCGGCCCATTCCGGATCGGGCGGAACCGCGGGCTCGACGGCATTCATGGCAAAACGAATGCCTTCGAATGTCGACGTCGTCTGCAAATCGAACTGCACGCCGATTTCCCCGCCACTGCCGGCGCCAATGCCCAGCACCGAAGTCGGCGGCAGCTCGTGCCGTGCGAATTCGTTGCCACCGACAGCCGTTGGAACCGACTCGATCACGTTGTCGAGCAGACTGATTTCCGAGGACGATTGGGCCGAGCTCAAGCTGTATTCGATCGACCAGACACCATTGCCATCGAAGGTATGGCCGATCGGAAACGTGACCGGTTGAGCGGCACCGATCGGCAAGGAGGCAATGACGTCGGAGATGATCGGCGTCCCGAATGCCACGCCATCGCGCTTGATCGTGGCTGTCGCGACGACATCGGTCAGATCCGCGCCACCGACGTTCAGCGCTCTGACCCCAAGCCGGGCATCGACCTGAGTGCCCTCGGAAACGCGTGGATAGGGCGAGCTGACTGCCGCCACGCTCGCCGACAAGTTGGGCGTGGCATCGACGACCTTGACGTCGTCGATGATCAACAGGAATTTGTCGTTCGAGTTGTTGCGGAATCCGAAATAGACCTGTTGTCCGCCGAACCCAGAAAGACCCACGGCATGCTGCGTCCAGGCGGACTGTTCGGCGGCCACCGAAAACAACGTCGTGCTGTTGGTGATCTGGTTGCCGATGGTGCCCGTGCCGCCGGTCGGCGGGCCATTCGCTGCCTGCATAACACGGACTTCATAGCCATCCGGGTAGGCCGGATCGTAGGCTACGGCTCGCCACGACAACGTGGCAGACCCGGCCGGAACGGAAATCAGGGGTGTCCACATCCAGTCGTTCGCCGCACCGGCTGGCGAGTACCACGAAGTACTGAAGGCCGCGCACTCGGTGACATCGAAGTTGAAGTCCTCGCGAACTTCCCAGGCTTCATTGACATAGGCGACCGAAGCATCCGGGACGCGATTGTCGACGTTGCGTTTGACCCAGCCCACCGGAAACGGGTAGGTACCCGCACCACCGGGGAAGTCCCCGGTATTGCACCCGGGTCTGGGATTCATCGGATCCGAGATATCGAAATTCTGATAGAAGACCTGTGCGTGCAATGAACTTGAAGCGCCGAACGCAACAACGATGGACGTGGCAAGAAGACGGCGCATTGGAACATGGATCATGTTGTTTCCCCTGGGAACGTAGGTGTCGCCCGCCTGAGCATACTTGATCACTGTCTTTTGCAACGCATGCCCGAGGATCGGTACCCGCGAAAACTCCCCCATGACCCGGAGCCCTTGGATCAGTCCGATCAGGGAAAGTCGTTCTTTGCACCGTCTTCAGCAGATCGCGCAGGCGAACGACCTCTTCGCGCACGGTGATCTGATTACCCAGCGCGTGGACCTGGCTGCGTCGAATGGCACTGAGCGCGCCAAGGACTTCCGGATCGGCGTGCAAGTCGGCGGGATTTTCCAGGACCTCGAACAGGTCGGCATTCATCATGTCGGCCTCGGTCCTGCCATCATGAACGGCGCTGGTGGGATCAACGCGGACGTGGCGAACGACCGCCAGCATGTGCTGGGAGCTATCATCCACCATCATCTCGATGTCGCCACGGATGACGGCCACCGTATCGCGGCAAGCGGCCAGACCTGCCCGCAAGGTGGCATCGGAAATGAGATCGAGCTCCCCCTGGAGAGCAGCTCGTCAACCGTGTCCACATGCCGGGAGCCAATCCCTAAGGCATGTGGATATCAAGGGCCCATTGGCGCCGCCATCCGGCTGCAAGCCCCGCAGGCGATGGGCGGGAGATTCGCAAAGAAGCACAACATCCATGACCCGTGCTGTCCCTCCAGCCCGACCAACCCGAGCCGGGTGCGGAAGTCCGCCATGGACGGTTCGCGGCTGGCCCCTTCCCGCTGGTACCCGGCCATACCATCGAACCCCACCCGAAATACTGGCCAGGCGGCCAAAACGTCGCAGCTACGCTATACCGCTTGCAAGCGGGCCCCCTTGCGAGTATTGGTGCCGTCCAAGGCGTGTGTACCGACCTGGGGGAAATCGCATGGCCGCTCTTTCTATCCGTACCCTGCTCCTGACTGCCGCCACGGCAGCGCCGATGTTTCTTTCAATCGGAATCGCACGCGCGGAGGGGCCTCCCCAGGCGCCCGCCCAGCAAACCCTCAAGAGTGAAATCGAGGGCGGCAATACCAGGGAGATCAAGGCGCCGGCCGGCGCAGCGGTGCCGGATGTCCCGACAATATCTTTCATCGAATCGCCAACGGCCACCTGCTACCAGCCCGACCACACGCAGGACACCTGCTACATCAATTGGTATTACCTCGCCGTCAGCGCGGATCCGAATTACATGGTCTCGATGCAGGCCGAGATCAACGTGTTCGGCAAGGTCGCCCGCTATTCTGGATTTTTCCAGACTTCCATGTATGTCCCGTTCAACATGCATGATCGCGGATTCAAGGTTGCCTGTGGAGGTCTCGGCGCAGGCGGCGATCCCGAATTCGGCAACGCCTACGCCTATACGATCCGAGCCAAGGACAGCGCTGCGTTGACGTCGGCGAATTACGGAACAGTGTTCTGCCCCGCCTACACGCCGTGAGGCATCCCGATGCAAGCAGATGAAGGGATCAGGTTCGGGCGGATCAGGCTGTTCGGCGGAACGTTGCCGCTGCTCTTGCTGAGCGTTGCCTGCGGCGGCTTGATGCCGGTGGTGGCGCCGGCGGCCGGCCTCTGGGACACCGGATTCCAGGATGAACCCCATCGCGAGCGCAGCGAGCCGCCGGGCGTTCCCACCATTTCCTTCATCGACAGCCCGACGGCGCAATGCTACGGCCCGATGGACGAAGTGGACGCGTGTTATGTGAACTGGGGATCCCTGCAAGTCTCGGCAACTGCGCCGCAGTACATCGAGCGCATGACCATCATGATCGATGGACGCATTCGCGCCTACTACGCCGGTTTCTTTCAGACCTCGATGACCGTACCCCCTGGCATGCACGCCGAGGGATTCAAGGTTGCCTGCGGGTACCCCGGCGCGGGCGGGGATCCGGCCTTCGGTAACCAATACGCCTATGAAATCCGCGCTCGCGAGACGGGAGGACTGTCCTCGGCCAATTTCGGATCGGTGCTCTGTCCCTTCGACTATCGTATCGATCTGATCTTTCGCCACGGCTTCGAGTAGGACTGCCCTGCGGCGCGGCTGCTTGCGAACCACACACGGACTCCGCCCTGGCGCTCGATGCTGCGGCGACACATCCCTCGATGAGCACTGGGCGGGCCTTTTGAAAAGCTCGAAGCGTTTCGACCCCGAGCTGGGGCACGCAACCGATGCTGTGTATCACCCATCGAATGGAGCAGCCATCATGGTCTCCATCGGGATTGCCAAAGCCGAAACCTTGGCGCAAGGGCTGCCACCATCGATACGCCGCGCGAGGCGAACCCGGTCCTGGTGTTCACATCACACTCCAACATCATGCGCTCGGTCGCACCAAGCGCCGGCAAGCTCCCGGCGACGCCACGAACGTGCGAAGTGTCAGTTGCTGCAATAGACCTCGGCCTGCATCTGCGTGCCACCTGAGCTGCCAATGCCACAGGTCCAGGTGGTAGCGCTGCTGCGGAACGATGAGGAGATCAGGTCGTTGGCTGGATCGGATTTGCAGCCACCGCTGATGGCGACGCCGGTCAGGCAGGTCGCGACGATCGTATTGCCTCCAGCCACCGTGGTACCGCTATTGCTATAGGTCGTCAGCGATATCGACGCGATGGATCCGGTCGCGCCCGTGGCGCCGGTTGCGCCCGTGGCACCTGTCGGTCCTGCAGGACCCTGTGCGCCGGCTGGCCCCGCCGGTCCCGTGGCACCCGCCGGGCCAGTCGATCCGGGCGCACCTGTCGCACCCGTCGCTCCGGCCGGACCGGCCAAACCCGTCGCACCGGTGGCGCCTGTTGCACCCGCGGGTCCGGTCGCGCCGGCAGCGCCACTGGATCCCGTCGCACCCGTTGCGCCCGCCACGCCCGCCGGTCCCGTGGCGCCCGTAGCCCCCGTCGCGCCAGCTAATCCGGTTGCGCCTGTAGCACCGGTGGCGCCGATCGATCCTGTCGCGCCGGTCGGACCAACAGGTCCCACGGCTCCGCCGGGACCCGTGGCCCCGGTTGCGCCGGTGGGGCCCGCCGGGCCGGTAGGTCCGATGAGGCCGCCGTTGGAACAGGGACCGACTGCGCCGCTCGCGCCGTCGAAGCACATCGGGCTGGTCCAGGCGGTCGCCGTACCGATATGGACAATGCTCAGATTTCCCGACGCATCAACCGTAAACAAGGGCGAACCGCCGCTCGCATTGACCGCAAATCCGCCTCCAGCCGCCGGGGTCACATTGACGTCCTGGGCAGCGACGGCCTGGATGCCCAGCGTTGCTGCGATGGTGAAAGCCAACGACGAGCGGCGAACGGAGAACATGGACATGGCCGACTCCGGAAATAACGAGGGAATGATCAGTCGAGGAACTGGCTGCGGCGCCTGGCCACGAGTGCTACAAGAGCCAACGCGAGCAACAGTGCGCCGAAGGAGGACAACGTGGGTATTTGCGCGGCCTCGACCAGGGGCGTATTGCCAAACCAGCCGACATCGTTGCCTGCACCGCCCTGATTCGTTTCGTCCGGAGCCAGAGGCTGGCCGATCGCATGCACATCGGACACGCCGACGAAATGGATATCCTGGGAGCCACCCGGCAACAGGTTGAAGAACGCCACCTGCCCTGCGGCGGAACTCGTGATCTGTATCGGCAGAGCGGCCGTTCCCAGGATGCGCAGGAGGCCATCGAATTCCTGCGTGCTGCCCACCGCGAAGGCGTGCGTCTTGCCCGCGGCACTGACGAACGCCGCATCATGGAAGCGGGTATTGCCACTGTAATTCGAGAGCGCTTCCGCACCGTCTTCGAAGGTCACGAGGCTGCTGCCGGGCACGAAGACGCCGGCATTTGACCAATCGCCCGAAACGCTGAGTGAGCCAGTTCCGGCATCAATCACGCCACTGGCCGCTATCGCGATGCCATGGCCGGCGTCGATCGCCCCTGCCCCGATCGACAGCGATCCTCCCACGACCAGGTCGTTGCCGCCCAAATCGATGCTACCGCCATTCAATTGCACTGCTGCGCCGACAGGAACCGTGACCTGCGCATGCGCAGCCGCCGAAAGAAGCAGGAAGGTCAAACAGGAGAAGCGAAAATTCATGCGCCAATTGATCATCTGGATCATTCTGAAGTTCGACAGGTTGGAGTCTATAGACGGCAGCCATGCAAGACAAGAATGCACAAAAATTCGCATCATCGGTCGCATAGCCCGACAAGGGCCATGCAAGGTGACTCCGCCAGATCTGCCGGCGCCAGCCTCGATCAGTGACGAGCCCAGGCGGCGCATGGGCCGCCCGTTCGATTCGACAACGCGGACAAACGCTCGATCGGGCAGGCGGCCAAGTTCTTCGACTGACGCCCCGCTGTCGCACGACGTCTTCTGCGGTCGAAGACTATCCCGATCTGATCGACTGGACAGCACGCCTCACTCACGTCGACCAGGGTGACGTCACGGAAATCACTGAGCTCCGCAACCTCCGAAAGCCGGGGCTGACCGAGCCCCAATGGCATCAGCGGATGCACTACTCGGGAGGGAGATCTTGGGGAGACATCAGGACCGGCCAGTCACTGCTCGAGAAGGCCGCCGCCATCGACCGATCCAGGCATGACGGGTCAGCTCAACGCTTTTCGCCCGGCCTGCGCTTTCGCCCATTGCGACAAGGAGGGCCTGGCCCCGTTCTTGCTATGTCCCGCAGGGGCCCGGGAGATCGCTTCACACTGCCTCGAGTCCCCACAGTCAAAAACCCGCTCGGTCCGCAATCGGCCGGAACTGATCACCCCATCGAAACGAACAGCACCGCCAGCCTGCAGACGCGAACCGGACCTTCAATGACCCGCGACATCCTCACGATCAAACCCCCTTTGCTGGCCGACGCCACCGCCCTGGATGACTATCTGGGCAACTTTCCGAACGTCTATGCCGAGAGGGCCTACCCGGCGATCGACCTGAAGGCCTGGCTGGCACTTGGGGAAGATGCTGGCGAACCGACCTACGCAATCGCGCAATGCCTCGGTCTGCCGCTTGTGCGACTCGAACGGATTTCGGCCCAAACCGACGCCCTGGCTCTGATTCCTCCCGATCTCGCCCGCCGCCTGCGCGCGGTCCCTCTGCGCCTGCACAAGGGTTTGCTGGCTGTGGCCATGGAAGACCCCAGCGGACCGGATGCCCAGCGCCTGCTCGACTTTCTGAGCCGTGAGAGGGTCCTGCCATTGGTCGCCTCTCCGTTGCAGATCCGCGAGGCCATCGCGCGGCATTACGACCAGGTGGAAGATCGTGCCATGGCCCTGCAACTCGGCCTCGACACGGACATCATCGATGCGCAGTCGCCGAGCGAGCAGGAAGCACAGCGTCTCGCCCTCGAGATGCCGGTCGTGAGCATGGTCCATACGCTGATTGCCGACGCGGTCAGCCGACGTGCATCGGACATCCACTTGCGCCCCGGAGAGACTGCAACCGACGTGCTTTTCCGGATCGACGACGAGCTCGTTCCGGTGCGCCGTCTGGCACGCGCCCTGAATCCCGCTGTGGTCAGCCGGATCAAGGTCCTCGCGGGAATGAATCTCGCCGAGCACCGGCGGCCGCAGGACGGTCGCACCACATTCCACATCGATGAGGCACGCAGCGTCGACCTGCGCATCTCGCTGCTTCCAACGGTGTTCGGAGAGAGCATCGTCATCCGCCTCCTCGACACGACCGAGAGCCTCTGGAACCTCGACGAACTCGGCCTCAGCGAATCCGACCGAGGGCGTGTCGAGGATGTCATGGCACGCAGTCACGGCATGTTCCTCGCCACCGGACCCACCGGTTGCGGGAAGTCGACAACGCTCTACGCCATGCTGATGGAACTGCGCAAGCAGCGCATCAACATTCTCACCATCGAGGATCCGGTCGAGTTCCATATCGCCGACATCCAGCAGATGCAGGTCAACCGCGCTGCCGGATTCACCTTCGCCAGTGCCATGCGCAATTTCCTCCGCCACGATCCCGACGTGATCATGGTCGGGGAAATCCGCGATCGCGAGACCGCCGACATCGCCGTCGAGAGCGCGCTGACCGGCCACCTCATGCTGAGCACCCTGCACACGAATACCGCGGCTACAACCGTCACCCGCCTGCTCGACCTTGGCGTGGAGTCCTATCTGCTGCGCACCTCACTGCTCGCCGTGATCTCGCAACGACTGGTGCGCCTGACCTGCCAGCATTGCCGAATCGAGGAAGCCGTGGACATGCATGTTCGCGAAACGCTGGGCGTCGCTGCCGATGAGAAATTCCAGATCGGCCGCGGCTGCCATCACTGCGAGGGGCTCGGCGTATTCCGCCGCCAGGCCGTGTATGAACTGATGGTGATGACGCCGCGATTGCGCCGTCTCATCGTGCCCGGTGCCGATGCCGATGCCCTGCACGAAGCGGCCATCGCCGAAGGCATGATCCCGATCACGCAGGCTGCTGTGGCCCTGGCGCGAAGCGGCGCGATCTCGTTGACCGAGGCCTGGCGGGTTCGCGCGGAGTGAACGGCTGCGAGAGTTCGCCTCTTGCCGCGCAAAGCCGCATCAACCTGCAGTGCGCAGCATGGCCGGGGTCAGGTTGGACGACTCCCGATCTCCCCGACAGCTCAATTGCACTCTGGTCGGAAGGCTGGACAGGTGGCAACGCAAGGCGCGATTCAGGCCGTCCAGGAATCAGGGACGTGCCGAATCGCACCACCACTCGGCGCGCAGGCCCTGCAACGATCGGGCGTCGCAGAAGAACGGCAACTGACCTGAAAAGTGCAACCTGACCCGGGTACTGCGATTGGACCCGATCCAGCAATTCAAGACCTGAGCGCTTTTCCCATTGATATTGACGAACGGAGTAACCGGGCCTATATTCACCTCTATGGGTGAATATAGATCCAGTCAGCTCGACGAACTTTTCGGCGCCATTGCCGATCCGACCCGCCGCGCCATCCTCGACCGCCTCGCCAGCGGCGAAGCGCGCGTCACCGAGATCGCGGCGGATTTCCCGATCTCGCTCAATTCGGTGTCCAAGCACCTGCGCATGCTCGAACGCGCCGGCCTGGTCGTGCGCCGCGTGCGAGGCCGCGACCACCACCTCAGCCTCAACGCCGAGCCCCTCAACGCCGCCGCGGAGTGGATCGAACACCACCGCCAGTTCTGGGAACAGAGCCTGGCCGGCCTCGAACAATTCGTCACGCGCAAGCCGCGCAAGAAAATCCAAAGGAGTTCGCGCCAATGAATGCCGTACACAAGCCATCGCCCCGCTCCGTCGAGTTCCCGCCACCGGCCGGCGCCAGCACCGCGCCCGTCAGCGTCCATGTGCGACGTCGCATCGCCGCACCCGCGCAGGCGCTGTTCGACGCCTGGCTCGACCCGGCGGCGATCGCCGCATGGATGCGCCCCTTCGACACGGTGCGCACCGAGGCGCAGGCCGACCCAGTGGTGGGAGGCAGCTACCGCATCGACATGGTCCAGCCGGACGGCGCCCTGGTCGAGCACGTGGGCACATACGTGCAGATCGATCCGCCACGTCGCCTGGTGTTCACCTGGGCTTCGCCGGCCACCCAGCACAAGGATTCCCTGGTCACCATCGAATTCATCGAATCGGACGGTGCCACCGAAGTGTCGCTGACGCACGAGCAGCTTCCCGAATACATGGCGCAGGCACATGTCGGCGGCTGGACGAGCGCACTCGAAAAGCTGGCTGCACGCTTTGGGTCGGCGGCATGAGCCAGCTCGTCCTCTACACCTTTGACTGGGTCCCCGAACCGCCGCGCGGTTACGTGCGCGACCTGCGCGTTCGCTGGGCGCTGGAAGAAGCCGGCCTGCCCTATCGTGTCGAGTCCGTGTCTTTTCGCGCGCGCGGCGCCGAACACTTCGCGCACCAGCCTTTCGGCCAGGTGCCCTGGTTGACCGATGGCGACCTGTCGATCTTCGAAAGCGGCGCCATCCTGCTGCACCTGGGCGAGCGCAGTGAGAAGCTGATGCCTCCACAAGCCCAGCGTCGCAGTGAAGTGAAGCAGTGGTTATTCGCCGCACTCGCATCTGTAGAGGCGGCGAGCCAGCCATGGTCATTCTTCAAATTTTCCAATGCCCAGCCGGACACGCCGATGTTCAGGATGTTCGAGGACTTCCTGCAGGTACACCGCCTTCCCCACATGGAGAAAGTGTTGGCCGATCGCGAATGGCTGGCCGGTAGCTTCTCCGTCGCGGACATCCTGATGGTGGACGTGCTGCGCCTGGTCAACCGCTTCGAGGGCCTCCAGTCGTTTCCGGCCTGCCGCGACTACGTGGCTCGTGCCACCGCACGCCCGGCATTCCTCAAGGCCCATTCGGACCAGATGGCGCACTTCGCAGCGGCGGACAATTAGGGAGGACCGAATTCAGCCTACACCGCCTCCAGCGACGCGCTGGCTCAAGAGACGCATGCTTTGTGGATGCCAGCCCACCTCGGCTTGCGCTCATGCAGTGCCTTGAAGCTGCGGCGACAAGCTCGCGTCAAGCCCAGCACGACGAACCGGGACATATATGGACGCCTCCTCCAGGTCAAGCCATCGCGATGAAGAGGATCGGTGCTCGGACATATATTCGGCGTCGTGGTTGAGGCTGGATTTGCCTCGCGCCGTGATGAGCTTCGATCCTGAGTGGCCCAAACACCCACGCGTGCTCATGGCACTTGTCCCGGTAGGGCTCTTCTCAGGAACGGTGACCGTTTCATTCATCAGGTTGGCCGGACTCGGTTGAACGAATTCCTCTGTGTTTGATTGCGCGTGATGTCTAACGAGCAGGTTGCGGACGGAATGCTTTGCGTTGATCGAAAGAAGCTTCACCGGCAAGCACGGCCCAGACGATTCGAATCATCTT
>NZ_FOVF01000029.1 GCF_900115085.1 Dokdonella immobilis | reverse complement strand
TCGAACCCGCAGGTACCACCAGAGGCCGAGAAAGACAAAAGTATTTGAAAGCGACTCGAGGCGCTGGGAGATATAGAGGACGGCGGTCAGATTGATGGGCAGGACCAGCCAGAGTGCGGCCAGCGAGGCGGCAGCCAGGCCTGAATTGAACACCGCGCGCCGGGGAAAGGCGGGTTTTTGCAGCTGGTGGAAATCGAACAGGGCTCGCAGGGCCAGAAAGACCAGCAGGCCATTGAGCAGGTGGATTGCCAGGTTGGTCAGCTTGAATGCATACGGATCCATGCCGGTGAAATAGTGGTTTGCGGCGAAGCTCAGCATGCCGAGCCAGCGTCCCTGGTGGGATCCGGATGGAAACGACATCGCCGCGGCAAACCAGTTGCTTAAGGAGTTGGAAGAAACCTTGATTCCCGGATTGCCAAAAATGAAGCTGTAGTCATCGTAGACAAAGCCGCCTTGCAGGCCCTTCCAGTAGACCAGTGAGGTAGCGGCGAAGGCTGCTGTCATCAAGAACCAAGTTATTGATCTTGAAGTGTTCTTCATCGTAATGAATGACCGCCTTGATGGCGCCAAATTGAAACGTTAACACGGGTTTTGCGGATGAGAAATCGGAAATGCAAAAAAAAGCCCCTCATGCGAGGGGCTTTTGTTGACAGCTTCGAACGCTTGCTTATTAGCGACAGACGGCCGGCAGCAGTTCCGGGCGAACACTGCTGCCCGTGCAGGACCATGCAGTGATCTGGCCATTTGCAACTTCAGTGGTGTCGGGAACCAGTTCATAGGTAAGCCCGGCAACACCATCACCAACTGCCGTGCGGTACGTGACCGTGATGCCGCCCGTTGCAGCGTAGGTCAGCGACCGGACGTATTGTGTCGTTACGAAGCCATCACAGCCAGCTTCAGCGATGTTGGCCGGAAGCGTGTTCTGCGAGGCAACGTACTCGGAAACCGACGATTTGCAGGCGTCGGCGGCGACAACGCCTTCCGTAACCTTGGAGCGCTTGATGTAGTTCTGGTAAGCCGGCAGCGCGATCGCGGCCAGGATGGCGATGATCGCGACGACGATCATCAATTCGATAAGGGTGAAGCCTTTCGTCTTGTTAACGTTCATGGTGTCTTCCTCGTGGAAATAAAGGTAATCCGGATTGCCCTTGGCTTCCGATCCGGTCGACGCAGGGTTTACCGTCCTGGGCCGCCCGCTTCGACAAACATCGGAAGGGTGAGTCCAATGTAGCAGCATCCGTGCCAACCTCGTTCAGGTTTCGACATCCTGCCACATTCGTTGACCGCGTTCACGTTAGTGGATGCGGGTTCGAAAATTCGGATTCGGAAGTGGGAAGCCTGTCACGTATCGCGAGGCTCGCGATTCGCGAGTCTGCAAAGGAAGCAGTCAAGGTACTTTCCAGGGCTCCTGCCCGGAACCGTCATCTTGTGACATTCACTGTCAATCAAGTCGCGGAAAGTCCCTGGAATGATTACCAGGGGCCGGACGGACACCCTCGTATCGGGGATCTGAATGCTCAGGAACCTGCGCCTGCGCCCCTCCTCGGACTAGCCTGCGGCAATTCCTTGTGGGATCTGACGAACTGTGCGGTCGAGGGGCCATCAGGCGTGCCAGATCCATTGGTTGAATACATCTCCATTGGCGGAACACATCGGCATTGTCGACATGCTCGCCAGGTTGTGCGATTTGCTCCCGGAACGTCTGCGACGGTCGGTGCTGACGAGTGGCGCTTGATTCGTAAAGAATTCCGAGTCGATCAATTGCACGGCGTGGCGCCAGGCTTTCGATGCGAGATTTCGGCCGGAGTCACGTCCATGCACACCGCTGCGATTGCGGTTTTCTTCGCGAGCCGTGTGTCTACCAGGGGTAAACGGCCATGGCCTCGAGGGGCTCACCGGTATGGGCATCCAAAAGCATGGTGGCACTGGATTTGCGCGCCATGATCGGAGCCCAGACGACGTCTTCCTCTTTCCGGTGGTTCGAGCGCAACCACTTGGCGAGCACAGGGCCTGCATCCGCGTTCCTCTCGCGCAGATTGGACAGAGGTTTGGCTCGGTCGAGGATGGCGGGCGCAACTGCTTCATAATCGACATAAAACTTGGGGTAATTCTGGACGTCTCTTCCCCCGGGGCCCTGGAACATGAGTTTGGTTCGCTCTTTCCCCCGTGGAGGTATTTGGGCGCCGACCAGGCGCGGTCCGGTCCAGGAAAAGCTGCGAAACTCGGGTTTTTTCCCCGCCGCCAGATCCTCGGGGTCGATATCGGCTGGAGCCATCACGTTGAAGCGGTCGACCGCTGCCACGATGAACACCGGTCGCGACTCGGCGATCACGTGCAGACCATAGACGAGGGCCGCCGATTGGACGACGCCGATCATCCAGAGATCGAAGCGCATGCCCCATTTGCCCGACTTGAACAGGATCAGGGTCATCAGCGGGCCGAGGACGAGGTCCACGCCGAGCAGGACGACGATCAGGTGTTGGCCGCCGGCTGCTTCGAAGTAGGGTTCGGGGTACCAGACCAGAAACAGCAGGGCCAGCACCAGCAGGCCGACCAGGAGGCTGATCGAAAGGTGGATGCAAGCGGCTTTCCAGCGTGACATGGGCCAGGGTCCTCGCTATCAATCGCGCGGATGATAGCGTCTGTTTTTCCTCTTTCAATAGGGTTCCGGAACGAGAAATCCGTCCGGGATCTTCTCCTCGAGCGGCTTGCCGGAGAGCTTGGGAAGGTCCAGCGCCGGGCCAGGCGGTTCGCGTTTCGGCAACTGCTTGAGCAGGTGGTCGATCAGGTTCAGGCGGCCACGCTTCTGGTCGTTGAAATTGACCACGAACCATGGCGCATGGTCGGTGTGGGTGACCTTGAGCATGACGTCGCGGGCGTCGCCATAGTCGGCATACCTTTCGCGTGCCTTGATGTCGATCGGCGACAGTTTCCAGCGCTTGGCCGGATCCTCCGCACGTTCGTCGAAGCGCTCTTCCTGCTGTTCCTGGTCGACGCTGAGCCAGTACTTGAGCAGGATCAGGCCGTCGTTGGTGATCAGGCGCTCGAAGACCGGACAATCCTGCAGGAACTGGCGATGCTGCTCGGGCGTGCAGAAGCCCATGACCGGCTCGACGCCGGCGCGGTTGTACCAGCTGCGATCGAACAGCACGAGCTCGCCAGCGCAGGGCAGGTGGCTGACGTAGCGCTGGAAATACCACTGGCTCGACTCGTGTTCGTTCGGCTTGGGCAAGGCCACGGTGCGCACGTAACGATTGTTCAGCGGGCCCTCGATGGCCTTGATCACACCACCCTTTCCGGCGGCGTCGCGGCCCTCGAAGATCACGACCACGCGCTGGTTGTTGGCCGTGATCCAGTGCTGCAGCGCGATCAGCTCGGCCTGCAGGTCCTCGAGGGCCTTTTCATATTCCTTGCGCTTGATCGAGCCCATGCGGATCCCCTTGTTGGCCTGGATTTACTGCTCGCCCAGACGCGGACGCAGGCCGGCCAGGTTGCAGGGACGGGTGCGCGCGTCGAGCTGGATTCGGATGATCCTCTCCCAGGCCGTACGGCAGGCCGAGGTCGAGCCCGGCAGGCAGAAGATGAAGGTCTGGTTGGCGAGCCCGGCGAAGGCGCGCGACTGCAGGCTGGAGGTGCCGATCTCCTCGATGCTGATCGCGCGGAACATTTCGCCGAAACCCGGCATCAGCTTGTCGAGCAACGGTTCGATCGCTTCCGGGGTCGAATCGCGGCCGGTGAAGCCGGTGCCGCCGGTGATGAGGATCCCATGCACGGCGTCGTCGGCGATCCACTTCGAGACGATCGCGCGCATGCGGTAACGGTCGTCGCGGACGATGCCGCGCTCGTGCAGGCGGTGGCCGGCGGCGGCCAGGGCCTCGACCAGATAGTCACCCGAACTGTCGTTGGCCGCGGTGCGCGAGTCGGAGACGGTCAGCACGCACAGGCTGAGGGAGATGAGTTCGGCGGAGGCTTCCATGCATCGAGACTAGCGCGCCGGGTCGTCCTCAGTCGATAGGCGCGGCTGCCTGCCCGGTTCGGTGACGGTGCGCCATGGCCTGCAGCAGCGCCATGAAATCCGCGGCGAAGCCGTCCATGTCGAACAGGCTGCCCTGCCCGCGAAGAACCGCTAGCCGAGCGTGCAAGGCGTCGCGCACGCTGCGCTCTCGGCCCACGCGCAGCGCGAATTCAACGAACGCGGCATCGTCTGCGACATTGAGCTCGGTCATGCCGAGATGGTGATTGAGGCTGCTGGCGACGCGCGACGCGAAAGTCTCCCCGGCCGAGGTCAGGACCGGACAGCCGGCCCAGATCGCATCCGAGGCCGTGGTGTGCGCGTTGTAGGTGGCGGTATCGAGAAAGAGGTCGGCATGCCGATAGCGGGCCAGGTAGTCGGCATGCGGCAGCTTGGCCATGAACACCAGCCGATCCGGATCGACGCCCGAGGCCGCTGCCTGCGCGCGCAGGTTGGCGTCACTTCGCTCGGGTCCGGCGAGCAACCAGAGGACCGCATCGGGCACCCCGCGCAGGATCGCGAACATGCGCTCGAGACTGCGCGCATCGAGCTTGTAGCTATTGTTGAAACAGACATAGACCGCGCCCGATGCTGGCAGGCCACATTCGGTCCGCACCGGCGGCTGGCCGACGGCACGCCCGGGATCGGATGGCTGGAAGCAGCGCGGCAGCCAGGCCACCTGCTCCGAGAAGTACTGGCACAGGCGCGCCGGCAGGACCTGGTGATCGGCGATCACGTAGTCGATCCAGTCGGCGCCGGAGGTGCCGGGGTAGGCCAGCCAGTTGACCTGGATCGGCGCCGGCCGCAGGGCCAGGGCCTCGCTGATGTTGCCGCCGCCCCAGACCCGCAGGTCGACCAGGATGTCGAGCTCGCTGGCCGCGATGCGCTCTGCCATCCCGGCCGCAGGCAGATCAACCAGGACATGCCACGCGCCGGCTGCGGCCTGCAGTCGTTGCTGCACCGGTGATCCGTCGCTAGCCGCTGTGGCAAAGAGCTGCAGATCGACACCGCGTGCGGACAAGGCCTCGAAAAAGGCGACCGTCAGCAGGCCGGTCGGATGGTTGCCGAAACCGTTCGAGGCAAAGCCGATGCGCAACGGCGCGTCGGGCGCTCGTTGCGCATGCCGGAATTGCGGGCGGGCGGCGAGCGGATCGATCCGTCGCCCGACAGCGGCGGCGAACTGCATGGCGCAGACCCGTTGCTCCGCGGCTGTCGCCGGTTCGGCGAGGAAGCCAAATGGCGCGACGTCGCTCGCGCCCGCGGCAACGGCCTCGCGCAGCCGACCGGAAAGCCGGTCGAGATCGCGCCAGTCACATAGCTGTCGCCTGATGAAGACGAGTTGGGCCAGGGCGCCGCTGAGATTCGGGTCGATCTGTAGCGCCCTGGCATGGGCCTCGGCCGCCAGCCCGGGCTGCTTCAGTTCGTCGGCGATCTGGCCGAGCTGATAGGGCAGGTCGGGGTTGCCCGGCGAAACACGCTCGCCCTCGCGGCAGGCATCGGCCGCTTCGTCGAGCAGGTGCTGGGCGGCGAGGGACTGGGCCAGCAGCAGATAGGCCTGCGCGTTGGGCGTCTGCTTGAGGACCATGCGCGCAATGCGTTCGCATTGCGCAGGCTGGCCCAGGGCCAGCTCGGCGGCGGCCAGGTTGAGCCAGGCGCCGAGGAATTCCGGGGCCGCACGCGCGGCGGCCTCATAGGTGTCGCGTGCCGCCCGGGCGTCACCCGCCGCGCGCAGTGCGTTGCCGAGACCGTTGAGAACGGCGGCGTGTCCGGGCGCGATCAGCCGGGCCGACTGCATCACGGTCAGGGCGGCGTGGACATCGTTGCGTGCCAACAGGACACTGCCGAGATTGCACAGGGTTTCGACCGAACGCGGTTCGAGGGCGCTGGCTTCGCGGAGTGCGACGACGGCCTCGTCGAGACGGCCCATGCTGAACAGGGCGACGCCATGCAGGCGCGCCGGTTCGACCGCAAGCGGAAAGTTCGCCCGCGCCTCGCTCGCCAGCTGTGCGGCCTTGTCGGGACGACCCTGCGCGATCAGTTGGGCAATGGCATCGAGTCGCTGTTCCACGGGCATCCGAAGGTGTGCGGGGCGCCCAACTTAACCAAGCCCGGTCAATGTGTCATCAATAACCAGGCAGCAACCGCGCGATGGCCTCCGCGGTCCTGCACGCCCAGGAATGACGAGCTAGGGAGGCTCCGAACAAGTGGCACAACCGTCACGACACCTGCCTGCGCGCAGATCGCGGCGCGCCGACGCAGACAGACTGGCCGTCTTTCAAGTCGGCGCAACAAAGAGCTGCGCGCAGGCAGGCGTCGCCCAACAGACTGATGTCATTGAGAAAGGGTGGCGCTCAGAAGGCCCGCCACAGGCACCGCGCGGCTCGTCAAGGCAACCAGCCTTCAAGTCGCCACGCAGCACCTGTGGCGAGCCTTCTGATCGCCATGACGATTGCGCCACTTGTTCAGAGCCTCCCTGGAGGGGGATGGCACGAACGGCCACACCGTCATCCCAGCGAAGGCTGGGATCCATTCTGATTTGAGGCTGGGAAATCGGTACGACGAAACGCTCTCGCGGCTCGCCCGTCGAACCATTGACGACGCGAATTCCTGCTCGGCAGCCGGCGTTCCGAGTCCTGCCTTGGCAGGAGTGACGAGCCAACGCGGGACGGCTCAGGCCCTCTCTCAGCCGTCCCGGCGGAAGTCGGGATCCAGTCGTCATCGACCAAGATCATGCACCTCGTTCGACGCGAGAGGATCGCGCCGTCCCGTCACCGTTGTCATCGTGGGCTGGCTCAGGCGCGGCGCACGCCCATCACGGCAATGCGGCGCAGCGCGCAATTCACTTCAATGGCCCTGAGCAACTGCCGATATTCCGTTTCCTCACGGCAATCGATCTGCATCGCCACGCTGTGCCATATCGGCCGCACGTGTCGTTCGGCCGCGTCGGCGCCGGCAAACCGTTCGAGCACGGACTCGACGGCCGCGTGGGCCCGCTGCACGATTTCATCGAGCGAGCATTTTCTTTCGCGGTCGCCAAACAGGATCGTCACATTCATCTCGATGCTCCCATCTTCCTACCGGGATGAGTCTCCACGATCGAGAATGAACGAAACTGGTACGGCGCATTCGGATTCGGCTCGACAGTGAATTTCGTCGCGGCGCGTCTTCGGATATGACGATCGGACACAAACCGATCTCCTGAGGATTCCGCGAAGCGAGCGGTTTTTGTGAAAACGCGGTTAAGGAGGCCTGGGCCCGGGGTGGCCTGCCCGTGCCGGCAGGGCGATCGATTCTGTCGTGCACTTCGCAGTTTCCGGACGGGGTGCTGACCGGATTAGCGGTGGTTCAGTCCGCAGCGTGAAAACTGCCTGGGCGATGGCCGTGGCCAGCGACAGATTCCTGCGAACCCAATGGCAAATCTACTGCACAGGGAATCGGTGTTTGCCGCTGGCAGTCGGGCACCCGCAGGGATCGTGCAGGCAATGCCGGCTTGCGGATCCGGTCATCGCAGGTTTGGACAACATCAAGGCGCGCTCGCGCCGACGGTCGGGAGAAGTGGCATGACCATGAAGAAAGCGTCTGAAAACGCCAGGACGGCAGTCAATGCACTGCAGGCCATAGGTTCGATCTGCGCCGACCTGGCGCCGCTCGACATGCCGATGACCGATGAGCAGATCCGCCAACGTGCCGACCTGATCCGCAGCGTCATCAAGACACGCCAGCAGATGCTGCAGTTCCGTGATCGGGCCAAGGCTCTGGGCGAGGCGCTGGAACGCTTTCGCACCCGTCAGGAGGAGATCCGCAGCAAGGTCGCCTGATGGCTCCTCGGTGCGCGGGGCCGGGGTCGCCGGCGTGACCCGAACCGGAGCGATGGGGATGGCGCGAGTCGAGCGCCTGTCCTGTTTGACTTTGCGCAGGAAAAAGTATATTCCAGTGCGCGGAGTCCGAGCGGTTTCGAGGTTCCCGAAACCGGCCGATTTTTCGACGCGAGTCGATTGGGTCATCGGGGCAGGAGAAGCTCATGAAGCGGATCGTCATCTGTGCCGATGGCACATGGAACGTGCGCGATCAACTCGACGAAGACACCGGCAAGCGCCGCCCGACCAATGTGACGAAACTGGCCCGGGCGGTCCTGCCGCGGGCACACGACGGCGTCGACCAGATTGTCTTCTACGACGAAGGTGTCGGTACCAGCGGCGGGCTCGACAAGGTCACCGGCGGTGCTTTCGGCCGTGGCATCGAGCGCAACGTGCGCGACAGCTACCGCTTCCTCAGCTACAACTACGAGGAAGGCGACGAGATCTACCTGTTCGGATTCAGCCGCGGCGCATTCACCGTACGCACCCTGGCCGGTTTCATGAATCGGGTCGGCCTGCTCGACAAGGGCGACGACTATTACGTGCCCGACGTCTTCTCCTGCTACGAAAGCGACGAACAGCCCGGTTCGGAACGCTGGAAGCAGTGCTTCCACAACGTCAAGGTCCGCCGCGAGTGTCCGCCGATCCGAATGATAGGCGTCTGGGACACGGTCGGCTCGCTCGGCGCACCGGGATTGCTGGGCCGCGTGCTCAATCGCAACAAGTACAAGTACCACGACATCACCCTCAACCGGCATGTCGAAAACGCCATCCACGCGATGGCCATCGATGAACAGCGCGTGCCGTTCGCGCCCGATCTCTGGATACGTCCGCCGGACTGGCAGGGTCGGCTCGAGCAGGCCTGGTTCGCCGGCGTGCACAGCAACATCGGCGGCGGCTACACCCCCGACGGACTGGCCAACGAGGCCCTGCACTGGGTCGTCGAAAAAGCCGAGGCGCTCGGGCTTCAGTTCAACACCGCCTATCTGAACTTCTTCGCGCCGGTCTACTATTCCGATCTCAAGGACTCGATGACGGCCGCCTATCGGGTGATGGGACGCAACATCCGCGAGATCGGCAAACACCGGCTGCACGGCGAGGCCGTGCACCAGTCCGCACTCGATCGTTTCAACGATGCGCGTTGCGCCTACCAGCCCTCCAATCTGAAGGCCTACATCGACAGCGGTGAGATTCGCGTGGTCGATACGACGAGGATAGAACGCGGACACAAACCTTGAGCAAGCTCGTTTCCGATATCAGGCAGAGGGTCTGGTACATCGAGGCCCGCGCCTGTGGCGAAGGCGATTACGCATCGGAAGACGCGGCGTCGATGGGCAGCGGCGTGCTCGTCGAAATCGAGCAGCGCGACGAACCGCGCCAGGTGCGACGCTATCTGTTGACCTGTGCCCATGTGGTGCGCCGCAAGGATCCGGTCAGCGGCGATTGGGGTGGCCCGGTCCACGACGAGATCCTCTGCTGGCGACCGGGCCAGGGTTATACCCGCACCTACAGGGACAAGCGCCGCTGCGGCGAGCACCCGGACATCTATTCCGCCCGCCTGAGCGTGCTCTCGCCCTGTGGCGGTGCAGCGGCGGCATTGCCCGACGAACTGCGCACCGCGCCGAACGACTGGGTCCTGCTCGACATCGCCGACCCGACCTTCCAGAACGAAGGCCGTCCGTTGCGCTGGGCCGATATCGAGGATGGCGCGCCGGTGCGTATCGTCGGCTATCCGGGCGGCGCCGGCCTGACCCGTCATGCCGCCGGCACGCGCATCTGGGTCAACGGCAGCGTCGTGGAGAATCTCGCGACCGGCCCGTTCAGCCAGGAGCGCACGCCCGAGCCCGGCATGCTCAGCCTGTCCGGCGTCGACGAGACCCGCCCCGGCATGAGTGGCGGTGGCCTCTTCGACGAAGACGGCGCCCTGGTCGGCCTGCATCGTGCCGCTGACGATGGCGCCCTGCAGCGCAACGCGATCGCGATCACCCATATCCGCGATGCGCTGGATACACGTCGCAATGCCTGGCCGACCACACCGACTGCGCCGCCGCCGGTTTCACCCTGGCTCATGCGCACGCTGGCCGCGATCGTCGTCATGGCCCTTGTCGCCGCGGGTCTCTGGCAATACACGCGCCCGCGCGATTGCCGGCTCGAGGTCCGCGTCAGCGCCGGCGCACCGGGCCGCGTGGCTCGCGTCATCGACGTGGTCCGCGCGGATGGGCTGACCCGTTCCGAGGTGCTCACACCCGGCGGGGCGGCCGAACTTGCATTGCCGCGCATGGCCGCCGGCGAACACTGGCAATTCAGCCTGCGCTTCGATGAAGCCGCTTCGCGCCCCGTGGACATGGCCGGCTGTCCGCGCGCGCAGGGCGATTACGAACTGGAGGGTGCGCATGTCGTGCTGGTACCGAACTAGTGCAATCGGCATCGCGGTGGTCCTGATCGCTGGCTGCCACCCGAAGCCGCCTCCGCTCACCACCGCCGTGATCGGCAATGTCCGCGATGCCGCCACCGACGAGCCGCTGGCCGGCGCCCGCGTCTCTCTCGCGCTCGGTGCGCAGGGCCAAGCAAGCGCGCTGAGCGATTCCGACGGCCACTTCGAACTGCAGTTCGAAACCGCGCCCGACAGTGCACCGTTGTCGGTCGACCTCAGTGCATCGGTCGACGGCTACGATGTCGCGGTCGACAAGGTCGAAGTGATCAAGGGTAAGACCACGCAAAACAGCTACGGCCTGCGCCTGGTTCCAGCGGGCGTGTCCGCCTGCATCCAGAAGCAGCGCCCGGCCGTGATCGTCGGCCATTTCCGCCCGGCCAGCGGGCGTCCCGATCCGGCCCTGTCCGATCGCATAGCCGATACCCTGCGCTACAACCTGCTGGTCCAGATCCAGAAGGCCAACTTCGCAGCCGATGCGCAGCCGCGCATCTTTCCGTGCAGTGCGGCCGAGCCGAAGGTGCCGGAACGCTACGGCGGCTACGCACGCTTGTTCGGGGCGGATGCCTACGTCGGCGGTTACGTCACCAGTCCCGATCCGGTCAAGGTCAAGGTGCAGATTGCGGTGGCCGACGGTTACGGCGTGCTGAGTGCGCCGATGACCGCCACCAGTCTCGATGTCGATCTCGACGATCCGCAACTGGCCCGACTCGCGCCCGAGGCCAATGCCGCGGTGCTGACGGCACTCGCGATCGGCTACAAGCTGGCCAACAAGCCGCAGGAGTGCATCGACCTGATCGCCGCTTCCGAGCGCCTGCTCGGCAACCTGCCCGATACCCTGCTCGGTTTGCGCGAAGACTGCAGGGCGGCCCTGCCGAACCGGGGGTTGCTGTGATGAAGCGGATCCAGCTCGTCCTGATGGGCCTGTGCCTGTTCGCCCTGGCGCCGCTCGCGCACGCCATCATCGGTGTCGATGTGAACGAGGACATCGACAGCGTGCTGGCCGGCCGTGCACCGCCGCTGCACTTGCCGGACGCGAAATACCGCATCGCCGTGTTCGAGTTCGAGGACCCCGATGGCACCGGCCTCGGCAGCGCGGTGTCGACCCTGATCGCGCGCGAAGTGCTTCTGCGCAGCGGCCTTGGGTCGCTCGGCGTGCTCAACTACTACGGCTCGCTGGCGCCGACACGGAAGCATCCGCAGAGCTATTTCGACAAGGTCGACCTGGTCGTCCGCGCGCAGCAGGCCAGCCTCGCGATCTGGGGCGTGGTGCGTCGCGACGAGTCGTCGATCCTCATCGACGTGCAGGCCCAGTTGCCCGATCCGGTCGTCGCCCGATCCTATGCCTGGGAACTGAAACTGCCGCAGGCCATGGGTGGGGAAACCCTGCATGCGCGCATTTCGCCGACCCGGCTGCAGGTCCAGCACGTGCGCATGCCTCGCGAGTTCGCCACGACGCTCGCGGCCATGGCCAGCGCCGGCAACGTCGTGCGCGCCGCGCCATCGCGCAGCGCGGCGATTTCCGCGCGCATCCCCAAATACTCGGCGATGACGGTCACCGAAACGCGCGGCGGCTGGTCGAAGTTCGTCGTGGACGGCAGGGCGGGCTGGGTCCAGGGTGCCACCGACTGCACGCGCGAATGCGCGCAACTGCTCGGTACCGCCTCGTTCGTCGGCGCCCTGCTCAAGTTCGGCGATGGCGGACCGGCGCCGACGCCTTCGAAGGATCTCGCGCGCGATACCCTGGTCGTGGCGCGCCAGCTCGCCGTGCTGGCCGATCTGCGCGGCAGGACATTCCGGCCGGCGGAGGTCTACCTCGCGCGCTGGGATGGCGCCAAAGCCAGCGACTTCGGCGCGCCCTATGCCGACTTCCTGGCCCTGAGCACGCTGGCCGACGCCTTCAAGCAACAGGGCGAACGGCCCTACGACGCGATCCGTCTCGATGACGTCGTCGTGCGCAGGGTCGCCACCGCGCTCGCGCAGGCCTCGCAGGACGATCCGCGCAACACCGAAGTGCTCGACAACCTCGCCGTCCTGTTCCGCGTGCTCGGCGATGAACGGCGCGCCAGTCTGGCCCGGCGGCTTTCCTCCGAGGTCCAGGACACACGCAAGGCGGAGCCCACCCAGTGAGCGATTACAGTCAATGGAGGAACTGGGCGGCAGGCCTCGACGAGACCGCCTTCGCGCGACTGTGGCTTGCTCTAGGCGCAGTCACCGCATTGCGTCCCGCGCAAGGCGTACTCGATGACTGGCTCGGTCGGATCACGTCACGTGCTGCGCGAAGCGGCGAACTGGGCTGGACCGCGCCGCGCTTTGCCGGTTCGTTCGCCCAGCGCCTGCAGGCCCTGCCGGCGCCGGATTGGCTCGCCGGCTGGAATGCACGGATCGGCGCCCGGCTCGACAAGGTTCCGGTGCGCGTCGCCGAATGGCCAACCGCCGAGGACGATCCGGCCTGGCTGACCTCCCTGTACCGGCTCGTTCCGGTGACCTCGCTGCGCCTGCCGCTGCTGAGCAACCGCATGCTCGGCTGGCCGTTGCGCATCGCCGCCCTCGAGGACATCGACCGCGCCGCAATCAGGGACGCCACGGGACTCTGGCCAGCGAGCGGACTCGCCCGCATGGTCGGTTCGGGCAGCGAGTGCTTCGCCTGCGATGTCCTCATGCTGTCCGGAGATTTCGATGGGCTTGCGGCATATCTGGACGGCGGCCAGGTGTCGGCCAACATCCTCTTCGCGCGCGCACCGGGGCCGCTGGCGAGGGAGGATCACGCGCGCATCCTCGGCCTCGTCGACGCCACCCAGTCTGGCGGATTCGTCCTGTTCGAAGACGATCCTGGCATCGACCTGCCGGGTCGCATCAACCGCTTCGTCGAACAGCTCTCGCATGCCCGGCGCGTCGATGTCGCGGCCTGCCAGGCGTTTCGCGATTTGCCGCAGCCGGCCATCGTCGGCCTCTGCGACGAACTCGCGCGCTTCACCATCCGTCGCGTCGCCCGTCGCCTGCAGGAACGCTCGCGCAACGTGCAGCGCGCGGTCCGACTGCCAGCCCCGTTGCGCGCCGAACTCGGCGCGATCATGCCCCAGGTTCCCGACCTGCCGGCGCCGGTACCGCGTGCGCCATCGGGACTCGAGTCGCTTGGTTCGGATACGGTGCAACAGTCCGATGGTCTGGAATCGCTCGGCGGCGAATCCGCTGCCGACGCGGCAGCGGCAGCGGCAGCCGGAGCCGAGCCCGAGGTACCCGACTACGAGCGGCTCGAGGCACCCTATGATCACGAATCGGCCGGTGCCACACGCCTGGTCCAGGCCGCCGAGGCACTCGAGCGCGCCGAGGCGGCGGTCTCGGCCAACCGCTATCTGCAGCAGCGCGCCTCGATCGTGCGCAACGACAACGAGATCCCTGCCAGCCGCGGTTTCGTGGTCGGGCTGGTCGCGCGCGTGCGTGTGCACATCGGTCCGCCCGATCGCGAGTCCAATGCCTTGCCGGAACCGTTCCCGGAAGATGCCCTGCCGCAGGAATTCGACAGCTGGGACCTCGACGTCTGGCTGTCCGAACCCACGCACCTGCCGGTGCCGCTCGGCGCCGCCATCATCCTGCACCGCACCGGCAACAGCACGGCCTGCACCTTCGAGTTCACGCCGGCCGCGGCGGAGCCGTTCAACGGCCGCATCAGCGTGCTGTATCGCGGTCGGGTGATCCAGACCGCGGCATTGCGCGCGACCGCCAGTGCCAGCGAGGCCGCCTCGGCGAACGGCACGGCGCCGGTCCTCGAAAGCGTCTTGCAGGTCAAGCGCATGCTCGCCGATCCGGATCGGCGGCGCTATGACCTGGCCTATGTGCTGAACCACGCCGCGACCGACCAGCCGGTCGCCCATGCGATGGGCGGTCAGCGGGCCTGGCTGTCCAACCTGCGTGTGGTCGAGAAGACCGTCGAGGACATCAACGCGCTGCTCAGTGGCGTTGCCCGGACGGCCCGGGACTACGCCGGCGGCCTCGACAGCGACAAGGGCAAGACCCTGCTGCGCAATCTCGCCGAACTCGGCAACTACCTGCATCTCTATCTCGTCGAACCGCAACGCGCCGGTGCGGCCGGGGCCGCGCGCAGGCAGCTGTTCGACGGCGAATTCATCCAGGTCGTCAGTACGCGCAGCGACGCCGTGGTCATCCCGTTCGAGTTCATCTACGAATACGACGCCCCGGCCGACGACGCGATGTTGTGCCCGCACTGGCGCGACGCGATCAAGGCCGGCCAATGCGCGGCGACCTGCAAGCACGACGACAGCACGTTCTGCCCGATGGGCTTCTGGGGTCTCAGCAAGGTCATCGAGCGGCATGCCTTGCAGGCCGACCTCGCCCTCGAAGGCGAGGTCGGCCTGCAGTCCGAGCCGGTCGCCGGCCGCGACACATTGAAGATCGCCGGCGCGGTCGTGTTCGGCTCGAGCGCGCGCGTCAAGGACGAGCAGCTCGGCCCCCTGCGCCAACGTCTGCAGGCCGCCCAGCTGGATGGCCATCAAGCCGCCGACTGGAGCGACTGGAAAGCGCAGGTCGGCCAGGCCAGTCCGTCCGTGCTGATCGCGCTCGCCCACTCCGATGGCGCGGGCCGTGCGGCGACGATCGAAATCGGTGGCAAGCCGATCAAGACCATCGGCATCACCGCGGCGCATATCTGTGCCAGCGCCGAGGGCGGCGAGCGGCCACTGGTCGCGTTGCTCGGTTGCGACATGGCCGGCACCGGCGACGACTATGCCAATCCGGTCGCCGTTTTCTGCACCCGTGGTGCGGCCGCCGTGGTCGGAACGGTCGCCACCGTGCTGGCCGAGCATTCGGCCGAGGTTGCTGCCCGCCTCATGCAGGGCCTGACCTTCGCCGATCGCACGCAGACCCGCCGCCTCGGCGAAGCGATGCGCGAACTCAAGCGCAATGCGCTGCTCGATGGCGAACTGATGCCGCTGTGCCTGATCGGCTTCGGCGACGCCGACTGGCTGCTGTCCAACTGATCAGAGCCTCCCCGAGGATGCCATCATGTCCAAGCCATTCTTTCGCATCGAAATGCTGCCAGCCAAGCACGGCGACGCGCTCTGGATCGAATACGGCACCGAGGAACTGACCCGCCGCATCCTCATCGACGGCGGCCCGATCAATGCCTGGCCCGAGGTTTCGGCGCGGCTCGAACGCTTGCCCGCCGGCGATCTCGGCGTCGAGCTCGCGGTCATCAGCCATGTCGACACCGATCACATCGAAGGCCTGGTCCGCCTGATGGCCGAGCCGTTCCAGCGCTGGCCGATCGATCCCGCGGAGATCTGGTTCAACGGCTGGCGGCACATTGACGAAGCGACGGACCTCGGCGGTCGCGAAGGCGAGTTCCTCAGCGCCCTGATCCATCGACGCGCGTTCGAACGCTGGAACGCGAGTTTCGACGGCAAGGCCGTGTGCACCGGCAAGCTGCCCGGCGATGCGGTCGAGCTGGCCGACGGCATGCGCCTGACCCTGGTTTCGCCAAATGCGCAATCGCTCGCCAAACTCAGGAAGGATTGGGAAAAGAACCTCGACAAGTGGCAAATCGATCCCGGCGACCTCGACGCGGCCTGGGCCCAACTGGTCGAGGAAAACAAGTTCCATCCGGATGCCGAGCTGACCCTCGGCCCGGATGACCTTTCCGATACCTTGCGCAGCCTGCTCAAAGGTCAGGATTCCGGTGACGCCAACGGCAGCAGCATCGCATTCCTCGCCGAGTTCGCCGGCAAGTCGTGCCTGTTCCTCGCCGATGCGCACGCCAAGGTCGTCTGCGAATCCCTGCGCGATCAGGGCTACACCAAGGCCAAACCGCTCAAGGTCGATGCACTCAAACTCGCCCACCACGGCAGCAAGAACAACATCACCCCCGAACTGCTCGAACTGGTCAACGCAAGGCACTACCTGGTCAGCACCAACGGCGACAAGTTCGGCCACCCGAACAGGGAAGCGATCGAAGCGGTGATCCAGGGCTCACGGCGCAAACCGACGCTGTGGTTCAACTACCGCTCCGACCACAACATCGCCTGGAAGGCCGAGTCGCTGAAGCCCGGCGCCGCGTTCAGCACGCGCTACCCGGCCAAGGGCCGGAGCGGCATCGTGGTCAAGCTGTAGCTTTGTGGGGGGCGCTCGAATGCGGGTGCGAACCTGCGAACGGATTCCGATGGACCTTGTCGGCTGGTTTGGAGTATCGGCGCGCGTTCGGACTGCGAAATCGCCTCGCTCATCGATGGGGCGACCCTGCGCCATCAACATCGGACCTGCCGCACCCGTTGGCCCTGAGTCTGTCGAAGCGGCATCGCCGGGCTGCCGTCCCGCTCCGGCCATGTCCGATCATTGCTTCCTTCGATGCGCTTGAGGGCCGGCCCGGCTCAACGCGAGCCGAAGCGGGTGAAGCGATCCCGGATTTCTCGTACCCACCAGGGATCCGAAATCGAGACAGTCGGCGGCCCGATCAGCAGCGCTGCCCCAGCCGTACTCCGAGATCCAACCGGGCCGAATCCTGCCGATTCTGCCCAGCGCCAATCCCGCGTCCGGTCGATGTCCGACGTTTCTTCGCCTCGCAGCGACGCCTGACCACCGTTGGGCGACCGCGCATGCCCTTGAATGCTGGCGTATCGAGCAAGCGCCATGGAGCCTGGATCATTCGAAGTTTCGCGCACTCTGGCGATACTTTCCTGGCCCTGGCGCTGTTGTCGGGGCACACCATTCAACTCAGGAACAAGCGATGCCACTTATCAACGTAAAACTGATCGAAGGCGTTTTCTCGGATTCGCAGAAGAAGGAAATCGCCGCAAAATTGACCGACACCATGGTATCGATCGAAGGCGAAGCGCTTCGTCCGGTCACTTGGGTCGTGATCGAAGAGGTGAAGAGCGGTCACTGGGCCATCGGCGGAAAGACCCTGGCAACCGACGATGTGCTGTCGATGTCCGCCAGAAAGGTCGCCTGAACCGGATTGGCGCGGTGGATCCTCTGCTGCGCCGATTCCGATCGACCCATGTTTCGCTGGCCTGGACACGGCCTTCCGCGGCAGGGTACGTAACGGGCAGGGCAGTCGTCACCGGGCAGCTTCCGCGGCCCGTTGGCGCCGCCATGTCGAAGGCGACACCCCGACGATACGCCGGAAGGCGCGGCTGAATGCCGCTTCCGAGTCGTAGCCGGATTTGAGCGCCACGTAGGCTATGGTCGAGTTCCCTTCGGTCAGAAGGCGCGAGGCGATCTGCATTCGCCAGCGGGTCAGATACTGCATCGGTGTGAGGCCGATGAACTGCACGAAGCGATCGTGCAATGCCGAGCGTGACAAGCCGACGCGGCCGGAGAATTCATCCATGGTCCAAGCCTGGGTCGGATGGTCGTGCATCAGCCCGAGCACACGGCCAACATGGCGGTCGCGCAACCCGGCAAGCCATCCGCTTTCCGCTTCAGGCAGGCGATCCAGGTAGCGTCGAAGCAGATCGACGAACATCAATTCGCTCAAGCGCTCGAGCACGACTTCACCACCCGGCCGCTTCTGCGCGGACTCAGCGGCGGCCAGTCGCGAGAAATGCAGGACCGAATCGATGGAGCCTTCGGCGAGCTCTTCGGCAGAGACATGGATCATGCGCGGCAGGGAGTCGAGTACGGGATTGAACGGGCTCCTGTCGCAGCCAAAAAAGCCGCAGAGCAATCCGGCTTTGTCCGAATCGACGACGTCGGCCGCCACGGTATTCGCTGTTTCCGTCGTTCCCTGTTGCAGCATGAACGGCAGTTGCGTCGAACGGTGCTCGAAGAGGAAGTCGAGGTCGGGTTTGGTCCGCATGCCCGGTTTGCTCGAGATCACGTGGGCATCGCCATGGGGGAAGACGATCACGTCGCCGGCCTGCAAGCGGATCGGATCCGCTCCGGCCAGGCTCGCCCAGCACGATCCGTGCGTGACCACGTGATACTCCATCACGTGTTCGGAACCCGGCATGATCGCTCGCGCAAGATCGGCAGCCTTCGGCGCCTCGGTCACCCAGGGCGCCGTGCAATCGACATGAAAGAAGAGCGCGCCCCGCAGGCGCACGAACCGCAGGAGATCCGAGAGTGTGTCATGGCTCATGGCGAAAGTACTTCCCGCTTGTGCCTGGCGATCGGCCTGGTCATCGTCGTCTCCTCTCCAGCGTTGCCGGTCGCAAGGCCCGGTGCGGCGGATTGTGCCGAGAGTGCACGAATCATTGATTCACGGCCATCGCGGCGACTCGACGGCGCGGTCGTCATGGGTGACGCCATGGTATTCGTGCATGCATGGCAGCCGCCAGCGTGGAAATCGATCGAGGCCTGGACCGCAGCCCAGGCGGCTGCGGAAGAGCGCGCGATATTCGCACGCTCAGAGTTGGGTGAAGTGATCGCCGAGGCGCATCAGGGTGATTACATCCTGGCGGTTGTGCTCGAGCACGCGGCCGAGGTTCGTGCTGGATTGGCCGCGCAGAAAGGCGAGCCATGCTGCAGGTGCCTCGGAACCGGGCAGGTCGTCCTCGCGGACGATGCGCAGGACCTCGCGTTCGATCGTGGCGAGCTTGCAGTTCGGCAAGTGGCCCTTGTAGACGCGCCGGGTCGGATGCAGCCAGTCGATGTGCGGCAACTCGGCGAGGCGATGGGCGACGTGGTTGAGCCGCAAGCGTCCCTTCAGCAGCGGCGCGTCGTAGCTCTTGCCGTTGTAGCTGACCAGGATCGTTTCGGGCCGCAGCCAATTGGCGAAGGTTTCGAGCATTGCGCGTTCACCGGCGATGGTCGTCAGGTAGAGCTGGCGTACGGTCAGCACATCGTCGGCCCACGCGGCGACGCCGATCATGAAGGCCCGTGTGCCGACGCCGCCGGCGAGCCCGGTGGTCTCGGTGTCGAAACAGAGCAGGCGATTGCGCTCGATTGGGGCTTCGTCGATTGCCGGTACATCGAGGGTCGCGCTGGCCGCATAGGCGAACTGTGCTTCGACGTAGTGCAGCCCGGGCGCGATTTCTTCGCCGGCTGGAGGTGGCAAGATTCGCCGCGATTGCAATGGGGTTTGCTCACGTGCGCGGATGAGCCTCCGCAAAGCATGAAGCCGATGTTCCTTCTCCCGCTGGCGGGAGAAGGTCCCGACTGTGCCCGATGGGAGCGGGCACGAACGGCGCAAGCCGGCCCGAAGGGTGAGCCCCATGGACGGGGCGAATAAAGGGGATGAGGGTGGTGCTTTTGCTGCAGGGCCATCGACGCCCGGCGAATTGTTCACCCCATCAAGCCCCGCATCCCTGCGCAACTGGCGCAGCTTTTCGGCAACGGTGCTCATGCGTCGAGCAACGCGAGCACCGCCGCCGCGCATTCGCGCTGGGTGGCGCCGGAGATCTCGTCGGCTTCGCTGACCGGGCCGATACAGGCTGGGCAGCCGCCCGTGCAGTCGCAGCCTTCGACCAGGGCCATCGCCTCGCGCACGAGCAGGGCCGCATCACGGAACAAGGGCTCGGACAAGCCCATGCCGCCCGGGAAGTTGTCGTAGAGGTACAGGGTCGGCAAGAACGCATCGGCTTGCTCTGGATCGGTCGGCTGGCCGCCGGCATCGCGCCACTGGCCGCGGCCGTTGCCATCGCGCGTGGCGAACCAGGCCGCGTCACCGGAACCGACGGCTTTCTGCAGGTCGCGACCGTCGGCCATCGCGCGCACCGAGGCGACCGTGTGCAGCGCATAGGCGGCACCGAGGAAGCCATCGAGCGCTTCCTGCCGGCTCGCGAACGCAGATTCGAGCGTTCCCTGGGTCAACTGCCACCACAGCGCGCTCGTGTGCAGTTCCTGGTCGGGCAGGGTGACCGGTCCGTAGCCGATATTCTCGTGGCTGTAGAAGCGGATCTTCTTGTAACCCGAGACATGCCGCACCACGTGTACTTCGCCGTGGTGGCAGGTACCACGACCGGCGTTGGCGCCGTCGAAGCGCTCGAGCACCTTGAGCTTGGTGTAGTCGATTGCGTCGGTGTAGTAGTCCGCATGGGTGCGCGTGACGAAGGCCTTGCGCCCTTCCCAGTCCAGGCGTTCGACCTGGTACGGACTCGACTGCACCATGTAGATCGCGCCTTCGTAGAGGGTCAAGGCGGCGCTCGAATAATCGACCTCGGCGATGATGGTCTGGCGCCCATCGCTGCGGTCGACGACGACGAAATTGCCGTCGGCGACCGAGCGCAGGCTGACCGCGCCGGCCGGATAGCTGTCGGCGATCCAGTCCCAGCGCTCGCCCTCGTGATGCAGCACGCCCGATTCGGCCAGCACTTCCAGATAATCATCGACGCGCGATTCGCCGAAGGCGTCACCCGAGGTGAACGGCAATTCGAATGCGGCGCAGCGGATGTGATCCAGCAGGATCAGCATCTGGTCCGGCGCGATGCGCGCCTGCTCGGGTGGTGCGGAATCGAAAAACTCCGGATGACGCACCACGTACTGGTCGAGGGCCTGGCTCGAGGCGACCATCACGCCGAGCGACGGCTTCTGGCGTCGACCGGCCCGGCCGAGGCGTTGCCAGGTCGCCGCGATCGAGCCAGGAAAGCCGTTGAGGATGGCCACATCGAGGGCGCCGATATCGACGCCGAGTTCGAGTGCCGAGGTGCTGACCACGCCATCGATGTGGCCACCGCGCAGCGCGCGCTCGGTCTCGCGGCGCTCGGTCGGCAGGTAACCGCCGCGATAGGCGCGAATGCGCGCCGGCTTGCGCGGATCGTGGTCGAACACGTCCTTGAGGTACTTGGTCAGGATCTCGACCATGAGTCGCGATTGCGCGAACACGATCGTCTTCATCTTCGCCCGGATCGCATGCCGGGCCAGGCGCATCGACTGCGAGCGTGCCGAGGCGCGGATGCCGAGATCGGGGTTGATCACCGGCGGATTCCACAGCAGCACGTGGCGCTCGCCGCACGGCGCGCCGCTCTGCGTGATCGCATGCACGGCCTCGCCGAGCAGGGCCTCGGCGTGTTCCTTCGGATTGCCGATCGTCGCCGAACACAGGATGAAGATCGGCGAGACGCCATAGAATGCGCAGACCCGACGCAGGCGGCGGATCACGTTGGCCACGTGCGAGCCGAACACGCCGCGGTAGGTATGCACCTCGTCGATCACCACGTAGCGCAATGATTCGAAGAACTGCGCCCATTTGGTGTGGTGCGGCAGGATCGCCTGGTGCAGCATGTCCGGATTGCTGACCACGATGTCGCCCTTGATGCGGATTGCCTGGCGCGCATCGTTCGGCGTATCGCCATCGAAGGTGAACGCGCGCAGGCCGAGCGTGCCGGCGCTGTTCAGTTCGAGCAGCTCGGCGACCTGGTCCTGGGCCAGCGCCTTGGTCGGAAACAGATACAGCGCCTTGGCCTTCGCCTCGCGCACCGCCTCGATCACCGGCAGGTTGTAGCAGAGCGTCTTGCCCGAGGCGGTCGGCGTAACCACCACCACGTGTTCACCACGCTGCACGTGATCCCAGGCCTCGCGCTGGTGGCTGTAGAGCTCGCTGATGCCTCGCCGTTCGAGCGCCTCGCGCAGGTCGGCCGAAAGGCCCGGCGGAAACTCGGCAAAACGAGCCGGTTGCGCCGGGCGGCGGAAATACCCGGTGATGCGATCCCCGTACTTGCGCGCCCAGCGTTCGACGAGGCGTTCGATCGATCGGGGTGCAGATTCGAGCAGGGCAGGTTCGTTCGCGATCGTCATCGGGGCCTCCAGTGGAAGCCCTTGGATATAGGTAGGTGCGGTCTCGCCGGATGAGACCAGCGCGACGCTGACCAAAGACCAACAGTGCAGGGCGACGAGAGGACCCTTCGGCAAGCTCGGAGCGAACGGCGACTGAGAATGGCGAACGGTTTTCGTCAGCGCGGATTTCTCCCCAATCAGGGATTCTCAAACGAATCCGCGAAAATCAAATCACCGGTCGCCGTCGCCCGCGGTTCGATACCCCAGTTCGGGATGGCGCCGAAGCCGCTGTTGCGCAGCACCGGCCAATTGCTCGCACCGGTCAGGCGTTGCCAGGCGGCCGCGGCGCCGCTGGCCTGATGATCGACGGCATAGGCGATGGCCGGTAGCAGGTTGCCCCAATAGCCGGTTGCCGCGGCGGACGGGGCGCCGCCGGAATTGCCGAGCAGCGCGTTGCCGCATGCCGCGCTGCCGTGGGTCTCGGCGAACACCTGGGCCCAGGTCGGATACCACGAGGCCGGATTGTCGTTGCCGCCGTCGCTGATCTTCGCGTTGTAGACGCTGGCGTAGTTGAAGCAATACCCGGCGCCGGTACCAAGGATGCCGACCGCGCCCTGATAGAGCCAGTCACGCACGCGCTCATAGGCGCTCATGTTGGCCAGCGGCTCGAGGTCCGAACCCAGGCCGAGCGCCTGCATCATGAAGTGCTGCTGCCACGGCGCGATCGTGCCGGGTGCGTAGAGGTCGATGTCGTACTCGTAGAAATAGCCGATGCCGCTCGCGCCGAGCGTATCGACGACCCCGGCCCAGTGGGCGATGTTGCTGGCCAGCAGGGCGCGATAGTCGGCGGCGATGGGATCTCCGCTCGGCGCGATCCCCACGTACTGGCTTAGCGTGCGCAGGCACCAGGCCATTCCGCGCGTCTGCCCGGTCATCAGGCGTGCCGTGCCGCTGCCGTTGCCCGATGTGTTCATCAGGTAGCAGAGCGCGGCCTGGTCGGCCATGGTTTCGAGTGCGTAGTAGTCGCCACTGATCAGATAGGCCAGGTAACCGCCGGAGCCGTGGTGGGCGATATCCCAAACCAGCGCTCCCGCGCCGATCGAGGTGGCGCCGCCCTGGTTCGGCCCGTCGACGGTCCAGGTCGGTCGCGCACTCGGCAGCGGCGTAGCCTGGGTGACGCTGTCCTTCCAGACGATCGGGTAGCTGTTCAACGCCAGGGTTTGCGCCATCACCGCCTTGCGCGCCCGCGAATCGGCGTGCGAGGTGACATACAGCGCATCCCAAAGCGGCAGCAGGCCGATCTGGTCCTGGAACCCGGTCTCGCCCATCTGCGGCGTCCAGCCGGCCGGTGAGAACGGCACGTAGACCTGGGTCAGCCCATCGAGCGCGGCCTGGCCCGGCGTGTCGCCGAAGAAGTTCGGCAGCAAGCGCGTGCTGACCAGATAGCCGGTGTCGATGTCCGCCTCGACCGGGCTCGCCGCGCCGATCCAGGCTTCCTGCGACCAGCGCGTGTGCGCGAAGTGGGTCAGCACCGCGCCGCCGTTGTCGAAGACCTGCACGCCGCCGATGACGACGCTCGGCACGTAGCTGCGATCGCTGGCAGCGACATCGAGCCGGCCGTTGTCGACCCATGTGCGCACCCACAACTGTCCACTCTTGTACAGGCGCACCTGGAACCAGATCGCGATATTGGCGTTGCCGTTGGGCGAAGCCCGGTAGTGCGCCTCGACCATCTCCGGGCCGCTGATCCAGGTGCGCACCGGCGTCGCGAGCAGGGTCGAAAGGCTGACCGCGCCGACCGCGCCGAGATCGACGAGCGCCGAAGGATTCGCGTTCTGGATGTCACTCGCCGTCAACGCCGTGCCGCCGGGTTCGGTGGCGACTGACTCGACGACTACCTCGGTATTCTGCCCGGCGACCAGGCTGATCTGCCCGGCGGCGATCGCATGCTTGACGCTGCCATCGTTCCAGCGTGCCTTGACCGTGACTTGCGAATCGGCGAGCTGCAGGTGCGCGAAGTCCGGCACATCGCCCTTGCGAAACCCGAGCCCTGCCGTGAACACGTGCAGGCCGGATTGCGTCGAGTGCAGTCGCAGGGTCGTCACCGGCGATGCGAACGAGATCAACGGCATCGTCAGCATCAGCCAGGTGGCCAGCCAGCGCGCGGCGCAGCATCCTCGACGGATCGGGCCGGGCACCTGCCGCAGGTCCTTCCGGTGCTCGCCGTGATCAGCCACGATCAATTCTCGAAGCCGTTGGCGAAGATCGAATCCACCGACGTCAGCCGCAACGTGTAGCAGTTGTCATCGATGCCGTTGCAGACCACATAGAGGTTGCTCGCGCTGGAATAGCGGAAGCGACCGAACGTGCCGGTGGCCACCGCGGTCGGGCCGCCCGCATAGGTGCGCGTCTCGCAGACGCCGGTTTCGCCGTCGAGCAGTTCGACGCTGTCCCCATCCGACCAGGCCACCAGTCGGTCGAGCACGGGGTCGTACTGCCAGCCGGCGCGATCGTTGGAGAGAAACGTGCAGCCCCTCGTCGACCGCGTGTGATCGACCAGGCCCACCGCGGTCGAACTGCTGATGTCGTACCAGTGCAGCGTCGTGCTGCTGGTGTCGTACCAGTAGTAGCGCCGGCGCAGCGGGTCGATCACGCCGTTCTTGTAGCTGGTGATCGAATACTCCTCGCTGCGCTGGGTCCAGTTGGACGCGACCGGATCGTAGGAGAACAGCGCATGCGTATCGCGTGCATACACCAGGTTGGTCTGCGGATCGCGCGCCATCGACAGATTGAAATCGCCGCCCGGCGACACACTCGGCGACTGCCGCGTCCAGGTGTCGCTGGCCGGCTCGAACAGCCAGGTATCGTCGCCGAAATAGCCGCACTTCCAGCGCGATCCGCCGAACAGCAGCAGCCGGTTCGCAGCCGGCAGGAACTCGACGTTGCTGTAGGTGTGGCGCGCGACCGGGCGGCCGTCGGCGTACATCGAATCGTTGCCCTCGGCGCAGCCATCGCGGACCGGATAGCTCGGCGCATTGAGCCGACTCAGCTGCAGCAGGTTCACATCGAGTACGTAGACCTCGTTGCCCGCATAGTCGGCATGGCCGCCGCCGAGGATGTACAGGCGGTTGCGCTGGGTGTCGAAGGCGCCGCCGCTCCAGGCGCCGGTCACCGACTGGCAGACTCCGAATTCGCCCGGATCGGCCTCCGGCAGCGGGCACAGCGGACGAATGCGCGTGTCCGGGATTTCCTGCCATCCCAACGATGGGGATCCACCCAGCACCGGCGAAGCCTGCGCCAGCGCGAGCAGGGCAGCCCATAAGGCCGCCGACCGGCGCTGCCCACTTCCATTGCGGATGACGAACATGCCTGACCCAGCCCCACGCTGAAGGTCGGTCGAGACTACCGGGGTGCAGGGCGCCTGAACGTGCAGCGGGTCACGGTCGGGTCGGCGCACGGCGCCGCTCCTGCGCCGGTGAAAGCGCCAGATCGGTCCGGGTTCGCGCGGCATGGCTGATAATGGGCATCCGCCATCGGCTGCCGCAGCATTCGAGCCCACGATGAAATCCGAACCGCAGATCCGCGAGCTTCACCCCGACGAATTCGCCGCCCTCGGCCAGCTCATGGTCGAGGTCTATGCCTCGCTGCCGGGCTTTCCGAGCCCGCAGGAACAACCGCGCTACTACGAAACCCTCGCCAACATCGGCCGCTTCTCCGAAAAGCCGGGCGTGCAGGTGCTGGTCGCACTGGGCGCCGGCAACGAATTGATGGGCGGCGTGGTGTACTTCTCCGACATGGCCCAGTACGGATCGGGTGGCACGGCAACCTCCGAAGTAAACGCTGCCGGCATTCGCCTGCTTGGCGTCAGTCCGCAGTATCGGGGTCGCGGCGTCGGCAAGGCCCTCGCACTCGCCTGCATCGCGCGGGCCAGGGAAAGCGGCCGCGGGCAAGTCATCCTGCATACCACCGAAGCCATGCAAGTCGCCTGGAAGCTCTACGAAGGCCTCGGATTCGTACGCTCCACGGATCTCGATTTCGACCAGGAACGCCTGCCCGTGTATGGATTCCGGCGGGTCCTGGAATCGCACTGAGCCGCATCGATCTCCGCGTCGCAAACCCGATACACCGGCTTCCTCGTGCTCGCGCCGGCACTTCCATGGGACGGAACCATCGCAGCCATCACGAACCCGGAGTCCTTGCATCGGCAGTCGGATCGACATCTCGGCGGCGCGCGCAGCGCCGAGCCACTCAGTATCCGGGGAATTCTTCGCTGCGCACGTAGTCCCCGTCCACGCCGGCTGCTTCGAGCGCGCTGAGCACCGAGGCGACCATGGCCGGCGGGCCGACGACGTAGAAGATCGATTCGGGCATTTCGGCAAGCACGCCGGCGATGAACGGCGCGTCGATGCGCCGGGTTTCGCCGCTCCATGGCTGCTTCGATGTGTCCATGCCGGTCATCGTTGCGACCAGGCGAAAGCGGTCGTTGCGCCGGGTGAGATCCTCCAGCTCGGCCAGAAAGGCCGCATCTTCGGGTCGTCGGTTCGAATAGATCAGCAACAGGCGATGCGCGGATTTCTCGGCGGTGGCGTGGCGGAGCATGCTCATGAACGGCGTGATGCCGATGCCGCCGGCGATCAGGCAGGCGGGGCGCGCAACATTGTTGTGCAAGGTCAGGGAACCAAATGGCCCGTCCATGTCGAGCGCGTCGCCGGGCGCCAACGCGGCCAGCGCACGCTTGAATGCGCTGTCGCGCATGCGTGTGGCGATGGTGACGTGGGATTCGTGCGGCGCGCTGACGATCGAGAAGGCGTGGCGCCTGGACGCCTCGGCAAGCTCCGGCGCCCCGAGGACCAGGTCGATGGCCTGCCCCGGCTTGAACGCGAATCCGACCGGCTTCCGCAAATGCAGGGCGAGCGTGCCCTCGGCCACGGTTTCCTTGCGCAACAGTGCGCTTCGATGGGCGCTCACGACACGCCCCTCGCCCTGCAGGTCCGGTCCGTCGCCGCCAGCAGCCGCCTCGCAGCACGAACAGCGTCGCCTGCCGGCTTGTCCCGCTCGATACGCGCGAACGCCGAGTGGTTGTGGATCGACTCGAAGTTCTCGGCTTCGACCACATAGCTGGTGATGCGCGGATCCTGGTCGAGCGCGTGGGCGACGTCGCGCACCAGGTCCTCGACGAATTTCGGGTTGTCGTAGGCGCGCTCGGTGACGAACTTTTCGTCGGCACGCTTGAGCAGGCCATAGACCTCGCAGGAGGCGCTCGCCTCGGCGATCGCGATCAGCTCCTCCATCGGCATCGCACCACACAGTGCGGCCTCGATGTTGATATGCGAACGCTGATTGTGCGCCCCGTATTCGGAAATCTGCTTCGAACACGGACACAGGCTGGTCGCCGCCACCTGCACGCGCATGCGGAACGAGTAGCGACCGTCCTGGGCAACACTGCCGATCCATTCCACGTCGTGGTCGAGCAGGCTGGACACGCCGGATATCGGCGCTGCCTTGCTGACGAACCAGGGGAAGCGCATGGCGATACGGCCGCTGCGGGCGCCGAGCCGCTCGAGCATCTCGAGAACCATGGTGCGGAAGGTGGCCTGGTCGAGATGGCCGGCGCGCGCCTCGAGCAGTTCGATGAAGCGCGACATGTGCGTGCCTTTGACCTCGGCCGGCAGCGCCACGGTCATCGACAGGCTGGCGATGGTGTGGACGGCACGTGGGCCCGACTGGACGACGACCGGGTAACGCACGCCCTTGATGCCAACGGCATCGATGCCTTGCTCGCGAAAATCGGCCTGCGCCTGGACATCCGGAAGCAGTTGCGTGGGGGTGAAGACGTTCATGGCAATCCTCGAGGCGCAGCGGGCCGCAAGCCCGCCGCACGCTATGGCTTGATCAGTTGAATTTGTCCGGGAACTGCTTGGCGATCGCGCCGGTCAGCGCATCGGCGATCACGTACATGTGCTCGCGCATCGCGGCCCAGGTCTTTGCTTCCTGCGCGAACTGCCTGTCCTTGATCTGCTGGTCCTGCGACATGTGGTGGGCGCCATGGCCGACGAACAGCGAGACCACGGTCGCGCGTGGCAGGTTCGGGTTCGCCCCGCTGAGGAAGTCGGCGATGTGTCCCGCGTTGTCCGTCAGGCTTTTCGCGGCGGCGGCCTGCTTGTCCTTGTCGGCGGCATCGGTGGCATCGATATGCGCCTTGACCGCGCCATAGTGCTCCACCAGCAGATTCATCAGCGCGTCCGAACCGGCCTTGCCATAGAAGGGCTCGATGGATGCCGCGATCTGCCTGGCATTGGCGACCACTTCGCCTTCGGCAACCTTGGCCGCGGCATCGTCGTGGGCCATCGTTTCCAGGGCCACGTTGCGCACCCAGAAGATGTGGCCGATCCACAGATCGCGCAGGGTGGCCTGGGTCGCCGACTGCGTGGCCGTCACGCAGTCGGCCGCAGGTTCGTTGTCGTGCGCGAGAACTACGGTGGCGCCGCCAAGCAGGGCAGTCAGGGCCAGGGCGACTAGGGGTTTCCCGAGGGTGGCAAGCATTGCGATCTCCCGATCACGGTTGAGGAGGTCGCAATGCTGGGACTGATAAAATAGATTGTCAAGTAAAATATGCCATAACGGCGTTAACCCGGATTTTCGGTAACATGCAGCTGCCGCCATCCGGTCGCGGGCTATCGCAGTCGGACGCGTTATCGTCGAGGATGCCATGATCAATGTACTGGGACAGCGCCAGCAGGACCTGCTCAGACTCCTGCTCCGCAACAAGGGCGGCTTGACCGTCGACGAGCTCTCTCGCCAGCTCGAGATCACGCGCAACGCGGTGCGCCAGCACCTGGCCTCGCTCGAAAGCGATGGCCTGGTCGCGCCGGGCATCAGCCGGCCGTCGGGCGGGCGACCCGAGCAGCTCTACGTGCTCTCCGATGAAGGCAAGGAAATCTTTCCGCGCCAGTATTCGTGGTTCGCAGAGCTGGTGATCGACACGATCCGGGACGACGCTGGCGACGAGGTGCTCAAGAAGCGCCTCGACCGCATGGGCGAACGCATCGCCGACCAGCTGCGCGCGCAGAATCCGCCAGGGGCGAACCGCCAGAAGCAGGTCGAGAAACTGGCCAAAGTGATGGAGGGGATGGGCTACAACACGGGCGGCGCCACCGTGGGCGAGGGAAAGCCCGTCATCGAGGCCGACAACTGCATCTTCCACAACCTGGCCATGAAAAACCCCGACATCTGCCGCTTCGACCTCGCCCTGATGGCCCGTTTCACTGACAGCAAGATCGACCACCAGGAATGCATGGCAAAAGGCGGCAACGTCTGCCGCTTCAAGTTTTCGCCAAAGCCAAAGACCTCGTCGTAGGCATCGGCTCCAGTTGCGATGCCCGTTCCCACGTGGGGAACCGCATCGGGAGTGAAGGCCTCTCCGACGATGAACCGCCTCGGATGTCGCATCAGCCGCCGGAAAATTGCATGCCCTGTCCGCAGGACTGACAGGAATCTGTTCGGCCCCGATAGCGAATCAATACGCCTCGGCCTTCGAGCCTTTCATCACGACGCCGCTCCGTGGCTCGCAGCGCATTCCGCCCGCAGGCCTTTGCTGTCCTTCTCCCACCGGCGGGAGAGGCCTCTGTCCCGAACAATTGTCGGGCCGGTGGATTGAGGATCCTGCGAACCTGTCCTTCGACTTCGCTGCGCTACGCTCAGGACGAACGGGGTGATGGGCCCTTGCTGTTCTTTCTCCCGTCGGCGGGAATCCAACGCGGCAGGACAGCCGTTTTGCGCAGCGCAGATGCCGGCGAGGGCGAGCGCCAGGGATGGTGCCAGTTCAGGTGCCCGACTGCGCCCGACCGGATCGGGCGCGAACGGCGAATGCCGGCCCGCAGGGAGAGCCCCAGGGACGGGGCGAATCAAGGGGATGAGTGTGGGCTCCTGCCCCTTCTTTTTCCTTCTCCCGCCGGCGGGAGAAGGTCCCGGAGGGGGATGAGGGTGGGCTTTTGCCCCTTCTTTTTCCTTCTCCCGCCGGCGGGAGAAGGTCCCGGAGGGGGATGAGGGTGGCGCTTTTCAGCTCGATCAATACCCGCGCACGCGGTCGACAACGCCGCTGACTGGTTCGCCTGCCTCCAGCTTGCGGATCTTCTCCGCCACCTGCTCGCAGGCCACGTCGTGAGGGGTCAATGCCGCCACGTGCGGCGTCATGCGCACGCGGGGATGCATCCAGTAACGATGGTCGGCCGGCAGCGGTTCGCGCGCGAATACATCGAGATAGGCTTCCGAAATCCATCCTGAATCGAGTGCGTCGAGCAGCGCCTCGTCGTCGATCAGTTCGCCGCGCGATAGGTTGGCGAGTGCCGCACCTTCCGGGAGCTTCGCCAGACGCTCCCGGTCGAGCAGCCCCTCGGTATCGCCGGTCAACGGCAGAAACACCAGCAACAACTCGCTGCTGCCCAACACCGCATCGAGCCCGAGCGAACCATGCTCGCACTGCACGCCATCGATCGTTTTGACCGTGCGGCTCCAGCCTGACACCGCGAATCCGAAATCGGCCAGCGCCCGGGCCACGGCACCGCCGAGTACGCCGAGCCCGAGCACGCCGATCGGAAAGTCATGCCGATCGCGGTAGCTTCGCGGCGCCCAGCGTCCCTCCGCCTGGGCTGCCGCGTATTCCGCAAAGCGCCGGAACCGGCGCAGCACCACGTACAGCGCGTACTCGATCATCTGCGCCGCCATGCCGACATCCTCCATGCGTACCAGCGGCACATCGCGCGGCAGCGAAGGCATCGCCAGCAGGCCGTCGACACCGGCGCCGAGCGAGAACAGTGCCTTCAAGCGCGGTTGCGCGGCGAACAGGGCCGCCGGCGGTTTCCAGACCACCGCGTAGTCGCAAGGCGGCGCATCGAGGCCGGCATGGACGCGCGCCTCGGGCAGGCAGGCCGCCAGCGCATCGCGCCACGCACCCTGTTCCTTTGCGGTACAGATCAATACGTCCATGGCGGCACCTGCAAAGCGACGAGTGTACGGAACTCTCCACAGCCATTGTAGGAGGCGGCTTCAGCCACGATGTTTTCCGTCTTGTGCCGTCGTAGGAGCGGCTTCAGCCGCGATGCTTTCCGTCACGCTGCGAAAGGGCATCGAGCCTGAAGGCTCTTTGTAGGAGCGGCTTCAGCCGCGATGTTTTCCGTCACGTTGCGAAAGGGCATCGAGCCTGAAGGCTCTACAGAGAGCGCCGAATGGGCGGCGCGGGCTTCGATCATCGTTCCCGCGTCACCGCTTCGTTGTTGCTTCAGCCGCGATGCTTTCCGTCACGTTGCGAAAGGGCATCGAGCCTGAAGGCTCTACAGAGAGCGCCGAATGGGCGGCGCGGGCTTCGATCATCGTTCCCGGGTCCGTTGTTGGAAGCGGCTTCAGCCGCGATGCTTTCGGTCACGTTGCGAAAGGGCATCGAGCCTGAAGGCTCTTCCTACAGAGAGCGCCGAATGGGCGGCGCGGACTTCGATGCGGCCTCGCGCTTCGGCTCTGTTGTAGGAAGCGGCTTCAGCCGCGATGCTTCCCGTCACGCTGCGAAAGAGCATCGAGCCTGAAGGCTCTTCCTACAAAGAACGCCGAAACGTACCTTGGGCTTCGATCACCATCCCCGCGTCACCGCTTCGCTTTTGGTTTTCCGGCCTCGCGCCTCTCCACCCGCACCTCCTTGCGTTCCTTCTTGTCCAGGCTGCCGGAACCTTCCTTGAAACGCTGCTTGCGCTCCGCCTTCCCGGCGGCCTTCTCCGCCGCCGCCTGATCCATCGCGGCCTGTTCCTGGTCGATCATCGTCGGCGTTTCGAGGCTGATCCGGCCCAGCTTGCCGCTGCGAAACTCCTTGACCAGCAGCTCGCTGATCTTGTGCCGGTTGAACCTGCCGCCGGAACTCACCGCACCCCGCTTGAGCGCGGCGGCCTGCAGGAACGCCTCCTCATCGCCCGGCACGGCATCGAGCTTGAAGCGCTCCACGAGCAAGCCCGGATAGTGGCGCAGCAGAAACTCGGCCGCGAAATGGCCGACATCGTCATACTCCATCGCCGTATCCCGGATCGCCCCGGTCACGGCCAGCCGGTAGCTGCTGGCCGGATTCTCGACCTTCGGCCATAAGATCCCCGGCGTATCGAACAGGATGATCCCGCTGCCCAGGTCGATCCGTTGCTGCGACTTGGTCACGGCCGGTTCGTTGCCGGTTTTCGCAATCGTGCGCCCGGCCAGAATGTTGATCAGGGTCGATTTGCCGACATTCGGAATGCCGACGACCATGGCATGGATCGCATTGCGGCTCGCGTCGCGCTCCGGAAGCATCGCCCGGCACAGCCCCACCAGCGCCTTGATGCCGGCGGGCTGATCGCTGCGGGTCGGAAACGTCCTGACGTTGCGCTGCTGCTCGAACCGCGCCTGCCACAGCGCCGTCACCTCGGGGTCGGCCAGATCGGACTTGCTCAACACCTTGATGCAAGGCTTGTCCCCGCGCAGCCCGGCGATCGCCGGATTCTCGCTCGACCACGGAATCCGCGCATCGAGGATCTCGATCAGCAGATCGACCTGCGGCAGCAGCGCGATCATGTCCTTCCGGGCCTTGTGCATATGCCCCGGGTACCAGTGAATCGTCATCTCGTGAGTCCTTGAAGCGGCGCATAGTAAAGCGGCCTGACCGGGAATGAACGCGCTCCCGTCCGACATGGGGACGACCGCGACTGAATCGCCCCGGCATTCTCCGAGGCCATCAGGCTTGCGTCACGCCACCACGGTTGGAACGAACGGACTGTTTGCGCTCCCCGAACCCCGCTTCCCACTTAGGAACCCCCTTCAGGAGCGATGCTCTCCCTAGGCGGCCAATCTCAAGCCGCATCCTGCAAGCGCCGAATCTTCGGCTGCTTCCGTTGCGCCGCCTGCGACAACTCGTAGTTGCTCTGCAAGGTCATCCAGAACCGTGCGGTACTTGCACCAGCACGTTCCAGCCTGATTGCAAGATCCGGACTTATCCCAGCCCTGCCATTGATCACGCGCGACAATGTGGTGCGGGACATGCCGAGTCGCTCTGCGGCATCGGTCACTTCGATCCCGAGCGGCAGCAGCACGTCTTCGCGAAGCAGCTCGCCGGGGTGCGGATGATTCTTCATCATGATGTTGACCTCGTTCTCAATGATAGTGCTGATAGTCGACCAGCTCCACGTCCGCACCGACAAACCGAAACGTGACACGCCAATTGCCACTGACCCAAACTGACCAGTGGCCCCTCAGGCCTCCCTTCAGCGGGTGCAGCTTGTAGCCAGGCTGGTTCAATTCCGTCGCTGTTGCTGCGGCATCCAGCGCGGCAAGAATGCGGTTCAGCTTGCTGGCATGTGCAGCCTGTACACCACGAGCGGAGCCCGTTCGATACAGAATCTCAAGGCCCTTGTGCCGGAAGCTGACGATCATGACAACAGTGTAGCGTGTAGCGGCACACGGCACAAATCCGATGTCTTGACCGCTCTGTCTTTCGCGCGCCCGCCCGACAACGGTCTGCTGACGGTGTCCATAGTCAATCAGATCCGCATTTGGTTCATGCAGGGTGAGGCGCACAGCACGCTAACGGAGGCCCGTTAAGGAGGATCTGATCAAGTAGCAAAGTCGTCACGACGCCTGCCTGTGTGCAGATCGCGACGCGTCGACGCAGACAGACTGGCCGTCTTTCAAGTCGACGCAACAAAGATATGCGCGCAGGCAGGCGTCGCCTAACGCATTGATTGGATGATGAAAAGGTGGCGTCCAGAAGGCTCCCCACATGCACCGCGCGCCTCGTCAAGGCAACCAGCCTTCACTTCGCCACGCGGCACATGTGGAAAACCTTCTGAACGCCATGACGACTTTGCTACTTGATCAGACCCTCCTTAAGGGGCGAGCATCCCGTCGCAACGGCGAAAATCTCGCCCGAAATCGGACGCCTACAAACCCCGGCGCATCATTCACCCGCCTCCAATCCTTCGCCAAAATGCCCCATCCGCGCCAAGCCCTTCGCAAACTCCACCAGGGCCGGCTCCACCGCCGAATTCGCAAACCCGCGCACCTGGTCGAGCCGCCCCGTGCCGTCCTCGCCAAGATGCAAGCCGATATGCGCCACCGGGCGCGGCCGCCCGCCGGCACGCACCGAGTAGATGATGTACAGCCGTCCCCGGCAATCGTCTGCATACGTGCTCAGGCAAGTGCGCATGGCTTCGCCTTCCTGCCACAGCATGGCGCTGTCGCGCAGCGGCACCACATCGAAGCGGCGCCAGCGCAGTCCATTGATGCCGTGCGTCCAGTCGATCATTTGGCGGCGCTGGCGCTCTCTCTCGGTCCATTCGATGCAGCGCGCATGGAACCAGCGCCACGGCGCGCGCTGCTGGTTGCGGTCGAACACCGGCCTGGCCCGCGCGATCCAGCCGAGCACGGGCGTCAATTCGTGGTCGATGAAGGCATCGAGCGCGCCCAGCGGCAGCGGGCCGCGGACCTGCTCGATCGCCCCGCGCACGAGGCCCAGCGGCAATCCGCCGACGTCGAGCTCGTCGGTGTACCAATGGCGCGCAAACAATGCGCGCACGATGCAGTAGGGCATCGGCACCACCGCCTGCGCCCGCTGCAACAGTCGCACATGGGCGATCAGGTCGTCCCAGGCCACCTGCAGGCTCGCGTTCGGCCGATCAAGCGGGCGAAACAGGGCGCGCGACCAGCGGCACAGCAACTTCCAGCCGGCCGTCGTCACGCCGCGCTCGGTGAGCAGACGCCGCAGCGCATGGAAATCATCACGTACGCCGATCAGTTTCAGGCGCACGGCCAAGCCCCAAAGCGGCGCGAGCCTCGGCGCCTCGCCGACGCGCTGACGCAGGATCTCGGCATGCCGCCAGGCCCACATGTAGTCGCCGCCCAGCAGGCCGCGGCCACGGCGCAGGTCGATCGTGGCCTCGCGCAGGTCGCGTACCACCTGGCGATTGTAGGGATACGCGTCGGATATGCGGCGGCGCACGCGCTCGAGCAGGCGTGAGCGCGCGGCGATCGTCTGCACCACCGAAGTCAGCCAGGCGAAGGCCGGCGCCTCGATGTCCGCATGCGGCCAGGCCCAACCCAGGGCCGTGCGCAAATCCTGGCGCAGCCGGTTGGCGAACGCGCGACACCAGTCCTCCGTGCGCAAGGGTTCGAGCAGGTCGACCTGTGCATAGCGCGGAAATCCGAAGCTGTTGGCGGACCGCACCGAAACGCTGATGAAGCGTCGCTGATAATCAAAGTGCACGCCGAACGCCCCGAGCACATCGACCACGCACCAGCCCTCGCCGCGCGACACCCGGGTCGGGCTCGCGAACTCCGAATAGAGCAGGGCGCGCGTGCGCAAAGCGAGCGCGAGCAAGGCGTGGCGGAACTCGCCGAGCCGATCCGGCAACGGCGGAAACATCGCTATGTCGAATGCCCGCCCGACCGGCCGCTGCCGCTTCAGCGCCAGCATCGCCGCCCGCGGCCACTGCCGGACCTCACGCGCATAGCTCAGCAACGCCATCGCCCGATTCCACGCCGCCTGCAAGCCATCCCCATCGGCATCGAACCCCTCCACCAGGCCCTCCCAACGCAGCAACCGCCCCGGCGCCCCAAGCCAGACCACCAGCCCTGGATCGACCAAGGTCCCATCGCAGAGATAGTCCGCATAGGCGCGAAGGTGACTTCCCGGCACATGCGCCGCGGCCAGCAAGACCCCAACTCGGTCCCGCACGGCTTCCGACTCGAGCCAATCCCGCACCGGTACACCGGCTGGCGAGAAGAGACTGGCCTGCTCGGGGTCCGGTTCGGGGAGGGTGGGGTGGGTGAGTTGGAAGGAGGGCGCAATATCTGGCCTGCCGGGCCGGTGATCTCGAGGTACGGCGTCAAAAAGCGACGCGCAGCCGATTTGGGCGGATCCTACGGTAGTCGCAGCAAGGAGAGCCATGGCGTGCTCATGACGGGAACGAGCGTTAGGGTATGCGCCAGGTTTGTCTCACGCCTTGCGATCTGGCTTTTGGCCAAGTGTCTCGATCCAGTTCCCGGAAGGGAGAACTTTCGGACTATCCCCCATCAGAGCATCACGTTAGTTACTATCGACAGCACTGGAAAGTGGAATGGATTGCTATGGCTCATATGTGGATGGTTCGCGGAGACAGTGGCCGGCTATATGAGGAATTTCGCGACCAGAGGGTCGTCGCGCTGGGATGGATTGAGCTGGCTCATGTCGCCAAGCCGGGTGTTTCGAAAGATAAGCTGGCGGAAGTATTCGCTGCGAGGCGTCCAGACCTGAAGCCCGGCTCAATCCTCGCAGGCGCATCGCAAGTTTGGCGCTATATCAACAAGGTCGAGAAGGGCGATAAGGTCATCACCTACAATCCTTCTGCCCGACGGTATCTGGTCGGGACAATCGAAGGTGACCTCACCGTCGAGCAAAACCCTTCTTTGCCCGGAATGAGCTTGTTGAGAGCTACGCGCTGGGACCACGAGATTGACCGCGACGATCTCAGTGTCAGCACCAAGAATTCGCTCGGTTCGACGATGACGTTCTTTCAGGTGCCGCCGGCCGCTGCAGCGGAGATTTTTCGCGTTGCGACCGGCAAGTCCGGGCCTGGCGCACATAACGCCTCGAACATTCCAGCGACCGACGAGGAATCGAGCGAAGAGACAGACGATCTCCTGCAGAGTCTGGAGGCCAAGGCCGTCGAGTTCATCAAGGACAAGATCAGCCAGCTCGATTGGGACGAAATGCAGGAGTTGGTTGCGGGAATCCTTCGGGCGATGGGGTACAAGACACGCGTCGCGAAGCAAGGGCCCGATCGCGGAGCGGATATCGTCGCTTCGCCCGACGGACTCGGGTTCGAGAATCCTCGCATTGTTGTCGAGGTCAAACACCGCAGCGGCTCGATGGGCAGCAAGGAAGTGCGCAGCTTCCTCGGCGGTCGCCACAAGGACGACCGCGGGCTCTACGTGAGCACCGGCGGATTCAGCAAGGACGCGCGCTACGAGGCCGATCGCGCCAGTATTCCGGTGACCTTATGGGAGCTCGACGACATCGTCCGGGCGCTCGTGGACTACTACGAGACAGTCGACAGTGAAACTCGACGGCTGGTGCCGCTCAAGCGGCTTTACTGGCCTGCCTAAATCCCGTCGGCAAGCATCGGCGCTGCACTTGGATTGAGGGGTAGCACTGGCCAAGTCCGACTCGGTTGCTTGGCCCGTACGCCAGAAGCAAGTCGAGCGCCTTGCGGCAACTCGGCATTCGCCGTACTTTGCCGCTTCGTTTGTATGGAAAGAGGAAGCAATGGCGCGCGCAGGAAAAACAGGGGCTACCCGGAAGAAGGATGCCAAATCATCCAGTGCCAACCTCGGTTTCGAGGCCAAGCTCTGGCTGGCCGCCGACAAGCTTCGCAACAACATGGATGCGGCGGAGTACAAGCATGTCGTACTCGGTCTGATTTTCCTCAAGTACATCTCTGATACGTTCGAGGAACACCGGGCCAAACTCCTGGCCGGGGACGGTGACTACGAGGGCGCAAATCCCGAAGACCCTGACGAATACAAGGCCGAGAACGTGTTCTGGGTGCCGGCCGACGCCCGCTGGGCGCATCTCCAGGCCAACGCCAAGCAGCCATCCATTGGGAAGACCGTGGACGACGCCATGGTCGCCATCGAGCGTGACAACCCGCGCCTCAAGGGCGTCCTGCCCAAGGATTACGCCCGCCCCGGCCTCGACAAGCATCGCCTGGGCGAACTGATCGACCTCATCGCCACCATCAGCCTCACCGCCGCCAGCGAGGGCGAGAAATCCCACCGTTCGGTCGACCTGCTCGGCCGCGTCTACGAGTATTTCCTCACCCGCTTCGCCAGTGCCGAGGGCAAGAACGGTGGCCAGTTCTATACGCCGTCCTGCGTCGTGCGCTGCCTTGTCGAGATGCTCGCGCCCTACAAGGGGCGCATCTACGACCCCGCCTGCGGCTCCGGTGGCATGTTCGTGCAGTCGGAGAAGTTCGTCGAATCGCACGGCGGCAAGCTCGGCGACATTTCCATCTACGGCCAGGAGAGCAATGCCACCACGCGCCGCCTCGCGATCATGAACCTCGCCATCCGAGGCATCGAAGCCGACATCGGCAAGGAGCACGCCGATACCTTCCGCAATGTCCAGCATCCTGACCTGCGCGCCGACTACGTCCTCGCCAATCCGCCTTTCAACGACTCCGATTGGTTCCGCAAGGATGACGACGTGCGCTGGCAATTCGGCGTTCCGCCGAAGGGCAATGCCAACTTCGCCTGGGTGCAGCACTTCATCCATCATCTGGCGCCGGATGGCATGGCCGGCTTCGTCCTGGCGAATGGCAGCATGTCCTCCAACCAGTCCGGCGAAGGCGACATCCGCAAGGCCATCGTCGAAGCCGATCTCGTCGACTGCATGGTCGCGCTACCGGGCCAGCTCTTCTACAGCACCCAGATTCCGGTCTGCCTCTGGTTCCTCGCCAAGAACAAGAACGCCGACGCCAAACGCGGTTTCCGCGATCGCCGCAAGCAAACCCTCTTCATCGACGCCCGCAAACTCGGCACCCTCATCGACCGCGTCCACCGCGAACTCACCGACGCCGACCTCGACAAGATCGCATCCACCTATCACGCCTGGCGAAGGGCAGGAAGCCCGAGTGTCGCAAAGGCCAGGACGGCCGAGAGCGACCGTGGGGACACCGCCGTTCCTTCTTCCGCAAAGCGGGAGAAGGTGCCGAAGGCGGATGAGGGCGCTCCTGATTCTTCGACCTACAACGACATTCCCGGCTTCTGCAAATCCGCCACCGCCACCGAAATCGCCGCCCACGGCCGCGTCCTCACCCCCGGCCGTTACGTCGGCGCCGAGGAAGCCGAAGACGACGGCGAGCCCTTCGAGGAGAAGATGCCGCGCCTCGTCGCCGAACTGCATGGTCAGTTTGCGGAGTCGGCCAAACTGGAAGCTGCCATTCGCGCCAATTTGAAAGGACTCGGCTACGAATGAGCGTAAAGACCACAGCCCAGCCTGTCCGCCGAAGCCTCAGCGAAGGCGGGTTCGCCGAGTCCGCGAATCTGGAGGAGGCCATGAAAGCAAACCTGGGGGGGCTGGGTTATGGCGGGTGAACAAACCGTCAGGGACTACGTGACGCTTATTCGAGGCACCACATACAAGGGAATCCTCGTTGGTAAGCCTGGCCCAGCGTTGCTTGGACTAGGTTCGATTTATCCCGGCGGGGGGTTCCGTGAGGGCGACTATAAAACATACGGCGGCGATTGCCCTCCGAAGTTGATGCTCACTCCGGGCGACCTGTTTGTGTCGCTCAAAGGCGCTACAAAAGATGGCAAAATGATTGGGTCGGTTGCTCGCGTGCCGGCTTCAGTGCCCTCTGGCCGCCTCACGCAAGACACCGTGAAGTTAGAGTTTCGGAGCGCCGAGAGAGCAAAGGCATCCAGTTACCTTTACTGGTTGCTTCGCACTCCTCAATACCGCGCCTATTGCGACGGCCGAGCAATGGGGAGCGCAGTTGTCGCCCTGAGCCGCGATGACTTCCTCGACTACCCTGTGCCCAGTTTTTCGTGCACTCGAAAAAGCATCGTGGAAGTGCTCGAACGCATCGAAGACAAGATCGAGTTGAACCGGCGGATGAACGCGACGCTTGAGACGACGGCGCGCGCTCTGTTCCAGAGCTGGTTCGTGGATTTCGAACCCGTCCGCGCCAAACTCGACGGCCGCTCCCCTCCCGGCCTCGACTCCGCCACCGCCGCCCTCTTCCCCGACTCCTTCCAAGATTCGCCGATTGGCCATGTACCTACAGGCTGGAAGGTCGATCGTTTTGACACACACATCGCCGCTGACCGTGGTCTGAGCTACAAAGGCGAAGGCTTGCGTGATGACAGAGCTGGCCTGCCGATGCATAACCTCAACTCGATCTACGAGGGTGGTGGCTACAAGCATGAAGGACTGAAGTACTACGCAGGCGAATATCGCGAGAAGCACCTACTTGATTCGGGCGACATGATCGTGACGAACACCGAGCAAGGTTTCGACCATTTGCTGATCGGTCATGCTGCTATCGTTCCACGATGCTATGGCCCGAAGGGACTATTCAGTCATCACATCTACCGAGTCCGCCACAAGCCCAACTCGCCGTTCAGCCCACACTACCTTGTCGAACTATTTAACAACCGGCGCTGGCACTACTGGATAAGTGGTTTCTCGAATGGCACCACGATAAATATGCTTCCGAAGGATGCCCTCGAAATGCCCCTGCTCGTTGTCCCGCCCGTCGAACTGGTTAAGAAATTCACGGCGCTTGCAGAAGCGGCACATATCCAAGTAGAAGAAAACAAGGAGCAATCCCGCACCCTCGCCACCCTGCGCAACACGCTGCTGCCAAAGCTGCTGAGCGGGGAATTGAGAGTCAAATCTGCCGAGCGTGAGATCGCAAGATGAATGGGCTCCTAGTGCGTGTGGGTGCCGATCAGAGTGAAGGTGGTGGCCATTGGAATGGCCCGGTCGATTCGCTCAGCAGCGAGTTTGTCTACGTGTCGATTCCCGAGTCGGGAGACTTTCGCGATGGATTGAACACGCCGTATGCGGGTCTGCGCGAAAAGCTGGATGCTTTTGGAGCCCGATTGCCTGCGCATCTCGTGGATAGACAGATGCATCTGGATCCCGATTTCGCGCACCTGAGCTATGGCGACCAGGGCCAAAAGGGAAAACAGATCCGCGAGACATTGAAGTCAGGCGATCTGATCGCTTTCTATTCCGGTCTGCGGGATACAAGAAGACCGAATGGCTTGGTGTATGCCTTGATTGGATTGCTGGTTGTCGATGGGATCATAGACGGCGCTGATGTGCCTTCGAACCGATGGCATGAAAATGCGCACACACGGCGGGTTCCATCGGCCGATGCAAGTGACATCATCGTACGTGCAAGACAAGGGGTTTCCGGTCGACTTCAGCGCTGCATTCCGATCGGCGACTATCGCGATCGTGCTTACCGGGTCTGGCCCGACTTGCAGGAGGCCTGGGGTGGCTTGAGCGTTCGAGATGGCTACCTGCAGCGCAGCGCGCGCCCGCCTTCCTTTCATGATGCCGGGCGATTCTACAAGTGGTTCCTTTCCCGGAATGTCGATCTGGTTCAACGCAACAACTAGTGATGTCGCGCATCTACGTCTACAAGCTCACGAACGATGACGGTGGTGCGCCGTGTGTCGAGGACGAGCTGCTTTCATTGTGCATCTGCAAGCCGAGAATTCGCAGTGTTGCCATTGAGGGTGATGTGTTGATCGGCGTGCGGCCAACGCGCTGGCTTCAGACAATCATTTGATCTATGTCGCGCGCGTCACCGGAAAAACCACTGACGGAGGATACTTCAGAGATCCGGAGTTTCGGAACCGTGGGGATTGCATTTACGCGTGGCGTGGTGGCCGATACGACTTGCGTAAAGATGCCCGATTTCACAATCATCCCGGTGACCTGGTTCATGATCTGAGCGCGCCTCCGGCCTATCGGCGTGCCAATACGCTGTTGTCCACCGATTTCCGCTATTTCGGCAGCATGGGGACAGATAAGTACAAGCGATTGTTCCCGCGTGTGGCGAGGCGGGTTGCTTCGCTGGGGCGAGGCCATCGTGTCAACCACGGTCTCGCCTTGGAGCAGGAACTTCGCGACCTGATTGACTGGGCGTTTACGTTCTCTTCCGTGGTCCCGGAATGGAGCCGGGACGACAGTAGTCAGTGCGGAACATGCGGGCCCCAGCGGCCGAAGCGAAGCCCGGTATCGAGGGGAACGTATTGAATCTATTGGGTTTGCTTTTCCGCAGTGAAGATCCAATGTGTGGCTAATCGTTGACAGTTATGAGTAAACGTCTACTATTCGCCACATGCCCGGTACCGACCACGCGAAGGTTCTGAAGCTGGCGGGTCGCCGTCAGGGGGTCACCACGCGCGAGTTGGTGGCTGCCGGTATTCATACGCAAACGCTGACTCGACTTGTCCAGACAGGGCAGGTGGAACGCATCGCGCGCGGGCTGTATCGGCTGCCGGAGCAATCGTTTTCGGAACACCATGGTCTGGTTCTGGCGAGCACGGCGATTCCGCGTGCGATCGTTTGCCTGCTCAGCGCCTTGCAGTTCCATGGCATCGGCACCCAGGCGCCGTTCGAGGTGTGGATCGCGATTGATCGGCGTGATCGTCGCCCGGCGTTGACCTATCCACCCTTGCGCATCGTCCGATTTTCTGGCCCGGCCCTCACTGCGGGAGTCGAATCGCATCGCATCGAGGGGCAGACGGTTCGCGTGTACAGCCTGGCCAAGACCGTGGCCGATTGCTTCAAATACCGCAACAAGATCGGTGTCGATGTCGCTCTGGAGGCGCTGCGCGAAGCGTGGCGCGCCCGCCGTGTGACGATGGACGAACTGGATCGTTACGCCCGCATTTGCCGCGTCCAGCGCGTGATGCAACCGTATCTCGAAGCCCTGACTGCATGAGCGGCGACCGCGATGGGCTGGTCCGTTCTTTGCAGTCGCGGTTGGCGAGGCATGCGAGGGAAATTGGCGTCGATCCGAATCTGTTGCTGACTCGGTATGCGATCGAGCGGTTTCTGTATCGACTTTCACGCTCGCCGCACGCGGAACGGTTTGTACTGAAGGGTGCGCTGTTGATGCTGGTATGGCTGGGCGAAACCTTGCGACCTACCCGGGACGCCGATCTGCTGGGATTCGGAGAACTGTCTGACGAGACGTTGGGGAAAATGTTTGCTGAGGTCTGCGACACCGTAGTCGAGCCCGATGCGATTCAGTTTCTCTCTGAATCTGTGCGCGTGGAACCCATCCGGATCGAGGACGCCTATGGCGGTCGGCGAGTTCTTCTCGGCGCGAAGATGGGTAAAGCCGCGCTGCGTGTCCAGGTGGACGTCGGTATCGGCGATGCAACGGTGCCGGAACCTGTCTGGCTGGACTATCCGAGTCTGTTGGATCTGCCGCGCCCACGAATGCGTGCGTATGCAGTAGAGACCGTTGTTGCAGAGAAGCTTCATGCCATCGTGTTGCTCGGCTCACGAAACAGCCGGATGAAGGATTACTTCGACTTGAACGCGATTGCCCGGGAAGGGCTGGCGCGTTCTGATCAATTGGGTGAGTCGATTGCCGCGACTTTCGAGCGTCGCAGGACACTCGTCCCAGACAGCTTGCCGATTGGGTTGAGCGACGACTTCGGGCTCGATCCGCTCAAGCAGTCCCAATGGAAGGCGTTTTTGGCCAAGAATGGACTTGTTGGGCCTTCGCTGGATGAGGTCGTCGCCCGCATAAGGGACCTTGTTGCGCTACCTTTGGCATCAGCGCGCGAGCGTTGGGGAAAATCGTGAGTGGTCTGAACGAATCCATTGTCGAAGATGCTGCCCTCTCGTGGTTCCGCGAGCTTGGCTACCGCATCGAGAGCGGTCCAGATCTCGCGCCGGGAGAGCCCGCTGCTGAGCGCCACTCGTTTGGCGATGTGGTGCTTGTTGGCAGACTGCGAGACGCCATTGCTCGACTGAACCGGGAGATACCTGCCGTTGCTCTTGAAGACGCCTTGCTCAAGGCGTTGCGTATAGCGACGCCTTCGCTCACGCAGACCAATCGTTCGTTTCAGCGGATGCTGCGCGACGGTGTTCCGGTTGAATACCAGCGACCCGATGGCAGCATCGCGGGAGATCATGTGCGGCTCGTGGATTTTGCCGATCCAGACAAAAATGACTGGTTGGCGGTGAATCAGTTCACGGTGGTCGAGGCTCAGCACCACCGCCGGCCGGATATTGTGGTTTTCGTCAATGGCATTCCGTTGGGATTGATCGAACTCAAAAGCGCGGTGGATGAGGATGCAACGATCTGGAGCGCCTACGCGCAGTTGCAAACCTACAAGGCGGAAATCCCTTCACTGCTGAATTACAACGCAGCCTTGATCGTCAGTGACGGCTTGCAAGCGCGCATCGGCTCCCTAACGGCCAACCAGGAGTGGTTCAAGGTCTGGCGAACGATTGACGGGCAGGGTGACGCCGCACCCGGTTCGCTGGAACTGGAGACACTGATCGGGGGCGTATTCGAGCGGCGTCGATTCCTCGACCTGCTGCAGCATTTCATCGTCTTCGAGGAAGACCCAGATTCGGGCGCGCTGCACAAGATCATCGCCGGCTATCATCAGTTCCATGCCGTGAATGCGGCGGTGGAGGAAACGGTTCGCGCCAGCGGCATGGCAGATTTCGATCGCCAGCGGGAAGCGCCGGGGCACTATTGGGCAGGTCGAATGCATGGCGGCAAGCCGGGCGACCGTCGCGCGGGCGTGGTCTGGCACACGCAGGGCAGCGGCAAGAGTTTCTCCATGCTCTTCTTCGCCGCCCGCGTGGTGCGCCATCCGGCGATGCAAAACCCGACGCTGGTGGTGCTGACCGACCGCAACGATCTGGACGACCAGCTTTTCGGCCAGTTCCAGCGCTGCGCGGACATCCTCGGCCAAACGCCTATGCAAGCCGACGGGCGCGAGCATTTGCGCGAGATGCTGAACCGGGCGAGCGGCGGCGTGGTGTTCACGACCATCCACAAGTTCATGCCGGAAAAGGGCGAGGTGATGCCCGAGCTGAGCGCGCGAAGGAACATCGTCGTGATCGCCGATGAAGCGCACCGCAGCCAGTATGGCTTCGGCGGCAGGGTCAACGAGAAGACCGGCGAGATGTCCTACGGCTTCGCCAGCAACCTGCGCGATGCGTTGCCGAATGCCTCGTTCATCGGCTTCACCGGTACGCCGATCGAGAAGACGGATGCGAATACGCGGGCGGTCTTCGGCGACTACATTTCCATTTACGACATCCAGCGCGCTGTTGCCGACAAGGCCACGGTGCCGATCTATTACGAGAGCCGAATTTCCAAGCTCGCCCTCAACGCTGCCGAGCTGCCAAAGATCGACGCGGAGTTCGAAGAGATTACCGAAGGCGAAGAGCTGACCAGGAAGGAGAAGCTCAAGACCAAGTGGGCCGCCCTGGAAGCATTGGTGGGCGACCCGAAACGTATCGCACTCGTGGCCGCCGATCTTGTGACGCATTTCGAGAAGCGGGTGGAGGCGATGGACGGCAAGGCAATGATCGTCTGCATGAGCCGCCGCATCGCCGTCGCTCTCTACGACGCGTTGATCAAGCTGCGCCCCGATTGGGCCAGCGCCAAGGACGACGACGTCGAAGCCGAGCGCAGTAAAGCCTGCGTGGTGAAAGTGGTGATGACCGGCAGTGCCGACGATGGGCCCGACTGGCAGCCGCACATCCGCAACAAGGAAAAGCGCCGCACGCTGGCAAACCGCTTCAAGGATCCAATAGATCCGTTCGGTATCGTGATCGTGAGGGACATGTGGCTTACCGGCTTCGATGCACCTTGTCTGCACACGATGTATGTCGACAAGCCGATGCAAGGCCACGGCCTCATGCAGGCCATCGCCCGTGTGAACCGTGTCTTCCGCGACAAACCAGGCGGGCTGGTGGTGGACTATCTCGGCCTCGCCGATCAGCTCAAGAAGGCGCTCGTCACCTATACCGAAAGCGGTGGCCACGGAAACCCGACCTACGACGTCGCCCAGGCTGTTGCGGTGATGCGGGAGAAGCACGGCATCGCCTGCGACATGATGCATGGCTTCAACTGGGACAAGTGGGTCAGCGGCACGCCGACTGAACGCCTGCAACTCATTCCGGCCGGGCAGGAGCACATCCTCAAGCAGGACGATGGCAAGAAGCGCTGGATTCAGGTGGTGACGGAGCTTTCCCGCGCGTTTGCCCTCTGCGCCGCGAGTGATGATGCCACCGAGATCCGCGACGACGTGAGCTTCTTCCAGGCCCTGCAAGCCGCGCTCAACAAGCAGAGCAGCAACACCCGCAAGACGCCCGAGCAAATCGACGCCGCTATCCGCCAGCTCGTGAGCAAGGCCATCACGACCGAAGGCCAGGTGATCGACGTGTTCACTGCCGCCGGGTTGCCGAAGCCGGATATTTCGATCCTGAGCGACCAGTTCCTCGCCGAGGTGCGTGGTCTCAAACACAAGAATGTCGCGGCCGAGTTGCTGGAGAAGCTTCTCAAGGACGAACTCAAGGTGCGCTCCAGACGCAACCTCGTGCAGAGCCAGGTCTTTTCCGAGAAATTGAAGAAGACGCTCAACGCTTACCACAACCGCGCCATCTCGACGATGCAGGTCATCGAAGAGCTGATCAAGTTGGCCAAGGACCTCGATGCCGCTACCAAGCGCGGCGAGGACATGGGACTGACCGACGACGAGATCGCCTTCTACGACGCCCTCGCTGCCAATGACAGCGCCGTGCAGGCGATGGGCGACGCGAAGCTGAAGGTCATCGCCGCCGAACTCATCACCCAGGTGAAAAAGAGCGTCACCATCGACTGGACCCTCCGCGAAAGTGCGCGAGCGAAGATCAAGATCATGGTGAAGCGCATCCTCCGAAAGCACGGCTATCCGCCGGACCTTCAGGAGGAAGCGGTGAAGACCGTGCTCATGCAGGCCGAACTGCTTTGTGCGGAATGGGTGTGATGAACTCCGGGCGAGTTTGGCCAACCGATGAGCAATGACGACTTGTCGGGAGGGGCGACTGCCGAGTCCCTCGCAGGCGGCGCGGAAATGGTTGCCGTCGTCGGGCTTGACGCCGCTTCCGACCCTCGCAAGTTTGGCTATGCGACAGGGTATTTCCGGAATGGCTCCGTCGAGGTCAGTTCATCAGGTTGCCTTGGAACGGTCGAAGGACGGCGGGACAAGCTTTGTCGAGTGGTGGACTGGATTCTCGGTATCGATCCAAAGTATCGGATCCTGCTCGCGATCGATGCCCCCTTGGGTTGGCCGTCTGCGCTGTCGGATGCATTGAAGCACCACGTTGCTGGTAAAAACCTGACTGCTTCGAAAGAGACGACGTTTCGTCGGCTGACTGAACGAAATCTCAGGCAAGCAGAATTCGGTGGACATGCGCCGCTTGAGGTAGCGGCGGACAGAATCGCGCGTGCGGCTCATGAGGCGCTCTCCGTACTAGACGAGATTCGCACCATGACCGGACTGGGTTTCCCGCTTGCCTGGACACCCGGATTTTTGGGGAACGCCGTCATCGAGGTGTATCCCGCGGCATCGCTGAAGGCGAATGGCCTTCCACGTTCGAGCTACAAGAAGCGGGAGCAAGGCGAAAAGCGTAAAGAGATTGCTGCGAGACTCGTGAATACCGTCCGAGGCCTCGACGTGCTATGTGAAGGAAGCGCCGACATATTCGATGCCGGACTTTGTTTGCTTGCAGCGGCAGATTTCCTGAGCGACAAGTCGAGGCCACCTCCTGAATGCGATTTCGAAATAGCGCTTCGTGAAGGGTGGATATGGGTGAAGCAGTCCTGAAGCCGGAGTGGAGATGATGGCCAGCAATCAGGTGAGGTTGAGCAGATTGCCAGGGGCGGTACCGCAATGAGGACGATCACTTGCCTCAATATCCGCCAAGGAGGCGGAACGCGTCAGCGCGCACTGGCAGACTGGTTGATCGGCACCTGTTCCGATTTGTTCGTTCTCACAGAATGGCGTAGAAGCTCGACAGAAATTCGTGCTGCGCTCGAGCAGGCGGGTTTCAACCGAACCGAGGCCATCCGCGACGGCAAGCCGGATAATGGCGTTGCCGTATTTTCCAGGGCCGAGCATACGGGTACTCGGGTAACGCCGCGAGAGGCAATGCGAGGCGAACTTCTACTTGTTGATGTCCAGGGTATTCGTATTCTTGGGGCGTATTTTCCGCAGAGGCAAGCCAAGGCGACCTACTTCACATACTGTGCCGAATCGGCTTCGAAGGATGTCGGGCCGCTGTTGTTGATCGGTGATCTGAACACGGGATGCAATGAACGTGATATCGAATCTGGCGGCGCACCATTCCACTGTGAAGATCAGTTCATCGAACTATCGGAAATTCGCGGTCTGACCGATCTCTGGCGCGCGCAGCGTGGCGATGAAGCGCGCGACTGGACCTGGCGATCGCCAAAGAACGGATTCCGAATCGATCATGCGTTCGGGAATAGCGCGTTCGTGGACGCATATCCGAATGCAACCTGCCGAATCGATCATGCACCGCGAGAAATGGGGCTCTCAGATCACAGCGCGGTTGTTGTTGAATTGAATGAAGTCGCTCGACCCATGGTTTAGCGTCGATTCTTCAACGTATTGGAGTGGCCGTATTCAATCGCGAGGTCGGAGACGCCGAGCAGACAGTATGCTCGGAGGGGATTGCTGCTGTGGTTGCCCCCGAATTTGTCAATCTGAGCGCAATTTGCAGGCGATTGACCAAGGCCATGTCGATTTCCATGTTGCCCATCCGTCGTCAGGGGTAGAGCCGCCATTCGGGCTCGTTTCCCAACCATGGAGATCACGGCATGCATATCCAGCCTTACCTTTATTTCGACGGTCGTTGCGATGAGGCGATCGAGTTCTATCGCAAGAATCTTGGCGCGGAAGTGCTCATGCTGATGCGCTTTGGCGAGGCACCCGACGGAGACGGATGCACGGGGCCGATGCCGCCTGCGGACAAGGTCATGCATGCATGTCTGCAGGTCGGTGACAGCCAGGTGCTGTGTTCCGATGGGTTCGCGGCGGGGAATCCCGAGTTCAAGGGGGTCTCGCTGTCGCTGAACGCGGACGACGATGCACATGCGCGCAGGCTGTTCGATGCGCTGGCGGATGGGGGCAAGGTGCAGATGGCGCTGGCGGAAAGCTTCTTCGCGACCAGTTTCGGCATGCTGACCGATCGCTTTGGCGTGGCCTGGATCATCGTGGTTTCGAAGCCCGGATTCGGCGGGTGATCCGCGCGATCCCTCGCTGAATACTGGCCCATGCGGCACGTTCGCTTGCGGGCGATCGTCGCCGCCACTCACCTTGAGGAAACTCCCATGCGTTTCATGATGCTGATGATTCCCGGCGGCTATGACCAGGCCGCACCCGGAACGATGCCTGACCCCGAAGCGGTGCGTCGGATGATGGCCTACAACCGCGAGCTGCAGCACGCCGGTGTGCTGCTGGGCTGCGACGGGCTGCATCCGCCGTCGATGGGCGCGCGCATCCACTTTGACGAGGGCCAGGGTCGCGTGGTCGACGGCCCGTTCACCGAGGCCCGCGAGGTGTTGGGTGGCTACTGGATGATCGATGTCGGCTCGCTGGCCGAGGCCATCGAATGGGCGCGTCGATGCCCGGCCGGCGCGAACGAGGTGATCGAGGTGCGCCAGGTGCAGGAGCTCGCGGATTTTCCGCCGGAGGTCCGTGCCGCGGTGACCGATGGCGGCTCGCCTTGCTGATGGGGTGCGTGTCGATCGGCTTGGCATTGTCGGCCAGGGTTCGCGATGCATCGTCGGCGGCGCGCTGGTGCGTCTTGCGCGACGGCGTGGGCGATGCTTTGATCGGTGGCCATGCCAGGCACTAATGACATCCGCCGCCGAATCGAGGCCGTCTGGCGCATTGAAGCGCCCCGGCTGATCGGCAGTCTTGCGCGCTCGCTGCGCGATTTCGGGCTCGCCGAGGAAGTGGCCCAGGACGCGCTGGTGGCGGCGCTGGAGACCTGGCCGCTCAAGGGCGTGCCGGAGCGGCCCGGAGCCTGGTTGTTGACCACGGCTCGCCGTCGCGCCATCGACATCCTGCGCCACGCCACCTTGACCACGCGCAAGCACGAACTGCTGGAGCACGTGATGTCGGATGCCTTGCAGGCCGGGGGCGATCCCACCCACGCCGATGACGAGTTCGGCGACGATCTGCTGCGCCTGATCTTCATCGCCTGCCACCCGGTGCTGTCGACCGATGCGCGCGTGGCCCTGACCCTGCGCGTGCTCGGCGGACTGACTACGCCGGAGATCGCCCGCGCGTTCCTGGTGCCCGAAGCGACCATCGCCCAGCGCATCGTGCGGGCCAAGAAGACGCTGGCGGACAAGCAGGTGCCGTTCGAACTGCCGCCGACGGCGGAATTGGGGCCGCGCCTGGCCTCGGCGCTGGAAGTGGTCTACCTGATCTTCAACGAAGGTTACGCCGCGACCAGCGGCGAGGACTGGATGCGCCCCTTGCTGTGCGCGCAGGCGCTGCGCCTGGGCCGCACGATCATGTCGCTGGCCGCGGCCGAACCCGAAGTGCATGGCCTGATCGCGCTGATGGAGTTGCAGGCCTCGCGCTTCGCCGCACGCGTGGATGGCACTGGCCGGCCGATCCTGCTGGCCGTGCAGGATCGCTCGCGCTGGGATGCGGGCTGCATCCGCCGCGGCCTGGCCGCGCTGGCGCGTGCCGAAGAGTTGGGCGGGGCGGACGGCCCGTATGTGCTGCAGGCGGCCCTGGCCGCCTGTCACGCACGCGCTGAACAGTACGAGGCGACCGACTGGGCGCGCATCGTCGCCTTGTACACCCGGCTGGCCAGCGTGGCCCCTTCGCCGGTGGTTGAGCTCAATCGCGCCGTCGCCGTGGCGATGCGTGACGGGCCGCAGGCCGGCCTCGATGCCCTCGCTACGCTGGCTGATGAGCCGAAGATGGTGGGCTACCATCTGTTGCCGGGCGTGCGCGGTGACCTGCTCGAACGGCTCGGTCGCCTCGACGAGGCGCGTGCCGAGTTCGAGCAGGCGGCCGCCCTTGCCGGCAATGCGCGGGAACGCGAATTCCTGCTTGAACGCGCCGCCGGGCTGCGACGCGGCGATTGATGATGTTCCGGATTCTCCAACCTGAGGAAGCGACTGGGTCATGGCCTATCTGTTGACTGTTCTCGAGCCGCGTGGACAACGCAGCGAACGCACCCCCGAGCAGGGCCGCGAGGCCTACCAGCGCATGCTCGATTTCGGCGCCGGCTTGCACAAACGCGGCCTGCTGGTGGCCAGCGAAGCCTTGCGCTCGGAAAGCGAGGGCTTTCGCCTGAGCATGCGTGACGGCGAGCGCCGCGTCGTCGATGGCCCGTTCACCGAAGCCCGGGAAATGATCGGCGGCTTCTTCCTGATCGACGTGGGCAGCCGGGAGGAGGCACTGGCCATCGCCGCCGAATGCCCGGCCGCGCAGTGGGCGACCATCGAGGTGCGCGAGACGGGTACCTGTTACGAATAGCCTGCGAGGTTCAGGTGACCTGGACTGGGTTCCGGTTGTTGGCCGGGGCAGGAGCAACGTCAAAATGGACCCCTGCCTGCGCAGGGGTGGCGGGGAGGGGATTGTTGTCTTGCCGAGGCTGCGGGTGGTTGATTGAGCGTTGGTTGGTGGTGGGCGTTTCCAGCAATGCAGGCGTCGGGAAGGCGCCAGGAGGGCGCGCACCATCGAACCGTGCCTTTAAGCGGTTCGATTTCCATGGCGCGTGGAGTCAGTCGTTGCCGGGAAGTCAATCGAAACGGGGAAACGAATGGTGGCCGGGGACGGATTGCGCAGGCATGGATGCCGTAGCGAACGCCGAAGGCGGCCCCGAAGGGGTAAGCGCCAGGAAGGCACGCATCATCGAACCGCGCTCTCAAGCGGTTCGATTCCCCCTACGAAGCGGAATACTCGGGCCACACGGAAATCTTCAGTGCATCCAATAGGAATGATGGCCGGGGACGGACTGCGCAGGCATGGATGCCGTAGCGAACGCCGAAGGCGGCCCCGAAGGGGTGATCGCCAGGAAGGCGCGAATCATCGAACCGCGCTCTCAAGCGGTTCGATTCCCCTACGAAGCGGAATACTCGGGCCACACGGAAATTTTCAGTGCATCCAATAGGAATGGTGGCCGGGGACGGAATCGAACCGCCGACACGGGGATTTTCAATCCCCTGAAACACAAACCCGCAAGCCCGCGCCAACGCTTGTGTCCGGCAAGTACATGCGCGAGGACCGTTGTTTAAGCTTGCATCGCAAGGGGATAACGCGCCATCATATCCCCTAACGTCTGGTGAACTTACCGCCGGACACATGCCGGACACAAACCGAGGTCCGGCATCTAGCGAGGGCAGGGCATGGCGAAGATTCGACTCGACGACAAGACCGTGCGAAACCTGGAGGCACCTGGAAAGGGCAATAGGATCGACTACGACGTGCCGAGTGGGCCGCGTGACAAGGACTTTGTGCGCGGCTTCGCTGTCCGTACTACGGCGGCAGGGACGAAAACGTTTCTACTCGTCTACGTCGCAGCGAACGGCCGAGAACGCCGGCAGAAGATCGGCGACTTCGGACCTTTCACTGCGACCACGGCACGCACCGCGGCACGCAAGCTGCGGATGCAGGTCGACAGCGGGGCTGACCCGTTCAAGGATGCCCAGAAAACGCGCGCAGAGGCCACGAGAGAACGCGCGCTGGAAGGCGCGACCTTCGGAGGCATGTTGACCGCCTACGTCGAAGCGCTCAGGCGACAGAAGAAGCCGAGCGCGCAGAAAGTCGAGGCTGAACTACTCCGCACGGTCAAGGCGCCATTCCCGGCGCTATGGCGTGCTCCTGCGGCTGACGTGACAATCGATGACTTGGTGCGCGTCACTAATCGACTCGTTCGGGCTGGCAAGCTGCGGCAAGCCGAGAAAACTAGGAGCTACCTGCGGGCAGCCTTCACGGCAGCAAGCCGGGCGCGTGGAAGCGCATCGACAGCGGATCTATTCGAGGCCTTCGGTCACGTCGAGAACATCGCGCGGGACTTGGGCACGATCGAGCGACCGAAGATTGACGCTCCGGACGAGCAAGGCGAGAAAACCGGCAAGCGTGCGCTGTCCGTCGACGAGCTCGCCGCGTACTGGCGACGCATTCGCGAAATGCCCGGGGCACAGGGCGCAGTCCTGAGGCTCCACCTGTTGACCGGGGCGCAGCGCTGCGAACAACTGGCCCGGCTCGCGGCGCGCGGCATCGATGGGGACGCCAAGACGATGACGCTATGGGACAGCAAGGGACGCCGGCAGGCAGCCCGTCGGCACGTAGTCCCGCTGATTCCGGATGCACTCGCTGCAGTCGACACGATGGCCGGCGGATCGGGCTTTGCGTTCACCCTGGACGGCGGCAAGCATGGCGCTGGCTATCATGCCGTGCGATCCCTGGTCGCGCGAGTTGCTGCGGATATGGTCGACGCGGGCGAGGTTGGCCGGACCTTTACGCCGGGGGAACTGAGGATAACGGTCGAGACGCGGCTACAGGCTGCCGGGGTTTCCGAGGCAGTACGCGCGCACCTACAGAGTCACGGCATGGGCGGGATTCAAAACCGATTCTATGCCATGCATGACTTTGCCGCCGAGAAACGGGCCGCCCTGGAACGCCTGCGCGCCATTCTTGAGCCCGGCGGCAAGGTTGTGCCGCTGCGGAGATCGCGCGCGTGACCAGTGCAGAAGGGGCGCTTGTAGCAGCCGGGGCGACTACCGAGGATGCGCGCGAAGGTTGCGCAGCGCTGGCGCGTGCGTGTGCTGCGATAAGGGGAAAGCAGACACGTCGCAACGCTCTGCCGGGCGACGGTCCCGTGCTCAAGGAAATCGAGAGCGAAAAGCCTTTTCTCGAGTTGAGCGTGGACGCGCGACTAGAGATCGCTGCCGCCGCAGCAACCTTTATGCCCGGTCGATTCGGGGCGCCGTTCACGACGACTCGGGAATGGCTGGTGTCCGATGCGACGCAAGCCCGACTTAACGCGCTGGATCCTGAAACGCTGCAGCTTCTGCGAGACGCCGCAGCCGGCGGCATTGAGGCAAAGCGAACGCATCCGTCCGACGCAATCAGTCAAGCGACGGGCCACACGTATCGCGCAACGAAGCGCGGGCAGCCTATGCGCTTCGCCGAATTCGACTTCGGATGTGCCTGCTACGTCGTGTATTTCGAGGCGACGAAATCGCTTCCCGGCAGAGTGTGGGACCCGATAGCGGGCAGGCCGATCGGCAAGTTTCATGCCTTCATGGTCGCGGCATTTGCCCAGTTCGGTTTCGGCCGGGAGAGCGCCGGATTCGACCGAAGGGTGCGCGACGTCATCGCCTGGATGGCACCAGAAGGCGAACCGTTCAAGTCGGAGTTCGAGCACGTCCATCGTTTCTGGATTGATCCGACGCCAGATTAAAGTCCATTAGATTGCGGCCAATTATGGCTATTGAATAGGAGCCCCATAGCAAATGAGGCTCCTGCGATGCTTTGTGAAGAAAACGACACCCTGACCCCGGCCGAAGCTGCGGAACTCCTGAGAAGGTCCGTCGTCACGCTTGAGCGCTGGCGGCGTGTGCGGATTGGTCCGCCGCACTACAAGATCGCTGGTCGCGTGCTCTACAGCCGGCACGACATTGCGGCATGGCTGCAAACGCAACGGGTGGCAGCATGAGCGCCGTCGACCACCTGGCGCAGGTTCGCCAGCTTCGCGCCCTGGCAGGCAATCAGGACCAACGCATTGTTGACCTGCAATCAGCAATCCGCAGGCTCGATTCCATCGTCACAAACTGGCAGACATTCGGACCCCGACCACGATCCTTGCAGGATGCGGAACTTATCGTCGAGGGATTGAGGCGTTCGATAGCCGATCTTCGTGCGCAGGGAGGGCAGCCGGATGCAGCCTAACCCCCAAACACGACAAAGCCCGGCGGGCACCGGGCGTCGAGTCGAACAACATCATCAATCTGTTCGTGATCGTACCAAACAGACGTCTAGCCGTCCAGCGGACCCGATACCTGCTCTGCTCGCCCGACTCGACCGCGTGCGCCAGTACGGCAACGGCTGGCGTGCGGACTGCCCGGTAGGCCATTCGTCGCGCGGAACGCTGGCGATCCGTGTCGGCGACGACGGCCGCGTGCTGATGCGCTGCCATGCCTGCATCGATGTCCATCCGGTACTCGACGCGCTCGGCATGGAGCTAGCCGACCTGTTCCCGGCACGCATGGAGGCGTCGGCATGGTCGCCACGGGAACGCCGCGAGGCAGTCACGATGGCCGACTGGCGCGCTGCGCTGTCCGTGCTCGGCACTGAGGCAACCGTGATCGAGGTCGCCGCCGCCGCGATCGGTCGAGGCGACATGCTCGACGACGGCGACATTGAGCGCGTCCACCTGGCCGCGCAACGCATCCACGGCGCGCGGGAGGTGCTGGCATGAACGCACTTCCCGAACTTCCACGCAGCATCCGCGAGGTCGACGAGCGCGCCGAGCGTGACTTGCGCCGCATGGAGCAAGCGGCCGACCGCGAGCCACATGATGACGCATGGCGCCCGACAGTAACCCTGCGCAGGGCAGCGGACATCCCATGCGTGCCGATCCGCTGGCTCTGGCCGGGCTGGCTTGCACGGGGGAAGTTGCACCTGCTCGCAGGCGCCCCCGGCGTCGGCAAGTCGACCCTGGGAATGGCGCTGGCAGCCGCGGTGTCGAGCGGCGGACGCTGGCCGAGCGGATCATCGGCGCCGACAGGAAGCGTGCTCATCTGGAGTGGCGAGGACGATCCGGGCGACACGCTGATTCCGCGACTCCGGGCCGCAGGCGCGAACCTGGACCGCGTCTTTTTCGTCGGCGACGTGGCCGACGCGGAAGGCGTCCGATACTTCGACCCTGCGCGCGACGTGCAGGCACTGTCGATCGAGGCCGACCGCATCGGCAACGTGTCCTTGATCGTCGCCGACCCTGTCGTGTCTGCCGTTGCCGGCGACAGCCACAAAAACACAGAGGTCAGACGAGCATTGCAACCGCTGGTCGAACTGGCCGACCGGATCGGCGCGGCCATTCTCGGAATCACGCACTTCAGCAAGGGAAGTCAAGGGCGCGACCCGACCGAGCGGGTTGTCGGATCGATCGCGTTCGGTGCCCTGGCGCGCGTGGTCCTGGTCGCCGCGAAGTCTGCCGAGGGCGAGGATGGTCCGCCGCGCATGCTGGCGAGGGCGAAGTCGAACATCGGCCCGGACGGCGGCGGCTTCGGCTACGACCTGGAGCAGGTCGACATCGGGCAAGGCATGCAGGCATCCATGGTCCGATGGGGCGCGACGCTGGACGGCTCGGCACGCGAACTGCTCGGCGCCGCCGAGGAAGTCATGGGCGACGTCGCCGACGCCATCACATCCGCCGAACAATTCCTTCGGCAGATACTCGCCGACGGTCCGGTGCCGGCGAAACAGGTGAAGTCGGATGCTGGCAATGCAGGAGTGGCTTGGGCATCGGTCCGTCGCGCGAAGACCCGGCTAGGCGTCATCACCCGGAAGGACGGCGGTCACTTCGGCGAGGGTCCGCAGCAATGGCTATGGGAACTGTCGGACGACCCGGAAACGCTGAAGGTGCTCAAAAACCCTGAAGGTGCTCAACAAAAAAACGTGAGCACCTTCAGCAAAGTTGAGCACCTTCAGGCGGAACAGGCCGAATGGGAGGACGACGAATGAATGCCGTCGACTCCCTGCTTGCGGACCTGCAACAACACCATGTCCGCATCGAACGCCGCGGCGATCGTATTCACATGCGCGCGCCCCGTCGTCCGCCGGACGACCTGCGCGCCCGCGTACGGGAACTGAAGCCGGCATTGCTCGCCGTGCTGCCCGATGCGCGCGTCGTGCGAACCGTCGTCAAGTACCGGCTCCGTGGCGGCTGCCCGCGATCGTGGTGCACGGCCATCGGCACACGAACACGCGAGGAAGTCATCGAGGAACTTCATCGCCTGCATGGTCCCACTGTCGAGGTGTTGCCATGACCTGCCGTTGCTCACATTGCGGCCAGCCTATGCCCGTGACCGCACGTGATCCTGTCGCCGATATGCGGGCATGGCTCCGCGAACGGGGTTTCTGGGTCGGTCCGAGCGACACAATCGACGAGGCTGCCGCTGCTGCTGCGCTAGGACGTAGCACTCACACGCTTCGAGGATGGCGAGCCACAGACGGACGATTGCGGTACCGGAAAAGTGGCGGGCGACTCCGATATCAGTTGGCAGACGTTGCTGCATTCGCCGGAGGAGAAAATGATTGACTAATACCGATTGGAACCGTTGTAAACCGTTTGAAACCTTCTGGAATTCGGACGTTTAAGCGTCCAAACTATAATCTCATTCACTCACTGGAAAACCGATGGCATATGACACGGCCGCATTGAAGGCCAGCCGCACTTTTGTTCGATCATTGATCGCTCGTTCCGTTACAAAGGGGAGCGCCGAGGCAACGACGGCGTACGCACATAGCCGCTGGCCGTGGGCTGGCCCGGAATCAATCAGCAAGGGCGCAGTTTCATCACTCACTTCGGACGGCAACAAGTTCGCAGCGGATTTTTTGGGGGCGGTACTGGGGCGAACGGTACTTTCCCGACTCGGGTTTCGGCAGGTTCCGTTCAACGTACGATTGATTAGCCAGACGACCGGCGCACAAGGATATTGGGTTTCGCAGGCGAGTCCCAAACCATTGAGCAAGCCGGCGCTTGTGGGATCGACACTTGCGCCGCTGAAATGCGCGGCGCTCATTTGCCAGACGCAGGAGGCACTCCGCGACACAAGCAATTTGGTCGAAGCGGGCCTTTCGGCTGATCTGGAACGAGCCGTTGCGGCTGCGGTCGATCTCGCATTCCTCGACCCGGCGAACGCTGGCATCGCGGGAGAAACCCCGGCATCAATTACCTATGCCGCGCCGAGCACTCCAGCGACGGGTTTAACCTTCGACGCATTGCGTTCGGACTTGAGCACTTTGCTGAGCATGTACGGCGGCGACATTGAGACCGCTGCCCTAATCATGGCTCCCGTGAGCGCGCTGCAAATCGCCCTGCTTGCCGGCGCGTCGTCTCAGGTCGACTTGAGCGCATCCGGCGGCACGATGTTCGGCCTGCCGGTCGCGACGACTTCCGCGCTTGCACTCGATAGCAACGGCCCGACGATTGCTCTGGTCGACACGCAGGCGATTGCATACGGACTCGAAGACCTGGATATCCAGACGGCTGATCAAACATCCCTGACTATGAGCGACGATCCGGAGTCCGATCCGGGAGAACTGGTCAGCCTTTGGCAAACGAACACGACCGCTTGGATGGCGGAAGCCCTGGCGAATTGGGAAGTTCAGCGCAGCGGCGCCGTGGTCATGTTGACGGGAGTTCACTACGCATGAGCACCCATATCCCAACCGCTGAAGAGCTTGGGCGAATCATCGGCACCATCGTTCGCGAAGCGGTCGAACCAATTACGAAGCGGCTCGATGCGTTCGAGCAATCAATGGAAGGTCGTGGCCTTAAGTTCATGGCCAAATACAACCGCGCCGTACGCTATCAGAAGGGCGACATGACGACGTTCGGCGGCAGCCTTTGGGTGGCGAGCCGAGAGACGACGGACGCACCCGGAGCCGGCTCTGACTGGACAAGGATGCTGACCACCGACAGACGCGGACTTTCAACAGAGGATTGACGATGAATCTTGAAGCCGCAAAGACAGAGTATCCGGAAGCGTTCATGGCAATCGAGCGCCGAATTGCTGAATGGCAGGGGGAGCTTAATGACCCGCCGGTCGTTCGGATGATTGACGCCCAAGTGATTGCGCATGATGGCTACGCCTTGCTGGCAGTAGTCGCTCAAGCCGACTTCGGCGAAGGCTTTGAGTGCATTCAGTTTAGAGCGCCGCTGAATGCCAGCGAGGTCACGCACTGAACGCGCCCGATCTTGACAGCCACGAACTCGACCTTTGGCATCGGCTGAAGGACACGGCAATGCGCGAGGGCTACACGGTGCGGATGGCTCCCAGCGTGACGGGCGAGCACTTCGCCATCCGGCAGTTCGGCAGGACGCTCTACGAGACGCACGACTTGCAGGCGGTCCGAGATTGGTTCGCATGACCTTCGGGGGGGCAAGCCAAAACGCCACCGCAAGACAAAAGGAAATCGATGCCACCCCTCTGTATTGCCGGAATTGGGTAAATCCTTCTAGAAATAGGCGACTTCCATGGCGAAATCATCGACACACCCCGCCCCGAAAGGGCTATCACCCGCAGCGGTCGCATGGTGGAAGCGGTTGCATGGCGAGTTCGACCTAACCGACGAGGCCGCGAAATTCTTGCTTGAATCCGCGTTGCGATCATTCGACCGCATGAGCGAGGCCGCTGCGCTGGTGGCCAGGCATGGAATCGTGGTCTCGGACAAATTCGGCCAATTGAAAAGCAATCCGGCCACAACAGTCGAACGTGACAGTCGGGCAGCCATGCACGCCGCGTTCAAGCAATTGAACCTGGACGTTTTGCCACCGATGAAAGTCGGACGGCCATCAGGGAGGTAGGCAATGGGCACGATTCGATACCGCAAGCGATCAAACGCCGCAGCTATCTCGCCGCTAGCAGTCGACGCCTACAAGGTCGGCGACTGGCTTGCGCTGTACAAGGAACTGCGCCTGCCCCCGTGGTTGTTCGGGCCTGCGCTGCTGAACCTGGACGATGGATGGTTGCGACGCGAGCACATCCGCGACGCACTGCGGGAGGCCGCACAGTGAGCACCATTCGACGCCGCACAAGGCAACGCCTAAACGCGCCTGAATCCCTGGAGGCGATCTGGGACGCAGGGCTACCACCGCCCGAGTGGGCATTCCTTCCCGGCGACCACCGAGAGGAGCTTTCGGAACTCGCCTTTTTCAGTACCGATGCCGGCCCGTATATATTCGCCCAAGACCACCCGCACTATGCGGAATGGATGCAGGCTTTGCACTCTTCCAGGGACCGGCAGGCGTGATCCTGGCCGCGCTGTTGCTCTGGTAGCCGATCAAGGCATGAGACGGCTAGCAGCGATTCTCTGGCCATGGCTCGAAATACTCGTTTCATGGGACCGCCTGGCATTTGCGACCACTGCGGCCGGCAGTGCCAGGGTCTGCACCAGGTAGGTCTGCGCTGCTATCACTGCGGCGTAGGCACTTTCATTCATCGATCGCAGTGGAAGTACACGACCTGTCCAACGTGCGATGGAATCGGATATTGCTGCGAAACGTGCGACAGGAACGGGGTGATCGCATCCCGAATCCCACAAGCAGAGTAGGAAATTTCCTACACGACGACGCGACGATGTGCGGCATCGGATCCGCATCGGTTCGCGCAATCTAGCGTGGCTCGCGATGTCCTGGCGTATGCGCCCTGCAAGGGATGCCCGAGAAGCCGACGTCGCGAGCATCCCCTTCGCCGATTCAGAAAAGTAGCGCGTCGCGGCTCTAACGAACCCGTTCGCAGCGGTCTTCGGCTTCCCTCGCTCCTGTCGTTGCCATTCGCGCAAACTGATAAGCCTTGTCCATCTGGCATTGCTCAATGGAGCTTATTGCCGATTTCGTGGAATGCGAGTCCGACAGCGGCGCAAACTTGCCCTTAACCGTCGGTTTGGCCTGGTGCTTCGGCATTGCCTTGGTCATGAGTTCCATCGTCTTCGGTCCCATTGGTGGTTTGATCTGGAGTTTGGTCTAGAAAAGTTGGCGCGAAATCGCCTTGATTGACTACGCAATGCCAGAGAACATCGCACAGTTTTGCTTCCTGCGGGGTTAGATTGGACACGCGGTGAAAGAGTTCCTTCGCTTCCTTCCTGTCGATGACGAAGCCATGAGCTGGGTACTCGCCCACCAAGCGCTCCAGGGCTCCCGGTTTTAAATTTTTTGTGTACGCGTCAAGACGAGTGCCGTACTCATACGCGATGCGTGTCGCACGCTGCATCTCGCCGAGCCGAATCGGATCAATCTGCGCCAATAATGGAGCAGCTACACCGGCAGCCACGGTGGCGGCAAACTCTGCGCAAATCTTAGTCGAAAGGCCTAGGCTACGGGTACCTACAAGCAATCTGTGGAACGCGTCCTGCGTGTACGATGTAACCGCTTGGAGCGCCTGCATGATGTCCAAGCCAGAACTTTGCTCCTGAAGCTCTGAACCCTTCCGAACTTGTATGTCCAGAGGGCCTAGTTCTCCTAGATCACCAATTCCGAGCTCGTCAGCGGCGATCGCGATCAGAGTGCCAGCACTCTTACAGTAACTCGGCACAGCTAGTCGAACCTTCTTGTAGTGATGCCGCAGACAACGCGCGACACGGTATCCACCGTTCGGATCGCCACCGTCAGTCGTCAAAAATACCGTAACTGCATCCTTCGGAGGACGCTTGCATACAAGAGTGCTCAAATCGCGATGAAGGCCCCGACTGATGCCGGTGCTGATGACAAGGTAGTCGCTATGCGCGTCTGCAGCATGCAGGCCGTCAACCGCCGCCTTGAAATCGTCAGCAAACGTGTCTGGCATCAAGTCACTCCCCAATATTGAGAGTCTTACATAACGGAAAAGCAGAGGAAAGGAGAGGAGGAACAGCGACCCTTTCCGATAGCCGTGCCAGTATTGCCGGACACACGCCGGACACAGAATCTAAGGAAGTTCGCGCTTACGATCTAAGTAGCTGTTTTGATGGTGGCCGGGGACGGAATCGAACCGCCGACACGGGGATTTTCAATCCCCTGCTCTACCAACTGAGCTACCCGGCCCTTGTGCTTGCGTGCCGGGGCGCTGAAGGCCGCGGCGAAGGGGCGCGTATTAGAGCCATTGAGGCTGGATTCGTCAAGTTCAGCGTGCCGGATGGGGCGAAAAGTCGCTGGGTCCCCGCCTGCGCAGGGACGACGATGGGGGGTTGGCGGGCGATTGCGGCTATCGAAACCCGAGATGAATCGCGTGGTTCGGCGCGGTGACGATGGCTTGCCCTGATGCGTCATGCTTGGGGTCTGAGTGATTTCTTGGCATCTGGAGGCCACCGATGAAGATTCTGTTTGCTTTGTTCGCGCTATTGGCGGTGACAGTGGCATCTGCGCAGACCCGTGAGGTGCAGGAGAAGCGGCTCGCCGAGTACCTGCCTTACGCGGGGGAGCCGGTAGATAGGTTCCAGTTCTGGGATCTGATCCGCTATGAGCTGGTCGGCGAGTACAAGGTGATCGTCTGGCCGCGGCTAAACGAGGCGTATCTGATTACGGTGGATAGTCCGTGCAATGACCTGGAATGGGCGCATTCGATCGGGCTGACCTCGTCGGTGCACCAGGTCAACCGGCGCTTCGATTTCGTCGTCGCCGGCCAGGACAAGTGTCGGATCAATGAGATACGGCCGATTGATTACAAGAAGTATCTGGCGGATCGGAAGGAGTCGAAGGATTCCGGAAAGAACTGAGGGGGGGAAGCATTCGCCCCCGCGGGGCTCACCCACCCTCATCCGCCCTGCGGGCACCTGAACTCGCGCCATCCATGGCGCTCGCCCTGCGGGCAGCATTCGCTGCGCAAAACGGCAGTCCTGCCGTTTGGTCTCCCGCCGGCCGGAGAAGGGAGCGGATGGCGAGAAGCATCGCGGCTGAGGCAAACACCGAAACGGTAACGCGTGCACCGTCAACGAAACACGCGCCGCGAGTTCGTCCTGCTTTCTGTAGGAGAGGCCTTCAGGCCCGATGCTTTTGGTTGGGATGACGAAGGGCATCGCGGCTGAAGCCGCTTCCTACAACGAAGCGGCAACGCGGAATCGGTCATCGAAGCCTGCGCCACGAATCGCCGGCGTTTCGTAGGAGGAG
>NZ_FOVF01000033.1 GCF_900115085.1 Dokdonella immobilis | reverse complement strand
TCGCCGTTGAAGGAAAGTCTGCGCCGTATCCGCGCGCGCTCATTGATACAGATCAAGTCCGACTATGGCTTCGTGGCTGCCCGGAGTTGTCTGGTGTTGGTGCGCGGGCGTCTGGCGCCCGGCGATTCACGAATGGCCGTAACGTGGATCGCTATTGATAGCCGCGCGCCTGCAGCGAGAACAGATGAGCGTAGTGTCCTTCACGCTCGAGCAACTCGGCATGGTTGCCGTGCTCGATGATGCGGCCGTCCTGGATGACGATGATCTGGTCGGCCATGCGCACGGTCGAGAAGCGGTGCGAGATCAGGATGACGATGCGGTTGGTCGAGAGCGCGCGGAAGTGTTCGAATACGGTGGCCTCGGCTTCGGCGTCCATGGCCGCGGTCGGCTCGTCGAGAACGAGGATGTCGGCCTTCGAGCGCATGAAGGCGCGGGCCAGGGCGATCTTCTGCCACTGCCCACCCGAGAGTTCGCGACCGTCGTTGAACCACTTGCCGAGCTGGGTCTCGTAGCCGGCCGGCAGGTTCTCGATGAATTCGGCGGCCATGCCCTTTTCGCTGGCCTCGCGCCAGCGCGCTTCGTCGTCGAAATGGTGGACGTCGCCGGCGCCGACGTTTTCGCCGACGCGCAATTGGTAACGGGCGAAGTCCTGGAAGATCACGCCGATGCGTTCGCGCAGGGCGGTTTCATCCCATTCGGCGAGGTCGATGCCATCGAGCACAACGCGCCCACTGTCCGGCGAGTACAGCCGTGTCAGCAGCTTGATCAGGGTGGTCTTGCCCGAGCCGTTCTGGCCGACCAGGGCCAGCGATTCGCCAGGCCGGATGTGCAGGTTGATGTCGTGCAGGGCCGGCGACTCCGCGCTCGGGTAGGTGAAGGTGACATGCTCGAAACGGATGCCGTCGCTCGGGTCGGTGCCCTTGACCGCAGTGCCGGTCGATACGCGGGTCGGCGTTTCGAGATACTCGTAAAGCGTGGACAGGTACAGGTTGTCCTCGTACATCCCGCCGACCGAGGACAGGATCGCCGAAACCGCGGACTGGCCCTGGCGGAACAGCATGAAGTACATGGTCATCTGGCCGAGCGTGATGCGGCCCATGACCGTGGTGAAGGCGATCCAGGCATAGGCGCCGTACAGGGTCAGGGTGCCGATCAGGCCGAGGCCGAGCCCCCAGCTGTCGCGACGCAGGGTCAGCGAGCGATCGGCCTTGTAGAGCTTGTGGAAGATCGCCTTGTAGCGATCGAGCAGGAGCGGGCCGAGGCCGAACAGCTTGACCTCCTTGGCGCCATCCTCGCGGGCGAGCACGGTCTCCAGGTAGATCTGCATGCGCGTTTCCGGCGAACGCCAGCGGAACAGGGTGAAGGCCTCTCCGGAAAACTTAGTCTCGGCGATGAAGGCCGGCAGGCCGGCCAGCAGCAGTACGGCCATGGCCCAGGGCGAGAAGCTGATCAGCAGGCCGCCGTAGCTGGCCAGCGCGATCAGGTTCTGGGCCAGGCCGAAGGTGCGGTTGACCAGCGACAGTGGCCGGCTCGAGGCCTCGCGCCGGGCCCGGGTCAGCTTGTCGTAGAACTCCGAATCCTCGAACTGGGTCAGGTCGAGGGTCAGCGCCTTGTCGAGGATCATCTCGTTGACGCGCTGGCCGAGCTGGGCGCGCAGCAGCGACTGGCAGAACGAGATGCCACGCTGGGCCGCGGCCATGGCGGTGACGAGCCCGCCTTCGAGGGCGACGAGCCAGAACATGCGCGCGATGTCGGCCTCGTTGCCGGCGCGAACGGCGGTCGTGGCCGCGACCACCGCGTCGACGATCTGCGCGCCGACCCAGGCAATCGCGGCCGGCAGCAGACCGGCGACAAGGGTGAGCAGGGCCAGGGCGATGGTCAGCGGGCGGCTCGTGCTCCAGACCAGGTCGACCGCGCGACGGCTGTAACGAAAGGTACCGCGGAAGCCGCGGGCGATGTCGCCGTTACCGGTTCCGGCTTGGGATTTATGCGCCATCATGCCCGCAGTGGGTTCGCTTCAACGCCTCGGAAGCCGCCGAGATGGGGACGAATTGCGCGGTCGAAAGGTGCAGCGTTCGATCGGGAGGCCGTTCCGGACCAGCGCTGCCATCGCTTCCATGGCGTTCCTCCGCATGCGCTCAGGGGCCATCGCAGTCGTCGAGCAGCGGATCCGATGCGAGCGCGCCATGGAACGTCTCCACGCGAGACCCGTCCGGAGTCATCCGCGTCCGCGCGTCCGCGTGCTGACCTTGCCCGGCGTCGCGTGGCGCTCGATGAAGTCGATGATCAGTCCGGCGACGTTGATCCCGGTGGCTTTTTCGACGCCTTCCAGGCCCGGCGAGGAATTGACCTCCATGACCACCGGTCCGTGATTCGAACGCAGCATGTCGACGCCGCACACGTTCAACCCCATGGCCTTGGCCGCGCGCACTGCGGTCGAACGCTCCTCGGCCGTGATCTTGATCGGTTTCGCACTGCCGCCGCGATGCAGGTTCGAGCGGAATTCGCCCTCGGCGCCGGTTCGCCGCATGGCCGCGACCACCTTGCCGCCGACGACGAAGGCGCGGATGTCTTCGCCGCCGGCCTCCTTGATGAACTCCTGGACGAGGATGTTGACGTGCGCCCCCCGAAACGCCTCGACCACGGACTTGGCCGAGCGCTGCGTATCGGCCAGCACGACGCCGATGCCCTGGGTGCCCTCGAGCAACTTGATCACGACCGGCGGGCCACCGACCACCTTGAGCACTTCCTCGGTCTGCTTCGGATCGTGGGCGAACGCCGTGACCGGCAGACCGATGCCGTCACGTGCCAGCAGTTGCATCGAACGCAGCTTGTCGCGCGAACGGCCGATGCCGACCGACTCATTGAGCGGATAGACGCCCATCATCTCGAACTGGCGAAGTACCGCGAGTCCGTAGAACGTGATCGATGCGCCGATACGCGGGATGACCGCGTCGTAGCCGGTCAGTTTCTGCGTGTTGTAGTAGACCTCGGGCCGATGCGAGGTGATGTTCATGAAGCAGCGCAAGGTGTTGACGATGTCGAGGCTGTGTCCTTTCGCGGTGGCGGCCTCGACCAGGCGCTTGTGCGAATACAGATTGGGATTGCGCGCGAGCATCAGGATCTTCATGTCGACTCCGTGGACATCATTGCTTGCGCGGTCGCTGCTTCGTGGACTTTTTCGCCGCCTGTACCGTTTGCGTTTCACCTGCATCGCCCGCAAGCCGCGTCCGCGCCGGATCGACGACGAATCGCCCCTTCAGCGCCGAACGCCCGATCAGCATCGGCAATTCCATGTCGGAGCGATCGGTCAGGGTCACTTCGGTCGACCAGCGCTGGCCTGCCATGCACAGCTCCAGAACGACCATGGGGCGGATCTGGCTGGTCCCGATCGAACTCTTGACCGAGCGGTGCTCGGCCAGCGGCAGGCGGAAGCGATGCCGCTTCGACTGGTCGATGTCGGGCAGGTCGAATTCGACCCAGATCGCCGAACGGTGCCTGATGTAGAGGATGTCGACGGCATGCAGTGCCGAGGTGCGCGCGCCGGTATCGAGCTTGGCGATGAGGCGGATGCCGCCGAGACCGGACAGTACGACCGACTCCTTCCAGCCGAGCACCTGTTTCCTGCCGACCGTGCGTAGTGGCTTGACCTGCTCGGCAGCCGACGACGCGCCGCGGCGCGACGGCTTCTCCGCGTTCGGCCTGGTCCTCGCTGGAATTCGCAGCATGGTCGCCACTATACCGGGCTGTCGTGATCCGTTGCTGGCGGAGGGCGGGTCCAGGCGAAGCTGACAGCCTATTCCGCCCGGGCGTCGGCGCCGTGTTCGGAGAGCTGCGCACCGAACCAGCGATGCAGGGCCGTGAGCAGATGCAGATCCCGAGTCTCGAAGGTGATGGATGCACCGAGCGGGAGCGCTTCGTAGGCGACCTTGATCGACGCTGCGCCGGCCTGGATTTCCTTCAGGCCCGGCATGCCGGCGCCATGCAGGGTTGCCGGGTCGGCGTAGCTGCCAGCCTGGAACTGCATTGCTTCGTGGCGCAGGTGCTGACGGATCAGGGCAATCTGTTCGCTGGCCTGGTCGTCCCTGGCCACGACCCGCATGACCCCACCGGTCTCGGTCATGCGGAACACATGCAGCGTCTTCGACATGTCGAACGGCATGACCTCGTGCGCCATCGAATGCACATGCTGCTGGGGGGTCTGCGCGGCCACGCCCAGGCAAGCCCCCAGCAGCAGTGCTGCGACGAAGGCCCGCGATGCCTGTCGAAACGGCAAGGGTCGGCGCATGGGAGTCACTCCTGATTTGGTTCCGGACTCCGACAGTGACGAACCCGGCAAGGTTCACCCGGATCGCGTGCAGGGCTTGTACCTCCACCTGCCAACGCACCGCCAGCAGCGCCACCGGGTTCGACGTTCCCGACAAGGCTACTTCCAACTGGCGCGCAGCGGGTGTGCTTCGGTGTTGAAGGTCACCGCGTCGAAATCGAGCGCGGCCGGATTGAACAGCAGGTAGAAGTATTTGAAGGTCTCGGCGAGCACGAAGCTCTCCATGCGGTCCTTCTTCTCCTTCGTGATCACGCTCGTGAGGGCCGCATAGCCGACGTCATTGCGGCAATGGGCGACGAAGTCGCGGAACAGGCTGCGGCCCATGGCCAGATACTCGGGATCGCGGGTGAAATGGCTCAGGGTATAGGTCGATTCGACGATCTCGGGTCGCAGCGCGTAGCCCGGGTAGGGAATCGCGCCGCTGCGATAATCGTAGACCTCGGGCTCGATACCGTGGATGCGCCACATGCGGAACGAGGAGGCCTGCAGGCGGGCCGCGCGCCCGGTATCGCCCGACAAGGCCAGCAAGGCCGGGAAGAACGCATCGAGCGCGCCATAGGTCGTTTGCGTGCGCTTGCCAGTGTGCATGTCGGCGGCGCCGTACCAGAGTGCCCCGTCGACCTCGTCGGCCAGATGCGCGTTGACCGCGGCAATGCCCGATTTCCACATGGCCAGGCAGTCGGCATCACCGAACAGGCGCCAGCACTTCCACAGGTACTCATAGTACGAATCGATGCCGCCCGAGATGTGCGATGTCGTATCGAGCCACTGGCCTGTTTCGACGTCGATCTCCGCGCCGACCAGACCGAGCTTCGAGCGCCGCTTGAAGGTTTCGACCAGGGCGCGCTTGGCTCTGGCGTAGAAGACCGGGTTGCCGGTCAGTTTCGACAGGGTGCCGAACTCGAGCAACAGGGTGCCGGTCTCGGCGGGATTGGTCTTCGGGTTGCGCGTCTTGCCGGTGCGCAGGTTGATCTCGACCCAGGGCAGCCCGGTCGGCGAGTCGAAGACCGGCAGCAAGCGCTTGCCGAGATCCTCGGCCTTGGCCAGCAGGCGATCGTCGCCGGTCAGCTGGTAGCCGGATAGCAGTCCACCGAGCAGGCGGATCGTGATTTCGAAGTTCTTGACGTAGATATCCTGGTCGAACTCGAGCTTCGTTGCGATCAGCTCGCGCGCGGCATCGGCCTCATCGGTCAAGCCCATCAGCACGAGCGTGTCGAGGGCGTCGACCGGCGTCATCAGCAACGGCTTCGCGTACCAGTCGTGCGCCCTGTGCGCCCTGTGGCTCAGCGGCGCGAGATCGTCGTGGCCCCAGGCGTACTTGCGGTAGTCCTTCCATGCATGCAGGAACTCGGCTTTGACCTCGCTGGCCAGTTGCGCCGATGCGGCGGAATCCACGGGCTTCGAGGCCGAAGCCAGGGGCGGTTCGCTGGACCACGCGCAGGTTGCGGCGAGCAGCAACGAGAGCATTACGAAAGCTTTGTTCATCAGGAGATCCCTGGAGACGAATTTGATTTGGTTTTCGGCAGCATTCCGGCATGCCGATCGACACCCGAGCGCGCAGCCTTCCATTGAATCCCCGTGGGAAGCGGCTTCAGCCGCGATGCCTTTCTCCTTGCCGCATCGCTATGGAAGAAGCATCGCGGCTGAAGCCGCTTCCTACATGGGGCTGGTCTGCGCGGATCTTCGCCGCAGCAAGGCCAGCACTTCGTGGCAAGCGCCCATGGTGTGGTAGTCGGTCTTGCCGGCCGGGCTCTTCTCGCGCGAATACTTGCGGTTCTCGCGATCGAGGATGCGGTACCAGGCGCCGTACTCGTGATCGACGAAGTGTCGCCATGCGTAGGCCCAGAGCTTGTCGTAGTCGTCGACGTGGCGAAGATCGCCGGTACGCTCGCCGAGCAGCGCCGCCGCCGCCAGCGATTCGGCCTGGACCCAGAAATACTTGTCACTGTCGCAGATCGATCCGTCCGGTGCGAAGCCATAGCAGAGCCCGCCGTAGACATCGTCCCAGGCCCGCTCGATCGCGGTCTCGAACAGCCGGGTCGCGGTCGGCAACAACCAGTCCTGCGGCGCATGGCGATCGAGGATCAGCAGCAGCTTGGCCCACTCGGTCTGGTGGCCGGGCTGGAATCCCCAGGGTCGGAACAGATGCTTCGGGTCGTCGCGGTGGTAGTCCCAGTCGATGCGCCACGCCGCATCGTAGTGCTCCCAGACCAGGCCGCCGGCCTGGGCGGCCTGGCGCCGTGTCATCGCATCGGCGACCGCGAGGGCGCGATCGAGGTAGCGACGCTCGGCCGTGGCCTCGAACGCCGCCAGCAAGGCCTCGGTCAGATGCATGTTGGCGTTCTGGCCGCGATACCCGGAGAAGACCCAGTTCGTGTCGGCCTCGTCGCGATAGAGCCCGTATCCAGCATCCCAGTATCGTGCTTCGAGCAATTGCCAGGTCTCCTCGATCCACGGCGCCGCGTCGTCGATGCCGGCTTTCAGCGCAGTCGCATAGGCCAGCAGGACGAAGGCCATGCCATAGGCGTGGCGAGTGGCATCGAGCACCTTGCGGTCGCGGATCGTCCAGGCATAGGCGCCGCTGACCGGATCGCGGTGCGCGTCGCGCAGGTAGGCCAGGCCGTGGCGCGCGGCCTCGAGATAGTCGCCGCGACCGAACTCGCGCGCCGCCATGGCGTAGTTGTAGACAAAGCGCGCGCTGCTGACCAGGTGACGGCTGCTGTGGTCGTAGATCGAACCGTCGTCCATGAAGTAGTGGAAAAAACCGCCGCTCGGATCGATACAGCGCGGATGATAGAAGTCCATGGTCTGCGCGATGTGCGCACGCAGGAAGTCGGCCGACCAGAAATCCGGCAGCGTGCTCATTCGGCGAGGACCTCCGCTGGGACAGGGCTCTGCGAATGCAGCAGGGTCTCGACCTCGACACGAGTGGGCATTGCAGCGAAAGCGCCGCGTCGGGTAACCGCCAGGGCGCCACAGGCCGCGGCAAAGCGCAGGACTTCCCCGAATCGATCCGAATCGGCAACCAGGGCTGGCAGGGATTCGCGGCCGATGCCGCGCTTTGCCAACGCAAACAGCAGGCCACCGGTAAAGGCGTCTCCGGCCGCCGTACTGTCGACGGCGCGAACGCGGAATGACTCAAGACTGCCGTGCGCGCGCGGTGTAAGCCAGCGCAACGGCCGCGCGCCATCGGTGACGATCAGCAGCGCGGCCTGGCTTTTCCAGAGTGTTTCGAGCATTGCGGCTTCGCCATCCACCGATGCAGCCAGGAAGCCGAGTTCCTCGCGGCTCAGCTTGACCACGTCAGCCACGGCCAATGCGCTCCAGATGCGCGGCGCCGGATTGGCCTCGCGTGGCCACAGCGCCGGCCGCAGGTTGACGTCGAATGCAACCATGACGCCAGCCTGCCGGGCACGCCGCATGCAAGCCAGGGTGGCCTGGGCGATGCCCTCCTCCGTCAGCGAATTCGAACAGGCGTGGAAGACCGCCGCCTCCTCGAACACGGTCGGCGAGAGCTTGCATTCGCGAAACAGGAGGTCGGCGGCCGGTTGCCGATAGAAGCTGAAGCTGCGCTCACCGTGCGCGTCGAGCGTGACGAAGGCGAGCGCGGTCGGCGCGGCACTGGTGCGCTGGACATGACCCACTTCGACACCAGCCTTGCCCAGGCTCTCGAACAGGAAGTCGCCGAACGCATCGGTGCCGAGCATGCCGACGAAGCCGGATCGGCCGCCGAGGGTGGCCACGGCCACGGCGACATTGGCCGGCGCACCGCCGGCGTGCTGCTGGTAGGTCCTTGGCTCGGCAGGATCGGAGCCGGACAGCGGTTGAAAGTCGATCAGCGCTTCACCGAAACAGACGACGGATTTCATGTCAGTGCCCCGCCACGCGCGACGCGCCTGCCGGTCCGACATCACCGGGCACCCTCGACATGTCGAGGATGCGCGCGCCGGCGAATCCGTAGTAGACGATGAAGAAATAGCAGACCAGCGGCAGCACGAAGGCATGCTGGATACCGATCCGGTCGGCCAGCGCGCCCTGCAGGACCGGCACGATCGCACCGCCGACGATGGCCATGATCAGCAGGCTTGAGGCCTTGTCGGTCATCGCCCCCATCCTGGCGATGCCGAGGGTGAAGATGTTCGGGAACATGATCGAATTGAACAGGCCGATGGCGACCACGCTCCAGAGCGCGATCCGGCCCTCGCTGAGGATCGTGGTGGCGACCAGCAGCACCGAGAACATGGCAAAGATGCCGAGCAGACGGCCTGGTTCGATCCTGCGCAACAGCATGAAGCCGACGAAGCGCCCGACCATCGCGCCACCCCAGTAGAGCGAGACGTAACGCGCGGCCTCGGCCTCGCTGATGTTGCCGATATCGGGCAATGACAGATAGTTGATCAGGAAGCTGCCGATCGAAACTTCGGCACCGACGTAGAGAAAGATGGCGACGACGCCGAGTCGCACGTGGCGGAATCCGAGCACGTCGGCGAAACGATGGCGTTGCGCATCGGCACGCTCGGTGGCCTCGCTCAGCGTGGGCAGGCGGAACAGCCAGACGACCACCGCCAGAACGAACAAGGTCGCCGCGAGCGCGAGGTAGGGTCCGGTAACGAGTGCCGCCTGGCCGCTGCGATAGGCCAGCAGCTCGGGCGGTGACAGCGCCGCCAGTTCGCCCGCACCGAGTACCGCGCCGGAGAGGATCAAGGCGCCGCCGAGCGCCGGTGCGATCGTCGTTCCGAGCGAATTGAGGGCCTGGGCCAGATTGAGCCGGCTCGAGGCCAGGCGCGGGTCACCGAGCAGGCAGACATACGGATTGGCCGCGACCTGGAGCAGGGTGATGCCGCTGGCCAGCACGAAAAACGCCGACAGGAACAGCGGATAGGAGACCCAGCGCGCAGCCGGGATGAAAAGCAGCGCGCCGATGCCGGTGGCGACGAGGCCGAGGATGATGCCGCCGCGATAGCCCACCTGGGCAATGACCTTGCCGGCCGGCAGCGACATGATGAAGTACGCGCCAAAGAAGATGAACTGGACGAGCATGACCTCGGTGTAGTTCAGCGTGAACACCGACTTGAGGTGCGGAATCAGCACGTCGTTGAGCACGGTGATGAAGCCCCACATGAAGAACAACGTGGTGGCGACGACCAGCGCGGTACGCGGACTGGCGGTGCGTTCATTCATGGCGGCGATTTCCGCTGGCGTCAGGAGGTGGACAACTGCTTTCGCGCGCGATCAGTTGCACCGGGATGGTCTGCCGCGCAATCGCGATCGAGGGATCACGCATGCGTGCGAGGATGCGCTCGGCAGCCTGGCGGCCGCGCGCGCGCGGCGCGGTCGCCACCGTGGTCAAGGGCGGCACGCTCATGGCCGCCTCCGGGATGTCGTCGAAGCCGACCACGGCGAAATCCACACCGGCCTGGCGGCCGCGCGCCACGAGGCCCAGTTGCAGGCCGAGCGCCACCGCATCGTTGTAGCAGACGGCCGCAGTCGGCACGGGCTCGGTTGCGAGCAAGGCACCGACCTGTCGTGCCGCTTCGAGCCGGGTCGGTGCGGTTTCGATGCGCCAGCGCGGCGCCGCCTCGAGACCGGCCACGGCGAGCGCCTGCAGGTAACCGTCACGTCGCTCGCGGCAGGAACTCGAATCGCGGTGCCCGCCGTAGAAGGCGATGCGTCGATGACCGAGTCCGATCAGATGCTCGGTGGCCAGCCGTGCACCGGTGCGGTTGTCCATGACGAGGTAATCCCACGCGCCATCAAGCTCGCGGTTGAACACGAGCACGGGAACGTGAGGGCCGACCGCACGGGCCACCGATGCCCCATCGCTGCCCTCGGCCGGCGAGAGGATGATCCCGGCCGGGGCATGTTCGACCAGGGACGCGAGCACGGCCTGCTGGCGCTGCACCGACTCGCCGGTACTTCCGAGCAGCGTGACGAAGCCGATCGCCGCGAGCGCTTCGTCGACACCAGCAGCGAATTCGGCGAAGTACGGGTTCGAGAGATCGTTGACGACCAGGGCGACGCTGGAAGACGACTGCGCGCGCAGATTGGCCGCCGCGCGGTTGTAGATGTAGCCGACGCGGCGGATTTCGGCCTCGACGCGCGCGCGTGTTTCCGCATGCACGAGCGGGCTGCCGCGCAGCACCAGCGACACGGTTGCACGCGACACGCCGCAGCCGCGCGCCACGTCGTTGAGGGTCAGTCTTGCCCGGGGCTTGTCCGCCGTCATGCTGGTGTTTGGATCGATCCAATTTTTCCGAGTGTGCACCTGGCTGCCCGTTGCTGGCACGGTGCGGCGCAGCACGACCATCCGGATTTCGTATGTTAGATTCCGAATTTGGATCGTTCCAAGTCGCTTCGGTCACGCTTGTGTCGGGGCGCCAATGGCGAAACGCGGGAGCGATTGTCGAGGGCCATAGACACGGACCGGCGCCTCGCGTGGTAACGCAGGCGCAGGGTTCGATGGGGGATATGGACGCAGCAGCGTCGCGCCGATCCGGGCGGTCGTAGCTGCGGGGCGCGCCGGGAAACCCTCCCCTTCCCATGGCGTCGCCACCTTCGGCAATCGCTCCATGCAGGGATCCGGGCGCATTTGCTGGCGCAGGCCCCTGCGATGCAGGCACGCCGCACAATCGTTCCGTTCGCTTGACCTTTGCCTCTCGAGGAAGCCCATGCGCCCCGCCCTGCACACCGTTCCACTGGCACCCGCGCTGGCTCGGGCAACCTTTCTCGGCCTCGTCGCAGTGTGCTGCGCGGGTGTCCATGCGGCCCCGCACGAGGCAGCCGAACGCGCATTCGCCGCGGTCGACCCATTCATCGGCACGGGCGGCAATGGCCACACCTTTCCGGGCGCGGTGGTGCCGTTCGGCATGGTCCAGCTCAGCCCCGACACGCAGCTGAAGACACGCAAGGAAGGCTACGGCTGGGCCGCCGGCTACCGCCACGACGATTCGACGATCTTCGGTTTCTCGCACACGCACTTCTCCGGCACCGGCCACTCCGACCTCGGCGACGTGCTGGTCATGCCGATCGCCGGCGCCGTGCACCTCGAGCCCGGTTCGATCGACCAGCCCGGCAGCGGCTACTTTTCGCGCTTCAGCCACAACGACGAGAAGGCCGAACCGGGCTACTACGCGGTCACGCTTTCCGACTACGGGATCCGCGCCGAGCTGACGGCCGGGGAGCGCGTCGGCGTGCACCGCTACACATTCCCGCGGGGGAAACCCGCACACGTGCTGGTCGATCTGCGCCCGAGCATGTACGACTACCCGGGCAAGGTGTCATGGTCGCGCCTGCGCCTGCGCGAGGACGGCACCGTCACCGGTGTCCGTGAAACGCGGGGCTGGGCGCCGGGGCGGCAACTGTATTTCGCCATGCGCTTCTCGAAAGGCCCGAGCGGCCATGCGTGGCACAATAGCGAGCAGGACATCCCCTACAAGGGCTTCGCGCCACCGGCCGAGAACGACCCCACCGCCCGCGCCCAGATCGAAGGGCGCGCCCTGGTCGGGGTCCTCGACTTCCCGGCCGAAACGCGCGAACTGATCGTCACGGTCGCGCTCTCGCCGGTCAGCGAAGAAGGCGCCATCGCCAATCTCGAAGCGGAGATGCCCGGTTTCGATTTCGATGCCGTGCGTAGCGCGGCGCATGCCGCGTGGCGCGATGCACTGGGCGTGTTCGAGGTCGACGCGACCGAACCGATGCGCCGCGGCTTTTACACGGCGGTCTATCACGCGCTGATGGCGCCGAGCCTGTTCATGGACAGCGACGGGCGCTATCGCGGACCCGACAACGCCGTGCACCAGGCCGAAGGCTACCGGCACGTCTCGACGTTTTCGCTCTGGGACACCTATCGCGCGCTGCATCCGCTGCTGACGATCATCCAGCCCGAGGCGCGGACCAACGATGTCGTCAACTCGCTGCTCGCCTCACGCCGCGAAAGTCCCTACGGCATCCTGCCGGTCTGGGCGTTCCACGGCCTCGAGACCTGGTGCATGATCGGCTACCACGCCGTGCCGGTGATCGCGGACGCGTACATGAAGGGCATCCGCGGCTACGACGCGAATGCCGCGCTCGATGCGATGGTCGCCAGCGCGAGTTATGCGCCCTACGACGGCATCGGCGACTATATGAAGCTCGGCTACGTGCCGATCGACAAGGAGGGCGAAGCGGCCTCGAAGACGGTCGAGTACGCGTTCGATGACTGGACCATCGCGCGCATGGCCGCCGACATGGGCAAGCCCGACGTCACGCGTCGCTTCGAGCAGCGCGCCGCGAACTGGAAGAACGCCTACGATCCGAAGACCGGTTTCCTGCGTGCGAAACGCTCGGACGGCACGTTCCGCGAACCGTTTGATCCGAGTGCGAGCGGCTATGGCACCGACTACACCGAAGGCAATGCCTGGCAGTACTCGTGGTACGTACCGCAGGACATCGCCGGCCTGATCGCCGCGCACGGCGGCGATGCGAAGTTCGTCGCCCGCCTCGACGCCGTGTTCGATGCATCGGTCGACCCGAAATTGTTCGAACACATGGAAGACATCACCGGCCTGATCGGCTGGTATGCACATGGCAACGAGCCGAGTCACCACGTCGCCTATCTCTACGATTACGCCGGCCAGCCGTGGCGCACGCAGGAACGCCTCAAGCAGATCATGGATTCGCAATACGCCGCGCGCGTCGACGGCCTCGCCGGCAACGACGACCTCGGCCAGATGTCGGCCTGGTACGTGTTCACCGCGCTCGGCTTCTATCCGGTCGCTCCGGGCAGCAACGATTACGTGATCGGCCGCCCGTTCCTCGACCGCGTCGCGATGAACCTGCCGAATGGCAAGCGCTTCACGATCACGGCTGATCATCTCGACGACGCCAATCGCTACATCGGCAGTGTCACCCTCAACGGCAAGCCGCTCGATCGGAGCTTCATCCGCCATGCCGAAATCATGGCCGGCGGCAAGCTGCACTTCACGATGCAGGCGCAGCCGAATACGCACTGGGCGATCGAAGCAAAAGCGCGCCCCTACTCCATGAGTTCGCGCTGACCCATCCCTGCGGATCCTCCGCCCCGCCCATGCCGGCCAGGTAACCACCCGACACTTCAGCCGCGGTGAGCGACCGATGGGTGCAGGCGCACACTTTTCCTTCTCCCGCCCCTGGGGGATCGACGCTGCAGGACTGCCATTTTGCGCAGCGGATGCTGCCCGCAGTGCGAGCGCCATGGAGGGTGCGAGTTCTGGTGCCCGGAGCGCGGATGAGGGGCTCTCGAGATCGTTGCCGAGGCAGCGCCGGAGAATCGGGGGCGAGGGTATGTTCCGCTTGAGCCGAGCGATCCCTTCATGTCGTTCCGGTTTGGACTACCTGGCGGGCTTCGCTTCGAGATCGGCGATCAGGGCCTTCATCTCGCCGATCTCGCGCACTTGCGCCTCCATGATGCCGTCGGCGAGCTTGCGCACGCGGGGATCGGTGATCTGTGCGCGCTTGCTGGTCAGGATTGCGATCGAATGATGCGGGATCATCGCCTTCATGTAAGACACGTCGTCGACCGTCTCCTGGCTGCGCACCAGCCACAACGACAGCGAGAAGATCGCGGCGCACCCAAGCACGATGCCCAGGTTGACGGCCGGCTTGCGGTAGATGCCTAGCATGAAGGCGAGCATGACGACCGCCATGGAGGCGCCCATCACGAGCGCCATCCATGCTCGCGTCTCACTGAAGAAGACATGGTCGAACGCATACGTGTTGAGGTACATCAGGACGAACATCACGAGGGTCGAGGTCGCGACCATCGCGCCGAATCGGGAATAGGACATGCTGCGCCTCCTGTCTCACGGCCTAACCGCGTTTGTTGAGGGTTTCGGCCCATCATGCAGAAGCGTGCTGTATTGCGGGTGAGTCGGCCGGGAAACCGACACACCTGTCGGCTGCTTTAACCAGGCCTTCACGAGCCTCCCCAATCACCGAACGTCCTCGGGCTGGCGGATGCCAGCCTGCTGGCGAATCTTTGCAATTGCATCAGCTCTCGTTCACATGCCTGAAGACGATACTTGCAACGGTCGTAGCGCCCTGAACTTCCATGGCGACCGACTCGCGTCAAGCTCGACGATCCTGGAGACCCTGATGAAACGCATGGCATGGCTCGGCCTCGCCCTGTTGCTGCTCGCCGCACCTCTGTACGCGCAAGCCCAGGATGGCTACGTGACGGTCAACCTCAACATGCGCGCCGGGCCGGATAGCGACTATCCGCTGATCACGACGCTACGCGCCGGCACGCTCATCTCCGTGCAGGGCTGCATCGACGACTACGAGTGGTGTGACGTGATCGCCTACGGCGAACGCGGCTGGGTCTACGGCGACTACATCGAATACAGCTGGCACAACCGGCGCGTTCCGGTCTACAGCTATGGCGCCGAGATCGGAATCCCGATCATCAGCTTCGTTTTCGGCGACTACTGGGGACGCCACTACAATCATCGCTCGTTCTATCGCGATCGCGACCGCTGGTCCCGCCACACCTATGACCACCGCGGTCCATCCAGGCATCACGACAGTCGCCGCAATGACTGGCGCGACAATCGCCATGATCGCCGTGACGACCGGCGCGATGATCGCCATGATCGCCGCGACGACCGCCGCGACGACCGCCACGATCGCCGTGACGACCGGCGCGACGACCGCCACGATCGCCGTGACGACCGGCGCGACGACCGCCGTGATCGACGGGACGACCGCCGTGATGATCGCAACGACAACCGCGCCCCCCGCACATCGTATGATCGTGCAAGCTCGGAACCCTCGCGCCAGCGTGCGGCCGAGCCGCGTCGCGTCGAGGTCCGGCAGGATCGTGCCCCGAACCGCTCGCCCCGCTCCGAGCCCAACCGCTATCAGCGTCAGGAGCGTTCGAATCCACCCCAGAACGTCCAGCAACGCGACAAGGGCGGTACAGGGGATGGCGGCGAACGCAACCGGGGCAAGCGCGATAGCAACGACAGGAAGAGCGACGACAAGAATGGCGATCGTCGCAGGCATTGATCAGCCTCGCCTTGCGTGCCGCAATTCCGCCCCGGCCTGGTTGGCCGGGGCGGGTATCCAACGCTGGCGCGATCTGCGCTGGCCTCGCCGTGTAGCGCTGGACTGGCCCGACGTTGACCCCGGTTCCCTGTAAGACAGGAATCAGTGTCCGGTCAAATCCAGTTCGTTGTGAATCAGCACGACGCACTGCGAGGCGAAAAGCATCTTCGGACCCACGGTGATCCTGTCGGCGCCGAGTCGTTCGAGGCTGTTGAAACTCTTTTTCGGCATCGGGATGTGGTCGGTCAGCACGAAGCACGGCCTGGTGCCGAATCGTTTTTCGCGAATCGGGTCGCCCTTTTTGTCCATGACGTACAGCTGATGGTCCGCGGCCAGTTCCTGCACAAGCCTCTCGAAGCTGATCGTGCGCACGATAATGCCGGGCTCGACCGGGCGACTCTCCTCCTTTCCCATTCCGCGCGACACATCGAGGGCGCCGGACAGCTTGGCCAGCAGCGCGCGCTCATGGAAGCCGCCAAGCTCGCCGAGCTCGTTGGCATTGATGCTGATCGTGCGCGAATAGTCAGCCGTACGCTCGAGGACCAGGTGCACGGCAACGTCGGCACGATGCGACTGGGCCACGAACAAGGCGTTCATGAGTGTGTGGGCGAGGATTTCGGAGTGGGCCTCCTTGCCGACGGCAGCCAACAACGCCTGGCCATCGACCGGCGCCGCCCTGGCCCTCACGACAAATGTGCGCATCGACGCTGTCTCCATTGACCGTTGATGTTTGGCCTCGGCCAGAACGATAGCAGTCATCAGACGCTTGGGATCGACCCCGATCCGATCCGCATGACCTGCCGCGCAGATCCGCGCCATCGCGGGGTCGTGGCGCCGGGCTGCGGGAGGAATGGTTTTTGGCTGCCATTTAGGGCATTGTGGGACAAAGATACTGCCGCCCAGGGACGGGTCCGGACCGGCGCCAGACCCCTCCGCCGGGATTCCCGAGGGAACAATGCCCGAACCCAAGACCGCCGCTCCCCATGCGTTGCTCCTGGCCGGACCGCCGGGCAGATCTCAGATCCGATTCGCATTGGCCGCCGTGCTTTTCTCGGTCGCGACCTTCGTCATCGTGGTGCCATTGGCGACCCTGCCGGTGGCACGGGTGCCGGCCTTCATCCCGGCCTATGAATCGGCGCTCGCGATCTGTTTCGTGATTACCGCGGCGCTGCTGTTCGGGCAGTACAATTTCTCGCAAAGGCCGGCACTGCTGGTGCTGGCCAGTGGCTACCTGTTCACCGCCTGCATCGTTGTCGCCCATATCCTCAGCTTTCCCGGCGTGTTCTCGGCGACCGGCCTGCTCGGCGCCGGCCCCCAGACGTCGGTCTGGCTCTACGTGTTCTGGCATGGCGGATTTCCGTTTTTTGTTCTCGGCTATGCCTTGCTGGATCGCGATGCGTCCGAGCCCGGTGCAGGGTCGGACGCCGCTTCGGCGCAGCCGGGCGACAACACCGCGGGGATCGTGTTGGCCGCGACGATCGCGCTGACTGGGGTGTGCGGCATGACGCTTCTCGCCAGCGCCGGACAGGCCTTGTTGCCGACGCTCCTGCTCGAGGATCACCCGACACCGACCCTGGCCGCGCTCGGCTATGCATTCTGGCTGCTCAGCCTGCTCGCCTTGTTCAGCCTGTGGCGACGCCGGCCGCGCACGATGCTCGATCTCTGGCTGATGGTCGTGCTGTGCGGGTGGCTATTCGAGGTGGCGTTGTTTGTGATCTTCAACACCGCCCGTTTCGACCTGGGCTGGTACGCCTCGCGCCTCTATGGTCTGCTTGCAGCCAGCTCACTGCTGATCGTGCTGCTGCTTGAGACCGCCACGCAAAACGCACGCCTGGCCCAGTTGACCCACGAACTCAGCGAGGCCAACCGGGCCCTCGAGCAGTTGTCCCTGCATGACGCCCTGACCACGCTCCCCAACCGGCGCTTCTTCGATGCCTACCTCGCCGCACAGATCGCGATTGCGCGACGTCACGGCCGGGCCCTGGCCCTGGTCATGTGCGATGTCGATGCCTTCAAGCCCTACAACGACGACTACGGTCACCAGGCCGGCGACGAGTGTCTGAAGCGGATTGCGGCGGCCTTGCAGTCCTGCTGCCACCGGCCTGCCGACATGGTCGCACGCTACGGTGGCGAGGAATTCGCCCTGATCCTGCCTGAAACCACATCAGCCGATGCCGCGCGCATCGCCGAAGAAGCGCGACGCGCCGTTGCCGAACTCAAGATGCTGCACGCCAGCGTCCCGGCGGCAGCCCAGATCAGCATCAGCGCCGGCGTGGCGGTGCTTGATGGCGACATGTCTGCGCAGCAACTGATCCGCGCCGCGGACCGCAATCTCTTCGAGGCGAAACGCCTGGGCCGCAATCGGGTGGTTTCCTGAACCGCCGGGACGATCGAAGAACGCCCCGGCTCCCTCTTTCGCAGAGCACAACAAGCGTGAAAAAGCGCACGCAGCTCGCCGCCGCGCACGATGCACTTGACCGACTCAGTGCATCCACTGGCGCGCGGGTCATCCAGCTCGATCAGCATCCGGGATCGGTGGTCGGCGACCAACGATCCCACGGGCTGCCATGCACATGCGCACAGCCTGCCCGTTTCGAGGTACAGGGTCCTTTGCCGTTGGCGCCCCCGCCAGCTAACCTGGTGGTACCAAAAGTCGCATAAGGATCGAGACGTCGTGGCAGCAAGCCCGTGGCAACGTTGGTCCTATGCGGCCTCGATCGACTCGTTCCTCGGTGCGGACGAACAGGCAATTCTCGGGCACCTGGTCGGAGGGTCAGATTTTCCGGTTGAGGAGATGCAGAGAAATGCCTGGCTTGAGCAAATCGGGCTGCTCAAGGAAACGCTTGTCACCTCCGGAAGTCGCGGGGCGGTATATCTTGAGTATTCGATTCCGCGACTCGGCAAGCGTATCGATACGGTCCTGATACTGGATCACGTCCTGTTCGTACTCGAGTTCAAGGTCGGCGAACAAGCCTTCACTTCCGCCGGCCTCAATCAGGTCTGGGACTACGCACTTGACCTGAAAAACTTTCACGAGCCGTCGCACGGGTTGCCCGTTGTGCCCCTGCTGATCGCTACACGTGCACCAACTCCTACGCTGACCAAGGCCTCAACGGATCACAGCGATCGTTTGTTACAGCCATTGCGGGCAAATGCAGCCTCTTTGCGCCATGCGCTGCAATTTGGCCTGGACTACTTCGCTGGCTCTGCAATTGACTGGATGAAATGGCAGACGGGCCGCTATATGCCGACACCTACGATAGTCGAAGCAGCGACCGCACTCTACGCAGGGCATGCGGTTGAAAGCATTTCGCGCAGTGACGCGGGCGCCCAGAATCTCGCACTTACTGCACAGCGTTTGAGTCAAGTCATCGAGGACGCTCGTCAGTACGGTCGCAAGGTTATTTGCCTGGTCACGGGAGTTCCCGGTGCCGGAAAGACGCTTGTCGGGCTCGACATCGCGAACCGACATACCAAAGAGGATGACGCGCTCTACAGCGTTTTCCTATCCGGAAACGGACCACTCGTACGGGTGCTGGTTGAGGCCTTGGCACACGACGAAGTCGCACGTGCCAAGGAGCAAGGGCGATCAAAGCGGATTGGCGAAGCTCGGAGCGCGGTAAAGCAGTTCATCCAGGCGATCCATCATTTTCGGGATGAGGGATTGCACGACGAGAAGCCTCCGGTCGAGCATGTTGCCCTGTTCGATGAGGCTCAGCGGGCGTGGAATCGTGAAAAGACGGCTGATTTCATGCGCAGGAAACGTCGGATACCCGATTTTGCGGCGTCCGAACCTGAATTCTTGATCTCCTGCATGGACCGTCATGACGATTGGGCGGTTGTTGTCTGCCTCGTCGGGAGCGGCCAGGAGATCAATACCGGTGAGGCTGGCATTGGCGCGTGGCTTGATGCCGTCAACAATCGATTCCCCCATTGGCAGGTGCACCTGTCGCCGAAGCTGACCGAGATCGAGTTTCGCGCAACCGAGCAGTTGGCACGGCTTGGTGAAAGCAGCCGCGTGACGAATGACCACGCACTTCACCTGGCGACCTCGGTGCGCTCGTTTCGTTCAGACAGGGTGTCAACATTCATCAATCAGCTGCTTGCCCTGGAGCTGGAACCGGCAAGGCAATCGCTGCGCGAAGTATTGCCACACTTCCCAATCAGACTCACGCGAAGCCTGCCGGCAGCCAAACAGTGGCTGCGCAGCCAGGCGCGGGGGAACGAACGCTACGGCATGATCGTTTCTTCGCAAGCACAACGGCTCAAGCCTTACGCGATCGACGTCCGTGCGACGATCGATCCGGTGCACTGGTTTCTCCACGACAAGACCGACGTGCGCTCATCCTACTATCTCGAAGACGTAGCCACCGAATTTCAAGTGCAGGGTCTCGAACTTGATTGGGCCTGCGTGGTGTGGGACGGCGATTTGCGAGTGCGGACCAACGCGTGGGATTATTTCGGCTTCAAGGGCAAGCGCTGGCAACGAATTCTGAAGGAGGATCGTCAGCGATATCTGCTCAATGCCTACCGCGTGCTCTTGACCCGCGCTCGACAAGGCATGGTCGTAGTCGTACCCGAAGGCGATGCGGATGACCCGACGCGCAACCCACACTATTACGATCCGGCTTTTGAACTGCTGGTCGCTGCGGGTATTCCCCGCCTCTAATCGCCGCCCATCGCTCTCGGAACCAAGGAGTTCTCTGCATGGAAGACCAGAAGCGAGACGATGACTGGAGTGCTGTTCGACGGCAAGTCTCAGGTCGTATTTACAGAACTGGGTCAACCGGCAGTTTTGACGGTCGATTGTGGATTGCAGTGACGATTTTTCTCGCAGTGGCGTTGGTATATCCCTGGTATTCATACCAGGTGAACGCTTTTCTGCTCGCCCGGGATATGGAGGTTGCTGCCCGGGAGTTTGCCCGCGTATCCGAGGAGAGCGTGAGGGAATTGCAGAAGCAGGTCGCGCAATCAGCCGACGCATCCAGACGCGAGCAGCGGCGCAGGCGCATAGGGAGCGTGAAGATAAAGGGCGTGAGCGATGGGCCGCATGGCCCTGTCGTGATAGTCGAGATGGGTGATGCGTCCCTGAATGAGTCCCAGGAGACGATCTGCAGGCAAGCCTCGCTTTGGCTCAAGATGAAACTCACCAACACCACCCTGACAGTCCAGCGATATCGAATGAATCAGCCTGCGCTCGATCTGGGAATTGTGACCTGCAGGTAGGATCAAGCGCTGCGTGCACGGCTACCTAAGATGTTAGCCCGGCATTGGCGGAGCGGGCGAGGAAAATTCACTGCGAATCCGGCCCATCATCCTTTGTACCCGCAAGCTGGTTTCGAGCGGCACCAGAGCCGATGACAATCGTCCTGCGGCGATGTCTTCGGAGACGGACTGGATCTCGAACTCGAAGCCGCCGCCCTTTCGGCCATCGTAGAAATGGTCGATGCGTTCGTCGAGGCGGAACAGCGAGCATTCCCTTGCGCGCCAGAAATCGGGAATGCGGATGTAGCCGTCAGTGCCGACGATCGTGGCGACGTTGGGCAGCTTGCTGCGGAACGAGGTGGTCAGGCTTGCGCTGGCGGCACCGCAGTCCCAGAGCATGCTGAGGTGATCTTCGACGCCGTTTTCGGCGAACTGTGTGACCGTGTGCATGGCTTGCGGGTTGTCAGGAAAGAACTGCAGGGCCAGGGTGATCGGGTAGATACCCATGTCGAGCAGGACACCCCCGCCCAGCGCCGGGTCGTACTCGCGCCCGACCGGCTTGTACGGCATCGGGTAGCCAAAATCGGCACTGAGATGGGTGAGTGTTCCAATGCGGCCCTCGGCGACCCAGGCCTGGGCCATGCGGATGGCAGGCAGGAACAGGGTCCACATGGCCTCGGCCAGGAAGCATTGCTGCTGCGCGGCTTCATCGATCAGTTGCTGGCATTGCACAGCCGAGACGGTGATCGGTTTCTCGCAGAACACGGCCTTGCCGGCGCGCAGCGCGGCGCTCGCCTGCTCGAGATGCAGGGTGTGCGGGGTCGCGATGTAGAGTGCATCGACGTCCGCGGCTTCATAGAGCGGCTCGTAGCCCGCATAGGCCGCCGGAATCGACCAGCGCGCCGCAAACTCGCGCGCTCGGGGGCGCTCACGTGCGGCGACGGCAACCAGTTCGGCGTTGCGCGTGTGCGTGACATCGGCCGCGAACTGGCGGGCAATGCGGCCTGCGCCGATCACGCCCCAGCGAATCTTGCGTGTGCTCATGCCGCGATTCTCCGCCACTGCCGCTTCGGGGCAGGCCCTGCCGGATTATCGACCGAACCGGCCCGCATTGCCGCATCGGCGCGCGGCTCGCCATGAGCGCGGGCAGATGGCGCGATTTGGCCGGGCGACTGGGGGGTGCCGACATTGCAGCGAACGGGTACGGCGCGCCTGGCCTCGACCTGGCGGAATAGCCCGCCCTGAACCCGGGGCACGGCCCATGCCGCACCCCGGGAGAGTCGATCAGCGTGCCGCGTTGCTGTTCATCGTCGCGTTGCGACTCGAATCAAGGTACTGCGCCGGATCGCGCATGCCGCTGGTATGGCATTGGCCGGTGACATGGCCGCGGTTGACCCCACCCGAGAGCTGCCCGTTGGCCTGCTCGGTGGTGCCATCTTCGGGATCGCTGAGGACGAGGTCGCTGGCGAAGTTGCAGTAGTCGTTGACCCACCAGTGGGTGAGCTTGAACGAGGTCGTGTAGTAGTTGACCTTGGCCCGCGCCCAGCTTGGAATGCCGGCCAGCCAGGCCGAGGCACCGCTGTAGGTCATGTCGCTGTTGGAACCGCAGGCAACGCCGAACCAGCTGCCGATCGTGGCCAGGATGCCGGACAGGTTGGTGCCCTTGTACGGTGTGCCGACCGATTGCATCAGGCGATTGCCGGTGGCGTTGTCGAGGCCGCTCCAGTAGTAGGTGTACAGGTGCAGCGAAGCGGCACCACCCTGGCTGTGCGAAACCGTTCCGAACGAGTTCCAGGTCGCGCCGAAGTCGCGGATCCGCTGCGCGAACTGGTCATGGCTGCGGTTCTGGTTGACATCGAGGAAAGTCGACGCGCTCGAGAACTGCGACGCCGGCCAGACTCCGCCGGAACAGTAGCCGTGGACGAGCAACAGGCGCTGGCCTACGCCGTTCGTTCCGTTGAGGTTGGCCGGCCGCGGTCCCATCGTCATGCGTTCGTCGACGACGATGTCCGTGGGCTTTGCGGTGGTGCGCAAGGCCGGCAGGTCGAGCGCCATGCGCGAGGCCGAGGCCACCGTGATGAAGTGGTCGGGGTCCTCGATGCGCAGGTTGCGCAACTCATACGGCGCTTTTGCCGCTGCCAACGCGATCCAGCGCTCGTCGAAGCCAAGCGCCAGCGTGCCGTTGGCCGGGCTGACCATGCCGCCGAGCCAGGCGACCGGTACCGACTTGCCGCGCGCATCCGTTCCCCAGACTTCGCCGATGGCCCGGTAGTGCTGCCCGGGTGCGCGCGAACTGACCGGCACGCGAATGCTCAGGCGATCGCCGTCGCTGGCGACCGCTGCCGCGCGCAACGCGCTGAGCTCGAGGCTGGCATCGACCACCGGCAGCAGGTGTTCGGCCGTGCGTACGAAGGCCTGACCGCGTGCGGTGATGCCGCGTGCCTCGACCTGCGCCACGTAGTCGCCGGCACCCTGGGTCGGAAAATCGCCCGCGAACAGGCCATCGCCGGCTACGCCGTCATCGTGCCGGCCATCGTCGTACATCGCGTAGGTGGCGATGCTGCGGTCCGGATTCGTGACCCTGATGCTGGCCTCGGTAATCCGACCGGCTGTGTTGCCGACGCTGACGCGCTCGTCATTTGAAGTGGTCAGCAGTGCGGTCAGGCCCAGGCGCTGGCCGGTCAGCTGCCGGGTGTGGGTCTGGTAGGAGGCCAGCTCGGTGGCCTGGTCGCCTTCGACGAGGACGAAGCCGTCGCGGCTGCCGGCCGAACCATGCAGCCTGAGCGTCCAGCTGTTGCCGTCCATCTTGTCGAAGTCGTAACGCATGGCCGGTACGCGCGCCTGCTCGATGCCGAAGTCGGTGTCGATCACGCGTGAAGCATTCGAAGCGGCCGACACCGAGCGTCCCGATGCATCGAGCATGTCGACCTGCCAGTTCGCATCGGCCGGCTCGAAGACGGCGAATCGCAACCTGCCGTTCTCGACCGGCAGCGTGGCTTGCCAGCTGCGTTCGCCCTGGGCATTGTTGCTGAAGTGCACGGGCAGCAGGGCGCTGTGCGAATGTATCGTCGCATCGATGGGTGAAGGCGCGCGCATGCTGGCGATCTCCGATGCTGGACCGGAGAGTTGCTTGGCAAACGCCATCGCGTCAGGGACGTCTTCCGCAGCCAGCAAAGATGCAGAAATGGATAGAGCGAACACGGACAGTGCGAGTTGGGTTCGGTTCACGGCATTCCCTCCCAGGAAGGCTCAGGTTGGTCGGCAGGGTTGGACCCCGGACAGATGAACCCGGTATCGCACTGCGCCCCGACCCTCCCCGGTCGACGCCCAGCTCCCCGCGATGGAGGGCTCGCAGCGAGTCTGTACGCCGGCGTATGGTTGTGCAAGACGCGCTGCAACACGGGGACCCGCTTGATCGCCGCGACCCGCGCTAGCGAGAAACAGCAACAGTGGGCCCAATCGTCGCCCGTTCGAGACACTCCCCGCTTTCTCGAGATTCGTGCGCGCCCCGGTCATCGAGGTATCCGGAACTCGCGGCGAGCAGATCATGAGTTCGAACCCGACGCTGCAGAACTTGCCCCGATCGGTCACGGCAGCAGCGGCGAACGTGGACCGCGAACGCCATCCGTTCTGGTTCGCCTCAGGCCCTGATCACGGATCCTGCGCATCGCCCGATGCGTGACGCCGATCGCCGCGGACTTCCCATCCTGGTCACCATTACACTCGGGAACTTCCCGACCCACAGGCGCCGTCGCGATGTCCCTGCCCAGCCAGTTCATCTTCCTGCCGGTTCTGCTCCAGATCCTGCTGACGATCGGGGTCTATGTCGCCCTGGCCGTGGCCAAGTCGCGCGCGCTGAGAGACGGGCAGGTCGATCTTGCGCGCCGGGCGCTGCATGCCGATGCCTGGCCGGATAGCGTGCAGAAGATCAACAACAACATCCGCAACCAGTTCGAGGTTCCGGTGCTGTTCTATGTTCTCGTCGTGATCCTGCATCAGCTCGACGCGGCCGCTGCGCTGGCCGAGGGGCTGGCCTGGCTGTTCGTCGCCAGCCGCGTGGTCCACGCCACCGTCCACACCCGCTCCAACCATGTGCCGGTGCGCCGGCCGGTGTTCATGTTCGGATGCCTGATCATCCTGGCCATGGGGGTGCTCGCCACCGTGGCCGTATTCGAGTAGCGCACCCGCCCGGCATCGGACCGGGTTGCCGGACCCGGTGCCGGCTGGCCCCGGCCATCGCGGCGCCCCGGGTGCCGCGGTCCCGTCCGCTATACTGCGCAGACCATGGCCCGTCCGATCCTGAGTCCCGCGCTGCTGCTGACCTTGCTGCTGCCGTGCGCCGCGCATGCTTCGATCCTGCTCGATCGCCTGCTCGAACAGGCCCCCGATGCGCCGCCCCAGGCACTGACCTTGGCCCTCGAGGCGCGTGACTGCGCGGCCGAACTCGGTGCCGCGCCGCCCTCGACGCGCCTGGCCGTAGTCGACTATTCGCGCCCGTCGACCGAGCGTCGGCTATGGCTGTTCGACCTGCAGAGCCAGCGCCTGCTGCATGCGGAATATGTTGCGCATGGTCGCGGCAGCGGCGAGAACTTCGCGCATGAATTCTCGAATGTCGAAGGCAGCCATCAATCGAGCCTCGGCCTGTTCCTGACCGAAGGCACCTACATCGGTGGCAACGGCTACTCCCTGCTGCTGGATGGCCTGGAACCCGGCACCAATGATCGCGCTCGCGAGCGCCGCATCGTCATGCACGGTGCCGACTATGTGAACCCACTGCAGGCGCTGCGCCAGGGCCGGCTCGGCCGCAGCTTCGGCTGCCCGGCGCTGCGTCCGCAGGTGGCGCGGGCCGTGATAGACGAGCTCAAGGGTGGCCAGTTGCTGTTCGCCTACTATCCGGATCCGGCCTGGCTCGCACGTTCGCCGTATCTGAGCTGCTCGCGCCGCGTCGCGCAACACGCCACCACGCCGGATGACGCCGCGAAGCGGCCATCGGGGACGTGATCACCCGCCAGCTTGCGCGCCTTGCCCTGCAGTTCCTGTTGCTGACGGTGGCTGCGGCCCACGCCGCACCGACCGAGCCCAGCGTGCGCGACCTGCTCGACCGTCCCGGACTCGTGCAACTGCCCGACGATCCCGACGAATTGTTCGATGCCAATGCGGTGCGACGCTTCTACACGCGGCGCGGATTCCAGCCGGCATGGACCGGCCCGGGCTGCCAGGCCGCGCTGCAGCAGCTGATCGGCGCGATCGAGGACTCCGAGAGCCACGGGCTGAGCGCGCGTGATTACCATATGGATGGCCTGCTCGGCAGTGGCCGCTGCGATGCCACGCGCGAGTTGCTGGCCACCGATGCGTGGCTCGCGCTGGCCGCGCACCTGCATGCCGGGCGGGTGAATCCGCTGACGGTGGAACCGGACTGGACGGCGACCCGACCCACGATCGACGCGGTCGCCCTGCTCGAACAGACCCTGGCCGCGGGTGATGTCGCCGGCGCCCTCGAGCGGCTCGCCCCGCACGACCCCCTGTATGCCGCACTGCGCGAAGCACTGGCCCGCTATCGCAGCTATGCGGCACGCGGCGGTTGGGTCGGGATCGCGCCCGGACCGAGCTTGCGTCGCGGTGACAGCGGCACTCGCGTCGGCCAGTTGCGCGCGCGCCTGCAACTCTCGGGATTGCTCGAGGTGGAACCGGAAACCGGCATCGATACCCGCTTCGATGACACCGTCGAAGACGCGGTGCGCCGCTTCCAGCGCCGCACCAACCTCGAACCGGATGGCGTGGTCGGCGCGCAGACCCTGATCCAGCTCAACCGGCGCGCAAGCCATCGCATCGAGCAGGCGCGCGCCAATCTCGAACGCCTGCGCTGGTTGCCGGAGGACATGGGTCGCCGCCATATCCGCGTCAACATCGCCGATTACCGCCTCGAAGCCTGGGCCGACGGCGTGCTCGAGCGCGTGCACCAGGTCATCGTCGGCAGGCAGTACCGCAGTACACCGAGCTTTTCGGGCCAGATCACCCGCCTCGTGTTCAGCCCCTGGTGGGAAGTGCCGCGCTCGCTGGCGGTCAAGGACAAGCTGCCGCTGTTCCGCCGCGATCCCGGCGCGCTGGACCGGCTCGGTTATGTGGTGATCGACCGCAACGGCGGTGTCGTCGATCCCGCCGGCATCGACTGGAAAACGCTCTCGGCGAACAACTTTCCGTATCGCCTGCGCCAGCGTCCCGGACCGAAGAACGCGCTCGGCGTGGTCAAGTTCCTGTTTCCGAACGCCCACGATGTCTACCTGCACGACACCTCGGAACCGGCCCTGTTCAGCCACGCGCGGCGCAGCTTTTCCTCGGGGTGCATCCGCGTCGAGTCGGCGCTCGAGCTGGCCCGATGGGTTCTGGCGCCGATGCCCGAATGGACTCGCGAGCGCATCGATGCCGCGGCCACGGCGGGCGTGGAACAGGTCGTCGAGCTGCGCGAACCGGTACCCGTGCACCTGCTCTACCTGACCGCCGTATCCGACGGCAATGGCGGCGTCCGCTTCATCGACGACGTCTACGATCGCGACCCCGCCCTGATTACCGCGCTCGACCGTGCCCCGCCGGTGGTGGCGCCCTGACCTCGGGACGAAACGGCAGTGCAGGAAGCATCGCCGCCGGGTCTGCACGCAGCCGGAATGTGGAAGCAAGGGCAGAGCGGCGCCTTTACGCTTGCTAAGCTAGCCGCATGAACGACGACGTGGTCTTTCGTGCCCAGGGTCTCACCAAGGTCTACCACATGGGCGACGTCGACGTGCACGCCCTGCGCGGGGTCGATCTCGACCTGCGGCGCGGAGAACTGGTGGTGCTGCTCGGCCCCTCCGGCAGCGGCAAGTCGACCCTGCTCAATATCCTCGGCGGCCTCGACGTGCCGAGTGCGGGACACGTCTGGTACGACGGCCACGACCTGACCAAGGCAAGCGAGCGTGAACTGACCCGCTTTCGGCGCCAGCATGTCGGTTTCGTCTTCCAGTTCTACAACCTGATACCGAGCCTCACCGCGCGCGAGAACGTGGCCATCGTCACCGAGATCGCCGAGGACCCGATGACTCCCGAGGAAGCGTTGCGCCGGGTCGGGCTCGAGGACCGCATGGACCACTTCCCTTCGCAGCTCTCCGGCGGCCAGCAGCAACGTATCGCGATTGCGCGCGCGATCGCCAAGCGTCCATCGGTGCTGCTCTGCGATGAACCGACCGGCGCACTCGATTCCGCCACCGGCGTGCATGTTCTGGAAGCGATCGAGACGATCAACGCCACCCTCGGCACGACGACCGTGGTGATCACGCACAACGCCGATATCGCACGCATGGCCCACCGCGTGCTGTATCTCGGCGATGGCCGCATCGTCAGCGAAAAGCTCAATGATGCGCGCACTCCGGCCAGCGAACTCACCTGGTGAGCGCACTCGCGCGCAAGGCCTTGCGCGATCTCTGGCACCTGCGCGGCCAGGCGCTCGCGATCGCGCTCGTCATTGCCGCTGGTATCGCCAACCTGGTCATGGCCCAGTCGACTTACGAATCGCTGCAGCAGACCCGCGAACACTTCTACCGCGAATATGCATTCGCCGACGTGTTCGCGTCGGCCAAGCGCGTGCCGCAGACGGTATCAGCGCGTATTGCCGGAATCCTCGGCGTGCAGACCGTGCAGACGCGCCTGATGGCGAGCGGCACCCTGCATCTGGCCGGGTTCGACGACCCCGTGCGCGCGCAGTTGCTCTCCGTGCCGAAAGAAGGCGGGCAACCGGACCTGAATCGGCTCTACCTGCGTGCAGGGCGCCTGCCGCTGGCCGATGGCCACCACGAAGCCGTCATCGGCGAGGCGTTCGCCAACGCACATGGATTAAAGCCGGGTGACGCGGTCGAAGCGACGATCTACGGCCATCGCCAACGGCTCGACATCGTCGGCGTGGCGATTTCGCCCGAGTACATCTACCAGATCCAGCCCGGTGCGACATTTCCGGATTACCGGCGCTTCGCGATCGTCTGGATCAACGAGCGCGTGCTCGAATCCGCACTGGACATGCAAGGCGCGTTCAACAGCGTCACGCTGCGCTTGCGGCCGGGTATCGATCCGGCCGCGGTCATCGATGAACTCGATCGCCTGCTCGCGCGCTATGGCGGGCTTGGCGCCTATGCACGCGAAGACCAGATATCCAATCATTTCCTCAACGAGGAACTGCGCCAGCTGCAGATGATGGCGAAACTGTTCCCGATCATCTTCCTCAGCGTCGCCGCCTTTCTGCTGAGCGTGGTGATGACGCGCCTGATCGACACCCAACGCGACCAGGTCGCCATCCTCAAGGCCTTTGGCTATTCCGCACGCGAAATCGGCCGGCATTTCCTCGCCATCGTCGGCGCGATCGCCGCGACCGGTGCCGTGCTCGGCATCGCCGGCGGCGCCTGGCTCGGCAGCCTGCTTGCCGGGATCTACCAGGAGTTCTACCGTTTTCCGTTTCTCGACTACCACCTCAGCGCGGTCTCGATCACGACCGGCCTCGTTGTCGCCATCGTCGCTGCATTCCTCGGGGCGTGGCGCGCGGTGGTCAAGGCGGTGCGCCTGCCGCCCGCCGAAGCGATGCGCCCACCCGCTCCGGCCCGCTTCCACGCCTCGCTGCTCGAGCGCGCCGGCCTGATTCGCTTGCTCAGCCAGCCCAACCGGATGATCCTGCGCAACATCGAACGCCGGCCGTGGAAGGCCGCACTGAGCGTGATCGGACTGGCCCTGGCCTGCGCGATCATGATGGTGGGACGCTTCCAGGAAAATGCGATCAACCGCATGATCGACGTGCAGCTGCGCGTCGCTGCGCATCAGGACATCAGCGTCGATTTCATCGAGGCGACGGGACGCGCCGCCCTTTCCGAGTTGCGCGCGTTGCCGGACGTCCGCGCCGTCGAGCCGGTGCGCAGCGTCGCGGTCCGCTTGCGTCACGCCAACTACAGCTACCGGACGGGCTTGTCGGGGCTGGCCCGGGATGCTTCGCTGCGACGGCCGGTCGACGCCCTGCTGCAGCCCATCACGGCGCCCGATTCCGGCGTGCTGCTCACCGACTACCTGCAGCAGCGGTTGCATGTCGAAGTCGGCGACCAGCTCGAGATCGACGTGCTGCAGGGACGCCAGGCGCGCATCGAGGTGAAGGTCGCCGGGTTCGTGCACGAATACATCGGTGCGCAGGCCTACATGGATCTCGATGCGATGAACCGCCTGCTCGGCGATGGCGACGTGGTCTCGGGCGCGCTGCTGGCGGTCGATGCGCGGTCCGACCAGGACCTCTTCGCGCGACTCGACAGGCGCCCGCGCATCGCCGGCTTCAGCGAACGCAGGACGGACATCCAGAGCTTCTACGACACGATGGGCGAGAGCCTGCTCGTATTCACCTTCATCTCGATGCTGCTCGGCGGCGTCATCAATTTTGGCGTGGTCTACAATTCGGCACGGATCGCCCTGTCCGAGCGTGGCCGCGAACTCGCGAGCCTCCGCGTTCTCGGCTTCACCCGGGGCGAAATCGGCCATATCCTGCTCGGCGAACTATTCATGCTCGTTGCGGCATCCATTCCTCTCGGTTGCGCAGCCGGCTGGGCCCTGTGCTGGATCATGGTGAGAAACCTGCAATCGGACCTGTTTCGCGTGCCTCTCGTGCTGTTGCCGAGCACGTTCGCCTTCGCCATATTGACCATGGCAGGCTCCACGCTGGTTTCTGCGATGATCGTCCGGCGCCGCATTGCGCGCCTGGATCTCGTCGCCGTGCTGAAGACGCGCGAGTGAATCGGGAGACAACGATGCAACGACACGCTGGAGATCGGACGTGATGGCGATGAGCGGAAAGCGCGTCGCCTGGATCGCTGCCGGTGCGCTCGTCATCTTCATGCTGTTTCTCGCCCTGCGCGATCCACCCGTGCCCGTGGACATCGGCGAAGTGCGTGTCGCCCCGTTCACGCAGAGCTTCGAGGAGCAGGGCAAGACCGAGCTCAATCATCGCTTTGTACTCGCCGCACCGATCGCCGGCACGTTGCAGCGGATCGATCTCCAGCAGGGCGATCCCGTGCATGCGGGCGATGTCGTCGCCGAAGTGGAACCCTCGCGCGCAGCCTTGCTCGATCCGGCCACGCGCGCGCGCCTGACGGCCGAGTCCGAGGCGGCAGCGGCCGATGCGCGCGCCGCGGGGGACCGCGTCGCCGCGGCAGAAGCCGCCAGCGTGCTGGCCCGCTCGGACCTCGAGCGCATGCAGGGCATGCGCGGCAGCGGCGCCATCAGCGAGGCCGCCTTCGATGCCGCCCGCAGTCGTGCCGACCAGGCCCTGGCGATTCTGAAGGCCGCCCAGTCCGACCGCCGCGCCGCCCTGCAGCGGCGCGAATCGCTCGCGGCGGTCCTGCTCCGGCAGGGGCAGACCGGAGGCAAACCGATCTCGCTGCAGGCGCCGATCGACGGCGTGATCCTGCATCGCTACAAGGAAAGCGCGGTGCCCGTGGTGGCGGGCGAAGCCCTGCTCGAATTCGGTGATCCGCGGGATCTCAACATCGAAGTCGACACGCTTTCCCAGGATGCGGTCGCGCTCGAACCGGGAATGGCCGCGCGAATCCTGCGCTGGGGCGGCGACGCCCCGCTCGAGGCGCGGGTCAGCCGTATCGAACCGGGCGGCTTCACGAAGATCTCGGCGCTCGGCGTTGAAGAACAGCGCACGCGCGTGCGGCTCGATTTCGTCTCGCCGTTCGAGCAATGGAGCCGTCTCGGCGATGGCTACCGGGTCGAGGTCGAATTCGTGCTCTGGCATGCCGAAGCCGTGCTCCAGGTACCGAGCAGCGCGCTGTTCCGCGACAACGGCAACTGGTATGCGTACCGGATCGACGACGGACGCGCACGCAAGGTGGCCGTGGAAATCGGCCGTCGTGCGGCAACGGCCACGGAGATCCGCAGCGGGCTCGAAGCGTCGGATCGGGTCGTCGCCCACCCCGACGATCGCATCGTCGATGGCGCAAGAATCGCCACGCCCTGATCGACGCGATGGCCAGACCCAACAACCAGGGAAAGCGGACCTGGCAGAGGTTGGGGAAGCGTCCGTTTGCATCGCCCCGCCACCCCGCGCATGGGACATGACCCGCATCGATCGGTGCGATGAAGGCAGGCGGCGCGCCTTCAGGCCGCGCGGCGCCTGCAAAGCGCGCCGCCGGAGGCTGGAGTATGATCGGCGCAACCCGCTGCAAATCGCTGTTGGCGATGCGGGTCGCGGAGGTTCGTCATGTTCACGTCCCTGGCGCCCCGACTGGTTCTTGCTGCCGGTATCGCGCTGGCCATGCCGGCCCATGCATCCGGGGTCGCGTTGTCCGGTCCGGGTTCGAACGCCACTGCGCACGGTTATCAGTCGACCAACCTGCGGCCCGGAGAAGCCGATGCATTGCGCCGCAAGGTCCTGGTCCAGTGCGGCCTGATCGGCTCGCGCAACCGGTTGCCGTGGTATTTCCATTTCGCCTACGCGCAGGCCCTGCTCGATGCCGGCGATACCCGGCGCGCCGTGGTGGAACTGAGCGAATCGATCAATCTGCGGCCCGAGCCACGCGTGCGCAAGCGCACCTACGGCATGTGGTTCACCGACTACCTGCCGTATTTCCAGTTGGCCGAGGCGCACGCCAAGCTCGACAACTGGCCTTGCGCCGAGCACGCGATGGAGCTGTCGCGATCAACGGGCGAAGCGGCGCTCGGCCGCATCGAGCCGCAAAGGATCTGGGCACTGCAGGAACGCATCGACCGCCATGTCGACGATGCCGGCTCCTGCAATATCCGCGATTATCGGTAGCGCGGCGCGGCCCAGGGCCGGCAGCGGGTCACGCCGGGCGCTGGTCCGCGAGCCTCCCGAGCGACTGCGTCCGTGCTCCCCGGCCAGCGCAGTCAGGGCGTTTCGAAACCGTCCGCAAAAATCCGGTCGGCGCTCACGGTGATCGAGACATTGCCCAGGTTGGAGTCGGTCGCACCGTCCCAGGCTGCGAAGGTGAAGGTGTCGGCACCGCTGTAACCGGCTTGCGGGAAATAGGTGGCCGTTCGGCCGGCCAGTCCGGCGGTGCCATGGGCTGGCTGCGAAACGACGCGCAGCGTGAGCGTGTTGCCGTCGCTGTCACTGGCAACGAGCGCAATGTTCACCGCCTGGCCGGCCGATGCGGCAATCGCGTTCTGAACCATGGCGGGATGGTTGGGATTGGCATTTTCGCTCGATGGGCCATTGTGGCAGTTGTAGCAGCCGATGCGGAATCCGGGCCAGAAGTGCCGGCTTCCGAACTCCGTGTTCAACGTGCGATCCGACTTGCTGTAGGAAAGTACGGATCCGCGATAGTCAGTGCCGTGGCAGGCGCGGCAGGCCTGGGCCGAGCCATCGGCCGCCTCCGCGTGATCGCCTATCCAGCTCTGGCCCACCGGGTGCATGCCATGCGGTCCGCCGCTGACCGTGTTGGGCTGGGTGGCGTGACAGGCCACGCATTCCACCAGCGTGCCGGCATGGCCCTGCAGGGCGATGCTCTGCAGGTTGTCGTTGAGATGGGAACTCGGAAACACGGCATGGGTCGAACCATGGCAGGCCTCGCATTTTAGATTGCCGTGCCCGGCGGAAAAGCGGTATAGCGAAAAGCCTGGCAGGGGCACATCGGCATTCGTCGCAAAGAGCGGATCGACGGCGACGCGTCGCTCGCCGTTGGTATCGAAGACGTCCGTGTAGCGAATCTGACCGTTGTTGTGGTTGGCCGGCCCGGTATGGCAATTCTGGCAGCTCGGTTCGTCGAGCCAGCCTTCGCGCCCGCTCGTGCCGACCTTGCTCATGCTGCCGTGACAACTTTGGCACTGCATCGCAATCGATCCGTCGGCGGCAAGCGCGTTGCCCATGGCCCCACGCAGACACTTCGTGGTCGAGCCCGGGTGGCAGCTGTAGCAGGCCGAGCGATTGGTGCTGTCATCGAGGAGCAGTCCGGTCGACGGATCGGTGACATTGGCGTGCAGCGAGTGGATGGCAGTCGTCAATGGCGGCACGCCTGCAATGCCGACGGTCGGCAGCGCATTGGAGGCGTGGCAGGTCGCACAGAGGATCGGCTTGCCATCCACGCTGACGGTCGGATAGAGCCCTGCCGGGTTGTAGCCGAACTGGACCAGCATGCCGGCATAGTCGGGGTCGCTTCCGCGACGCTCGTCGTGCAGGCGGATCGCGTTGAGCCGATAGTCGCGCTCGGCATTCGGATCATTGACCCAGCCGGCCGCGGGTCGCGCATCCGGCCCGCTGCCGGAGGCGTGACAGGCCTTGCATGTCATCTCGTCGGATACCGGGGCGACGATATCCGTGGTCGCCAGGACGGCTCCGCCAGCGCTGCTCGCGGTGATGCGGAATACCGGATAGGTGTTCGGCGCGTGGCTGTCGTCATAGGGCGTCAGCGGCAGGCCCTCGGCTACCCACCAACCGTTGCCGCTGTCGTAACTCATGGGCTGCGGCGTATTGAGGGCGCCCGGCATCATCACGCCGGTCAGGCCCGTGTCGGCAGGCAGCGGCGCCAGCAGGCCGAACAGCGATTGCGCGTGGACCCAGAAATTGGACTTGCCGATCGAGGTCGTGTTGATCGATCCGGCTGGATCCGCTACGGCCCGATAGGTGACGACGACGCCGGAGCCCGGTGTGACCAGATGCCCCGAGGGATCCATCAACTGGGCGTGTATGGTGTTGTAGGGCGGCAGGATCGAGAGCACCGAATAATCGGAATCCATGCAATGCATGCCGAGGTTGTTCCAGCCGGCGACGGTCCAGCCGCCATTGCCGGCCGCGACCGGGTTCGCGGCGAAAACCAGCGCCAGGACGAGCGGGACGAACGCAATGCGTGGAATCATGGGCGACTCCGGCAGGAGGCGAGTCTGCGCCTGCGGTCTCGCGACCGTAGCAGCGCCCATTGCATTGCAGTTGATCCAGATCAAATACCCTTTGGCGCCTGTCTTCTGTTTCGGGCTGGTTCAGATTGGGGTACCGCCAGGCAGGCGCTGGGCAGGTTGGGCCATCCTGGGGCTGTGTCTGGCCTGTATGCAGGCCCAGTCCTCCTCGCCGCGAAGGCAGGAGCAGGCTACGCTCGCAGCCGATAGCGACGCCCCGATCTTCCAAAGCATGGAGAAACCCGCATGACCCGACCCAGATTGACCTACTTCGACGCGCCGGTAAGCCGAGGCGAGGAATGCCGACTCGCCTTGCATCTCGCCGGCGTCGACTTCGAGGACAACCGCATCCAGTCCAGCGCATGGTCGGCGTTGAAGGAACAGATGCCCTATGGCGCCCTGCCGGTGCTCGAACTACCGGGCCACCCGCCGTTCGCGCAGACCAATGCGATCCTCGTGCTGGTCGGGCGCCGCCACGGCCTGCATCCGGCCGACGACTTCGAAGCCGCGCGCCATGAGGCGATGATGCAGCACGTCGAGGAACTGCGACACAACGTGTCGCCGACCTTGCGCATGGGCGATGCCGAGAAGAAGGCCGCGCGCGAGGCGCTCGTTGCAGGCTTCCTGCCGGCCTGGGGCAAGCTCGCGGAGCGCAATCTCGCATCGGCCGCACCGTTCTTCGGCGGCGCGATGATCCACGTCGTCGACATCAAGCTGCACATGGCCGTGCGCTGGTTCCTCGGCGGCAAGGTCGACCATATTCCGGCAACGATCTTTTCCGCGTTTCCGAAGCTCATGGGTGTACACGACGCGGTGCGCGACCATCCGGGCGTCAAGGCCTGGTACGCAAGATAGCGTCTTGAAGACGAAGCCGGGGACTCATCGGGACTCGGTGCGGACGCACAGGTCCCCCTTCCCCGGTCTTCGACTCCGCTCGCCTCCGATCCTGGCTGTGCCGGTCTGGCAGTGCCTTGGTGACGAAGCATCGACCCCGGCGGTTCGGGTAGGGAAACTCCGCCGAGTCCGCTGTAAGGTTCATTCATGGCCAGGACTGGACGCCCGCCTTTCGACGATGTGCTTACGCCAGCCGAGTGGCGGGTCACCGAGTGTGTGCGCCATGGCCTGACCAATGCGCAGATTGCCAAACGCCTCGATGTCAGCCGGGACGCGATCAAGTATCACGTCGCCAACGTCTTGCAGAAGCTCGGGCTGACTAGCCGCAAGGAGCTGCGCCATTGGGACGGCATCAGGAAAAGCAGCGCCTTGTTCGGGAGGAAACATCCGGTGGATGCAAGCATCAAGATTGAGGCACTGGGCCAGATCGCCCGAACGGTTCGTGACATCCGCGCCGCGGAATCCTGGTATCGCGACGTGCTCGGCCTGCCACACCTCTACACGTTCGGAAAGCTCGCCTTCTTCGACTGCGCCGGGGTCAGGCTATTCCTCTCGGAGGGCGATGCGCCGGCGGCCGAATCGATCCTCTACTTCCGCGTGCAGGATATTCATGCGACCCATGCCGCGCTGACCGTGCGCGGTGTCGAATTCATCAATGCGCCACACCGCGTGCACCAGCATGACGACGGAACCGAGGAATGGATGGCGTTCTTCAACGACAACGAAGGACGGCCGCTTGCCCTGATGTCGCAGGTAGCTCCTAGGTGAAGGAACCCGGAATGCGCTGACCGCGCGGCAAAAACTCCCGACGTGCGCCGCGGCGAGTTACTCTGGGCATTCAGGGTCGTGGCTTTTCGCTTCGCAAGAAGCGACCAGAACGCGTGTTGGCGAATTGGGGTGGTGGACCATGAGGCGATTCTTCAAGTGGCTGGGCGGGTTCCTGCTGGTGCTGCTCGTTCTCAATGTCTGGATGTTCTGGCCGGTGCGCCTGGCCGTTCCGCTGCTTGACGCATCGATAGACCTGCCGGCGGCCCATCCGCCGCCCGACATGGCGATCTATGCGCTTCCAACCGGAGCCATGCATTCGCAGGCCGTGTTCGCCTATCGCGGCGGAACACCGGGCGAGCACCGCGATTTCACGATGACGGCGTATCTGGTGCGCCATCCGCGCGGCGATCTGCTGATCGACAGCGGCTTCGGTACGCAGGTCGATGCGCAATTCGCCAGGCTGCCGATGCTGATGCAGGTCACTTCGACCTACAGCAAGGGGACACCGGCTGCGCGGCAGCTCGCCGCCGCCGGCATCGAGCCCGGCTCGCTGGCCGGCGTCCTGCTGACCCATGCCCACTGGGATCATGTCAGCGGCATGACCGACCTGCCCGGCGTGCCGGCCTGGTTGCCGGAAGCCGAAGCGGCGTTCGTCCACGGCGACCTGCCGATGGCGGCGATCGCCCATTCGATGCCGAATCTGGCGCTTCGCCCATATGCCTTCGCCGATACGCCCTACCTCGGCTATGCGCGCAGTTTCGACGTCTGGGGTGACGGTTCGATCGTGGTCGTGCCGGCGCCGGGACACACGTCGGGTTCGGTGGTGATCTTCGTCACCCTGCCCGGGGCACGCTACGCCTTCGTCGGCGACATCGTCTGGCAGAGCGAAGGCATCGAGCGCCCGGCCGAACGTCCGTGGATTTCCCGCCATCTGGTCGATCTCGATGGCGACCAGGTGCGCGCGCAGATCGAGCATCTGGCCGCGCTTCACCAGCGTTTCCCACAGATCGTCATGGTGCCGGCGCACGATGCACGCCCCACGGCTGCGATGCCGAGGTTGACGCCCTGACCCGGTCGAGCCCGCATGGCGCTACTGCCGTTCCGACCGTCATGCGCCGCGGCTGCGGCGGTCGAATCCTGGTGACGGGCAAGGCTCGTGCAGAGCGCCTCAACAGCCGTTCGCGACCGGCGTGATCGTGCAGATGTCGAGGGTCAGTTGCTGGTCTTCGAAGGCCGTGCGAAACAGGACATCGTTGTTGACTAGCAGCGGCACCGCCGGATAGCCGACGACGGCGATATCGGGATTGACCCGAAACCGGATCGACGTGCTTCCCGGTTGCGGCGTGCTCGCCCGCAACGGCAGCAAGAGTTCGAGATAGAAGCCCGCCGCCATGCCCCAGGCGCCACCCAGCCCGCCCAGCGGCGGCGCGACGCGCAAGCCCTCGAGGCCAGTCGGAAAGACCTGCGGGCAGCCATAGCCCGAATCGGTGCCGAGGTTTATCAGCTGGGCGAACGGACGCTGTGGATTGGCGGGCGTGCGGGCGAAGCAGAACGCCGGGTCGGCGGCTGACGCCGCGGTCTGCACGCCCGGCGGCAGCAGCAGTTCGATGCCGACCGCGCTGCCAGCGCAGGGGTTGCCGGGATGGCTGAGGACAAGGTGGGTATAGAAGACTTCGCCCACGGCCGGGGTCCGGTTCGGCGGCACCAGGCTGAAGCCCGCATAGCCCTGCACCCGGATCTCGGTGATTGGCGGGTCGCTGAGGCAGGCGATGTCGGTGCCGACGTTGCTGATGACCCCGTTGAACCACGGCAGGACATCGAGCGGCACGGCTATTGGCGGCACGCTCGCCGCTTCGGCGCGTACGCCAAGGACGATTCCGGCAAGCACGAACAGTACCGTGCGCAGACCTTGCATTGTGTGGCTCATGGTATTTCGAATCCCGAGTAGAAGATGCAGTCGCCGGACGGCGTCTGGTAGCCGGCCAGGCCATTGCGCACCTGGCCGGCCGCCGTGTCGAAGGCACCGCCGACGATCAGGCGGTTGTGGCAGTCGTGGCTCAGGCTCAGCACGGTGTCGGCCAGGGTGGTGTTCCAGGCGCTGTCGATCGCGCCGTTGCCGGTGGTCGAAATGCGGATCAGGCGGTTGCCGCCGCTCGGCGGGATCGCGTTGGCAAAGCTGCCGCCGACGTAGAGCAACGTACCTTCGAGTGCGAGCGTCGTGACGCTGCCATTGGTATTCGGCTGCCAGCTCGTGTCGAGCAGGCCGGTGCCGATGTCGACCCGATTGAGATAGCTGACGAAGGGCGCGGCTTCGCGGAAGAACGTACCGCCGATGTAGAGCCGGGTCCCCGCGCGCTGCAGCGCCTCGACGCGGTAGGAACTGGCCGAAAGCCCGGCATTGAACGCTCGCACGCTGACCGGTGCGGTCTGCGAGATACGCGCCAGGCCGCGCACGAGGACATTGGCGATCTTGAGGAAGTCACCACCGACCATCAGATCACCGTCGACGAGCGCAAGCACGCGCACCTCGCCGCGCGTCCCGCCCGTGGGCGGATTGACCACGTCGCCATTCTGGGTCTGGGCGATCCAGGCGAAATCCCAGTTGCCCGAGATGGCATCAAGGCGGGCCAGACCGAAGGCGTTGTTGAGCTGGATGTCGCCACCCATGAACAGCGAAGTCGAGGTGGCCGCCAGTGCACGGATCGGCTGGCCCGGACTGCCGACCGCGAATGGCGAGTTCCAGCCGCTGGCGAGGTCGCCATTGCGATCGAGACGGACGACGTTGGGGCTGTTCGTGCCGTTGACCGCGTCGAAGGCGCCGCCGACGTAGATCGAATTGTTGGCCCAGGCCAGCGAATAGATCACGCAGGTCGTGCCGACCGAGGAAAAGGCCGGGGCAAAGCCGGTGTCGAGCGAACCATCGGCGTTCAGACGCAGCAGACGCTGGCGCGGCGTGCCGTCGGCGAGACGGGTGAAGTCGCCGGCGACGAGGATCTTGCCGTCGGGCTGGCGCAGGGTGGCGTGGATCGTCGCGGGCAGGAAGCCGCCACCGGGATTCGGCAGCTGCAACTGCAGGTTCGGGGTGGCATCGGGCGCGACCTGGGCCAATGCCGGCACGGGCGCGGAAACGGCCAGTGCGCAAACGAGCAGCAGCCGGCGAGTGAACGGGACCATCGGCAACCTCCAGACGGGCAGATGTGTCCTGTTACGCAAACCGGCGTGAAATCCCCCAATCTCCGTCGTTGCGCTGCTGGCGTCCGAGTAGACTCGACGGGTGGGTCCAGCGAATTGGGGCGTATGGCAGAAACCGGCGATCACGAGGTCACCCAGCTGATCGCGGCCTGGCGTTCCGGCAACGATGAAGCGCGCGATGCGTTGATGGCGCTGGTCTATGCCAATGTGCGGGCGATTGCCAGGCAGTCGCTGCGGCAGATGCCTGGCGCGACGCTCGGCGCCACCGACCTTGCCCACGAGGCCCTGCTGCGCATGCTCGGCAGCGACGCGCCGTGGGAGAGCCGCAAGCACTTCTATCATGTGGTCGCCCAGGCCACCCGCCAGGTGCTGGTCGACGCCGCCCGGCGGCGGCTGGCGGACAAACGCGGCAGCGGTGCCGAGCATGTCGAGATCGAAGCCGCCCTCGAGGTCGGCGGCGAACACGGCGACAGCACCCTCATGCAGCTCGACACCGCGCTCGACGCGCTCGCAGAGAGCAACGCGCGGCGTGCGCAGATGATCGAGCTCGTCTACTTCGGCGGACTCAATCGCGAGGAAGTGGCAGCGACCCTCGAGGTGTCGGAAGGCACCGTGGATCGCGACCTGCGCCTGGCCCGGGCCTGGCTTCGCACCGCGCTGGAGGCCTGAGCATGCCGCACATCGACCATCTCGCCGGGCACTTCGAGCGCTTGTGCGGATTGTCCGAAGACGAGCAGCGGGCGGAGATCGCCCGTCTCGACCTCGCTGCGGACGATCGTCGCCAGTTGCTCGACCTGCTCGAGGCCGATCGCCGCGACGGCGACCCGATCCGCCAGGTCGTCAGCGCCGGCGCCGCCAGCTTTCAGCGCACCACCGCCAACCGCCTTGGCGCCTGGCGCCTGATCCGCGAGATCGGCGCCGGCGGCATGGGTACGGTCTTCCTCGCCGAACGCGCCGATGGACACTTCGACCAGCAGGTCGCGATCAAGCTGCTGCGCGGCTTTCCAACCAATGACAGCATGCGCCGCCTGCGCCAGGAACGGCAGATCCTGGCCGGACTCGACCATCCGAACATCGCCCGCCTGCTCGACGGCGGCGAGACCGGGGATGGCCAGCCCTGGCTGGCGATGGAATATGTCGAGGGCAGCTCGCTGCTCGACTATGCCAGCGCGCATGCACCGACCCTGGGCGATCGCCTGCGCCTGTTCGACGCGATGCTCGATGCGATCGCGCATGCGCACCAGCACCTGATCATCCACCGCGACCTCAAGCCGGCCAATGTGCTGGTCAGCGACGAGGGCGTGGTCAAGCTGCTCGACTTCGGCATCGCGCGCCTGATCGACGAAGGTGAAGCGGCGCAGGCGGCCACCTCGACCCGCGTGTTCAGCCGTGGCTATGCGAGTCCCGAGCAGCGCGACGGCCGCACGATCACGACCGCAAGCGACATCTACAGCCTCGGCGTCATGCTGCACGAGCTGCTCACCGGTCGACGCGATGCAGCAGACCTATCGCCACCGCGGCTCGCCCCGCTGGCGCTCGATGCCGACCTCGCCGGCATCTTGGCCAAGGCCTGCGCGACGCTACCGGAACGTCGCTACTCCGGTGCCAGCGAGTTTCGCGACGATCTCGATCGCTACCGCAAGGGGCGCCCGGTTCGCGCCGCGCGCATGACTCGGACCTATCGTCTGCGCAAGTTCATCGGTCGACATCGAATCGCTGTCGCCGCGGCCCTGCTCGCGGTGTGCGTGGTCGCAGCCTTCGTCTGGCGACTCGAACGTGAGCGCGAGCGTGCCGTGGTCGCCGAGGCGGCCAGCCAACGTGCCTTGCTCGCCTCCGAACGCGATGCCGCGAGTGCCCGTGCTTCGCTGCAGTTCCTCACCGATGCCTTCTCGGCAGCCTCGCCGGACAGGGCAATGAGTCGCCAGGTCAGCGTGCCCAACCTGCTCGATGCCGCACGCTTGAAGCTGGCCAGCCTGCAGGCGAAGGATCCGGCCGTGGCCAAACAGATGCAACGCCTGCTCGCAGTGCTCTACTCGCAACTCGGCGAGGCCCGCACCGCCCGCGACCTCATGCGCGATGGCCTGGCCGGGATCACCCCCACCGATGGTGCCGAGGCGCTGCGTCTCGCCGAGGACTACGCGGAGTATTCGATGCTGCTCGGCCTGCTCGAAGAGGGCCCCGCCGCCGAAGAAGCCGCACGCACCGCCGCCGCATGGCGCCAGCAATACGCGCCCGGCGATGTCCTGCTGCGCATCAATTCGCTGCAGTCGCTGGCCATGGTCAAGCATCGCTCCGGCGACGACACGGGCGCTATCGAACAATTGCGCGAAGCCCTTCGGCTCGGCACCGAAAAGCGCGTCGAGGATATCGATGCGCGCATCGAAACCGCGCAGTTGCTGGCCAACCTGCTGGCCACCCGGGGTGATTGCGATGAGGCGCTCGAGATTGCCCGAAACGGGCTTGCTCTGGCCGATGCGCGCTTGCCGGACGATGCGCCTTCACGACTGCCGCTGATGCGCGCGCAAGCGTCGGCCCTCAACGCCTGCGGCCGGCAGGCCGAGGCCGAACCGGTGTTGCGCGCGGCAATCGCGATGCAGGAGCGCGTGGTCGCCGCGGGCGGCACGCGCATGATGGGCCTGGCCAATGACCTGGCGCTCACACTGAACGATCTGGGCCGCTACCAGGAAGCGGCGGAAATGCTGAAGCAATCGGACCGGGCCAGGGGCGAGGTCGGCCTCGGCAAGATCGATGACGCGATCTCGTTGGGCAACCGCGCCGGCATCCTCGAGAATGCCGGGGACTATGCCGGCGCCCTGTCTGCGTTCGACCGGGCCAGGGCCGTGCTCGATGAAGACCGGCTCGATGCCGACCACCAGGTGCGCCGGCGTCTCGAACGCGCGTTCGCGCGCACCCTCGGCCTGGTCGGCCAGCATGCTCGGGCCTGGTCGATGCTGACCGACCTGCGCACGCGTTGTGCGCGCATCGAAGGCGAGGATTCCGGCGAATACGCGATGCTGACCTGGCAGCTGGCCCTGCTGGCCGAGCGCATGGATGATCCTGCGGTCGGCCTGCCCCTGCTCGACGAGGCGGCCAGGCGCTGGTCCGCGCTGGTACCCGAATCGCACCCCGTCTTCGCCCACGTGCACCGCGCCCGCGCCCGCTACGCGATGCGCCAGGGAGCGTTCGAACTGGCCGAAACGAACCTGCTCGCAGCGATCGCCAGGTTCGAGCACGACGGCAGCACGCTGCCGGTCGACCTCGCCATTGCCCGCAGCGAACTGGCTGACCTGCGCCTGCGCCAGGGACGCAAGGCCGAGGCCCGGAGCCTGCTGCGCCAATCCCTGGATGTGCTCGGCAAGACCGTGCTGCCGGGCGAAATCTATCGCAGCAGGACCGAGAAGCTGGCCGCCTCGCTCGGCGTGAGCGCCTGAGCCTGGAGCCCGGGTTGCAGGCATCATCCGTCCGAATCGCGCCGATTTCCTCGGGTCGGTGCGCTGTACCCCGGGCCATGGCGCCCGGCCAATGGCTGCAGCATCCGGCTCAATCGGGAGATATGAATCGCAGGCCGACACCGGGTTCGGTCACGATCCAGCGGGGATTCGTGGCATCGTCGCTCAGCTTCTGGCGGAGCTTGGCGACGAGGATGCGCAGATAGTGCGTGTCCTCGACATGCGTCGGTCCCCAGAGCTCGCGCAGAAGCTGCGGCTGGGTCACGACCCGACCGGCATGGGCGGCCAGGAATGCGAGCAGCGCATATTCCTTGCGCGAGAGCGCTAGCGGCTGGCCGCCAAGGCTGACCATCCGGCTTGCGAGGTCGATGCGCAAGTGGCCGTCGTCGAAGATCACCGACATGCCGCCACCGTCGGGAAGCACGCGAAGCAATGCGCGAATTCGAGCGAGCAACTCCTGCACGCCAAACGGCTTCGTCACGTAGTCGTTGGCGCCGGCATCGAGCGCCGCCACCTTTTCGCGTTCGCTGGAGCGCACGGTCAGCACGATGACCGGCACCGTCGACCACAGCCTCAATTCCCCCAACACCTCCAGTCCATCCCGATCGGGCAACCCCATGTCGAGGATGACCAAGTCCGCGCCGCGCGTTGCGAGCATTTCCAGGCCCGCTCCGGCGGTATCGGCAAGCGCGACCTGATAGCCCTGGGCACGCAGGCTGATATCGAGGAAACGCCGGATCTGCAGTTCATCGTCGATGACGAGGATCCTCGCCGGGGCGGCGACGGTTGGACCGGTCGGGGCGACGGGAACACTCATTCGCTCGGCGCTGGCCTGGAGTCCGCCGGGATTTCGATGCGGATCCGCGTCCCGCGCCCGCCCGTACCCGGCAAGGCTTCGACCCGACCGCCGTGCGCACCGATCATGCCGCGGCAGATGGTGAGGCCAAGCCCGGTTCCGCTGCGCCCGCTCTCTCCGCGCCGCGCGCTGTAGAAGGCCTTGAAGACACGTTCGCGTTCGGCCTCGGGAATGCCCGGCCCAAGGTCGCCGATCTCGATGCGCAGGCAAGCGTCCGCGAGCCGCGCATCGACCGTGACCGGTTCGCCCGGCGGCGAGAACTCCGCGGCATTCTCCAGGACGTTGAACAGTGCCTGCTCGACGAGGGCAGGATGCACCCAGACCGGCTCCAGGTCGCGACCGATGGTCGTCTCGAAGTGCGCATCCGGGCGATAGCGACGCAGCCTGGCGATGGCCGATCCGACAAGCTCGTCGACGCCGATCCAATCGCGCCTGAGCGCGAGCGCGCCATGGCCCAGGCGGGTCATGTCGAGCAGGTTCTGGATGTAGCGGTTCAGGCGTTCGCCCTCGGTGCGCACCGTATGCAGCAGCTCATCGCGGTCCGACGCGCTCAACGTGGCCTGGAAACTCTGCAGGCTCTCCGCGGCGCCGATGATCGAGGCCAGCGGCGTACGCAGGTCGTGGGAAACCGACGCGAGCAACGCACTGCGCAGGCGTTCGGTCTCATTGGCTATCCGTTCTGCCTGCAGGTCGGCGACCAGACGTGCGCGCAGAAGCGCCCCGGCGATGTCGTCCGCCATGGATCGGAGCAGGCGCTGTCGACTCGGGTTCGCATTCGTTGCATGCAGCGGAGACTCGAGTGCAATCTCGCCGAGCCTGCCCTTGATCGAACGTAACTCGAGGAGAAACCCCTCGTCCTGGCCGGCGTTCCGGCAGTCGCTGGCGGCTGCGCGATCAGCGGGCGGCTGCGAGCGTTCGCGGGAATCCGCTGCGGCTCCGGATTCACGCGGTTCTTCGTGGTCCAGCGAAACATGGATACGAACACCCAGACTCTCCTCGAAGACGCTGTTCGCCACCTGCACGATCTCGTCTTCGCTCGAAGCCTCCGCGAGGCGCCTGGCGAGCACCTGGCGCACGCTTGCATCACGGTTGATCGAGCCCAGCTCGCGCACCTGCATGGCCAGCCGTGACGCCAGCCGACCGGCCAGCAAGGCAGCCGCCAGGAAAAGGACTACGGTCGTCGTTCCATGGCGCGCGCTGATGTAGAGGGTGTAGCGCGGTTCGATGAAAAAGAAGTTGTAGGCAAGGAAGCAGAGCATCGCCGTGAGCACGGCGGGTCCGCTGCGCGTGCGCGAGGCGACGACCAGCACCGCCAGCATGAACACCAGGGACAGATCGTCGAGGCCGATCAGTCGCTCCGCGACCGCGGCAACCAGCACGGCCAGCAACGAGGCCAGGGCCGCGAGGGCATAGCCGGCGGCGGGACGTGGATTCGCGGGTTCGTCGTGCATGGCCGCGCAATTGTGAGGCAACACACGAGCCGGCGGCATCCGCCGGACCCGGGTACGGCGAGAATTTACGCAGAATTTATGCAACCCGCGCTGGCGACGCCTTCCGCGTTTGCGGCATCGCCGCGGAAGATGGGCAATCCGCTTCCAGGAACTGCCATGAATGCCTCCGCAGATCATTCCCTCGAACCGAACCGGCCCGCGGAAGCTGTCCGGTTTCGCGCGCTCATGCTCGGGGCCATCGGAGTCGTGTTCGGCGACATCGGCACGAGTCCGCTCTATACGATCAAGGAGGCGTTCTCTCCGCACTACGGACTGAGCCCCGATCGCGCGACCGTGCTCGGCATTCTTTCGCTCGTGTTCTGGTCACTGGTGCTGGTCATCACGGTCAAATACGTCCTCGTGGTGCTGCGCGCGGACAACGACGGCGAAGGCGGAATCATGGCTCTCGCCGCGCTCGCGCAGCGCCGCCTCTCGGCGGACTCCAGGATGGCCTATGCGGTCGGCATTCTCGGTGTCGCCGGGGTCGCCCTGTTTCTCGGCGACGGCGTCCTGACTCCGGCCATTTCGGTACTTTCCGCGGTCGAGGGTCTCGAGGTCGCGGCGCCCGACCTGCACGCCTTCGTGCTGCCGGTGACCATCGCGGTACTGCTTGCATTGTTCGGGCTGCAGCGCTTCGGCACGCATGCGGTCGGCAAGGCCTTCGGCCCGGTCATCCTCGCCTGGTTCCTTGCGCTGGCGGTGCTCGGCTGCCACAACATCCTCGCCAATCCGGACGTCCTGCACGCGCTCGAGCCGATCTGGGCCATTCGCTTCTTCGTCACCCACGGCTGGCACGGAATTCTTGTGCTCGGCGCCGTCGTGCTCGCCGTAACGGGTGGAGAGACGCTGTATGCGGACATGGGCCACTTCGGTCGTCGGCCCATCGCGACGGCCTGGAATTGCCTGGTGCTGCCGGCCCTGACCCTGAACTATCTCGGCCAGGGCGCACTCGTGCTCGACAACGCGACGGCTGTCGCCAATCCGTTCTATGTCGGCGTGCCGCGCTGGGCCCTGTACCCGATGATCGCGCTGGCGACGGCCGCGACCGTGATCGCTTCGCAAGCCGTGATCAGCGGCGCCTACTCGGCCGCCCAGCAAGCGATCCAGCTCGGCTATCTGCCACGCATGGCAGTCAGGCATACCTCACGTGCATCGATTGGACAAATCTACGTACCAACCGTCAACTGGATGCTGATGCTGGCCGTCATGGCCACGGTCGTCGGGTTCGGCAGCTCGACGGCGCTGGCCACGGCCTATGGTGTTTCCGTTACCGGCACCATGCTCATCACGAGCTTCCTCTGGATCGTGACCGTGTCCGGCCGGGGCTCCAGACCCGGCCTCGGGTTCTGGTTGCTCGCCTGCGCATTCGTGTTGGTGGACACCGCCTTTCTTTCCGCGAACCTCGCGAAATTCCTGGATGGCGCCTGGTTCCCGATCGCCTTCGGGGCGGTCGTGTTTGCATTGCTGCGCACGTGGCGGCGCGGCAGCCGGGCCCTGCAATCGACGATCCGCAGCCAGAGCATCGACCTCGACGCGCTGATCGCCGGGCTCTCTGCATGCCCGCCGCTGCGCGTGGCCGGCACGGCCATCTTCCTGACCTCGCAGGAGGGCGTCGTTCCCAACGCGCTATTGCACAACCTCAAGCACAACAAGGTGCTGCATGCGCACAATGTGCTGCTCACCGTAGCGAGCTGTCCGGTACCCCACGTGCCCGGGGCGGCGCGCCTGGAGATCGAGGCACTCGGCGCCGGATTCCATCGGGCCATCGTGCGATTCGGGTTCATGGATACGCCCGATGTCCCGCTGGCGCTGGCGCAGTCCGGTGATCGTTGCGATCTGGAATTCGAGCCGATGCAGACGACCTACTTCGCGAGTCGCGAGTCGATCGTCGCCTCTTCCCGTAGCTGCATGCCGGTCTGGCGCGATCGACTGTTCCGGCTCATGCATCGCAATGCAGCGCCTGCCACGGACTTCTTCCGCATTCCCAACACGCGCCTGGTCGAGATGGGATCACCGATCGCGATCTGACCGGCCGCTCGATTGCCGGCCTGTCCTTCCGCCAGCGGTGAATCATCATGGTTGCGCCAGCGTCGTGATGCCCCTCTTCGTCTTGTCCTCGGCGACCATCTTGCGCACGTCGGCGAGCAACTGCTTCGCGTCATAGACGATGCCGTCCTTGATCGTGTATTTCACGCCGCCGACGCGGTGCAGCTTGCCCTCGGCGTCGAGCTGGATGTGGCCGGTGCCGTACAGGGTTTTCAGATTGGCCAGCGGATTTTCGCTCAGCACGGCGAGATCAGCGAGCTTGCCGGGCTCGACCGAACCGATGCGGTCTTCGGCACGCAGCACCTCGGCGCCGTTCAGGGTCGCCGAGCGGATCACCTCGAGCGGATGGAAGCCGGCTTCGCGCAGCAGTTCGAGTTCCTGGATCGTGCCGAAACCGTACAGCTGGTAGATGAAACCGGAGTCCGAGCCCACGGTGACACGGCCGCCGCGGTTCTTGTAGTCGTTGACGAAATCCATCCAGCGCCGGTAGTTGGCGCGCCAGGCCACTTCGTCCTCGGTGCCCCAGTCGAAGAAGAAGCTGCCGTGGTTGTCGCGATTCGGCGTGTAGAAATCCCATAGCGACGGCAGCGTGTACTCATCGTGCCAGTCGGCGCGACGCGCGCGCATGAGATCGCGCGCGGCGAGATAGATCGTGAAGGTCGGATCGATCGTGAAATCGAGCGCGAGCAGTTCGCTGATGACGGCCTCGTACTTCTCGCTGCCCCTGGTCGCGGCTTGCGCCCACAGGCGACCGGCCTGGCCGAAGCGATCGGCCTCGTTGTTGTAGTTATAGGCAGCCGGATAATCCTGCACGGTACGGTCGTCGAACAGCGCCTCGGGCAGGCCGTACCAGTGCTCCATCGAGGTCAGGCCCCAGCGCGCCGTGGTCAGCACGTTGACCCGGGCCACATCGAGCTGGGCGTGATGGCAGGCGCTCTGCATGTCCTGCTTCTTCAGCTCGTCGAAGGCTGCCTCGAGAATGTCGGGCCGGTAGCCGAAGCACTTCATGCCGACCGCACCCTTCGCCTTCATCTCGCGCACCCACTGGCGCGCCTGCTCCGGTGTCGTCATCGGCGTATCGCGGCCCTGGCCGAAGAAGACGTACGGAAAGATGCGCGGCGCGGTGATCTCGTTCCTTGCGCTGCGATGCTCTTCGCTGACGCACCAGTCGATGCCGTTGCCGCAGCCCGGATCGCGGATCGAGGTGATGCCATGGCCCATCCACAGCTTGTAGACGTACTCGGCCGGCACGCCCTGCTCGGCTCCGCCAATGTGGCCGTGCAGGTCGATCAGGCCGGGCATCACGTAGTGGCCGGCGAGGTCCATTTCCCGACCGCCGGTCTTGAGTTTGGGTCGATCCTCCGGCTTGACCGGCGAACCGGGCGCGCCGACCGATCGGACGTCGACGATGCGATTGCCCTCGATGACGACATCGGCCGGGCCGAAGGCCGGACTGCCGGTGCCATTGATGACGGTCACGCCGCGCAGGATCAGTTGCGTGTAGGGCCCGTCGCCTTCGCTGCGCGGCGGCGCCGGTGCGACACCGGGCTTGTCTGCCACGTTGGCCGCCGGCGCGGCCGCGCTGGAAACGATCGCCAGCAGTGTGAGAACCCTCAACATGACGCGCATGACATTCCCCTGCATCGGTAAACACCCGGGGCCGATCATGCCTCACTCGCGCCGACGGCACATCCCGTCAACGTCAGCTACGCCAGGGACAGGGTCCTCACCTGCAGGTAGCCGCGGCGTTGCCAGTCGAGCAATTGCGGCATGTCGATCGGGCGACGACCGGCCAGCTCGACCCGACCATGTTCAGTCAACTCGACGTGTTCGATGCGCCGCCGCCCGGCATTCTTGGCCAGGTAGAGCGCCGCATCGGCCCAGCGGATCGCATCGCTCAGCGGCGCAGGCCAGTCGTGCGCCAGCGGATGACGGACGTAGCCGCCGGAGACGCTGACCGGCATCGCGTAGTCATGCCAGTGCACCGGCTCGCCCTCGACCTCGGTGAGCAGCCGCATCACGTGGTCATCCAGTGCGGCAGGCTTGCGCTGGTTGAGGATGATGAGAAACTCTTCGCCGCCCCAGCGATAGAGCTCATCGTGGTCGTGGAGCACGCGGCGCACGCGTTCGACGACCGACTTCAGCACCGTGTCGCCCGCCTCGTGTCCGTACTTGTCGTTGATCGCCTTGAAGTGATCGAGGTCGAGCAGGATCAGGGCCGTGACCGAATCGGCCGGCTTGCCTGCCTGCGACGCGGGCGGCTTGCGGCGCTGGAACTGGTAGCGACTGGACGCACCGGTCAGCGCGTCGAAGCGCACGGCATCGGACAACGTGTCCCTTTCGCTGCGGGCGCGGCGGATGGCCACGACCAGGATCGAGCACAGCGTGATCGCAAACAGTGCCGCGACCAGGGCGAGTGCCTTGCCGAGCTGCTCGGCGCGCAGGCGTTCCTCCTGGATGCGGTTTTCGGTCGACAGCTTGTCGATGCGGTGCTCGAGTTCCTGGGCGGTGCGGCGCGCTTCGAGCTCGGCAATGGCGCGACCGCGTTCGTTGCGGAACAGCTGCGACCAGAGATTCTGGCGGCGCTCCATCAGTTCGACGGCGCGACCGTACAGCCGCTTCTCGCGCAGGGTCTTGATCTGCCGTTCGAGGCCGTCGAGCACCTCGACCATCTGTCCCTTGGCCTCGAACTGCCTGTTCGCTTGCTGCATCAGGGCCATGCCCTGATCGACGCGGCCCAGCTGCATCAGCGCATTGCCGCGCAGCATGGCCGCCTTGGCCTCGTAGTAGGTGTCCTGCTTCTCGCGCGCCAGCGCATCGATCTGGTCGATCCTGGCCAAGGCCTTTTCCGGCATTGCCGTGGCCAGCAGAAGTTCGGCGCGCAGGCTGCCGTTTCTCAGCGCGGTGAAGACCGACGGATCGTAGGCAGCCAGTTGTTCGGCCTCCTTCAATGCTTCGTCGGCGCCGGCCAGGTCGCCCTTCTTGAGCAGGGCGAGCGCGCGCGTGCCCAGTAGCGAGACCCGGTTCGGCATCGGAACCTCGACCGGCCCAGCGAACGCACGCTGGATCGTTTCGAGCGCCGAGTCCGGCAGGTCCATGGCATTGTAGAGATCGGCAATCGTGCTGAGGCGGTAAAGCCGGGCGCGTTCGCGACCGAACGGAAGCTTTTCGGTCCAGTCGAGCGCGGCGAGCTGATGGCGCAGGGCCGAATCGAAATTGCCGGCATCGAAGTACATGTTGCCGTAGCTCACCTCGAGCGCTTCCATCACCTCGGCCGATGCGCTTGAACCGATCCGCGCGCTGACCTCGTTGAGCTGGTCGATGAACTTGCCGATATTGTCGTCGGCATGGCTCATGAAGATGCGCCGGATGTCCATCAGGCTGACCGTGTCGGTGTCGCCATGGGCCTCGGCGAGATCGCGCAACTCCTTCATGGACGCCAGACGCGCGTCGAAATCCATGCTGTCCTCGCGCACCACCAGTGTGGCGCGCAGGAGCGCCCGAAGAAGTGGATACGGCGCATTGCCGGGAATCGCAGCCTCGATTTCCCTGAGCTGGCGATCGGCGTCGGCCGAGGTATCGCCCGATGCCCGCAACGCCTCCAGCTGCGCCATGAGCTCTACGGAAGGCGGGGCCTGCGCGCCGGCGGGATCGCCCGCAAGCAGCAGCGCCTGTGCGGCGAGGATGACCGTCACGACGAGGCGCGCAGCGAGTACGACACGACCGCCACGGCGTGCGGCCGTCAGGAATGAAAGCGGGTGCCCTTCCACGTACTCTGGGGATTCCTGACCTGCGGTAGGCGAAATTATCACGGAATCCGTGTGCGGCATCGTGAACGGGCCGGGCCGGTCCCGGCAGATCGGGACGCGGGTCCGGCCGGGCCCGATCAGTGGCGATCGCTCTGCGGCAAGCCGTCCTTGATCTCGTAGTAATCGCCCTTGTCGGCAACGAAGATGTGCTTCGCCAGCCGCGTGCCGGTCGGGGCGTCCAGCGCGCCCATGGCCACGGCGATGAAGTCATGGTCGCTGCGATCCGGATCCCAGAACAGGCCAGGGAGGCTCTGAACAAGTGGCGCAATCGTCATGGCGTGCAGAAGGCCCGCCACAGGTACTGCGCGGCGAAGTGAAGGCTGGTTGCCTTGACGAGACGCGCGGTGCCTGTGGCGGGCCTTCTTGACGCCACCCGTTCTATTTGAATCTATCGCTTAGGCGACGCCTGCCTGCGCGCAGCTCTTTGTTGCGCCGCCTTGAAAGACGGCCAGTCTGTCTGCGTCGGCGCGCCGCGATCTGCACGCAGGCAGGCGTCGTGACGGTTGTGCCACTTGTTCAGAGCCTCCCTAGATCCGCAAACCTTGCAGAAACCACGGCGGACCTTCTCCGACGAGCGATACCAGCCGAGGTTTTCCTCGCCGTGGATGGTCAGCGCCGCGCGCGCAACGTTGGCAGAAACGAAATAGTGGCCGGAATGCCTGCGGCACTGCGAACAGTGGCAGGCATCCGGCGCGTGCAGGAGTTCACCGGCGATCTCGAAACTTACGCCTGC
>NZ_FOVF01000070.1 GCF_900115085.1 Dokdonella immobilis | reverse complement strand
GCCGAATGGCGGCGCGGGTTCCGATGACGTTCGATGCGTTGCGGCTTCGTTGTTGGTTCAGCCGCGATGCGTTTGCATTCGCGGAACCTGCGAGCGTGGGTGGTTTTCCTGAACCACCGTGGCCAGGAGTTTGGGCGGCAGAAACTTCGGAGAGCGCAGTCGCAGCCCGAAGCTTTCTGCCGCCCAAGTTCCTAGAGCGGCGTCGGATCGAATCCGTTGGCGAAGATGCGATCGGTCACCACCGGGATAAAGGCGACGCGAACGCCGCAGAAGCGCAGGCTCGAGTCGTTCTGCGAGCCGAGGTTGGCGACGATATTGACCGGCGACGACAGCGGGCTGACCACGTAGGTCAGCTCGGGCGACAGGCTCGAGCCGTAGCCGCTGCTGTCGATCGAGTCGACCGAGGCCAGCTCGGTGAAATTGCCGGCCGCGTCGTATGTCGTGAAGAACGCCGTGACCAAGCCGCTTGAGTCGTCATAGAAGTACAGGCGCACGAATTTCACGATCGAGCCGGCCGGCAACAACAGCTTGTGCGCGAAGCGGGCCTCAGTGCCGCCGGTCTTGCTGATGCAGCCATTGCCCGGATAGCTGAACTCCGCCTGGCTTGAGAAGGGAATGAAGCTCGATCCGGCGATCTGCAGGTATTCGTAGCCCGCGCCGTTGATCTGTTCCGGTGTCTGCGGTGGGGCAAGCATTTGTCCCGGGTCATCGCCGGGGGCGGCATGCGCACGGCCGAGACCGAGACCGAGGACCAGGCCCATGAGGGCGGCCAGTCCGATCGCCGGTATCAGCCAGCTTCGGCCAGCGGGGTGGCATGGATGATCTGTCGTCCGTTTCATGTCGGCACCTCCCTCAAGGCTGCGAGATGAAGAGGCGGGCGCCGCAGAAGCGCAGACCCGCATCCATGGTCGCAGTCAGCACGTAGGACCCCGAGATGTTGTCGATGAACACGGACGCCGGCGCGGCGAAAAACTCACTCGAATAGCCCGACTCCAGGGTCGATGTGCCGGTAATCAGGTCGCTGGTGCCGCCGCCGCCGTTGTAATTGGTGAAGAAGACGCCAACGCTGCCGGCCGCGGCCATGTCGTAGTAGTAGAGGCGTACGCCGAGCACTTCAGTGCCGCTCGGCAGCTGGACGTCAGTGGTCACGGCGGCATCGCTGGAAGTGCAGCCGGAGCCCGGATAGCTGACCGTCTGCGCGCTGGTCCGCGGAGTGAACGCGGAGCCTGCGACAAAGACGTACTGGTCGGAACCGGACGGCGCGGCGGCGAGGCGCGCATCCTCGTCCGGGCCTGGCGCATGGGTGTAGTTGAAATTCTGCGGCTCCGGGAAGCCGGGCCCTTCCGACGAGGCTTCGTTGGCGGACGCGGTCGTGGCGGCCAGGGCGAAAAGGATGGCGGTGGCGCCGGCGAGTTTCAGGTTTGACATGACTCCTCCCGAGAGTGGATTGAATGCGCTGGATCAGCCGCAGACCGACCATAACGTCCGCGCCGCGAGTGCCTGTGCGACCCAGTTCGGGTCACGACTGCCAACTGGTTCACACTTTTTGGCCGAGCGGGATCGCGCAGCGGGCGGTATTGCGCCGCCCTGCGGGGGTTGCCGCGGCGGCGCATCAGTCACAGGTATCGGAGATCGGCAAGGCGGTCATCGAACCGGTTGCCGCGCAACAGTCAGCGGCCTGGGCCTGGCGTCCGGCTCGGGCGGGAAGATGGCTTTCCCGGTTCGCTAGTTGTTGAGGTTCGATAGGTTGTTCCGCGGAATTCGACTGATGGGTGATTTGTAGCTGAGGGCGGAATGAGGTCGGTGGTGATTGTAACGGTGTATC
>NZ_FOVF01000031.1 GCF_900115085.1 Dokdonella immobilis | reverse complement strand
GATCAGGATCGATCGCAAGGACAACGTACCGGCTTCCCGTTTCACCCGATCGAACCGATCAGGCACCTGTGGTGGCGCGCAGTGTAGCTTAAGGGCGCGGGATTCGGGATTCGGGATTGGGGATTCGAAATAGCCCGGTATCCCGCTCCAGTCCGCAAGATTGGATCGGTCGGGTTCCGACGAACGTATTCGCAAAAGCGCGCATGCTCTCCGAATCTCGAATCTCGAATCTCGAATCCCGAATCCCGAATCCCGAATCCCGAATCCCGAATCCCGAATCCCGAATCCCGAATCCCGGCCCGCTAGCGCGCCAGGAAGCGCATCGCGTCGGCCAGTCCATGCGGCGTCAGCGGATACATCCTGTCCTCGACCAGTTCGCGCACGAGATCGGTGGAAGGTGTGTAGCGCCAGCGCTCGATCGGCGTCGGGTTGATCCAGACGAGCTTTCGGAAGTGGTTGCGCAGGCGGTGGAACCAGGCCGAACCGGGTTCCTCGTTCCAGTACTCGACGCTGCCGCCGGCGTGGGCGATCTCGTAGGGGCCCATCGCGGCATCGCCGACGAACACGACCTTGTGATCGGGGTTGTAGCGGCGCAGCAGTTCCGCAGTCGGCGTCGCTTCGTTGCTGCGTCGCAGGTTGTCGCGCCAGACGTGGTCGTAGATGAAATTGTGGAAGTAGAAATGCTCAAGGCGCTTGAACTCGGACCTGGCCGCGCCGAACAGGGCTTCGCAGGCGTAGACGTGCTCGTCCATCGAGCCGCCAACATCGAGGAACAGCAGCACCTTGACCGCGTTGTGCCGTTCTGGGCGCAGGCGGATATCGAGCATGCCGCCTTCGCGCGCGGTAGCCGAGATCGTGCCGTCCAGGTCGAGTTCCTCGGCCGCGCCCTCGCGGGCGAAGCGGCGCAGGCGACGCAGTGCGATCTTGAGGTTGCGCGGACCGAGTTCGGCGTCGCTGTCGAGATTGCGGTAGAGGCGCTGCTCCCAGACCTTGGCCGCCATGCGGCCACCGCCCTTCGACCCGACCCGAATGCCACCCGGGTGGTATCCGCCGGCGCCGAAAGGGCTGGTGCCACCGGTGCCGATCCAGCGGTTGCCGCCACTGTGACGCTCCTTTTGCTCCTCGAGACGCTTGCGGAATTCCTCCATCAGTTTTTCGAGCCCGCCGAGCGCTTCGATCTGCGCCTTCTCCTCGTCCGTGAGCAGGCGCTGCATGCCTTCACGCAGCCAATCCTCCGGGATCGCGGCGAGCTGCTCGGGCAGGATCGTGTCGACTCCGTTGAGGTAGTTGCAGAAGGCGCGATCGAAGCGGTCGAAATGGCGTTCGTCCTTGACCAGGATCGTGCGCGCGAGGCCATGCAGGGCTTCGCGATCGGCAAACGCAAGGTCGGCCTGCAGCGCCGCCATCAGGTCGAGCCATTCGCGCAGGGTCACCGGCACGCGCGCGCTGCGCAGGGCTTCGAACAGGCCGATCAGCATGGCGCCATCAGCTCCGGTTCTGGCGCCGGTGCATGAAGGCCAGGCGCTCGAGCAGCTGCACGTCCTGCTCGTTCTTGATCAGGGCGCCGTACAGCGGCGGAATGGCCTTGGCCACGTCGCGCTCGCGCAGCGCGGCGGCCGGGATCTGGTCGGCCAGCAGCAGCTTGAGCCAGTCGATCAGTTCCGAGGTCGAAGGCTTCTTCTTCAGGCCCGGCACCTCGCGCAACTCGAAGAACATTTCGAGGGCTCGGGCGACCAGGTCCTGGGCGATGCGCGGATAGTGCACGGCGACGATGCTTTCCAGGGTGGCGCGGTCCGGGAAGGCGATGTAGTGGAAGAAGCAGCGGCGCAGGAAGGCGTCCGGCAATTCCTTCTCGTTGTTGGAGGTAATGACGATGATCGGCCGATGGCGGGCGCGCACCGTCTCGCCGGTTTCGTAGACGTGGAATTCCATGCGATCGAGTTCGAGCAGAAGGTCGTTCGGGAATTCGATGTCGGCCTTGTCGATCTCGTCGATCAGGAGCACGGCGCGGCGCTCGCTGGCGAAGGCCTCCCACATCTTGCCGCGCTTGATGTAGTTGCCGACATCCTGCACGCGGGCGTCGCCGAGCTGCGAATCACGCAGGCGGCTGACCGCATCGTATTCGTACAGCCCCTGCTGGGCCTTGGTCGTCGACTTGACGTGCCAAGTGAACAGCGGCGCATCGATCGCGCGCGCCACCTCCTCGGCGAGCAGGGTCTTGCCGGTACCCGGTTCGCCCTTGATCAGCAGCGGGCGTTCTAGCGTGATCGCCGCATTGACCGCGAGCTTGAGTTCGTCGGTGGCGACGTAGCGGTCGGTGCCGGAAAATTTCATGGACAGGTTTCCCTCGTTTGCTTGACGGCAGGAGAATCGATGGAGCCGCACCAACCCGGGTTGCATCGCCATCCCGGTGCAGCACAATCATGCCCGAATCCCGAATCCCGAATCCCGAATCCCGAATCCCGAATCCCGAATCCCGAATCCCGAATCCCGAATCCCGAATCCCGAATGACACGCCGCATCCTGCGGCTTGCCCTGCGGGCCAGCTTCGCTGTTCGTTCCGACATCCTGTCTCCACAGTCCGAATCCCGAATCCCGAATCCCGAATCCCGAATCCCTATTCCCTATCCGTCGCCGTCTGCACGTCGAGCAATTCGCCCGCGTCGTCGACGCGGATGCGCACTTCGATCGGGCGGCAGCAGATTGCGCAGTCCTCGATGTAGGCCTGCGAGCCGGCCGAGCAGTCCACCGGGGATTCGAAGGTTTCGCCGCAGTAGGGGCAGTGCAGGGCGACGAATTCGAGCATGACGTCAGGCAGCCTCGGCAAGGAACAGCGATATCACGTCGTTGAGGAAGCGTTGGCCGGTCTCGGTCGTGCGCAGCATCTGGTCGGACTCGATCAGCCATCCCCTGCTGCGCGCATCGGTCAGTATCGGGGCGATGGCGGCCATTCCAAGACCGGTGCGCTCGGTGAATTCGACTGCCGGTACCCCCTCGACCAGGCGCAGGGCATTCATCATGTACTCGAACGGCAGGTCCAGCGCGGCCAGTGTGGCCTCGCTGGCAATGGCGCGCGGCTGGCCGGCGTTCTCCAGGTAGGCGCGTGGCGTGCGCTGCTTGGCCCGGCGTCGGATGCTGCCGGTGGCGGGGTCGGTGAACTTGCCGTGGGCGCCTGCACCGATGCCGAGATAGTCGCCGAATTGCCAGTAGTTGAGGTTGTGCCGCGATCGTCGCCCGTCCCTGGCGTACGCGGAAATCTCGTACTGCGCATAACCGGCAGCGGCGAGCAGTCGCTGGCAGTGCTCCTGCATGTCCCAGGCGGCGTCGCTGTCCGGCAGGATCGGCGGTTGCGACGCGAATGCGGTATTCGGTTCGATCGTCAGCTGGTAGTGCGAGATGTGGGTCGGACCCAGGGCAATGGCCTGCTCGATATCACGACTGGCGCCGGCCAGGTCCTGTCCTGGTAGCGCGTACATCAGGTCGATGTTGAAGTTGTCGAAGCCGGCATCGCGCGCCTCGCCAACCGCGTGGATCGCGTCGCTGGCCGAATGGATGCGGCCGAGCCGGTGCAGTTTCCCGTCATCGAAACTCTGCACGCCGAAACTGATGCGGTTGACTCCGGCCGCCCGATAGCCATCGAACCGGCCATGCTCGACCGTGCCAGGGTTCGCCTCGAGGGTCGTCTCAATGCCCGCTTCGAACGGCAGACGCTGGCGCACCCCATCGAGGATCCGCGCGATCGAAGCCGGGGAAAACAGGCTCGGCGTGCCGCCGCCGAAGAAAATGCTGTGCAGGGGGCGGGTCCTTGTGGCGTCGCCGAAGTCGGCAAGATCGCGATCGAGATCGGCCAGCAGGGCCGCGACGTAGTCAACTTCGGGCAGGCCACCGACCTGGGCATGCGAGTTGAAGTCGCAGTACGGGCATTTCTTCACGCACCAAGGGATGTGGATGTAAAGCGCAAGGGGAGGAGGAACTAGGGGCATCGGCAGTATTGTAAGCGCTGTCGGCATCTTCGATCGCACGGACACCGCAATTGCCACGGAAACCGCGACGGCGCCCGAGTCGCACGGGTCTCACCCGCTGCGAGGCGTGTCCCAGATCATGGATCTTCTTGGGTAGCAGGGGAGTCTCGATGAAGGTCGTCTACGACGAGCGAATGGTTGCCGATGCACAATCCTTTTCGCCGAGCGCGCGCAAGCCGCGCGAAGTGATGGCCTCGTGGCGGCGGCGGTTTCCCGTGCTCGAAGTGGTCGCACCGGTGCCGGTGACGATCGCGCAGTTGTGTCTTGCCCACGATGCGGAGTATGTCGGCGGCGTGCTCGCCTTGCGCAAGGCCAACGGCTTCGGCAACCATCTGCCGGAGGTGGCGGCCAGTCTGCCGTGGACCAGTGGGGCGATGCTCGGCGCGGCCCGTCTGGCCCTCGAGGACAGCTGCGCAGTGGCGCCGGTCTCGGGCTTCCACCATGCCGGCTATGACGAAGGCGGCGGCTTCTGCACGTTCAATGGGTTGATGGTGGCTGCGCGGGTCCTGCGCGAGGAACGGTCGGTGCGCCGGGTCGGCATCCTCGATTTCGACCAGCACTATGGCAACGGCACCAGCGACATCATTCGCCAGCTCGGCCTGCACTGGGTCGAGCACTACTCCGCCGGGGCCTGGTGGGATCGGCCGGACCAGGCACAGGCGTTTCTCGATGAGATTCCGACCGTTCTGCAGCGCTTTGCCCGCTGCGACCTGCTGCTCTACCAGGCCGGTGCCGACCCACACTTCGATGATCCGCTCGGCGGCTGGCTCGACACGGCACAGCTGCGCGAACGCGACCGGCGTGTCTTCAGCGGCTGCGTTGCGATGGGCCTGCCGGTGGCCTGGAACCTGGCGGGTGGCTACCAGACCCCTCTGCGTCGGGTTCTCGACATTCACGACAACACGATGCTTGAGTGCCTGTCTGCGTTTGCCGATGGCGCGGAAAATTCGAACTGATCCGGCAATGGTCGGGGTCACGAGTCCTGCGGTGGCGCGCCTACAGCGGGGCGATTTCCGTATGGCCAAGTGCTTCGCGCAATCGGGCCAGGGCCTGGCCGCGATGGCTGATGCGGTTCTTTACTGCGGGGTCAAGTTCGGCGGCACTGCATTCGTGCTTGGGGTCGAAGAACACCGGATCGTAGCCGAAGCCGCCGTGGCCGCGCGGGGTTGAAAGGATGCGCCCGTGCCAGCGGCCCTCGGCGACCAGCGGCATCGGATCCTCGGCGTGCAGCAGCAACACGATGACACAGAAGAAGTGCGCGTTGCGGGCGGACTCGGGGATTCCTTCGAGTTCGGCCAGCAGCCTCGCGATATTGGCCGCGCTGTCCCCATGGCGCCCGGCATAACGAGCCGAATAGAGTCCGGGCGCGCCATCGAGCGCGTCCACACAGAGGCCCGAGTCGTCGCCAAGCGCGGGGAGGCCGCTCTGGCGCGACGCATGGCGTGCCTTGAGGATCGCGTTCTCGACGAAGGTCGACGCGGTTTCCTCCGCATCGGCGATGCCGAGCCCGGCTTGGGCGACCAGCTCGATATCGAGGTCGCCGAGCAACTCGCGCATTTCAACGAGCTTGCCGGCGTTGCCGCTGGCGAGGACCAGTTTCATGTCGCCAGGGCTTGCCGCTGCATTTCGCATAGATCGGCCACACCCTTGCTGGCGAGCACGAGCAGGGCATCGAGCTCTTCGCGCCGGAACGCGTGGCCTTCGGCGGTGCCCTGGATCTCGATGAAGCCGCCACCTTCGTTCATGACCACGTTCATGTCGGTATCGCAGGTCGAGTCCTCGGCGTAGTCGAGATCGAGCACAGGGACGCCGTTCCAGACGCCGACCGAGACCGCGGCGACGGCGCCAACGACCGGATCGCGTTTGAGCAGGCGCCGCTGCTTGAGTCCGTTGATGGCGTCGATCAGGGCCACGTAGGCGCCTGTGATCGCCGCCGTACGCGTGCCGCCATCGGCCTGCAGCACGTCGCAATCGAGGGTGATCGTGCGTTCACCGAGTGCCGCACGGTCGATGCAGGCTCGCAGGCTGCGACCGATCAGGCGCTGGATTTCCATGGTCCGGCCACCCTGGCCGCCGCGGGCAGCCTCGCGCTGGGTGCGTTCCTGGGTCGCCCTCGGCAACATGCCGTACTCGGCCGTGATCCAGCCCTCGCCCTTGCCGCGCAGGAAGCCCGGGACCTTCTCCTCGACGCTGGCCGTGCAGAGGACGCGGGTGTCGCCGAACGAGACCAGTACCGAGCCTTCGGCATGGCGGGTGAATCGGCGTTCGAGGGTAATGGGGCGCAACTGATCGGGCGCGCGGCCGCTGGGGCGCTGCAGGTTCATCAACAGAATGGGCTTTGGCAATCGGGCCGCGCAGTTTACCATTGCCGGCCCTGTCACCGATGGACCGGCACCATGATTCGCAGCATGACGGCCTTCGCCAGCGCAGAATGCGAGACCGCGCATGGCAACCTGAGCATCGAACTGCGCTCGGTCAATCATCGCTACCTGGAACTCAGCCCGCGCCTCCCGGACGACCTTCGCGGCTTCGAACCGCAGTTGCGCGAGACCCTTGCCGCCCGGCTTTCCCGCGGCAAGGTCGACATCAACGTGCGCCTGAAGACGACGGCTACGCGCACCGCCACGCTCGATGTCGACGAGGATCTGCTGGGCCGCCTGGCCGAGAAGGCCCAGTCCCTGGCTGGCCGTTTCCCGGCCCTGCGTGTCGATTTTTCCGGCTTGCTCGGCTGGCCCGGCGTGCTACGCGAGCAAACCGCCGACGCCGAAGGCCTGCAGACAGCGGCGGCCGCCGTGCTCAAGCAGGCCCTGGATGGCCTCGTCGCCACGCGCGAGCGCGAAGGTGCGCGTCTGGCCGTGTTCCTGCGCGAACGTCTGGACGGCATCGAAGCGATCGTCGCTGCGGTGCGCGAACACCTGCCCGAAGTGCGGATCGCCGCGCGCGCGCGCCTCGACCAGCGCCTTTCCGAAATCAAGCAACCAGCCGATCCTGGGCGCATCGAGCAGGAGATCGTGCTGCAACTGCAGCGCATGGATGTCGACGAGGAACTCGATCGGCTGGCTTCGCACATCGCCGAAGCGCGGCGCATATTCGGCATGAGCGAAGCGGTCGGGCGGCGCCTGGATTTCCTCATGCAGGAGTTCAATCGCGAAGCCAATACGCTTGGCTCCAAGGCCGCCGACCCGCGCACGACCCAGGCTGCGGTCGAGCTCAAGGTGCTGATCGAGCAAATGCGCGAACAAGTGCAGAACCTGGAATAGCCGTGTCAGGCACCCTGTACATCATCGCTGCACCGTCCGGCGCCGGAAAGACCAGCCTGGTCAAGGCCCTGCTTGAACGCGAACCGGATATCGCGCTGTCCGTGTCCTACACGTCGCGCATGCCACGGGCCAGCGAAATCGATGGCCAGCATTATCATTTCGTCTCGCGCCAGGTTTTCGAGCACATGGCCGAGGCCGGCGCATTTTTTGAGTACGCCAATGTGCACGGCGACTACAAGGGCACCGCGCGCGCGGCCGTCGAGCCACTGCTGGCGGCCGGCCGCGACGTACTGCTCGAAATCGACTGGCAGGGCGCCCAGCAGGTACGTGCGCAGTGGCCGGAGTCGCTGAGCATCTTCATCCTGCCGCCCTCGCGTGCCGAGCTCGAGCGGCGCCTGCGTCATCGTGCTTCCGACAGCGCCGAGCAGATCGCCCGCCGGATTGCCGACTCGAGGATCGAGATCGGCCACGCGGCGGAATTCGACTTCATTGTCATCAACGATGATTTCGCCACCGCGATCAACGATTTGCGCTCGATATTCGCGGCGCGTCGGCTGCGCTGCGAAGCCCAGTTGAATCGCCACGCAAGCCTGCTCGACGATCTGCTGAAGCCGGCCTGAGCAGCCTGGCGGGGCCCGCTGGTGGAGCAAGCATCGCTTCGGATAAGGTAGCCGATTGCCTCGCTGCGCCGGCTCCACCCGAGCTTTCACCAACGACCTCGACATACCATAGCGTGAACGCCAGACCCGACCATAACCCCGACCAGCCCCCGGCGACCGACAGCCCTGCCTACGTGCGCGTGCGTGGCGTCCGAACAGTGCTCGGGGGCAAGACCATCTTCGATGGGCTCGACCTCGACATTCCGCGTGGCAAGATCACGGCCGTGATGGGGCCGAGCGGCACCGGCAAGACCACCTTGTTGCGACACATCACGGGACAGTTGCCTGTCGATGCCGGCGAGATCCGGGTCGACGGCCGCAATCTTGCCGAGCTGTCGCGCAACCAGCTCTTCGAACTGCGCGAGACGATTGGTTACCTGTTCCAGAATTCGGCCCTGCTGACCGATTTCAGCGTATTCGAGAACGTCGCGTTTCCGCTGCGCCAGCACCTGCGCCTGCCCGAGGAGATCGTGCGCAATATCGTCCTGACCCGGCTTCAGGCGGTCGGCTTGCGCGGCGCCGCCGAGTTGATGCCGGCGGAGCTTTCGGGTGGCATGGCGCGTCGTGTCGCCCTGGCCCGCGCGATCGTGCGCGACCCCGGATTGATGATCTACGACGAGCCCTTTGTAGGACTCGACCCGATCGCCCTGAACCAGGTCCTCAAGCTGATCCGGACCCTGAACGACACGCTTGGCATCACCAGCGTGCTGGTCGCCCATGAGTTCGCGGCCGTGCGCCGCGCGGCCGATTGGGTCTACCTGATCGCGGGTGGCAAGGTGGCCGCGCAGGGCCATCCGGAGGAACTGGCCGAACGCGACTCGCCATGGACCCGCCAGTTCTTTGGTGGCGAGGCGGACGGGCCGGTGCCCTTCCAGTACCCGGCGCGCGACTATGCCGCCGATCTCGGCTTCCAGGCAGGTGGCGCATGAGCCAGGCACGCAAGCAGCTTGCAATCGGCGACGCCCTGGCCCAGGTCGGCGCGGCCGGGCTGTTCCTGTTCTCGATTCTGGCGGCGATTCCGGGGAGCCTCAGGCACGTCCGGGAAACCCTGCGCCAGATCTGGTTCGTTGGCGCCATGAGCCTGGTCATTATCATGACCTGCGGGCTGTTCGTCGGCATGGTCCTGTCCCTCCAGCTCTACTACACCCTGGCCAAGTTCGGCGGTACCGCCGCGCTCGGCACGGTTGTCGCACTGTCGCTGTTCCGCGAGCTCGGGCCGGTCGTCACGGCGCTGCTGTTCGCCGGTCGCGCGGGCACGTCGATTACCGCCGAGATCGGCCTCATGCGCGCCACGGACCAGCTCTCGGCGATGGAAATGATGGCCGTGGACCCGCTGGCCTACGTGGTCGCCCCGCGATTCATCGCCGGCGTCGTGGCCATGCCGCTGCTGGCCTGCATCTTCAACGCACTCGGCATCCTCGGCGCGCACGCCGTCGGGGTCAGCTGGCTGGGTCTCGACAACGGCACGTTCTGGGGCAACATGACGGCCAACGTCGAGGTCTGGAGCGATCTCGTCAATGGCGTCTGGAAGAGCGCCGCATTCGGCGCCGTAGTGGCGCTTATAGCCACCTTCCAGGGCTACACCACGCCGCCAACCAGCGAGGGCGTCGCCTATGCCACGACCCGTACCGTCGTTTCATCCTCGATCACCGTGCTCGCCCTCGACTTCGTGATGACCGCTTTCCTGATGTGACCGGACCCGACCCATGACCCAACCCAGACGTTCTTTCCAGATCGGCACCGGCCTGTTCATCCTGCTCGGCTTTGCCGCGTTGGCTTACCTGGCCACGCAGACGACCTCGGTCGCCAACTACAGCCAGGGCGACAGCTACGCGATCAAGGCCAAGTTCAGCAATATCGGCCAGCTCAAGGTGCGCGCGCCGGTCAAGCTGGCTGGTGTGCGCATCGGTTCGGTGCAGTCGATCGAGCTCGACCAGACGACCCTTGATGCCGTGGTCCGCATCGGCATCGAGCGCCGGTTCGATGAAATCCCCGACGACTCGGCGGCGGCCATATTCACCAGCGGTTTACTCGGCGATCAGTACGTTGGCATCCAGCCAGGCGGTTCGCCGGTCATGTTCAAGGACGGCGATGAAGTCATCCTGACCCAGTCCTCGATGCAGCTCGAGGACCTGATCGGCAAGTTTCTGGTCAGTGGCGACAATTCGAAGAAGTCGCCTGCCACGGACGCCTCGTCGCCGGTGCAGGCGCAACCTGAAAATCCCTAGGAGATCCGCGATGCGGCGTTTCAATTCATGGATGTTGGCCCTGCTGGCCGGCATGGTGTTGGCCCTCCCGGCCGCGGCGGCGGAAATGGCCCCGGCAAAAGTCGTGCAGAAGATCGCCGACGACCTCGCCAACAGCATCGGCGCGCAGCGCGAGGAGCTCAAGAAGGACCACGAAAAGCTGATCAGCGAGATCGATGCGATCCTGCTGCCACATTTCGACATCGATTACGCATCCCTGCTGGTGCTCGGGCGCAATGCGCGCGCGGCCAGCCCGGAACAGCGCTCGCGCTTCGCCAAGGCGTTCTACAACTCGATCGCGCACCGCTATGCCGAAGGCCTGCTCAACTACACGCGTGGCAATGTGCGCGTGCTGCCTTTCAATGGCGAGCTCAATGACAAGCGCACGATCGTACGCACGGAAGTCGTGCTGGACGACGGCAAGACGGTCGCGGTCGACTACGCGTTCCGCAAGACGTCCTCGGGCGAGTGGAAGGCCTACGACGTCATCATCGAGGGCATTTCGTACATCACCAACTATCGCAATCAGGTGACCGCCGAAATCCAGGCGAGCAGTCTCGACTCGCTGATCACGCGGCTCGAGACCCAGGGTGAGAAGGCCCTGGAGAGTCTCGAAAAGAAGGGCGGAGCGTGAGCGAACGCTTCACCCTGGAGCATCGATCGGACACGCAGGCCCGGGTTTGCGGACGCATCGATGTCGACAACGCGGCGCGCGCGCTGGCCGCCGGAGAGCCTCTCTCCGTGGCGCGCGGACGCCTCGAGATCGACCTCAAGGACTTGCAGAGCGCCGACAGCGTGACCCTCGCCGTGCTGCTGGCCTGGTCGGCGCGGGCCCGCCGCAGCGGCGGCGAACTGGTTTACCGCGATGTCTCCCCGCGCCTGCGCTCGATCGCGCACCTGAGCGACGCCGAGGGCCTGCTCGGTATCGAAAGCCGGGACAACTGATCAGCGCGTCTGCTGGCCGTCCGATTCGTTCTTGTTTTTCTCGTATTCCCGCTGCTGTTCGAGCAGGGAATCGATGTCGTCCTGGTCGATGCCCTGCAACTGGTCGATGGCCTCGATCGGCGGTTCGCCGTCGTAGATCAGGTAGAGGCGGCGCTGGCGGTAGGCATCGCGGTAGAAGACGTAGGGGTCATAGGCGCCCTCGACGAGATTCTCGGCGTCGATCGCGCTGGCCCGCAGGGTGACCAGGAACATCAGGTTGGGCCAGTGCTGCTGGCCATATTTGAAGTCGTGGTTGCGCGCATAGCGCGACATCGGGTCGAAGAAATAGCTGTCGACCGGCATGCGCCAGATGTCGCGAGCCGTCGTCGATCCGATCAGCGGCAGGACCAGGTAGGGGCCTTCACCGACCCCCCATTTTGCCAGGGTGGCGCCGAAATCCGTTTCCTGGGGCGGCAGACGCATCTGGCTGGCCGGGTCGAAGAAGCCGAGGAATCCGACGGTGGTGTTGATCACGAACCGACCGGTGCCCTTCAGTGCATCCTTGAGTTCGCCTTGCAGCGCGTCATTGGCGATCGTGATCGGCATGCGGATGTTGGCGAAGAAGTTGCTCAGCACACGGCGCACATTGGGCGTCGTCACCTTGCGATAGGCCACTGCAGTCGGCCGGATCACCGCATTGTCGACCTTGACATTGAAGGCGTAGACCTTGCGGTTGAACTTTTCCCAGGGGTCGTCCGTTCGCGGCTTGCCGATCGTGCAACCGGCCAGGGCCAGCAGGAAAACGCCAAGCAGTCCCTTGCGGAGCATGGCCTTGTTGGGGGCGTGACGCATCGTGGGTTTTCCTGTCCAGCCTTCCATGTTCACCGGTGCCCGGTTGCCGCCATCGGTGCGGATGGCCAATTCGCGCAGGGTATGCGAAATGGGGCAACTCGTCACGGATGCAAGGGCAGGATTCAGGTTCCGGCCCGATCCTTGTTTGCACTGCACAATTCGGCACCGCTACAATACCCGCCAAACCGGTGTTGCATCGATTTCTCAAGAGGCTAGGCAAAGATGGCGCGTATTACCGTAGAAGATTGTCTTTCGGTCGTGGACAACCGATTCGAACTCGTGTTGATGGCGACCAAGCGAGCGCGTCAATTGGCCAAGGGTGCGGACCCCACGATCGACGCGCTCAACGACAAGCCGACCGTCGTCTCGCTGCGTGAGATCGCCGCGCGCAAGGTCGACCAGGGCATGATCGACGAGATCGATCGCCAGACCCGCGAGCGGGCCGAGCGCGAAGCGCTTGAATGGGCCGCGGCCGAGGTCGACGACGATCTGGCCAAGGTGGGCGACGACCTGTAACTTTTCGGTGTCCCGCTGCCGATTCCGCCTTCCCGCGGCGGATTGACCCGACGCGACAGCGAGGTGGCAATGAAGGCAGCGGCGGATTCGCGAACGACCCGGCGAGGCAAGGTTCCCGCCTACCTGCTTGCGCTCGAGGACAAGTTGGCCGGCTACCTGACCGATGAGCAGGTGGCCCGCGTTCGCCGCGCCTACGAAGTGGGCGCGCTCGCCCACAAGGGCCAGACCCGCAAGAGCGGCGAGCCCTATATCACCCATCCCGTTGCCGTGGCCGGCATCCTCGCCGAACTCGGCATGGATGCGGAAACGATCATCGCCGCGATCCTGCACGATACCCTCGAGGACACCCAGCTCAAGGCCGACGAGCTGACCGCGGAATTCGGCGAAACGGTCAGCGAACTGGTCGATGGCGTCACCAAGCTCGACAAGCTGCATTTCAAGAGCCGCCAGGAAGCGGCGGCCGAAAGCTTCCGCAAGATGCTGCTGGCCATGGCCCGCGACCTGCGCGTGATCCTGATCAAGCTGGCCGACCGCCTGCACAACATGCGGACGCTCGGATCCATGGAGGCGTCGTCGCGGCGGCGTATCGCGCTGGAAACGCTCGAGATCTATGCGCCGATCGCCCAGCGTCTCGGCATGAACCGGTTCAAGGCCGAATTGCAGGATCTCGGCTTCCGGGCCATGTACCCGGACCGTCATCGGGTCATTTCCGCGCGCATCCGGACCGCCCTCGGCAACCGACGCGAAGCCATGGCCAAGATCGAGGCGGCCCTCGACGCGCGTCTCGAAGCGGAAGGCATCCCGCACCGCACGGTCAGCAGGATCAAGTCGGCCTACAGCATCTATCGCAAGATGCGCACCGAACAAAAATCCTTCGCCCAGGTCATGGATGTCTACGGATTTCGCGTCGTCGTGGATACGGTGATGCAGTGCTACCAGGCCCTTGGCGCGGTGCATTCCCTGTACAAGCCGCTGGATGGGCGCTTTCGTGATTTCATCGCGATACCCAAGGCGAACGGCTACCAATCGCTGCACACGGTGCTGTTCGGCTCGTTCGGCGAGCCGATCGAGATCCAGATCCGAACCGAGGACATGGATGCGGTGGCCGATCGCGGCGTCGCCGCGCACTGGGCCTACAAGAGTGATTCGGCGCCGGCCAACAGCGCGCAGAGCCGGGCCCGCGAATGGGTGTCGAGCCTGGTCGACACGCAGAACCGCACGCCGTCCTCGCTCGAGTTCATCGAGAGCGTCAAGGTCGACCTGTTTCCCGATGAGGTCTACCTGTTCACGCCGCGCGGGCAGATCCTCGCCCTGCCGCGTAACGCGACGGCCCTGGACTTCGCCTACGCCGTGCACACCGATGTCGGCAGCCACGCCGTGGCCGCGCGCATCGACAAGAAGCTCGCTCCGCTGCGTACGCGCCTGAGCAGCGGCCAGTCGGTCGAGATCATCACCGCACCGTCCGCCGTGCCAAGTACGCAGTGGCTGGAATGGGTGGTCAGCGCGAAGGCGCGCACGGCGATCCGCCACTTCCTCAAGCGCCTGCAGCACGAGGACGCGATCGAGCTCGGGCATCGCATGCTCGATCGCGCCATGGATGCGCTCGGCGCATCGCTCGAAGTGCTGCCGCCGAACCAGTTGACCCGCTATCTAGAGGAGAACAAGCTGCGGGCGCTGGAGGACCTGCTCGCCGACATCGCGCTGGGCAACCGGACTGCCGATCAGGTCGCCCGCTCGCTCTTGCAGCTGCACGACGAAGCGCTGGCCGGCCTGCGCGCGCACGCCGTGGAAAAGATCCTGATCACCGGCGCGGAGCGCGGTGTGCTGAGCTTCGGCAATTGCTGCCATCCGGTTCCGGGCGATGAAATCATGGGTTACCTGTCGGCTGGCAAGGGCATCGTCGTGCATCGCCTCGAGTGCCCGAACATGGCCGAATTCCGCAAGTCGCCCGAGCGCTGCGTCGAGATCGCCTGGGATACCAGCGTCAGCGGCGACTACCGGGTGGAGTTGCGCATCATCGTCGCCAACAAGCCGGGTGTGCTGGCCCAGGTCGCCGCCGCGGTCGCCCAGGCCAACTCCAATATCGAAAACGTCGAATACAAGGAGCGCGACCTGATGAGCGCGACCCTGCTGTTCACGATCGAGGTCACCAGCCGCAAGCATCTGGCCGATGTCATGCGTGGCGTGCGCCGGCTGGCGGTCGTCAACGCCGTCTATCGCCATCCTGTCTGATCGAGGAACCGTCCATGTCAAACCGTCGAATATTCCATTCCGAGCGAGCGCCAAAGGCGATCGGCCCCTATTCCCAGGCCGTTCAGGCCGGCAACACGGTGTATCTGTCCGGCCAGACGCCACTGCATCCGGATACCGGCGAATTGGTCGCGGGCGACATCAGTGCGCAGGCGCGCCAGGTATTCGAGAATCTCAAGGCCGTGCTCGGCGCAGCCGGCCTTTCGTTCGAGCACGTCGTGCGGGTCGGCATCTATCTGACCGATCTGGGCGATTTCGCCGCGGTCAACGAAGTCATGAAGCAGTACTTCAGCGAGCCCTACCCGGCGCGATCGACGATCGGGGTGGCCGCCCTGCCGCGCGCCGCGCAGGTCGAGGTCGATCTGGTCGCAGTCATCGACTGATCCCGCGACGTCCTTCGCGAACGTCGCTGCGGCCGGTATCCTTGGCGGATGCCCCGCAACCTGACCAGCACCGGCGAGCAGAACATGGCAGACGCCGGCCTGGCACCGGTTTCGGCGTTGCCCGGGGTTGGTCCGGTACTCGCCGCGGCACTTGAGCGGATCGGCATAACGCGCATCCAGGATCTCTGGTTCCACCTGCCGCTGCGCTACGAGGACCGCACCCGGCTGACCCCGATTCGCGACCTGCGCGTCGGTGAGTCGGCCCAGGTCGAGGGCACGATCGAAGCGGTCGAGCGCGGGTTCCGCTTCCGGCCCCAGTTGCGCGTGGTCATCAGTGATGACAGTCGTTCGATGCTGTGTCTGCGCTTTTTCAACTTTCGCCGGGCCCAGGTTGAACAGCTCCAGCCCGGCACCCGCCTGCGTTGCTACGGAATGGTTCGCCACGGCGCCCACGGCGCGGAGATCGTGCATCCGCAATACCAGCGTCTCGCCGCTGCCGGAGTGGAGGTCGCCGAGAGCCTGACGCCGATCTATCCGACCACCGAGGGGCTCGGCCAGAAGCGCATTGGCAGCCTCATCGCGCTGGCCCTCGAACGCTTGCCTGCGGATGACGAACTCGAGCTGATCCCGGCGTCGTTGCGCGCGCCGCTGCACATGATCTCGTTGCGCGAGGCGCTGCTCCGCGTCCACCAGCCGCCCGCCGATTCGGATGTCCAGGCCCTCGGTGCCGGCCGGCATCCGGCGCAAATCCGGCTTGCCTTCGAGGAACTGCTGACCCATCACCTGAGCCTCAAGCGCCTGCGCGCGAGTGTTCGCGAGCACGGTGCGCCGCGCCTGGCTGGCGACGGATCACTGCGCAAGGCGCTGCTCGATGCGTTGCCTTTCGCCCTGACCGGCGCGCAACGCAGGGTCAGTGCGGAAATCGCCCACGACCTCGCCCAGGCCGAACCAATGCTGCGGCTCGTGCAGGGCGACGTTGGCTCGGGCAAGACCATCGTTGCCGCCTGGGCGGCCATGGCTGCGGTCGAATCGGGCTTCCAGGTGGCGCTGATGGCGCCCACCGAACTGCTCGCCGAGCAGCACCTGCGCAACCTGGCGGCCTGGCTGGCCCCACTCGGCATCGAGCCGGTCTGGCTCGCCGGCAAGGTCAAGGGCAAGGCGCGCAGCGCGGCGCTCGAGGCGCTGGCCAGGGATGCGCAGGTCGTGGTCGGTACGCACGCCTTGATGCAGCAGGGCGTGGCTTTCCGCAATCTCGGCCTCGTCATCATCGACGAACAGCACCGGTTCGGCGTGCACCAGCGCCTGGCCCTGCGCGACAAGGGCAGGGAGGGCGCCCGCGTGCCGCATCAGCTGGTTCTCACGGCGACGCCGATTCCGCGCACGCTGGCCATGACCGCCTATGCCGACCTCGACGTGTCGGTGATCGACGAGCTGCCCCCCGGACGCACGCCGGTGGCAACGGTCGCGCTATCCTCGGCTCGTCGCGAGGAGGTCATCGAGCGCATCCGCCTGGCCTGCGCCGAGGGTCGCCAGGTGTACTGGGTCTGCACCCTGATCGAGGAAACCGAACTCCTCGAGGCGCAGGCCGCCGAAGTCGCCCATGCCGAACTTTCGTCGCATCTGCAGGGCCTCGAAATCGGGCTCGTGCATGGTCGGCTCAAGCCGGCCGAAAAACAGAAGGTGATGGACGCGTTCCGCGCCGGTCGGTGCGCCTTGCTGGTGGCGACCACGGTCATCGAGGTCGGCGTCGACGTGCCCAACGCGAGCCTGATGGTGATCGAGAATGCCGAACGGCTCGGCCTCGCCCAGCTGCATCAATTGCGTGGCCGGGTAGGGCGCGGCAGTCAGGCCTCGACCTGTGTGCTGCTCTATCAGCCGCCGCTGTCCGCGCTGGCCCGCGAACGGCTCACGGCCATGCGCGAAACCAGCGACGGATTCGTGATTGCCGAAAAGGACCTGCAATTGCGGGGTCCGGGCGAGTTGCTCGGCACGCGCCAGACCGGCCGCCTCGAGTTCCGGGTCGCCGACCTCGCCCGCGATGCGTCGATGCTGCCGCAGGTGCAACAGGTCGGATCAGCCATGCTGGCCGATCACCCGCAATCCTGTGAGCGCCTGGTCAGTCGCTGGATCGGTGGCATGGCGCGCTTTGCCGGAGCCTGAGCCGGGCGCCGCCAGCCCGCGCGGCCATCGGCCAAGCGCGGACACCCGAGCGTGTTTCTGGAACAATCGCGTTCCTTGCCGCCGACGGTGAATGCATGAGCCTTAAGCTGCTGATTGATACCGATCCCGGCGTCGACGACGCGCTGGCGATCCTGATGGCCTACCGGCAGGCGGAGCCGACCGCGCTGACCATCGCAGCCGGAAATGTCGGCCTGCGCCACACGGTCGGCAATGCGTTGCGCCTGGTCGAACTGGTTGGCGCGCAGACGCCGGTGTTCGCCGGCTGTGCGGGTCCGCTGGTGCTGCCGGCGGCCGACGCGGCGTTCGTGCACGGCGCCGACGGTTTCGGCGATACCGGCTACGATGCGCCGACGCGACAGGCCGAGGCCGAGCATGCCGCCCTGGCCATGATCCGCCTCAGCCACGCCCATGCGGGTGCCCTGGTCCTCGTCGCGCTCGGCCCGTTGACCAATCTCGCCCTGGCCCTGCGCCTCGATCCGACCCTGCCCGAGCGGATATCCCGTCTCGTCATCATGGGCGGCGCCGTCAACGGTCGCGGCAATACCGAGCGGGTGCCGAGCGAGTTCAATATCGGCTTTGACCCCGAAGCAGCCCATATCGTCTTCTCGAGCTGGCCGACATTCGAACTGGTCGACTGGGAGGCCACCCTTCGGCATGGCCTGGCCTACGCCGACATCGAAAGCTGGCTCCGGGCCGACTCGCCGCGCGCCCGTTTCTACGCCGCCATCTCGCGACGGACGCGGAGCTGGGCACGCGCGCACGGTCGACCGCGTTTGCTGACGGCCGATGCCCTGGCGATGGCGGTGGCGGTCGAGCCGGGCATCGTCACGTCGGTGGCGGAGCATCATGTCGGCATAGAAATGAGCGGCCAGCTGACCCGCGGGGCGACCGTGGTCGACTGGGAAGACCGCTTCGATCGACCGGCCAATGCCCGCATCGTGCTCGGCGTCGATCAGGCACGCTTCGAGGCCCTGGTCAGGGATGCCCTCGGCGTTGTCTGATAATCGCTCCGCGCTGTGGAGGGCAAGACTAATGCGCGCGGACTCCGGATCAGGCAACTGATCTACAAGCATTTTCGAGCCCGATACCGGTCCTTGGACGGGCGCGCCTGACACCCGGCTTGCGTGCCGATCGGGTCAACCGGTACAATCGCGCTCTTTTTCTTCCGGCCCTTCGGCCGGCAAACGGTACCTCCCAATGAAGCCCGATATCCATCCCAAATACCAGCCCGTCGTTTTCCAGGACCTGTCCAGCGACTTCGCCTTCCTGACCCGCTCGACCATGTCCAGCAAGGAAACCGTGAAGTGGACGGATGGCGAGGAATATCCCCTGGTCAAGATCGATATTTCGAGCCATTCGCATCCGTTCTACACCGGCAAGCAGAAGGTTGTCGATTCGGGTGGCCGCGTCGACAAGTTCCGCCGCCGCTACGCCAAGTAAGGATTCCCGCCTCGCAGGTGGATGACGACGCCGGCCTCGCGCCGGCGTTTGCATTTGCACGGAGCGAACCGCCTTCGGCGATGCCCTGTTGCTATGCAATAATTGGCCCTGGGTACGGGTCCCGTTGTGGCGAGCCATCGGCTCGACCACGCAGCGGCCAGGTGCCGCGAATCCCCGTTTCCGCAGCTTCCGGTGCGCAAGCCGGAGGCACGAAACCCGTCACAAGGAGTCCGTCGTGTCCGACAAATCCGTCAAACTCACCGATACCGCGAACGATCGCACGACGACGCTTCCGGTCGTCTCCGGCACCCTGGGTGATCCCGCGCTCGACATCAGCAGGCTGAACAAGGACACCGGCTACTTCACCTACGACCCGGGCTTCGTCTCGACCGCGAGCACGCGCAGCGCGATCACCTACATCGATGGCGACAAGGGCGTGCTTCTTTACCGCGGCTACCCGATCGAGCAGTTGGCCAAGCATTCGACCTTTCTCGAGACCTCCTATCTGCTGATCAATGGCGAGCTGCCGAGCGCCGCAGAATTCAGCGTCTTCGAGCACGAGGTCACGCATCACACGATGATGCACGAGGCCCAGAAGAACTTTCTCAACGGTTTCCATTACGACGCGCATCCGATGGCGATGTTGTGCGCCTCGGTCGCTTCGCTGTCCGCGTTCTATCATGACACCCTCGACATGGATGACCCGGAACAGCGCAGGCTGGCCGCAATCCGGCTGATCGCCAAGGTGCCGACGATCGCGGCGGCCGCCTATCGTTCCTCGATCGGCTGGCCGGTTCGCTATCCACGCAACAACCTCGAATACGTCACGCGTTTCCTGCACATGATGTTCGAAGTGCCGAGCGAGCCGCTGGACCTGAATCCGGTCGTCGCCAAGGCCCTCGACCTGCTCTTCATCCTGCACGCCGACCACGAACAGAACGCGTCGACCTCGACCGTGCGCCTGGTCGGTTCGACCGGGGCCAACCCCTACGCCTGCGTGGCCGCCGGCATCGCCGCGTTGTGGGGGCCGGCCCACGGCGGCGCCAACGAGGCGGTGCTTTCGATGCTGACCGACATCGGCGATGCGAAGAACGTCGCCTCCGCCGTGACCCGGGCCAAGGACAAGGATTCCGGCTTCCGCCTGATGGGCTTCGGCCATCGCGTCTACAAGAACTTCGATCCGCGCGCCACGATCATCCGCGAGATGACGCATAAGGTCCTCGCCGACCTCAATATCAAGGATCCATTGCTCGATGTGGCCATGGCCCTCGAGGAGGTCGCGCTCAAGGACTCTTATTTCGTCGAGCGCAAGCTGTATCCGAACGTCGATTTCTATTCGGGCATCATCTACAAGGCCCTGAAGATCCCGACCGAGATGTTCACGGTCATGTTCGCGATCGCCCGGACCGCCGGCTGGGTTGCGCACTGGCTCGAGCAGCAGGTCACCCCGGATTCGAAGATCGGAAGGCCGCGCCAGGTCTATACCGGATCGGCCGAGCGCGACTATGTCGCGCTGAACAAACGGTAGGGAAGGTCTGAGCTAGCCGCACAGTCGTCATGGCGTTCACAAGGTTTTCCGCATGCGCCGCGTGGCGAGTGAAGGCTGGTTGCCTTGACGAGGCGCGCGGTGCATGTGGGGAGCCTTCTGGACGCCACCTTTTCAGCATTCAATCAATGCGTTAGGGGACGCCTGCCTGCACGCAGGTCCTTGTTGCGTCGACTTGAAAGACGGCCCGTCTGTCTGCGTCGACGCGTCGCGATCTGCGCACAGGCAGGCGTCGTGACGATTTTGCTGATTGATCAGACCCTCCCTGGAAGTCGGCGCCGCCCCGGTGCCGGTCTCCCGGCCGGGTCAGGCGGTCGACGGCGGTTTCGCGAGGTCGAGCAGCGCGTCCAGTGTGGCGCGCCGCATCGGGCGCTCGCTGATGCGGTCCAGGGGCGCCTGTCGCAAGCCGTCTAGCGGAAACACGGTCGCGTCGAGCGCTGTGTCGCCGGCGAGAAAGCGCAGGGCCGGAAGGTCCGCGCTTCGCCCACTGTCGAGTCGCAGGTTTCGATCCTGCTGCTCGAACGGGATGCCGTTTTCAGCGAGGAAGGACGTCAGCTCGACGAGGTTGTCGGTGAACACGTGCAGGCAGACCGCCGAATGCGCATCGGCCGTGCCCTCCAGGACCGCGCCGACCAGGCGCGGCTCGAAGCGCGAGAAGAAGCGCATGGCGTCGATCGCGGCGGCGCGCAGCCGGGCCAGGTGCCGGGGCTGGGAATCGGCCTGGAACAGACGCTGGTGCTCGCGCAGCGCCTCCTCGATTTCCCCATTGCGCGGGAGCGGCAGCGAATCCGGCGGACCGAAGTGGGCGGCGGCCTTCAGCTTGGCCGCGTGGTAATCACGCAAGCCCTGCTCGGCGATCAGGCGTGCTGCCTCGACCGCGATCCGACGACGCAGGTCGCTGGCATTGCCCCGATTCGACTGGCGCGGCGAGCGCATTCAGAACACGTCGTAGGCTTCGCGCTGCTCTTCTTCGCGCTGGTCGGGACGCGCCGCAAGCTGGTTCACGTCCTCGGTCTTGAAGAACTCGATCATCGAGTCGGGGTCACCGGCCGGCGCGAGCAGACCGCTGTCGCGGTCGATCCGGGCCGTGGTGATCCCGGGCGGCATGTCGAACGGCTGTTCGGGCATGTCCTTGAGGGCGGCGCGCATGAATCCAATCCAGATCGGCAACGCCGACTTGGAACCGAACTCGCGGCTGCCGAGCGTGCTGAAATCGTCGAAGCCGACCCAGGCCGTGGCCACGATTCTGGCGTTGAAACCGGAGAACCAGGCATCGCGGTATTCGTTGGTCGTGCCGGTCTTGCCGGCCAGGTCGCTGCGCTTGAGCACCATGGCCCCCGAGCCGGTCCCGCGGCGGACGACGTCGCGCATCAGTGAAGTGACCAGGAAGGCGTTGCGCGCATCGATAACCCGCGGCGCAAGGCGAGGCTCGGCCGGATTCGGCGGCACTTCGGTCGAGGCGTTCGCCGTGGCGATCGGGCTGAAGCCACTGGATGGCTCCTGTGCTGCGCGTTCGCGCTCACGTTGGTCCTCGAGCTGCCGCTGCGGGCAGTCGCGGCAGGCACGCGCCGGATCGGCCCGGTAGATCACCTTGCCGTCGCGATCGTCGATCTGGGCGATGAAATACGGGTCGACGAGAAAGCCGCCGTTGGCGATCACGGCATAGCCTCGGGCCATCGCCAGCGGCGACACCGCTGCCGTACCCAGGGCCATCGACAAGTTTTCCGGCACCTGCTGCGCCGAGAACCCGAAGCGCGTCACGTACTCGTGTGCGTAGTGCACGCCGATCGCATCGAGCAGCCGCACCGAGACCAGATTCTTCGACTGCACGAGCGCTTCGCGCAGGCGGATCGGCCCATCGAACTTGCCGTCGTCGTTGGATGGCGTCCACAGACCGTTCGGTCGGGACACATCGGGAAAGACCAGCGGTGCGTCGTTGACCACGGAAGCCGGAGTGAAGCCGTGGTCGAATGCCGCCGAGTAGATGAACGGCTTGAAGCTGGAGCCGGCCGAGCGACTCGACTGGGTGGCCCGGTTGAACTTGCTGCGCGAGAAATTGAAGCCGCCGATCAGTGCGCGGATCGCGCCGTCATCGGGATCGAGGCCGACCATCGCCGCTTGCACGGCCGGGATCTGCGCCAGTTTCCAGGCGCCTTCATCGTCGAGGGCGACACGAACGATGTCGCCGGCCTTGAGCACGTCCTCGACGCGCTTGGGCGCCGGGCCGCGACGGCTGTCGTCGAGGTAGGGGCGTGCCCACTCCACGGCGGTCAATCCGAGTGCCGCGATCTGGCCATCGCCGAGCTGGACGAGCGCCTCGTCGGTGCCGACCTGGCTGACCACGCCGGGTACCAGTCCGTTGAAGGTCCGGTAGCCGTCGATCAGCTTGATCAGGACCTCGGGGGTGGCCGCCGCCGGCAGTTCGACATGCGCCTCGGCACCACGATAGCCATGCCGTGTGTCGTAGTCGACCAATGAGTCACGCAGGGCCTGGTTGGCCGCTTCCTGGTCGCTGGAGTCGATCGTGGTATGGATGACGTAGCCGTTGTTGAGCGCTTCGTTGCCGAGCTTTTCAATGGCTTGCTGGCGGACCAGTTCGGCGACGTAGGACGCTTCGACCTCGATCGGCGGCTCGTGCGCGAACGACTGGTCGGGTTCCGCCATGGCCTGGTCGTAGACGGCCTTGTCGATATGACCCAGTTCGAGCATGCGACCGAGCACGTACGCCCGACGCAGCAGGGCGCGCGGTCGATTGTTGATCGGGTTGCCGGTGGACGGGAATTTCGGCAACGAGGCCAGCATCGCGCACTCGGCCTGGGTCAGCTGGTCGAGGGTCTTGCCGTAGTAGAACTCGGCCGCAGCGGCGATGCCGTAGGCGCGATTGCCGAAAAAACTCTTGTTCAGGTACAGGGCGAGAATCTCGTCCTTGCTCAACGCACCTTCAATGCGGAAGGCCAGGAAGATTTCCGAGAGTTTGCGTGTGTAGGTGACCTCAGGGCTCAGGAAGAACTGCCGCGCCACCTGCTGCGTGATCGTGCTTCCGCCCGCTACGTGTTTGCTGCCCGTGGTCGTCACCAGCCAGACTGCACGCAGGATGCCGGTGATGTCGATGCCCGAATGGCTGTAGAAATCGGCATCCTCGGCCGACAGCACCGCGTACTTGAGCCGATCCGGCACCTGGCTCATGTCGATCGGGATACGCCGGGTCTCGCCGAAGGTCGCCATCAGCTTGTTGTCGGCCGAAAGTACCTTCAGCGGCACTTGGAGCTGGACGTCCTTCAGGTTCTCGACCGAAGGCAGGCGTGGCGAGATCAGCCAGTAGGCGATGCCAAGGCCAAGGCAGCCCAGGAGCGCACCGCCCACAGCGAGAAAAAGGGCGTAACGGGCCAGACGAAGAAAGATTCTCATGCAGCAGGCGCGACTTGTGATGGCATTCAAGGAAGGGATGGGGTGCAATCGACAGAGTATAGGTCGAATGCGGGTTGCGGGCAGCCTCGGGGGTCCCAGGAGGGCCCAGAAGGGCGAATTTCAGGCCGATTTAGCGACGGGATCGACTATTTGAGCGCTCCCTGTTGCCAATTGGTTAAGTTTTAGATTTAATGTGAAAACACATGTTTCGCTCGTAAGGGCGCGTGGGAAGGGGAAAAAGTAGTGGGACTCTTCACTCCTAAGGCACCGGTTCTGATCGGAGTCGACATCAGTTCAACAGCCGTTAAGCTGCTGCAACTGGGTCAGGCAGGCGGTCGTTACCGCGTTGAACACTACGCCGTCGAGCCATTGCCGCCGAACGCCGTCGTCGAAAAAAACATCGTCGAAGTAGAGGCGGTGGGCGATGCGATCCGTCGAGCCTTGACCCGTTCTGGCGCCAAGACCCGGTTTGCAGCGGCCGCGGTGGCCGGTTCGGCCGTGATCACCAAGATCGTCCCCATGCCCGCGGACCTGTCCGAGGAAGACATGGAGGCGCAGATCCAGATCGAGGCCAACCAGTACATTCCCTACCCGATCGAGGAAGTCAGCCTCGATTTCGAGGTGATCGGCCCGGTCAAGGACAATCCGGACATGGTCAACGTCCTGTTGGCCGCGTCGCGAACCGAAAACGTCGACCTGCGCGTGGCCGCGCTCGACCTCGGCGGCCTCGGCGCGAAGACCATGGACGTCGAGGCGTTCGCCATGGAGAACGCGTTCCGCCTGATCGCCGACCAACTGTCCGTTCCGAAGGACGCCGTTGTCGCTGTCATCGACGTCGGTGCAACGATGACCACGCTGATCGTGCTGCGCAACCAGCGCACGATCTATTCGCGTGAACAGGTCTTCGGCGGCAAGCAGCTGACCGATGAGGTCATGCGTCGCTATGGCCTGAGCTACGAGGAAGCCGGGTTGGCCAAGCGCCAGGGCGGATTGCCCGAATCCTACGAAATCGAGGTGCTCGAGCCGTTCAAGGAGGCAATGGTCCAGCAGATAAGCCGGCTCCTGCAGTTCTTCTTCGCCGGCAGCGAGTACAGCCGCGTCGACCAGATCGTGCTGGCCGGCGGTTGCGCATCGATCACCGGTGTCGCCGACATGGTCGAGGAACAACTCGGCGTGCCATGTGTGGTCGCCAATCCGCTCGCCAACATGTCGCTCTCATCGCGCGTGCAGGCGCAGACACTCGCCCAGGACGCGCCGGCGCTGATGATTGCGTGCGGCCTGGCGATGAGGAGTTTCGACTGATGGCCAGAATCAACCTATTGCCATGGCGAGCCGAGCGGCGCAAGCAGCGCGAACGCGAGTTCTACATGATGCTTGCAGCCGCGGCAGTGGCTGCGATCTTCGTCTTTCTCTGTGCAAGCTACTGGATGTCCCAGCGCATCGAGAACCAGGGCGACCGCAACAAGTACCTGACCGACCAGATCAAGCTGCTCGACAAGGACATCGAGACGATCAAGGATCTCGAAAAAGTCCGGTCCCAGTTGTTGGCGCGCAAGGAGATCATCGAGGACCTGCAGTCGAACCGCTCGCAGATGGTGCATATGTTCGACCAGATGTCCAAGACCATTCCCGAGGGTGCGCGACTGACCTCCCTGAAGCAGAGCGGCGACAAGCTCACGCTGGAGGGCGTTGCCGAATCGAGCACGCGCGTTGCCACCTACATGCGCAGCCTCGAGGAGTCGCCACAGTTCGGGCGTGCTGACCTGGGCAAGATTGAAAGCAAGGAAGGGACACCTGGAGTCGACAAGAAAATGCCCTACGTTTTCTCGTTGACGGTGCAGACCAAGAAGTCCGAACAGTCGACCGATGGCCCCGCAACGGAAGGATCGGTTGCCGATGCATCCGCAGCAAAACCTACCGATGCCAACGAGGTCGCTTCGAAACCCGCAGACCTCGGCTCGCAGCTAAATAGTGCGGCCAGCCAGCTGTCGGACAAGGCCAAGACCGAGCCCGCGCCAGACAAGGGGAAGAAGCCATGAGTTTCTTCGACGATCTTCGAAACCTCGACCGCAACAACGTCGGCGGCTGGCCAAAGTCGATCAAGGTGTTCTTTGCCTTGCTGATCGTGGCGGTCATCCTGTTCATGGGCTGGTGGTTCCAGATCAGCGTCCAGCAGGAGGAGCTCGAGCGCGCGGAATCAAAGGAAAAGGAACTGAAGGCCGACTTCGTCAAGAAGCAGGCCCAGGTCGTCAACCTCGAGGCCTACCAGAAGCAGCTCAAGGACATGACCGACGAACTGCAGCAGATGATCAATCAGCTGCCCGGCAAGACCGAGATGCCGAAGCTGATCAATGAGATTTCCAACGCGGCCCTCGGTGCCGGCATCACCAACGAGCTGTTCCAGCCCGGTGCCGAAGTCATGAAGGGCTTCTACGCCGAGAAGCCGATCCAGCTGCGCATGGTCGGCACCTATCATGAGTTCGGTGCGTTCATCAGCAAGGTCGCGTCATTGCCGCGAGTCGTCATCCTGACCATGCACGATGTGTCCCTCCGTCCCAGCGACGGTGGGCCTTCGAAGGGCAAGGGCGCGACGCCCGCCGCCGGCGGCACACTGACACTCGAGGGGACCGTCAAGACTTACCGCTACATGGACAATGACGAGATTGCCGAATACGAGGAAGCCAACGCACCCAAGCCCAAGGGTCGCCGGGGCGCCAAGCCCGCTGCGAAGGGAGAAAAGTGAGATGACGAGTCAAAGCACTTTCGCTCTCCGCTCCGTCGCCCTGGGCATGCTGATCTTCGGAGTGGCTGGCTGCATGTCCGGTACCGGCGAAGTTCAGAAGTGGGTCGCCGAGGAAAAGGCCAAGCCCGGTCCGCCGATCGAACCCAAGCCTGCGATCAAGACTTTTGAAACATTCGAGTACACGCTGAAAGCCCCGGATGACCGCGATCCGTTCGATCTGCCGAGTAGCGATGAAGAGGAAGAGGCCGCTGCATCCGGGCCCAGGCCGGACCAGAACCGCACGCCCGAGCCACTCGAATCGTATCCGCTGGATGGCTTGAAGATGGTCGGCACCCTGGGGCCGCCCTCGGCGCCGGAGGGCCTGCTGAAGGATCCGGAAGGCGTGATTCGTCGCGTCCACATCGGCAATTACGTGGGGCAGAACTACGGACGCATCACCGCAATCAACGAGGGCCAGATCGATCTGGTTGAGTTGGTTCCAAACCAAACTGGCGGCTGGGTCGAGCGCCAACAATCGATTTCGTTGGCGGACGCCAGCAAGAAATGACCGACCCGTTGGGGGTGAGCAAAATGATGACTACAGCTACCGACTTCCATGGGCGCAAGCCCGCCAAGAGGACAGGACTGACCCTGATCGGGGGCTGGGTCATGTTCCTTGGGCTGCTCCTCGCCTTGCCGGTCCATGCCGAAAACGTCCTAGAGGACCTGACCTATACCGCCCAGCCGGGTGGCCGGGTCGAGGTCACCATGCGTTTTGCCGAACCGGTCGCGGTGCCCCAGGCCTTCACCACGGAGTCGCCTCCGCGCATCGCCCTGGATCTCGCCGATACCCGCAGCGCACTGACCCAGCGGCGCATCGAGATTGGCGCCGGGGCCACGGCAGGAATCTCCACGGTCGAGGCAGCAGGACGCACGCGGATCGTGGTCGACCTGTTCCGGCCGGCCAGCTACGAAACGCGGATCAATGGAAACGAGCTGATCCTGTCCATCGGCGCCAACATCGCCGGCTCGAGTGTCGCTGCGACCGCGGCCGCTAACAAGAACCCAACCAAGACCCTGGCCGCCCAGGGGGTCGAACTCACCAATGTCGATTTCCGTCGCGGCAAGACCGGCGAGGGACGCATCGTGGTCAGTTTCTCGGGCCCCGGCGCGGCCGCCGACCTCAAGCGCGAAGGCGACAAGGTCGTCCTCGACATCCTCAACGTCAAGTTGCCGCCCGACCAGGCGCAGCGTCTCGACGTGCTCGATTTTGCAACACCCGTGCAGTACATCGAGACCCGATCGCGCGGAAACGGCGTGCGCATCGACATCACGGCCCAGGCGCCGTTCGAGCAGCTCGCCTACCAGACCGGCAGCGAGTATGTCGTCGAAATTTCGCCCAAGCGTGAGGATGAGAAGCTCAAGAAGAATGCGGAACCCGTCTTCAACGGCAGCCGGGTGACGTTCAATTTTCAGGACATCCCGACCCGTTCCGTCCTGCAGCTCATCGCCGACGTCTCCGACCTCAACATCGTCGTCGCCGACAGTGTGCAAGGCAACGTCACCCTGCGCCTGATCAACGTCCCGTGGGACCAGGCGCTGCATATCGTCCTGCAGGCCAAGGGTCTCGATCAGCGCAAGCAGGGCAACGTGATCTGGGTTGCACCACAGAAGGAAATCGCGGATCGCGAGCAGGCGATCGCCGATGCGCGCCTGCAGATGGAAGACAAGGTCGAGCTGGTCTCGGATTTCATTCCGATCAGCTATGGCAACGCCAAGGACATTGCCGCCCTTCTGACCAAGGAAGTGAGCGGTGGGCAACAAGGTGGACAAGGCGGCACGGGGGCCAAGCAGCAGCGCGGTTTCCTGTCCCAGCGCGGCACCGTCAGCTATGACGACCGCACCAATACGCTTCTGGTCAGCGACACGCCGCAGAAGGTCCTGGAAATCCGGCAATTGATCGCTGTTCTCGATCGACCTGTGCAGCAGGTGTTGATCGAATCGCGCATCGTCATCGCAACCGACACCTTCGCGCGTGAGCTGGGCGTCAAGTTCGGCATCAGCGGTGGCTATGAGGACAACAACGGCAACGTGGTATCGACCGCAGGCACGGCAATTGGCACCGACCGCATGAGCAATATCGCCCTCAACAACCGATTCGGTGGCGGGCGAGGACTGCCGGTGTTCAACCCGGGAGTCATTCCCAGCACACCGACCGGCGGCGGTATCGCCGTTCCAAACCTGAACGACCGGCTCAATGTCAACTTGCCCGCTTCATCGCCTGCCGGCAGCTTTGGCCTGGCAATTCTGGGCGCGGACTACCTGCTCGATCTGGAACTCTCGGCAGCGCAGACCGAAGGCCGCGGCGAAGTGGTTTCCAGTCCGCGAGTCGTCACGGCCAACCAGAAGGAAGCCGTGATCAAGCAGGGCCAGGAAGTCGCCTACGTGACCTTCCAGAACTCCGGTGGCGGCGGCGTTGGTACGGCCACCGTCCAGTTCAAGGAGGTCGTGCTCGAGCTCAAGGTCACTCCGACGATCACGGCTGACGATCGCGTTGTTCTCAATCTCGGCGTGAAGAAGGACGCGGTCGCGCGCTTCATCGACAATCCGGGCGGTGGCCAGGTACCGATCATCGACAAGCGCGAGATCAACACCTCGGTATTGGTCGACAACGGGCAGACCGTGGTTCTCGGCGGCGTTTACGAGGTCGAGAAGCGCGACGATCTCACCAAGGTTCCGTTCCTCGGTGACGTGCCGATCCTGGGCAACCTGTTCAAGAAGACCGGTCGAACCGACACCAAGGCCGAACTGCTGATCTTCGTAACGCCACGAATTCTTAGTGAAAGTCTGAAATAAAGCGTCCAGGGGCAGGCAGCGCCGAAAGGTGCAGGCCGTAGTGACGTATGAAGAAAACCTATTGCGATCCTGGAGAAACTACATGAAATTCCCGTTCAAGACGCTCGGACTGCTGCTCGCCAGCCTGGCAGTCGCCAGTTGCGGTGGCGGTGGTGGAAACGGCGGAGCCACATCGGCGCCCCAGCCCGGTTCGATCACGCTCACCGCGACCCGAACCCTGCTGCCGCTTAACCCGAACAATATCCTGCCGTACCCGGGCTCCCCGTTCATGTCGGAGGTGTCATTCACCTATCGCAACAATGCGGGCGTCATCACTGCGTTGACCAGCGATGCGACTTTCACGACCAGCTCGCCGAGCACGGTCAGCCTGTCGCCGCCAGACGATCCGTCGACGGACGACATCAATGAGCTGGCCACGCGCGTCGTTTCATTCCCGGCGACGACCAACAACGGCTCGTACGTCTTTTTCGCAACGTCCTATGACGTCGCTGGCACCTCCACGGTCACCGCCTCGGCAACCGATCCGGCAACCGGGTTGACCATCAGCCGTACGCTGACGTTCACCGTTCAGGGCACGACGCCCCTTCCGGCGGCACTCGATATCGCTCCGAGCCCGACCAGCGTCTATATCCCCGGCTCCGGCGGCTCGACCAACTCCGTGATCAACATCCAGGTCCGTGACGGGGCCAACCAGCCCGTGCCGAACCCGGGGTCCGTGGACAACGTCAAGGTCGAAATCATCGGCAATGCAGGCGGTTCCATCCTCTCGGCCACTTCGGCAGGCGGACCCAACAGCGGTGTAAGCGTGCTGACGAGCACCATCAACGGCATCGCCGCGGCGTCGTTCCAGGCCGGTACCGTGCAGGGGCCGCTGCAGGTGCGGGCAACCGTCGATCGTTCGGACAACAATGTCTCCAACGGCATCGCGGATCCGATTTCGGCAACGACGACGGTGGTTGTTTCCGACGGCAAGCTGTTCAGCCTTACCCTTACCTCGCCCATCATCAACGCCCTGCGCGTGAACCGGGTTTCCGATGGCGTGGTTCCGCCGGATGAAGTGGTTCCGGTGGACGATACCGGCATTCCGATCGATCCAGATGCGACCTACAGCCTGACCGTCAGCGCGTTGGCCAAGGATCGGCAGGGCAATCCGGTTGTCCCCGGAACCGTCATCCGCTTTGGCGTGGTGGACGAACCCTTTGACGTCGCCGCGGATTTCTTCTCCATCTCCGGTTCCGATGGCGACGCACAGGAAGGCGGAACGCTGTTCACTTCCCAGTCGGGCCGATTCGTCACCGGCGGTGGCGGCGCAGGCCCGGGCGATGTGCTCGCCGTGTTTGGCAAGGAGGTCCAGGGAAACAGCGACCTCGAGAGCGCCTTGACCGTGCAGCAAATCAATTCGCAGACGAGCCTGAGGACCAGCTCGAACTTCAATCTCAACAACACCACGGGCACCACCGTAAACTATGGTCCGGTACTGCCATACGTGGTTGCGCGCGCGGAACACGGAAACATCACCGCGACAGGCGTGACGAATGACATCGGTCGTGCTTCCGCTACCCTCAACTACACCATTTCGACCCTTGGCTATCTGAACGTGATCTGGGCCCAGGGCGAAAGCGTGGATCCGGTCACCGGTGGTGCCAAACGCGTGTCGGACGTCGAGATCGGGTCGTATCCGGGCCTCGCGCCGGCGACCATCGTCGCTTCACCGTCTCCGATCATCGGCAACTCCACCCAGCAGGTCCAGGTCTGCTTGTACGACGCCATGCTTGCCCCATTGCAGCGCGTCCGTCTCGGCTTTGCGTTCCAGTTGAGCCAGGGAACGGGCTCCGTCGATGGAGTCAGCGGTTCGGGTTACCTCGGCTCCAGCACCGGGGCCAACGGATGCGCCATCGCCAACGTCGTCACCTCGGGCCTGGGCGCAAGTACGGACAGTGCACCGAGTGGCGTGCTGACGTTTGGACTGGGCGATCTGACGGCCAGCGTCGATATCATCGTCAACCTGGCAACCTTGCAGGTCAGCCCGTCCTACGTGCTGGTCGCACCCGATCCGGGCGGGAGCAACTTCAACATCACGATCACCGCGCGCGATACGGGCGGCAATGCCGTCTCGGGCGTGGCCATCTCCGGAGCCTGCACGGTGCAGGGAACCGCGAGCATCACCCCGGCCAGCTTCTCCGGAATCACCAATGGCAGCGGAAACACGGTTCATTCGGGCACGGCCGTCGGATTTACCATTGGCACTCCGCCCGCGCTGACCCAGACCGGATCGGGCCAATGCATCTACACCACACAGCAGGGACTGAGCGCGACCGTGCGATTCAGCGGAAGCGGCGAATGCGGTTTCAGCCCCTGCGGTTGATGCGGTAGCCAGCCGATTGGCTTGACCCTTCAAGGGCCGCGAAAGCGGCCCTTGTTTTTGGGCGACTTCCGATCGAAGTGAGCAATTGGGCGACTGGGTGCCGTCGTGCTTGAGGTCTGAGACAATGCGCCAAAGGGGCCACGAGTTGCCGATCCATGGAATTTTCCAGCACGCGACGCTCGATTCCGGCGGGTGAAATCATCTTTGCGGAAGACGATGCGCCAACGACGGCTTTCCTGATCGAGTCGGGACGGGTCGTCATCAGCACCGTGCAACACGGCGAGACGCGCAATCTTGGCGAACTCGGGCCGGGTTCGCTGCTCGGAGAAATGGCCGTCATCGATTCGGCACCGCGATCAGCCACGGCCCGCGCCCTGACCGATTGCGTACTTACCCCGATCGACCGCAATCAGTTCGCCGAGCGCCTGGCTTCGGCCGACCCGGTCGTTCGCGCCTTGCTGATGAGCCAGCTGACGCGCTACCGCTCCGCTCTGGCGACGTTGACCGGCGATGCAGCGGGAAGCGGCGCAATGGAAGGACGGGACGAATCCGGCGCATTCGACAAGATCCGCCTCGAGAGCGAGTTGCGCTCAGCGCTGGATCGCGACGAACTGGAAGTGCGCCTGCAACCGATCATGCAGATCGCCACGGAGCGGATCGCCGGCTACGAGGCCCTCATCCGCTGGCAGCATCCCGAGCGCGGCCAGGTATCGCCGACCGAATTCATCCGGCTTGCCGAGGAGACATCGCTGATCGTTCCGGTCGGTGACTATGTGCTTGGCAGGGTCTGCGACATGCTGGTCGAACTGCGTCGGCGCGGCCGTTCCCCGCTGCCGTTCATTGCGCTCAACGTTTCGGCCAGGCAACTCGATGACCCGGCGCTGATCGATCGCATGCTCGCACAACTGGCCAAACGATCACTGCCGGCCGATCGCCTCGAGATCGAGATCACCGAGAGTCTCGTCTTCAATCATTCGCAGATCGCGGCGCTGCTGGCGCGCTGTCATTCGGCCGGCATGCTGGTGGCGCTCGACGACTTCGGCACTGGCTACTCGAACCTGGGGCCCGTGCTGACCCTGGACTTCGATCGTATCAAGCTCGACCAGGGATTCACGCGGGCGCTGGGAACACCGCGCGGCCTGGCCCTGGTGCGTGCGATCGTGGCGATGACGGCGGCCCTGGACTGCGAGATGATCGCCGAAGGCGTCGAGGACCCCGCACAACTGCAGGCGCTGCGCGAGCTCGGTTGCGACTACGCCCAGGGCTGGCTCGTCGGCAAGCCGGTATCCCTGCAGGAGGTCCTTGAGACGGGCTGAATCGCCCGCGGATCGGCCGCGGCCGATCCTCCGCGATCGCAACTTTCGGCCGCATGCGCGGTCACACACTGCGCGCGCCGAGGCGCTCATTTTCCGATACCTGCATAGCTACCGACCCATGGACATGCCCGAAAAGACCACGTCCGCCGACGCATTCAAGCGACTGCGCGACGAACTCGCCCAATGCATCATCGGCCAGAAGGCCCTGATCGACCGGTTGCTGATAGCGCTCCTCGCCGACGGCCACCTGCTGGTCGAGGGCGCACCCGGCCTGGCCAAGACCACGGCCATCAAGGAACTCGCGGCGCGCATCGAAGCAGATTTCCATCGTGTCCAGTTCACCCCCGACTTGTTGCCCGCAGACTTGACCGGCACCGAGATCTACCGGCCGCAGACCGCCGCATTCGAGTTCCAGAAGGGCCCTCTTTTTCACAATGTCATTCTTGCCGACGAAGTGAACCGCGCGCCAGCCAAGGTGCAGTCGGCCCTGCTCGAAGCAATGGGCGAGCGCCAGATCACCGTCGGCAGGAACACATTCGCGTTGCCGCCACTGTTTCTGGTCATGGCCACGCAAAACCCGATCGAGCAGGAAGGCACCTATCCGCTGCCCGAAGCGCAGCTGGATCGATTTCTTCTCCACGTGCGTATCGGCTATCCCGATGTCGCCGCCGAAACCGAGATCCTCGCGCTGGCGCGAGGCCGGGCTCGTGATGGACTCAAGGCGCCGAAGGTGCCCGAGCGCCTGCTCAGCCAGTCGCAGGTATTCGCCGCCCGGGCCGAGGTGCTCGACACGCATCTGGCACCTGCGCTGGAGAACTACATTGTCCAACTGGTCCTCGGCTCGCGCACACCCCCGGCCTATGGCGAGGAATTGGCGCGCTGGATCGCATTTGGCGCAAGTCCGCGCGGGACTATCGCACTCGACCGATGCTCGAGAGCCCATGCCTGGCTCTCGGGGCGCGATTTCGTGACACCGGAAGATGTCCATGCCGTGGCTGCCGACGTGCTGCGCCATCGCATCCTGCTGACCTATGAAGCGGAAGCCGAGGGCGTCAACAGCGATCAGGTGATCGACCGCCTGCTCGAACGCGTGCCGCTGCCCTGAATTCCTTCGGAGTCATGGCAATCAGGGCACCCCAACAAGGCCTCCTCGGCCACGGCCATGCGACGGGTCCGCATCTTGCGGCACCGCCGGCGACCGCATCCGTGTCGAAGCGCTTCGCCGCCGACACCGAAACCGGCGACGGCATGCGCGCAGTGACTCGAGGCAGCAGCGCGGACAATCCCGATCAAGGGTCGATCCGACCCATCGGACCGGAATCGACCCAGAAATGAACGGCACCCGCCACCAGAACGACACGACATCCGGCATCAGGGTCTCGCTGACCGAGCTGCTGGCTCTGTCCGCTCTGGCGCGGGGCAGCAACCTCGCCGAAGTGCGTCGAAGCGCGGCCGCCCGCACCGGGCAGCACGCGTCTCGTTGGCGTGGGCGCGGCGTCGACTTTCGCGAATCGCGCGTTTATCAGCCCGGCGACGATATTCGCCACATGGACTGGAGGGTGACCGCGCGCAGCGGGCGTCCGCATACCAAGCTGTTCGAGGAAGAGCGCGAGCACGGCCTGCTGCTCATGATGGATTTCAATGCGGGCATGCGCTTCGGCACCCGCGTTCGCTTCAAGAGCGTACAGGCGGCGCGAGCCGCCAGCCTGCTGGCCTGGATGGCGATCCAGGCCGGCGATCGGGTCGGCGTCCTCGGCTATGGCGGTGGAATCGTGGATGAAGTAAAGCCCGCCGGCGGTCGGCGCGGCGTGCTGCAGGTATTGCGCGCCTTGCGCGACTGGGATCGCGATGCCGGCGGCCAGCGTGAATCGCTGGGCGAGGCATTGCAGCGTGCGCGGCGACTGTTGCGCCCAGGCACGCGACTGATCGTCATCAGCGATGGCTACAGCGCGGGGCCCGATGCGTGGCCGATCCTCACGCGCTGCGCCGGGCGCCACGAACTGGGTTGCGTACTCGTGTCGGATCCGCTCGAGCAGAGGCCACCTCCGGCAGGGCGCTATGCCGTAAGCACGCAGAACGGTCGACGCATGCTCGACTTCGGCGACCGACAGCTGCGCGACGACTGGACCAAGCCCTTCGCAGCCATTCGCGATCGCACCCGCGCGGAATTCGTCCGCCTTGGCGCACGCGTGGTCGAACTGACGACCGACGCGGATCTGCGCAAGGCCATCATGCCGTTCACCGATCGCGCCCTGGGCCCAAGGGATTCCTCGGCATGAAAGCGGACGGACCTGAGCTTCGCGACATCCATTTGCCGGCGGACCCGTCGTGGTGGCCGCCTGCGCCGGGTTGGTGGGTGCTGCTGGGAATCGTGCTCGTTCTCGTTGCGGTAGCCTTGATCCTGCGGCGCAAATGGCAGCGCCGCCGGCGCTGGCGAGTCCGGGTCATGTCGGAACTGGACTCGATTGCCGCACATCAGCAACGCGAGACGGATCCAGTGCGCGTGGTTGCCGAGGTATCGCAGCTGCTGCGCAGGGCCAGCCGTCTGCTCGACACGGCAGCGCCTTCTTTGCATGGAGAAGCCTGGTTGCGCTTCCTCGACGGGCCACTGGAAGGAACCGATTTCTCCGACGGCATCGGTCGGGTGCTTCTCGAAGGCCCGTACCGGCGCGACCTTGAAATGGATACAGACGCCCTGCTTGCCCTGGCGCGCCGCTGGCTGCAGCGCGTCGTTGCCGAAAGGAGCGAGCATGTTTGAGCTGGCCTGGCCCTGGATGCTGCTGGCCATGCCGCTGCCGCTGCTGGTTGCGCTTCTGCTGCCACGCGCGCGCCAGTCGATCAGCGCGGCCTTGCGCCTGCCGCATGGCGGCCTGCACTGGCCGGACACCGCGCGCGTTTCGCCCGTATCCAACTGGCGGCGCGCGCTCGCCCTGCTGGCCTGGTGCTTGCTCGTTCTTGCGGCGACGCGCCCGCAGTGGCTGGGTGAACCCGAGGATGTTCCGCGCAGTGGTCGTGATCTGCTGCTTGCGGTCGATACCTCGGGCAGCATGAGCATCCAGGACATGCAGATCGGCAATACGGCCGCGGACCGATTCTCGACGGTCCAGATGATTGCCTCAGACTTCATCGAGCGCAGGGCAGGCGACCGTGTCGGCCTGGTCCTGTTCGGCTCGCGCGCCTATCTGCTGACTCCCTTGACCTTCGATCTGAAAACCGTGGCCAAGCAGCTCGACGAATCGGAGATCGGCCTGGCGGGTCGCGAGACGGCGATCGGCGATGCGGTCGGCCTTTCGGTCAAGCGCCTGCTCGAGCGGCCGCAGGACCAGCGCGTGCTGATCCTGCTGACCGATGGCGTCAACAATGCCGGTGCACTGGATCCACAGAAGGCCATCGAGCTCGCGGTGGCCAACAAGGTACGCATCTATACCGTCGGTATCGGCGCCGAAGCGGTCAGCGTCGACAGCCTGTTCGGCAGTCGCATGATCAATCCCTCCGCCGACCTGGATGTCGCCATGCTCACCGAGATGGCGGACAAGACCGGTGGTCGATTCTTCCGTGCGCGCGATACCGCAGAGCTGGCCGGCATCTATCGCGAAATCGACAAGCTCGAACCTGTCGCCGAAAACGCCGAGACGCTGCGTCCGGTCGAGGAGATCTACATCATGCCGCTGGCGGGTTCGATGTTGATCACGTTGCTGGCAGTGCTGTTACCGTGGCTGCGTGCGCGGCGACTGCACGAGATCGTGGCGACATGAGCGCTTTTGCCGAGTTTCATTTTCTGCGCCCGGGCTGGCTGTTCGCACTGGCCCTGATCCCGCTGGCCTGGTGGTTCTGGCGCCACGTGCGTGGCGAGGCGGGCAACTGGCGGGCGGTGGTCGATGCGCATCTGCTCCCGCATCTGGTCGAGACAACGAACGAGCGGTCGCAGCAAGGTGGCATATGGTTGGCTGTCGTGGCGTGGATGCTGGCCAGCCTGGCCCTGGCCGGCCCGGCCTGGGAACGTGAATCCTTGCCCCTGTACCGCAACGAGTCGGCCCGCGTGCTGGCCATCGAACTCGCGCCAACCATGCTCGCCGCCGACCTCAAGCCCACGCGCCTGGCTCGCGCCCGGTTCAAGCTCAACGATGTCCTTGCAGCCAGCCGCGACATGCAGACTGCACTGATCGGCTATTCCGGCGATGCCTTCGTCGCCGCACCGCTGACCGACGACGTCAATACCGTGCGCAATCTCGTCGACGCGCTCGATCCCGGGGTCATGCCGGTGGTCGGCAACAACACCGAGCGCGCCATCGACGAAGCCGCCCGACTCATCGAGCAGGCAGGACTGAAAAGCGGTGAACTGATCCTGCTGGCCGACAGCGTCAGCTCGCGAGCACTGGCCGCGGCCCGCGCCGCCCATCGCAAGGGCCTTGTCATCTCGGTCCTCGGCGTCGGCAGCGAAAGCGGTGCGCCGGTGCCGTTGCCGCAAGGCGGATTCCTGCAGGATGCCCAGGGCAATATTGTGCTGCCACGGCTCGATGAGCAGGGCTTGCGCGCGCTGGCCGAAGCCGGTGGCGGCCGCTACGCCCGGCTCAGCGCCGATCGTAGCGACCTTGGCATCGTGCTGCGTTCGAACAACGCCAGTCCGGAAACGGCGAAGGCCTCCGACAGCAAGGCCCTCAGCGCACGCTACCGTGACCGCGGTCCCTGGCTGGTGCTGGCCTTGCTGCCGCTCGCCATGTTCGCGTTTCGCCGCGGCTGGCTGATGGCTCTGGCGCTGGCGCTGCTGGCACCGGCGCCGCCGGTCCAGGCCATGGACTGGATGGATCTCTGGCAACGCCCCGATCAACGCGCCGCCAGGGCCCTGGCCGAAGGCGACGCAGCGCGCGCGCAGACGCTCGCGGAGGATCCGCAATGGCAGGGCAGTGCGGCTTATCGGGCCGGCGATTTCGCATCCGCGAGCGCCGCCTTTGCCCAGGCCGAGGGTGCACAGGCGCTGTACAACCGCGGCAATGCGCTGGCCCGGGAAGGCAAATACGAGGAGGCCATCGACGCGTACGGCAAGGCGCTCGAGGCCAGTCCCGGCATGGAGGACGCCGAGGCCAACAAGCGCTCGGTCGAGGAATGGCTCAAGCGTCAGCAGGATCAGCAGCGGGACAACAAGCAGCAGAACCAGCAGGGCGGCGGGCAGGACAAGCAAAACCAGCAGGGCCAGAACGACAATTCGCAGTCCGGCCAGTCCAGCGACCAGCAACACGATGCGGGCAAGCAGGGCCAGCAGCCACCCGACCAGGAAAAGGGCGACGAATCGCCGGAGGATGCTGCCGGGAAAAAGGACAAGGACGGACAGGAAGATTCGTCGAAGGATTCGGGCAAGAACTCCCAGGCCGAGCCCGAGGACGACAAGGGCGGCCGCGACGTTTCATCCGACTCCAATGATCGGCAGAAGCCCGGGGACGCCAACAGCAAGAGCGCGGCAGAAACCGCGCAGGAAAAACAGCAACGCGAACAGCAACAGGCGCAGATGGCCAAGGCCATCGACAAGGCCCTCGACGGCAAGCCGGAGGGCGAGCAGAAATCGGCGAGCGAAGCGGCAGCGATGAGCGAATCGGAACGCGAACAGCAGCAGGCACTGAACCAGTGGCTGCAGCGGGTGCCCGACGATCCGGGTGGCCTGCTGCGGCGGAAATTCCAGCTTGAATACGATCGACGCCAGCGCGACGGAGGTGGTCAATGAACATTCGTCGGATGGCGGTCGTGATGCTTCTCCTGCTTTCGTCCACCCATGCGTTCGCGGATTCCACGGCGCGCGCCTGGCTCGATCGCAACAGCATGCAGCTCGGCGAGACGGTCACGCTCAATGTCGAGACCGATGACAGCAGCGCCGGCGAGCCCGACTTCAGCGCGCTGCTCGGCGACTTCAATTCACTCGGGACGCAATCCAGCCGGCAGATCAGCATGACCAATGGCAGCACCAGCGCCAAGACGGTCTGGGCGATCGGCCTCGAACCCAAGCACGCCGGTACCCTGACCATTCCTGCGTTCACGGTCGGCGGCGTTCAGACCGATCCGCTGACCCTGACCGTGTTGCCGGCACCGGCCGGCGCGCAGGGCAAGCCCGGCGACAATGTCTTCATCGAAGTCACCGCCGACCCGCTGACGCCGTATGTCCAGCAACAGGTGCATTACACGGCGAAATTGTATTTCTCGGTTGATCTCAGCGACGGCTCGCTCGACGAGCCTGCGACCTCGGGCGCCGTCGTGCAGAAGCTCGGTCGCGACAAGCGCTATGTCGCGACCGTCGGTGGCAGCCGCTACCAGGTGCTCGAGCGCAACTATGCGCTGACCCCCGAGCAGAGCGGATCGCTGGAAGTCCCCGCCCTGGTCTTTCGCGGCAGTGCGGTCGACAATTCCGATCCGATCGGGTTCTTTCGCCGTGGCCGCACGGTCAGTGCCCGCTCCGATGCGATCCAGCTCGAGGTGCGCGCCAAGCCCGCCAGCTGGGGCAGCCAGCCGTGGTTGCCCGCCGCGTCGCTCAGCCTGACCGAAGAAACGCCATTGCCGAGCCAGGCCACGGTCGGCGAGCCGCTCACGCGGACCATCCGACTGCGCGCACAAGGCCTCGGCTTCGAGCAACTCCCGGAACTGGAACTGGAGGAGAAGCCCGCCGGTACCGAAATCTACCCGGACAAACCCGACACCCGGACCCGGGACGATGGCAACTGGATCTACGGAGAGCGCACGCGCAAGTTCGCGATCGTGCCGACCAAAGCCGGAAAGCTGGTCCTGCCGGAGGTGGCGGTGGTCTGGTGGAATACGGCGAAGGAGCAGATCGAACGGACCGTGCTGCCGACACACGAGATCGACGTCCTGCCCGCGGCCACGTCGGCAAGCGCTCCTTCGCCGGCCGATTCCGCGTCGACATCGGCACCTGCGGTGGAATCCGCGGCCCCCGCCACGGTTGTCTATCCTGCCGCCGACACCGGTGCGGCGGCGCGAACCTGGCGCGGGATTTCCGCTGTCCTCGCCATGGCCTGGCTGATCACGCTGGTCCTTTGGTACAAGTCACGACATGCCGACACCGGCTCGAGCACCGGACCAGCGGCGTCCAAGCAGGTGCCTTCGCGCAGCACGTTCATGCGCGCCTGCGCAATGGGCGATCTGGTGGGCGCCGAGCGCGCTCTGGTCGCGTGGGCGAAGAGCGAACGACCGGGCGTGCGCAATATCGGCGAGCTCATCGCCCAACTCACCGATGAGGGGCAACGGGATGCGCTGGAAGAACTGGTCCGCATGCGTTACGCGGGTGCCAGCTCGGAAGGCCTCGGTGCCCGCCTGAGCCGCTCCCTGCGCGGTGGATTTGCGTGGGACAAGGCGCAGCCGGACGCGGCCCGTTCGGAGGCATTGCCGCCGCTCTATCCGGACCGGCGCTGAGCGCAGGCGCCGTGGGCCGCGGTTTCACCCTGCCCGGGCATGCGGCACACTAGGGGACCATCCGCATTCCGGAGCGTGCCGCGCATGAGCCTTTCCCGATCAGCCTCGATGACACTCCGCGTGGCAACCAGGGGTCGATCGGCATGAGTCCGCGTCCAGCGATGGCCTTGCACACCAAGATGCTGATCGGCTTCGTGTTCGGCCTTGTGGCCGGGCTTATCGTGCATCGTTTCATCGGCGGTGAAACCGCTTGGGTGCAGGGGCTGATGACCTGGATCACCCAGCCGGTCGGCAAGGTCTTCCTGCGCCTGTTGTTCATGCTGGTCATTCCGCTGCTGTTTTCCGCCCTGGTCGTCGGCGTGGCGGAAATGGGGGATATCCGCTCGCTCGGTCGGGTCGGCTGGAAGACCCTTGGTTATACCGTGGTCGTTTCCTCGATCGCGGTCGTCATCGGCATCACCCTGGTCAACCTGTTCCATCCGGGCGCCGGCGTCGATCCCGAGGTCGCCCGCCAGTTGCTCAGCGATGCCAGCGAGAACGCGCAGAAGATCGCCGCGAGTGGCGCGTTGCAGGGATCGGGCATCGACCTCGTCCTCAACATCGTGCCGACCAATGTGATCCGGGCCGCCGCCGACAACGACATCCTCGCGGTCATGTTCTTTGCCCTCATGTTCGGTGTCGGCATCGTCCTGACCCGGTCGCCGCTGGCCGTGAAGACCAAGGAAGTCATCGAGGGCGTCTTCGAGATTTCGATGTCGCTGATCCACCTGGTCATCCGCTTCGCGCCGTACGCAGTGGCTTGCCTGGTCTTCAACCTGGCCGCGGTGTTCGGCTGGGACCTCCTGTCCAAGCTGGCCGGCTATGTCGGCGTCGCCCTGCTCGCCATGGCGATCCATTTCTTCGTCGTCTATTCGCTCAGCGTGCGCTGGCTCGGTGGCATGTCGCCGGTGAAGTTCTTCCGTGGATCGCAGGAAGCGATCGTCATGGCCTTCTCGACCGCTTCGAGCAACGCCACGCTGCCCACCGCATTGATGGTGGCCGAGGAAGAGCTCAAGCTGCCGAAGCGCATTTCCCGCTTCGTCCTGACCATTGGTGCGACCGCCAACCAGAACGGCACGGCCCTGTTCGAGGGCGTCACGGTTCTGTTCCTCGCCCAGTTCTTCAATGTCGACCTCAGCCTGACCCAGCAGGTCGTGGTGATGCTGGTCTGCATTCTCGGCGGCATCGGCACGGCCGGCGTTCCGGCCGGCTCGCTGCCGGTCATTGCAATGATCTGCGGTATGGTCGGTGTGCCGCCCGAGGGTATCGGCCTGATCCTCGGTGTCGACCGTTTCCTCGACATGTGCCGGACCACGCTCAACGTGACCGGCGATCTGGCTGCTGCCGTCGTCGTCTCCAACGGTGTTGAAGACATTGGCGAGCCGAAAGCGGTTTCGTGACAAGCCCGGAGCCGTCCTGCCAACGATGAATGACTCCGGCCGTGAAGCACTGATTCAGCGGATATTTTCCGAAGTGCGCCGGCTGTCGGAGGTCGATCGCCGGCCGCGCATGGTCGAGCTCGGAGCCGACTCAGTGCTGATCGCCGAAATCGAGGCCCTCCTGCTCGGCGATGCGGAAACCTCGGCTCTCGGAGCGAGTCCCGCTGCCCGCGGCGCCACCGGTACGGGTGCCGAGCTGGGCGAGGGCGACACGCTCGGCGCCTGGCGCCTTCTCGAGGAGATCGGCAGCGGCGGCATGGGCGCGGTCTACCTCGCCGAACGCAGCGATGGACACTTCGACCAGCGTGTCGCGATCAAGCTGATCCGCGGCATCCCGGATGCCGAAACCTTCGTCCATTTCGCCCGCGAGCGGCAGATCCTCGCCAATCTGCAGCATCCCAATATCGCCCGCCTGCTCGATGGCGGCGCGACGCCAGGCGGGCAGCCCTACCTGGCGATGGAATACGTCGAGGGCGAACCGATCGAACAATACTGCGCCGCGCATTCGCTCGGCCTCGATTCGCGCCTGCGCCTGTTCCAGAAGGTGTGTTCGGCCGTCCAGTACGCACACCAGCGCCTGATCGTGCACTGTGACCTGAAACCATCGAACATCCTCGTGCGTGCCGATGGAAATCCTGTACTGCTCGATTTCGGTATCGCACGTGCACTCGACCAGCAGGCCGGCCCGCGCGAGCTGAAGTCCGCCAGTTCCTGGGTCACTCCCTTGTATGCCAGCCCCGAGCAGCTGCGCGGAGAGCCGGTGACCACGGCCAGCGACGTCTTCTCGCTGGGCCTGATCCTGTTCGAATTGCTGGCCGGCCGTCGCGCCCGCCTCGACGCCGATGACCACACCATTACCCTGCTCGGCCAGTCCGCGGTAAAGCCGAGCGAACTGGCCGAAGCGATGCCCTGGGTTGCCCGCCTGCGGGGCGACCTCGATGCGATCGTGCAGCGAGCGACGGCCGCGGATCCGCGAGAGCGCTACGAATCGGCGGAGTCGCTGGCCGCCGACCTGCAGCGACATCTCGATTTCCGACCGATCAGCGCACGCAGGCAGGGCGCAGGCTATCGCCTCGGTCGCCTGCTGCGCCGGCGCTGGCCCGTTTTCGCCGCCGCTGCCTTGCTGCTGCTCGTCGCCGGCACATTCACCTGGCAGCTCGCGCGCGAGCGGGACCGGGCGCTGAGCGCCGAACGCGAGGCGATCACCCAGGCGCATACGGCCGAGCGGGTCAGCGAGTTCCTCGTTTCGGTGTTCAATGTGTCGAATCCGAACCTGAGCCAGAAGCGCACGCTGACCGCGCGCGAGGTGCTTGACCAGGGCGCCGAGCGCATCGAGGGCGAGCTGTCCGATACGCCTGCGGTGAAAGCCAAAATGCTGGCCGTGCTCGGCACCGCCTATCGCTACATCGGTGAATCCGCGCGTGCCGTCGACCTGCTCGATCGGGCGGCCAGCCTCTATCTCGACCCGCGTGTCGACCAGCCGCTTGCCGCGGCCGACGCGCTGAGCGCGCTCGCCGTCGTCTACAGCAACAACAACTATCCGGCGAGCAAGGCCGAGCAGGTGGCCAGCGAGGCCTTGCGCCTGCGTGAACGGTACGCGGAACCCGAGTCGCTGCCGATCGCCGATGCCCTGAACACGCTTGGCATCGTGCACGAATCCGAAGACCGGTTCGATGAAGCGGAAGCCCTGCTCCTGCACTCACTGCGCATTCGCGAGCGCCTGGCCGGCAAGGAGTCGCGTGCGGTCGCGAGCGTGCTGCACAATCTCGGGCTCGTCGAAACCTCGCGCGGTAGCGATCTGGGCAAGGCGATCGACTATTTCGAGCGCGCATTGGCCATCAAGAAGAAGCTCGAGGGGGATCGCAACCCCGATTACGAGACCTCCCTGGCGGACTACGCCAAGGCCTTGCGCAAGGATGGCCAGCGCGAGCGTGCCGTTGATATCCAGCGCAAGGATCTTGCGCTCAGTCGCGAGCTCTATGGGGAGCGCAGCGAATTGCTGGCCGGGGCGCATAACGAGCTGGGATATACCCTGCATGACATGGGCCGTTTTTCCGAAGCGGCGGCGGAATACCAGGCTTCCATGGATATTCGCCGCGAGCTGGGCGGCGACACCGGCGCGGCATTCGCGATTCCGCTGAACAACCTCGCTTCGGCCTACGAGGACATGGGCGACTATGCGGCGGCCGAGCCGATGTATCGACGCTCGCTGGAATTGCGCCGCTCGGGTCAGGACCCGGACAGCCCTTTGATCGCGAGTGCGGAATACAACCTGGCCCGACTACTGCTCAAGATGGGCAGATTGGAGGAGGCGCACGAGCTTGCCGACAAGGCGCTCTCGAGCTACCGCAAGCGCTACGGAGCGGACCATCGCAACGTAGTCAAGGTCGAAATGCTCGAAGTCGAAAGATTGCTCGATTCCCACGCGCTCGACGACGCAAGCGAACTCTTTTCAAAGGTGGTCGCATCACCGGTCGAACTGGGCGACACGTTCCTGGCCCGGCGCCATGCGCTGGCGGCCCGCATCGCCGAGCAGCGCGGCGACGCAGACAAGGCGCTCGAAGCCTCACGTCAAGCTTGGGAAGCGATCCGGCGCGCCTGGGGTGAGCATCATCCGCTGAGCCTCGAGTACGGCCTGGCCTATGCACGCCAGCTGTCGCGCAGCGGCGAACACCAGCAGGCTCGTGCCATCGTCAACTCGATCGCCGATCTCGCTCCGGCGTTTTCCCCGCGTTCGCCGCTACACGCCGAACTGGCCCGGGCCCCGGGCCGGGACGAATAGCCGCAACGCCAGCCTTCGGTTTGGGTTCACGAGCATGAGAAACCGGCCTGTTGCCAGGCCGGTCCGGAGTGGCTTCCCTGCCCTGTGGCTGGAAGTGTTTCGGGCCTCGGTCGGGCCCGAAACGGCGACACGATCAGAATCGCGCTTCGGCGCTGACCGAGAGCATGCCCGGGTCGAGTTTCAGCCCGTTCTTGTCCGCCTTGTAATAGTCGTAGTTGAGACCGACACCGAAGCGGTCGCTGAAGTCGTAGCCGACGCCGGCGCCGGCATACCATTTGGTGCTGGTTTCATCGACGCCGACCGGCACGCCGGCGACCAGAGAGTCACCCTTGATGTCGGCGCGGAACAGGCCGGCACGGCCGCTGAGGTACCAGTTGTCGGTCAGGTTCAGGTGCGCGTTGGCGCCCGCGGTCCAGCCCTTCAACTCACTGTCGAGCAGGAAGGACCCGTCCGGCAGGGCCGCGACCGCGCTGGCCTTCGGCGACCACTTGCCGAGATCGGTGTAGCCGCCCTCGACACCGATGGCGAAATTGGGCGCCACCGCCCAGCGATAACCGAGGTTGAGGCCATAGGCCGTGTCGGTGTCGTCGTAGACGCCCTTGCTCAGATCGGACTGGCCGATGCTTCCATTGACGAAGAATCCACCCTTGTCGTCGGCGGCGTGACTCGCAACGGGGAGCGAAGCGAGACCGGCAGCAGCAACAGCGAGGACCAACAGCGAATTTTTCATGACGTATTCAACTCATTTTGGGGGAGAGAGCCCGGGCTGCTGCGGAGCAACATTCCGGGGTCGGAGCTTGGATGCGCCTGGTACTTCGGCGTTCCTTCAGGTTCCGGCCCGGCTAAGCTGGGGTTCATTCTCGAAATACCAAACCATACGGTTCAGTAATTCTTCAGCTTGCCCTGCCAAGTCGGGTCTTGCCAAGGTGTCGGGCCACTTGCGGCGCCGACGTCCGAACCAGGCGGCGTTCGGTGCTGAACCCCGTCCGCCAGCGGCGGGAGGAGTCAGCGCGCATTGAGCGGCGCCGGCGACCCGGCGGAAAAGACAATTCGGCGTCGATCGGCGACAATGCGCGCCCTCTTGCGGTCACCTGCCGGTTCGGCCGCTTCACTGAGTCGAGACCGAAACATGTCGAGCCGTAAAGAACTCGCCAACGCGATCCGCGCGCTGGCCATGGATGCGGTTGAAGCCGCCAAATCCGGTCATCCGGGCATGCCGATGGGCATGGCCGACATCGCTGAAGTGCTCTGGAACGATTTCCTCAGGCACAACCCGGGCAATCCGAAGTGGTCCAATCGCGATCGCTTCGTGCTGTCCAACGGGCACGGCTCGATGCTGCTCTACGCGCTGCTGCACCTGAGCGGCTACGCCTTGCCGATGGACGAACTCAAGCACTTCCGACAACTCCATTCGAAGACCGCCGGGCACCCGGAGGCGAGCGAGACGCCCGGCGTCGAGACGACCACCGGACCGCTCGGCCAGGGACTGGCCAATGCGGTCGGCATGGCGCTCGCGGAAAAGGTGCTGGCCGCGCGCTTCAACCGCGACGGTTTCGAGATCGTCGACCACAACACCTTTGTCTTCCTCGGCGATGGGTGTCTGATGGAAGGCATTTCCCACGAAGCGGCATCGCTGGCCGGTACGTTCGGCCTCGGCAAGCTGGTTGCGGTCTGGGATGACAATGGCATCTCGATCGACGGCGAAGTCGAAGGCTGGTTCACCGACGATACGCCAGCGCGCTTCGAAGCCTATGGCTGGAACGTGATCCGCGCTGTCGATGGTCACGATCCCGTGGCCGTGAAGCAGGCCTTCGAGGCCGCCCTGGCCCAGTCGAAAAAGCCGACCCTGATCTGCGCGAAGACCGTGATCGGTTTCGGTGCGCCGAACAAGCAGGGCAAGGAATCCTCGCATGGCTCACCGCTGGGCAAGGACGAAGTCGCCGCGGCGCGTGCCCGGCTCGGCTGGAACCACGATGCCTTCGTCATTCCCGACGAGATCTATGCTGCCTGGAATGCCAAGGACGAAGGCGCCAGGCGCGAGTCGGCCTGGAATGCACTGTTCGCGCGCTATCGCGAGGCGCAACCGGCATTGGCCAGTGAATTCGAGCGGCGCCAGGCCGGCACGCTGCCCGAGGAATTTGCCGCACATGCCGAAGCCTGGATTGCCGGCCTACAGGCCGAAGGTCCGGCCGTCGCGTCGCGCAAGGCCTCGCAGATGGCGCTCGATGCCTTCGGTCCGCTGCTGCCTGAGCTGATCGGAGGTTCGGCCGATCTGGCCGGGTCCAACCTGACGATCTGGAAAGGATCCAGGGACGTCAATTCGAACGACGCCTCGGCCAACTACATCCACTACGGTGTGCGCGAATTCGGCATGAGTGCGATCGCCAACGGCCTGGCCCTGCACGGCGGCTTCATTCCGTATGACGCGACCTTCCTCGTGTTTTCCGACTATGCGCGCAATGCGGTGCGCATGAGCGCGCTGATTCCGACCCGCGCGATCCACGTCTACACGCATGATTCGATCGGCCTCGGCGAAGACGGCCCGACCCATCAGCCGGTCGAGCACCTGGCCAGCCTGCGCTACATCCCGAACAACGATGTCTGGCGACCCTGCGATGCAGTCGAATCGGCGGTCGCCTGGAAGCGCGCGATCGAACGCAGCAACGGACCTTCCTGCCTGGTTTTCTCGCGCCAGACCCTGGTTCACCAGCCGCGTGATGCCGTGCAAGTCGGCAGCATCGCGCGTGGCGCCTATGTCCTGTCCGATCCGCCGAGCGCGAAATTCGACGTGATCCTGATGGCCACGGGTTCCGAAGTCGAAATCGCCATGCAGGCCATGCGCATGCTGGCCGACCAGGGGGTCGGCGCACGCGTCGTCTCGATGCCGTGCACGAGCGTGTTCGATGCGCAGCCGGTCGAATACCGTGAGGGCGTGCTGCCGTCGTGGTGCCGTCGTCGTGTCGCCGTGGAGGCCGGCATCACCGATTTCTGGCGCAAGTACGTCGGCCTCGATGGCGACGTGATCGGACTGGATTCCTTCGGTGCTTCGGCACCCGCAGAAGCGCTGTACCAGCACTTCGGGATCACCGCGGAAGAGGTCGTCGAGCGGGTCAAGGCGCTGGCCTGAGGCTGGCCGCGGTTGGCATGACCGGTGCGGCGCAGTGTCGCGCCGAAGCAGCGGGGATGTCCCAGTTGCGCGCCCGTGCGGCTGCGACGGCGCGGCTTGATTCCAGTCAAGCGCGAACGTATCGGCGTGACCGATCATTCGCCCATTGCAGCGGTGCGCCTCGTCGCACCCGCATTTTCCGACAGGTGACTGCGTGGCCGCTTTCAACACCGAACGAGTGCTCAGTGTTCGACACTGGAACGAATTTCTCTTCAGCTTCACGACCACGCGTGATGCCGGACTGCGCTTCGAGAACGGTCAGTTCATCATGATTGGCCTGCCGGTCGATGGGCGACCGCTGCTGCGCGCCTACAGTATCGCCAGTGCGAACTACGAAGAGCACCTCGAGTTCTTCAGTATCAAGGTGCCGGATGGCCCGTTGACCTCGCGCCTGCAGCATCTGAAGTTCGGTGATGAGATCCTGATCGGAAGCAAGCCGACCGGGACCCTGTTGCTCAATGACCTGAAGCCGGGGCGCCATCTCTACCTGCTCGCCACCGGCACCGGCCTCGCGCCGTTCCTGGCCATCCTCGGCGACCCCGAAACCTGGGAGCGCTTCGACAAGGTCGTGCTCGCCCACGGCGTGCGTCATGTGGACGACCTTGCCTATCGCGACACGTTCGAGAGGATCCTGCCAGCGAATGAGTATTTCGGCGAGAGCGTTCGACAGAAGTTTCTCTACTATCCGACCGTGACTCGCGAGGCGTTCCGCAACCAGGGCCGCATCGACGCGTTGCTGGCCAGCGGCAAGCTTGGCCTCGATGTCGGCTTGCCGCCGCTCGACAGCGCCACCGACCGGGTCATGATCTGCGGCAGCCCGGCCATGCTGAAATCACTCAGTGCACTGCTCGATACGCGCGGCTTCGAGGTTTCGCCACGGATCGGCGTCCCGGGGGACTACGTGATCGAGCGCGCCTTCGTCGATCGGTGAGCGCGCCGGCGCGACGCGACTCCCATCCCGCTCACGTCGGCAGTCGAGGCTCAGTCCAGGGCCTGATTCAAAAGCGCGGCAAGACGCGCGGCTGCCCTCTGGACCTGCAGTTCCGCGATTGGTCGCATGCGCTCGAGATAGGCGACGTCGATGGTCCGACCCAGTGGATACACGCCGTCATCGCGGCTGATCCGGCACGATTGTTCCGCCCATGACCGTGGAGCCATGGGCCCCGCGGCGACGACCCGGCCATCCAGTCGGCGCGCATAGCGCTTCCAGCCGATGCGCAGACTGCCGAGCACGCGGGAATCCCAGATCGCATGCAGGTTGGTGCCATCTCCGTGGTAGCGGACCTGGAACAAATTGCCGCCGCGGTCGGGACGATAGCTTGCGTGCAGCGGTTGGTGGATATCGCCGACGAAGTGGACCAGGAAGCGCAGCGCCTGCGCGCGCTCGTGGTCCGACTTCGATTGATCCCCGAGCACACCTCCATAGGACTCGATCGCGGCGACCGCGCATTGGCCCCCCGCGCAGATGCGCGCCGATTCGAACCGGCAGCGTGAATCCGCGAAATTGACGAAATGCATGCGTCTCGTCTGGCGCGACAGCTCGCCGCCGTTGGGGTCTTCGCGTACGTCATCGGCCCAGTTGGCGACGTCGGCGAGAGTTGATGCGCCGGACTCTCCGAGCAAACGATGGACCTGCGCGATCGCAGCCGGATCCAGTTGCCGTTCGGCCAGTTCGGCAATCAGCCGGTGGCCCATCGGGCCCCAGGCCCTGGCCGGAAAGGATGCGGCAAGCAGCAGCGCCGCCAATGCGATTGTCAGTCGCGACGCGGCAAGGAACGGGCAGGACGCACGCAAACGGGGACGGACATGGGCGAGGAACCCCCGCCAATTCGAGGAACTGTCCATCAAGCGTCGAACTCGCTGCTGTCGAGGGGAATCTTCAGGAACGCCTGTCCCGCCGCATCATGCGGCGGCAGGCGACCGCCGCGGATATTGACCTGCAGGGCGGGCCACAGCAGCCTCGGTACGGCCAGGGTCGCGTCACGCGCTTCGCGCAGGGCAACGAACGCCGCTTCGCTGGTCTGCGCCGTGACGTGGATGTTGGAAGCCTTTTCCTCGCCGATGCTGGTCTGGGCCAGTGGCTGCTCGTCCTCCGCGGGATAGTCATGGGCGAGAAAGACGCGGGTTTCATCGGGCAGGGAATACAGGCGCCTGATCGATCGGTACAGCGTAGCGGCGTTGGCTCCGGGAAAGTCGCAGCGGGCCGTGCCGCCGCGCGGTGAGAACAGCGTGTCGCCAACGAAGCAGGCATCTCCGACAAGATAGCTGATGCCATCCGGCGTATGCCCCGGGGTACCGATCACATGGACGTCGAGCTGGCCAATGCACAGCATGTCGCCGTCGTGAAACAGGCGGTCGAACTGGCGGCCATCGGCAACGAAGCGATCGTCGAGATCGAACGTCTTCTTGAACGTCTTCTGCACCTCGAGGATGCCGTGGCCGATACCGATGGCCGGCCCAGCTCCGTCCTTCGAGAGTCGGCGCTTGAGCCAGTCGGCAGCCGTCAGGTGATCGGCGTGGGCATGGGTTTCAAGGATCCACTCCACCGTGAGCCCGGTTGTTTCTGCATATTCGACCAGGCGCCGGGCACTTCCCGTGCCGATCCGGCCCGAGGCGAGGTCCAGATCCAGTACCGGATCGACGATCGCGGCATGCCGGGTCTCCGGATCGACGATGACGTGCGACCAGGTGCCCGTATCGGGATGATGGAAGCTGCGAACCTGCGGATTCATGGTCTGGGGGCTGCGATTGTCGGCGCGAGGTTCGGAATTTATCAGCTTTGCACGGACGTTCCTGCCTGGAAGGCCGAAGCCTTGGTCGAAAGTGCCGATGTTTGCGATGGGCGCTCCGGCATGCCGCACTGTGCTGACGACGGGCGGCGCTTGGTGGGAGGTGCGAGGGTGGGATGAGCCAAGCGGACGATGAAGAATTCGGCTTCGTTGCAGAGTTCGGGTCCGTCTGGTTTCAGGCGATATTTGGCCCCATCCCAATGGCGCTGTGCGGGCAATTGGCAGGACCGTTAGAATGGCGCGCCCAGCATCTCCCCTTTCCGTCCTGTTTCGAGGAGTCAGTCAATGTCAGTCAAGGTCGCCATCAACGGCTATGGTCGCATCGGTCGCAACGTGTTGCGCGCGCTGTACGAGGCCAGGCGAAACAACGAGATCCAGATCGTTGCCGTCAATGACCTCGGCGATGCGAAGACGAACGCGCACCTGACCCAGTACGACACCGCGCACGGAAGATTTCCTGGCGAGGTTGGCGTCGACGGCGGCGATATCATCGTCAACGGCGATCGCATCAAGGTGTTCGCCGAACGCGACCCCGGCAAGCTGCCCTGGGGCGACCTCGGTGTCGATGTCGTGCTCGAATCGACCGGATTCTTCACGAGCAAGGCCAAGGCCGGCGCGCACATCGCCGGTGGCGCGAAGAAGGTCATCATTTCCGCGCCGGGCGACAAGGACGTGGACGGCACCTTCGTGTTCGGTGTCAACCACGACAAGCTCAGCTCCAAGCACCAGGTCATCTCGAATGCCTCGTGCACGACCAACTGCCTCGCGCCGCTGGCCAAGGTGCTGAATGACAAGATCGGCATCGTGCACGGCCTGATGACGACGATCCATGCCTACACCAACGATCAGGTCCTGACCGACGTCTACCATTCGGACCTGCGCCGCGCGCGCTCGGCCACGCATTCGCAGATTCCGACCAAGACCGGCGCGGCGGCGGCGGTCGGGCTTGTCCTGCCCGAGCTCAATGGCAAGCTCGACGGCTTCGCCATGCGCGTGCCGACGATCAATGTGTCGGTGGTCGATCTGAGCTTCGTCGCTTCGCGCGCGACCACGGTCGAGGAAATCAACGCGGCCGTGCGCGCGGCTGCCGACGGTCCGCTGAAGGGGGTCATCGGCGTCAACGACCAGCCGCTCGTCTCAGTCGACTTCAACCACAATCCGCTGTCATCGATCTACGACGAAACCCAGACCCGCGTCATGGGCGGCACCCTGGTCAAGGTGCTGAGCTGGTACGACAACGAGTGGGGCTTCTCCAACCGCATGCTCGACATGACCCTGGCCCTGGTCAACGCCAAATAACGGGAATCGGGAATAGGGAGTCGGGATTGGGATGGAGACGGGATTCGAGATTCGGGATTCGGGATTCGCCAGAGCCAAGCAGCGCTTGCGACAAGCTCGTATGGTCCGGTTCCGATAGGCGGGCCTGGCGCAAGAACGCCTTTACCAATTCCCAATCCCGAATCCCGAATCCCGAATCCCGAATCCCGAATCCCGAATCCCGGCCTAGTGCGCCACCAGCATCGGCAGGTTGCTGTGCTGGAACAGGTGGCGGGTGACACCGCCGAGGACCAGTTCGGCGATGCGCGACTGACCCCAGGCGCCGACCACGATCAGGTTGGCGTCGGCCTTGTTGGCTGCTTCGAGCAGGTGGGGGCCATGGTCCTTTTCCGGCTTGAAGGGCTGGAATTCGGCAACGATGCCGCGTCGCTGCAGCCAGGCGCGGAGGTCGAGCGAGGGCAGGTTCTCGGCGCCGAGCGGACTCGCGATGGCCTCACCTTCGAGCACGGTGACCTTGCTCGCGCGCTTGAGCAGCGGCATCGCGCCATGGATGGCCAGCATCGCTTCGCGGCTGGCATTCCAGGCGACCAGCATGTGCTCGCCGACCTTGTCGACCCGCGCACCTTCCGGCACCACGACCACCGGCGACGAGGAACCGAACACCGTGCGCGATGCGATGCCCCAGCCGACCGGAGCATCGGGATTCGCGCAAGGGCGTTCGGCAACGATCAGATCCGACCAGCGTCCGGCATGGCACAACGCCTCCACGGCATCGCCCTGGACAACCTGGAATTCGCCCTGCAATCCGTGTCTGGCCAACTGCGCGCTCCACCATGGCGCGCGCTGGCGCGCTTCCTCGAGCTGGTGGCTCGATTCGTTGACCTGAACCGCAACCGCTTCGGGCGAAACGAAGGCCGCGGTCGACAGGGCGACCACGTGCAGTCCGAGGGTGTGCGCACCCAGCCGTGCGGCGAGGGCGAGGCCGGCCTCGGTGGCCGGCACGTCGTCGTCGAGGCGGCGCAAGTGGATCACGACATCGAATTCGGACATGAGGTCATCCTCGAATCGGCTGGAATGAACCCAAGTCTACGCCGGACATCGGCGACTGTTGCAGCGGATCGGGGACAACGGCGGGACTTTTCCGCTATGGTTTCGCCCCAATGGCGCCTGTGAGCAGCGCTATCGCGAATCGAGTTCATTCACCCGGGAGATGGGATCGTGCGCCTTTCCATGAAGCTGTGCTCTGCATTGTTGCTGATTGCAACGCTGGCCGTCGCGGGGTCTGCGGCGCAGGCGGCAGGTCCGATCGATTGCGAATTGCGCTTCTCGATGTCGGGCTGGTCGATTTTCTACAAGCGCGCCACCGGCGTGGGCACGGTGACCTGCGACAATGGCCAGTCGATGCAGGTGCGCATCTCGGCCAAGGGCGGTGGTTTGACCTTCGGCAAGTCGAGTATCGAAGGGGGGCTCGGCAAGTTCACCGAGGTCTACGCGATCGAGGACATCATTGGCGGCTATGCCACCGCGGAGGCCCATGCCGGCGCCTCGAAATCGGCCAGTGCACGCGTAGTCACCAAGGGGCCGATTTCACTCGCCCTTTCCGGCAAGGGCCGCGGCTGGGACCTTGGCGTCGCCTTCGGCAGTTTCATCATCAGCAAGCGCTGAAGCCGGTTGCGGCGATTATCGCCAACAGGCCCGAGCAGGGATTTTCCATGTCCGATCTCGCCATGCATTCACGTTACTCGACCGGCGAAGAAATCGCATCCAGCGTCAGCCACGCCCTTGGTATCGTGCTGAGCATCGCCGGTCTGGCCGTACTCGCTGCATTTTCCGCGCTGCATGGAGACGTCTGGCGGGTCGTCAGCGTCAGCATCTACGGTACGACCCTGATCCTCCTGTACACCGCGTCGACCCTGTACCACGCCGTCCCCATACCGAAGGTCAAACCGGTCCTGCGTCTGCTCGACCATGCCGCGATCTATCTGCTGATTGCGGGTACCTATACGCCGTTCACCCTGATCAGCCTGCGTGGCCCGTGGGGCTGGACGCTTTTTGCAATCGTCTGGATCCTGGCGATTCTCGGCATCGCGCTCGAACTGCGCCGGGTGCGCAATCGTCTGGTGGCCGCTTTGCTCTATGTCGGCATGGGCTGGGTCGGCCTGCTGGCGATCCGTCCGCTGATGGCCAGCATCGAACCGGTGGGTCTCTGGCTGCTTTTTTCCGGAGGTCTCTGCTACACCCTCGGCGTTCCGTTCTATCTCTGGCGTCGACTGCCTTACAACCATGCGCTCTGGCACCTGTTCGTGCTGGCCGGAAGCGTGCTGCAGTTCTTCTCGATCCTGTTTTTCGTGCTGCCCGGAGCGTGATGCACGTTCGCCCCGCGTTCAGAACAGGTAGGCCAGGGCGAATACCCCGAGCATCGTGAAACACAGGGCTATCTTGGCCAGGGTGCCGAAGACGAATCCCAGCCACGCGCCGACTCCCACGGTTGCCGAGCGTTTCAGGGTGCTGCCGGCGATCAGTTCGCCGAGTACGGCGCCGACGAAGGGGCCGAGAATGATTCCGATGATGCCGAAAAACAGGCCGACGATCGTGCCGATTGCGGCACCGACCAGGGCCCAGCCACTGGCCCCGACCCGTTTTGCGCCGAGCAGGCCGGCCAGCAGATCGACGAGCAACGCGAGGGCAGTGAGAATCCCGAGTACGGTCAGCGTGAGCCAGCCGATATGGGCGAAATCCCCGGCCCAGGCCGCGAGCAACATGCCGAAGAATACCAGTGGCACGCCGGGTAGCGCGGGCAGGATGGTGCCGGCGAGGCCGATCACGATCAGCAGCGCGGCCAGCACATAGAGAATGATTTGCGTCGTCATCGGTCGTCGAGGCGAGAGGGGTGGCGCAGTCTAGCGGGACGCTTCGACCGACGCAGGTCCAGTCGGCGGATGCCATGCCGGGTTGACGCCCAGGCGGGTCGATAGCTGCTCAAGGACACTGGCGGACCCGGCCCGCCGGGCTGGCGAGGTTGGTCGCTGCCTGAAACGAGATGTCTGTCACAAATTGACGCGTTCCGGCAGCGGGCGAGATGAGCCGGGCCGATCGCCGGCGCGCGCCGCAATCCTGCTTCCACGAAACCGATAGAGATCAAAAGCCATTGAAATCAGGGCTCTGGGGAGTGTGTCAATGTCTTTCCGGAGCGCTCCAATGTGCCAGCAGCCAGTCGGTGCCCCAGACTTGGCATAGGTTGTGCTGTGACGAAGTTCGCAGATTGACGTCAGGACGGATCCGGCGTCGATCGGAACCCGCATCGCCTTCTCGGGGCGAGCGACAAACCATCGGGGGAAATCCGAATGCTCTCTCAGCTTTTCCGGCTGCGTTCCGCAGCCGTGGTTACGGGCGTGATTGCGCTGACGATGGTCAGCGCTGCGTCCGCCGGCAGCGGAGGCTATGCGTTGCGCAACGGCACGGCCGCGAGTAGCGGCGACAGCGTTGCGAACGGCTGCATCACGCTTTCATCGACGGTCGGTGAGGCGGTTGCCGGGGCCGTGAGCAACGGTACCTACACCGTGACAGCCGGTTTCCAGGCCACCGTGGCCGCCGGCAACCAGGTCATCATCGCCGACAGGATCTTCCAGAACGGCTTCGACTCCCAGCAGGGGACTTGCACACCATGAAAACTCGTAACCTAGCCTTTGCCATTGCCCTCGTTCTTGGCGCCAGCGTCCTGCCTGCAGCGATCGCCGCTCCCCGCGAAGCCCAGCTCCCCGATTTTGTCTACCAGGGCAAGATCGAGCAGAACGGCGTGCTCGTCGATGGCAACTACAACCTGACCTTTTCGCTTTGGGATGCGCCCACGGGCGGAAACCAGTTCGGACCGACGATCAGCGAGCCGAACTATCCCGTCGTCGATGGCGTATTCAGCATCAATCTGGCGTTCCCGGGGGGATTCACCGGCAACCAGATGTATTTGCAGATCAGCGTCAATGGTTCGAACCTGCCGCGCCAGCCCATCGCAACCGCACCGGTTGCCCAGTACGCCCTGAACGGCGTGCCCGGCGAACAGGGGCCGCAGGGCCCTCAAGGCCCTCAGGGCCCGCAGGGCGTTCCGGGACCGACCGGCGCCGATGGTGCGATCGGTCCGGCGGGCGCGACCGGCGCGCAAGGTCCACAGGGCGATGCCGGTCCAGCCGGCGCCACCGGCACACAGGGTCCGCAGGGTGCCACAGGTCCGCAGGGGACTGCTGGTCCGACCGGCGCGCAAGGTCCACAGGGTGAAGTCGGCCCGATGGGTCCGACCGGTGCTCAGGGTGAAACCGGCGCGCAGGGTCCACAAGGCGATACCGGTGCGACCGGTGCCCAGGGTCCGCAGGGCGTGGCCGGACCGACCGGTGCGCAGGGTTCACAGGGCGAGACAGGTGCGACGGGTGCCCAGGGTCCGCAGGGTGTGGCTGGCCCGACCGGTGCGCAGGGCGAAACCGGTTCGATGGGCCCCGTGGGTCCGACCGGGGCGCAAGGTCTCCAGGGTGAGACAGGTGCGCAAGGTGCGCAGGGCGACATCGGTCCGGCAGGTCCGGCCGGTGCGCAAGGCGTTCAGGGCGAGGCAGGTCCGCAGGGTCTGCAGGGCGAAACCGGTCCGATGGGCCCCATGGGTCCGACTGGGGCGCAGGGCGCCCAGGGTGATACAGGTCCGCAAGGTGCGCAGGGTGACATCGGTCCGGCAGGTCCGGCCGGTGCGCAAGGT
>NZ_FOVF01000019.1:35668-81547 GCF_900115085.1 Dokdonella immobilis | reverse complement strand
CCGGGCTACGGGGGTTCGCTGACAGCACCTCCGTGTGCTGGCAGCGAACTGGGCGCAATCCATTGCGCCCACCCTGCGGGCCTTTCCTTCGCCCGTCCGCCACCGCTTACGGGGCCCGGGTAGCGCGCATCCTGCGCGCCAGAACGAAAAGCAATGGACAAGGCAACAGCCGGAGCAACAGCCAGGGCAACAGCCAGGGCAACGGCCAGGGCAACAGCCAGGGCAACAGCCAGGGCAACAGCCAGGGCCAGGGCCACTCGAATTTCGCCTGGATGGCGACTTTGTGGGAAACGACGTGTGCAGTGATGTCGCGCCCTGATGCCTGATCACGTTCGAGAAGCTGTTTACCCCGGCGATCTCTCCAGTCGTCACATTTCAATCGTGCACAGGGTGGCTTCGAGCCCAGGATGCGTCGCGAAGGAAGTCGGTGACTTTCAAAACGAGAGGCAAGTTCATGTTGGCGCAACTTCGAAACGCGGCCATTGCCGCCGGCCTGCTGGTGGCGTTACTCCCGATTGCGTGGGCGGCCCATGCCGCGCGTGAGTCGTCCTTGCCGGTGCGTTCGAACGAGGACGAATCCGGTCGCAACAAGCTGGTGGCACGACAGGTCTTTGAAGAAGGCTTGAGTCAGGGGCGTTTCAACGTACCCTATACCGATGATTTCGTCGGCCACGGTGGTGGAACGAAGACCTTCACGCACGATGCGGGCATGGCCGAGGCCCGGGGTTGGCGCATGGCGTTTCCCGATCTGAAGGTGAGTGTCGACCTGATCGTCGCCGAGCATGATCTGGTAGCGGTTCGCTGGACCGCGCGCGGCACCAATTCGGGCGTCGGGAACGGTATCCCCGCTACCGGAAAGCAGGTCCAAACCAGCGGAACGGCGATATTCCGTTTCGTGGATGGGGCGATTGCTGAAGAATGGACAGCCGGTGATTCATTGGGGTTGCTCAAACAGCTGGGACTGATGCCGCCACCTTCCGGCGCATCCCAGAACCGATAGGGTGGAAATGCGGTGTCTGCCAGAGTAGAGCGATCCCTTGGAAGCCGCGTGGCGCTGGTTCTCGTCGCGTGGATGCTTGCTGGCCTTCTGTTGGCGATACAGGCATGGGTATCGGGGGCACTGCGCGAAGAACCGGTTGCCTTGTCGCGGGCGACAGTGATCTGGCTCACGTGGGCGGGCCTTTGGGCGTTGCTGACGCCCATCGTGATCGCACTTGCCGCACGGTTCCCGTTCGAACGTCGACGGACTCTTCGTGCCGCCGTGATCCACCTGGCGTTCGGCGCCGCGCTGGCGGCGCTCAATCTGGCGGCCTTCTCCGCATTGGCTCCCTACATCGGCGCGATCAGCGCCGGGCAGACCTGGCTCGAAACCTTCGTGCGCCTGGTGCGAAGTGCGTTTCTGCTGAATGTCCCGGTGTACGGGCTGATCGTGGGTGCCGCACAGGCCCTGCGCCTCACCCGATCGGCTCGCGAGCGCGAGTTGCGCGCACTCCAATTGGAGGCGCAACTTGCCGACGCGCGGCTGCTGGCGTTGCGTGCGCAGCTGCAACCGCATTTCCTGTTCAACTCGCTCAACACGATCGCGGTGTTGATGCGGGAAGATGTCGATGCAGCCGAGCGTGTGCTGGTATTGCTCAGCAACCTGTTGCGAAGGGCCCTCGAGATCTCCGCCTCGCAGGAGGTGGAATTGGGTGAGGAGCTTGCCTTCCTGGAGGCCTACCTGGGCATCGAGAAGGCCCGATTCCCCGACCGTTTGACCTACTCGCTGGACGTCGACCCGAAACTGCTCGATGTGAAAGTCCCAAGCCTGATCCTGCAGCCCTTCGTCGAGAACGCGGTGCGGCATGGGTTGGCGACCTTGGGGCGAGCGGGGCGAATCGAGATCTCTGCCACGAGGTTCGGCGACATGCTTCGCCTGAGTGTGCTCGATAACGGCATCGGCATGGACCGGATGGCCGGTGAGGGTGTCGGACTTTCAAATACCCGGTCACGGCTTGCCCTGCTCCATGGCAACCGCCACTCATTGGTCCTGGCCAACGCGCCCGGGGGCGGTTTGCAGGCATCCATCACGATCCCGATCGGATCTCCGGAGGCTCGGTGAGCATTCGTACACTTCTTGTCGACGATGAGCCAGCCGCCCTTCGCGGGCTTGCAAAGCGCCTGCAGGGCGAAGCCGACGTCGAAATCATTGGCCATTGCGGGGATGGTGCCGCCGCCGTGGCCGCCATCACCCAGAACCAGCCGGATCTCGTTTTCCTCGATATCCAGATGCCCGAAATCAGCGGCTTCGATGTCGTGGAATCCGTTGGCCTCGAGCAGATGCCCGCGGTGATCTTCGTCACGGCCTTCGACCAGTTTGCCGTGCGTGCGTTCGACGTCCATGCGGTCGACTATGTGCTCAAGCCGATCGACAGCGAGCGACTTCGACTCGCGCTGGACAGGGCGCGCCGGCATCTCGGGGAATCGCGCGAGGAACCCAGGGATTCCCTCGCGGCTGCGCTCGAGGACCTCGGCCTGCGCGTATCACGTCGCTGGTCCCGTCGCCTGGCCGTCAAGCAGAACGGGCGCATCCTGTTGATCGACGTGAACGACGTGGACAAGGTGGAGTCCTCCGGAAACTACGTCGAAGTCTTCGCAGGCTCGCGCAAGCACGTGTTGCGGGAGACGCTCACCGGCCTGATGAGCCGCCTCGATCCCGCGCGGTTCGCGCAGGTGTCACGCTCATCCGCGGTCAACATCGAGCGCGTGAAGGAATTGCATCCGATGTTCAACGGAGATTTCGTGGTCGTGCTGCGCGACGGCACCGAAGTATCTGGATCCCGCCGCTATCGAAAGGCCTTCGAGCGCCTGCTGGAGTAAAAGGACCTGCCTGGCAGACAGTCGAGTCGACCGATTCGAACTGCCCCGGTTGCTCGGACAGTCGCTCCGCAATCCTTGGGCCGACGCGCCGCCACCCATCGAACGAAGACCCGCCGTTCCGGATTCGGTATCCTGAAGCATCCGCCAAACCGGAGTTCGAGCCATGGCCCTGCGCACGCTCTCGCTATTGATCACCTGCCTCGTGCTGACTTCGCTCGCTTTCGCGCAGAAGGTCCCGCGCTCGGTCAAGCCCGAGGATCTCGAGAAGTACTGGGTGATGATGAAGTCCTCGGTCGAGGGCAATGCGCCGCTCGGCGGCAAGAACATGGAACAGTCCGGATGCGCGGCGGTGTCGTTCATCGTCGAAGGCAATGGCCGGACCAGCAACATCACGATCGAGAAGGTCGAGCCGCCCGGTGGTCTCGGTGAGCTGGCGGCGAGCATCGCGTCCCACCTCGAATTCGAGCCGACCATCATCAACGCCGGCCGGGATCGCGTGTTCAGCTCGCTGATCTTCCCGTTCAACCTGCCGCCGGATCCCGAGGCGCGCAAGACGATCATGCAACGTTGCGTGATACCGGCGCGCAAGTGGGGCGCAAAAAGGCCTGCAAAATAACGGGTTGCGTCATTTTTCGCCGCTGGAGCGGGCTGCTTGGCCCGCCCCGGGGGCGACCAACGGCGGACTGCAGTCGCGCCCGAACTGGCCTATACTCCGCGCCCCTGAGCCTCCCAACCCTACCTGACCGGCACCTCGCGTGGCGGCACAACGCATTTGTTTCTGGAGTGGTCCATCCATGAGTATCGAGCAGCTTGAAAGCATCGCCCAGGCCATGGTTGCCCCGGGCAAGGGCATCATCGCCATCGACGAGTCGAACAATACGATCAAGAAGCGCTTCGACGCAGTCGGCGTGCCGAACACCGAAGAGAACCGTCGGGCCTACCGCGAGATGCTGCTGACCACGCCGGGCCTGAACCAGCATATTTCCGGTGCGATCCTCTATGACGAGACGATCCGCCAGTCGACCAAAGCCGGCGTGCCGTTCACCAAGCTCATGCTCGATGCCGGCATCCTGCCGGGCATCAAGGTCGACAAGGGCCCGTTCCCGCTGGCCGGTTTCCCGGGCGAACTCGTCACCGAAGGCCTCGACGGCCTGCGCGAGCGGCTCAATGAATACGCCAAGCTCGGCGCCAAATTCGCCAAGTGGCGCGCGGTCATCACGATCAGCGGCGACGCCCCGAGCGGCACCTGCATCGAGGCCAATTGCCATGCGCTCGCACGTTACGCCGCGCTGTGCCAGGAGGCCGGCATCGTGCCGATGGTCGAGCCCGAAGTGCTGATGGATGGCGCGCACGACATCGACGAGTGCTACGAGGTGACCGAGGCGACCCTGCGCAGCCTGTTCGCTTCGCTGTACGAGCAGAATGTGTATCTCGAAGGCACCATCCTCAAGGCGAGCATGGTCCTGGCCGGCAAGGATTGCCCCGAACAGTCCGACATCGACGACGTTGCCGACGCGACGATCCGCTGCCTCAAGGCCTCGGTGCCGGCTTCGCTGCCGGGCATCGTGTTCCTGTCGGGTGGTCAGTCCGACGAGCAGGCCACGGCCAACCTCAACGCGATGAACCAGCAGGGCCCGCATCCGTGGCCGCTGTCGTTCTCGTACGGTCGCGCGATGCAGCAGGCGGCGCTGAAGCTGTGGGGCAAGGACATGGCGGCCAATTTCGCCTCGGCGCAGAGCACCGTGGCCCAGCGCGCCAGGGAAAACGGCCTCGCCGCACTCGGCCAGTGGAAGAAGGGCGCCTGAGTTCGTTGTTGCACTGAGTGGCTGAAAAGAAACGGGCGCCTTCGGGCGCCCGTTTTTTGTTGGGCCTTCGTAGTTGGCCTGGTCGACGTGGCGCTCAGGCCCGCCGCGATGCGATCCGACGGCGCGCAGCGATCTCGGCAAACGAGGCGATCACGCTCAGCGCACGATCGATATCGCGCAGGCTGGTCGGCGCTCCGAACGACGCCCGCAGGGCGCCGACGGCGATGCCGGAGCCGAGGCAGGACGCGAAGCGCGGAAGGCTGAAGGCGTCGCCGAGCCGATCGAGGCAGCGAGCCACGGCAGTTGCCTGAAATCCGAATGCCGTCTCGGCACAGCCGGGATTGCAGAAGCAACCCCCACGCAGCGCCACGCCCGCCGCACTGGCGCGTTGTTCGACCTCGAGGAACGGTAGCGTGCGCCCTTGCGGATCGAGCACGTTGAAGGCCACGGTCGCGCCGCGCTCTGCGTTGTCATCGGGACCGTACTCGCACACCAGCGGCGCCCCGGAGGGATGCTGCAGCGCGACGAGTCCACGCAGGAAATGCGCGGTCAGATCCTGCAGCCGCCGCGACAGGCGCTCGTTGCCGATCGCCGCGATGAAGTCGAGTCCGACCGCGATCATGCCGATGTCGAGGAAATTCGGCGTGCCGTCCTCATGGCCCTGCGCACCTTCAGTGAGCCGGTGGCGGTCGAGCTGGACCGAGGCATGGTCGACCGTGCCGCCGGCGAACCACGGCCGCCGCAAACGGGCCAGTGCATCGCGACGCGCGACCAGGGCCCCGACGCCGGTCGGCAGGCCGAACATCTTGTAGAAGGAAACAGCCGTGAAATCGGCGCGACAATGACGCAGGTCGAGCCGGCCCGAGGGCACAAAGGCCGCGGCGTCGAGCAGCACGTCCCAGCCGCGGTCGTGGGCCGAAGCGATGAGGTCGAGCGGATGGCGCACTCCCGAGAAGTTCGATTGGGCGGGGAAGGCGAACAGGCCTGGACCTGAAGCCGAGGCGGCGCTCAGGTGGGCCAGCGGATCCCGCAGGCGCAATTGCGAATCGAGCGGAATGGTCCCGACCGCTGCGCCAGCGCGCCGCGCGAACTCGCGGATGCCATTGACCGAATTGTGGTTGTCCGCGCTCAGCATCAAGCCGCGCTGGCTCGAAAACGGATAACTCTCGGCGACGAGCTTGATCGCCGCGCTGGCGTTGGCGACGAAGCAGACGGCATGGCTGTCTGCGTCAACGTTGAACCAGGCCAGGACGGCGCGCCGTGCCGTTTCGATCAGTTCGGCCGAATGGCGCGAGGGGCGATGTTCGGAATGCGGATTGCCGAACATGCCGTCCGCGAGCAGGCGCGCCTGCGCCTCGACCTGGCTGGCACCGTAGAGCGCGCTGCCGGTGTAATCGAGATAGGCGCAGCCGTGCGCATCGAGGCGCGCGAATTCGCGACGACGCAGCTCGTCGAAGTAACCATCGAATGCGAGCGGCGCCTTCATCCGCACCCGCGTCGACGCAGGTGGGCGATGTCCGTGTCGACATCGTCCGTGGCCGGCATCGCTCTGCCGGCAGACGGGCTGCCGGGCGTGCCGATACGCGGCTGGCCGCCGAAGTAGCGGCTCAGTTCGGCGCGGGCCTCGATGCGCTGCCGGGCCCGGGGCGTGGTGCCGGCGCCCAGCACCGGATTGATCACCTCTTCGAGCCAGCCGCGCACGCCCTTGCGCAGGACAAGGATCTCGCGTGCCCCGCTGTTGCGAAGGTGCCTGCCGGCCTGCGCGGGAATCCTGCCGTCGGCAGACACGAGAACGAGCACGTCGCGATCCGAAGAGGCGAGGCGATCCAGTGATTCCGCATCATGGCGTCGCGCGCCGGGGATCCGGTAGGCCTCGAAGGCGTCGGCTGAACGCAAGTCGATGACGCGCAGGCCCGGTTCGCGACTTCGGATCCATTCGGCGAGCTGCGTGGCGGATACGGCGGGCAGGTCCGCTGTCGCATCCTCGAATCGATCGACACGTGCGCGTGGCACCGCACCGCCACGATGCGGGCTGCCGGCGAACGCTGCCGCCGTGCCGAGCACAAATGCCGCCCAGCCCAGTGCGCGGGACGCACTCATGCCGGCCGCTCGAAGCGGGCCAGCACGCGAAACGCGAGCAGGGCCATCGCGACCACGAGCAAGACGACCACGCCATAGGGAAGGTCGAACAGTCGAGGCAGGGTCACGGTCCCGTACGCGGTGCTGGTGTAGAACGGCTGCAAGCGGTCAAACAGCAAGCCGCAGCTGCCGATGCCGACAAGCAGACCGCCCATCACGGCCAGGCCATCGAGGCGACCGCTGGCGGCGGCCACGCAGGCGGTGCCCGGGCACAACCCGGCGAGGACGAAGCCGATGCCGAAGACGAGGCCGCCAACAAGCTGCGGCAGCAGGAAGGTTTCCGGCACGTAGAAGCCGGCGAGATCGACGAGGCCGAGGCGGGCGAGCCAGAAGCTGCCGAGCAGGGTGGTCAGGATCGCGCTGAACATGACCTTGAATACGCAGAAGTCGGTACCGTAGAACTGCCCGACGAGCTTGCGCGCACGGCCGAGTCCGGCCTGCTCGAGAACCACGCCAAAGGCGATGCCGATCAGCAGCGCGATGCCAAGCGAGGCGCTCATCGCCAGAGCCCGCGCAGGAGCGGTGCGACGAGGTAGGCGCTGGCGAACAGGGCGAGCATGAAGACCCAACTGCCGACACTGAGCAAGGCGCCGCCAGTCAGGGCCTGGCCGCTCGTGCAGCCGCGCGCCAGCATCGCGCCGGCGCCCATCAGGGCGCCGCCCGCGACGGCGAACAGCAGGCGTGGACCGCTCGACAGCTGCGGTCCGCGTTCGATTTCGGCGCGCCAGCGAGCCGACAGCAGGGCCGATGCACCCCCGCCGATGACGACGCCGAGCAGTTCGTAGACCAGCCAGTCCGACCCGAAACCTCCATCGGCGAGGTAGCGCGCGAAGTAGCGATTCGCCGTCGCCGCGTTCGCGTCGAACGCGGCCGCGACACTGGCCGCCGCGCTCGCGAAAGCGCCCGATGCGCCGAGGCCGCGCCCGCTCAAGACGAAGCTTGCGAGCAGGACGAGACCGAGCGCGACGCCGGCGAGGTACGGGTTGGCGTAGGCGCGTTGCACCTCAGTGGCCCTTCGACGCCGTCGCGATCGCCTCGACCGTCTCGACCGGCAGGCCGCGCTGCGACCAGTCCTCGAACGAGCCGTCGTAGAGCAGCACGGGATGGCCAAGCAGGCGCGCCGCGAACAGCATCGCCGTTGCCTGCTGGCCGATGTGGCAGTAGCCGATCACGGTGTCGCCGGGCTGGACGCCGGCTACCTCGAACAGCGTGCGCAGTGCGTCGGGTGACTTGACCGTCAGGTCGTCGTTGCCGATCGACGTGAACGGAATACTGCGTGCGCCGACGATGTGGCCGGTCTGGTGGGAAACGCCGTGCGCACCCCCCGTGTCGACGCCGTCGTAGAACGCGCGCGCGCGGCCGTCGACGAGCGCGTAGCCTGATGTCTTCGCGTGCGTCTGCACGAAAGCCGCGTCGACGATCAGCGGTTTCATGGTCAGTGGCGAGAGGGTCGAACTTGCCGTGGACTTTTCGACCTCTCGGGTTACCGCATGGCCCTCGCGTTGCCAGGCCGGCATGCCGCCGTCGAGCAGGGCGCTGCGATCGCCGAGTCCGGCCACATCGAGGGTGAACACGACACGCGTGGCCGGCGAGGCCCAGTCCTTGCCGAAATAGACGACGACGCGCGAGCGGTCGCCGATGCCGAGCGCGCCGAGACGATCGTGCAGATCGGCAGCCGACGGCATCTCGAGCATGAGTCCCTTGCCGCTGTGATCGGAAAGCGCGATATCGTCGAGCGTGACGAAGCGGGCATGCGGGATGTGCGCATCATCGTAGCCCTCGCGCTCGCCGATGTGCAGGAGCACGAGATCCGGATCGTCGAGATGCGCGGCCAGCCATGCTGGCGTGACCAGCGGACCCGGCAGCGCCGTCGATTGGTCAGCCGCTGCGGCACTTGCCATCGGCAGCAGGCAGGCGACGGCGGCCAGCAAACCTGGAATGCGGAACATGGAGCAGGCCCTCGTGTGTCGAAATCATCGTCGACCACGAGTATCGGCATCCCGCGCGCCGGCCGTCGGACCCGTAGCGTGCAGATTCGGACCTCGGTGTGCGCCGCAAGTCATGCTGACTTTCACCTCGGCTCGAACGGCAGGCTCGGCCCGAACGGAGAGTGACGGGGCGCGATGTCGCGTTTCGCCGTTCTTCCCAATCGCTCAGTCGAAGCCGAAGCGTTCCCGGTAGGCCTTGGGCGTGAGACCCAGCTGCTTTTCGAACGCGCGGCGGAATGAGTGCGCGCTGCCGAAGCCGAGCGAGCTTGCGATGCGATCGATATTGCTGCGCGGCAGGCTCAGGCGACGACGCGCCTCGGTCAGGCGCAGCGACAGCACGAAGTCGGCCGGCGTCTTGCCGAATACCGCCTTGAAACGACGGCTGAAATGCCGGACACCGAGGTTCGCGCGTTCGGCGAGGCGGTCGACGCAGAGATCCTCGCCGAGGTTCGCTAGCATCCAGGTGACCAGATCGCCGAAGGCATCGTTGGCGCGGGTCTGGTACTGCAGCGGTTCCGAATACTGGTTCTGGCCGCCGAAGCGCTTGACGTAGACGACCATCTCGCGCGCGGCTGCCAGCGCAACGCCGCTGCCGAAATCCTCCTCGATCAGGGCCAGGGCGAGGTCGATGCCGGCGGTGACGCCGGCGCCGGAATAGAACGGGCCGTCCCTGACGAACAGCGCGTCGGCGTCGACCGACACGGCCGGGAAGCGTCGGCGCAGGTCATCGGCGTGGCGCCAGTGCGTGGTCACGCGGCGGCCATCGAGCAGCCCGGTACGAGCGAGCGCATAGACACCCGTGCACACACTGGCAATGCGTCGCGTGTGCGCGGCACGGTCGGCCAGCCAGCGGTCGATCGCATGTTCGCGGCCTTCACGCACTCCGATGCCGCCCGGCACGATGATCGTGTCGACGGCTGGGGCGCCCGCGAAATCGACAGCAGGCTGGAAGACCACGCCCGATTCGGCGGTGAACGGCGCGCGTGAGGCGGCGATGACGAGCAATTCGTAGCACGGCCTGGTCCTGCCACGCGCGTCGCTCGTGAACGCACTTGCGAACGCTTCGGCCGGGCCGGTCAGGTCGAGCGCATTGATACCGTCATAACCGACGATACCGATGCGGCGCAGCGCTGGATTCATCGAGGCGGCTGCCTTCATTTCAGTGATTGCCTGGGAGCCTGTCGGACTGGAGCGATCGGGCTGCAAATCCGTCTGCGCGGTCCATGTTTCCACCGCTTCTTGGCCCATGGAACCACTATGGGCCTGCGAATCGTCGAAAACCTGTCCTCACTTCGCCTCGACCATTCAAGTCCGACAGTCTCCTAGACTAGGCCGTTGCCGGCGCGAGGCACAGTGTCGACTGGCCACTCACTCGGCGGATCGCAAGGGCCCGATCTGGCCGTTCGCGCCGCGGTTGCCGAAGTGCTTTCGGACTTCTCGCGAGGACCTCGACAGGCCGGGCCCGACCGGGTTTGCGAAGTTGAGGCTGCGACTGGGTCGGTCGGAACGGAGACGGAGAGGCGGGCGCCTTCAGTCGCCCCGCCCGCAACGGGTTCGGGCCATCCGGGGCCTATCCGAGCGAGGCCAGCCATTCGTCGTCGGAACCCTCGTTGACCCCTTCGAACAGGAAGGTCGACAGATAGCGCTCGCCGGTGTCGGGCAGCATGGCAAGGACGACCGAGCCGGCTTCCGCCTGGCGCGCGATGTCGAGCGCCGAGGCCAGCGTGGCGCCGGCCGAGATGCCGACGAAGATCCCCTCCTTGCTGGCCAGCAGGCGGGCCGTGTCGCGTGCCACCACGTCGTCGACCGTGACCACCTGGTGGGCGACGCTGCGGTCGAGCACGCCCGGTATGAAGTCGGGGGTCCAGCCCTGGATCTTGTGCGGCTTCCATTCCGCCCCGGACAGCAGTGCCGCGCCAGCCGGCTCGCTGGCGACGACCTTCACTTCAGGACGGGCGACGCGCAGGACTTCGCCGACGCCGGTCAGAGTGCCGCCGGTGCCCCAGCCGGTAACGAAATAGTCGAGCCGCTTGCCGGCGAAATCCCGCAGGATCTCGGCGGCCGTGGTGTTCCGATGCCAGGCCGGGTTGGCCGGGTTTTCGAACTGGCGGGTCAGGAACCAGCCGTGCTTCTGCGCCAGTTCCTCGGCCTTGCGCACCATGCCCGTGCCGCGTTCGGCGGCGGGTGTCAGGATGACCTTGCCGCCGTAGGCGCGGATCAGCTTGCGCCGCTCGATCGAGAACGATTCGGCCATGACCGCGACGAACGGATAGCCGCGCGCAGCGGCGACCATGGCCAGGGCCACGCCGGTGTTGCCCGAAGTGGCCTCGATGATGGTCTGGCCGGGCTTGAGCTTGCCCGACTTCTCGGCGTCGAGGACGACGGCGAGGGCGAGGCGGTCCTTGACCGAGCCACCCGGATTGAAGGACTCGACCTTGACGTGGACCTCGACGCCTTTCGGAGCCAGGCGCTGCAGTTTGACGATGGGTGTATTGCCGATCGTGTCGAGAATCGATTCGTAGGACATGGGGCTGGAACCTCCGTTGAATTCAGGCGGCGCGCAAGGCGTCCGCTGCAACGGGCTCAGCCGTCAGCGGTGTCGCGCCATACCAGTGTAGGCGATCGGCCAATGCGGCGACGGGCCCTACGATGAGCAAGGCCGGTGACTGCACCTCATGCGCCGCGGCACTTTCGGCGAGCGTGGCCAGCGTACCGCGGATGACCCGCTGGCCAGGGCGGGAGCCATTCTCGATCAGGGCGAACGGGGTGCCGGCCGCGCGGTCGTGCGCGATCAGCCGGTCGGCCACCCGCTCGAGACTGCCCAGGCCCATGTAGATCGCCAGGGTCTGGCGATCCGCGGCGAGTGCGCGCCAATCCAGCGTGTCGATGGAATCCCGATGCTGGGCGGTGACGAAGCGCACGCCCTGGGCATGTTCGCGATGGGTCAGCGGAATGCCCGCATAGGCCGCGCATGCGATCGCCGCGGTGATCCCCGGTACGACCGTGTAGTCGATGCCGTGCCCGCGCAGGAATTCGAGTTCTTCGCCGCCACGACCAAACACGAACGGGTCGCCGCCCTTGAGCCGCAACACGCGCCGGCCGGCCCGCGCATGTTCGAGCATCAGCGCATGGATGCATTCCTGGGATGTGTGTGCGCCACCGCCCTGCTTGCCGACATCGATGAAGGTCGCATCGCGGCGGGCGAGCTCGAGCACCTCGGCGGACACCAGCCGGTCGTGCAGGATCACGTCGGCTTCATTGAGCGCGCGCAGCGCATTGAGTGTGAGCAGTCCGGGGTCCCCCGGGCCGGCCCCGACCACGGCGACCGAACCGGGCGGTGCCCCGGATTGCGGAGCCTCGAGTGCATCGCGCAGCGCGCGTTCGGCCTCGAGCGGACGCTGGCGGCGCAGGTCGGCGGCAATCTTTCCACCGAACATCGATTCGAGAAAGCGTCGCCGCGGGCCAAGCTCGGGCCAGCGCTGGCGGATGCGCTGGCGGTAGCGCGCGGCCAGCGCCGCCAGCGGACCGAGCGAGGCATCGAATAGCGACTCGATGCGCTCGCGCACGAGGCGCGCCAGCACCGGCGCCGCGCCGCCGGTCGAGATCGCGATCATCAATGGGCTGCGGTCGACCACGGCGGGCACCTGGAACGTCGACAGCTCGGCATCGTCGACCACGTTGACGAACAGTCGGCGCGCCTCCGCCGCCGCGGCGATCTGCCGGTTCAGCGCGCGCTCGCCGGTCGCCGCGATGACCAGCCAGACATGGTCGAGCCAGGCGTCTTCGAAGGTGCCGTTGCGATGCGTGATCAGGCCACTGTCGACCAGCCGGGCGAGGCGGGCCGTGATCTGCGGTGCGCCGACCTCGATTCGTGCCCCGGTCCTGCTCAGGGCCAACACCTTGCGTTCGCCGACGCTGCCGCCACCTACTACGAGGACGCGGCGACCGCTGAGATTGGCGAACAGGGGATACAGGCTCATCGGCCAAGCCTAGGATCCCGCTGGTTCGAACTGAAATACCCAAAGCCTCTGGGCTTATGCGATTCGGTGATGAAAGCAACGCAGCCGTCTAGACGTCCAGAGTGGACGCTGACCTGCCGAGCGCCTATGCTGCGGGGCAGCAAATGCGGTACGGCCAGGCCATCGACAATCGCTGCGGCCGACGCCCGCTGGCGCCGACAAGGTCCGCACCGCTGCAGCCGTATTCTCGCGAATCGATCGAAATGACCCTGACCCAACTGCGCTACATCGTTGCCATCGCCGATGCCGGCCTCAACATCACGCTGGCCGCGGAGCGCTTGCACGCAACCCAGCCCGGCGTCTCGCGCCAGCTCAAGCAGCTCGAGGACGAGCTCGGCTTCCAGGTGTTCCTGCGCAAGGGCAAGAGTCTCGATTCGATCACTGCAGCCGGCGCCCAGGTCATTGCCCGGGCCCGGGTCATCCTGGCCGAGGCGGCCAACATCCGCGCGCTCGCGGCCAACCTGCGCAGCGACGTCGATGGCGAGCTGGTCATCGTCACCACGCATACCCAGGCGCGTTTCGTCTTGCCCGGCGCGGTCGCCGCGCTCAAGCAGCGTTTCGCCAATGTCAGTGTCCGCCTGGAACCGCATGGCGACACCGAGTTGATGGACCTGCTTGGCAAGGGCATGGCCGACCTGGCCATCGTCAGCACGGCCGGCACGCCGCCGAATGCCGACCTGGCGATCCCGATCTATCGATGGGATCGACGGATCCTCGTGCCGCAGTCGCATCCATTGGCGGCCTTGGGCCGGGCGCCGCGTATCGACGAGCTGGCCCGATACGCGCTGGTCAGCTACGAATCCTCGCTGGCCGCCGAGTCTTCGCTGCGCCGCGCCTTCGATGCGGCCGGTTGCGAGCTCAGGCTGGCGGTCACGGCGCGTGATGCCGACCTGATCAAGACCTATGTGCGGGCCGGCCTCGGTGTTGGCGTATTGGCCGAAATGGCCCTTGGCGAAGACGATCGCGGCGATCTCTGCGTGTTGCCTGCCGATCGCCTTCTGCCGACCTGCACGACCTGGGTCGTGCTCAAGCGCGATCGCGTCCAACGCGACTACGCGCTCGACCTGATCGCCGCATTGGCTCCGCATATCGACCGTCGCGACCTCGTGCGTGTCGTGCAGGGTGCGGCCGCCGCGGAATGGCCCGAGCCTCCGCACTGGCGCGCGACGACCCGCGCTGCGGCCACGATGCGGGCGGCCTGAAAATCGGTGTCCCCCACCTACGATCTGCCGCACACGGCGGGAGCGCCCTCGGGCGTGCTGCTCTTCTGCAACATGAATGAAGAGCATCGCGCCTGAAAGCGATCCTACGACGAAGCGACAACGCGTGATCGGTCATCGAAGCCCACGCGACGTATCGCCAATGAGTCCGCGATTGCGCAGCAGGGCGATGATGCGACCGGCCAGGGTAGCCGGATCGGCGGCCGCGCCATCGAGGTGCAGTTCGGGGTTTTCCGGAGCCTCGTAGGGATCGCTGATGCCCGTGAACCGGGCGATCTTGCCGGCCCGGGCCTGGGCATAGAGTCCCTTGCGATCCCGCGCTTCGCAGGCTTCCAGGGCGGTATCGACGTGGATCTCGATGAACGCGCCATGCGCTTCGACCAGGCGACGCACCTGCGCGCGGCTGTCGCGATACGGCGCGATCGGGGCGCAGATCGCGATGCCACCGTGGCGGACGACCTCGCTGGCGACATAGCCGATGCGGGTCACGTTGGCGGCGCGGTCCTCGCGCGAGAAACCGAGCCCCTTCGACAGGTGCTTGCGCACCTCGTCGCCGTCGAGCAACGTGATCGGTCGCGCCGAGCGCTCAAGCAGGCGCGCGATCACGGCCTGGGCGATGGTCGACTTGCCCGAGCCCGAGAGTCCGGTGAAGAACAGGGCGAATCCCTTCGGGGCCTTGGCCGGATAACGCTCGCGCAGGATCTCGACGACTTCGGGGTAGGTGAACCAGGCCGGGATCTCCTCGCCGTCGGCCAGGCGCCGGCGCAGTTCGGTGCCCGAAATGTCGCGCACCTCGTCGCCGGCCTGCACTTCATTGGAAGGAAGGTAGACGTCGCGGTTGGCGACGTAGACCATGGCCGGAAACGGCACGACCTCGATGCCGAGTTCCTGCTGGTGACTGGCAACGAGTTCCTGTGCCGCGAACGGCTCGTAGAACGGAATGCCCCTGGCGTCCTTGCCCGGCCCGGCATGATCGCGGCCGATGATGAAATGCGTAGCGCCGTAGTTCTTGCGGATGATCGCGTGCCAGAGCGCCTCGCGCGGCCCGGCCATGCGCATGGCCAGTGGCAGCAGCGATAGTTGGGCGGAATTCGCCGGATAGTGCGAAAGCAAGGCCTGGTAGCAGCGCACCCGCGTGTAATGATCGACATCACCAGGTTTGGTCAGGCCGACCACGGGCTGGATCAGGACGTTTGCGTTCGCCTGCTCGGCCGCGCGCACGGTCAGTTCGCGGTGGGCCCGATGCATCGGGTTGCGAGTCTGGAAGGCGACGACGCGCTGCCAGCCGAGCGCACCCAGACGCTCACGCAGTGAACGCGGGCTGTCACGCAGCGCCATGAAGTCGTGGTGCTGCGGAGCCTGGATGCCGCGCACGCGACCGCCGAGATGGACACGTCGACGCCGTTCGAGCAATTCGAGTACGCCGGGATGCAGGCGGTCGGTGGTGCCGTAGACCTGGTGCGCCTCCTGCAGCGGGTCGACGAAGTAGATGTCTTCGACCGTCAGCACGGCCAGCGGCACGCCTTCGCGATCACGCAGGGCCACCTCATCGCCGACGCTGATCGAGGCGGCGAAGGCATCGTCGACATCGAGCACGATCGGGATCGGCCACAGCGTGCCGTCGGCCAGGCGCATGTCGTCGAGCACGCGCGTGTAGTCGCGACGTGTCATGAATCCATCGAGTGGCGAGAACGCGCCATTGAGCAGCAGTTCGAGATCGCAGAGCTGGCGGGCGTCGAGATCCCAGCCGGGCAGGCTGGCGCTGCGTTGCTTGAGCGCGAACGCCTCGGCAGCGGGCAGGTAGAGTTCCCTGAGTACACGGCCGTGCGGCGGGTTCAGCGGGTCGGCGTGGTGCGAGGCGAGTGCGGACTGGGACATGGGAGTTTGCTTCGGTGGGGTGGGAGTTGCGTGCGCCAGGGCGACGGATCGGGGGTGCGGAATGAACGTGCGCATGGCGCCGTCCTCCGTGAATCAGACTTCCAGATGGATGCCGCATTCGCGCTTGAGCCCGAAGTAGCGCGTGTCCTCCTCGCGCATGCCGGGCTGCCAGCGCGCCGTCGTGTGCACGTCGCCGATCGAGACATAGCCTTCGTGCCAGAGCGGGTGGTAGGGCAGGTCATGCCGGCTCAGGTACTGCCAGATGTCGCGGTCGCTCCAGTCGATCAGCGGATGGACCTTCCAGCGGCCGTGCTTGAGTTCGAGCACCGGCGTCGACGCCCGCGTGCTGGCCTGGCTACGGCGTAGTCCGGCGAACCAGGTGCGCGCGCCGAGTTCGTCGAGCGCGCGCCGCAGCGGCTCGACCTTGCGCAGGGCGTCGTAGCGCTGCAGGCCTTCGAGGCCCTGTTCCCAGAGCCGGCCATGGCGAGCCTCCATCCAGGCCCGACCGATTCTTGGCCGGTAGACGCGCAGGTCGAGCCCGAGGCGCTCGGTCAGTGCGTCGGCGAACTGGTAGGTTTCCTCGAACAGGTAGCCGGTATCGATCAGGATCACCGGAATGTCGCTTCGCTGCCGACTGACCAGATGCAGGGAGACGGCCGATTGCGCGCCGAAGCTCGACGACAGCACCTGTTCGCCGGGCAAGGTCTCGAGGGCCCAGTCGACACGCTCTTCTGCGCTGCGCGATTCCAGCCAGTCGTTGAGCGTGCCGAGCGCGCGCGTGTCTTCGGCCGCGGAAACCAGGTCGGGTAGTGCGTTCATACCATCACCTTCAGGGGAATCTCCACGGCGGCAGGAACGACGCCGCTGCGGAGCAGGAAATCGCCGAAATCCTCGGCTTCGCTTCGCTCGGTGGAAAAACGTGCGAACAACGCATCGAGCGTGTCGAGAATGTCGGCCTCCGCGATGTTTTCGCGGTACAGCCGGTTCAGGCGCTGGCCGCGGCGGTCGGCGCCGAGCATCAGGTTGTAGCGACCCGGTGCCTTGCCGACCAGGGCAATTTCGCCGAGATAGGGCCGCGAGCAGCCGTTCGGGCAGCCCGAGATGCGCAGATGGATCGGGGTGTCGGCCAGGCCGTGCCGATGCAGGCGCTGTTCGAGCTTCGCCAGGAGATCGGGCAGGTAACGCTCTGCTTCGGCCATGGCCAGCGAGCAGGTCGGCAAGGCGACGCAGGCCAGCGCGTTCAGACGCAGTGGTCCGGCCGTTCGATGCAGGTCGAGGCCGTGCGCCACCATCAGGGCATCGATGGCGCCGCGGTCGTCGACTTCTACATTGGCGATGATCAGGTTCTGATTCGGGGTCAGGCGAAAATCGCCGCGATGCACGCGCGCGATCTCGCGCAGTCCGCTCAGGTGGGAGACGCCGTTGCGATCGGCGATGCGCCCGGCCTCGATGCGCAAGGTCAGGTGCCAGCGACCATCATGGCCTTCGTTCCAGCCGAAACGGTCGCCGTTGTGCTCGAAGGCGAACGCACGCGCCGCAGCGATGACGAATCCGCAGCGACGCTCGATTTCGCTCCGGAACCAGTCGAGTCCGCGATCCTCGATCGTGTATTTCAGGCGCGCACGCTTGCGCAGCGCGCGGTTGCCGAAATCGCGCTGCGTGGTCAGCACAGCCTCGGCAGTGGCGAAGAGCTGGTCCGGCGTGATGAAGCCGAGGGTCCGGGCCAGCAGCGGGTAGGTCTCGGCATCGCCATGCGTTGCGCCCATGCCGCCGCCGACGGTGACATTGAAGCCGGCGAGGACACCGTCCTCGACGATCGCGATGAAACCGAGATCGTGGGCGAATACATCGACATCGTTGTGCGGCGGCACCGCGAAGGCGATCTTGAACTTGCGCGGCAGATAGGTATCGCCGTACAGCGGCTCGTTTTCAGACTCGCCGCCGGCAACACGTTCCTCGTCGAGCCAGAGCTCGTAGTAGGCGCGGCTGTTCGGCTTCAGATGCTCGGAAAGGCGCGCGGCCTGCTCATGGACCGTGGCGTGCACGCGCGACTCGACCGGATTCGGCGACACCAGCACGTTGCGATTGACGTCGCCGCATGCAGCCACGGTGTCGATCAGGCTGGCGTTGATCGCCTGCATCGTTGCCTTGAGCTCGCGTTTGATCACGCCGTGGAACTGGAAGGCCTGGCGCGTGGTGATGCGCAACGAACCATTGGCGTAGCGCGTGGCGATCGCGTCGAGGGCCAGCCACTGCGAAGGCGTGACCACGCCGCCCGGGGTGCGCGTGCGGATCATGAAGCTGTAGGCCGGTTCGAGTTTCTGCTGGCGACGTTCCTCTCGCAGGTCGCGGTCGTCCTGCTGGTAGCTGCCGTGGAACTTGATCAACACCGTGTCGTCCTCGCGGATCGCGCCGGTGTGCGCGTCGCCGAGGCTCTCGGCGAGGCTGCCGCGCAGGTGGCGACTGTCGCGCTTGATGTGTTCGACCGGGGTCGTGGTGCTGCTCATGATCGGATTCGGGTGGCTGGAGGGTGTGGCGGATCAGTAGACGTCGCGCGCATAACGACCCTCGCGACGCAGCGCCTCGAGGCGTTCGCTGGCGCCGTCGTGGTCGGTGGCGGCGTGTTCGGCGAGGATCGCGAGCAGTGCCTTCTCCACGTCGCGGGCCATGCGCGAGGCGTCGCCGCAGACATACAGGTGGGCGCCGCCTTCGAGCCAGGCATGCAGTTCGCGGCCGTGCTCGCGCAGGCGGTCCTGGACGTAGATCTTGTCCGCCTGGTCGCGCGAGAAGGCCAGATCGAGGCGGTCGAGTCGGCCTTCGCGCAAGGCTTCCTGCCATTCGACCTGGTAGAGAAAATCGCTGCGGAAATGCGGGTTGCCGAACAGCAGCCAGTGGCGCCCGCTCGCGCCGATCGCAGCGCGCTCCTGGAGGAACCCGCGAAACGGTGCGACACCGGTGCCGGGGCCGATCATGATCACGTCGCGACTGGCATCGGCCGGCAGGCGGAAGCGTTCGTTGCGTTCGATGAAGACCGGGATGCGGCTGTCTTCGCCGGCAGCGGCGAGAAAGCCCGAAGCAGCGCCGACGTGCGAACGGCCGAATGCGTCCCAGGCCGTGCGCGCAACGGTCAGGTGCGCTTCCTCGCCGACCAGCTTGCGGCTCGAGGCGATCGAGTAGAGCCTTGGCGTCAGCGGTCGCAACGCAGCAACGAGGTCATCGGCGTCCCAGCGCGCCGGCCAGGCGCGCAGCAGGTCGATGACCTGGTGGCTTTCGAGCAGGCCACGCAGGCTTTCCGCCTGCTCGGGTGCGAGCAGGCGGTTCAGCGCGCCCTGGCCGGATACCGCGGCATGCCGGGCCACGAACGGGCGTGCCAGACGGGTCAGTTCGCGCCGCGATTCGAGCCAGGTGCGCAGGGTCAGGGTCTCATCCGAGACAGTGACCGGGGATTCGCCGTCGAGCTCGAGCGTATCGAGCACGTCGTCGACCAGTGCCGGCGCATTACGCGGCCAGACGCCGAGTGCGTCGCCTGGCTCGTAGTCGAGGCCGGAGCCCTCCAGCGACAGTTCGACATGGCGCACGTCGCGGTCGCTGTCGCGTGCGGTGATGCGCTGGTTGGCCAGCAGTTCGGCGGCGAACGGGTGATCGCGGTCGTGGACCTTGACCGCGGCGTGGCGCAGCGGCACGACGCTGGCTCGCTGTACCGGCTTCGGTTCGAGTTCACGCGCACGCTCGACGGCCTGCTGCAGCCACGGGTCGGCGACTGTCCCGATGTCGAGATCGGCCTCGCCGCGCGCAAACAGGCGCTGCGCGCCGAGCGCAGCCAGGCGCTGGTCGAGCAGGCGACCGACCGCGTTGAATTGCGGATAGCTCGAATCGCCGAGTCCGAGCACGGCAAAGCGCAGGTCGTCCAGCCGCGGCGCGCGCTTGCCGGCCAGGTGTTCGACGAAGGCGCGCGCATCGTCGGGCGGATCGCCCTCGCCCTGGGTACTGATGACCACGTAGAGAAGCCGTTCGGTTTTCAGTTCGCGCAGCGGATAGGCGTCGGCGCGCACCAGGCGTACTGCGCCGCCGCTGCGCTCGATATCGGCAGCGAGGCGTTCGGCGATGCGTCGGGCATTGCCGGTCTGGCTCCCGAACACGATCGTGGCAAGCGCCGCTGGCGATTGCTGCGGCGCGCTGGTCGCTACCCCGTGCTGGGCCGGCTTCGCCGCGAGTCCGGCGCTGTAGCCCGACAGCCACCACAAGGCATGGCTGTCGAGTCCGTCGACCAGGCGCGCCAGCAGCTGGCCCTTGTCTGCGGGCAGCGGCATCGGCGGCGGGCTGGCGAACTGGGCGGACATGGGCGGCGCGTGGATCCGGATATGGACGGCCATTTGGCCGGATGCAATGCACGCTACGGAGTCGCTGCCGCGGCGAGAAGGTAGATTTGCTCATGCCGATATGCGCAGGCGGCATGTGCACCGCGACTTGCCCGTGTCGAGGCGGTATGCTGGTCCTTGCCATGCCATCCCGGGAAAAGGACCACGACCCGATGAACAGCCCCGCGTCGAGCAAGCTCGCGGTACTCATCGACGCCGACAACGCGCAGCCGTCGATCGTCGATGGCCTGCTCGCCGAGGTCGGCAAGTACGGCACGGCGAGCGTCAAGCGCATCTACGGCGACTGGACCAGCCCGCAACTGAAGGGCTGGAAGGAAGTGCTGCTCTCGCATTCGATCCAGCCGATCCAGCAGTTCCGTTATACGACCGGCAAGAACGCGACTGATTCGGCGATGATCATCGACGCCATGGACCTGCTCTACAGCGAACGCTTCGATGGCTTCTGCATCGTCTCCAGCGACAGCGACTTCACCCGCATCGCGATGCGGGTGCGTGAGTCGGGGCTGACCGTCTACGGCTTCGGCGAGCGCAAGACACCGACCCCGTTCGTCGCCGCCTGTGACAAGTTCATCTACACCGATATCCTCATCGACAAGGAGGACGAGGCCGACGCTCCGGCGCGCCAGACCAGGGCGGCCAGCCAGATCGGCAAGGACCGCAAGCTGGCCAGCTTGTTGCGCAAGGCGGTCGAAGCGTCGTCCGACGACAGCGGCTGGGCCAACCTCTCCCCGGTCGGCAGTTACATCGCCAAGCAGACGCCCGATTTCGACCCACGCAACTACGGCTTCCGCAAGCTGCGCGAGCTGGTCGCCGCGAGCAAGCTGTTCGATATCGAGGAGCGCGTGGTCGGCGCCGGGCCCGGCAAGTCGGTCTACCTGCGCGAGCGGCGCAAGGGCTCAGGCTGAAGGGAGCCGCCCGGTCAGTCGATGTCGCGTGCTCCCGCGGCACGGCGGTAGCTCTCGAGGATGCGCGATCCGAAGCAGCAGACGGTGATTTCGAGCCCGCTCCAGGCATGCGCGTCGATTTCGCGCAGGGCGATGCGTGCGGCCAGCTCCGGCGGATAGCCGAACACGCCGCAGCTGATCGCCGGGAACGCGATCGTGGCCAGCGCCTTTTGCCGGGCCAGTTCGAGGCAGTTCCGATAGCACGCGGCGAGCAGGCCGGGCTCGCCGGCATCGCCACCGTTCCAGACGGGTCCGACCGTATGGATGACGTAGCGTGCGGGCAGGGCATAGCCTCCGGTCAGTCTGGCCTCGCCGGTCGGGCAGCGTATTCCGGGTCGGACCTCGGGCAGGGCCCGGCAGGCGCGCAACAGGTCCGGCCCCGCCGCACGGTGGATGGCGCCGTCCACGCCGCCGCCACCGAGCAAGGTCTCGTTGGCGGCGTTGACGATGGCGTCGACGCGCTGTTCGGTGAGGTCGGCTTCGAGGATCCGGATCATGCGTCCACTATCGGTCCGCGCGCCCTGCATGCCAAGCCTTCGAGGAGCGCCGTACCGTCGCGGCAGCCTGCCGGATGAACGAGGCCGGAATAATGAACCCTCGGGTATTGTAATTTACCTGCCTAGGACATAATATCCACGGCAGCCATGAAATCGACCCCTGACTCCTCGTTCGCCTACGACCTCCACGACGTCACCTGCCTGTTCCGCAAGCACTTCGACCGTCGCGCGCTTCGTCTTGGCCTGACCCGTGCGCAATGGCGCGCGCTCAAATCGATACGCCGCCGCGAGGGGCTGAGCCAGAGCGAACTGGCCGAGTTTCTCGAAATGGAGCCGATCGCGGTTGGCCGTGTCATCGATCGCCTGGCCGTGGCCGGGTTCGTCGAGCGCCGCGCCGACCCGAACGATCGCCGTCGCTGGCGTCTGTACCTGACTGTCAAGGCGCACGGTGTCACCGACGACATGGAAGTCATCGCCGCGGAGTTGCGCCGGGAATCCCTGGTCAACATCGACGACGGCGATTTTGGCGCCTTCCAACGCGTCCTCAAGCAGCTTCGCGCGAATCTTTCCGCGATCGAGTCTGCCAACGAGTCCCACGAATCCTGAGCCCGAGCCTGCCATGACTAGCCAACAGCCCACCGAAATTGCCGCCCGCGTCGAGACCGATACCGCCAGGCCCCGCGGTCGACTCCGCAACCGCGTGCTCTGGATCGCCGGGCCGCTCGTCGTCGCCCTCGTGGCGGGCTGGTTCTACATCACGGCCGGGCGCTACACCTCGACCGACAATGCCTACGTGCAGGCCGACCAGGTCACGATCGCACCGCAGATCGGCGGCCGCGTGGTCGAGGTTGCCGTGCACGAGAACCAGGCCGTGCACAAGGGCGACCTGCTGTTCCGCATCGACCCGGAGCCGCTGCAGATCGCGGTCGAGCAGATGCAGGCGCAGATCGCAGCGGCTGGCGACTATCTGAATGCGTCGCGCGATACCTATCGTTCGGCCAGCGCCGACCTGCGCTCGTCCGAAGCGACCCTGCGCAACAACGAGGCCCAGCTCAAGCGTGTGCAGGAGCTGCGCGCCAAGGGCCTGGTCGCGCAGAAGGCGCTCGACGACGCGGCCGCCGAAGTCGCCACGGCCCGCGGCACGCGCGACAGCGATGCGGCCACCCTGGCCAAGGCCCGCACCATGCTCGGCGGCGCCGTCGACACGCCGCTCGAGGATCTGTCCGGCTACCGCGTGGCCATGGCCCAGTTGGCCAAGGCCAGGCTCGATCTTTCGCATGCCGAAGTGCGCGCGCCGATCGACGGCACGATCGGCAAGATGCACCTGCAGCCGGGCGACTATCTGAATGTCGGCCAGGCGGCGATGCCGCTGGTCTCGAACACGCTCTGGGTCGAGGGCAACTTCAAGGAAACCGACCTGACCAACGTGCGCGTCGGCCAGCCGGCGACGATCGAGGTCGACACCTTCCCGGGCCACAAGTGGACCGCGACCGTGGCCTCGATCAGCCCGGCCTCGGGCTCGCAGTTCTCGATCCTGCCGGCACAGAACGCGACCGGCAACTGGGTCAAGATCGTGCAGCGCATCCCGGTGCGACTGGCCATCGAGACGGCCAGCCAGGACGGCATGGTTCTGCGCGCCGGCATGAGTGCCGATGTCGAAATCGATACCGGCAGGCAGAACTCACTGCTCGGTCGCTGGACAGGCAGTGATGCGGGCGAGCCGCGCGTGGCGTTGAGCCGTTGAGAAGCGGGATTCGAGATTCGGGATTCGGGATTCGGTAAGCCAAGAGCCGCTTCTCCCTTCGCGTATCGGAAACCCTTTTTTTCATCATCGGAATAGCCGGTATACCCCTTTTCAAACAGCCGAAAGGCCGGTCATCGCGAACCGCCGATATCCCGGAACCCACATGAGCACGATCCCTTCACATCGCGAGGTTCCCAACCTGCCGCTGCTGGTCGTTTCGATCATGCTGGCGACACTGATGCAGGTGATCGATTCGACGATCGCCAATGTCGCCCTGCCCGACATGCAGGGTTCGCTGTCGGCCACCCAGGACCAGGCGGCCTGGATCCTGACGTCCTACATCGTCGCCGCCGCGATTGCCACGCCGGCGACCGGCTGGCTGGCCTCGCGCTTCGGCCGCCGCCACCTGCTGGTCGTTGCGATCGCCGGGTTCACCGTGGCCTCGGTGCTTTGCGGAATGGCCACGGGCATCGGCGAAATGGTCGCTTTCCGCATACTGCAGGGCCTGTTCGGAGCGGCGCTGGTGCCGATCTCGCAATCGTCCCTGCTCGATGCGTTCCCACCCGAGAAGCATGGCGCGGCCATGGCCCTGTGGGGTATGGGCGTGATGGTCGGGCCGATCGTCGGGCCCCCGCTGGGCGGCTGGCTGACCGACAACTACAGCTGGCACTGGGTCTTCCTGATCAACGTGCCAGTGGGCATCGTCGCCTTGCTCGGCGTGCTCGCCAGCGTGCCGAAGGACGAGGTCGAACCGAGCCGCTTCGACTGGCGCGGCTTCGCCTTCCTCGCCATCGGCATCGCCGCCCTGCAGCTGATGCTCGACCGCGGCAACGAGAAGGACTGGTTTTCCTCGATCGAGATCCAGATCGACCTGGCCCTGGCCTTCCTCGGCTTCTACCTGTACTGGGTGCACTGGCGCAGCAGCGAGCGGACCTTCGTCAACCTTGCCCTGCTGCGCGACCGCAATTTCGGTGTCGCCACGCTGTTCATCTTCATCGTGGGCGTGTTGCTGTTCGCGACCATGGCCCTGATGCCGCCGTACCTGCAGAACCTCATGAACTACCCGGTGGTGACCACCGGCCTGCTGCTTGCGCCGCGCGGCGTCGGCACCCTGGTCGCGATGACCACGGTTGGCCGCCTGCTGGCCCGTGGCATCGATCCGCGCCTGCCGATGGCGACCGGCATCGTGCTGATCGCGGTGTCGCTCGGCATGAGCGCGCAATTCGGACCCGACGTTCCGATCTGGCCGATCATCAATGTCGGCGTGATCCAGGGGCTCGGGCTGGGTCTGGTTTTCGTGCCGGTCTCGACCCTGGCCTATGCGACCCTGCCCGGTCGTTCGCGCACCGAGGCGGCCGGCATCTTCAGCCTGGCTCGTAATATCGGTTCCAGCTTCGGCATATCGATCATGTTCACCCTGATCGCCCGCGGTACCCAGCTCAACCATGCCGAACTGGCCTCGCGGATCACGCCGTATTCGCTCAACGTCCCGGGCGGTATCCTGAATCCGGATTCGTTGCAGGGACTGGCCGCGCTGAACGCCGAGGTGACCCGCCAGGCGGCCGCCATTGCCTACATCAATGACTTCTGGCTGATGATGTGGCTTACCCTTGGCGCGTTACCCTTCCTGCTTCTGTTCCGCATTCCGCGGCGCCAGATGGCGAAGCCGGCGCCCGAGCTGGCAATGGACCACTGACGCAGGCCCGGTCGCCACCATGCGGCGCTGGGACGCGTCATCACCAACCCGATCGACCGGCAGCCAACGCCGGTCCGGCCGGGCACCCCCTCCGTCCGCAAACGGGACGGGATCGCGAAACAATCCACGGGACCACGCACACCGATGCAGAAATCGAACGCCACCTTGCTCGCCGCGCTCTTGCTCACGCTGGCCGCTTGCTCCGAGCCGGATAGCGGAGCGGCAGGAAAAGGCGCCGCGGCCATTCCGGTAACGACGGCCCTCGTGCAACCCGTGGACTGGGTCGACACGATCGAGGCGGTCGGCACGACCAAGGCGCGCGAATCGGTGACCCTGACCGCCAAGATCACCGAGACCGTGCGCAAGGTGAATTTCACCGATGGCCAGCGCGTCGACGCCGGCGACGTGCTGGTCGAGCTGACTTCGGGCCAGCAGGTGGCCGCCCTCGCCGAGGCGCAGGCCACCTACAAGGATGCCGAGCGCCTGATGAACCGCAACGACGACCTGGTTCGCCAGGGCACCGTGTCCAAGCAGGTCGCCGATACCGCGCGTGCCACCCACGATTCGGCCCAGGCCCGGGTCGCCCTGCTGCGCGCCCAGCTCGCCGATCGCGTGGTGACCGCGCCATTCTCGGGCGTGCTTGGGCTACGCCAGGTCAGTGTCGGCGCCCTGGTCACGCCGGGTACCGTCATCACCACCCTCGACGACATCGACACGATCAAGCTCGATTTCTCGCTGCCCGAACGCTACCTGGCCGCCCTGGGTCCGGGTCTGCAGCTGACCGCGACCAGCATCGCCTTTCCGGGCCGCGAATTCAGCGGCAAGGTGCTGTCGGTCGATTCGCGGGTCGATCCGATGACCCGATCGGTCGTGGTCCGTGCCGAGCTGCCGAATGCCGACCATGCGCTGCGACCCGGCATGCTCATGACCGTGCATGTCCTGAGGCCCGAGAGACGCGTGCTGGCCGTGCCCGAGATCGCCATCGAACAGATCGGACCTGATTCCTTCGTCTATCGGGTCAAGGACGACGACACGGTCGAGCGGGTAAAGGTCACGCTCGGCGCACGTCAGTTCGGCAAGGTGGAGATCGTCGACGGCATCGATGCCGATGCGCGCATCGTGGTCGACGGCACCGTCAAGGTCCGCGAAGGCTCGAAGATCACCGATGCCGGCAAGCCGAAGGATGCCTCCTCATGAACCTCTCCGACATCTCGATACGGCGGCCGGTCTTCGCGGCCGTGGTCAGCCTGTTGCTGATCGTGCTCGGCGTCATGTCGTTCTCGCGGCTCACCCTGCGCGAGCTGCCGGCCATCGATCCGCCGGTGGTTTCGGTCGAGGTGAACTATCCCGGTGCGTCGGCGGCCGTCGTCGAGACCCGCATCACCCAGGTCCTCGAGGATGCTCTGGCTGGCATCGAGGGTGTCGACGTGGTCGAGTCAAGCAGCCGCAATGGCAGCGCCGATGTGTCGATGGAATTCAACCTGAGCCGCGACATCGAAGCCGCCGCCAATGACGTGCGCGACGCCGTCAGCCGCGTCCAGGACCGCCTTCCGGAAGAAGCCGATCCACCCGAGATATCCAAGGTCGAGAGCGACTCCGATGCGATCCTCTGGCTCAACATGCGCTCCGATCGCATGGATGCCCTCGAACTGAGCGACTACGCCGAACGCTACGTGACCGACCGCCTGTCGGCGATCGAGGGCGTCGCCCGCGTCTATGTCGGTGGCGGCCAGCGTTATGCAATGCGCATCTGGCTCGATCGCGAGGCCCTGGCCGCGCGCGGTCTGGCCGTTTCCGATGTCGAGGCCGCCCTGCGCCGCGAGAACGTCGAGCTGCCGGCTGGCCAGATCGAGTCTGAAAATCGGGATTTCACCCTGCGCGTGCAGCGCAACTATGCCAAGTCCGAGGACTTCGCCAAGCTCGCCCTGGCCAAGGGCAGCGATGGCTATGTCGTGCGTCTCGGTGACGTGGCGCGGATCGAGCGCGCGGCCGAGGAGCGGCGTTCCTACCTGCGCAGCAACGGCCAGCCAAATGTCGGCCTCGGCATCGTCAAGACCTCGACCGCCAACAGCCTCGATGTCGCCCGCGCCGCGCGCGCCGAGGCCGAGCGCGTGCAGAAAACCTTGCCGGAAGGCACCGTGATCTTTGTCGCCTACGATTCGACCCTGTTCATCGAATCGGCGGTCGAGCGCGTCTACGCGACCCTGATCGAGGGTGGCGTGCTGGTCGTGCTGGTCATCTTCCTTTTCCTCGGCAGTGCGCGCTCGGCCCTGATTCCGGCCGTGACCGTGCCGGTCTGCCTGATCTCGGCGTTCATCGGACTCTACGCGTTCGGCTACTCGATCAACCTGCTGACCCTGCTCGCCCTGGTCCTCTGCATCGGCCTCGTCGTCGACGATGCGATCGTCGTCCTCGAGAACATCCAGCGTCGCGCCGATCTCGGCGAGCCGGCCCTGGTCGCGGCCAAGCGCGGGGCCCGCCAAGTTGCCTTTGCCGTCATCGCGACCACCGCCGTGCTGGTCTCGGTATTCCTGCCGATCGGTTTCATGGAAGGCAACACCGGTCGCCTGTTCCGCGAACTTTCGGTGACCCTGGCGACCGCGGTCGCGCTGTCCGCCTTCGTCGCCCTGACCCTGACCCCGATGATGGCCTCGAAGCTGGTCCGTCCGCATCGCGAGAAGCGTGGCTTCAATGCCTTCATCCATGGGCATCTCGAGCGCCTGACCGCACGCTACCGGAACCTGGTCACGCGCAGCAGCGGCAAGCCGGTGCTGTTCGGCCTGCTCATGCTCGGTGCCCTGGTCGCCAGCGGACTGCTGTTGCGCGTGGTTCCGGCCGAACTCGCGCCAACGGAAGACCGCGGCGTCTTCTTCGTGTCGGTGACGGGCCCGGAGGGCGCCGGCTACGACTACACGGTCGAGCAGATGCAGCAGGTCGAGAAGAAGTTCAGCGGGCTGATCGGCGAGGGCGGCCCGATCGAGCGCATCAATTCGCGCGTGCCCGGCAGCTACGGGGCCAGCCAGGAAATGCACACCGGCCGTTTGACGGTATTCCTCAAGGACTGGCGCCAGCGCAACGAGTCGACCTCCGAAGTGGCCGACGGTCTGCGCAAGGACCTGGCCACGCTGCCCGGCGTGCGCGCCGTGCCGTTCGTGCGCACCGGGCTGATCCGCGGCGGCGGCCAGCCCTTGAACGTCGTGCTCGGCGGGCCCGACTACAAGGAGCTGGCCCAGTGGCGCGACCGCATGCTCGCGCGCATGGAAGCGAACCCGGGGCTTTTCAGTCCCGATTCCGACTACAAGGAAACCCAGCCGCAGATGCGCATCGACATCGATCACGGGCGCGCCGCCGATCTCGGCGTTTCTGCGCAGGAGATCGGGCGCACGCTCGAAACCATGATGGGCGGCCGTCAGGTCACCACGTTCGTCGAAGGGGGCGAGGAGTACGACGTGATCATGCAGGCGCAGCGTGACGATCGCGCATCGCCGGCGGACCTCGACAACCTCTACGTGCGTTCGCAGCGCAGCGGCGAACTGATCCCGCTGTCCAACCTGGTCAGCGTGCATGAACTGGCCGAGCCGGGACGGCTGAACCGCTTCAACCGTCTGCGCGGCATCACCCTGTCGGCCGGCCTGGCACCAGGCTACACCCTCGGCGAGGCGCTGGACTGGGTGCAGAAGACCGCGGCCGAGGAACTGCCGCCCTCGGCGCAAATCGATTACAAGGGCGACTCGCGCGAATACCTCAAGGCCGGTGGCGCGGTCGTGCTGACCTTTACCCTGGCCCTGCTCGTCGTCTACCTCGTGCTGGCCGCCCAGTTCGAAAGCTTCATCCATCCGTTCGTGATCATGCTGACCGTGCCGCTGGCCATCCTCGGCGCCCTGATCGGCCTGTGGCTGACCGGCAATTCACTGAACCTGTTCAGCCAGATCGGCATCGTCATGCTGATCGGTCTCGCCGCCAAGAACGGCATCCTGATCGTCGAGTTCGCCAACCAGCTGCGCGACGAAGGCATGAGCATCGCCGACGCCATCGCCGAATCGGCCGCGGTGCGCCTGCGCCCGATCCTGATGACCTCGGTGGCGACCATTGCCGGCGCCGTGCCCCTGGTCCTGGCCGGTGGCCCGGGCTCGGCCAGCCGCGCCGCGATCGGCGTGGTCGTCATCTTCGGCGTTGCCTTTTCGACCCTGCTTTCGCTGTTCGTCGTGCCGTCGTTCTATTCGCTGCTGGCGCCATACACGCGTTCGCCCGACGCGCTGGCGCGCCGCATCGACGAACTCGACGCGGAGACGCCGGCCGTCGGCGGCCATGCATGAGCGTTCCCTCGTTGCCTATCCGGGGCGAGGGGTTCGTTTTACGCCCGTGGCGAACGACAGACGCCGCAGCGCTGGTCCTGCACGCGAACGATGAGGCGGTTTCCGCGCGCCTGTCGGACCGCTTTCCGTTTCCCTATACGATGGTCGATGCAACGCGCTTCCTCGAGCAGACCGTCGAGCCGCCTGCACTGAACCTGGCCATCGAGATCGAGGGTGCTGCGGTCGGCGGCATCGGTTTGCGTCCGGGCAAGGGTGAGCTGCGCATCGGGGCGCACTTCGGCTACTGGCTCGGCCGCCGTTACTGGGGGCAGGGGATCATGAGTCGGATCGTGCCGCCCTGGTGCGAACACGTGTTCGCCAATTTTGGCTATGAGCGCCTGCACACGACCGTATTCGTCAACAATCCGGCTTCCGCGCGGGTGCTGGAAAAAAGTGGATTCGTGCGTGAGGGCACGCTGCGCCGGGCCGCGATCAAGGGCAGCGAGGTCTTCGACCTGTGGTTGTATGCCATGATCCGGCCGGACTTCCCGATCCGCCGGCAGGGCTGCGCTCAGTGACCGATCATCCACGCAAGGGCGGCAAGCCGCCATCACCCTGGAAGACGAAGACGCCTGCGCGCGAGCGCAGTCATGACATCGGCGCGGAGGATGCGGATCCGGCCCGGCTGCCGTTCGTGCGACCGAGCGGCGAGATGCGACTGTATGGATACAACGCCTGCCTGGCGGCCTATGCGAAACGGCCACAGGATCTGCGCAAGGTCTACCTGACCGAGGCCCGGCTCGACGCGTTCAGGCCGGTCCTGGCCTGGTGCGCAAGAAACCGCCTCGGCTATCGCATCGTGGAAAGCGGCGATCTCGACAAGCTGACCGGCTCGCGGCACCACGAAGGCGTCTGTTTCGAAATGCTGCGTCCGCCGCCACTCGGACTTGCGGCCTTGCTCGAGACCCAGCCTGCCGCGCCGCAGGCCTCGCTGCTGATCTGGCTCGACGGCGTCGGCAATCCGCACAACCTCGGCGCCGTGCTGCGCAGCGCCGCACATTTCGGAGCGGCCGGAGTGATCGTGCCGATGGCCTCTTCACTTGACCTGTCCGGCGCCGCTGCACGCGTTGCCGAAGGCGGCGCGGAAGCTGTGCCGCTGGTTCGCGTGGACGATGAGCCGACGGCGATAGCCGCCCTGCGACGCGCCGGCTATGCGCTTGCGGCAACCGTGCCGAGGCAGGGCGCCGCCCTCTACGCGACGAATCTCCCGTCGAGGATCGTGCTGGTGTTCGGTGCCGAGGGCGAGGGGATGGGGCAGTCACTGCTTGAAGCGACCGATCTGCGCGTCAGCATTCCGGGCAGCGGCGCGGTCGAAAGCCTCAATATTGCAGCCAGCGCGGCGACCATCCTGGGCGAGTACTGGCGGCAGAACCACTGACGGCCGCGCCGCCCGGGACCAGAGTCGGTTGGCGCTGATCGATCCGTTCGTACCGCCGTTCAGCTGGCCAGGGTCAATTCCAATGCCGGTCGCGGCAGGGCGAACAGGAAGCCCTGGCCGATGCTGCAGTCGAGCCGCATCAGGGCATCGCATTGCGCGGTCGTCTCGATACCCTCGGCGATGACTTCCATGCCGAGCGAGCCGGCCAGGGCCCGGATCGCACGCACCACCGCCGCCGCGCTGCCGCTTAGATCGGATTTCAGCTCGGCGACGAAGGAGCGGTCGATCTTCAGCGAATGCAACGGAAACCGATGCAGGTAGGAGAGCGACGAATAGCCGGTGCCGAAGTCGTCGAGCGAGGTCAGCACGCCGGCATCCCTCAGGCTCAGCATGGTGCGGGCCGCCTGTTCGGGGTCCTGCAGGAGCGCGCCCTCGGTCACCTCGATGCGGACCCGGGAGGGATGCACCTGATACGCCCGCAGCAGGTCGAGCAGGCTCGCGGTCAGGTTGGGCGCGCGGAAGTGGCGGGCGGATACATTGATGCTGACATAGGCCTGCGCGTCCTCGAGACCCGGAATCGCGCTGAAAACCTGCTCATAGATCTGCCAGTCGATCTGCTCGATATTGCCGGTGTCTTCGGCTACGGCAAGGAAATCCGCCGGCAACAGCAGGCCCCGGGACGCATGTCGCCAGCGCAGCAGCGCCTCGTAGCCGAGCACGGCCCCGTCGGCGAGGCGAACGATCGGTTGCAGGAAGGGTTCGAACTCGCTGCGGGTCAGCGCCCGGCGCATCTCGCTTTCGAGATCGAGCATGTTCAGCGCCTCCAGGCGCAGTTGCTCGTCGAACAGTTCGTAGCGCTGCCGGCCGCGCGCCTTGGCGCGATACATGGCAACGTCGGCGTCGCGCAGGAGTTCCTCGGGCCGCGTGTAGCGCTCGTGGGCGAGGGCGATGCCGATGCTGGCCGAGGAATAGATCTCCTTGTCGCCGAGCCGAATCGGGTCGACCAGCGCGTTCAGGACCCTGCGCGCGACCTCGCAGGCATCCTCGGGTCCGCCGATATCCTCGAGCAGGATCGTGAATTCGTCTCCCCCGAGCCGCGAGATCAGTCCGCCTGCGCCCACGCAGCCGGCGATGCGATGCCCCGCCTCGATCAGTAATTCGTCGCCCAGCAGATGGCCAACCGAATCGTTGACGACCTTGAATCGGTCGAGATCCAGGAACAGCACGGCGAACAGACGGGCGTGGTCCTTGCGGTAGCGCGCGAGGACCACCCGCAGGCGCTCCAGCAGCGAAGTCCGGTTGGGCAGGCCGGTCAGCGCATCGTGCAGGGTTTCATGCTTGAGCAGTGATTCGGTCATCTCGCGTACCTGGATCTGCTCGCGCAGGTCCTGGTTGGCCAGCCGCAGTTCCTCCGTACGCTCCTCGACACGTCGCTCGAGTTCGGCGTAGGCGCTGCGCAGGCGATTCTGGGCCTGCTTGCGCTCCAGGGCGGTGGCGATGTGCAGCGAGGCGAACTGCAGGACGTCCTGTTCGGCCGGGCCGTAATCGTCCTCGGCGTCGTAGCTCTGTACGACCATCACCCCGACCGCGTGCTCTTCGAGCAGCAGTGGCACGCCGAGCCAGCATTCGGGCAGCGTGCCGAAGACCATGAGCCCCTGTTCTGCCGCGAGGGTGCGAATGGTCGTCTGCGTCGCCAGCAAGGGGCGCCTCTGCTGCAGCACCCATTCGGTAATGCCATTGGTCAGCCGGCGCGTCTGCAGGGGGCGATCGCGCTCATCGACGAAATACGGAAAGCTCAGTTCGCTGCCGTCGTCCGAAACCATCGCGATGAAGAAATTGCGTGCGTTGAGCAGTTCCGCGACGACCTCGTGCACGCCGGCAAAGAAGGCCTCGATGCTGCCGTGCTCGCTGGCCAGTTCGGCGATGCGGAACAGCGCCGCCTGCAGACGTTGTCCGCGCTGGCGCTCGCGCACTTCCTCGCGCAAGGTCCGGTTGGCATCGGCCAGCTCGGCGGTCCGGCGCTTGACTTCCTGTTCCAGCCGGTCGTGGGCCTGCTTGCGCGTTACCGCGGACAGGGTCTGCTGGGCGACGAAGGTCAGCAGGGCGCGATCGGCTTCGCTGTAGCGGCGTTTCTCGTCGTAGCTCTGGATGACGACGGTGCCACGCACGCGGTCGCCTTCGAGCATCGGGACGCCGAGCCAGTCGACGCACTCCGGGCCGAGTCGCTCGTCGGGGAAAAGGCCCAGCCCTGCGCGCAGCTCCGCGCTCGGCCCGAGCAGGGACTTGCCACTGTGCACGACCGCGAAGGTCAGGCTGTTTGGAAAGTCCCTGGCCTTCAGGTGGGTGGACGCGGTCGAATTGTTCGGATCGTCGATTCCGGCGTAGTAGGGGAAATAGACGACATCGAGAACGTCGTCGTACAGGGCGACGTAGAAGTTTTCGGCATAGGTCAGGCTGCCGACGACCTCATGTACGCGGGCGAGCATCTCCGGGACGCTGATGTCCGCGTAGGAAAGGTCGGCAATCGTGTACAGCGCACGCTGCAGAAGTTCGTTGTATCGGGCCGCGGCAATTTCCTCGTCGCGATCCTGGAAACGGAGGATTTCCTCGAGGCGCAGATCGACCAGGTCGATCCACGCGCAGTCCTGCTCCAACCACTCCCTGTCGGTCATTGCGTCCGCATCGAAGGTCAGATGCAAGCTCGCCCGGCCATGGGCGAGCGCGACGGCACATTCGGCCGGGCCCGGATCGATGTCGCGTGGGCGGGTGCCTGCGCCGGCGTCGTTCAGGCGAAGCCTGGCCGTGCGGCAATGCAGGAACTCGAGCGAAAAGCGCTCGGCAATGGCGGCCAGCCCTTGGAGGTCCGGGGCTTCGGTGGCAAGGACCAGCGCGCAGGCTGCAGCCGCCGGTCCGATGTTGCGCACCGGCGACCGAGGACGCAGCAGCCCGATCAGCGTTTCCACATTCTTCCCCCTGCGGCACTCACCCTAGCATTCGATCGCGGACCTGTCGAAGCATCCGATGCCCGACGAATTGCCTGCGATGGCAGGCCAGCCCGTGACATCGGTGCCGGCCCGTTTCCAGCCTGAAGGTCGGTCTTTCCGGGTGCCTGCTACGCGCACCCGGAAGCCCGGCCATCAATCTGGCCGATGGCTAAAGTACCCCTGCAAGTTTCGCGCCGCCGGCATGGGCGGTAAGCAGGCCGGACTCCCTCTCGTTGGCCGCCAGATCAGGCCAGCGTCGATGCCGAGCACCGGGCGGGACGACAGCCGGGCCTGTGGGCTGGGGAATCGCGCCCCGGATTGCGCGGGCGGCGTGCCAGCAGACCCTCCCACGCCGGCCAGCTCATGTCAGGCGACCCCCGCTGTGCGTCCCGTCGGCTTTGCAGCAGGGTTCAGTGCGAGTCCTTTTCGGTCGCGAACGCTCCCGGCGCGGAGCCGAAGTCGCCTTCGGCCTCGGCGGCAAGGTACATCGATACGGCATAAGCGGCCACATTCTGGCGCAGTTGCCCGGGGTCGACCTTGTCGAGGGTGTCATTGGCAGTGTGATGCCACTCGAAATAGCGCGAGGTGTCCTGATGCAGCGAGAGGCCGGCCATGCCGACCGCATGCACGGCGCTGAGGTCCGAGCCGCCACTGCCGCCCGCCGCGGGGTCGTATTCGATGCCGAGCGGCTTCAGTGCAGCGGCGATCTGGTCGATGGCGCCACGGGCTTCGGGCTTGACCGATGCGGTGACCTTGAGGATGCGGTCGGCACCGCCATCGGACTCCGCGCCGAGCACCGCCTTGCCGATCTCAAGGTGGTGCTGGGCGGCATAGGCGAATCCGCCGAAAAGTCCCGATTCCTCGTTGGCGAATGCCACCACGCGGATGCTGCGCGCGGGCCGCTTGGGCAACTGGCCGATCAGGTTTGCTGCAGCCGTGGTGATGGCCACCCCGGCGGCATCATCGATGGCGCCGGTACCGGGGTCCCAGGAATCGAGATGGCCGCCGGTGAGGAAGTACTCGTTCGGCCGCCGGCTGCCGGTGATCTCGGCGATCACGTTGGCGCCCGTGTAGCGACCCTCGACGCCGCAATCGAGGGCGAGGTGGATCTTCACCGGCTTGCCGCGCTTGAGGATGCGTTCGAGCTGGTCGGCATCCGGGTTCGAAAGGGCGGCGGCCGGAATCGCCTTGGCCGGGTCGGAGAATTTCGTCATGCCGGTGTGCGCGAGCCGGTTCTCGTCGGACCCGACCGAACGCAACAGGAAGGCCGCCGCGCCCTTGGCCGCAGCCAGTTCCGGCCCCTGCACGCGCACGCTCGATCCCGGCCCGTAGTCGCGACCATCGGGCAGTGCGTGCATGCGCGGAATCCCGACGTAGACGATCTTGCCGCGCACCTTGTAGTCCTCCGCGGCCTTCATCGCATCGAGCGAATCGAAGGCGACCACCTCGGTGGTGAGGCCATCGACCGGCGTGGCCGCCGAGCCGCCCAATGCCGTCAGGACCAGTGGCTGCGCGAACGGTTCGACGATTTCAGCGCTCTCGCTGCGGCGCACCCATTTCGGATAGCTGACCGGCTCGGTCCAGACCTTGTCGAAGCCGAGCGCCTTGAATTTCGCGATCATCCACTCGCGCGCCTTGAGATCGTTTTCGCTGCCGGCGAGCCGCTGCCCGACTTCGGTGGTCAGGCCTTCGATGATGGCGTAGGCGACATTGTCGTTGAGCGCCTGTTCTCGCAGGAGCGACGCTTGCTCGATCGCGGGCTGCGGAATAAGCGTGGGCGCACTTTCCTGCGCGGCGTGCAGCGTCGAGGCGGTGAGAAGGAATAGCGATGTGAGCACAACGAATCGGGGCATGGTCGATCTCTGCCGAGGCAAACGCCGATCATGCCAGAAGCGCCCCGATCGGGACCATGGCAAAGGTCACCGGCATGCGCAGCCGGCAACGCGAAGTGCAACCCTCAAGCGAGGCACGTCATCCGGCGGGCCTCGCTCATGGCCGGATCAGGACTGATCGGCAGGCTTTTGCGCCTTCGTAGGGCCATGTGCGTCTTTTGGCGCTTCGGGCTCCGGCTTTTGTTCCGCGGCAAGTCCGCTCAGATCGGAAAGATCATTGAGTCCGACTTCCTTCAGCAATGAGTCGATCAGCGGCCGCTGGGCGCGATAGCGCAGGGCATGGTCGACCACGGAGCGCGCCAGGTTGCCGTCGCCCGAGCCATTGCCGTCGCCACCACTCCCGCCGCCACCATTCATGCCGCGCACGTCGACGATCTTGATGCCCTCGATGCGCTCCATTGGCTTGACCGCCTGCTCAATGATCGAGGGTAGCTGGCGCAGAAGTTCGAGCTTGATCTCGAGACGTATCTGCTCTTCGCTGAGTGCATTGCGCGCCTCGTTGATGCTGCGCTTGCCTTCGGCCTCGACCCGATAGCGTTCCTCGTCCGCCTGGGCTCGAATGCGCACTGCGTCGGCCTCACCCGTCGCGCTGACGCGTTGCGCCTCGGCGCGGTCGTCGGATGCCTTCTTTTCCGCCTCGGCGGCCACCGTTATGCCAATGGCGTCCTGTTCGGCGTGTTCGCGGGCCTGGACCAGTTTGACTGCCTTGGCGCGCTCGGCCACGGCCGTCTCGCGGACTTTCTTGACCTCTTCCTCGGCTTCCACCGCCTTGGCCAGCGCGCGATCGGCCTCGGCCTTGGCCGCTGACTCCTCCTGCGATTTCTGCGAGATCGCGATCTCGCGCTCCTGCTGGGCGATGCGGATAATGCGTTCGCGCTCGATCTCGCGTTGCTCGATCGAGCGGCGCTTGTCGATTTCACTCTCGGCGATCGCGCGATCGGAGCTGATCTTGGCCTGCTCGGCTTCGCGATGGCGATCCGCTTCCTGCTGGGCGATCATCGACGCGGCCTCGGCGGCACGTACCTTGATTTCCTGGTCCTGCGAGAGGCGCGCATATTCCTGGTCGCGAGCGATCTCGAGCGATTGGCGCTCGGTCTGCAGGTTCTTCAATTCCACCTGGATCTTCGTGTCGCGCTCGATATCGTTGCGTTCCTTGCGCCGGAGTTCGATTTCCTGGGTCAGCTTGGTCAGGCCCTGAGCGTCGAAGGCGTTCTGCGGGTTGAAGAAATCAGCCGCGGTCTGGTCGAGCCCGGTCAGCGACACCGACTCGAGTTCCAGGCCGTTCTTGTGCAGATCCTCGGATACCGCGACCTGGACCTTCTGGGCGAAATCCGATCGATTCTCGTGCAGTTCCTCCATGCTCATGCCGGCGGCCACAGCGCGCAGGGCGTCGACGAATTTGCCTTCGACCAGCTCCTTGAGCGCCGCCGGATCCATCGTGCGCCGACCGAGGGTCTGCGCTGCTGTCGAAATGGCCTGTGCATCGGGCTTCACGCGCACATAGAACTCGGCCTGCACATCGACGCGCATGCGATCGCGGGTGATCAGGGCGGCCTCGCGGGCGCGCAGCACTTCGAGCTTGAGCGTGTTCATGTTGACCGGGATCGTCTCGTGCAGCACCGGCAGCACGAGCACGCCACCATCGCGCACGACCTTCTCGCCGCCGAGACCGGTGCGCACGAACGCGATTTCCTTGCTCGAACGCCGGTACAGGCGGGCGAAGACCATGCCGAGCGCGAACAGGGCGACCAGGATGACGCCGGCCGGAAGCAGTATCGACATGTAGGGAAAGTTCAGATCCATGGTGGGACTCACTCCGTATCGATAAGGGCGTCGTTGGGATTGGGGATGGCGGAGAAGCGGCCGGCGCCGACCTGGCGGACGAGCAGGACGAGTGTCCCGGCGGCGAAGGTCTGTCCGGCTTCCTCTGGCTCGACCAGCACATGGTGTTCGGTGCCGAACTGGTCGCGCAATCTGGCATCGGCTGGCAGGCCCGTCCGCGCGGTACCGTTGGTGATCGTGGCCGTGCGTCCGACGAAGGTCGATGGATCGACGGCATTGCTCTCATCCTGGGGCAGGATACTGTGCAGGCCGGCCGTGCAGGCGCGCACGATCGGTAATGAGGCGACCAGCACGAGTGGCGCGGCGACGATGCCCGGCGCATTGAAGCCTGTCAGCGATTTCAGGATGCCCTGGCCGATCAGGCCGCATAGTCCGAATACCGTGAGCAGCACAATCAGCACCATCAGCACCGGCACCCTGCCGATATAGAGCCAGGCGAGGAAGCGCGCGACCATGCCCGGCCCTTCGACGCTGACCGAATCGAGACCGTGCGAAGCGTGGCCGGGACCGTCGACATCGGGCGCGTCGAGTTCGGTGTGCGGAACGACGAACTCATCGACCATGTCGTTGAGGCTGAATCCGACGAGCAGGGCGATCACCTCGACGGCGGTCAACCCGAACATGACGAGCAGGGCGACGACGAACGGCTGGTTGCCGGGAGCGCCGATCCAGTCCATCAGGAGCGCGCCTTGAGTTCCGCAAGCCGCTCCTGGATTCTGTTTCTGCGCGCAAGCTCCTCGAGTTCAGCGAGCTGGGCGACGTTGCGGTCGGATGCACCGCGCGTGGCGCTCAGTCCGCTCTGGCGCTGGAAGATGCGATCGAAAGCATCCGTGGCGCGTTCGGCGCGGGCCGAGGCGGCATCCTTCCTGGCTGTCGCACCGCCACTCGTCGATGCCGCGCCGGCCTGCTCCTGGGCCTTGCGGAAGTCGGCCATGGCCTCGCGCATCTCGCGCTTCTTGGCCAGCAGCGCGGTGACGTAGCCTTCCAGGCGCGCCTTTTCCTCGGCCAGCTCGGTCATGCGCGATTCGAGGATCGGCAATTGCGACTCGATGTCGATCTGGCGTTCGACGGCGGCGCTGGCGAGGTCTTCGCGGCCCTGCTCGAGGGCCAGTTGGGCCTGTTCGGTCAGGGTCTCGTGGCGCGATCCTTCCTCGGCCAGGCGCTTGGCGCTCAGATGCCGTTGCGCCTCGACCTTGCCGAGGTCCGCGCGCACGTCGGCAATGGCCGACTCGATCTCACGGATAGCCTGTTCCATGACGCTTTCGGGGGCCGCATTTTCGACCGCATCGACGAGGGCATGGAAGCCTCCGGCGATGATCCTGCCGACCCGACTTGCGAGTGACTCGCTCATGATGGGTTTACCTCTTCGTTGAGGGTGGGGGTCGCCTGCATTGCGAGGGCGCGCAGTGCAGGTTGGGCGCGGCGATTCAGGGCTTCCGGCTCGTAACAGCCGGGGAAGCCGGCCAACGACATCTGCACGATCGAGTCGACCAGGCTCAGCACGCGCTCGCCGAGCGAGCGCTCGAGCTTGCGCAGGCTTTCGGATCGTTCGCGCGGGCTGGCCGCATGCGCCGGCGCACCGGCAAGGACCAGCGCCGAGACGTCCGGCAGCCAGCCGGTGATGCGCGCGATCAATTCGGAGCGCATCTGTGCCTGGAGTTCCGCTTCGCGAATGCCGCGTTCGGGGCCGGCGAAAAGGCGTCGCGTGAAATCCCAGGCCAAACCGGAATCCTGCATGCCATCCCTCTGCGCGCGTGCCTCGGCCAGCAATGCACGGATCTTTTCACTGAGATTCGCTGCCCCGTTGAGCTCGACCGACGACAGATAGGTCAGGTCGTCCTCATCCAGCCGGATCGTAATCGTTTGTTTGGCCACTGTCAGGTCCCGGTGGGGCAGTGCATGCAGCCTAACTCAAACGTCTTACAATCGCAAGACGTTTGCGATCGATCTGTGCCAAATCGCTTTCGCGCCGTCCCACTCGCCCAGGTCCGTATGCCCCCGGGCGGGCCCATCCAGCACTGCGGATGGACGGCTAGCCGGTGGTCTGCTTTCCTTGCTTCAGCAGATCGCGGATTTCGGTGAGCAGGACGACGTCGGCCGGCGGCGGGGCCGGCGCGGCTTCCTCCTTCCGGTTCAGGCGATTGATCGCCTTGACCACGAGGAAGATCGCGAAGGCAATGATGGCGAACTGGATCATCGTGTTGAGGAAGGCGCCGTACATGATCGCGACTTCGCCCTTGCCGTCCGCACCGGCCGGGGTCAGCACGAACTTGTAGGCGGAAAAATCGATGCCGCCGATCAGGTTGCCGATCGGCGGCATGATGACGTCGTTGACCAGCGAAGTGACGATCTTGCCGAATGCCGCGCCGATGACGACGCCGACCGCCAGGTCGACAACGTTGCCACGCATGGCAAAGCTCTTGAACTCGGAAATCATGCCCATGACTGGTTCCCTCTCTGTGAAAGAAGACGTCAGCATCGCGGCTGGCGCGGCGCTACTTTAGGGAGTAGCCGACCATCCTGTGCTGGCTTTGCATTGTTTCACGTTGTGGGCATGTAACGGCGCCCCCGATCACCCGTCTGCGCGTTGATCAGTGTTGCGCCGCCTTGAAAGACGGCCAGCATGTCTGCGCCGGCGTGCCGCGATATGCCCGCAGGCAGGTGGCGTGACGGTTGTGCCACTGGCTCAGAGCCTCCCTAGATGATGCGGCCCTCCAGGTTCGCGATACCGGCCAGCTCGGCGTGGAAGCGGTCGCCCCGGGCCAGCGCGGCGACGCCGGCCGGCGTTCCGGTGAAGATCAGGTCGCCGGATTTGAGGGTGTAGAGCTTCGACAGCCGATGGATGATTTCGGCCACGCTGAAGATCATGTCGTCGATGTCGGCCTGCTGGCGCAGCGTGCCATTCACGCTCAGGCTGAGCTGGCGATGGGCGGGGTGGCCGATATCGTTGACCCGATGCAGGGCCGAGACGGGTGCGGAGTCGTCGAAGCCCTTGGCCACGTCCCAGGGATTGCCCTTGTTCTTGGCCGCCAGCTGCAGGTCCCGACGGGTCAGGTCGAGGCCGACGCCGTAGGCATAGACGCGATCAAGGGCATGCTCGGTCGGGATGTCGCGGCCGCCATCGGCCAGGGCGACGATCATCTCGACTTCGTGGTGCAGGTCGCTGGTCGCCGGCGGATACGGCACGTCGTCGTTGTCGATGACGATGGCATCGGCAGGCTTGGAAAAGAAGATCGGGTTCGTCCGTTCAACCTCCGAGCCCATTTCCTTCGCGTGCTCGGCGTAGTTGCGCCCGATGCAGTAGATGCGGTGCAGCGGAAAGCGCAGGTCGGTGCCGGCAACCGGAATGCAGGGCTGGGCATGCGGTGCTATGGCATAGGTCACGGGCGGAATTCCTCGGCGGACGGGGCAGGGCGCATTTTCGCACGTTGTTCCTTGCGCGATACCAGCCGGCGTCGATGGCGCACACCTTGACCTCGACCAGGTCCGGGCAACTGCAGGTCGATGATCGCAAGTCCGACCATGCCGGCGTGGTCAGCCGGCGGATCCACGGCCAGGACGGCTTGTCCACAGCGCAGCCCGAGCTTCTGCCAGGTTGGAGTCCCGGAGTACCCGGCGCCGCCATTGCCTGACATTCGTCACCTGCCCGCCATTACTCGGGTGCGTTGTGGGAAATCGGAACAGTGCGCAGTCTATGGCAGACTCAGCGCCCTCGCAGGCGACCGGAACCGAAGAATGGAGAACAAGGGCGAATTGCTCAACCAGCTGCGCATCGACCGCAACAAGGTCGAACCGATGTCGCGCACCCCATGGATCATCGCCCTGGTCGTTGTCGTCGCGCTGGCCGCGGGTGGCGTCTACTGGTGGATGTCGACCTCGGCCAGGGCATTCGAGGTCTCGGCGGTGAGCGCGGTTGCGCCCTCGGCCGCGGGCGGCTCCCCGGAAACGGTCCTGCAGGCGACCGGTTACGTCACCGCACGCCGCCAGGCCACCGTCTCCGCCCAGATCACGGGCACGCTTTCCGAGGTCCTGATCGAGGAGGGCGAGCATGTCGATGCCGGCCAGGTGCTGGCCCGCCTCGAGGATACCGCCCAACAGGCCGCCCTGGCCCAGGCCACGGCGCAACTTGCCCAGGCCCGCGCGCTGGTCGGACAGAACGAGGCGCAACTGGCCCAGGCCGAACGGGACCTGTCCCGCCAGCAGGACCTGATCGAGCGAAAGCTGGTTTCCCAACAGGCTCTCGAGAATGCGCGCACCCAGGTCGACAGCCTGCGCGCCCAGCTGAATTCGCAGCGACGCACGATCGACCTCGCCGCCGCGCAGTTGCGCAGCGCCCAGGTCCAGCTCGACTACACCACGGTCAGGGCGCCGTTCGCCGGCGTCATCATCGCCAAGGCCGCCCAGGTCGGCGAGATCGTCTCGCCGCTGTCCGCCGGCGGCGGTTTCACGCGCACCGGCGTCGGCACCATCGTCGACATGGATTCGCTGGAAATCGAGGTCGATGTCAACGAGTCCTACATCAACCGTGTCACGCCGGGTGCGCCGGCCGAGGCTGTTCTCGATGCCTATCCGGACTGGACCATTCCGGCCCGCGTGATCGCGATCATTCCCACCGCCGATCGCGGCAAGGCCACGGTCAAGGTGAGGGTCGGGCTCGAGCAGAAGGATCCGCGCGTATTGCCGGACATGGGCGCGCGGGTCTCGTTCATGGAGCAGGCGTCGCAGCCGGCGTCCGCGCGTGAAGTGCCGAAGGGCGTCTTGCTGCCGGCTTCGGCCATCGTCCAGCGTGACGGTCGCAGCGTGGTTTTCGAGATCGACGGCGAGCGCGCGAGGTCGCGTCCCGTCGTCCCTGGGCAGAGCGTCGGCGACCTGCGCCTGGTCGAGGGCATCGCCAATGCCACGCGTGTCGTCCGCGAGCCGCCGGCCGAGTTGGCGGACGGCGCCCGGATCACCATCAAATAATTTGCATGCCATCCGCGAAATTCACGATACAGCCAAGCGAGGAAACGCCATGAGCACACTGGTTGAAATCCGCGACGTCAGCAAGACGTACGAGCGCGGCAAGCAGAAGGTCGAGGTTCTGCATCACATCGACCTCGACATCCAGAGAGGCGACTTTCTCGCCCTGATGGGACCGTCCGGTTCGGGCAAGACGACCCTGCTCAACCTGATCGGCGGCCTCGATGCGCCGAGCGCCGGCTCGATCGGCGTGGCCGGTGAGCGCATCGACCGGCTCGGCGGCGGGGCCCTGGCCAAGTGGCGCGCGGCCAACGTCGGCTTCATCTTCCAGTTCTACAACCTGTTGCCGATGCTTTCGGCGCAGAAGAATGTCGAAGTGCCGCTGCTGCTGACCCGCCTGTCGGCGGCCGAGCGCAAGCGCAATGCCTCGATCGCACTGCAACTGGTCGGCCTGTCCGACCGTGCCAGCCACAAGCCGAACGAGCTATCGGGTGGCCAGCAGCAGCGCGTGGCGATCGCGCGCGCGATCGTCTCGGACCCGACCTTGCTGGTCTGCGACGAGCCGACCGGCGATCTCGACCGCCAGTCGGCGGAAGAAGTACTGGGGCTGCTCCAACAGCTCAACCGCGAGCACGGCAAGACCATCATCATGGTCACCCACGATCCCAAGGCGGCCGAATACGCCTCGCATACCCTGCATCTGGACAAGGGCACCCTGGTCGAGCAAACGGCCGCTTGAGGCGGAGGACGCAGCGATGAAATATTTCCATCTAATCTGGGCCGCGCTGTTCCGGCGCAAGACCCGCACGATGCTGACCCTGCTGTCGGTGCTGGCCGCCTTCCTGCTGTTCGGCCTGCTCGATGCGGTGCGCGTGGCATTCAATGCCGGCAGCGATGCGGCCGGCGTCGACCGCATGGTCGTGTCGTCCAAGTATTCGATCATCCAGGGCTTGCCACAGAGCCTGATTCCGCGCATCCAGGCCACGCCCGGGGTAAAGAACCTGACCTGGGCGAACTGGTTCGGCGGCTACTACCAGGACCGCAAGAACCAGGGCATCAATATCGCGATCGATCCGGGTTATTTCGACATCTATCCGGAGATCAGCGTGGCACCAGATCAGCTAGCGGCCTTCAGGCAGACGCGCACCGGTGCGATCGTCGGCGAGATGCTGGCCAAACGCTTCGGCTGGAAGGTCGGCGACAAGGTGCCGATCGCCGGCGCGATCTATCCGAACAAAGCCACCGGCGAGACCACCTGGACCTTTGACATCGTTGGCATTTACAAGGTTGAGGAGGAAAAGCTCAAGGGTCTGGAGCAGCAGTTCTTCTTCCGCTGGGACTATTTCGACGAAGCCAACAGCTACGGTACGCACGAGGTGGGCTGGTACATCGTCCAGGTCACCGACCCGAAGCAGTCCGATGCGGTGGCCAAGGCGATCGATGCGATCTCGGCCAATTCGGACCATGAAACCAAGACGCAAACGGAGCAGGCCTTCAATCTGTCCTTCGCCAAGCAGCTCGGCGACATCGGTCTGATCGTCAGCGCGATCATGGGCGCGGTCTTCTTCACCCTGCTGTTGCTGACCGGCAACACGATGGCCCAGGCCGTGCGCGAGCGCATCCCGGAACTGGCCACGTTGAAGACGATCGGATTCTCGGACGTCTCCCTGCTCGCCCTGGTCTTCGCCGAGGCCGTGCTGCTGATCGTGATCGGCGGAGTGCTCGGCATGGTCCTCGTCTCGCTGCTGCTGCCGGTCATAGGCGATGCCACCGGCGGACGCATGCAGCTGCCGCCTGTGGGGGCAGCAACCTGGGGAATCGGCCTTGGTCTGATGATCCTGATCGGACTCCTGGTCGGCGTGCTGCCGGCACTGCGGGCGATGCGCCTGAATATCGTCGATGCACTGGCCGGACGCTGAGGAAACCACCATGCGCAAACTGAAATCGTTCCTGTTCTGCCTGATGTTGCTGGCGATCATCCTCGTCTCGGTATTCGCCTGGGTCGTCTTGCCCTGGCAGGTGCTGCTCGGACTCGCCGTGCTGCTCGGCCTGTGGATGCTGCTGACCCGTACGGGAGGCCAGGCGGCCTCGGTGACCTGGGTCGGTGTGTCGACGCTCGGCCAGCGCCTCGGCGCATCCTCGGTCATCGTCGTCGGCATCGCCGGCGTGGTTGGTGTCCTGGTCGCAATGCTGGCCATGGGCGATGGCCTGCAGAAGACCCTGCGCAGCACCGGTGACACCGAAACCGCGATCATCCTGCGTGGCGGCGCCACTGCCGAACTGAGTTCCGGGGTTTCACGCGAGGATGCCACCCTGATCGCCCAGCAGCCCGGCATCCTCAAGGACGCCGAAGGCAAGCCGATCGCTTCGCCCGAACTCGTGGTGGTTGCCAACCTGCCGAAGAAGTCGACCGGCACCGACGCCAACGTCGAAGTTCGCGGGATCGGGACGCAGGCCTGGGCGGCGCGGCCGAACATTCGCATCGTCGAGGGCCGCAAGTTCACCCCGGGGCTGCGCGAAATGGTGGTCGGCGTCGGCGCTCGCCAACAATTTGCCGGCCTCGAGGTCGGCTCCAGGATCAAGCTCAACAACCAGGAATGGACGATCGTCGGCGCCTTCGAATCGGGCGATGCGCATGAATCGGAACTGCTCGGCGATGTCGAAACGATCTCGACCGCCTACCGGCGCCAGGGTTTCCAGTCGATTACCGTGCGCCTGACCTCACCCGAGGCGCTCGATACGCTGAAGGCCGCGCTGGCCAGCGATCCGCGCATGAAGGTCGAAGCCAAGACCACGCTCGACTACTACACCGCGCAGTCCGAGCAGCTCAGCAAGGTCATCCGCATCGTCGGCATCGTGATCGCGACGATCATGGCGATCGGCGCGATCTTCGGCGCGCTCAATTCGATGTACGCCGCCGTCGCCACCCGTGCCCGCGAGATCGCCACCTTGCGCGCGATCGGCTTCCGCGCGCCGCCGGTGGTGATTTCGGTGATGCTCGAAACCATGCTGCTGGCCCTGATCGGCGGCCTGCTCGGCGCCCTCATCGCCTGGCTGCTGTTCAACAACTACACGGTCTCGACCCTCGGCGCCAACTTCAGCCAGGTGGTGTTCCGCTTCTCGGTGTCGCCGGCGTTGCTATGGACCGGCATCAAGTGGGCCTTGGCCATCGGCTTTGTCGGCGGACTGCTGCCTGCGGTGCGTGCCGCGCGGCTGCCGGTGACGACGGCGTTGCGGGAGTCCTAGAAGCTGGGATTCGGGATTCGGGATTCGGGATTCGGGATTCGGGATTCGGGATTCG
>NZ_FOVF01000019.1:0-35598 GCF_900115085.1 Dokdonella immobilis | reverse complement strand
TTCGAGATTCGAGATTCGAGATTCGAGATTCGAGATTCGAGATTCGAGATTCGAGATTCGAGATTCGAGATTCGAGATTCGAGATTCGAGATTCGCGGGTGCGGGCCCGAGATCCGCACGCCCTTGTGCCCGTCGTTTCTGCGTGAGCCAATCAAGTCAGACTGAAAATCGACCCTCAGTCTCGGTGAGCGAGCGCGCGCGGCGGCGAATCCCGAATCCCCAATCCCGAATCCCGGCCGTCTAGACCCGCTTCCGCACCTTCCCCAGCGTGATCAACGCCACGCCTGAAAGGATCACGGCCATCGCGACGACGTCGCCGGGATGCACCTGTTCGCCGAGGAAGAGGGCGCCGAGCAGGACCGCGACCGGCGGATTGACGTAGGCATAGCTCGTGGCGAGCACGGCGCGCACGTGCTTCAGCAGGTACAGGTAAGCGGTGAACGCGACCAGCGAGCCGAACACGACCAGATAACCGAGGGCCAGCATCGAGGCGGCGCTGGGCCGGCTCGGCGGGTGTTCGCCGAGAATCACCGATACGAGGGTCAGCGCGACGCCGCCGCTGATCATCTGGGCCGCGGTATTCATCGAGGCGGGCGGCATATCGCGACGGCGGCTCCAGACCGAGCCGAAGGCCCAGGCCGTGGCCGCGACGACCAGGGCAATGGCGCCGAGCGGGGCGCCGCTCATGCCATTGCCGAGGTTGAGCAGGATCACGCCGGCGAAGCCCACCGCCAGGCCGATCCATTCCAGCCGGCTTGGCCATTCCTGGTAGATCAACCCGAATGCGGCCGCGAACAGTGGCATGCTGGCGACGGCCACGGCGGCGAGGCCCGACGCGACCGACTGCTCGGCGAAGCAGGCCAGGCCATTGCCGACCCCGAGCAACAGGGTTCCGGTCAGCGCCGCATTCAGCCATTGCCGGCGCGTAGGTGGCGGCGTGCCGCGCAGGCGCAACCAGCCGTAGAGGGCGCCACCGGCGACGGCGAAGCGCACCGCGCCGAGCAGGAACGGCGGCCAGCTGTCGAGCGCGATGCGGATGGCGAAATAGGTCGAGCCCCAGATCACGTAGACCGCGAACAGGGCGAGCGCAACGAGAACACTCGGCGAGGCAAGCAACGATCGAGGCAGTGGCGGCAGCGCCGCTCCCGACGGAGGCGGCTGCAGGGAAGCATTCATCGATGACGGTTCGTGGCTGTGGTCAGGGGCACCGGAAAAGCGACCCAGCGTCCACGATTCGGCCGCTTTGCGCCAGAGCCACTGGCGCGACTGTGGATGGGGCCTATCCCCGCGGGCCCGACGAGGCGGCGGGGGTTGAATGCTCGATGACGGCGCGACGGTCCGATTCCCTGACCACGGTGAACTCCCCGTCGATCACATCCTTGTCCGCGGCCGTCGAACGGGCCGACGGCGGCCGCCGCGTCTTTCCACGCAGGCTGCCGATCAGCAGCCAGGCCGCGCCGACGACCACGAAGGCGGCGAAGGCAAACATGCCGAGAGCCAATACCGCGAGCACGGCGAGAAAGCCAAGCAGGCTACCGATCAGACGCAGCAGCGGATTGCGCGTGCGCAGACCGGTTTGGAAGACGAACATTGCAGACACCTCGCTCTGGGTCGGACCCATGCCAGGCCATGGCTGTGCAGGGCGCGGGTCCGTAGGGGTATTCTTGGGGCCATGACTCCCACCTGCAAGTGTCAAAGGTCCGGATGAGCCCTACCCGCGTTCTCTGCCGGGTCGAGGACATTCCCGATTCCGGCGCCCTCGCCGTGCGCATCGACTCGGCCACCGGAGGCTTCGAGATCATCCTGCTGCGGCAGGGAGATCGGGTCTTCGGCTATCACAACGAATGTCCCCATCAGGGCCGGAATCTCGACTACGTGCCCGGCAAGTTCCTGATTCGCAACGGATCGATCATCTGTGCAGCACATGGCGCCACATTTGCGGTCGCATCCGGCGACTGTCTCGCCGGACCCTGTCGCAGCGGATTGCTTCGCGTTCCGCTGCAGGTCGAGGACGGCGAAGTCCGCGCGCCCTGAGTCGGCTCGGCGGCGCGGCCGGCAAGGCGACCGCAGTCCGCACTGTCCAGATTCACCCTGTCGAACGTACGAGGAATGTCGTTGACACGTGGCAGGGGACTGACTAGGCTCGACGAGGAGCGTCCACGCCCACGTTCCGGCACGTCGCACGAGGGTATCCCGGTGCACAGCTGGCGCGATGCGGGCGGGTATCGCGGCAGCCGCACCACCCCTGGAATAAAGCTCGAGGTTCGCATGCGTGGCAAGAACCAGCAGACACCCAAACCTACCGAAGCCGAACTCGGCATCCTAAACGTGCTTTGGGAGCGCGGTGCTTCCACGGTGCGTGACATCCACGAGGCGCACTATCGGGATGACGGCACGGGCTACACGACCTCCCTGAAGATGCTGCAGATCATGCACGCCAAGGGACTCGTCGAGCGCGACGACTCGCAGCGCGCGCACGTCTACCGCGCCGCGATCAGCAAGGAAAACAACCAGAAGCGCTTTCTTTCGGACATGGTGCAGCGCGTCTTCGACGGTTCGCCGTCGCAACTGGTGCTGCAGGCACTCGGCGGCCAGCCCAAGGCCAGTCGCGAGGAACTCGATGAAATCCGCGCATTGCTGGACAACCTCGAGTCGGGAAAACGGCCATGAACCTGATCGCCGGCAATCTCCTCTGGGTCCAGACCCTGGGCTGGACGCTGATCCACTTCGTCTGGCAGGGATTGGCCATCGGCGCGCTGTTCTCGGGTGTTCGCGCCCTGGTGCCCCGCGAACACAGCTCGATCCGCTACGCGCTGGGCCTGCTCGCCCTGGTCATGCTGGCGCTGAGCCCGGCCCTGACTTTCTGGTTGTTGTGGCCGCAGGTCGGAAGCAGTGCCGTCGAAGCTGCCAGTGCTGCGCAGGTCTTGCAGGCGGTCGTGCTTGCCCCGATCGAGCAGGTCGAATCCGCTTCACCGTTCAGCGCATTGCTGCCGATGCTCGTGGTCGGCTGGATGGCTGGTGTCTCGATCATGATCTGGCGGACGGTGCATCAGTGGCGCGCGCTCGAACGCATCGCCACGCGGCTGGCGTATCGTCGCGCCGAGATCGAGGAGATCCTGCTGCGCGTGGCCGAACGCTTCGGCGGCATGCCGGGTGCGCGTGTCCTCGTTTCGGCCTTCATCGATACACCGACCCTGATCGGCTGGTTCAAGCCGGTGATCCTGCTGCCGGCCGCCGTGGCCACCGGATTCCCCCGAGAGCAGCTCGAGTTGATCCTGGCCCACGAACTGGGCCACCTTCGGCGCTATGACCATCTGGTCAATCTCGGCCAGGCCGTGCTCGAGACCCTGCTCTTCTATCATCCAGTCGTGCACTGGATCTCGCGCGAGGTTCGCCACGAGCGCGAGGTCTGCTGCGACAACCTGGTCCTGCGCCTGACCGAGAGCGAGCCGCGTGAGTACGCGCGTACGCTGGCAGCGCTCGAGGACATTCGGCAACTGACCCCGCAACTGTCCCTGGCGGCGTCCGGAGGCATGCTGCTCGATCGCGTGCGCCGGATCGTCGGCTCGAAGTCCCTGTTGCATGCGTCACAGCGCACGCATCGCAGCGCCTGGCTGGTTGTGGCTGCCAGCACGGGTCTGGTGGTCGCGATGGCGCTGGTCTCGCAACCTGGCGAACCGGAAAGCCCGGATTCGTTCGGGCAGCCGGTGCTGGCTCCCGACCTTCAGGTGGTGACCGTGCGCCCCGCAACAGTCGACATCGCCGCATCGATTCCGGTGGCCTTCGCTTCCCTGCCGGAACTGGCCTCGTCGGAAAATCCGCTGGCCAGTCCCGAACAGGCGCAGGGCGCGGCAACTGCAGCCGGTTCCGGCGAGGTTGAAGCCGCTTTGCCGAAGCTGCCCGTTGCCGAGCTTGCAAGCTTGCCGCAACCGCGCGTTGCTGCCGGCCTGTCCAGGGTTCCGCTCCAGGTTGGCGATGTCGATATCGACCGGATCGAACCCGCCGTGGCCGCCGTCGCGAACGCACCCGAGGAAGTCGGCAAGCCGACCATCCTGCGCCGCGTCGCGCCCGACTATGCGTCTTCCGGTCCCGGCGAGCAGGACCTGATGGTGGGTTTCGAGTTCGCCATCGACAAATCGGGCAAGGTCCGCGATATCCGGGTGGTGTCGGGCGATCGTTCGAGCAGGTTTGCTGTAGCGGCGCGCCGTGCGCTGTCGCAGTGGCAGTTCGACCCCGACACCGTGGCGGTCGGGGCCGGTGGACGATTCCGCCAGGACTTCGAGTTCATCTCCACGGCCCGCTCGGCCAGCGCCAGCGATGCCGCGTGCACGACGCCGATCGGGTCTCACGTCTGTCGGCCGGTGCGTGGGACGGGAACCCCGATTACGCGGACCGTCGAGCGTGAAAGCCGCGCGGTCGCCCAGGCATCGGAAGTCGGGGCAATCTGCACGCCGCCGACCGGATCGCTGGTGTGTCGACCGGTCGAGGGGCCAGGGCCGTTGGTGCCGAACGAAGGAGATGAGGCAACCATGGCCCACCTGATCGTCCTGGCGGGCGGCGGCCACTGATCCCGACCGGCTTTCCGAACTAGCCGCGCCGCATCGGCCTGCGAAGCCGGCCCGGGCATTCCCGCTGAGCGCGATCATCCGGGAAAGCCTGCCGCCGCGGCTGCCGCGATCGACCTGCCGTACCCGGTCCGGCTCAGCCGCGATTGAAGACCAGGTTGACGGTGACCAGGGTAGTGACCAGGATCAGCACGGTCAGGGGCAGGCCGACGCGCAGGAAATCACGGGCGCGGTAGCCACCGGGGCCGGCCACGACCAGCAGGACCGGATTGGCGCTGGGCAGCAGGAACGTATTCGACGTGGAAATCGCCACGATCAACGCGTAGGCGGCCGGATTGCCGCCTGATGCAAGGGCGATGTTGATCGCCATCGGCACCATCATGACGGCCGCACCGACGTTCGAGATCACCTGCGAAAAGCCCAGCGCCAGGATCGCGATGAAGGCCTGCAGCACCCACTGCGGCAGGTCGCCGAGGTAGACCATGACTTCCTGCGCGATCCAGGCCGCGGTGCCGGTCGAATCCATCGCTCCGCCGAGCGGAATCAGGCAGGCCAGGATGAAGATCGTCTTCCAGTTGATCGCGTGGTAGGCCTCGTCCATGTTGAGCACGCCGGCCAGCAGCATGCCGACCGCACCGACCAGCATCGCCACCGCAAGCTTGAGATCGGTGAACAGGCCGAGGCCCATGGCCAGGCTGAAGAAGAACACCGCATGCCAGATCTTGCTCGGCCGTTGTTCCTCCTGCGGGAAGTCGGTGACGACGACGAAATCGCGCGATTCCGCAGCCAGGGTGAGATCGCGCCACAGGCTGTGCAGGATCAGGGTATCGCCGGGCCGCAGCGAAACCTCGCGGACATCCTCGCGGAAAACCTGATCGCCGCGGGTCACCGCAAGCACGCTGATGCCGAATCGCTTGCGCAGGCGCAGGTCGCCGACCAGTTGCTTGATCCAGCGCGAATTCGGCGCGATCACGACTTCGGAAATGCCGGCCCGGGTCGGGTTGAACATGTCGCCGAAATTGCGCAGCCGCGACTGCGTCCGGCATAGCTGGTTGTTGGCGAATTCGCTGATTTCCTCGCGCTTGCCGAGCACGCCGAGGACGCTGCCGACCCAGATCATCTGGTCCGCAGGCGGTGCCAGGCGGGCTTCGTTGCCGGTCTTAAGGGCCAGGATCAGCGGCGCACCGTGCAGGCGTTCGGCCTCGACCACGCTCATGCCGACCAGCGGACTTTCCGCCGTTACGGTCAGCTCCATCACTTCGCCATCGATGCCGTACATCTCGGCGAAGTAGGTCTCGGTACGTCCTGGGGTGACCTTCTGCTTCTCTTCCTCGCTCGGCCACAGGCGTGGGGTCAGGAAGGCGAAGTAGGCGAGTCCGACCAGCAGCAGCGGGATGCCGACCGGAGTAATCGCGAACAGCGGGAACGGTTCGATGCTCTGTGCGCCCGGCGGCAGGTTGCGGTTGGCGCTGGCCACCAGGTCGTTGAGCAGGATCAGCGGTGAATTCGAGATCATCGTGATGTTGGTGCCGGCCAGGATGCAGCAGGCCATCGGCAGGAGCAGGCGCTTGAGCGGAATGCCGGTACGCGAGCTCAGGCGGCTGACGACCGGCATGAACAGGGTCGCCAGGGCCTGGCTCTGCATGATTGCCGACATGCTGCCGACCATCGCGTTGATCAGGTGCGAAACGCGCGTTTCGACGCCACCGGCCAGGCGCAGGATGAACGAGGCGGCCTTGCCGAGCAGGCCGGTGCGATCGAGGCCGGCGCCCATGATCATGACCGCGATCAGCGACATCACGGCGTTGCCGGCGAATCCGTCGAACAACTGCTCGACCGGCATCAGGCGGGTCACGCCGATGACGACGATGACGAGCAGGGCGACGAGGTCGCCACGCACCCATTCGAGGACGAGCATGAGCACGGTGAACACCAGCAGCCCCAGCACGAGGGCCATGTCGGTGGTCAGGGTCAGGCTCATGTCCATTGCGCTGATCTACGAGTCCGTGGTCGCGGCGGGCGGGTTGTTCGTGCAGGCCTCAGGTTCTTTCATGGATCAGGTCCCAGACGCCATGGCCGAGGCGGACACCGCGCTTCTCGAAGTGGGTCTGGATGCGCCATTCCGGTGCGGCAGAGTATGACCCGAGTCCGGCCCGGTTGCGCCATTGCGGACAGGCATCGACGACTTCGAGCATGTGTTCGGCGTATTCCGCCCAGTCCGTGGCCAGATGCAGCAGGCCGCCCGGGCGCACGCGCGTGGCCAGCAAGGCGACCAGGGCGGGCTGGATCAGGCGTCGCTTGTGGTGGCGCTTCTTGGGCCAGGGGTCGGGGAAGTAGATACGGACCTCGTCGAGCGAGTGCGCGGGAATCTGGTGCTCGAGCACTTCGACCGCATCGTGGTTGCTGATGCGCACGTTCGAAAGGTTCGACTCGGCCAGCGCATTCATGAGCCGGCCGACACCGGGTCGATGGACTTCGATGCCGATGAAGTTCCGTGCCGATTCGTGCAAGGCCGCATGCAGCAGTTGTTCGCCGTTGCCGAATCCGATTTCGAGAACGGTCGGCGCCGGGCGCGGAAACAGCGCCTCGAGATCGATTTCGTGGGCGGAGTATTCGAGGCCGTAGCGTGACCAGTGGGCTTCGAAGGCCTGCTGCTGGGCCGGCGTGATGCGACCCTGGCGCAGCACGAAACTGCGCACGCGACGGTTTTCCTTTCGTTCTTCGGGATCTCGGTCGGCGTGCCTGGGATCGGTCATCGAAATCAGCCGATGGTGCCGTCGAGCGGGCTCGACGCCGACGCATAACGCTTGCGCGGAATCCGCCCGGCGCGGAAGGCGGCGCGTCCAGCCTCGATCGCCAGCTTCATCGCATGCGCCATCAGCACCGGGTTGCGCGCGCTGGCGATCGCCGTGTTCATGAGCACGCCGTCGCAGCCGAGTTCCATGGCGATGGCCGCGTCCGAGGCGGTGCCGACGCCGGCATCGACGAGCACCGGCACCTTTGCGTTCTCGACGATTTCCATCAGGTTGTAGCGATTCTGGATGCCGAGCCCGGAGCCGATCGGCGCCGCCAGCGGCATGATCGCGACGCAGCCGATCGCCTCGAGTCTTCGCGCCAGCAGCGGGTCGTCGGTCGTGTAGACCATGACGTCGAAGCCATCCGCGACCAGTCGTTCGGCGGCTTCGAGTGTTTGCACCACGTCCGGGAAGAGGGTTTTCTGGTCGCCCAGCACTTCGAGCTTGACCAGGGCATGCCCGTCGAGCAGTTCGCGGGCCAACTGCAGCGTGCGCACGGCGTCGTCCGCCGTGTAGCAGCCGGCGGTATTGGGCAGGATCGTGTAACGGTCCGGTGGCAGCACGTCGAGCAGACTGGGCTGGTCCGGATCCTGGCCGATGTTGGTCCGCCGGATAGCCACGGTGACGATTTCCGCCCCTGCGGCCTCCGTCGCAAGACGCGTCTCCTCGAGGTCCCTGAACTTGCCGGTGCCGGTAAGCAGGCGCGAGCGATAGCTGCGGCCGGCGATGACGAGAGCGTCGTTGTCGATGGGAGTCATGGCGTCCTTTCGGAGGGTGGTTGCGGCGGCTCGAAAATCAATTGAAGGGACGTCCGCTCGAATCCCCCTTCTGCGGCCTGCTCAGCCTCCGCCGATGGCATGCACGATCTCGATTCGGTCGCCCTCGGTAACGCGGACTGCGGCATGAGTGCTTCTCGGCACGATCCGCCGGTTGACCTCCACGGCAACCCGCTTGCCCTGGTAGCCGGCGGCGGCCAGCAAGTCGAACAGGCTTGGCTCGCCTTCGATCTCTCGGGGTTCACCGTTGAGCATGATCTTCATGCGTCCATTCTAGGGAGGGACTGATCAAACAGCAAAGTCGTCATGGCGTGCGGAAGGTTCACCACAGGTACCGCGTAGCGAGGTCACGGCGGATTGTATTGACGAGGCGCGCAGTGTCTGTGGGAGCCTTCTGGACGCCACCTTTGTACCCTCCGTTCACTCGCTCAGGCGTCGGGGCGACCTTGCTGCTTGAGCAGATCCTCTCTGTTGTCCATGGTGGCACAGCAACAGCGTTGCGCCGGCCGAAATGACGACGCCGCAGCAGGCTGCGGCGTCGGCAATGGCACGGCGGACTCGAAACGGGTAGCGATCAGTTGCGGTCGCGTCGTTTGCGGTCGTCCTTGTTATCCTTGTCCTGGTCATCCTTCTTGGCGGACTTTTCCGCACGTTGCGGTGCCACCGGTGCATTGCGCGGCTGGCGCTGCTGGATCTCGCGCGCAGGCGCCGGTTGCGGTGTCGCGCGCTGCGGAAGGGCGCGGCTGGGTGGCTGCGGTCGCTCACGGTTCTCGCGCTGCGGCATTTCGCGCGGCGCGACTTGCGCCGGGGCCGAGCGCGGAGGCGCCTCGCGGGTCTGCACCGGCGGACGCTCGCGGATTTCCCGCTGCGGCAATTCGCGTTGCGGGACTTGCTGCCGCTGAGGAGTCTGGCGCTGCTGGATCTCGCGCTGCTGAGTCTCGCGCTGCGGCGCGATCACGCGCGAGGGTGTGTTTTCCTGAGCCGGTCGAACCGGCGATTCGCGACGTTCGACCTGGCGCTGTGGCAGCTCGCGCTCCTGTGGCTTTGCGCGCTCGACGGGCCGCGGCGCGCGAACGGTGGATTCCCTGCGCTCACGATTTGCAGGCGAATCCTCGCGCAGTGGCCGGTCGCGACTGGTCGTCGGGCGGACCGGCGGCTTGGCTTCCGTGCCGCGCGCCGCGGGCTTGCCGCGCATGTCGGCGCCACCCCGATCGCCGCGCTCGGCACCGACCGGCCGCTCGACCCTACCGCGCTCGGAGGCAGTGCGCTGCGGCAGCGGCTTCGGTGCGACCGCCGCGGACCGATTGCCTTCGCCGACGACCTTGATGCGGCGGTCGCGTTGCACGTCGGCTTGCGGCCTGCGTGCCGAGATCTCGCGCAACTCACTGGCCGCGAGCGGCTGGTTGTCGTTGCGGTTGATCGCCTGGATGCGTGTCGTGACGTCCATCCTGCGCGTGACCGGTTCCCGGCGCGCGATCACCTGGCGATCGAACGCTTCGGTACGCACCGCGCGCCCTCCGCCCCGCTCGACGCTGCCACCGACGAAACTGCGCGGCGTCGGCGCCATCTGCACGCGACTGACGACCTGGCTGCGTGCCAGCTGCGCCTGGTTGACCTGAACGCGCGAGCGCTGCACCGCTCGCGCATTGATGAAGGCATCATGCGAGACGGCGGTAAAGGCGCGGTCGTTGCGGCGGTAGGCATAGTTGAAATTGTCGACCGGACGACCACGCGAGTAGTTGTTGTAGACGTTGGTGATGTAGGTGTTGTTGATGATCGTGGTGTTGTGGACATTGACGCGGTTGAAGTAGTCGCGCGAACCGCGGTACCACGGCACGTACACATCGCGTGGGCCCAGCGGGAACCAGCCGACCGGACCCCCGCTGGAAATGGTCACGCTGAAGCCGCCGCCGCCGACGAAGGCGACCAGGGCTGGCGCATACACGGGACGCACATTGCGCGGGCTGGGCAGCCAGCCCCAGCGGTTGCCGACGTAGGCCCAGCGTCCGTAGTGAGAGGGCGCGAAGCCCCACGGGGCATTGTCGACCCAGGTCCAGCCCCAGGGATCGATCCAGGCCCAGTGGCCGTCGCGATAGGGCGCCCAGTCGACTTCGACCCGGCTCGGGTACCAGACCGCGCCATAATCGCGGGTCGTGCTCCAGGTGCCGTAGTCGTCGAGATCCGCGTAGCCGATCACCTCGTCAGACACATAGCGGCGCGAGGGCGAACGCTCGTAGCGCTCGGCGCGCTCGTAGCACCAGCGATCGAAATCATCCTGGCGCGGCAGATCGAGCGTCTCGTAGTCCTCGAGGCGGGTGTCGTAGAAGCGGTAGGAGAAGCCGTCACGCACGCGGAAGCTGGCGTTGTCGCTGCCATAGACATCGGCGCTGCCGTCAACCACGGTGACCATCGTCGAGCTGCCATCCGGGGCGATGTCGATCCGGTACTGACCCACTTCGTCGATGACCAGGGCGAGGGTCGGCGTGTCGACCTCGTAGCTCTGGCCCTCGAAGATGCGTCGGACGGTCAGGCTCAGGGTGCCTTCGGTCAGTTCGACCTGGGCAATGTCGTCGTCGAGGTCGAGCAGACCGAATGAAGTGCGCTCGTCGAGGCGCAGGGTGGCGGCGCCGATTTCCATTTCCACGCGCGAGGCGCGGTCGGTATAGAGGTTGTCGCCCGCGATCAGCGGACGATTGATGCGTGCATCAGTCCAGTCCTCGAGTCCGGCAGGGCGCATGCTGACCTCACCGCCAACATGGCTGAGGCGCGCCACGCGGCCGGGCGGGTCGGCAAGTGCCGTACCGCTCGCTATCAGGAAAACGAAGAGGGCAGGGATCAGCCGGATCACCGGGGGGCAAGCACGTCGCATGAACATGGTGGTCTCCTGAAGGTCCGGGCCGTGGAATCCGATGCAGACGGTCCTGGCGATACGGTCCGGTTCACGCGTATCTGAACGCATCGAGGCTGAACGCAGACCATCCGTATCGGGGCTCCACCCATGGGCTCAGCGCGCGGGTCCGCGGCCGCCATGGGCGCCAGCCGACGACGACTCTTGCCGCGCGCTCGGCCGGACCGCTAATCTGTGCGTCCCGCGGGTGTAGCTCAATGGTAGAGCTGTTGCTTCCCAAGCAACTGACGAGGGTTCGATTCCCTTCACCCGCTCCATCATTTCTCCTTGATTTTTCCCTGTCGCGAAGGCCGGCCCCGGCCACTTTTCGTGACCGGCAGCCCGATCCAGCCATCCCGCCGCCATGAAGATTGCCATCCTCTCCCGCAATGCGTCGCTGTATTCGACCAGCCGCCTGGTCGACGCCGCGCGAAGCCGCGGCCACAGCGTCCGCGTGCTCGATCCGCTGCGTTGTTACATGCGCATCTCGCGCAGCGGCTTCGAAATGCACTACAAGGGGCGGGCTTTGAGCGGATTCGACGCGGTGGTTCCGCGCATCGGCTCGTCGATCACATTCTACGGGACGGCCGTGCTGCGCCAGTTCGAAATGATGGGCGTGTATACGCCGAACAGCTCGGATGCCGTGCTGCGCTCGCGCGACAAGCTGCGTTCACTGCAACTGCTGGCCCGCCAGGGCATCGACCTGCCGATGACCGTATTCGGCGATTATCCCGACGATACGGTCGACCTCCTGCAGATGCTCGGCGACCCGCCGCACGTGATCAAGCTCAACGAGGGCACCCAGGGACAGGGCGTGTTGCTGGCCGAAAAGCGCTCGGCCTCGCAAGGCATGATCGAGGCATTTCGCGGCCTCTATGCGAACTTCGTCGTGCAGGAATTCATCGGCGAGGCCGGTGGCGGGGATCTGCGTTGTTTCGTCGTCGGCAACCGGATTGCCGCGGCCATGCACAGACAGGCCCCGGAAGGCGACTTCCGCGCCAACCTGCATCGCGGCGGCAGGGCCGCGCCGGTCACCCTGAGCGAGCAGGAAACCGAGGTCGCCCTGCGCGCCGCGGCGATCATGGGCCTCGGCGTCGCCGGGGTCGACCTGCTGCGTTCCCGGCGCGGACCGCTCGTGCTCGAGGTCAATTCCTCGCCTGGCCTCGAAGGCATCGAGGAAGCGACCGGCATCGACATTGCTTCGGCGGTGATCGCGGAGGTCGAAGCCGGGGTCGTCGCCGAGGCCCGTTGACGGGTCGTCAGGCGATATGGATTAACGGAAGAATCAGAGAGGCTTAACCTCCATTTAAGCTCTCGATCCCTATAGTCCCGGTCACTGTAGGTTCTGCTCGACACTCCTAAGCGTAAGGTCAGGTGACAGGCAGATTACGGTAATCGGGGCAGTAGCTTTTGGCCCAAGCGAGGTGTGTTCCCCCAAAGGCACCTCCTTGGGCCATTTTATTTGCACTGCCGCCCGACTCCTCCCCTTCATCCGCGGTTTTTCCGGTTCTGGGCATTCCTGGCCGGTGTTCCGCGCTAAGCTACGTCCCCATGCGCATACTCGTCATAGAAGACAATAGCGATATTGCCGCCAATATCGGTGATTTCCTTGCCGATCGGGGCCATGTCGTGGATTTTGCAGGCGACGGCGTGACCGGCCTGCACCTGGCCGTGGTCAACGAATTCGATGCGATCGTGCTCGACCTGAGCCTGCCCGGCATGGATGGCCTCGAGGTTTGCCGCAAGCTGCGCCAGGAGGCGCGCCGGCAGACGCCGGTCCTCATGCTGACTGCGCGCGATGCGCTCGAGCAGAAACTCTCCGGTTTCGATTCCGGCGCCGACGACTACATGGTCAAGCCGTTCGCCCTGCAGGAGCTTGCGGCCAGGGTCGAGGTTCTTGGCCGTCGCGGCAAGGGCGTCAAGACCCGTCTGCTGCAACTGGCCGATCTCACCTACAACCTCGATACGCTGGTCGTCATCCGTGCCGGCAAGTCGATCCAGCTCAACCCGATCGGTCTCAAGCTGCTGCAGGCGCTGATGGATGCGGCACCCTCGGTGGTGACGCGCCAGGAACTGGAAACGCGGGTCTGGGGCGAGGAACTTCCGGACAGCGATTCGCTGCGCGTGCACATCCACGGCCTGCGCGCCGCAATCGACAAGCCCTTCGACAAGCCGCTGATCCAGACGCGTCACGGCATCGGCTATCGCATGGTCGATCCGGATGCAGTACCGGCGTAGGCTTCGCAGCCGGATCATCATATCGTTTGCGCTGTTCGGCCTCGGGCTGACGGCGCTGTTCGCCGCGGCGACGATCTACCTGCGCGTGCGCATGGAAGATCAGCTCATCAACGATACGCTGACCCGCGAGCTCAATCATTTCGTCGACTTCAAGCGCGAGTATCCGCAACCGGACGCGCGCTGGAGCATGTCGCTGTTCGAAGCGCAGATCGTGCGCGCAGGGCGCACCGCGACGGTGCCGTTCGCCTGGCAGAAATACGACTCGGGCGTCTACGACATCGCCGACCTCGATGCCTCGGGGCGGCCTCGCTCCTACAAGCTTGCCGTCTACAAGGACAGCGACTTTTGGGCCTACCTGCGCTTCGACGTCAGTTCCCAGAAGCTGACCGAGCGCCAGCTGCTGATCGTGCTGATCATCGCCGTGCTCGTGTTCGCCGTGCTCTCCCTGCTCATGGGCCTGTGGTTGTCCTCGCGCGTCATGAGTCCGGTCACCGAACTCGCCGCGCGCCTGCGCGAGCTGCGCAAATCGGGGCAGTACGTGCCACTGGCGCCGCGCTTCGCCGATGACGAGGTCGGTCAGCTGGCCGTCGCCCTCGACGACTACGCCGCCCGGTTGACCCACCTGGTCGAGCGTGACCGCGAGTTCAACGCCGATGTCAGCCACGAACTGCGCACGCCGCTGGCGGTGATCGCGACCACGACCGAACTGCTGATGGGGCAGAGCCTGCCGGACAAGGCGCAGGAGCGCCTGCGCCGCATCGAGCGCGCGGTACGCCAGTCGACCGAGTTGACCGACGCCCTGCTCTTGCTCTCGCGCAGCGAACGCCAGGCGCCGACCGACGGCGAGACCACCGACGTGGCCAAGGTCGCCGAGCAGGTCATCGACATCAGCCGCCCGCATCTCGGCACCAAGCCGGTCGAGGTGCGTCTCGAAATCGAGCAGCCCCTGAAGACGGTGGCGCCGTCCTCCGTGGTTGCGGTGGCCCTGACCAACCTGATCAGCAATGCCTTCAAGTACACCCAATCCGGCCAGGTCACGGTGATCGTCGGACACGGCCGGGTCGCGGTCGAGGACACCGGTCCCGGGATTGCCGAGGAAGACGCCGAACGCCTGTTCGAACGCGGCGAGCGCGGCACCACCCTGGTCAAGGGGGCCGGGCTGGGCCTGGCCATCGTGCGCCGCCTGTGCGAACTGTACGGCTGGCAGGTCTCGCTGGCGCCGCGACCCCAGGGCGGTGCCGTGGCAACGCTGCAATTCGACTATCGAAAGATCGACTAGTCCGCGATCGGAAGACCCGGAGATCCCACCTGTCGACCCTGCGCAGGCGGGATGTCCGAGCGAACATTCGCATCGCAAATGGCCCGAAGGCGAAGGCACCGGGGGGTCCGTCAGCCGTATTCTCCGGGGCCAAATCAAAATGGATCCCAGCCGGCGCCGGGATGACGGTGAGGAGGAGAGTGCCGTCCTGCACCTGCCCATGAACCCTGCGCAGGCGGGATGTCCGAGCGAGCATTCGCATCGCAAGTGGCCCGAAGGCGAAAGCACCGTGGGGCCGTCAGCCGTATTCTCCGGGGCCAAATCAAAATGGATCCCAGCCGCCGCCGGGATGACGGTGAGGAGGAGTGTGCCGTCCTGCACCTGCCCTTGGACCCTGCGCAGGCGGGAATTCCGAGCGGACATTCGCATCGCAAATGGCCCGAACGCGAAGCTGCGGACGCAGCGAGTCATGCATATTGATCTTGATTCTGCTCAATTGATCACGGGCATGACCGAAACAATCGTGCCGCATCTCCGGTTTGAACCAGCAGTGCCAGCCCCGAGCGCAAATGCCTCTGTGGCAGCGTATCAGTCGACCGGATCGAGCCAGTTCCAACCCACCTCACCGTCATCCCAGCGAAGGCTGGGATTCATCTTGATCTTGCTTCTCTGCCCTTGGTTCTTCCGGGAAATCAAAACGGACGAGGCAGGTCGATTCGGCGTAGAAACGATGGCGAGAGTCTTGACCGCAAAAGGGCCCGCGGCATCTCAGCCGACCGGATCGAGCCAGTTCCAGCGATCCTCGGTCTTGCCATCGAACAGACCGAAAAACCACTGCTGCATGCGGCGCGTCAGCGGCCCGGCCTTGCCCTCGCCGACCGGTTTGCCATCGACCGAGCGGATCGGGGTGACCTCGGCGGCGGTCCCGCACATGAAGATCTCGTCGGCAAGGTAGAGGTATTCACGCGGCATGTCGCGCTCGATGACCTCGATGCCGTTCTCGCGGGCCAGGGTGATCAGGGTATGGCGGGTGATGCCGTTGAGGATCGCCGCACTGGCCGGCGTGGTATGCAACTGGCCATCGAAGACGAGGAACAGGTTTTCGCCGGCGCCTTCGCTGAGCAGGCCTGTCGAGGCCAGCGCGATGCCTTCGCCGAATCCGAGCCGGCGGGCTTCGCGGGCGATCAGCTGGCCGGAAAGATAGTTGCCGCCAGCCTTGGCTCCGGTCGGAATCGTGTTCGGCGCCATCCGCTGCCAGCTCGAAACGCAGGCATCGATGCCGGCCTCGAGCACGCCCGGGCCGAGGTAGGGACCCATTTCCCAGGTCGCCACAGCGACTTCGGTCGGGGTTTCGGCCGAGAGGCCGAAGCCGCCGAGCCCGCGAAAGGCGACCGGCCGCAGGTAGGCCTTGGTCAGCTTGTTCCTCAGGATCACTTCGCGACAGGCGGCAGCCAGCTCATCGATCGTGTATGGAATGACGATGTCGTAGATCTTCGCCGACATATACAGGCGCTTGAGGTGATCGCTCAGGCGGAAGATTGCCGGGCCTTTCGGCGTCTCGTAGCTGCGGATGCCCTCGAACACCGAGGAGCCGTAGTGCAGGGCGTGCGCCATCACGTGCACGGTCGCTTCGGTCCATGGCTTGATCTTGCCGTTCTGCCAGATGAACTCGGGATAGGTCGCGGCCATGATCGGTGTCCTTTGGGGGATAGCCCTCTATGATAGCGGGCCGGTCGCCCGGGAGCGATCCGGAAGCCTTCTTGCCGCCCTCAGAGGGGCAGCTGCAACCACCAGCAGCCGAGATTCTCGGCCATTTCGAAGCGGCTGACGGCCTCGTAGGGCACCTGGCGATCCTTTTCGGCGACCGTGCGGATGACCAGTTCGAAGGCGAGGCCGGGGTCCTCGCGAGCGCCCCGCCGGGCATAGCGATCGCGCTCCGGATAAAGCGCATAGGATTCGATGTTGATCGACACCAGCGGCTCGGCGATCAGACTGGCCAGCTCGCGCAATGGCGCAATCGCCGAGGCGCCGCCAAAGCCGTCCCAGAGGAACAGTCCGGAGAGGCCGACCGGATTTTTCGCAAGGAACGCGGCCTCGACGCGATCGCGCAGGTCCTCCGGCGAGGTTGGGCAGGTCTGGGTCACGGCCGCGGCGCCGGGCAGGGCACCCGTCGAATCGGTCGTGGTCGTCGATGCCTGGCCGGGATTTGCAGGTGCAGCTTGCACCGGTTGCGCGCATCGGCGGTCGCTGAAGGTCGGTTCGCCGTTCTCACCGATGCAGCGATGGATGCGGCCGCTCTGGCCCCAGGCCGTGCCGCTCAGGATCAATGCCAGCAGCATCAGGCTTGGTTTCAGCTGCAAGCATTGGCGCGCCAGCCAGCGCTTGCCACGCACACGCTGTTCTGCTCTAGTGTCGCCCATGATCTCTCGCGCAACCCAGTCCGTCGCCCACGCAGCCGCTCGCACGAACGGCTCGAATAATAATGCGCGACCAACATTCGGGGCTGGCGTGCGCTGAGGACTACATACCATACACACGCTGAAGGCCCGCCACTGAGCGGGCCTTCTTTTTTTCAGGCTTTCGACAATCCAGGAGTCCGTTCCATGTGTTCGATACTCGGCATCTTCGGCCTGCAGGCCGGCGACAACGGTCCGGCCTTGCGCCGCCTCGCGCTCGAACTCTCGCAGCGCCAGCGCCATCGCGGCCCGGACTGGAGCGGCGTGCATGCCGACGACGGCGCCATCCTCGTGCATGAGCGCCTGGCCATCGTCGATCCGGCCGGTGGCGCCCAGCCGATCCGCTCGGCCGACGGCGAACTCGTGCTCGCCGTCAACGGCGAGATCTACAACCATCGCGAACTCGAACAGGCGCTGACGACCGCCTACACGTTCCAGACCGGCTCGGACTGCGAAATCATCAACGCCCTGTATCGCGAATGCGGGGCCGAGGGCGTCGCGCGCCTGAACGGCATCTTCGCCTTTGCCCTGTGGGACCGCGCGCACCGGCGTTTCATCATTGCCCGCGACCCGATCGGTGTCTGCCCGTTGTACTGGGGCCATGATCGCGAAGGCCGGCTCTGTGTCGCCTCGGAAATGAAGGCCCTGGTCGGCATCTGTGCGGACCTGTCGGCGTTTCCTCCCGGCCACGTCTACGACAGCGCGAGCGGGGCGCTCGTTCGCTACTACATCAAGCCGTGGCGCGAGCATGACGTCACCGAAGGCGTCAGCGTCCCGGCACCGGACCTGCGTGCCGCTTTCGAGGCCGCCGTGCACCGGCAGATGATGACCGACGTGCCGTATGGCGTGCTGCTTTCGGGAGGACTCGACTCGTCGCTGGTGGCGGCCTGCGCGGCACGCTTCGCGCGTCGTCGGGTCGAGGAGGACGACGCCTCTGAAGCCTGGTGGCCGCGGCTGCATTCGTTCGCGATCGGTCTCGAAGGATCGCCCGATCTCGCCGCTGCGGAAATCGCCGCGAAGTCGCTGGGTACCGTGCACCACGGTTTCCGCTACACCTTCGAGGAAGGTCTTGATGCCTTGCCCGAGGTGATCCGTCACGTCGAAACCTACGACGTGACGACGATCCGCGCCTCGACGCCGATGTATCTGCTCGGCCGCAGGATCAAGGCCATGGGCGTGAAGATGGTCCTTTCGGGCGAGGGCTCGGACGAGATCTTCGGTGGCTACCTCTATTTCCACAAGGCGCCGAATGCACGCGAATTCCATGCCGAGACGGTGCGCAAGCTCGATGCCCTGCATCTCTACGATTGCGCGCGCGCCAACAAGTCGATGATGGCCTGGGGCGTCGAGGCGCGCGTGCCCTTCCTCGACCTGGAATTCCTCGACGTGGCCATGCGCATGGACGCGAAATTCAAGATGGCCGGCAACGGCCGCATCGAGAAGGCGATACTGCGCGAGGCCTTCGAAGGTGCCTTGCCCGAGGAAATCCTGTGGCGGCAGAAGGAGCAGTTCAGCGACGGCGTCGGCTACGGCTGGATCGACGGGCTCAAGGCGCATGCCGAAGCCCAGGTCAGTGACCGCGAATTCGCTGCCGCGGCCAAACGCTTCCCGATCAATCCGCCCGCGACCAAGGAGGCCTACTTCTATCGCAGCCTGTTCGAGCAGCATTTCCCCGGTGACGCCTGCGCCCAGACCATCCCCGGCGGCAAGTCGATCGCCTGCTCGTCGGCGGCCGCGATCGCCTGGGATCCTGCGTTCGCCAATGCGGCCGATCCGTCCGGTCGTGCCGTCGCGGGTGTGCACCTTGCAGCGAATGGGTGATGGCGGAGGGAATCGGGAATCGGGAATCGGGAATCGGGAATCGGGAATCGGGAATGGGGAATGGGGAATGGGGAATGGAGAATGGAAAATGGGCGGGAAGACCTTCAGACCCGATGGTTCTCGGCAAGCGGGCCAGAATGGCATCGCGACTGAAGCCGCTTCCAACAACGAAGCGATAACGCGAGCACCGCCATCGAAGCTCGCGTCGCTTGCTCGCCGCTCTTCGTAGGAGCGCCTTCAGGCGCGATGCTCTTGGACACGGTGTCGGGAAGCGCATCGCGGCTGAAGCCGCTCCAACAACGAAGCGGCAACGCGAGATCCGCCATCGAAGCCCGCGTCGCCTGCTCGCCGCTCTTCGCAGGAGCGCGTTCAGGCGCGATGCTCTTTGTCCAGTTGCGGAAAAGCATCGCGGCTGAAGCCGCCTCCTACAAATGACGCGACAGAGCGTTGTCCTGCCCGAGCCGTTCGAGAATCGCCAAGGTCGGTCGCGCGCGATTGAGCGTATAGAAATGCAGGCCCGGCGCGCCGCCTTCGATCAGTCGTCGGCACAGGTCGGCGACCACATCGGCGCTGAAGTCGCGGATCGCGGTGGCGTCGTCGCCGAACGCGCTCAGGCGCTTGGCTAGCCAGCGCGGGATTTCGGCGCCACACAGGTCGGAAAAGCGGCGCAGCTGGCTGAAGTTCGCGATCGGCATGATGCCCGGCACGACCGGCACATCGACGCCGAGCGCGCGAATCGCGTCGACGAAACGGAAATAACCGTCGGCATTGTAGAAATACTGGGTGATCGCGCCGTTCGCGCCGGCCTCGATCTTGCGCTTGAAATGGGCCAGGTCGGCGTGCGCGTCGTTGGCCTGCGGGTGCACCTCGGGATAACAGGCCACCTCGATGTGGAAATGATCCCCAGTCTCGCTGCGGATGAACGCAACCAGATCGCTGGCATAACGGAAATCGCCGACGCTGGCCATGCCCGAGGGCAGGTCGCCACGCAGGGCGACGATGCGACCGACGCCGAGGGCCAGGTAGTCCTCGAGCAGGGCACGGATTTCGGCCCGGGAGCCACCCATGCACGACAGGTGGGGGGCCGCATCAAGTCCGTGGTCCGCACGCAATCCGCGCACCGCTTCGACCGTATGGCTGAGGGTCGAGCCGCCTGCGCCGAAAGTCATCGAAACATACTCCGGATCGGCCGTTTTCAGCAGGCGGACCGATTTCTCGAGCGCCTCGCGCTGCTCGTCGGTCTTGGGCGGAAAGAATTCGAAGCTGATCGCGGTCATTCCGGCGGCCGATCCAGTGGGAACCCCAGTTTATCGCTTCATCGCGATAGATGTACATAAGGCTTGTGCCCACTCGCGCGCGCGCTCGGAAAATGGCCTACTGCGCCTCATGGCTACCGACTCGTTCATTCCTGCCCCGACGACTCCAGGCGGACGCAATCTGCTGCTGCAGGAATTGCGCGAGACCCTCGAGCGTGCGCGGCTCGGCGGCTTCTTCTACCCGATGGCGACCGGTCTCGGCTTTCTGGTCACGAGCCGGGTCTACGTTGTCCCGGCGCTTGCCGTCACCGGCCTTTTTACCCTGCTTGCCCTTGCCAGGCTGGCGTTGCGCGTTTCTGCGAATGCGGGCGGGTCCGAGATCCGGCGCCAGCTCTTGCGGATCTGGTCATTGATCCTGCTGACGACGTTTTCCTGGGGGGCGTTCAGCGCGTGGTCCTTCCTTGAGCTGCCCGAACCGGCGCCGCTGGTCGCCGTATTGTTCTCGGGTGCTTTCGGCATGGCCCTCGCGCATTCCATGTGCATGCGCCGGATTCCATGCGCAGTCGCCATCGCCTCGGTGATGCTGCCGAGCGGGCTCCTGCTCTGGCGCTTCGTGGCACCCGGCGTGGCCATCATGTGGCTGGTCTATGCGAGCTACATGATGCTGGTGCTGCTGCGCAGCTACCGTGAGTACCGGACCCGCCTCGAACTCGAGGAAGACCTGCGCCGGCAACGCGACCTTTTCGAAAAGCAGAGCCTGGACGATAGCCTGACCGGTATCGCCAACCGGCGCGCCTTCACCGAGGCGCTGTCCCGGGCGCTCGCCCGCGCGCGAAGGGGCGGCAAGGCTTCCCTGCTGATCCTCGATATCGATCATTTCAAGCGCATCAACGACAGCTTCGGGCATTCCGCCGGGGATGCCTGCCTGGTCGCCATGGCGCGGCGCCTTCAGGACCTCTTCGACCAGCCAGGCGACGTCGTGGCCCGGCTCGGTGGCGAGGAGTTCGGTGTCGTCCTCGATGCGCCGGAAGACGTTGCCCTGGGGCGTGCCGAAGTCTTCCGCAAGGCGCTCGAAAGCGAGGCGCTGGCCTTTGCTGATAACCGCTCAGTGGTGACCGTCAGTATTGGCTGCGGCGAATTTGATCCCGCCCGTCATGCCGACGCGGATGCCCTGTATCTCGAAGTCGATGCCGCGCTGTATCGGAGCAAGCTGTCCGGCCGCAACAGGACCGAGCGCGCGCAGTCAGGCGCTGCACCGATGCCGGCGGGCATTGCGCCCGCCGGCTGAAGCGGTGACTCAGTAGCGGTAATGCTCGGGCTTGTACGGGCCCTCGACCGGCACGCCGAGGTAGGCGGCCTGGTCCTTGGTCAACGTGGTCAGCTTGACCCCGATCTTCTCGAGGTGCAGGCGGGCGACTTCCTCGTCGAGCTTCTTCGGCAGGATGTAGACCTTGTTCTCGTAGCGGTCCTTGTTCGCCCACAGGTCGATCTGCGCGAGGGTCTGGTTCGAGAACGAGTTCGACATGACGAAGCTCGGATGGCCGGTCGCGCAGCCGAGATTGACCAGGCGACCTTCGGCGAGCAGGAAGATCGAGCTGCCACCCTTGAAGGTGAACTTGTCGACTTGCGGCTTGATGTTGACCTTGGTCACGCCCTCGACCTTGTGCAGCGCATCGACCTGGATCTCGTTGTCGAAGTGGCCGATGTTGCAGACGATGGCCTGGTCCTTCATGGACTTGAGGTGCTCGACGGTCAGCACGTCCTTGTTGCCGGTCGTGGTCACGTAGATGTCGCCGCGGCCGAGTGTCGATTCAACCGTGTTGACCTCGAAACCTTCCATCGACGCCTGCAGGGCATTGATCGGATCGATTTCGGTGACAACGACGCGTGAGCCATAGGCGCGCAGGCTATGGGCGCAACCCTTGCCCACGTCGCCATAGCCGCAGACCACGGCGAGCTTGCCGGCCAGCATCACGTCCATCGCACGCTTGAGGCCATCGGCCAGCGATTCGCGGCAGCCGTAGAGATTGTCGAACTTCGACTTGGTCACCGAGTCATTGACGTTGATGGCCGGGACCAGCAGCTTGCCGGCCTCGAGCATCTGGTACAGGCGGTGCACGCCGGTGGTGGTCTCCTCGGAGACACCCTTCCAGTCCTTGACCACGGAATGCCAGAAGCCCGGGCGTTCCTTGGCGACGCGCTTGAGCAGGTTCTTGATGATCTGCTCTTCGTGCGAGGACGCCGGCTCGTCGACCCACTTGGAGCCATTTTCGAGTTCGTAGCCCTTGTGGATCAGCAAGGTGACGTCGCCGCCGTCATCGACGACGAGCTCCGGACCCTTGTTGCCCGGGAAGGTCAGCGCATCGAGCGTGCAGTCCCAGTATTCTTCGAGCGTCTCACCCTTCCAGGCGAACACCGGCGTGCCCGAAGCCGCGATCGCGGCGGCGGCGTGATCCTGGGTCGAGAAGATGTTGCACGAGGCCCAGCGCACGTCGGCGCCGATGTCCTTGAGGGTCTCGATCAGCACCGCGGTCTGGATCGTCATGTGCAACGATCCGGTCACGCGCACGCCCTTGAGCGGGGCGCTCGGGGCGTATTTCTTGCGGATCGACATCAGGCCAGGCATCTCGTGCTCGGCGATGTCGATTTCCTTGCGGCCGAACTCGGCCAGCGAGATATCGGCAATCTTGTAATCGGTATCCGGGGTGTTCTTTACGACGGCATTCATGCGGTTCGCTCCGTTCAATTGGGGCGGGCGCCGTTCTACGGGAATCGCGTGCCGAGCCTGTGTCCGGTTCCGTCGCGGAACTGACCTGCAGCGCCCCTCGGCAGCGAGAGGGGCCATAGTATATCGCTTATTCGCGATGGAAGGATATGTTACGGGAAAAATCGTTCAGGTTACCGGCTGAAAGCACGAAGCCACACGATATCTGTCAGCCCGGAATCGTATCAGGGTGGACATAGCCATGGAGCGAGTTGATCACCGCGTTTCGCGGCTCTCGGGGGTCAGCACGGTCCTCGGGGTGGGGGTTACTGTCGTGCCATCGCATAGGTTGGACTCGGCCGAGGGCTCGGCTTATTAGCGTCGAATTTGGCGGGGGCTGTATCACGTGGCGGCGCGTAGGGCTTGCCATGAGAAGTTCTTCGAGGAGGATGTGGATCGCGAGTGTTTTCGGGGCCGCTCAGTAAAGTCGCCTCGCTTGTCAGTTGGCGCAGTGCCATGCCAATTCCCCAGTCGAGATCGACGTCATTCAAGCGTCGGCCTGGCCGCGGGAAATACCTCGAATGAAAGTACGTCAGTCTGACGGCGGGACCTTTCACTTCCCTGCGCTACGCTCAGGACGAACGGGATTTTTTTCGCTGTTTCCTTCGGTGTAGAGAGTTTCTTCGAACGGGTGCCTGAAATTTCGGTGACTCCTTGTCTCATACAAGGGCCTGGCATGGGTTCTGTCGATTCCGACGATGGCATGACCTGTCCGGATCGGGCATGGCAGGGCGCTGCTTCACGTGACAACAAGAGGGGAACCAGGTGAGGTGGAGGTCGCCGGATCCTCAGCGCATTGCTGGGCTGTTCGGGTGGCGCCCGCCAGGGCTCAGGACGAAACGCCACGTGCAGCCAGCGCCGGTTGCTGGCGATAGAACTGGCAGAGCAGGCGGTAGACCGCCGGCAATGACTTCTCCATTTCCACGGGCGCCTCGAAAAAAGACTCGCTGCAAACGGCGAAGAACTCGGCCGGGTCGGTCAGCGCATAATCGTCGATCGGCAGCGCGCGCCCGTGTGCATCATCCTCGTGCAATCGCGTCCACGCCGCGGTGAAGGTGTCGTGCCACTCACCCGGACGCATGTCCGGATGCATCGGCGGGGAACCGTTGGCGCCGTCGCGCAGCATGTCGAGCTTGTGCGCCAGTTCGTGGATGACGACGTTGTAGGCATGCCCGTGTTGCGAGTGTGCACCTGTCTCGCAGATGGCTTGCCAGGACAGCACGACAGGGCCTTGCAGCCAGGCTTCGCCACTCAGCTCGCTCGGTCCCGAATGGACCACGCCGTCGTCGTCGAGATAGTCCTGGTCGACGATGTAGTCGCCTTCGTAGACGATGATCGTCTGGAAGTGGTCGTACCAATCCAGCCCGAGCCCGAGGATCGGCACGCAGGCCATGGTCGCGAGCTTCAGGCACATGGCGTCGGTCAGTTCGAAATCGCCACCCGCGGTGACGGTCTTGGTGGCAAGGAAGCGCAGGCTGGCGTCGCGCAGCGCGACCCGTTCGGCGCCCTGGTAGCGGTTCGCCACGGGCCAGTCTGAAATGGCCGATTCCCACTGGGCATCGCTGACACCCATTTTCCTGATGCGCCGCCTCACGAGCCAATCGCTGATCCAGATCATGTCTATCGGGTTGCTCGTTGTGCGCAGGCGATTGTTGCTTGTTCAGTGGGCCGATCGTACGGCCTTCAGGGGTGGCGATTTTCACCAAGCCAGCCCGGCTCGGTGGACGAGGTCGTATGTGGGGCGAGTCATCGGGCGCTCACCGATGGAAGACTTGCCGAAGCGATTGAGGGTGACATTGCGCTGCATGGGCAGGACATCGCAGACCCAACTGGATGATAGCCCGGACGAGCCCACAGTCTGCGCGAGCCGCGATCCGCGGGCGAAAGGCCGGCTCATTTCTTGGACCTGCCCATGATCCTGGAGCCTTCGGGCGGGCGATTCGGGTGGCGGAAAGCAAAAAAAAACGGGCCGCAAAGCGGCCCGTTTGAAGTTCACAGCTGGCCTGGGCCGTTACGGCGTCGGCTGGCAGGTCTCGACCTTCAGATTGTCGATGTAGAAGCCGTTCGGCGACGGAGCGGCGGTATTGGAGTCGGTGACCGCGCGGAAGCGCAACTGCACCGACTGACCGGCATAGCCCTCGAGGTCGACCACCGAAACCCTCGGTGAAGTCGGTACCGGGCTCGGCGCATGGCACCAGCCGAGTGCGCCGGCATTTGCTTCGCCGGCGGAAACCAGGCCGTCGTACGGATCGGTGAACAGGCGGCTGTTCTCGACATAGGTGAACGCACCCGCGCCCGCCTTGATGTCGATCGTGCCGTTGTCCCAGCAGCCGGTCGGACCGTCGGTCTCGAAGCTGTGGTAGGTCTCGTAGGTCAGGTACACCTCCGCTGCGCTGCCGGGGATGTTGATCGTCGGCGAGATCAGGCCGCGGTCGCTGGTGGTCTCGTTGTTGATGATGCCCCAGACGGTGGTCGACAAGCCGGTATTGGCCGGAGCCGTGACCTGACCCCAGTTCGACGCACCGGTACCCGCCGTCGTCCAGCCATTGGTGCCGCTCTGGAAGTTGTCGGAGAAGAGCGACGTGAGGGTCGTTCCACTCGGGCACTGGCCGATGACACCGGTGGTGAAGGCAAAGACCGTCGAGGTCGTGCCGGTGCCGCAGTAGTTGTTCGGCGTGACGCGCCAGAAGTACTGGGTCGACTGATTCAGGGCCGTGCTCACCTTCCAGCTCGTGGTCGATACCGTGGCGCTGGCGACGATGTTGGCGAAGCCCGCGTCGCTGGCAACCTGGACGGTATAGTCGAGCGCGCCGGCAACGGCGGCCCAGCTCAGGGTCGGCAGGATCTTGATGCCCGTGGCGTTGTTGGCCGGGCTGGTCAGGGTCGGGGCACCGGCGGCAGCCGTCGAAACGCCGAGACTCATCGAGGCCGAGCGAGTCAGCGGGCCGCTGACGCCATCAACCGAGAACGTGTATTCACCGGCGGCAATCGATGCACCGTTGACCAGGGTCACCACGCTCGATCCCGGCGCGGCGATCGGATTGGCCGAGAAGCTGGCGCTGGTGCCGCCCGGAATGCCCACCTCGGTCAGGGTAACCGGTCCGGTGAAGCCGTTCAGCACGCCGGCGCGAACGGTCCAGGTCGGATCGCCCGCTGCCGTTGCACTGCACACTTCAACGCGCTTCGGCGATTCATTGACCAGCAGGAAGTCCGGCGTACCGCAGTCCGGGAACTTGAACGTGCAGACGCGGGTGCTGAAGTTGCGGGCCGACGAGGTGGCGTAGTACTCGGTCGTGAAGTAGAACGTGCACTGGTCGACCGGATCGACGCTCATCGACGAATAGTCGCCCCAGCGTCCGGCGGCGTCGGTCTGCGAGCCATTCGCGATGCCGGCCGTGCAGGTCTGTTCGTCGCGCATCGTGCCCGGTGCGTCGGTGGCCTTGCGCGCCGTATACATAATCTGCGGGTTGATCGTCGCACTCGACTTGGAGAAGCCCAGGCCGATGTTCTGGTTCGCATCGATGGCGATGCCGCCCATCCAGCGGTTCTGGCCGTCGGCGATCGCGTAGGTGCCTTCGTCGAGCAGGGTCTTGGTCATGACCGTCTGCGGCACGACGGTCGGCAACGGCGTGCCCTCATAGCCATCACCGAAGATACGGTCGGTAACGCCGACCGGCTCCACGGCCGGTTGCAGGTTGAAGTGCAGCCACTTGACGCCGGCGTTCAGCGCGCTGCCCTGGACGACGTGGTTGATGACCAGCGAGATGCGTGTCGGCGCGTCCTTGGAGAAGGCACGTGCCGTGGCGCGGTACATCGTGTTGGAGCCGAACGAGTCCAGATCCGCGCTCGCTGCATTGAGCTGTGGAATGCTGTCGAAGAACGGGAAGAATGACGAGCTCGCCACCGTGTTCGGTGCGGAAATGGTCGAATTGGCCGGTGTGGTCCAATCCAGGCACATATCCCAGAACCGGTAGTTGCTGGCGGAGAAGTCGAAATGGACGAAGGTCGGGCAGGTGCCGCCCGGTGCTTCCTTGAGTCCGCTCAGGTGGATAGCCTGGACGCCGTAGGCGTCAAAGCCGGGGAAACGCACCATGGCGGCGGTGGGGTCGCCGACCAGCATCTTGTCGCGTTCCATGGCGATCATCGCCGCCCCTAGGAAGGCCTGCGGGCTGGTCTGGAATTCGTGCGTGGTCAGCAGGTAAGCATTCTGGCGATGATTTTCCTCAGTCCAGATGCCCATGTGCGGGTAGTCGCCGAAGTTCGGCCAATTGAACTCGTAGCGGTAGTAGGTGCCGAGCGGATCCGAGGTCGTCGAGACGGCGACGCACTGCGCAAACGGTGCGCTTGTCACGAACTGGCTCATGACCCAGCGCTTGGCCTGCGCGTCCCACAGGGCGATCGGGTCACCCGAATTGGTGGTCTGGCACTTGCCGCCAAAGCCTGCAAAGAACGAGTTGCCGGCGGTCGGTGCTTGGATCACGGCGCCGGTCGACTTGTCGTAGACGGCCCACTTGCTGTTGACCCACTGGATGTAGTGCTGGTCACTGACATCGCCGTTGGTGTCGGGTGGAATGCAGCCGCCACACGCGGTCGGATTGCCGATCGCATTGAAGGCGAGTCCAAGGGTCGGAGCCGGCGTGCCGGTCGGCGCCCGCTGCACGCCCGAGTAGTCGGGAACGGTCCAGGCATTGGCCGGACTCTGCGGCTTGATGAAGATGTTGGGGATGACGGTCCCTTCGTTTTCCGTCCCGTAATTCCGTGGCAGGTTGCGGATGATGTCACGCATCGGTTCGGATACATCGAAGCGAACGGCGTGAAGTACGGTCGGGGCCGGACTGGCCGCGTGGGCTGCGAACGCAAGCAAAGCGCCGGCGCCCAGTGTGATCATTCGGTATCGCAAAAGCATGTTGAAGGCTCCTCATCAAGATACGGTTCGTACTTGCGCTTCAACGAGTGGCCGCAGTGTGCCGCTCGGTCAAAATTTCGATCATTCGGGTCCGTGCTGTCGGACCTGCTAGCCCCCGGGGGGGCGGGTGAGCAGGTTCAACTGATCGTCGAGATAGGATTTGTTTTCCTGAGTCAGGGAGGAATCCCCCAGCGCCTCCTCAAGCGCCCCTTGTTTGTCCGCCGGGTACACGGTCCCCAGAACAGCGCAGGCCCTTTCGACGAACAGCCGGTTGGGGCTGCGCAGCCAGCGGGTCACGGATTCCAGCGGAACCGGAACAAGCTTGGCCTCGAGCTCAGCGAACGCCAAAAGCACAAGGCCCGTCGGGTCTTTAGCACCAGAAGCATATCCGCCTATCGGCGTAGATGCCAGTACTGCCCGGATCGCATCGGCCCACCAGTCGCCAAGTATCCGCGGCCTCTCGGCTGCTGCACTGATCAGCAGCAAACGCACCGGCAGACTGGTTTCGGGGTCCCCGCCGATACGGGCAATGGCCGCGCGATCCTTTGCATTCAAGCGCTTGCCGAGTTCAATGTCGTATGCAACCTGTCCGGCAGCGAGCAACTGGAGAGGGCGGTCATCGCCCACCAGCGCATTCATCAGGAGTCGGCGCAAGCGTCGGGATTCCCGTCCGCGTTCGCTTTGCGCCAGCGCAAGGATCTTCTGGATCGTCTCGGTATTCCTGAACAGCGCGGGCTCGAGACCGACGCTGGTGGTCAGCACGCCGCCGCGCCGATTGGGTGCCATGCCGCCGGGGTGCTGGCGGTCGTGGTGGAACAAGGTGTAGCCGACCACATAGGTCTCACCGATCCTTGCCGAAGACATGGCGTCTTCGCCGGCGCGCACATCGACCAGCTCGGGCACGTCGACGGCCTTGCCATAGACCTTGATGCGCTTGAAGACGAGGCGGCCGGCCGGGTTGATCTCGGTCAGCTCGCCGAGGATCAGGCGCGATTCCGGGGAAAACAGCTGTTCCAGTGGGGGTTGCGCGGGGCCGGCATGGGCCATGCTGGCGAAGGCCAGCAAATACAAGGCGGCAAGAAAACAGTACAGGGGCCCGATGGCCCTCAGGCGTCCGAAATTCAGCATGCGGTCTTCCAGAAGTGGATGGCATGCTGAAAGGGAGCGCAAGCATGCCGTTAGGCCTTCAAGCCTACTGCATGCATGGAATCCGGGAAACCCGCCGGCGGAGGCCGGCGGGTACCTGGGAGGAGGCTACTTCAGCTTCGCGTCCGAGCGCAGCGCCTCGGCCTTGTCGGTCTTCTCCCACGAGAACGCCGTGAACGACGAGCCATCGGCCAGCTTGACCAGCTCCGGCGCGCGGCCGAAGTGCCCGTAACTGGCGGTGCGCTGGTACATCGGATGGACCAGGTCGAGCATCTTGATGATGCCGTAGGGGCGCAGGTCGAAATGCTTGCGGATCAGCTTCTCGATCTTCTCGTCGGCGATCTTGCCGGTGCCGAAGGTGGTTACCGAGATCGAGGTCGGCTCGGCCACGCCGATTGCGTAACTGACTTGCACCTCGCACCGGTCGGCGATGCCGGCCGCGACAACGTTCTTGGCCACGTAGCGCGCCGCATAGGCGGCCGAACGATCGACCTTGGACGGATCCTTGCCCGAGAATGCGCCCCCGCCATGGCGGGCCCAGCCACCGTAGGTATCGACGATGATCTTGCGTCCAGTCAGGCCGCAATCGCCGACCGGGCCGCCGATGACGAACTTGCCGGTCGGGTTGATGTGGAACTTGGTGCCCTTGTGCAGCCACTTGGCCGGCAGCACGGGCTTGAGGATATGCTCGCGCACCGCCTCGATCAGGTCCTTCTGCTTGACCGACGGATCGTGCTGGGTCGACAGCACTACCGCATCGATGGCCACGGCGACGCCATCCTCGTAGCGCAGGGTCACCTGCGACTTCGCATCCGGACGCAGCCACGGCAGCGGCGAGTTCTTCTTCTTGCGCACCTTGGCCTGCTGTTCGACCAGGCGGTGCGAGTAGTAGATCGCGGCCGGCATGAACTCCTTCGTTTCGTTGGTCGCATAGCCGAACATCAGGCCCTGGTCACCGGCACCCTGTTCTTCGGGCTTCTTGCGGTCGACGCCCTGGTTGATGTCGGGCGACTGCTTGCCGATCAGGTTGAGCACGCCGCAGGTCTCGCCATCGAAACCGACATGCGAGCTGTTGTAGCCGATGTCGAGGATGACCTTGCGGGTCAGCGTCTCGAGGTCGATCCAGGCGCTCGTGGTCACCTCGCCGGCGACGATCGCCACGCCGGTCTTGACCATGGTCTCGCAGGCGACACGGGCGCGCTTGTCCTGCAGCAGGATGGCGTCGAGCACGGCATCGGAAATCTGGTCGGCGACCTTGTCCGGGTGGCCTTCGGAAACCGATTCGGAGGTGAACAGGGTGCTGCTCATTGCGTCATATATCCTTCAATGCGGATGGATGGATAAATAAAGGCGCGCATCATACACGCCTGCTCCGGGTTTTGCAGGGTAGCAATGAGCGGGAGACAGGGCCAATCCTGCCGTTCGGACATGACAATCGGATGCGTCTCCGTGATGGGGGTGCGGGGAAGTCAGAACGGGTCGATCCGGCGCGAGTGTGCGCGAATCCGCGACTCGGGGCGGAGTTCAGGGCCGGCCCATGCGGCTAGACTCGGCATTCATGCACCGTCCACGAGGCCCCCATGACCCGTTCCAGTATTTCGCGTTTCCCGCTCGCCCTGGCCATTTCGTTCGCGCTGATGCCGGCCTATGCCATGCAGGCACCACTGGCCGGGGATTCCGGCCGCCTCGCCTTCAACGCCGTGACCAGCCTTGATACGCCTGAAGGGCGATTCGCTGCCGATGGCCGCGCGGTCGTCCTCTACCAGCCCGCCTTCCGTGCCCGCCAGGCGGGCAGTGTCGAGGCGATGGCGCGCGAATTCCTCGTTGCCCGCGCCGCCCGGCTCGGCATCGATTCGAGCCCGGCCCGGCTGCAGACCGCGTTCCAGCGAGACGATGGCGCATTTTCGGTCGTACGCTTCACGCAGACCCTGAACGACGTGCCGGTGTACGGCAGCGACATCGCGGTCACGGTGCGCAAGGATGGCGAGATCCTGTTCGTCAGCAGCGAAGCGCGCCCGCGGATCGATGCGATCGCGACGACCCCGGCGCGTTCGGTGGATGCAGTGCGTCAGGACGTCGAGCGTACCCTCGGCATGACTTCGGCGCAGGACGAAACTTCGCCGCGCCTGATGGTCTACGCCGATTCGGCACCGACCCGGCTGGTCTGGGTGTATGTGCTGCGCGACGTTTCGCGCAGCGGCGCCTGGGAAGTGGTCGCCGACGCCGCGACCGGCGAGATCATCGATTCGCACGACACCAGCCTCTACGTAAACGGCACGGCCACGGTCTTCGACCCCGATCCGATGACGACCTCGGGCGCGACCTACGGACAGACCGGATACACCGATTCGAACGATGCCGATTCGGCCCAGTTGACCGCCCAGCTGCAGAGCGTGACGCTCAACGACATCACATCGGCAGCCGGTGTGTTCCGGCTCGAAGGACCGTGGGCGCGTTGCGACGACTGGGATGCACCGTCCGGCGGGGTCAACGATTGCCCGACCCCGGCGACATCGGATTTCAGCACGACCCGCAACGACCAGAAGTTCGAGGGCCCGCATGTCTACCATCTGATCGACAAGCAGATGCGTTACCTCAACCTGACCCTTGGTGTGACGGTCGTGCCGAATACGGTGGCCGGCGGCGTGCGCTTCGATCCGCATGGCTTCAACGGCGACGACAATTCCTCGTTCACGCCTTCGAGCGATCGTTTGACCTTCGGCGAGGGCGGCGTCGACGATGCCGAGGACGCCGACGTGGTCCTGCACGAGCTCGGCCACGGCCTGCACGACTGGGTCACCAACGGCGGCCTGTCGCAGACCCAGGGCCTCTCGGAGGGCGTCGGCGACTACTTCGCCAGCTCCTACAACCGCTCGACCGGCCACTGGACGCCATCCGACCCGCAGTGGTTCTGGATGTTCCACTGGGACGGCCACGGCACCGACACCTGGCCCGGCCGGGTCACCAACTGGAACCTCACGCATACCTATCCCGGCAATCTCGGTTCGGGTATCCATGCCCAGGGCCAGTATTGGGCATCGTGCAACCTGGTCGCCTGGGTTGCGATCGGTCGCGACGCGATGGACAAGGCGATGCTGCGCGGCCTGGCCATGACCAGCGCCAGCTCGAACCAGAAGGACGCTGCGCAGGCGATCATCACCGCGGCGGCCACGATGGGCTATTCGCCGAGTCAGATTGCTGCGCTCGGATCGGCTTACAACACCAGCTGTACGTACAACGTCACGGTGCCATCGACCGACCTGATCTTCGCCCACGGCTTCGAAAACTGACGGTCGGCCCGCGCAGGCCACCTGCCGAACCGGGCAGGTGGCCTTGCCGGGCCCGCGCGTCCTAACGGAGGTGATGCGCTGGATGCGTGGCCCTTGCGGCGAACCGCCGCGAGTCGGGCCTGCCTTCGGCTTTGGCCCCGGGCCGCAGTCCGTTAGACTGCGCGCCTTGCGCTGGCTGCCGCGTGCCGGCCCGCCCCTTTCGAATCCGATTCCATGACCGTCTTCAGTGGCACCGTCCGGGCCCATCCCGACTCCCGCCTCGCCATCATCGCCAGCCGCTGGAATCCACGCATCGTCGATGCGCTGATCGATGGCGCCATGCGCGCGTTGGCGGACCACGGCGTAGCCGCCGAAGCGATCGACCTGATCCGTGTGCCGGGCGCGTGGGAAATCCCGATGGCGGCGGCGCGCGTGGCCAGGGCCAGCAAGCATGCCGCCATCCTGGCCGTGGGTTGCGTCGTGCGCGGGGATACCCGTCACTATGAGCACGTCGCCGATGGTTGCGCCGAGGGCCTGATGCGCGTCGCCCTCGAATCCGGTCTGCCGGTACTGAACGGTGTACTGGCGGTCGAGGTGCACGCCGATGCCGAGGCGCGTGCCGGCGGCGCCCACGGCAACAAGGGCGAGGAAATCGCTCTGGCCGCGCTTGAAATGATCGATCTGGAGAAACAGCTGTGAATGCGAGTAACCGTCCCGAAGGTGTCGACCTGGCCGCACGTTCGCGTTCGCGCCGACGGGCCCTGCAAGCGATCTATGCCTGGCAGGTCGGCGGCAACCGCATGATCCAGGTGATCGAGCAGTTCCGCCACGAGCAGGACATGGAGATCGCCGACCTCGAGTATTTCGAGGATCTGCTGCGCGGCGTCGAGAAGCACCTGGCCGAACTCGATGCCGGCATCCGCACCCACATCGATCGCGAAATCAGCGAAGTCGATCCGATCGAGCGCGCGGTCATGCGCATCGGCGCCTACGAACTGCGCCATCGCCCCGACGTACCGTATCGCGTGATCATCAACGAGGCGCTCGAAGTGACCAAGCGCTTCGGCGCTGACCAGGGCCACACCTACGTCAACGGCGTGCTCGACAAGCTGGCCGCCGAGTGGCGCGCCGTCGAGTACCGCGGCAAGGGCCGCTGATCCGGCGCGGTCGGCCTCAGCCGCCATGGCCGAATTCGACCTGATCGAACTATTCCGCTCGCGTTGCGCGCGAGTGCGCGCCGACGTCACGCTCGGCATCGGCGATGACGCTGCCGTGGTCGCCGTTCCGGCCGGCTGCGAGCTCGTCGTCTGCACCGACACCCTGGTCGCCGGCGTGCATTTTCCGCTACACACCCAGGCAGCCGACATCGGCTGGAAGGCGCTGGCGGTCAACCTCAGCGATCTGGCTGCGATGGGCGCGACGCCGGCCTGGGCGACCCTGGCCCTGACCCTGCCGGATGCCAATCGCGCATTTGTCGAGCACTTCGCCAGCGGCTTTGCCGAATTGGCTGAGCAACACGCACTTGCGCTGATCGGCGGCGACACCACGCGCGGGCCACTGACGGCCAGCGTGACCGCATTCGGATTCGTGCCGATCGGCATGGCCCTGCGTCGCGATGGCGCTCGCGTGGGCGATGCGGTTCTTGTCACCGGAACAATGGGCGATGCCGCGGCCGGACTTGGCTGCGTGGGTGAGCAGGAACGGGACACAGCCATTGTTCCATCGGCACCAGAGTCGGCCCGTATAGCACTGCGCGCCCGTCTCGATAGACCGCAGCCGCGAATCGCTGTCGGCGAAATGCTGCGCGGTAGGGCCAGCGCCTGTATTGACGTCTCGGACGGTCTGGTCGCCGATCTCGGCCACATCGCCGCGGCGAGCGGGGTCGGTATCGAAATCGAATTGGCCAGGGTGCCGGCATCCGAAGCATTCCGCGCCGCGGTCGTGGCCGATCGACAGTCGACGCTGCAACTGGCCGGTGGCGACGACTATGAGCTCGCCTTCACTATCGCCGAAGCCGATGTCGAGGCGGCGCTCGCTGCGCTGCGCGCCAGCGGGTTGCCGACGACGCGCATCGGGCGCGTGGTTCGAGGCAGCGGCGTTCTCGTCCTCGATCGCGATGGAAACCCGATGGACTTGCCGCGCCGCGGCTGGGAGCACTTCACGTGAAACTCGACCGCGAGCAACGCCGTGCGGTGCTCGGTCACCCGGCCGGCTGGATCGCGAGTGGGTTCGGTTCGGGCCTCAGCCGCTACGCGCCCGGAACGGCCGGATCAGCCGCTGCGCTGATTCCGTGGCTGGGATTGCGCGAATTGCCGATTGTCGCCGTGGTCGCGATCATTGCTGTCGCGTTCGCGATCGGCGTGTGGGCGTCGAATGTGGTCATCGGACGATTGCGCATCAGCGATCCCGGCGTCATCGTCTGCGACGAGTTCGTCGGTCAGTGGATCACGCTGCTGCCCTTGCTGATCTGGCCGGTGCATTGGGTCTGGTTGCTGGTCGGTTTTTTCCTGTTCCGCCTGTTCGATGTCTGGAAGCCGTGGCCGTGTTCGTGGGCAGATCGTCACGTGAAGGGGGGCTTCGGGGTCATGCTCGACGACGCACTGGCCGGAATCTATGCGGCCATGGCGCTGGCTCTGGTCACTCGGATCTGATCGGTTCAGAGGATACCTGCGCAGGTTCGAGGTCGGCGGCGCGGCGATTCGGCGCCGGATCGGCTGGGCTTTTTCCGGGCCGGGAGCCGGCTCGTCGTCCCTTCGTTCTTCAGACCGCACTGAATGGCGCATTCTGCCTGGCACATTCTTCCATTCGCCCGCGGCGAGCGAGTCACTCCGATTCCACTGTGGGAGCGCCTTCAGGAGCGATGCTCTCTCTCTCTGCACGACTCGAACTTCTGCGTCGTCGTGCGTACGCAGGTCGGGACCTTGTGACTCGGCTTCTGCGCATGTTCGCGCATCGATTCGCGGCGTATTCCTAGGGCAGAAGCAGAGCTTTCACTCGCCTTCGTAGAGCGAGTCACTGCAATTCCACTGTAGGAGCGCCTTCAGGCGCGATGCCTTTCCGCACGATTCGAACATCCACGCCGTTGTCCCTATGCAGGCAGGGATCCAGTGATTGTGCTTGTCGCTCTGATCGACATCGCTTCGCGGCGCATGCCTGAATCCAAAGCAGAGCTTTCACTCGCCCGCGGCGAGCGAGTCACTTCGCTTGCACTGTAGGAGCGCCTTCAGGCGCGATGCTTTCCTGCACACTTCGAACTTCTACATCGTCGTCCCTGCGCAGGGAGGGACCCAGTGCCTTGGCCTTTCCGCTTGTCCGTGCATCGCTGCGCGGTGCATTCGTGGGGGTAAGGGCTTTCACTCGCCTTCGGCGAGCGAGTCACTTTCTCTTGCGTGGCCAAGAGAAAGTAACCAAAGAGAAGGCCACCCCAAAGCGGTGGTCTCCGGGCATCCTGCCCTGCGACT
>NZ_FOVF01000039.1 GCF_900115085.1 Dokdonella immobilis | reverse complement strand
GGGCTTCGACCACCGATCGCGCGTTGCCGCTTCGTTGTAGGAAGCGGCTTCAGCCGCGATGCTGTTCTTCACCTGTGTCAACAACATCGGGCATGTAAGCCTCTCTTGCAGAGGACGTTGCCGAACAGGGGCGCGGGTCTGGTTGACGGCGAATGCGTTGCCGGCCTCAATAGTGCCGTCGCTCGGCGATCAGCTGGGCCAGGATGCTGACCGCGATCTCGTGCGGCGTCTCGGCATCGATATCGAGTCCCACCGGCGCGACCAGTCCACGCAGGACCTCGCGGCATCCGGGCAAGGCCTTCCGAACCTCACCGATACGCCGCCGGCTGCCGAGCATGCCAAGAAAGCGCGGAGGCCGGGCGCAAAGCACCTCGAGCGCGGCGACATCGGCATGGAAGTCGCGATTGAGCAGGACCGCCTGCACGTCGCGCCTGCCTTCGAGCAAGGAACCGAGGACGCCAACGTCGCCGGCATGCGTGTGCGCGGAGGCGAACGCCGGCTGCTCGAGGCACTCGCCACGGGCATCGAAGACGTGGATATCGAATTCGAGCCGGGCCGCGAGTTCGCAGAGGGCGGCGCCGCAGTGGCCTGCGCCGACGATCAGCAGGCGCACATCAGGCCGCGCCAGGTCCTCGACACCGGGCGCACCCAGATCGTCTGCGCCAAGCACCACGCGATCGCCACCGGCCAGCAGGTCGCGGATTGCCCGCGCGCGTTCAAGGTCTTGCGTCGACCAGCGCCGCAGCGCGATACGCATGCGACCACCGCAGACACCGGCGGACTGCGCACCGCCACCCAGGTCGATCTCGATACTGGCCTGCGTCGACGTCGATTCGAGCAGGCCTCGCGCCGCATCGAGCACGCGCGCTTCGGCCAGGCCTCCACCGATGCTGCCGAGGCTCGATGCAGCCGTCACCAGCATGCGGCTACCGCGCCGGCGCGGCGTCGCTCCTTGCGCCGCGACGACGCTGGCCAGGACCACGGCTCGATGCTCCAGCCAGCTAGCGAGCGCGGCGAACAGACGCTCGTCCATCAGGCCGAAACGGCTCCGGTCGAACCCGGCGGCTCGGGGGCGACATCGCGCACGGCCGCGATTGCGCGGAAGATCGCTTCGGGCGTTGCCGGCGAGGCGAGTTCGACCCGCGATGCGCTGCCGAACGAGGCGACCGCATCGCGCAGGGCTTCGCGGATACTCAACGCCAGCATCAGCGGCGGCTCGCCGACCGCCTTGCTGCCGAAAATCACCTGTGCCGTCGGCCTGCGTTCGCTGCGGTACAGGTCGACGCGAAAGTCCTCCGGCACCTCGCCCAGGGTCGGGATCTTGTAGGTACTCGGCGCATCGGTGAGCAGACGCCCCTGCGCATCCCGGCGCAGTTCCTCGCAGGTCAGCCAACCCATGCCCTGGACAAAGCCGCCCTCGATCTGGCCGCGGTCGATCGCCTCGACCAGGGAATCACCGACATCGTGCAGGACATCGATGCGCCGCACGCGGTGCACGCCGGTGAAGGCGCAGACCTCGACCTCGCTGACCGCGGCGCCGCAGGCGAAATAGTAGAACGGCTGTCCGCGCCCCGCTTGCGCGTCCCAGGTCAGGCCCGGCGTGCGGTAGTAACCGGTGGCGGAGAGGCTGATGCGCGCGTTGTAGGCTGCCTGTACGACGTCGGCAAAGCGCAGGCGCACGGCAGGGGCATGGCTGGCATGCACCGCGTCGTCGGCGAACACCACCGCCTCCACCGCGCAATCGAGCAGGCCGGCAGCGACCGGCGCGAGTCGGCCGAGCAGGGTTTCACACGCCGCGCGGACCGCCTGGCCGTTGAGGTCGGAGCCACTGCTGGCCGCGGTGGCCGAGGTATTCGGTACCTTGTCGGTGCTGGTCACCATGATCTGGATGCGCGCGACGTCGATGCCTAGCGTGCGGCTGGCCACGGCGAGCATCTTCGAATGCAGGCCCTGGCCCATCTCGGTGCCGCCGTGATTGAGCTGGACGCTGCCATCGGTATAGATATGAACGAGCGCGCCGGCCTGGTTGTATTCGGTCTTGTTGAAGGAAATACCGAACTTGACCGGGGTGATCGCGATGCCGCGCCGGGCATGCGCATGGGTCGCGTTGAAGTCCGCGATCCCGCGGCGGCGGGCCTCGAAATCACTGGTTTGCAGGAGCCGGCGCCACAACCGCGGAATCGGGAAGTCGTGAATGGTCTGCCCGTACGGCGTGAGGTTGCGGCCGCCCTCGGCCGTATCGCGATAGAAGTTGCGCTCGCGCACGAGCTCGGGCGGCAGCCCGAGATGACGTGCAACGCGATCGAGGATCTCCTCGCCGACCAGCATGCCCTGCGGACCGCCGAAACCGCGAAACGCGGTGTTCGACGGCAGGTTGGTCTGCGTGATCCGGCCCTCGATGCTCACGTGCGGACAGAAATACGCGTTGTCGACATGGACCATCGCACGCATCAGCACCGGCGGCGACAGATCGGTGCTCCAGCCACCATCGGCGAAAAGATGCACGCGGATCGCCTCGAGCAGGCCGTCGTCGTCGAAGCCGACCTCGTAGCGCGCGAAGAAGGGATGCCGCTTGCCGGTCATCTGCATATCGATGCTGCGCGGCAGCTTGATGCGCACCGGGCAGCCGGTCACATGCGCAGCAAGCGCGGCGAGCGCGGCATAGGGGTTGGCCTGGGTTTCCTTGCCGCCGAAGCCGCCGCCCATGCGCAGGCTGCGGCAGACCACGCGATTGGCCGGCAGGCCGAGCACCCGGGCCACGATGATCTGGGTCTCGGTCGGGTGCTGGGTCGAGGAAGTGACCTGGACGATGCCCTCGGCATCGATCTGCGCCCAACTGGCCTGGGTTTCCAGATAGAAGTGGTCCTGGCCGCCGATTTCGACTTCGCCGTGCAGCCGGTGCTTCGCCGAACCCAATGCCTTGTCGGCGTTGCCGCGGCTGACCACGGCCGGCGCCCGCAACCAGGCCTCGCGGCGAATGGCGTCGGCGAGATCGAGGCAGGCCTCGAGCGGTTCATAACGTACTTCGACCTGGGCCGCGGCCGCGGCCGCGCACGCTTCGTCGACGGCGACGATCCAGGCCACGGCCTGGCCATGGAACTGGACGCGATCGCGCGGGATCAGCGGCTCGTCGTGGACGATCGGGCCGCTGTCGTTTTCGCCCGGAATATCGGCAGCCGTGAGCACGGCGCGCACGCCCGGCATCGCGCGTGCGGCTGCGGCATCGATGGCGAGGATGCGCGCATGCGCATGCGGCGCCTGTACCGGAGCCACGCTGAGCATGCCGAGCGGCAGATGCTGCTCGTCGGTGTAGACAGCGCGCCCGGTGACATGGCCGACCGCGTTCTCGTGCCGACCTGCGGGCGAAGGTTTCACGAGCCATGCTCCGCGACGAACTGCAGGAACAGATTGGCGCAAAGGGCGCGCCGGTAGCCGGCACCGGCACGCTGGTCGCTGAGCGGCGAGAATTCCTCGCCGAGGAGGCGGGCGGCCCGGGCCAGGGTCGTCTCGTCGAGGCGGCGACCCAGCAGGAAATCCTCGACCGCGCGCGCGCGCATCGGTTTCGCCGCAACGCCGCCGTAGGCCAGGCGTGCATGCAACACCCGGCCCGCCTCATCGAGGCCGAGCGCGAACACGGCGGTGACGATGCTGATGTCGTCGCTCTGGCGCTTGGCCACCTTGTACGCAGCCGATCGCCACGCCTGCACGGGAATCCGCACGGCGACGATCAGTTCGTCGTCCTCGCGCACGGTCTCGCGGTAGCCGGTGAAGAAGGCCTCGGCGGCCACCGTGCGCCGGCCACCCGGACCTTCGAGATCGATCTGCGCATCGAGGGCGAGCAAGACGGGCAACAGGTCGCCGATTGGCGAGGCCGTGCCGAGATTGCCGCCCAAGGTCGCCCGGTTGCGCACCTGGCGCGCGGCGAACCAGCGCAGCATCTGGTCGAGCGCAGGGATTCTTCCAGCCAGGGTCCGTTCGATCGTGCCAAGGCTGGCCCCGGCACCGATGACGGCTTCATTCCCGTCGACGACAATCCTTCGCAGCGCCTCGATGCGATCGAGCGCAATCCAGGCCGTGGCATCGACGCGTCCGCGACTGAGTTCGACCCCGAGGTCGGTTGCGCCGGCGATCCAGCGCGATCCGGCATGGTTCCGCTTGAGGGCGAGAGCCGAGGCGATGTCGGTCGGCAGGAAATATCGCCCGAGCGGAGTTGCCGGCCGTTGCTCGGGCGCGCGTTGCAAGACGTCGGCAAAGCGGTCGCGACCGGGTTCCATGCCGGCCAGGGCGTGGGTCGCGCGGCGGATCGGCGCATAGCCGGTGCAGCGGCACAGGTTGCCTTCGGTCGTCGCATCGTCGAGTTCGCCGGCGTAGTAGCCGGCAAACAGGCTCATGACGAACCCCGGCGTGCAGTATCCGCATTGCGAACCCGAAGCGTCGACGAGGGCGCGCTGGACCGGATGCAGGTCGGTGCCGTCGGCCAGATGCTCGACCGTGACGATCTCGCGCCCGCTCAGCGCGCCGAGCGGCAGCAGGCAGCTGTTGACCGCCCGATAGTGGCGCCGGCCGTCGGCATCCGCTTCGACCATGGCCACCGTGCAGGCCCCGCAATCCCCGTCGGCGCAGCCTTCCTTGGTGCCTGTCAGGGCACGCCGCTTGAGCCAGCGCAGCAGCGACTCGGTGGGCGGGCTGTCGGTCAAGGCGACGCGGGCGCCATTGAGCCGGAATGCTACTTCGTTGTGCATGACCGGAATGTAGCGCAGGGCGCGACTGCCGTGCACGCGTGACAGACGCCAGGTCGCGCGTCACTATCCCGTTATCGCCACTGCCCGGTTGCCGGCCCCGATGGGAAAACTGACCACTCATGTGCTCGATACGATGCGCGGCAAGCCCGGCGCGGGTATTGCAATCGAGCTCTTTCGCCTGCATGCGGACCGTCGCGAGCTGCTCATGCGCGGCCTGACCGATGGCGATGGTCGCAGCCATGCGCCGCTGCTCGCCGAAGGCGCCATGCAGGTCGGCCTGTACGAACTCGATTTCCATGTCGGCGACTATTTCGCCACGCTCGGTGTCGCCCTGACCGAACCGCGCTTCCTCGACGTGGTCACCGTGCGCTTCGGCATCGCCGACGCCAGCGCGCATCTGCATGTGCCGCTGCTGGTCTCGCCCTACGGCTACAGCAGCTATCGGGGCAGCTGAGCCGATGCGCGTGGACCGGACAGCCGGCAAAGCCCATCGATGACCGCCTACCTGCTCGAATGCCTGGGCATCAGCCTGCGTGCGCTGCACGTGATCGCCGCGATCGCATGGATCGGCGAGTCGTTCTATTTCGTCATGCTCGATCGCGCCCTGAAGCCGGCCGCTCAGACAAACGACGCCGTGGCCGGCGAACTATGGTCGGTGCACGGCGGCGGCTTCTACCACAAGCAGAAGTATCGGGTCGCGCCAGCGCACATGCCGGCCGACCTGCACTGGTCGAAATGGAAGGCGTATACGACCTGGCTTTCGGGCTTTGCCCTGTTCTGCCTGACCTACCTGGCTTCACCATCCATCCATCTGATCGATCCGGCGGTGGCCGCACTGTCGGAGCTTACCGCGGTCCTCCTGGCGCTGGCGTTCCCGTTGCTCGCGTGGCTTGGCTACGACCTGCTGTGCCGGCTGGCCGGCTTCCGCGAACGCCTGCTCGGAACCGCGGTCGGCGGGTTCGTGCTCGGCCTCTGCTACGCCGCCACCCACCTGTTCGCCGGACGCGCCGCATTCCTGCTGGTCGGTGCCGCGATTGGCACGATCATGGCGGCAAACGTCTTCTTCGTGATCATCCCGGGGCAGAAGCGCATGGTCGCGGCGATGGCGCGCGGCAAAACGCCCGATCCCCTGCCGGGCCTGCGCGGACGCCAGCGATCGGTGCACAACACCTACCTGACCCTGCCCGTCGTCTTCGCGATGCTGAGCATCCACTACGCAGCGGCGACCGTGCATGCACAGAGCTGGCTGGTGCTGGCCCTGTTCATGCTGGCTGGCGCCCTGATCCGTCAGTTTTTCGTGCTCTGGCACGGCGGGGGCCGCGCCTGGGGTCTGCTCGCTGCAGGGTTCGCCGTGCTGCTGGCCACGTTCGCCTGGCTTGCCCCGCCGCTCACGGCGTCCGGCGCCGCGACGCCCGCGGTCAGCGCGGTTCCGGCCACCACGGCGGTGCTGCCGATCCTTGCGCAGCGCTGCGCGGCTTGCCACTCGGCGCACCCAAGCCTGATGGCCAGTGCACCGAACGGAGTCCGCTTCGACGAGGCCGCGCAGGTCGAGCGGCATGCGGCGCTGATCCATCGCCAGGTCGTGAGCCTGCGCATCATGCCACCCGGCAACCTGACCGGAATCACCGAGCCCGAACGCGACGTGATTGCGCGCTGGTACGCGGGCCGGGCCCCGAGCCTGCCCTGACGCTCAAACGCGAGCGTGCCCGACCCGCCAGGTCGTATCGAGGGTCACTTCGTCGCAATTGTGCCCTTCACCGCCTCGGTCGACGACGAGGAAATCACCGCCCCGCTCGAGCGCGATCAGCGGGTGGTGCCAGGTCCCCCGATGATAGTTGACGCCTTGTCCATGCCGGGCCAGGAAGGCGCGTGGCGCGGCATCCGGATCGGCGGCGACGACGACCACGAACGCGAGTGCCGGATCGAGCGGAACGAAGGCCTGGCTGCCGAGCGGATGGCTCTCGAGCATGACCACGTCGAATGGCAACGCGCGCGGCGCGGCACGGAAAATGCTGAGCAGCGGGTGGCCGCCGTGGCTGGCGGTATCGATATGGGCGAGGTCATCGAAGCGGGTCGCCGTGCCGGCGTTGACCATGTACCGGTCACGCGCGGAATCAGCCTCGATGAGGTCACCATAGGCTGCGAAGGCCGCGCGCGTCAGCGGCTCGACCGCGAGAGGACGGATCATCCCGGGCGGCCGAGCAGACGCAGGCGCGAGACGCCGCCATCCGGATGGATGTTCAGGCGCACGTGGCTGACGATTCGGTGGGGCTCGATCTCTTCGCGAAAGTGATGCTGTGCATCCATCCGCAAGGCTTGCTCGGCGAGCAGCACGGGCCAGAACATCGACTGCGTGACCAGGGACGCGTGCGATCCCTGGGTCACGTGCGTCGCCTGGATCGAGCAGCGGTCGGGATAGTTGCCCTTGAAGTGGGCGGTATCGACTTCGATCGACTCGACATGACCGGGACGGGCCAGCGCGATGATGCACCAGTCGTGGCCGGGCTCGCGCCGGCGCCGGGTTTCCCAGCCGTCGCCCATGTCGATGCCGCGACCGGGCAACAGCAGGTTGGAGGCCCTGCCGAAATGCTCGTTGTTGGCAGCCACGGCCGTGCCGCCGTTCAGCGCAGCGGCCAGATCGATCAGCCCGTCCGGGTTGGCGATGGCCGCTTCGAACGCCGGCGTCGCATACACGCGCAGGCGGGCGAGCCCGCCGTCCGGAAACAGATTGACGCGCACATGGCTGCAGGGTCGCGCCGACTCGATGGCGAAGTAGTGATGCCGGTTGCCGCCGAGATCGACCGCCGGCAACAGCGGAAACCAATCGGCTCCGGCATCGGGCGCATCGCCGTCGAACTGGCAACCCTCGAGCGAAGCGGCCGGCGGGAAATTGCCGGTGAAATGGCTGGTATCGAGATCCACCCCATGAACGACGCCGCGGCGGGCCAGCCTGACAATGCACCAGTCATGGCCGGGACCACGACGACGACGACTCTCCCAGCCGTCCATCCATTTGCCGTTGTCGTCGTACTTTCCAGGCACGAAGCAGGCGGGCTGGGGATCGAGCATGCGGCCCATCGCGGCAAAGAAGTCGTCGCTGCAGCGGATCGCTGCGGCGCCGAGTCGCGCATCGGCCAGGTTGACGTGGCGTCGCACGAAGTCCGGTGCGTCGGGGTCACTCGCGTTCATTGCCATGTTTTCTAGTCCTTGGCTTGCCGACGGGCGGTGCCGGCTGTCAGCGACGATTGTCGGCGACATCGACGCGCTCGGCCAGGCGGAACAGCGCGATGCGCCCGATCTGGAACAGCGCCTCGGCGAATTCTTCCTCGCGGGTGCGCGCAAGGCGCACTTCGAGCGCGGTGATGATGCTGGCGCGCGAGTGCCCGCGCACGGCGACGATGAACGGAAACCCGAATTTCGCCCGGTAGGCGTCATTGAGCGCATTGATGCGGGCGAACTCCTCCGCACTGCACTGGTCGAGTCCGGCGCCGGATTGTTCGCGGCGCGAGGCATCGGTTACTTCGCCGCGCAGGGCGGCCTTGCCGGCCAGCTGAGGATGCGCATCGATCAGGGCCTGCTGCTCGCTCTGATCGGCCGCGGCGACGGTATCGCAGAGGCAGCCGTGGAGCTGCGCCAGATCGGCGAACGGACGCGCATGCCAGGTGCGTTCGGGCACCCACGGCGAGTGCTCGAAGATGCCGACGAGGGCCTCACGAAACTCGTCCTGAGACAAGCGGTTGAGCGCGTCGAGGGTGATCACGCCGGATGCCTCTGCTTCCAGTGCCGGGCGATGTCGATGCGCCGGCAGATCCAGACCCGGTCGAAACCTGCGACATGGTCGAGAAATCGCTGCAGGCCGGCAAAGCGGCCGGGCCGTCCTAGCAGGCGCGCATGCATGCCGATCGACATCATCCTCGGCGTACGTTCGCCCTCGGCGTAGAGCACGTCGAAGCTGTCGCGCAGGTAGTGGAAAAAGTGCTCGGCGGTATTGAATCCCTGCGGCGATGCGAAACGCATGTCGTTGGCATCGAGCGTGTAGGGCACGACGAGGTGATCGCGTTCGCTGCCGTCGGCCAGGGATACCCGCGTCCAGAACGGCAGGTCGTCGCCGTAGTAGTCCGAGTCGTACTCGAACCCGCCGTGCTCGACCACCAGACGTCGCGTATTGGGGCTGTCACGGCCGGTATACCAGCCGAGCGGCGCGGTGCCGGTCAGCGCGGCATGCAATCGGACCGCCTCGGCGATGTGCTCGCGCTCGACGGACTCGGCCACGTCCTGGTAATGGATCCAGCGCAGTCCATGCGAGGCGATCTCGTGGCCGAGATCGAGACAGGCGCGGACCAGTTCCGGGTTGCGCTGCATGGCCATGGCCACGCCGAACACGGTCAGGGGCAGACCGCGCTGCTCGAACTCGCCGAGGATGCGCCAGGCCCCCACTCGCGAGCCGTACTCGTAGATCGACTCCATGCTCATGTGTCGCGCCGGGTAGGCAGCCGCGCCGATGATTTCCGAGAGGAACTGTTCGCTGCCGGCATCGCCATGCAGCACGCAGTTTTCGCCACCCTCCTCGAGGTTGAGCACGAACTGCACGGCGACGCGCGCGCCGCCAGGCCAGTCGGCGAAGGGCGGATTGCGACCGTAACCAACCAGGTCGCGCGGGTACTGTCGTGGTGAACTCATGCCGGGATCGGAGCCTTGCGGGCAGGCTGGGGTGGCCGCAGTGTCGCGATCAGTGCCCCTGCAGTGCAAGCGCAGCCGGACGGACGGCGCTGCGGGCGCCATCAAGGCGTACCCGGGCTCCCGGCTGGCGCCGCGCAACCTTTGCGAAGGCGGCGGCTGCGTCGCCGGGCCTCGTGCGCGATGGCGCGGAATTCGGCGTGGGGCGATTCCGCCAGATCGCGACCGAGGTGCTCGAGGAACGCAGGGCTGGCTGCCTCCAGGGCCCGCTCGAGCCACGCACCGGCTTCGTCCAGACGCCCTTGCCGGGCCAGCCCGTGGGCATAGCTGGCCTGGCCGCGGAAATCGCCGGCTTCGGCCGAGCGCCGATACCAGTCGAAAGCCGCGGCAGGGTCCCTCTGCACTTCCCAGCCTTCCTCGAGATAGCGCCCGACCAGGTTCATCGACTTGGCGTGTCCCTGCTCGGCCGCCTGGCGATACAAGCGCCATGCTTCGCCGCGGTCCGGCGCAACTCCGCGTCCGGTTGCGAGCAGGTTGGCGTAGTTGTACAGGCCCCAGTCGAGACCATGGCTGGCCGCCTTGCGATACCAGGCCGCAGCCAGGGTCTCGTCTACTGCCGTACCCCAGCCGAGTTCGTGGCAGCGGCCAACCATGTTCATGGCCAGCGCGTCGCCGGCATGGGCCGCCAGCCGGTACCAGTGCAGGCCCTCGGCTGCGTCGATCGGAACGCCGCGGCCTTCGCAATGGACCTGACCCAAAAGGAACTGCGCGCGTACATCGCCGGCCTGCGCGGCGCGGCGCAGGCGCGACAGCGTCGCCGCCGGATCCTTCTGCCATTCCGACAGCAGGCGCCAGCTATCCCAGCGCTCCGGTCCTGCGGGTCCGCGATCAGACATCCGACCACTCGCGCAACAGGTTGTGATAGACGCCGGTCAGCGCAAGCAGTTCGGGCGCCCCCGGAACGCGCGCCGTGAGTTGCTGGATGGCCAGATCGAGCTCGAAAAGCTGGCGCCGCCTGGATTCCGAGCGGACCAGGCTCTGGATCCACAGGAATGAGGCGATACGCGCACCGCGGGTCACCGGCCTGACCCTGTGCAGGCTCGAACCCGGATAGAGAATCAGGTGGCCTGCCGGCAGCTTGACCTCGTGGGTGCCGTAGGTGTCTTCGATGACCAGTTCGCCACCGGCATAGTCGTCCGGTTCGCTCAGGAACAGGGTCGCGGAAAGATCCGTGCGCAGGGGAACGGCCGGCTGCTGGCGGCGATCGTAGCGGATCGCATTGTCGACATGCAGGCCGAACGCCTGGCCACCCTGGTAGCGGTTGAACAGGGGCGGATAGAGCGAACGCGGCAGCGCCGCCGCGAACACGGTCGGGTTGCGGGTCAGTGCGGCGCATACGAGTGCGCCCAGTTCGCGCGCGAGCGGGTCGTCCTCGTCAAGCTGGCCATTGTTCTTGGCCTGCGCCGACTGGTAGCCGGCGGTCCTGCGGCCATCCTGCCAATTCGCGTCGGCCAGGCGTTCGCGGCATTGCGCCAGTTCGCCCGCGTCGAGTACGTCCGGTACATGGACCAGCATGAGGAATCCTCCGTATTGCCTGTCCGGGGCCCGGCATCCAGCCGGGACCGGCGGGCTCAGAACCTGAAATTCGCCGTCAATTGCACAGTCCGTCCGGGAGCCGGGGTCGCGTAGTGCACCGGGTAGGCCTTCGTGTAGTAGGTCTTGTCGGCAAGGTTCTGCACATTCAGGCGCAGCGCGAGCCGCTCGGTGGCTTGCCAGCGTGCCATCGCATCGAAGCGCCAGTACGCCGGCACCCCGTACTCGGTCAGCATCCCATCGGACGGATTGACCCGGAAGCTGCCGACGACATCGTCGACGAAGAAGGCGCCACCGGCGAGCGTCCATCGCGGATCCAGTTCGACACTGCTCCAGACACTGAAGCTGTTCTCGGGCGTATTGGCCAGGCGCGTTCCATTGGTCGGATCGGCCTCGCCATTGACAAAGCCGTTGTCCACCAGCCTGCCCTGCATATGGGCGTAGCCGGCAAAGACGCTCCAGATCTCGGTCAGCTTCCCGCTCGCCGACAACTCCACGCCGCGCACTCTCGACTTGCCGATGTTCTGGTAGCTGCCGTCCGCATCGAGCTGACGCGCATTGGTCTTTTCGGTCTGGAACAGATCCGCAGTGACCGCCACGCGCTCACCGAACAGGTTCCACTTCAGGCCCAGTTCGAGGTTGCGCGTCTTCTCCGCATCGAGGTCGGTGATGCTGACCGGGTTGGACTCGCGGCCTTCACCCACGAAGCTGCCGGGCGGTGTTGCCGAGGTGGCATACGACAGATACACGCTGCCCTGCTCGACCGGCTTCCAGACCAGGCCGACCTGGCCGCTCGGATCAGTCGAGGTGCTGCGGTGATCCTCGGTGATCTTCGGTCCGGAATAGCCGCGTGGGCAGACGGCACCCGGCAGCTCCGGGCAATAGGTGATCGGCGCGCGGGTCGAGAAGCGGTCGATGCGCAAGCCGACATTGACCTGCCATTGATCGCTGAGGTGCACGGTATCGAGCAGGTAGAGCGCCGCCGTGTCAGCGGTCGTGCGCACTGGAGCGTTGGCACGCTCGATACTGGCCGGGGTAAAGGTGCCGGTTGCGGCATCGTAGGTACCCGGGACCCACGGATCGTTCGGATCCGGATCGGCCAGGCTCGTGCAGTTGTAGTAGGACGGCGCGCCGATGTCGAGCAGGCCGCATGCGGTAGCGGCGTTGATGTTAGGTACGACATAGCTGTCGCGCACCGATTTTTCGCTGGCCAGTTCAAGCCCGAGGTTGAAGACGTTGCGCACGCCGCCTGTATCGAATGTGCCGGAGAGATCGGTCTGGTTGATCGCGCTGACCGTGTTGCCGGCGCGCGAATTCACCCGTCGCCAGACTTCGCCATTGATCACGTTGCCCTGGTTGTCGTCGGGCTGGCTGACGATGTAGTCCTGGCGCGAACGCCCGTAGCGGGTCGTGTTGCGCAGCGTTGTCCCGCCGGCGAATTCATGCCGCAGCTGCACCGTGCCGATGTTGACATCGGTCTCCCGGAAGTCGCGGTCGAGCAGGCCGTAGAAGTTGTCGCGGTCGCCGCCATTGTCCGGGCGCACCACGCGAACACCCGCCGGCAAGGCGTTGCTGCCGTAGCGGTACGGGATTCCCGCCTCCGGCGTCTCGTCGGTATCGAGGTGATAGAAGCTGATCGTCGCCGAGGTCGGGCTGTCGAGACCGAGGGTCAGCGACGGCGCGAAGCCGAAACGCCGGCTGTCGACCGCATCGCGTCCGGCCACGCCGGCATCGTGGCCGAGGACATTGATGCGAAGCGCGGCGTTGTCGCCGAGGGTGGCGTTGCTGTCGAGGGTCGCGCGACGGTATCCGGCGTTGCCGATGCCGACCTCGACATCGGTGAACGATCTTGCCATCGGCGCCTTGGTCACGAGATTGATGCTGCCGCCGCCGTTGGAACGTCCGCTGTAGATCGAATCGGGGCCCTTGACCACTTCGATCTGCTCGATACCGAAGGTTTCGCGCGACTGCGCACCAGCGTCGCGCACGCCATCGACAAAGATCGACCCCTGCGCGTCGAAGCCCCGCAGGTAGGGCCGATCCCCCTGCGGATTGCCGCCTTCGCCAGCGCCGAAGGTGATGCCGGGAATCAGCCTCAATGCATCGACGAGGTCGGTCGTGCCGATGTCGTCGATCAGGGCCTCCGGCAGTACCGAGACCGAGCGCGGCGTGTCCAGCAGCGGTGCGGTGAACTTGCTCGAGGTCGGCTCGCTGACCGCATATCCCTTGACTTCGACACTGTCGAGTTCGCGTGCGCTGCCCTGCCCGATGTCCGGCGTCTCTGGCGGCACGGCGTCGGCGAGCGCTGCCGCAGCGGAGGATGCGAACACAGTCCCGAGGGCGGTGGCGGCGAGGATCCGGGGACGGGACCGGGTCGTGGTGACACAGGCGCGAATCGACATGGGGAATCTCCTGGTGGCGACGTTTCTGGAATGCGGTGGTTAATGGTTTGGCGTTCAGTTAGTTGTTCCGGCAGACCTCGCAGCGGCCTCGTTGACGAGGACGCGACGGCCGGCCATCTGCTGAATGGCCCGACGTCGTCGCAACCACCAGAGCCAGAGTCCGCTGAGCGCGAACAGCGGCATCAGCAGTGAGGCCAGCGCCATCAACACGCGTCCGGGCGCACCGAACCAGCTACCGGAGTGGAGCGGAAACAGCGCGGCCACGAAGCGGCGACCTGTCGGCTGGTCGCGGTGAAGCTGCCGTTCAGTGGCGAGGCCGGTTTCCCGGTCGATGCGAAGTGTGTCCCAGGCCCGTTCATGGGCGCTTCGCGAATCCTGATAGCGGATCTCCACCGTCGCATCCTTGTCGCCGGGCACACGCAGATTGGCTCGTGTCGCCTCAGGCGCGAGTGAACGGAACGCAGACCAGGCCTGCGACACCGAAGGTGTTGCGCCGCCGCTGTCCACATTCTCGGCAGGTCGGCGCATCGGCCCCTCGACACCGGCGAGACCGTTGATCAGGTTGCGGTAGCCGTCATAGGACCACCAGAGTCCGGTCAGCGCGGCAAGCAGATAGGCGGCCAGGACCCAGGTGCCGACGACGGCGTGCAGGTTCCAGAGCAGGGCGCGTCCGCGCAGGCGCAGATTCGGCTGCAGCCAGGCCGACACGGAACCGGGTCGGCCGGGCCAACGCAGATAGAGGCCGCTGACAATGATCAGGACCAACAACGCCGTGCTGGCGCCGACCAGCTGCTTGCCGACGGGGCCGGCGGCCAGCCTTCGATGCAGGTCCTCGGCAAGGGCCAGTGCCTCGGCGCCGCGCTCCGCACCCAGTATTTCGCCGCTGTAGGGATTCACCGCCACGGCGATCCCGCGATCGCGCCCGGCGGACAGGCGCACGCGCACGGGCCGATCGTCACCGTCCCAACTCAGGCTGCGTGGCTGAAGCGTGGGCGCGGTCGTTGCCGCGTGCGCAATCCAGGCGTCGGCCGATAGCGCCGGTCGACCTTGGGCCGGCGTCTGGTAGGCCGGGTTGAGCCAGCTGAGCAGTTCGGCTTCGAAGCCGATCATGGCTCCCGTTGCGCCGACGATCGCGAGTATCACGCCTGCCACGACGCCTGCCGCCCAGTGCACGCGGAACAGGATTCGACGGGTGATCAAGCGGGGCGGCGCCGGGCGAGTGGGATTGATTGGCATGACAGGCTTCTCTGGAAGCCCGTATTCAAACCTAAATGCGATTGATTCGCAACTACATTAAATTTGCCGATGGACAGGCTTCCCGGACAGGCGTCCGGTTCGCCGCGCGCGCATCCATCCATGCCAGCGACGCCACGAACCGCGGGCGCAACCTCCACGGCGCTCGACTGCGTGCAGATTGCTGCGCGTCGACACCGGCAGACTGGTCAATGATCAAGTCGGCACGGCCAGGAGAATGCGCTCCCGCAGGCCTCTCCCAAAAGGCCGGTTTCAGTGATCAAAAGGGGGATTCAGAAGACCGGCCACCCACCTGGTGCCTGGTCCGGACGACCCGCCTTCACTTCGCACCTGTCGCAAGACCTCTGAATGCCATGACGCCCGCGCTACCCGTCGCGGCCGCGGTTCGGGTAGCGCCTAGGCATTGAACAGGCCCAGCGCCTGCCGATGCAGGGCCGGCGGACCCGCCAGCGCGCTCGCTGCATCGAGGTCGACATCAGTCCCTTCCAGCGTCGTGAAGACCCCGCCCGCTTCGCGCACGATCACGACCAGCGCGGCGATATCGAGGATATTGAGATCGGATTCGATGACCAGGTCGATCGAGCCCTGGGCGAGCAGGTGGTAGTGAAGGAAATCGCCATAGCCACGGATCCTGCCGACGCGGCCGACCAGCGCACCCAACGTCTCCCAGCGCCTGGGTTGTCGCGCCATCGACTTGAGGTTGCCGGTGGAAATCGCCGTCATGGGTCCGAAATCGGCGGTATCCGAAACGCGAAGAGGTCGATTCGCATGCAGGGACGAACGCAGGAACGCGCCCCCGCCATGGATCGCCCAGGCCCGTTCGCCATACTCGCCCGCCGCCGACACGCCGAGCACCAGGCGACCGCCGTGCATCAACGCGATCTGGGTCGAGAACATCGGATAGCCGCGAACGAACGACTTGGTGCCATCGATCGGGTCGATCAGCCAGAGGAATTCGCTGTCGCCTTCGCGTCCGAATTCCTCGCCGAAAAAGGCATGCTCGGGAAACGCTGTTCCGAGCACCTGCTTGATCGCCAGTTCGGCCTCGCGATCAGCCTCGGTAACCGGCGTGGCGTCAGCCTTGGCATCGACCGAAAAATCACTGGCCCGGTAGCGCGCCCGGATGATGCCTTCGGCTGCGTCGGCGGCGGCATGAGCGACGCTCAGGGCGTGCTCGAGAAAGCGGACGTCGGTGGCCATCGATCAGAACAGCTTGAACAACTGGCCGGTGATCAGCAGATGCGAACTGCCATCGGCCTGCAGTTCACCGATATAGCGCAAGGCTTCCTGCACGCGTGGGTCGTCGTTGCGCGCGGACAGGAATGCTTCGGCCTGGAATCCGGTCGCGGAGATGCCGAAACTGCCGTTGACCTCGAGGTTGCCCTTGCCATCGTCGGCCACCGTGCCACCGATGCTGCCGTCGGGCCGTGAGGCGAATTCGGCGATGATGTCGGAAAAGCGCGCCTCGGCCGTGCCCGTGACACCAGCATCGGTCCAGCGCGCATCGCCCCGGGCGTCGGTCAACATCCCGTTGGACAGGGTGGCCTCGGCAAAGGTCCCGGTGACCGTTCCGAGCAGCTTCAGCGAGGGCAGGTCGAGCGCGGGCGAAAACAGGGATGCCGGAACCCGGAAGCGAACGTCGCGTGCCGTCAGGCGCCCGTCTGAACCGCGTTCGACCAGCCCGGAAGTGTCGATATCGGCACCACGGATGCGCAGGTCGGCGTGCACGCTGCGCGTCAACAATGGCGCCTTGTCGATGCGCCAGTCGAGTTCCCCGAGATCACGGCCGAATACGCTGACCCCATCGGCGTGGCCGTCCCAGACCGTGCCGCGAATACCCACGAGGGAGACCGGGCCAAGCTTCGGTGCCAGGTAGCGATAGGCAACATCCGCCGGCATCGTCCAGGCGACGACACCGATGATGACGACAAGCAGCGCGAGCAGGGCGAACAACCATTTGACTATTTTCATCATTGGATTTCAGGGTTCAGTAATTGGCCCGACGCTGGCCGGGATGCGGGGCCGAGGCCCGGTCAGGGAATGTCTTCGAGGGTCACGCGGGCATTCACGAGCCCGCTCGCATCAACCCGGTCCGCGGAAAAATCGCTGATCTGCACACCGTAGTCACGGGCCAGATCCTCCATCCAGGCGATCAGCGAGTCGAACGATGCGAACTCGAAGCTGGCGCGCACGCTGCGCGCGCCAACCGGCTCCAGGCGCTTGAGCACTCCATCGAGTCCGGCACCGCGTGCCGTGACGTCGGCCAGCGCCAGCAGCGACTTGCCCTGGCGGTCGGCGCGCGACCGCACGCCGGCATTGCGCAACTGCTCCACTTCGGCCTGGGCCACACGCATCGAGGCGAGATCACGGCGTGCACCGTCGAGTTGCTCGCTGAGCAGCGCCCGGCGCATGGCCAGCGGGTGCCAGACGAACGACCAGACCAGGAAGATGGCGACGACAACGGCGCCGATCAGCAGCACGCGCCGGTCGCGTTCGGACAGTCCGTTCCACCAGGCGGAGATCATGGGCCCTCCCCTCGAATGCGGATGCGGCCATCGACCCCGGACTCGACTGGCACTGACGCGGTCACTTCCGCGGTCAGGCCAGGAATCGCAGCGAACTGCTCGCGCATGCTGTCCAAGGTGGCGACATCCGGCGATCGCAGACCGACCTCGAGGATACCGTTGCGAAATTCCAGACCGCGCACCTGAGTGCGCGTGGTGCGCCCGAGGACCGGGGCGATCTGTCCGAGCAGGCGCAACAGGCCACCGGCCTCGTTGCCGCCGCGAAGCCGCTCGAGCCGATCGCGCATGACGCTCGCTGGCGCCCGCGTGCGCTCAGCCGCGCCGAGATCGGGAAACGCCTCGGTGAGGCTGGCCGACATCGCCGCATCGACGCGCTCGACGCTGCGTGCCATCTGGCCAACCTCGATGCCGCGCTGGATGAATGCGGTGAGGAGAATGGCCGCGGCAAGAACGGCCGCCCTGCGCCACCAGCGTACCCCGCGTGCCTGGCGATGCCCCGAAGCGAATTCGCCGCCGAGCAGGTTGACCGGCGGCATGCGCAGATGTCGCGCAAGAAAGGCCAGCGGATCACGCTGACCACTGTGGTAGGCACTGATCCGCCCGGCCAGCGGCAAAGGTGGCGCGGTGCCGAAATCGTGGATTTCCAGCGCGCGCTCGATACCGGCGGCCCGGGCCTGGGCGATCCAGGCCGGAAATTCGCCGCTGGCGCAGCTGATCGCCGTCCATGGATCGAGGCGTGCTGTGGCATGCCCCTCGTCGATGATCGCGCAGGCACTTTCCGGTCCAATCGGCAGCGCCATCGATTCCGGGATCAGGACATCGGCACGAATCCCGAATGCCTGCAACTGGTCGAGCCACGCGCGCATGCGCCGTTTGCTGACAACGGCGACGCCGACCATGCCGTCATTGCCGCTGCGGATCGCAAAATGCTGCTCCTCGATCGGCCCGAGCAGTTGATCCTCGACCGCGAATGGCACCGCCTGCTGCAATTGCGCGGCGCTACGTGCGGTAATCCGGGTCTGGATCAGCAATACGTCTTCGGCCGGAACGAGGACGACCAGTTCGCCGGCAGTGCCAAGAACCGCCGATGGGGGTGCCCCTTTCTGGCTCGAGGACAGCATGCGCCCGTCCGCCGACTGGCGCAGCCAGGTGAGGCTTCCAGAACGGTCGAGACGAAGCAGAAGGCGATCGGGCATTCGGAAAATCCTTGAAATCTGGTCGATTGTACGAGAACCACGCGGCCTGCCGGAAACCCGCCGGGCAGAAGATCGTATTCCTGGCCCAGCCAGGAAGCCGATTGGCTCACACTCGGACCCGCCCACCAGTCGCATGATAGAGTCCTGTCCCGACCCGATGCCGCTCCAGATTGATCCCGCCTATGCGTTTCCCAGTTCCCGATCCAATGCGCGCCCTGACCGCGGCAGTCCTGTTGCTGGCATTGTTTTCCGTGCCGGCAGTGGCCGACTCGAGCGCGCCCGCCAAGGCCGGAGCGACCGCAGCCGCGACGCGTCCCGCCGCGCACGCTCGTTCGAATTCGCCCTCCGCGAGCCAGCACCGCATCGTCTGGCGCGGCGACATCGTCTCGGCACGTGGCTTCACCAACGACCTCGTCGATGCATTTCGCAAGGAACAAGGGGGCGTGCTGACCGTGCAGCCGTTCAGCACCGTGTCGGGAATCGATGCGGTCATCGACGGCAGTGCCGATGTCGCCGGCAGCGCGCGGGCCATGCATGACGAGCGCGATGCCGAGCGCGGCCTCATTTTCCAGCCAATTGCCCTCGACGCCATCGTGCCGGTCACCCACCCGAAGAATCCACTGGGCAATATCACGCTCGCGCAGCTGCGCCAGATCTACCTGGGTCGAATCAGCAACTGGAAGGACCTCGGTGGCGCCGATGCACCGATCAACCTGTATTCGATTGCAGCACCACTGGATGGTGTCGAGTTCAGCTTTCGTCGCCTGCTCTACCGGCATGGCGATCAGCGCATCGCCGCGCCCCGCCTCTACCTGAACACGGCAAAGCTCGAGGAGGCGATCGCCATTGATCCGAACAGCCTCGGCCTGACCACACTTTCCAGCAGCTTTGCCAACAAGTCCCTGAAAATGCTCTCCGTTGAAGGCATCAGTGCATCGAGCCAGAGCATTGCAGACGGCAGCTATCCGCTCTTCACCACGCTCTATGTGGTGCAGAAGGAAGATGCGCCGAATCGCGCTGCGATCGATGATTTCGTCGTATTCCTCAACTCGCCGACCGCACTTCAGAGCATGCGTCGACACCAGCTCGTGCCATATTCCGAAGCGGGCGATGTCTATGGCCGGGACGGCACGCGCCTCGCCTTCATCGACTCGGCCATCGTCGAGGTCACGCCGGCTGACGTCGCCGCCATGCCACGGGCGCGGGAAGTACCTCCACCGATGTCGGCGCCGCGCGCCACGCTCGAATCCAGCATCAGTTTTGCACCCGGATCCGAAAGCACGCAGAAGGCGCGCAGCAACCTTTCCAGGGCAAAACAAGAGCAGTCCGAAGCCGCCGAGGAAGCACGTCCCCCCTCGAATTCCAATTGAACGCGACTGCGGCCGACGTGGAAATTCACGCGATATCGCTGGATCTGGACGATACCCTCTGGCCGATCGGCCCTGTCATTCAACGCGTAGAGCAGAGCGTTGATGTGTGGTTGCGTGCGAACTGCCCCGAAGTCGCAGCGGCCTGGCCGGTGGAATCCCTGCGCCGGCTGCGTGACCAGGTCGCCGAAGAGCATCCCGAGTTGTCGCACGACTTCGGTGCCCAGCGCCGCTTGACCCTGCGCCGGGTCTTCGAGCCGTTCAACATGGGCGAGGACTGGGTCGAACGGACCTATCAGGTCTATGTGCGCGTGCGCAACGAGGTCGAGTGCTATGCAGACACGACTTCAGCCCTGGCCGCCATGGCCGCGCGGGTGCCCCTGATCAGCATTTCCAATGGCACCGCCGACCTTGCCCTGATCGGTCTGCACGAGCATTTCCGGTTCAGCGTCAGCGCCGGCGAGATCGGCGTGGCCAAGCCCGATCCGGGCATCTTCCTGCATGCCTGCGAACGCCTCGGCGTCGCTCCGGAAAACGTGTTGCACGTCGGCGACGACCCGCTGGCCGACGTCGTTGGCGCCCGCGAGGCCGGAATGCGCAGCGCCTGGCTGAACCGGCACGGCTCGGCCTGGACCCACGAGGCATCCCCGGATCTCGTCGTCAACGATTTGAACGCCCTGTCCGAATGGCTTGCGGCGCACACGGCCAGTCGGGACAATCCGAACCCATGACCCCGACTCCGATCGACGCCTGGATCCGTCCCGACGAATCCGTTTCCGCCATTCCCCTGGTCCTCGTCGACAGCAGCGAATTCGAAGCCACGGTGGCATCGCTCGGCGATGCGGTCCGGCGCGCCTGCGTCGCGAACGGATTCCGCGGCGAGAACGGTCGCACCCTCGGTGTCACCCTGGCCGATGGCGAAGAATCGATCATGCTGGCCGGCTGCAACCGGCGTGACGGCCTGTTCGCCCTGGCCTCGCTTCCGGTGCGCCTGCCCGAAGGCGATTACCGGCTCGATCCACGCGGCATCGCCCTCGAACCGGCGCAGGCCGCGCTCGGCTGGGCGTTGGGCGCCTATCGCTATACGCGCTACCGGAAACCGACGCGGCCCGCAGCGCGACTGCTCGTCGATCAGGACGTCCGCGCACGCATTGGCAGCCAGGCCGAAGCAGCCTACCTGACCCGCGACCTGATCAACGCGCCAACCCAGGACATGGGGCCGGCCGAGCTTGCCGCCGCGGTCCGCGCGCTGGCCGAACGGCACGCTGCGAACTATCGCGAATGGGTCGGCGACACCCTGCTCGAAGACAATTTCCCGACCATCCATGCGGTCGGTCGTGCCGCCGCCAATGATCGCCAGCCGCGCTTGGCCATGCTCTCACATGGCGCTGACGACGCCCCGCACGTGGTCCTGGTCGGCAAGGGCGTGTGTTTCGACACCGGCGGCCTCGATCTGAAGACCGCGGACGGCATGCGCTGGATGAAAAAGGACATGGGTGGCGCTGCCCATGCGATCGCCCTGGCCGGTCTGCTGCTCGATGCGCGCCTGCCGATCCGCCTGACCTTGCTCATTCCCGCCGTCGAGAATGCCGTTGCGGGCAATGCATTCCGACCCGGTGAAGTGATCCGGACCCGGGCCGGACTCAGCGTCGAGATCGACAACACCGATGCCGAAGGCCGCCTCGTGTTGTGCGATGCGCTGGCCTATGCCAGCGAACTCAAACCCGACCTGATCCTCGACTTCGCAACCCTGACCGGCGCCGCACGCGTCGCCCTGGGCGCCGACCTGCCGGCCCTGTTCTGCAATCGCGACGAGATCGCCGAAGCCCTGCTCGCGGCCGGCACGAAAACCCAGGATCCCCTCTGGCGCATGCCACTCTGGCGCCCCTACCTCACCATGCTCGATTCCTACATGGCCGACCTGGCCAATTCGGGATCCTCGCGTCACGCAGGCGCCATCATCGCGGCCCTGTTCCTCGAGCGCTTCGTCCCCGAGTCGACGGCCTGGTGCCATCTGGACGTCTATTCATGGAACGACACCGAACGCCCCGGCCGACCGCGCGGCGGCGAGGCGCAGGGACTGCGGGCCTATCTGGAGTTTCTCAGGCTGCGCTACGGATAGGGATTCGGGATTGGAGATTCGGGATTCGGGATTCGAAAGCAGGATTCCGTTGGCCGTCTGGTTGACGCCGTAGCGGGCGACTTTAGATTCCCGACAACTGCGGCGGCCGCGTGGCTGGCCCCGCGAATCTCGAATCCCCAATCTCGAATCCCCGTCCCAGATCAATCCACGTTCGCAGCGGCCTCGTGCGGCAGGATCTGCGCGGCCAGCTTGGTGTTGCTGCGGATCAGGTCGATCTCGTCGGAAAGCACCTGGGCGGCCTCGTTGAGGATGATGTCGCGGCGCGCCTTGCGTTGCTCCTCGCGCGCGAGGTCCTTGGCGATGCTGCGCTCGTCCGCTTGCAGGCCGTCGTCTTCGAGGGTCACTGCGGCAGCGGAGTCGTCGTCGCCAGATGCATTGACTCCAGCCGAGGCCGTGTTGAGCTGGGGCGCCTTGCCGGTGTCCTTGAGCAGTTCCTCGCGAGTCTTCGCAGCCGGATCCTGGTTCGGGAAGGCGCCGCCGGCCAGTGCCTCGCGGGACTTGCGCTTGGCTTCCTGCTCGTCGCGCTCCTTGATGCGCACTTGCTCATTGAGTGAAATTGTCTTCTCGGCACGAATGCGCTTGGCCTCGACGATGTCTTCCTCGAATCCCTTCCACTCGGGATCCTTGGCGGTACGCGCCTCATGGCGCGCGATCAGCATCGGAATGACCGGCTTCAGGTCGGCGACGGGCTGGTAGTCGGCCTTCTGGATCGAAGTCCACGGCAACGCGTTGTCGTAGCTCGATTCGCCGAACTCGTCGCTGGCTGCCGTCAACGGGAAGCTGATCTCCGGGGTCACACCGCGCAGCTGCGTCGAGCCGCCGTTGATGCGGAAGAACTGCTGCACGGTCATCTTGAGGTCGCCGAAGGTCGGCTTCTCGTTGCGCGCCATGTCGTCCATGTTGAGCAGGTTCTGCACGGTCCCCTTGCCAAACGTTGGTTCGCCGATGATTACGCCCCGACCGTAGTCCTGGATGGCCGCAGCGAAAATCTCGGAGGCCGAAGCCGAGGCGCGATTGACGAGCACTGCCAGTGGACCGGTCCAGGCGGCACCGGCGCGGCGGTCGCTCTTTTCCTCGACGCGACCGCTGGCATCGCGAATCTGCACGACCGGCCCCTTGTCGATGAACAGGCCGGTCAGGTCGGTGGCTTCGTCGAGCGAGCCGCCACCGTTGTTGCGCAAGTCGACGACGACGCCGTCGACCTTTTCATCCTTCAGCTCCCCGAGCAGGCGCTCGACGTCGCGGGTGGCGCTCTTGTAGTCCTCGTCACCGCGGCGCCGCGCGTCGAAGTCCTGGTAGAAGGTCGGCAGGGTGATCACGCCGATGCGACGCGTGCTGTCGCCGTTCTTGACGTCGATCACCGATTTCTTCGCGGCTTGCTCCTCGACGCTGACCTTGTTGCGGGTCAGCGTGAGCATTTCGTGCTTGCCATCGGGGCCGGCCGCATCGGGCAGGACTTCGAGGCGAACCACGGTGCCCTTGGCGCCGCGGATCTTGTCGACCACGTCATCGAGGCGCCAGCCGATCACGTCGACGATCGGGCCATCGGCACCCTGTCCGACGCCAACGATGCGGTCACCGGGATTGAGCTTGCCGGACTTGGCCGCCGGACCGCCTGGAATGATTTCCCGAATGGCGGTGTATTCGTCGAGTCGCTGCAGAACCGCACCGATGCCCTCGAGCGAGAGGCGCATCGCGATGTCGAAATTCTCCGAGGCACGCGGGCTGAGGTAGTTGGTATGCGGCTCGATCGCGGTCGCATAGGCGTTCATGAACGTCTGGAACACGTCCTCGCTGTTGAGCTGGCGCACGCGATCGAGGTAATTCGAATAGCGCTTGTCGAGCGTCTCGCGAATGTCCTTGGCCGGCTTGTTGGCCAGCTTCAGCCGCAGCCAGTCGTTCTTGACGCGTTTGCGCCAGAGGTCGTCGAGTTCGGCGCTGTTCTTGGCCCAGGGCGCCTTCTCGCGATCATATTCGTAGCTTTCCTGCTTGCTGAAATCGAACGGCTTCGAGAGCAGCGTGCGCGAAAAATCCAGGCGCTCGGCGACCCGCTGCTGGTAAAGCGCGAAGATCGCGAATGGTGCGGAAAGGTCGCGTTCGAAGACGGCATCATCGAGCTTGTCGCGCACGCTGGCGAACGTGTCGATGTCGGCCTGCGTGAAGAACAGGTGATCACCATCGAGGCTGTCGAGGAAGCCGTCGAAGATCTTTTCCGACATGGCGTCATCGAGCGGAACCGGCTTGTAGTGGAAGCGCGAGAGGAATCGCATCGCCCACATCGCCGCTTCGGCCTGGTCGGCGGTCGGCTTGAGCACGAGCGGCATGCCCGAATCGGCAACCGGCTTGGCCGCGGCGATGCCGGATACGACGAGCAAGGCTACAACGAGAAAGAAGCGACGCATGAAACTCTCCATCTGGGCTCGGTGACGCTGTTCGATAGGATCAGGCAACTTCGACGAATCCGGCGGCATGGGCCATTTCGTCCGCATGGTATGACGAACGAACCATCGGTCCCGACGCAACATGGTCGAAACCGAGGCCCATTCCATACTCTTCGAGGGCCTTGAACTCCTCGGGCGACCAGTAGCGCAAGACCGGGTGGTGATGTGCCGTAGGCTGCAGATACTGCCCGATCGTGACCATATCGACCGCATGTTCGCGCAAATCGTTCAACGTGCGATGAACCTGCTCCGGGGTTTCGCCGAGGCCGAGCATGATTCCGGACTTGGTCGGAATGTCGGGGTGCTGCTCCTTGAAGCGTCTCAGCAGTTGCAGGGACCAGACGTAGTCGGCACCGGGACGCACCTCGCGGTAGAGATCGGGCACAGTCTCGATATTGTGATTGAAGACATCCGGCGGATACTCGGCAAGCAGCTCGAGGGCCCGCTCCATGCGGCCCTTGCCGCGGAAATCCGGGGTCAGGATCTCGATACGGATGCCGGGATTCTCGAATCGCACGGCGCGAATGCAGGCCGCGAAATGCCCGGCGCCGCCATCGCGAAGGTCGTCGCGGTCGACCGAGGTAATCACGACGTAGCGCAGGCGCATGTCGCGGATGGTGCCGGCCAGCTTGGCCGGCTCCAGCGGATCCGGTGCGTTCGGCCGACCATGGGCGACATCACAGAATGAACAGCGGCGCGTGCAGACCTCGCCGAGGATCATGAAGGTCGCCGTGCCCTTGCTGAAGCATTCGTGGATGTTCGGGCACGATGCCTCCTCGCAGACCGTGACCAGACGGTTCTCGCGCAGCTTGGCCTTCAGCTGGGCGACCGCATTGCCGGGCGGTATGCGGACGCGGATCCAGGCAGGCTTGCGCAGCATCGGCGCGTCGGCAAAGCCGGCGCGGTTGCGGGCGATCTTTTCGCCGCCAAGCTGTTTTTCACCGACCACGGTGAGCGGGATAGTCTTGTTCGAATCGTTCATGCGACACAGGTGGCCGCGACCAGGGCGGCAAAAGGCGGAAGTTCCGCAGCGGCCGGCTGCGGGGCCAGGCCGAACTGGCGGGACAGTTCGTCGATCAGTACATCCTCGACCGCAGACAACGAACCGGGACCACCCAAGTCTAGCACCTGGGTCACCTGCAAACCCTGGTAGCCACACGGGTTGATGCGCCTGAATGGCTCGAGGTCCATGGCCACGTTCAGGGCCAGCCCATGGAAGGAGCAGCCCCGTCGCACACGCAGGCCGAGCGCGCCGACCTTGGCCTCGGCCACGTAGACTCCCGGTGCACCCGCGCGCCGGACCGCAATGATATTCCAGTGCGCGAGGGTATCGATGATCGCCTGTTCGATACGCTCGACCAGTTCGCGCACGCCGATGCCGAGTCGCCTCAGGTCCAGCAACGGGTAACCGACGATCTGGCCGGGGCCGTGATAGGTGACCTGGCCGCCGCGCTCGACCTTGAGCACCGGTATGTCGCCGGCCGCGAGCACGTGCTCTGGCTTTCCGGCCTGGCCCAGGGTGAAGACGGGGTCGTGCTCGAGCAGCCAGAACTCGTCCGCCGTGTCCGCGTCCCGTCGATTGGTGAATTCGCGCATGCCTTGCAGGACCGGCTCATAGGGCTGGCGGCCGAGGCGGCGGATGAGCAGTGGCGGGTTCATGGTCGGCACATGGGGCCTGGACAGCGCTTCACAATCGCCATGGTCGCGCGATTGCGCGATGAAATCACCCCGCAGACGCCGCGCACCACGTTCAATGCGGCCGTAGCGGTATGTCGCAGGCAGGCGATCCGCGCTTGTCCAGCGCGGCGGCCTTCATGCGCCCCGGTCTCAAAGGGTCCAGCGGATGCCCGGATCCGCGCGCAGGGCGGCATGCGCGGCCTCGTAGGATTCGCGATCCGGGCACGTGAATGTGACTGACACCGAGTGATAGTTGCCTTCCCGAGAGGGCCGCGAGCGCAGGCTGCCGAGAATGACGTTGAGCCCCAGACCGGACAGGATTTCCGGCACCCGATGCTCGAGATCGGCCTCGGCCCGGCCCAGCGCGGTAATCTCGAAGGCGCCCGGAAACTGGAAGCCCTGATCCGGGCGTTCGGGCTTGATGTCATCGAGGTCGCGCATCATTGCGTACCTGGGACTGTGGTTTGCGCCGGTTCGCCGCTGCCCTTGAACCAGAGCATGACGCCATCACCGAGGCGCTTGAAGAAACCGCCTTCCGGCGCATCCTCGAGAGCCACGATCGGACGCTCGAGCAGCGACTTGTCGTCCAGCCGCACGCGCAAGGTGCCGACCTGTTGTCCCTTCTGCAACGGCGCGATCAGCTGGGCGGGGAGGTCCATGCTTGCCTTCAGGTCCGCGTAGCGGCCGCGCGGCAGGGTCACGACGACGTCTTCGGTAACGCCGAGCGCAGCCGTGGCCGCTTCGCCCTTCCACAGCTCAGGGGTCGCCAGCGGCTTGCTGGCTTCATACAGGCGGTGGGTTTCGAAGAAACGGAAGCCGTAACTGAGCAGTTCCTGGTTGGCATCGGCGCGCGCCTTTTCGCTGGCGGCGCCCATGACCACGGCGATCAGGCGCTGGTCGCCACGTTGGGCCGAGGTCGCCAGGCAGTAGCCGGCATTGTTGGTATGACCGGTCTTGATGCCGTCGACCGTGGAGTCACGCCACAACAGCGGATTGCGGTTGTGCTGCTTGATGCCGTTCCACTCGAATTCCTTGATCTTGTAGATCGCGTATTCGTCAGGGAAATCGCGGATCAGCGCGCGCGACAGCAGGGCGACGTCGCGAGCCGTAGTGTAGTGGTCCTCGTTCGGTAGCCCGCTGGCATCCACGTAGTGCGTCCCGGTCATGCCGAGGCGGGCCGCGTACTGGTTCATCAGGTCCGCGAACAGTGCCTCCGATCCGGCCGTGTGTTCGGCCAGCGCGATCGCGGCATCGTTGCCGGACTGGATGATCATGCCGTACAGAAGTTGTTTGAGCGGCACCTGGCTGTTCAGCTCGAGGAAGCTGGTCGAGCCGTCGGTACCTGCACCGCCCGAACGCCAGGCGTTTTCACTGATCGTGACCGGATCCTCAAGGTGGATCTTGCCGTGCTGCATTTCGGCGGAAACCACATACGAGGTCATGATCTTGGTGATTGATGCCGGCTCGACGCGCTGGTCGGCATTGCCCTCGAGCAGGAGTTGGCCGGTCGCATAGTCCATCAGAACCCAGCTCTTGGCATCGAGGACCGGCGGCGGCGGCGTCGGAGCCGCAGCCACGCTCGGGACGGGCGGCTTCGAGGGCTGCGGCGCCGGAGTCTGGGCGAAGGAGGTAGCGGCGGACAGAAACAACGCAGTCAGGAGCGGGAGAGAAAGCAACTTCATGGGCTAAACGGGTTCCTCGGGATGTTGGATTGACGGCTCGGCGCGACCGTCGTTGGCCAGGCATTGTGGCTCGTTCACTTGTCGATCGCCACGCGCGGCGTTCCCAGCCCCATCTTTTCGATTCGGGCGACCAGGGCGTCGGCGGCCTCGACGGATGACAACGGACCCAATCGGACCCGGTGGATTTCGCGACCATCGATGCGGGTGGAGACAATGCTCACGCGCCCGATTCCAGCATGCTGGATCCGGCCCAGAACCCGCTGCGCGTTGCCGCGATCGGCGAACGCACCAAGCTGCAGGAAAATCCGTGGATCGCCCTGTGGCACTGAGACCACAACGTCGGCCGGGGGTTCCGCATCCCGATCGGCCGGATCGATCGCGCGGACTTCGACCAACCCCGTGCCTTTTGGCCAGATGCCGATCCTCACGGCCGCCGCGTAGGACAGGTCGATAAGGCGGTTTTCGTGGAACGGCCCGCGGTCATTGACGCGTACGACCACACTTTTTCCGTTGTCGAGGTTGGTTACGCGCACGAAACTCGGCAATGGCAGGGTCTTGTGGGCCGCGCTGAACTGGTACATGTCATAGGGCTCCAGGCTCGAAGTCATGTAGCCATGGAACTTGTTGCCGTACCACGAGGCGATGCCGCGCTCGACATAGTGACGGGCGTCGGACATCACCGTGTAGGTCTTGCCGAGAACGCTATACGGCGACTTGTTGCCGTAGCGCGCCCTCGGCTCCGCAATCGGTACCGGTTCCGGCAGGCTGGCGATGTCGACCTTCGGCGCAGCGGGCCCGCTATCCCTCGAATCCCGGTAGCGCTCGGACTGGGGACGGTCCGTTTCAGCGGCCGGTGCGGGTCCGGCTGGCACTTGTGTCGGCGGCACCGGCCGCGGCTTGTGTGCGGCGCACGCCGACAGCAATACGGCGACCACGACCACGGTCAGCCTGACTTTCACGGGGTGTCGCTGGCCACGCCTGCGGCGATCTCGCCGGCCAGCTGGAAAACCGCCATGGAATACAAGGGACTCCGGTTGTAGCGGGAGATGACGTAGAAATTATGGAATGTCAGCCAGTCTTCCCGGCCCTCTTTTCCTTCCAGCTTGAGCAGCGTCCCAAGTTCCGCGGCATCCACCGGCGCGGCCGGTGCGTAGCCCCAGGCCTGCAGTTGCTCGACCGGATAGACCGGCTCGAGTCCATCCGGGGAAATCGCGCGGGCGTTGGCCGCGGTGCTCGACATGACGGCAACCGGCCCGCCGGCTTTCCAGCCGTGGACCGCGAAGTAGTTGGCCACGCTGCCGATGATGTCCGGCAACGAATTCCATAGATCGATACGACCATCGCCATCGTAGTCGCGGGCGAAATTCGCCACGCTGGTCGGGATGAACTGACCCCAGCCCATCGCGCCTGCATAGGAGCCGACCAATTCGTCGATCGGATAGGCCATGTGCGCATCGCCGAGCAGGAACAACTGGCGCAGTTCGCTGCGAAAGAACTGCGACCTCGGCGGATAGTGGAACGCGAGGGTGACCAGCGCATCGAGCACGCGATAGCTGCCGAAGTTGCGCCCGTAGCTCGTTTCGACACCAATGATGGCGACGATGATTTCAGGCGCCACACCGAATTCCGCGGCCGCGCGTTCGATCAGCTCGCGGTTGGCACGGTAGAAGGCAATTCCGTCATCGCGCCGCTTGTCGGTCAGGAAGATCGGCCGATAGTCCTTCCAGGGCTTGGCTTCGGCCGGTCGCGACATCGCATCGAGGATGCTTTGCTGGACCCTGGCCTTGGCCAGGGTCGCCAGGACATCCGCTTCGGACAGCCCGGCTTCGCGGTTCAGCTCGCGGGCGAATTCCCGATAAGCCGGATCCTCAGCCAGGACAGCCGCAGCGGCGGACTTCGACGGCTTCGCGTTCGCGGCGCCGACACAACCGGCCAACATGAACCCGCCCGCCATGGCGAAACCTGCAAGTACCCAGTGGATCTGCTTCAAGTTCAAGCAACCTGCCTTTCAGTTCGGATTACTGTAACGCGAGCGGCGCTCATGCGGCTACTCGTCGACGCTGCGCGTGGATGGACATGAGCACGCCGAAGCCGGCCAGAAGGGAAACCGCCGAGGTGCCGCCATAGCTGATCAACGGCAGCGGAACCCCCACGACCGGCAAGATGCCCGTGATCATGCCGCCATTGACCACCACGTAGACAAAAAACGCCATGCTGATCGAGCCGGCCAACAGGCGCGAATAGGTGTCGCGGGCGTTGGCGGCGATCCACAGGCTGCGACCGATGATGAACACATAGAGCAAGAGCAGAAGCGATACGCCGATCAGTCCCCATTCCTCGGCGAACACGGAAAAGATGAAGTCGGTCGTGTGCTCGGGAAGGAATTCGAGTCGCGACTGCGTGCCGTTGTGCCAGCCCTTGCCCCAGAGTCCCCCGGACCCGACGGCGATCTTCGACTGGATGATGTGCCAGCCCAGTCCCAGCGGGTCGGCTTCCGGATCGAGCAGCATGCGCACGCGGTTGCGCTGGTATTCGTGCAGGAAATGCCAGGCGACCGGTGCCGCCGCAGCGGCGCTGCCGATGATCACTCCGATTCGCCACCACGCAAGACCCGAAAGGAACACCGCGAACAAACCGCTGGCGACGATCAGCAGGGCGGTGCCGAGGTCGGGCTGCTTGGCGATCAGTGCCGCCGGTATCGCAATCAGGACCGAGACCACGCCCAGGGTCGACCAGCTCGGTGGCAACGGTCGCTGGTTGAGATACCAGGCGACCATCATCGGCATGGTCAGCTTGAGCAGCTCCGAAGGCTGGAAGCGGATCACGCGAAGATCCAGCCAGCGATGCGCCCCGCGTCCTTCGCCGAGCAATGCGACCAGCACGAGCAGGCCGACACTGGCCGTAAAGAACCATGGCGTCCAGTTGCGCAGGCTCGTCGGCGGAACCCGCGAGATCAGCGTCATCAACACGCCACCAAGCAGGAGTCGTATCCCCTGGGCGATGGCCTGGTCGCGATCGAGATCGCTGGCGCTGTATTGGGTGACCAGACCGACCACGGCCAACAGCAGCAAGGCGCCCGTGAGCGGCAAGTCGATGCGCGGTCGGCGGATCAGTGCGCCGACGCGGTAGCGCAGTTGGGCGAGCAGACTGTCCATCATGGCTCCGGGGCGGCCGCATCGGCGCTGGCGGCCGGCGCCTTGGGCTCGCCCAGCAACCAGGCGTCGAGCATCTTGCGCGCAACGGGCGCTGCATCATGGCCGCCGCCTCGGCCGGCTTCGAGGGCAACGATCACGGCGATACGCGGATCCTCGGCCGGGGTGAAGGCCTCGAACAGCACCTGGTGGCGCTCGATCGCCACCTGGGAGATGCTTTGCCACGTTTCGTTGGTCCGTGAATAGCGCTCTGCGGTGCCGCTCTTGCCTGCAATCACGTACGGAAAACCATTGCCCATCGTGCGCGCGGTTCCGGTCGGTCCATTGACGACAGCGATCATGCCTTGGCGAACTGCGTCCCAGTTGGAAAGGTTGGCGAAGAACGATTTGCCGGCAGGGGGCGCCGGTGATGGGACCGGTGCGTCGCCGATTCCCTGTTGCGTGGCGTAAAGCAGGTGCGGCTTTCGCGACACGCCACCGGCGGCAAGCATCGCCACGCCGTGCGCCAGCTGCAGCGGCGTAACGACCCAGAAGCCCTGGCCGATACCCGCAATGACGGTTTCGCCCGGATACCAGGCGGTATTGAAGCGACCGCGCTTCCAGTCGCGCGAAGGCAGTACGCCAGCCGACTCACCGACCAGGTCGATACCGGTCGTCCGGCCGAACCCGAACTTCGCCATCGATTCGGTCAGCTGATCGATGCCCATGTCCAAGGCCAGGGCGTAGTAGTAGGTATTGACCGACTGGGCCAGAGACTGCACGAGATCGACCCGCCCGTGGCCACCGGCACGCACGTCGCGATAGCCGCGCTTCTGCCCTGTAATATGGAACTCTCCGGTCGACAGGATCGTGTCGCTCGGGCGCCGCAGGCCGAGTTCGAGGCCGGCCGCGGCTAGGAAAGGCTTGACCGTGGAACCGGGCACGTAGCTGCCGCGCAGGGCACGATCGAGCAAGGGCTTGTCAGGATCCTCCAACAGCGCCTTGTAGTCGGTCTGGCTGATACCGTTGACGAACAGGTTGGGGTCGAAACTGGGGACGCTGATCATCGCCAGGACGTCGCCATTGCGTGGATCGATGGCCACCGAAGCACCGGGACGGTCGGCGAATGCTTCCTCGCCGGCCTCCTGGATACGCGAATCGATGGTCAGGTAGACGTTCTGGCCCGGAGTCGGGGCGACCCGCTCGAGCACGCGCAGAGGACGCCGGTCGGCGTTGACCTCGACCAGTTCGTAACCGGGCTCGCCATGCAGGATGTCTTCATAGGCGCGCTCGATGCCGGTTTTGCCGGCATGCGTGGTGCCAGCGTAACGCGAGGCATCGAGACGCTCGACATCGGCCGCATCGATGCGGCCGACATAACCGACCAGATGGCCGAATTCCTTGCCCTTCGGATAGTAACGGGTCAGGTACGGAACGACGTCGACACCCGTGAACCGCCAGCGGTTGACCGCGAACAGGGCGATATCCTCTTCGGTCAGTTTCAGGCGCAGGGGCACGCTCTGGTAGGACGGCTTGCTGCGGACCAGATCCCTGAAGCGCTCGATGTCGTCGTCGCTGATGCCTATCGTGTCGCGCAGGTCGTCCAGCAGGGCGTTCATGTCCCTGACCTGCTCGGGAACCACTTCAAGGCGAAATGCAGCGATGTTCTCGGCAAGCAATTCTCCGTTGCGGTCGTAGATCAGGCCGCGGGCCGGCGCAAGCGGACGCGTCAGAATTCGATTGGCGTCCGATCGGGCCTGGAACTCGTCATGGTGGACGACCTGGAGATACCAGAAGCGGACCGCCAGAATGGCGAGGGCGACGACGATGACCAGGAACCCGACCAGCGCACGCCGCATGAACATCGCGGCTTCCTGGCGCGTGTCCTTGATCGGCCTCGGCTTCATGACTCCTGTGCGCGCAGGCGGGCCCGCACGTCGTCGAGCAGGAGGAAGACGAAGGGCCATGCCAGCATACCGACCACCGGGGCCACCCAGAAGCCGAAGGTCGGGATCGGATCTCCCGAAAACCCTCGTACCATGAGCACGACGATGCGATCGTTGAGCAGCAAGGCAAGCACGGCCAGGGTCTGTTGTCCCATCGGGAAGAATCGCAGTCTTGATCGGAAGCGCAGCACGATGAAGGCCAGTACGATCAGGCGCAGGGCCTGTTCACCCAGCAGTTGCCCGGTGAGGATGTCGCCGGCAAGACCGAGCAGGAAGGCAAAACCCAGGCCAACCCGCTCCGGCGCCTCGATGGCCCAGTAGATCATCACCAGGGCGACCCAATAGGGCTTGAACGGCAGGAATGTCGCCGGCAGCGGAGCCAGCTGAAGCAGAAACGCCAGCAGGAAGCTGCAGGAAAATATCAGCAGCTGGGCGCGACGACGATTCATGGGTGCCCGCTCGTGTCTGGGTCCCGATCTGCATCGGGTGAAGCCGCGTCCAGAGGGGCAGGAGGTCCGACCGGCTGCGGCAGGTCCTGCAGCAGGAGGACTTCACCACTGCGATCGAGTGCAGCCGCCGGCCGCGCGATCGCGGCCGCAAACATGCCGCTTTCGTCATTGCTTATTTCGAGTATTTCTCCAACCGGAAAACCGGCCGGAAAACGACCGCCAAGTCCCGAGGTCACGAGCGCATCGCCCACCTTGATGTCGGCACTTATCGGGATGTTCGGCAGTTGCAGACGATCGATCGAACCGGTGCCGTAGGCGATCGTGCGCAATCCGGTGCGCTCGATCATGACTGGAATGGCATGGGTCGGATCGGTGACCAGCATGGCCACCGAGGTGTTTGGCAGCACCTCCACGATCTGGCCCATTACCCCGTGCGCGTCGAGGACCGGCTGTCCGACGCTGATCGATTGCGCGCTGCCGGCGTCGAGCACGATGCGATGCCGAAACGGATCGAGATCGATATCGATGAGCCGGGCCAACTGCACGCCCAGTCCGAGATCCTTTTGCACATCGAGGAGCTTCTTCAGGCGATCGTTCTGGGCCGACAAGGCCGACATGCGGTTGAGGCGGACCTGGGCCAGCAGCAGGGCCTCGCGCAAGCTGCGGTTTTCGTCGACCAGGTGGCTTTGGGTGGCGATGGCCAGGCTTCCGGCCCGGGCCACGTCCGACGGCAGGGCGGCAGCCCGGTAGATCGGCTCGACGATCGTGCTGGCGAACAGCCGCAGGCGTTCGAGGTACGAACCCCGGTGGTCGATGACCATGACGATCATCGCGAGCGTCAGATAGGCGATCAGGCGCGCCGTGCTGACCGCACCTTCGGCAAAGAGGGAAACCTTGTCAGTAGTTGCGAGCGGCATGCGCGTAAATCACATGCAATCACTCGGATGCAAAGAAGTCACCACCGTGCTGGTCCACGAGTTCAAGCGCACGTCCACCACCGCGGGCAACGCAGGTCAGCGGCTCGTCGGCGACATGCACGTGCAGGCCCGTTTCCTCGGAAAGCAAGCGATCGAGGTCACGCAGTAGCGCACCGCCGCCGGTCAACACGATACCCCTCTCGGCGACGTCGGAACACAGTTCGGGCGGGGTCTGCTCGAGGGCACTGCGCACCGCGCTGACGATACCGGACAGCGGCTCATGCAAGGCTTCGAGGATTTCATTCGAATTGACGGTGAACATGCGCGGCACGCCTTCGGCCAGATTCCGGCCGGATACCTCGATTTCCTTGACATCGGACTGGGGGAAGGCGCAGCCGACCTCCATCTTGATGCGCTCGGCGGTGGCTTCGCCGATCAACGTTCCGTGATTGCGCCGGACGTAGTTGATGATGGCCTCGTCGAAACGGTCACCGCCGATGCGGACCGATTGCGAATAGACGATGCCGTTCAGCGAAATCACGGCGACTTCCGAGGTGCCGCCGCCGATATCGAGGACCATCGAACCGCGTGCCTCGCCAACCGGAATACCGGCGCCGATCGCGGCCGCCATCGGCTCCTCGACGAGGAACACGTCACGGGCTCCGGCGCTTTCCGCGGATTCCTTGATCGCACGTCGTTCGACCTGGGTAGATCCGCAAGGAACGCAGACCAGTACACGGGGGCTCGGGCGAAACATGCGCGAGCGGTGCACCTTGCGGATGAACTGCTTGAGCATTTCCTCGGTCATCGAGAAATCGGCAATGACGCCGTCCTTCAGCGGCCGGACCGTGACGATGTTGCCAGGCGTCCTGCCGAGCATCTTCTTGGCATCGGAGCCGACCGCCGCCACGCTGCGCGGCCCGCCCGGCCCGCGGTCCTGACGAATGGCCACCACCGAGGGTTCGTTCAGGACGATTCCCTGTCCGCGCACGTAGATCAGGGTATTGGCCGTGCCGAGATCGATCGACAGGTCATTCGAGAAGAGACCACGCAAACCTTTGAACATGAGTTGAGCCGGACCTGATATGTGGAGCCGCAAAGAACGCGACAGTGTAGAGACGGCCAACCATGCAGGCAAGCCAAATTGGCGTTAAAACAAGCTTATTCCAGCGCCTGCAGGCGAAGATGCGTCCCGGAAGGTCGGCGACGGCACTGCCATCCGCCTGCGCCTGTACCACCGACTCGACATGCTTGCGTGCGCGGCCTTGCGATCTCGGGCAAAATCGACGCTTTGCCCCAGTTCGATGGCGGGAATCAGACACGATCTTGCCGCCGCCATGGCGCATTCATGCAATTCAGGGGATATCAATGTCGGCACTGATCTGCGGTTCGTTGGCCTATGACACCATCATGGTCTTTCCGGACCAGTTCAAGAACCATATTCTTCCGGACAAGGTGCACATCCTGAATGTGTCGTTTCTGGTGCCACGCATGCGCCGGGAATTTGGAGGCTGTGCCGGAAACATCGCCTACAACCTCAAGCTTCTGGGTGGCGAGCCGGTCCCGATGGCGACCGTAGGGCAGGATTTTGGGCCCTATCGCGAGCATTTCGAGGAATGCGGGATCCGCCTGGACCAGGTCAAGGAACTGAGTGACCTGTTCACGCCGCAGGCGTTCATCACCACCGACCACGACAACAACCAGATTACGGCCTTCCATCCGGGCGCGATGATGCGTTCCTACGAGAATCACGTGCGCGACGTACCCGGCATCCAATTCGGCATCGTCAGTCCGGACGGGCGCGAGGGCATGCTGCAGAATGCCGCCGAATTCAAGGAAGCCGGAATTCCGTTCATCTTCGATCCTGGCCAGGCCATGCCGCTATTCAATGGCGAGGAATTGCGCCATTTCATCGAGCAATCCGATTACGTCACCGTCAACGACTACGAATCGAGCCTGCTGCAGGAACGCACCGGCTGGAACGAAGCCGAGATTGCCAGCCGGGTAAAGGCCTACATCACGACCTGCGGCCCCAAGGGCGCCAAGATCCACGCCGACGGCACGACCCACAACGTACCACCCGCGCACGAACGCCGAATCACCGACCCGACCGGCTGCGGCGACGCGTTCCGGGCCGGACTCATCCACGGCATCATGAAGGGCTACGACTGGATGACGATCGGCCGAATCGGCAACCTGATGGGCGCCCTCAAGGTCGAACACCCCGGGACCCAGAACCAGCGCTTCGATTACCGCCAGTTCGCGGATCAGTTTCGTCAGCAGTTCGGTTACGCCCTCGATTAGGTCGGGAACGCGTCCCTTTGTCCAGGAACGAATAGCTCCGCCTTCAAATGGAGCTATCTTCCTGCTGCGGCCAACTCCCTCAAGCATCGACCTGTTTCCGTTCGCGCGGCTGCGCATGCACAAGAAAAAACCCCACCCGAGTGCTCGGATGGGGTTTGTGATAAAGCGCTGAGCGCTGACCAACACCGAAGCAGTGACGCAGGCAGCGCCCAGGAGGGCTGCGCCGCTTGTCGTGCTCTGGTGGGTTTCGC
>NZ_FOVF01000006.1 GCF_900115085.1 Dokdonella immobilis | reverse complement strand
TCGATCGCGAACTCGCTGGCCATTACGATGACGGCAGAGCAACTCGGGGCACAGCCATACCAGGAATGAGCAGGGGGAGGGGGTGGGCCAATTTCGGCCCCCTCCAGATTTCCCGGGCTTTCGAGCCGGATTTCATTTCCGCCCGAGACTCGAACAACCGTGATCGAAAAGGAAACAACCGGGACACGCACAACTCCAAGAAACAACCGGGACACGCACAACTCCAAGGTGATGGTTTGAAGAAGGCGAGCTGACGATCCGCGCCGCAGAGGCGAAGGGCTTCAGGCGTTGGAGGCGGGTGGGAAGTACGAGGAACGGCGACGTCGAGGCGTTATTCCTCGGATTGTAGGTGCGGTCCCGCATCCGCGGCCACGTTCAACCCCGGCCCGCGTGGCATCCAGTTTCTGGCAGATGCGATCAGGCGGTTCGATTTCGCATCAGCAGCTGGGCGCCGCCGATGCCTCTCAGCCAGGACTGTCCAATGGCTGCGGCCTTCTCCATCAGCGAGCGGGCTGAGCCGATCGCTCGCCAGTAGCGGGCTTCCGTGCCCAGCGTCTGCTGGTGCCACTGATGCTCGCTCAGGCCGAGGTTGCGAAGGATGGGCGGTTCGCTCATGTCAATGCGGCCGCTCTTGTCACCGCGGGTCAGTCTGGCAGTCCAGTCGATCAGGTCGAGATACGCTTCGGCCGTGATTGGCAGAGTGCCGGGGGCGGTCGTGTTGTTGATCGACGCCAATGGCCATTGGGCCGTGGCCGGCTCCGATCGAAGGTTTTTGATGCGTTGCACGGCGCTGGTATGGGCCGAAGTCTCGAGATTCTCCGCAATCCCAGCGCGAATCGGATTCAGGTCGACATAGCTCATGCAGGTGAGTACGGCAGTATCGTCGAGCAGGGCTTGGCACTTGTAGCGGCCCTCCCAGAATCGTCCGGTGCAGGCATCTTCCCGGTTGGCCCGACGCGCGATTGGTTCGTTGAGCGCCTTCATGAACCAGGCCAGACTGCCGAGGCGCTGGCGACACGAACTGAGCCGATCTGGATTGCCGAGCAGGGTCTGTTCCTTCAGACGACACGCCGCAGTGTCAGTCTCACCAGCCACGGTCGCCGGAAACAACCGCACCCAGCGCAGCGCCACTTCCGCATCGGACCACTTGGCCGCCGCCGTCGGATCGATGCGCAGCACGACATGTACATGGTTGCTCATTACCGCATAGGCATAGATGCCGACGGCGAAGATCTGGGCCAGCTCCAACAAGCGCTGCTCGACCCAGGCCCGGCGATGCTCGTAGGACTTTCCATCGTAAGGATCGACTCCGCATAGCCAGGCCCGCCGGACGCACCGTGAGATGCAGTGGTAGAAGCCTGGATTTTCAGGATCGACGAGCAGGTGGCGTGCCGTAGTCATGCCGCCAGCGTGCCGGGATCAGGCCGTGCTGTCTGTAGGAAAACATCGATTCGTGACGTAGGATCTTGAGGGCTTTTTGGATGTCCCGATTCGCCCTGCGATTCGCCCTTCGATCCAGGCGTCCGGTTCCCGCGTTTTCGGTGTCCAGATCCACGTAGTTCCGACTTTTCCCGGCCTCTCTCCAGTATCGGAGCTGCCAGGGTCCCGTTACGCGAGGCGATTACGCGATGCCGCTACCCAATGCCGAGAACTTCAGTTTCCGAGACGCTGCGCTGCGCATCGCTGGTCTGAAGGCCCGGATGTGGCTGGCGCGCCTGATTGGCCTCCCCTTCGCCGTGGTCGGCGGGATCATGTTGGCGTTCGCGTGGAGCGCCGTGCAGCCGTGGATCTCGGCCCTGCACGGACGCCTGGTCGCGGCGAACTCGACACAAGCCCGGATCGTCGAGTCGCGCTTCGTTTGCGAATCGTCGCAGGCGCGCCAGCTCGCGCTGACCGGCCTGGAACACGTGGTTCCGGGTGAGGCTGGCTGCGGAATGCGCGAGCAGGCGCTGCTGCGCTTCCTCGACGCCTCGGGTACACCGCATACGGTGCTGGCGACCGATCCCTCCGATCACTTCGTCGCACAGGGGCTCTCGCCCTCGTTTGCGGGTGACAAGTTTCAGCGTACCTTCGCGTTGGTCGGCCCGAAAATATATGCCGAACCGGGTGTGGAGGATTTGCTCAGGCAACTGCAGACGGATCTTCCCGATGATCTTTCGTTCGGCAGTGATTCGGCAATCAGCGCCTGGACCCAGGTCGATGCCTTGCGTTCACGCATGAACGATCCGCTGGTGAACGCGGCGTTCGCCTGGGTGCGGCCGTCGGCGTCGAGCGCGATCGAATTGCGCTATTCCGCTTCCGATCCCGAGCATGCCTGGATCGGTGCATTTCTCGACGATCCTGATGGCTGGAACCGGGTGCCCCTGATGCTCGCACTGCTGCTGGGTCCGATGGGAATCTTCGTGACGTATAAAGTAGCGCAGCTCTTCGTGGGACATTGGCATCGCCATGCACCCGTGCTCGCGACGATCTCGATCGTGCTTGGCATGCCGCTGTGGGTGCCGCACCTGTTCGACGTGATGGATCGCTTCGCCACCCGCGCTGAAGTCGTGGCGACCTTGCGCGAGGACTTCGGCATCCTTGTGCTGAGCAACGATGGTCGTGTCGAACCGCCGCCGGTCGAAACCCTGCAGGCGCTGGAGCCCGATGCGGTGACCGGGCCCCTCTACGCGCGTCTGCTCGATGGCTTGATTCCGGAGCCGCCACCGCGACCCTACAAGACCATGGGTGCGGCCTTCGACGCACTCTGCGCGGGCGTGGCCGAGCGGTTCTCGGTGCTGCCCGCAGCCGAGCGTGACGAGCGCTACCCATGGGTGTCGAAGCTGCAGGCGCGTGGCATCAGCACGCCGGGTGCCTGCCTGTTGCCGGTCGCGATCCGTGGACTTGACGAAGCGTTCGCGACCGGGGCCCCGCGCCCCTCACCCGAATACGGATTCCTCATGGCATACGTCTTTCAACCGAGGTTCGGCAGCTCCTTCGTTGCCGACTACACCCGCGCGCACGAACTGGCCGAGACTGCGAAAGAAGCCCTGAACCGCGAGATGGAGCGCAGGAAACCACTAGAGCAGTAATGCCGTCACGCCGTTTGCCCCCGAGCAACAGCAGGCAGAGAGGAAAGGCACTGAAGCCAGCGCGTCATCCCCGCGACGCCGGGGATCCAGCGACTTTCAAGGCTTTTGGAAGTGCGGAGTTCACTTGACTCCTGCCTTCGCAGGAATGACAAAAAGTGGGAATTCAGTGACAGTGCGGAACGGTTTGCTTGCGCACGGCCTGGCGCCAGTCTTCAACCATGGACTCCTGCCTCAAGCAAGCTGGAAGTTCGCAGCGCCTGGCCCATGAGCACTCTTTCGCTCACTGAAAGGAATGCGCGCGCATAACCGGCTGATGGAAATGAGTCGAGCAATGGGTTCGGGCCCCAAGGCTCGAACCCATTGCTTGCAGTCAGTCTGCCGCCTGCCTATTGCCAGATGGCGCCGTAGCCTGCCTTCCAGAGCGTGCTGTTCAGGGCCGGAACATCCTTGTCGAGCAGTTCGTCGGAGCGGGCCTTGAGCGTGGCCCATTGTGCGTCGAGCCGCTGCAGTTCTTCGAGTGTCGAAGCATTGATCTGCGGAAGATTGCTTTCGGTCTGGTTGATCAGGAACAGGTAGCTGGCGGTGAACTTGTTCGGGAAATTCTCGACATCGTCGTAGGCCTTCGAGCGGCGTTGGACCATGTCTTCGTCCCAGGCCTTGAGCTTGGCCTGCAGCGCCTCGCCCGCGGCCTTGAGCGCATTCGCCTTGTCGTCGCCGGGAAACTTGCCGAGCAGGGCCTCGAGCTGGGTCTGCTTGTCGTGCAGCTCGTTGACGCGCTGGTGCATCGCGCTGAGCGCCGCTTCCATGCGCGACATCAGCGCGTGATAGGCCTGGTAGCCGGCTGCATCGGTGCTGTAGAGCGGATTGGCGAGGATTTCGGCCTCCGTCGAAAGGGTCTGATCGCCCGACTTGAGGGTGAACCGGTATTTGCCCGGCATCGCCTTGTGGCCGGCATAGCTGGCTTCGAAATAGACGTCGGGGACGCCGGTCATGGTCGGGTAGCGCATATCCCAGACGAAGCGATTCAGGCCTTTGGCCTTGGGCAGCAGCGGGTCGGGTTTCGGACCGCCGTCCCATTTCTTCTGATCGGGCACGGCCTTCGATGAGAAGCTGCGGATGACGTGGCCGTCGGCATCGGCAACCTCCAGCGTGATGTCATCGGTCTTCTGCAGCTCCGGCAGCTGGTAGTAGACGACGATGCCAGTCGCCGGATTGACGCCATTGAAGGTGTCCGCGCCCTTGAATTCGGCATTGTCCTCGGCGTCGTGCTGGTCGAGTTCGCTGCTGCCGTTGACCAGGTAGGCATTGCCGGGCTTGTACAGCGCGAAGGCGGACCGGTCTTTCGTGTATTGGCGGATCAGGCTGAGGTCGTCGAGTATCCAGAACGATCGGCCCGAGGTCGCGGCAATGAGGTTGCCCTGGTGCACGCGCAGGTCGGTGATCGGGGTCACCGGCAGGTTCAGCTGGAACGGCGTCCAGTCCTTGCCGCCGTTCCACGACAAATAGATGCCGCGCTCGGTGCCGGCGTAAAGCAGGTCGCGGCGCACATTGTCTTCACGGACCACGCGGGTGAATGCGCCGTCCGGAATGCCCTTGTCGATCTTCGTCCAGCTCGCGCCGTAGTTGGTGGTCTTGTACAGCCCCGGTGTGTGGTCGTTGAACTTGTAGCGCGTGGTCGCGATGTAGGCCGTGCCGGGATCGAACGGCGACACCTCGATCGCGTTGATCAGGCACTCGGCCAGGCGCGGTGGTGTCACGTTCTTCCAGGTTGCGCCGCCATCGCGGGTCAGCTGCACGAGGCCATCGTCGCTGCCGGTCCAGATCACGCCCTTTTCGTGCGGTGATTCGACCACGTAGGCCAGGGTACCGTAGTTCTCGGCGCCGACCGCCTCGTTGGTGAACGGACCCCCGGGCGTGCCCTGTTTGTCCTTCTCGTTGCGGGTCAGATCGGGCGAGATTTCCTTCCAGGTCTTGCCGCGGTCGGTGCTCTTGAGCAGGTACTGAGAGCCGTGGAAGAAGGTGTCGGGTTCGTAGCGGCTCCAGACGATTGGCGCGTTCCAGTTGTAGCGGTACTTCATGTCCTTGGCGTCCATGCCGAGGTACTGGATCGGTGCGGGCATGACATTGGTGCCGGCCTTGGCCTTGGTGTCGATGACCTCGATCGTGCCCTGGTAGCTGCCGCCCATCACGTAGCGCGGGTTGTCGGGGTCGAAGGCCAGGAACGCGCTCTCGCCGCCGGCGGAAGCGACCCAGCTGTCCGGTCCGATGTGATCGCTGGCGAGTTCGCGGCTGGCGATCGAAACCGAGCTGTTGTCCTGCTGGCCGGCATAGATCCGGTAAGGGAACTGGTTGTCGACGTTGATGCGATAGAACTGGGCGGTCGGCATGTTGTTCTGCGTGCTCCAGCTTTGCCCACGATCGAAGCTGATCGACGCGCCGCCGTCGTTGGAGATGATGAAGTTGTCGGCATCGTCCGGGTTGATCCACAGATCGTGGAAGTCGCCATGCGGCGCCGACAGCCTGGCCCAGGTCTTGCCGCCATCGTCGGAGCGCAGTGCCGGCGCACTCATCACATACACGGTGTTTTCGTTCTTCGGGTCGGCGAACAGCTCGATGTAGTACCAGGCGCGCTGCACCAGCTGCGGTTCGCTGCTGACCTTGGTCCAGCGCTTGCCGGCATTGCTGGACATGTACAGGCCGCGCTCGTCCTTGATTGAGTCGGTCTCGATCAGGGCGTAGACCTTGTCCGGGTTGGCCGGGCTGACCGCGATCGCCATCTTGCCCATCTCTTCGGGCAGGCCCTCGGTCATGCGGTCCCAGGTCTCGCCGCTGTCGGTCGATTTGTAAAGGCCGCTGCCGGGGCCGCCGCTGATGACCTTCCATGGCAGCCGGCCGTGTTCCCACATGGCCGCGTAGAGAATCCGCGGGTTGCTCGCGTCCATCGACAGTTCCGCAGCGCCGGTGCGTTCGTTCACGAACAGCACCTTCTTCCACGTCGTGCCGCCGTCACTGGACTTGTAAACGCCGCGCTCTGCCGAGGGCGCAAAGGTCACCCCTTGCGCGGCGACGTAGACGAGATCGGGATCGCGCGGATCGATGACGATGCGGGCGATGTGCTGGGTCAGCTCGAGGCCGACCCGCTTCCAGGTCTTGCCGGCATCGGTGGATCGATAGACGCCATCGCCGTCATGGCTCATGACCCCGCGCATGGCATGTTCGCCGGTGCCGACGTAGATGACATTCGGATCGCTCGCGGCGACCGCGACGGCGCCGATCGTCGCCGTATTGAAATAGCCGTCCGAAACGTTGTGCCAGCTCAGGCCCATGTCCTCGGTCTTCCAGAGGCCGCCGCCGGTGGTGCCCATGTAGTAGGTTCGAGGGTCGCCGACCACGCCGGTGCTCGCATTCGAGCGCCCGCCGCGGAACGGGCCGATCGAACGCCACTGGACCGGCTTGAAATAGGTATCGAGATCGTCGTTCTGCGACGGTGCCGCGTACGCCGGAAGCTGCAATGCGAGTAAACCCAGGACAACCAGCGCAAGAAACCGTCTGCACATGTCGGACACCCCTGTTGGCACGGAAGCACCCGATTCTACACGCGTGCCGTGCGCTCCCGGTGCCATCCAACGGGACTTGCCAAGACGCAAGATCACGTGTCGGGCCATCGAGCCCGACCCGCGAGGCTCCGCCGCCCCGATGCGGCGGGTCTAGCGCCAGACCTCGGCGAAAACGCGCGCGAAGTTGCCGCCGAGGATCTTCTCGATGCGCGCATCCTTGTGCCCACGCCGGGCGAGCATGCCGGCGAGCAGCTCGAAGCGGTTGGCGACATTGAGGTCGGGGATGAACATGTAGAGATCGGCGGGTCGACCGTGCTCGAAGATGCCGTCCCCGACCATCGCCTTGACGTTCTCGCGATTGGACGCCTCGAATTGCGGCGTGCGCGCAACGGGGGCGATGCCGCCATCGGTGCCGATGCCGACATGGTCCTCGCCACAGACATCGATGGCGTGCTCGATATGGCGGACCACGTCGATCGCCATCGGCTGGGTGTCGGTGCGCAGGTACGGCCAGAAGATGATGCCGGCGACGCCGCCGCGTTCGGCCATGGCGCGCAGCTCGGCATCGCCGGTGTTGCGCGGCAGGTCGGCGAGCGCGCGGCAGCCGGTGTGGCTGATCAGCACGGGCGCCCTGGACGCCGCGATGCCTTCGGCCATCGTCCGCTGCGAGCCATGCGCCAGGTCGACGACGACGCGTTCGTGATTGAGCCGCTCGATCAGCGCATGGCCGAAATTGCTGAGGCCTGCATTGCCGGGCTCGGTCGAACCGTCACCGGCGAGGTTGCGACGGTTATGGGTGATCTGCACGACGCGGATGCCGAGCGTGCGGAACAGCGCCACGCGATCGAGGTCCTCTCCGATCGGTTCGCTGCCCTGGAAGCGCGGTATCAGGCCGAGTTGATGATCGGCGTGTGCACGTTGCAGGTCGGCCGCCGTGTCGATCAGGCGGAACGCGTCCGGACGGGCGGAAACAATGCCGCGCACGCGAGCCAGCTGCGCCTTCATCTTTTCGAATTGCGCGTCGTTGTTCCAGTAACGCCCATTCGGGCCGATCGACAAGAGCACGGCGCTGAGGCCCGAGGCGCGCGCAGCCGCGAGCTCGGCGGGGGTCTCCGTCGGGTCGGCATCGGATCCGAACAGGAAGAGTCCGCTCTCGCCATCGATCGCGATCGTATTGCGGTACGGCGGCCATGCCGGGACGTCGGCTGCATGCAAGCGGGCGGTCAGCGATGCGGCCGTCGCGGCTCCCGCGGCGATCAGAAACTCTCGGCGGTCAAGCATGGCATTTCTCGAGATGGGCGGGCGAACGAAGCAAGGCTTCTTGGTTGGCCAGGCCTTGTCAAGGTACCGGCCGGCGGGGAAGCCGAGCCTCGCTGGGCACTCTCCTGCGCCTCGATATTGGCCATCGCATGGGCAAGGCGCAAGCGGGCGCATCTGCGCCATTTCGGCGTGGCGGCCTGAACCGTTTCGAAACCTGCCGACCCATTTGGCCGAAAAAAGAACGAAGCCTAAACCGGGTGACGGGAGGGGGCTGTTTCGTTAATTGCGGCTCATGAAGTGCCAATCAGTATCGGGAGCACTCAACGAGGGCGAGGTAGAAGTGCATGAACACGCAGACGGAAATCAGTCGCAAATCGGTACCCCGGTCTTCTCACGTTCGCCGGCGCGCGCTCGTGATCCTTGCATCGATGCTGCTCGCCGGCGGCGCCGCCGGCCAACAGGCGTTCGCGCAATCCTATCCATCGGTATTGGCATTGGGCAGCCTGGATGGAAGCAACGGGTTGCGCCTCGACGGCGGCAAGCCCGGGGATTTTGCCGGCTTCTCGGTCAGTTCCGCGGGTGACGTCAATCACGATGGCATCGAGGATCTGATCATCGGCGCGCCCGGCTATAGCGAAGATGCAGGTAGCACCTACGTGGTGTTTGGCCGAGATACCGGGTTCACTTCACCCATCAGACTCGACGACCTCGTGGATTCCGGTTTTGCGCGCGGATTCCGCATCGACGGCAATGCCCATTCCTATCTGGGCTATTCCGTCGCCGCGGGCGGCGACCTGAACGGCGACGGAGTCGATGACCTGCTCGCCAGTGCCACCAACGAACGGGCGGCCGGCTCCGCCAGCGCCGGCAGCACCTATGTGATCTACGGAAAGCAGTGCGCCCGCGCCGCATGTTCGTTCCCGACCAGCGCGAGCCTCGTTGCCGACAGCACGGGACTTCGCATCGACGGCGCCACGGCGAACGACAACTCCGGAATCGAAGTCGACGGTGCCGGTGACATCAATGGTGATGGCGTGGGGGACCTCATCATTGGCGCGAATTTTTCGCAACCGGGTGGAATCTTCAATGCGGGAAGCAGCTTCGTCGTCTACGGACGTCCCGATCTTGCGAAGAGCGGACCGAATTCCCTGGGCGAACTGGGTTCCGCAAAGCTCGGTGGCTATAGAATCGACGGCTACGCGGAGCGCGCGGAGGCTGGCTACTCGGTGAGCCGCGCGGGCGACGTGAACGGCGACGGAATCGACGACGTCATTGTCGGCGCCTGGACCGAAAACGGCGGGCAGGGCGCGGCGTATGTCGTCTTTGGTAGACGTGACAGCGATCGGTGGCCGCCCGTTTCGCTGGCAATGCTCGATGGCGTGAATGGTTTCCGGCTCGCCGGCAGTCCCACCGAACGTGCGGGAAGCTCGGTCAGTGGCGCGGGCGATGTGAACGGCGACGGATACGACGACATCATCGTCGGCGCGATGTTCGCAAGTCCGAACGGGCAATACACCGCGGGCACCAGCTACGTCGTCTTCGGGCACGGCGGCAATTTCGAGCCGTCGCTCGTGCTCGCCAACCTCGATGGAACCAATGGCTTCAGGATCGACGGAGTCCATGCGGGTGATTCGACCGGGGCGCGCGTCAACGCCGCCGGAGACGTGAACGGTGACGGCTTCGCGGATGTGGTCATCGGCGCCGAATACGCCAACTACGGTGCCGAGGGCAGCGGATCGAGCTACGTCGTATTCGGCCACGGAGGAAAATTCCTACCGGCGTTTTCGCTTGGCGCCCTCGATGGCCGCAACGGATTCCGCATCGACGGTGAGGCCCAGGAGGATTATTCCGGCAACTCGGTCGCCAGCGCCGACATCAACCACGATGGTCTCGACGACCTTGTCATCGGCGCCCAGCAGGCCGATCCCGAAGGCAATGCGGATGCCGGCAGCGTGTATGTGATCTTCGGTCGGCGCTGAGAGGGACAGGGGCCAGACCGCCGCAGCGGGTGAGGGCACTCAGCTGTATTCCAATTTGCGCCGCCGTTCCTGGCTCGCGGATCGATGATCAGGCGACGACCGGCGCCGGGATCGGTCGGGCTGCTGCGCTTCAGGACCACCGCCAGCCTGCGGTGATGCACCAGCGGGAGTCGGTGCGAAGCGTACTTGTTCCGGAGGAGGATCGAGTCCGGATTCCCTGCGAGCATGATCCGCGGATGCTATCTGCGTGCCGGCTCGCGATAGGCTTGGACGCGACGATGCAGCCATTCGCGGCATGACCGGTAGCTGTCCGCCCGTCAAGCAGGAGGATTTTTCCATGAAGCGCACCTGGACCATCATAGGCGTGGCCGACGTGGCCCGCAGTTGCCGTTGGTATCAGTCGCTGTTCGGCCAGCCCGAGTCGGCGCCTGCCCACGACTATTTCGGACAGGTTCTCGACAGTGATGGCACGGTCTTGCTGTGCCTGCACGCGTGGGGCGCGCACGACCACCCGACGCTGTCCAGTCCGGAGCGCGCGGAGCCGGGCAATGGTCTGCTGCTGTTTTTCCGCGTCGACGATTTCGAACAGGCGCTGTCGCGCGCCAGGGTGCTGGTCGACCGGCTCGCGGAGGAACCGAACACGAACCCGGCCACCGGAACGCTGGAGTTCGCCTTGCGCGACCCGGATGGGTACTACGTCATGGTCAGTGCGCTTGACCCGTTCTGAGCCGGTGCATGAACCGAGCTGCGATCGATCGAATCCTGCGCAGCGGTCGACCAGGATGCATACGGACACTCGAATCCAGCCACGGAGGGAAGCTCGACGGGCGCTCCGGTTTGCGCCTGGAGCGCGAGCCGCCGCAGTCCGCGCAACAGGGCCTTTGATGGTTCAGCGCCGCTTCGCATTCGCCGAGGGCGACGCGGTGTCCGCGCCACCGCGGGCTTCATCGAGCGATTCTCGATAGCGGTCCGGCACCGGCGCGGCCTGGGCGAGCAGGATCGGTCCGATCTGCTCGAGCTGGGCCAGGGCGCGATCGCGCCGATCGAGATGTAGCCAGGCGCGGGCCTGGATGCGCCGCGCTTCGGCGATGCGCCAGTCGTCCTGTTCGAAGTGCTTGCCGAGGATGCCGATCGCTTCGCCAATCAGCGATTCGGCTTCGGCTGGACGATCGAGTTCGACCAGGGTCTCGGCGTAGCCCATCTGGTTCTCGGCGATGCGCTTGTGGTCGGCTGGCAGCTTCTCGCGCATCACCGCGAGCGCGGCCGAGAAGCCCTGTTCGGCCTCCGCGAGTTTGCCGCGTTCGGCGAGCACATAGGCCAGCCGTGTGCGATCGATGGCGACGTCGGGATGGGCGGCGCCGAGAACCTCGGTCTCGGCGGCCAGGACGCGGCGGAAATGCGTTTCGGCATCCGCGAACTTGCCGCGTCGCTCTTCGAGGCGGGCCAGGTTGTAGAGCAGGGCGGTGACCTCGGGATGGATGTCGCCGAGCCGCGGCGAGAGTACGGAAATCGCTTCTGAGAGTCCGCTCTCGGCCTCGTCGAATCGACCATCGGTCAGGTCGATCGCGGCGCGATTGCCCTGGGCGACGGCGATGCGCACGGGATCCGGAGTGGGCCAGGCGCGATAGGTCGCGATGGCCTGGTCGAGGGATGCGCGGGCGGCGCCAAGATCCTGGTCGTGCATGAGCAGGCCGACCCCGAGCACATTGAGGGCCAGCGCGCGCGCATGCAGGTCGCCGCCGGCCAGCTCGCCGGCCTCTCGTGCGAGCGCGATGCTTTCCTCGAGGTGGCTGTCGTCGCGTTCGATCGCGGCCAGCTCGCTGAGGCTGCGCGACAGGTCGACGCGGGCTTCGGGCCATTGCCGGCGCAATGCGACCGCCTGGCCGACCAGGTCACGGGCGCGGGCGTGGTCGCCGAGGCCGTGCCAGGCCGTGCCGATCGTGTGCAGCATTTCGGCGCGCACGCGCGGCTGCTCGGCGAAGCCATCGGCAATGCGGGCGCTGCCTTTTTCGAGGACGGCACCGACGCTGAGCTTTTCGCCGAGAGCTCGCGAAGGATCCGCCTCGCTGAACAGATCGAGCAGGAAATCGCGCACGGCGGACGCCTGCGCGGCGGCATCGCGGGCATGATCGCGCTGTTCGGCGACGAGCCGGTTCTGGTGGACCAGCAACGCCGTGTAGATGACGCCCATCAGCACGGCGGCGGCGATCGAGGCGGCGGCCAGACGATGCCGCGCGGTCCACTTGCGCAAGCGGTAGCCCAACGCGTCGCCGCGCGCGGAGACCGGGCGACCCGCGAGCCACGCCGCGATATCGGCGTCGAAGCGTTCCACCGAGGAATAGCGCGAGGCCGGATCCTTGCGCAGGGCGAACAGGATGATGCGATCGAGGTCGCCGCGCAGTTCGCGCGCCTGGACATCGGCGGCCGCACCGGGGTTCTCCGCGAGGCGACGGGCCAGGGCCGCGCTCGGCAAGGGTGCCTCCCGTTCGCGCAGGGCCTGCTCGTGCAGGAACGGGTCGTCCTCGAATTCGACGAATGGACGACAGCCGACGAGCAGCTCGTAGAGCAGCAGGCCGAGCAGGAAGACGTCGGTGACCGTGGTCGCCGATTCGCCACGCAGTTGTTCGGGGCTGGCGTGGTGCGGGGTCAGCAGGCGGCTGCGGGTGCTGTCGCCGTCGCTTTCGGCAATCGGTTTGGCGATGCCGAAATCGAGCAGCTTGACTTGTCCGTCGAGGCTGACCAGGACGTTTGACGGCTTGATGTCGCGGTGCACGATCAGGTGCCGATGGGCATGCGCGACGGCGCCGCAGACTTCGCGGAACAGCGCCAGACGCGCCCGCAGCGGCAGCAGGTGGGCCGTGCAATACGCGTCGATCGGCAGGCCTTCGATCGGCTCCATGGCCAGCCACGGACGCCCGTCCTCGGCAATGCCACCGTCGAAGTAGCGCGCGATGCGCGAATCGGTGAGTCGCGCCAGGATGCTGCGCTCGCGCTGGAAGCGTGCATGCATGTCGCTCGAGCCGAGACCGCGGGCCATCAGTTTCAGTGCGGCGCGCTGGGTCACGCCGTGGTTGTCGCGCTCGGCCAGGTAGACCTCGGCCATGCCGCCGGCACCGATGCGCCGGAGCAGTCGCCAACCGGCGATCGTTCCGGCAGCACCGGGCAGGGCATCGAGGGCGTCGATCACCGCGTTCGACTCGCCGACCCGCTCCAGCGGTCCGGCCTTTTCCGCGTAGGCGACCAGCCGGCGCAGGTCGTTGGCGAGGTCCGGGCGACCCTGAAAGCGTTCCTCGATCCATTCCTCACGCGCGCCGGCGTCGATATCGAGCAACTCACGCAAGGCTTCGTCGAGTTCGCGCCAGTGCTCGGGATCGGGCAGATGCCGGCTCATGGCGCCGTCCCGGCTTCCTCGTCGAGAGCGAGCGCCTGGCCGATCCAGGCCCGCGCGCGCAACCACTCGAGCTGGATGCTGCGCGGCGTGAGTTCGAGCAGATCGGCGATCTGTCGCGTATCGAGCCCGCCAAAGACGCGGTACTCGATGATGCGTACGAGCCTCGGATCGCGCTCGGCCAGCGTGGTCAGCGCCTCGTCGAGGGCGACGATGGTCTCCGGGCGCTCGGCGGCTTGCGCCTCGACCCCGGTCAGCGACATGGCGACCTGTTGCCCGCCGCGCTTCTCGGCCTGGTGCCGACGCGCATGGTCGACGACGATCTGGCGCATGGCCCGTGCGCACAGGGCGAACAGGTGCGAGCGATCGTTGAGGGCAAGGTCGGTGTGACCGGCAAGCTTGAGATAGGCCTCGTTGACCAGGGCTGTGGTCGACAGGGTTGCGCCACCGCTCGCACGCAACAACGCACGATGCGCAATCTGCTTGAGTTCGGCATAGACCAGCGGAAACACGCGGGCCAGCAAGCCGTCGTCGTCATCGCCGCAGGCTGCGATGAGCTGGGTCACGCTCGGGTTGCCCGATTGCTGCATGCGCGCATGCCCCATGCCAGGAAGGCCATGGGACCAAGGCTGGCGCGGGCGGTGGCTATTTGCAACCGCGCCGCGCCAAAACCGTGGGCAGGTGCACGGCATTCGCTGTTCAGAGGCGGTCGAACGGGTCGTGGAAGATCACATCGGAGTCGAGTTCGACCGAACCGACATCGCAGCGGGCATTGCCATTGCCGTCGAAATCCACCGGGCGGTCGAGGAATTGCTGATCGTCGGCCTCGCAGCCGATGCTGCCGATGACCGGGTGGCCCTGGTCGATCAGGGGGCTGTTGGTCAGCGGCCAGCTGACATGGGTAAAGCCGCCGTGGCGGGCGAGCGGTGTCAGCCGCGGATTCGTGTTCGGATAGTTCGACGTTCCCGAGGCGAGGCCGCAGGTGTTGTCGGAGTCGAGATTGTAGCGATCGAGGCTGAGCGTGCCCGGTGCGCCGGTGAACACGCAATCGGTCGCGCCGTTGCGTGCGATCACGCTGACGCGCAGGAACAGCGACGGATCGACTCCCGCAAGGCGCAGGCCGACGCCGGTATTGCCGACGATGGTCGAATTGCGCACGGTCAGGTTGCCCTCGTCCTCGCTCCACAGGCCGACGCCGATGTTCTCGGCGATCGTCGAGTTCGAAACGACCATGTTCGGCACGCCAACGTTGGGCGGGCGGTTGGAAACGGCAATGGCATTGTTTCCGCCGACACCGGAGTTGGCGAAGATGCTCGAGTATTCGATCGTGATCGAACCGCGATTGTGGATCGCGCTGCCGATGCTGTCGGCGAAATCGTTTTCCGATTCGTTGTCGAAGAATTCCGAAGAGCTGATGGTCGTGCTGTCGCCATCGTTGTAGACGGCACCGCCGAAGTTGGCGCGATTTCCGTAGAAGCGCATGAAGGAGATCTGCACGATGCCCGAGGCGAAATTGAGAGCAACGCCGCCACCGCTCTGATCACCCGCCACGGTGGCGTCGCCGCCCGTGATGTCGAAGCCGAACAGGGTCAGGTTGGCGTCGTTGAGCACTTCAAAGGCGCGTTCGCGACCATTCACGTCGACGACCGGACGCGCACCCGAGGCGAGGAACAGGATCGTAACGTCGTCGGTGATGTCGAGGTCGCCATTGCCCGCATTGTCGTCCTGGCCGGCGCGGGTCAGCGTGTAGACCTGGCCGGCCGTGAGGAAGATCGTGTCGGAGCCCGCGTGCGCATTGGCTTCCTGGACCGCGGCGCGCAGCGTGCAGACGCCGGGCAGTCCGAGGATCGCATGGCAGACATTGTCGCCGAGGTTGTCGTCGCCGACGTCGGCCTGGCTATTGACCGTGAACGAGGTCGCGAGGGCGGGCGAAGCGAGCAGCAGGCTGAGCAGCAGCGGGATCAGGGGGCGCATGGTCGGACTCCTTGTGGGTTGCGTCTGGTCCCTAGAACGCAGTCCGGCGGGCGAAACGAAATGGCGATCGCAAGATTCCGGCCGTGACGTTTTCGCCCGGACTGCCTACGATCACGGCATTGCCGACCGTCCGGGCCGGCCACGAGGAGAATCGGCAGATGGCAACATCGGGTTCCGGCCGGCCACGCATCCCGGGCAGCGTCTGGGCGCTTGGCTTCGTCAGCCTGTTCACCGACGTCGGCTCGGAGATGGTGCACAGCCTGTTGCCGGTGCTGCTGGCCGGTGGCCTCGGCGCCAGCGCACTGACCATCGGCCTGATCGAGGGGGCGGCCGAAAGCCTGGTCCTGATCACCAAGGTGTTTTCGGGTTACATCAGCGATGCCTTCGGCAAGCGCAAGCCGCTGGTGCTGTTCGGCTACGGCCTTGCCGCGGCGGTCAAGCCGCTGTTTCCGCTGGCCGGATCGATCGGCACGATCGTCACCGCGCGACTGCTCGATCGCTTCGGCAAGGGCGTGCGCGGTGCGCCACGCGATGCCCTGATCGCCGATGTCACTCCCGAAGCCGTGCGCGGTGCCGCGTTCGGCCTGCGCCAGTCGATGGATACGGTCGGTGCCGTGGTCGGACCTTTGCTCGCGGTCGGCCTGATGGCCCTGCTGCTCGGCGACATCCACGCCGTGCTCTGGTTCGCGGTGCTGCCTGGCCTTGTTGCCGTCGCCCTGATCGTCCTTTTCGTGCGCGAACCGTCGACCCCGCACCGCGCGGCGCGTTTGCCGATCACGCGCGCCGGCCTGGCCAGCCTCGGCGCGCCGTTCTGGAAGGTCGTGGTCGTGGGCGGGTTGCTCTCGCTGGCCCGCTTCAGCGAGGCCTTCCTGATCCTGCGCGGTGCCCAGCTCGGTTTGTCCAATACCCTGGTGCCGCTGATCTTCGTGACCATGAGCGTGGTCTACACCGTATCGGCGTGGCCGGTCGGCGTGCTTTCCGACCGCTGGTCGCGTCGCGGCCTGTTCGGCACCGGTCTTCTGGTGCTGGTCGCAGCGGATGCCGCATTGGCGATGGCTGGCGGACCGCTCGGCGCCTTTCTCGGCGCCGCGCTTTGGGGCCTGCACATGGGTATGACCCAGGGGCTGCTTTCCGCCCTGATCGCCGATACCGTGCCGTCGAGCTGGCGCGGCACCGGATTTGGGGTCTTCAGTCTCGTTTCGGGCATCGCCCTGCTCGTCGCCAGCATTGCCGCCGGCGCGCTCTGGGATGCCTATGGTTCGAGCATGACGTTTCTGGCCGGAGGCGTGTTTGCCCTGCTCACCCTGGCCGCCTTGCTGATCCTCGGGGTCGGCCGGCGCCCGCCGCTGTCATCGATTCAATCGGCGCAGTGAACGCGTACGCAGCTACGCGGTGCTGGCCGCGGCCCGCCGCGTGGGCTAGTGTTCGGGCTGGTCTCCTTGCCCTGGCGGCATACGGCATGGCGCTGAAGGTGCAATCCGCGAAACCGGTCGCAAGCGCGGCGCCGAGCGTGCAGCGCCGGGTCGGGCGCTTCGCCAACGGTCGGCTCGAACAGGTCGAGGACTGGATCGCCAGCGAAGTGCCGGTCGCGCTGCACTACAACGGTCGCCCGTACGCGGTGATGCTGGCGACGCCGGCCGACCTCGACGATTTCGCGCTCGGATTCAGCCTCAGCGAGGCGATCATCGGCGTCGCCGACGAACTGGAATCGGTCGAAACCCGCGTGCGCCTCGAAGGCATCGAACTGGACTTGCGTATTCCGACGCAGCGCGCCGAGGCCGTCGCGACACGCCAGCGCAACCTGGTCGGCGGCAGCAGTTGCGGCCTGTGCGGAACGCGGCAGCTCGAGGACGTCGTGCGTCACCCCCCATCGGTCGGGCCAGGTCCCCGGATCGATGTGGAAGCGCTGCATGACGCGCTCTCCGCCCTGCATGCGGCGCAACCGCTGAACAGCCAGACCGGGGCGACCCACGCGGCGGCGTGGGCGAATCGCGCCGGCGAACTGCTGTGCGTGCGCGAGGATGTCGGTCGGCACAACGCGCTGGACAAGCTGATCGGTGCGCTGGCCTGCGCGCACGCCGACCCTGGCCAGGGCTTCCTCGTCCTGACCAGCCGGGCCAGCTACGAGATGGTGCAGAAGGCGGCGACGCTCGGCATGGCGCTGGTCGCGGCGATCTCGGCACCGACCGCGCTGGCCATCCATCTGGCCGAATCGACCGGAGTCACCCTGGTCGGATTCGCCCGGGATGCCACGCATGTCGTCTACACTCATGCGCATCGGCTCGTCATGCCGAGGGAATGATCCAATGGATGCGCAGCGCCTGGTCGCCATGGCCAACGACATCGCCCGCTATTTCGCGTCCGAACCCGATCGCGACGCCGGGATCGCCGGCGTCGCCAATCATCTCGAGAAGTTCTGGGATCCGCGCATGCGACGACAGTTGCGCGCCTATCTCGAAGCGGGTGGCGAAGGCCTCGGCGATCTCGCCCGCGCCGGCGTCGAGCGCTTGAAGGACGCCTGAGCGATGGCGGTCGGCTCGGCCTGTGGCGGGCCGCGCAGAACCGGTCAATGATGCGGATTGCCGCGCCGGGGACGTCGGGGCATCGGAGAGATCGCATGAAGCGAGGTACGAAACGCAGAGCGGATGCCCAGGCCTCCTCCGCAGCCATGCGCAAGGACGCCAGGGACTATCTGCGCCGGTTCCCGCCGCAATCTGCGTTCAGCACGGTCCTGAACATCGCGATGGTGCTGGTCGGTAACGCACTGGTGTTCTGGTTGTTGTGGAACGATGGATTGCGGGCCGCGCATCTGGTCGCCCTGGTCATGCTCGAGACTGTGCTGCTGTTGGCGATCAGTTGGCTCCTGCAGCGCGCGGTCCCGCGCAAGGACTGGCTCGAGCAGCCCAAACCCTGGCGCGAGAAGCTGCCGATCGTCCTGTTCGTGCTGTTCTGGCTGGCCGGTGCCTACGGCATCACCCTGGCCATGATCAACGGCTATCCCGATTTCATCGCGCTGCTCAAATCGCCGCGAAGCTGGATCGAGACCCGGCTCTACATTCCGCTGCTCTACACGCTCGGCCTGGCCCTGGTGCATGCCGTGGCCGACCTGCGCCACTACCGTCGCCTCGGCGGGCCGTTCGTTTCCGAAGTTGGCCACGACGCCATGGCCCGTTACCTGACCCTGATCCTCGGCGGCATTCCATTCGCCATGCCGTTCTTTGCCGCGGCCATCGGCGGCTTCAAGGGCATCGAGTATGTCGCCGGCAAGGCCCGCGTCGACCCGGCCCGGTCGACGCTCGCCGGCGCGGCCATGCTGGTGGTCTTCAGCGCCAGCTTCTGGCTGGTCGAAGGGCTGGTGGATTCGGGCGTGCACGGCTGGGCCATCGGTTTCGTGTTCGCCAAGCTGATCGCCGAGGTGCTGATCGTCTGCATTCCGCTGGTCATGGTCCAGATCGTCCGTGAAGGGACGCCGGGGCAGGCGCCGGCGAGCGTGTCGTGACGCCATTTGCAGACCCGAATGGGTCGATCTTCGCAATTTGTTCATGATTGGGCGGGAATCTTCTTGGCATGCTGCGACTCCCAGTCGCGCAGCGCGCCGGCCTGCGCGACGGCTATGATCGACCCTCGGCGAGCCGTCGCCTGCCGAACAAACCCCGGAAGAAGGATGTGCGGATGTCGCGTGGGAAGCTGATTGCCATCGTCGTGGTTGCCGGTCTGGCCATCTTTGTCGGCTGGCGTCTGTTCGGTCAGGGAGCGGCGGACGAGGGCCGGCGCGGTGGCGAAGGCGAGGATTCGCCGATCCCGGTGACCGCGGTCGCGGCGAGGACCGAGGATGTTCCGCTGTACCTGACTGCGCTCGGTACGGTCCAGGCACTGAACACGGTAACGATCAGCGCCCAGGTCAGCGGCCAGCTGCAGGCGGTCCATTTCGCCGAAGGCCAGGAAGTGAAGAAGGGCGACCTGATTGCCGAGATCGATCCGCGCAGCTACCAGGCCGCGCTCGACCAGGCCCTGGCCAAGAAGAAGCAGGATGAGGCGCAACTGGCGGCCTCGCGCAGCACGCTCAAGCGCTACGAGGACCTGATCGACAAGAACTTCGTCTCGGCCCAGGACCTGGAAAACCAGCGCCAGACCGTGCGCCAGCAGGAAGCCCTGATCGCCGGCGACATCGCCGCGATCGAAAATGCCCGCACCCAACTGAGTTTCACGAAGATCACGGCGCCGATCGACGGCCTCGCCGGCATCCGCCAGGTCGATGTCGGCAACCTGCTGCAGGCCAACGGCAGCTCGATCGTGACCCTGACCCAGACCCGCCCGCTCAACGTCATCTTCAACCTGCCGCAGCAGGACATGGCCAAGGTGCGCGAAGCCGATGCGACGCCGCTCAGGGTCACCGCACTGTCGCGCAACGACTCGACGCCGATCGCCGAGGGCGAACTCAAGGTCATCGACAACTCGATCGACACGAGCACCGCGACCTTCAAGCTCAAGGCCGAATTCCCGAATGCCGACCACAAGCTGTGGCCGGGCGAATTCGTCAACGTGCGCCTGGCCGTGCGCACGGTCGAGGACGGCATCGTGGTACCGGCGACCGGCGTGCAGCAGGGACCGGACGGCGAATACGCCTGGGTCGTGTTGGGCGATTCGACGGTGAAGATGCAGACCGTGGTCACCGCCGGCACGGTCGATGGGGGTGGCGTGCTCGTCGCCAGTGGCCTGGCTGCGGGCGACCGCGTCGTCACCGAAGGCCAGTTCCGGCTCAAGTCCGGGATCAAGGTGGCGGCAATGGCGCCTGGCGAGGTTGCCGCGCCGACGCCGGTCCCCGAAGGCGAACGCAAGCGCGGCCGCAGCGGGCGAGGGTGAGCGGTGATCAGGCTTCGCGCCCGGTCGTGAAGAGGATGCCGCGCAGGAATTTGCCGTTCGCAGCGGCCATCGCACACAGGAACGCCTGAATCGTGGGATTTTCGACGATCTTCATCCGCCGCCCGATCGCCACCTCGCTGCTGATGGCCGGCGTGCTGCTGCTCGGCATCCTCGGCTATCGGCTGCTGCCGGTGTCGGCGCTGCCCGACATCGACGCGCCGTCGATCCAGGTCACGACCCAGTATCCGGGGGCCAGCCCGAGCACGATGGCCTCGCTCGTGACGACTCCGCTGGAACGCCAGTTCGGCCAGATTTCCGGCCTGCGCATGATGACCTCGGATTCTTCGGCCGGACTGTCGACGATCCTGCTCACCTTCAACATGGATCGCGACATCGATGCCGCCGCGCAGGACGTGCAGTCGGCGATCAACGCCGGGCGCGGCACGCTGCCGAACAACCTGCCGTATCCACCGGTCTACAACAAGGTCAATCCGGCCGATGCGCCGATCCTGACCCTGGTCATGAGCTCCGACGCGCTGCCGTTGCGCGAGGTCAACAACTTCGCCGATTCGATCCTGTCGCAGAAACTTTCGCAGGTCGCTGGCGTCGGTCTCGTCAGCATCGCCGGCAATGTGCGCCCGGCCGTACGCATCCAGGTCGATCCGGCCGCCATCGCCAACCAGGGCCTGACCCTCGAAGACGTCCGTTCGGCGCTGACCCAGGCCAACGTCAACGGACCCAAGGGCACGGTCGATGCCGCTTCGCAATCGTTCACGATCGGCGCCAACGACCAGCTCAGCGATGCCGAGGGCTACCGCAACACGATCATCAGCTACAAGGGCGGCGCGCCGGTGCGGCTCGGCGATGTGGCCAGGGTCGTCGACGGGGTCGAGAACGACCAGCTCGCGGCCTGGGCCAACGGCAAGCCGGCGGTCCTGCTCGACGTGCGCCGCCAGCCCGGCGCGAACATCGTGCAGACCGTCGACAGCATCAAGAAGCTGCTGCCCGAACTGCGCGACCTGCTGCCGGCCAATGTCCATCTCGATGTGTTTGCCGACCGCACAGTGACGATCCGTGCCTCGGTCGAGGATGTCGAATTCACCTTGATGCTGACCATCGGTCTCGTCATCGCGGTGATCTTCGTGTTCCTGCGCCGGCTCTGGGCGACCATCATTCCGAGCGTAGCCGTTCCATTGTCGATCATGGGCACGTTCGCCCTGATGTCGTTCGCCGCGTTCTCGCTCGACAACCTGTCGCTGATGGCGCTGACCGTGGCCACCGGGTTCGTCGTCGACGATGCGATCGTGATGATCGAGAACATCGTGCGCTACATCGAGAAGGGACGCGAACCGAAGGACGCCGCCGAAACCGGCGCCAAGGAAATCGGCTTCACCGTGCTGTCGCTGACGGTTTCGCTGGTCGCGGTGTTCCTGCCGTTGCTGCTGATGCCTGGCGTGACCGGGCGCCTGTTCAAGGAGTTCGCGATCGTCCTGTCGATCGCGGTCGGCATCTCGATGATCGTCTCGCTGACCCTGACCCCGATGATGTGCGCCTACCTGTTGCGTCGCGAAAACGTGCCGCATGAGGACGCCGAGAGTACCGGCAAGGCGGCGGGTCGGCGCGACTGGTGGGATCGCCTGGTCGGTGCCTATGCGCGCAGCCTCGACTGGGTGTTCGGCCACCAGCGGCTGACCATGCTCGTGCTGACCGCGTCGGTCGCCCTGACCGTGCTGCTGTTCGTCAGCATGCCCAAGGGCCTGCTGCCCGAGCAGGACACCGGCATGATCACCGGCGTCGTCCAGGCCGACGAGACGATCGCCTTCGAGGCGATGCTCGAACGCACGCGCCGGGTCGCCGAGGCCCTGCGCGCCGATCCGGCGGTGAGCGGCGTCGCCGCCTTCGTCGGTGCCGGCTCGATCAACCCAACGCTCAACCAGGGCCAGCTCAGCATCGTGCTCAAGCCGCGCTCGCAACGCGAGGGCCTGGCCGAACTGCTGCCGCGGCTGCAACGCACGGTCGAGCGCATTCCCGGCGTCGCCCTGTTCCTCAAGCCGGTCCAGGACATCGCCCTCGACAACCGCGTCGCCCCGACCGAATACCAGTACGCGCTGACCGAGGTCAACGAGGAGGAGCTCGGACGCTTCGCCGAGCGCATGACCGCGGCCCTGCAGGCGCGCCCGGAACTGGCCGACGTCGACAACAATCTGGCCGCCGCCGGCCTGCAGTTGAACCTGACCATCGATCGCGACCAGGCCAGCCGGCTCGGCGTGCCGATCCAGACCATCGACGACACCCTCTATTCGGCCTTCGGCCAGCGCCAGATCTCGACCATCTTCACCCAGCTCAACCAGTATCGCGTGGTCCTCGAAGTCGATCCGAAATTCCGCACCAGCGCCGACCTTCTCAATCGGCTCAGCGTGCGCGGCAGCGGCAACGGCGTGCTGACCGGGAGCAACGCGACCACCTTCGGCCAGGCCACATCGAGCAATTCGGCGACGCCGAGTGGAATCGGTTCGCAGGGCAACACCGGCATCGCCATCGGCGCCGGCGGCACGATCCCGATGGCGTCGCTGGTCGATGCGAAGGTGATCAATGCGCCACTCGTGATCAGCCACCAGAACCAGCTGCCGGCGGTGACGATTTCATTCAACGTCGCCAATGGCTACTCGCTGTCCGACGCGGTCGAGGCGATCAGGGAGGTCGAAAGCACGATCGGCATGCCGGCGCAGATCCGCGGCAGCTTCATCGGCAAGGCCGCGGAATTTTCCTCATCGATGCTCGACGAGGTGCTGCTGATCCTGGCATCGCTCGTGGTCATCTACATCGTCCTCGGCGTGCTCTACGAGAGCTACATCCATCCGATCACGATCATCTCGACCTTGCCTCCGGCCGGCGTCGGCGCCTTGCTCGCCCTGACCCTGTGCGGATTCAGCCTGTCGATCGACGGCATCGTCGGCATCATCCTGCTGATCGGCATCGTCAAGAAGAACGCGATCATGATGATCGACTTCGCCATCGATGCACGCCGCGAGGGCATGGGCGCGCACGCTGCGATCCGTCGCGCGGCACTGCTGCGCTTCCGGCCGATCCTGATGACCACGTTCGCGGCCATGTTCGGTGCCTTGCCGCTCGCGTTGGGCACGGGCATCGGTTCGGAATTGCGCCAGCCGCTCGGCGTGTCGATCGTTGGTGGCCTGCTGCTGTCGCAGCTGATTACCCTGTACACGACGCCGGTGTTGTACCTGCACATGGAGCGTTTTTCGGACTGGCTTGCGGGCCAGCGCGGGCGGCGGGGGTTGGTGGCTGATCGGGGGATGGCGTGAACTTGGGCGGTCGCGATCGTCAGCGCCCGAGTGGCTTTGCTGGTCGAGTTGGTTGCGCTGTTCGACTTCGCTTGGCGGCGCATTCTTGGGGCAGAAGCAGAGCCATCACTCGCCACGGGCGAGCGAGTCAATCGGATTCCACTGTAGGAGCGCCTTCAGGCGCGATGCTTTTCCGCACCGTTCTACATCGCTTCGCGGCGCATTCTTGGGTTTGGAGCGGAGCTTTCACTCGCCTTCGGCGAGCGACCTACTTTCTCTTGCGTGGCCAAGAGAAAGTAGGCACTGCGCTGCAGGAGCAGCGCGAACGGCGTAGCCGGCCCGAAGGGCGAAGGGCAGGAGCCCGGAGTCAAGAGAAGGCCACCCCAAAGCGGTGGTCTGCGGGCATCCTGCCCTGCGACTGCGCGGCCGGACTACGGGGGTTCGCTGACAGCACCTCCGTGTGCTGGCAGCGAACTGGGCGCATTCCATTGCGCCCACCCTGCGGGCCTTTCCTTCGCCCGGCCGCCACCGCTTACGGGGCCCGGGTAGCGCGCATCCTTCGCGCCAGAGCGAAAAGCAACAGCAACAGCCAAAGCCAAAGCCAAAGGCAAAGCCAAAGCCAAAGGCAAAGCCCCTCATCCGCCTGCGGCACCTTCTCCCGCACGGCGGGAGAAGGAAGTTCAAGAGCAGAGACGAAGCAGCATCCGCAGGCTTGCGGAACGCTGCTTCGTCTTGGCTGCGCAGGAGGCGCAGTGACGGGGGCCCCTATGCAGTGGCGCAGTGGCGGAGAGAAGGCCCGCAGGGTGGCTCGCAGGGATGCGAGCCAGTTGGCTGCCAGTCCAGGGATGGACTGTCAGCCAACCCCGGAGCCGCTGCGCGAAGTCGCAGGGCAGGATGCCCGGAGACCACTGCATCGGGGTGGCCTTCTCTTTGGTTACTTTCTCTTGGCCACGCAAGAGAAAGTGACTCGCTCGCCGAAGGCGAGTGAAAGCATTGCTTTTGGCCCAGGAATGCGCCGCGGAGCGATGCAAGACAGCACGAACAATACAAGTCGCTGGATCCCTGCCTGCGCAGAGACGACGGGCTTCTGCGGGCTGGGAAATTCACTTACTGCGCGATTGCAAGAATTTCCGAATGGACGTTCTTTCCGCAATCGGCGCGCCCGAGACTTCGATAGCGAGCGACAAGCCAGGCGCGCCCTCCGCGCAGGAACCCCGAGATGAACCTCTCCGCCCCCTTCATCCGTCGCCCGATCGGCACCCTGCTGCTGGCCATGGGGGTGTTCGTCAGTGGCGTGATCGCGTATTTCCAGCTCGGTGTGGCGGCGCTGCCGAACGTCGAGTTTCCGGTCATCTTTGTCGTCGCCAACCAGCCCGGTGCGGATGCCGAGAACATGGCCTCGACCGTGGCCGCGCCGCTCGAGCGGCACATGGGCCAGATCTCGGGCGTGGATTCGATGGGCTCGCACAGCAAGGAGGGGCGCTCGTCGGTGATCCTGTTCTTCGATTTCGACAAGAACATCGACGGTGCGGCGCGCGACGTGCAGGCGGCGATCAATGCGTCGATCCCCGACCTGCCGAGCGGCCTGACCACGGCGCCGATCTATCGCAAGGCGAACCCGAACAATGACCCGGTCCTGCTGCTGTCGTTGACTTCGAAGTCGCGCACCGCGGCTGAGCTCTACAACATGGCCGATTCGCTGCTGTCGCAGCGCGTACGCCAGCTCCCCGGCGTGGCCGATGTGACTCTGGCCGGCGGAGCCACCCCCGCCGTGCGCGTCGACGTGAACCTCGGCCTGCTGAACTCGATGGGCATCTCGGCCGATCAGGTGCGCAATGCGATTGCCGCGGCCAACGTGACCTCGCCGCAGGGCTTCCTCAGCGATGGCCAGCGCACGATGACGATCGCGGCGAACGGGGCACTGACCGAGGCCAGCCAGTTCGCCGACCTGATCGTCGCCGTGCGCAATGGCGTGCCGGTGCGCCTGCGCGATATCGCGACGATCGGCGATGGCCAGGAGAGCAAGGACCAGGCGGCCTGGTTCAATGGCCAGCGCGCGATCCTGATGGCGATCACCAAGCAGTCGACGGCGAACGTGATCGACACGGTCGACAGCGTTTACGCGCAGTTGCCGCTGATGCGCAGCTGGTTGCCCGAGGGCGTCGAGCTGACCCCGTTCAATGACCGCACGGCGACCATCCGGGCCTCGATCCACGAGGTCCAGATCACGATGCTGATCAGCATGTGCCTGGTCATCCTGACCATGCTGCTGTTCCTGCGCCGGATCGCGCCGACCGTGATCGCCGGCCTGTCCGTGCCATTGTCGCTGTCGAGCGCGTTCATCGTCATGTATGCGTTCGACTTCACCCTCGACAACCTGACCCTGATGGCCCTGGTCATCTCGATCGGCTTCGTCGTCGACGATGCGATCGTCGTCATCGAGAACGTCGTGCGCCACCTCGACATGGGCAAGTCGCGCCTGCAGGCGGCGCTCGATGGCGCGCGCGAGATCGGCTTCACGATCGTCTCGATCACCGCCTCGCTGGTCGCCGTGTTCCTGCCGCTGCTGTTCATGGGCGGTTTCATGGGCATGATGCTGCACTCGTTCGCGGTGACCATCGCGGCGGCGATCGCGATGTCGGCGATCGTCTCGCTGACCCTGACCGCGTCCTTGTGCGGCAGTTACCTGCAGGCGCACAAGGAGGAAAAGCCCTCGCCGCTGGTGCAGCGCATCGACCGCATGCATGCAGGCATGCTGCGTGCCTACGCGCGGGCGCTGGACTGGTCGCTCAGGCATCCGCGCACGATGAGCCTGCAGCCGCTGGTCCTGGTCATCCTCACGATCTGGCTGACCACGTTTCTCAAGTTCGGGTTCGTGCCCGAGCAGGACACCGGCATGATCCAGGGCACCACGGTCGCCAGCGCGTCGATTTCCTACGACGCCATGGTCGACCTGCAGCGCAAGGTGGCCGACGTGATCGCGGCCGATCCCGCGGTCGACAGCCTCGGTTCCTCGCTCGGCGGCGGCGGCTTCCGCTCGGGCAGCAATCGCGGCAGCCTGTACATCAACCTGAAGCCGCTCGGCGAAGGTCGCGATGTGTCGACTTCGAAGGTCATGCAACGGCTCGCCGACATGACCGACAACATGCCAGGCATCCAACTGCGCCTGCGCCCGGTGCAGGACATCGGTGGCGGCGGTCCGCGTGGCGGCGACTCCGAATTCACCTACTCGCTCAAGGGCAGCAACTACGGCGACCTGGTGGTCTGGGGGCCGCGCCTGGCGGCCGAGCTGCGCAAGCTGCCGCAGTTTACCAACGTCGGCACCGAGCTTGACGATGGCGGCGTCGAACAGAACCTCGTCATCGATCGCGATACGGCGGCCCGCCTTGGCGTATCGATCGGGGCCATCGACAGCACCTTGTACAACGCCTTCGGCGAGCGCCAGATCTCGACCATCTATTCGGACCTGAACCAGTACAAGGTCGTGCTCAATGCGGTCACCGGTGCGACGCCCGGGCTCGACACGCTGAACGCGCTGCATGTGCGCGCGAGCAATGGCGCCATGGTGCCGCTCAGCGCGGTGACCCGGGTCGAACCGGGCACCGCGTCGCTGGCGATCCAGCACGACTTCCAGTTCCCGGTGTTCGACATCAGCTTCAACCTCGCCCCGGACGTCAGCATGGGCGAGGTCAAGCCGCTGATCGACCAGGTCGTGCGCAACATGCGCATGCCCGGCGACATCAAGGCCGAGGGTTCGGGCAATTTCCGCCGCTTCCAGCAGCAGCAGTCGGGGCAGGGCCTGCTGATCCTGTTCGCGATCATCGCCGTGTACCTGGTGCTCGGCATTCTCTACGAGAGCCTGATCCATCCGGTGACGATCCTCTCGACCCTGCCGGCGGCCGGCGTCGGTGCCTTGCTCGCGATGCTGGTGACCAATACCGAGCTGTCCGTCGTTTCGATCATCGCCATCGTGTTGCTGATCGGCATCGTCAAGAAGAACGCGATCATGATGATCGACTTCGCCCTCGGTGCCGAACGCGAAGGCGGCAAGACGCCGATCGAGGCGATCCGCGAGGCCTGCCTCGTCCGCTTCCGGCCGATCATGATGACCTCGATGGTCGCCATCCTCGGCGCCTTTCCGCTGGCGATCGGATTCGGGGTCGGTTCGGAGATGCGCCAGCCTCTCGGTATCGCGATGATCGGCGGACTGCTCGTTTCGCAGAGCCTGACCCTGTTCTCGACGCCGGCGCTGTATCTGGTGTTTGCGCGTATCGCGCAGCGACGCCGGGAGCGCAGGATCGCGCGGCGCTCGCTGGGCTCGCCGCTGGCGCCGACCGCGGTGGGGTGATTGGCCACGGCGATGGCGCGATCGCGCCAGTCGTCTGAGACGGAATCCGCGGCGGTTCGGAAGATTCCATCCAGCAGGAAATCCGGGCATTCTTGGCGTCCGCCCCGCATGGACGCCGATTGCATGAAACGATCCCGAACCGCGGCGCTGGTGCTGATGAGTGCCGCACCGCTGCTGCTGACCGCCTGTACCGAGGAGACGACCCGCGAGGGCCTGTACACCTCGATCGACGAATGCGCCGGGCAGGTCGGCGATCTTGCCGCCTGCGAGGAAGCCTTCGACAAGGCGCGGCGGGAGGCCGAGCTCAGCGCACCGCGCTACGCCTCGTTCGACGAATGCGTCGCCGAGTACGGGACCAACCGGTGCACGGCGCGCCGTGATTCGAACGGACATGGCTATTTCATTCCGTTGATGACCGGCTACCTGATGGCGCAGATGTTCCGCGGCGATCAGCGCGCGGGCCTGAGCGGCAGTCCGGCATTCCGCGACGGCAACGGCAACTGGAAGCGCCCCGCACCGGGTTCCGGTGGCGTCTACAGCAACGGCGTGGCCCGTACAATGCTGGCGATTTCGGCCGAGCCGAATCGTGCGCCAACGGTCAAGCGCGGCGGATTTGGCTCGTCAGGCAGTCATCGCAGCGCCGGTTCCTGAATGCGCAGGGTGCCGATTGCCGAGCGCGCAAACTGGCGCGACCGTGCCGCGCAGGCGGGCTTCGACTTCCACACGATCGACGGCGATCGCTACTGGGACGAATCGGTCTTCTACGCCTTCAGCCTGGAACAGATCGAGTCCGATATCGAGGCGCCGACCGAGGAACTGCATGCCATGGCCATCGACATGCTCGATGGCATCGTCGGCAGCGAGGAGCAGCTGAGCCGGCTCGCTATTCCCGAGCCGTTCTGGGACCTTGTCGCACATAGCTGGCGCACCCGCCAGCCTCACCTGTATGGCCGCATGGACCTGGCCTATTCGGGCCGGGCCCCGGCCAAGTTGCTCGAGCTCAACTACGACACGCCGACTTCCTTGTTCGAGGCGGCGTTCTTCCAGTGGCAGTGGCTCGATGACCAGCAGGGCGAAGGTCGCTTGCCGGCGGCCGCCGACCAGTTCAACTCGATCTACGAGAGTCTCGTCGAGGCGTTCGCCACGCTGGCCCCGTCGTTGCCGAGGCCGTTCCACTTTTCCGCCGTGCGCGATTCGACCGAGGATCGCGGCACGGTGAACTACCTGCGCGACTGTGCGATCCAGGCCGGCATCGACTGCGGCTTGCTCGACATCGAGGACATCGGCATCAGTGCCGACGGTCGCTTCACGGATCTCGAGGATCGCGTGATCGGAACCCTGTTCAAGCTTTATCCGCTCGAAGACCTGTTCCGGGAGGAATTCGGCCGCTACCTGGCCGACGCGGACACGCTGCTGCTCGAGCCGCCGTGGAAATCCGTGCTCAGCAACAAGGGCATCCTGCCGCTGCTTTGGGAGAAGCACGAAGGGCATCCGAATCTCCTCGCCGCACGGTTCGACCCGGGTGGTGAGGATCTGCCTCGGGGCTGGGTCCGCAAACCCTTGCACTCGCGCGAAGGCGCGAACATCGAGATGCACCATGAGGATGGGCGCAGGGAGCGGACCGATGGCCCCTACCGCGGCCCGGGCATCCTTCAGGCCCTGCATCCATTGGTCGAGTTCGGTGGCCGTTTTCCGCTGGTCGGCAGCTGGGTCGTCGGCGATCGCGCCTGCGGCATCGGCATCCGCGAAGACCGAAGCGCGATCACGCGTGATTCCGCGCGCTTCGTACCGCATGCCATTCTCGATGAAGACGTCGGCGTGCTGATCGCCTGACGCGCTCGTCGCTCCTTCAGACCGGTAGCACTTGCGCCCGCACGCCCGCCTGCGGGTACGGCGCCGGTGAGAGGGTGCCTGCGCGTGCGGTCAGGCCGCATGACACCGGCTGCCGTCGTCTACTTGGCCAACTGGAACGTCGTGTAGCCCGGCATGGCCGCCGCGGCGAGCACGATCGGCTGGTCGACCTGGTCCGCCTCGACGGAGGCATACACGGTGACGGTCGGCAGGACGGTCACGGCGAGGGCCTCGACGTCCGCGCTTACGGTCAGGGTCGGCATCAGGGTCACCGGCAGCGGTCGTGTCGATGCAAGGCGCCAGCGCGGTGCCGCATGCGGATTCGCCAGGCTGGCCGTCACTTTCATCTCCGGCAGCAAGGTCGCCTGCACCGGGGCACGGGAATCGAGCGTCGCCGACGACTGCGCGGCGGCAGTGATGGAAAACAGCGCGAACATCGTGCCGATCAGGACGGTCGATTTCGCGGCGGTCGGTTTGAATCTGCGAGCGTTCATTTCTTTCTCCTGCAGCGGATGTCACAAACTTCGTTGAGCAAGCACCATGCCACTCGTGAAGTTCGCCTCGCTTGCAGGAAATCAGATGCGCTATCAACGACTTTGGTTGCTAGGACAGAAGTCATGCTCGTGCAAGTGGACACTCTGGCGGACAGCTTTTCATGTCCGTGGACACTGCAAGAGGGATCGGAGGAGGTGATCTGGCCCATGTCCCGCGCACATGTGCGCGCAGGTGCAGGGCGTGCCCCTGGCTGGATCCTGCCGTCATGTGGGGCGGATCGAGGGCGCCGACTCGAGACAACGTTTGTGGCTGCTGCCGCAAACGATCCGCGGCGGGTCAGTCCGGATTCCTGCCGGCAATAGCTAGGGCCAGCCTTACATCGGTGGCCGGGTAGATATGGGAGCGCGGGCCGCGCGCGGTCGGATCGGGCAGAAACGTATTCCGTACAACCGCCACCGGGAACCGGGTGTCCGGTTCGTGCATCGGCGCCGAAACCCGCAGTGCGCCATTCTTCGGGCTCTCGCCGAACAAGGTCCGATAGAGCGCAATGGCTTCGAGCAGGACCAACTGGTGCCCCGGGTGCATGTGGTCCGCGTGCAGCCATCGGACCGAAGGCGCGGCCTGGATGCCGGCCTGCAGGCGATTCGAGATCGAGACGTAGGGGATACCGTTGGCCGTTGCCGCCGCTGATTCGGCCTCGACGATCGCCCGCGAAGCCCGTGCGGAACCCTGATAGGTTCCGAGCAGCAGCGGCTTTGAGTCGCGAGATCTCGCCATGTTTGCGAGGCGTTGCAGCGACACCGCGGCGCGCTTGCAGGAATCGGCGCCGAGCGTGCAGAGGAAATCCCCTCCGCGCTCCTGCAGGACCACATGGTCGTATTTCACCGTGGCCAGAGCACGCTCGACCGATCCATCCTCGAGCCGATCGGACAGGGTCGCTCCACCCTTGACCAGCATGTCGCTGTGGACGGATCGGCCGTTGCGTCTGGCCAGGGCGTCGAACACGGCCGGCAGATTGCCCACGTAGACGAGGCTGTTACCGACAAAGAGCACCCGCAGCGCCGGCGGGTCGATTCGCTCCCTGGCCCAGCCAGCTGCCGGCGTGGCCAGCGCCAGCACCAGCAGCGTCCACGCCACGCGCATCAGATTTGATCGACCGGGTCCGCTGTTCGCATCGCGCCTACTCCGCCAGGGTCAGCAGCGAAGCATTGCCGCCGGCCGCGGTGGTGTTGATGGTGACCGTGCGCTCGGTGGCGAAACGCAGCAGGTAGTGCGGGCCGCCGGCCTTGGGCCCGGTGCCGGACAGGTTTTCGCCGCCGAAGGGCTGCACGCCGACGACTGCGCCGATCTGGTTGCGGTTGACGTAGCAGTTGCCGACCCTGGCCCGCTTGACGATGTGGTCGATGGTGTCGTCGATGCGGCTGTGGATGCCGAGGGTGAGGCCATAGCCGGTGGCGTTGATCGCGTCGATGACCTTGTCGAGCTGGTCGGCCTTCCAGCGCAGCACGTGCAGGACCGGCCCGAAGATCTCCTTGTGCAGGATGTCGAGGCGCGGGATCTCGTAGGCGCGCGGAGCGAAGAAGGTGCCGTGCACGGTGCTCTCGCCAGCGGCGACCTGGCCGATCAGCTTGGCCTCGCGGTCCATGCGTTCGGCGTGCTCGCTCAGTTCCTTGTGCGAGGCTTCATCGATGACCGGACCGACGTCGGTCGAGAGCAGACCCGGGTCGCCCATGGTCAGCTCGGCCATGGCCCCGGTCAGCATCGTGATGACCTTGTCCGCGATGTCTTCCTGCACGAACAGCACGCGCGCCGCCGAGCAGCGCTGCCCGGCCGAGTCGAAGGCCGAGGCGCAGACGTCCTTGACCAGTTGCTCGGGCAGGGCCGAGGAATCGGCGATCAGGGCGTTCTGGCCGCCGGTCTCGGCGATCAGCGCGGCGATCGAGGAATCGCGCGCGGCCAGGGTACGGTTGATCGTCCAGGCGGTTTCGGTCGAGCCGGTGAAGCAGACGCCGGCCACGTCGGGTCGGGTCAGCAGCGAGTTGCCGAGCACCGAGCCCTTGCACGGAACGAATTGCAGCACGTCGGCCGGCACGCCGGCCTCATGCAGCAGCTTGACTGCGGCGTAACCGACCAGGGTGGTCTGGTCGGCCGGCTTGGAGATCACGCTGTTGCCGGCAGCCAGGGCGGCGGCGACCTGGCCCATGAAGATGGCCAGCGGGAAGTTCCACGGGCTGATGCAGACGAACACGCCGCGGCCATGCAGGAACAATTCGTTGGATTCGCCGGTCGGGCCGGGCAGGACTTCGGGCTGGGCGAACAGCTTGCGTGCCATGGCGCCGTAGTAGCGGCAGAAGTCGGCCGCCTCGCGCACTTCGGCGATCGCCGCCGACATGGTCTTGCCGGCTTCGCGCACGCACAGGGCGATGAATTCGGCGCGCCGGGCCTCAAGCAGGTCGGCGGTGTGTTCGAGGATCTTGGCCCGGCTCGCCGCCGGCAGCGCGTCCCAGCCCGGTTGGGCGGCGACCGCATTGGCCAGCGCCTTGTCCAGGGTCGGCACGTCGGCGCCACGGGTCTGGCCGATCACGCGGCGGCGGTCGGCCGGATCGGTCACATCGCGAAACTCGCCGGCATTTTTCACGCCGGGCACCAGCGGTTCGGCCAGCCACGGCTTGCGTGCGGCATTGACGCTGGCAGCCAGCGCGTTCAGTTCGTTGTCATTGGAAAGATTGACGCCCATGGAGTTCTTCCGTTGCTCGCCGAACAGTGCGATCGGCTGGGGGATGCGCGGGTGCGGCTTGGAATCGAGTTGGCGGACCAGTTCGCACGGATCGGCGACGAGGTCGCGGATCGGCACGTCCTCGTCGACCACGCGATTGACGAAGCTCGTGTTGGCGCCATTTTCGAGCAGGCGACGCACGAGGTAGGGCAGCAGGTCCTCGTGGCTGCCGACCGGCGCATAGACGCGGCAGGGCACGTTGAGGTTGTCCTTGCCGATCACCTCTTCATACAGGTCCGCACCCATGCCGTGCAGGCGCTGGTGTTCGTAGGGTCGGCCGCGCGCGTAGTGGTGGATCGCGGCGATCGTATGTGCGTTGTGGGTGGCGAACTGCGGGTAGATCAGCTCGGCGCCGGCCTCGAACATCTGCCTGGCGCAGGCCAGATACGAGACATCGGTATTCGGCTTGCGCGTGAACACCGGATAGCCGGACAGGCCGAGTTCTTGGGCGCGCTTGATCTCGGAATCCCAATAGGCGCCCTTGACCAGGCGCACGCACCAGCGCCGGCCGGCTTTGCGCGCGGTCTCGGCCAGCCAGTCGATGACGAACGGCGCGCGCTTCTGGTAGGCCTGCACGGCCAGGCCGAAGCCGTTCCAGCCGTCCAGGGATGGATCGGCGAAGACCTCGCCGAGCACGTCGAGCGAGAGCTCGAGGCGGTCCGCTTCCTCGGCGTCGACGGTCATGCCGATGCCCTGGGCCTTGGCCATCTGCGCGAGTTCGAGCACGCGCGGGGTCAGCTCGGCGTGCACGCGGGCGCGATTGGCGACGTCGTAGCGCGGGTGGATCGCGGAGAGCTTGACCGAAATCGATGGTGCGTCGAGGACGTCCTTCCACGGGCCGCGCTTGCCCAGCGCCAGGATCGCGTCGCGGTAGGACTGCATGTAGCGCTCGGCATCGTGCGCGGTCAGGGCGGCCTCGCCGAGCATGTCGTAGGAGTAGCGGTAGGCCGCGTTCTCCTTCTGCACCGAGCGATCCTGTGCCTCCTTGATCGTGCGCCCCATGACGAACTGGTAGCCCATGATGCGCATGGCCTGGCGCACGGCCAGGCGGATCACCGGTTCGCCGGCGCGGCCGACCAGCCGGCGCAATGCGCCGACGAAATTGCTGCGTGTTTCCTCGGCCAGCTGGACCAGGCTGCCGGTCAGCATCAGGCCCCAGGTCGAGGCGTTTACGAACAGCGATTCGCTGGCGCCGACGTGCTTCTTCCAGTTGGCCTCGCCGAGCTTGTCGCGGATCAACTTGTCGGCGGTTTCCGAGTCGGGTACGCGCAGCAGGGCCTCGGCCACGCACATCAGCAGCACGCCCTCCTCGCTGGAGAGGTCGTATTCGCGCATGAACGATTCGACTGCCGACTGGTTACCCGCCTTGGCGCGTACGCGGGCCACCAGCTCCGAAGCCCGGGCCAGCACCGCTTCGCGTTCCGCCGCTGTCATGCTGGCCTGGCTGAGCAGTTCGTTGACCGCCTCGGTTTCGTCGCGAGACCACGCCGCGGTGATGCGGGCGCGGGCCGCATCGGCCGTTGCGGGAAGTTCGGGGGACAGGATTTCGCTCACGATGTGTGGGCTCTCGGAGGTTGGCGCAGGGGCGACGGCACGCGTCGCTGCGGGTTGCCCGGGCCGCGAGGATGTCGGTTCGCTGTCATCATCGCGCCCTGGCTGGCTGATCGGGTTCTGGACCGTCTGGTGGTGCGGTGCATCGTTGCTGATCTTCCGGCGCCCCTTGGCTGGGAATCCGGATGCCCCGGAACCTGCGCCGGACTGTTCCGGCCCGGCTCCCGCGGCCCGCTAGTGTAAAGAGCACGGCGGCGGCGGCCAAGCACCCGCACTTGCACGGATGCGACCTATTGACGCGCGCCGAAAGCGCCCGTGCCGGGCTTTTTCCTTGCCGCTCCCGCGCCCACTCCACTATCATTCCGAGGTTCCCTGCATATCGTTTTCACGGACGATGCGCGTCCGGCCCGGTTTGTGGCCGGATCCAGGGCCCGGATTTCCGTATCGGCCGCCAAGGTGGCCGGCATTCGGTTCAAGTGACTTACGTATTCAAGGTGATGGCAATGATGTCAGTTGGGATCTCGCGAATGCGCCGTGCGCTGGCTGCGCCGGCTCTGATCATCCTCGGCATGCTCGCGAGTACCGCGGCCAGCGCCAACCCGCAGCCGTGGCAGCTCAACATGACCCGCGGGGCGACCGAAACCTCGGCCCAGGTCCACGACATCCACATGATCATGTTCTGGATCTGCGTGGTCATCGGCGTGGTCGTCTTCGGCGTGATGTTCGTGGCCATGTTCCGCTTCCGCAAGTCCAGGGGCGCGGTCGCCGCGACCTGGAGCCACAGCACCAAGCTCGAGGCGGCCTGGACGATCATTCCGATCCTGATCCTGATCGGCAGCGCCTGGCCGGCGACCGCGTTGCTGCTGCGCATGGCCGACACCTCCGATTCTGAGATGACCATCAAGGTCACCGGCTACCAGTGGAAGTGGCGCTACGAGTACGTCGACTACTTCGGCAAGCAGCCCGGCATCAATTTCGTCTCGAGCCTCGAAACGCAGTCGAACCGCACGCGCCAGCTCGATTCCGGCCTCGATCCGGCGGCGATCAAGGTCGATGGCGTTTCCACGTATCTGCTCGATGTGGACAAGCCGCTGGTGCTGCCAGCCGGGGTCAAGGTCCGCTTCGTGGTCACCGCCGACGACGTCATCCACGCCTGGTGGGTCCCCTCGCTCGGCTGGAAGCAGGACGCGATCCCCGGCATCATCAACTCGGCCTGGACCCAGGTCGACCAGCCCGGCGTCTATCGCGGCCAATGCGCCGAACTCTGCGGCCGTGACCACGGCTTCATGCCGATCGTGGTCAAGGTGCTGCCGAAGGCTGAATTCGAGCAGTGGATGACCGACCAGGCCCCGGCGCCGGCGGTCGAAGCCACCGCCATCACACTTGCTCCGACGACAGCCCCGCAGGGCTGATTTCGCAACAGAATTCTCGAGGTAGAGGCCATGGCCCACGCTGCCGTCCACGACACCCATCACGACGCCCACGATCACAAGCCGGAAGGTTTCCTGCATCGCTGGCTGTTCACCACCAACCACAAGGACATCGGTACCCTGTATCTGGTGTTCGCGCTGACCATGTTCTTCGTCGGCGGTTCGATGGCGATGATCATCCGCGCCGAACTGTTCCAGCCAGGCCTGCAGCTGGTCCAGCCCGAATTCTTCAACGAGATGACCACGATCCACGCCCTGGTCATGATCTTCGGTGCGGTCATGCCGGCCTTCGTCGGCCTCGGCAACTGGATGATCCCGCTGCAGATCGGCGCGCCGGACATGGCCCTGCCGCGCATGAACAACTGGTCGTTCTGGATCCTGCCGTTCGCCTTCACCCTGCTGCTGTCGACCCTGTTCATGCCGGGCGCCGGCCCACAGGGCGGCTGGACCCTGTATCCGCCGCTGTCACTGCAGGGCGGCAACAGCGTCGCCTTCGTCATCTTCGCCATCCACATGATGGGCATCAGCTCCATCATGGGTGCGATCAACATCATCGCCACCATCCTCAACATGCGCGCGCCGGGCATGGACCTGCTGAAGATGCCGATCTTCACCTGGACGTGGCTGATCACGGCGTTCCTGCTGATCGCGGTGATGCCGGTGCTGGCCGGCGCGGTGACCATGCTGCTGACCGACAAGTTCTTCGGCACCAGTTTCTTCAATGCCGCCGGCGGCGGCGACCCGGTCATGTTCCAGCACATCTTCTGGTTCTTCGGGCATCCCGAGGTCTACATCATGATCCTGCCGGCCTTCGGCATCGTCAGCGAGATCATCCCGACCTTCGCGCGCAAGCCGCTGTTCGGCTACCAGGCGATGATCTATGCGGTCGCCTCGATCGCCTTCCTCTCGTTCATCGTCTGGGCCCACCACATGTTCACGGTCGGCATGCCGCTCGGCGGCGAGCTGTACTTCATGTACGCGACGATGCTGATCGCGATCCCGACCGGGGTGAAGGTGTTCAACTGGGTCACCACGATGTGGGAAGGCTCGATGACCTTCGAGACGCCGATGCTGTTCGCGATCGCATTCGTCATCCTGTTCACGATCGGCGGCTTTTCGGGCCTCATGCTGGCGATCGTGCCAGCCGACTTCCAGTACCACGACACCTACTTCGTCGTCGCCCACTTCCACTACGTGCTCGTGACGGGTGCGATCTTCGCGATCATGGCTTCGGTCTACTACTGGCTGCCGAAGTGGTGCGGCAACATGTACAGCGAGCGCTGGGGCAAGATCCACTTCTGGATGAGCGTGATCTCGGTCAACGTGCTGTTCTTCCCGCAGCACTTCCTGGGCCTGGCCGGCATGCCGCGCCGCATTCCCGACTACAACGTCGCCTTCGCCGACTTCAACATGATCAGCTCGATCGGTGGCTTCTGGTTCGGTGCGAGCCAGTTGCTGTTCGTCGGCGTCATCGTGCATGCCGTCTTCTTCTCGAAGAACCGTGCAACCACGCGGGTCTGGGAGGGCGCGCGCGGCCTCGAATGGACGGTGCCGTCGCCGGCGCCGCATCACACTTTCAGCGAGCCGCCGGTGATCGATGATTCCATGCTTGCTCATGGTGATGTTACGCATTGAGGCTTTGTTTGGCTTGTTTGTTTCTTGCGTTCATCCTTGAACGCAGAGCGGAGAGAAGAAGCAGCCATCCATGGCCGCACTCTTCAAGTGAAGCAACTATTTCTTTGGGTTTTGCGGTTTAGATGAAGAGCGATTCCGGCCAGCACGAATCCACTCCGCGCGCGGCGCGCGTGAAGCATGACGCGCGCGGTATCGCGAAGACGGCATTGTTCGTCGTTGGCGCGTCGTTCCTGTTCGGGTTTGCGATGGTTCCGATCTACCGGATCGCCTGCGAGCACGTGCTCGGCATCAAGCTGTCGGGCGAGGCGGCGGATGCGGCCACGGTGGCGATGATGAAGGTCGACGAGTCACGTACGATCGCGGTCGAATTCGTGGCCAGTGTCAACAGCAAGCTGCCGTGGGCGTTCAGTGCCGAGAAGGCCCGCATCGAAGTGCATCCCGGCGCGCTGACCGAGGTCTGGTTCGATGCGACCAATGAGTCGGGTGCGGCGATCGTCGGCAATGCTGTGCCGAGCGTGGCGCCGAGCGAGGCCTCGCCCTATTTCAACAAGACCGAATGCTTCTGCTTCACCGAACAGACGCTGGAAGCCGGCGAATCGCGGCGCATGCCGGTGCGTTTCGTCGTCGATCCGCAGCTGCCCGCCGGCGTGAAGACGCTGACGTTGTCCTATACCTTCTACGCGAATGAACTGGCCACCGGCCGCCTCGGGCTCGTGTCCGGGTCAGCCAACGGCGTCGCGAAGAACTGACCCATCCTTGAGTCCGGGGTTCCAAGATCATGGCGCATACACAAGGTGCTTACTACGTTCCACACGGCAGCCACTGGCCGATCATCGGCTCCATCGGCCTGTTCAGCACGGTCATTGGTGCGGCCAACCTGTTCAACGGGGGCAGTGGCATCACCTCGACGCCGCTGATGTTCCTCGGTCTCGCCATCATCATCTTCATGATGTTCGGCTGGTTCGGTACGGTGATCCGCGAGTCGGTCGCCGGCACCTACAACAACCAGGTCGACGTGTCCTTCCGCATGGGCATGATGTGGTTCATCTTTTCCGAGATCATGTTCTTCGCGGCGTTCTTCGGCGCGCTGTTCTACGCCCGCATGTATTCGGTGCCGTGGATCGGTGGCGAAGGACACGGTGGATTGACCAACTACTTCCTCTGGCAGGGCTACACGCCGACCTGGCCGACCAATGGTCCCGGCAATATCGGCGGCAACTTCGAGACGATCCCGGCCTGGCACCTGCCGCTGGTCAATACCCTGCTGCTGCTCAGCTCGGGCGTCACCATCACGTTCGCCCATCACGCACTGCGCGCCGGTTATCGTCGCGCCCTGCTGGTCTGGCTGGGCGCCACGGTCGCGCTCGGCGCTGCCTTCCTGTACTTCCAGGCCACCGAGTACATGGAGGCCTATACGCATCTGAACCTGACCCTGCACAGCGGCGTCTACGGGTCGACCTTCTTCATGCTGACCGGCTTCCACGGCCTGCATGTCACCCTCGGCGCGATCATGCTGACCGTGATCTGGTTCCGTTGCGCCAAGGGCCACTTCACCAAGGACAACCACTTCGGTTTCGAAGCGGTCGCCTGGTACTGGCACTTCGTCGACGTGGTCTGGCTCGGCTTGTTCGTTTTTGTTTACGTGCTCTGAGAGCCGGGATTGGGGATTGGAGATTCGAGATTCGTAAGAGCGGGATTTTCGCGATATGCCGTCTTTGGCTTTTGCGAATCCCAAATCCCGAATCCCGAATCCCGTCGCCTAAAGGCCGTGCGGCTGGATGTAGCCGGTCAGCATGCCGATCATGATCAGCACGATCAGCAGGACCGAGATGCCGATGCGTCGGGTCAGGGCCTTGACCGTGCGATCGGTGCCACCCTTGTCGGTCATCATGTAGTAGAGGCCGGCGCCGAGATTCCAGACAATGGCAATCAGGAATACGACGATCAGGATCTTGCTGGTCATGTTCGATTCGTCCGTTCGCGATGGTGGCCAGTATAGTCCCGACCGTCGTGGCTAGACGCTGGGTCAGGCCATCATGGTTCGCGATCCTGCTGACCGTGGCGGGTGGCGCGGCCTTTTCAACCCTGGGGTTCTGGCAGCTGCAACGCGCAGCGGACAAGGAATTGCTGCTGGCCGCATTCGCCGGCGCGTCCGCGCAGCAAGCCGTCACGCTGGACGAGGCGCGACGACACGCCGCAGCCGGTTTGTATCCACACGTGCGCGTCCGCGGTTGGTTCGATACGACCCATACCTATGTACTGGACGACCAAGTGCGCGATGGGCGCCAGGGTCGTTTTTCGTTCGCCATCTTCATGCCGGAGGACGGCGCCGAGGCGCTGCTGGTCAATCGAGGGTTCCTGCCACGCGCCGAATCGGAATCGCAGCCGGACTTGCCGGATGGAGAAGTCGAGTTGAGTGGCTTGTACGCACCCGCTCCGGGTTCGGGACTGCGTCTCGGTGGCAACGCCCTGCCGCATTCCAGCCGCTGGCCGAAGCTGACGATCTACATCGATCCGGCCGAGATCGCGCAGGATGCCGGTCGGCAGCTGGATGACCGGGTATTGCTGCTCGACCCGGATCCGGCGTCGGCCTTCGTGCGCGAATGGACGCCGCAGATCATGCCGCCGGAGCGCCATCGAGGCTATGCGTTCCAGTGGTTCTGTTTCGCCATCGCCTCGCTCGTGATTTTCGTCGTGCTGCATTGGCGACGCCAGAAACCCGGATTGAACTGATGCAAACGAGAAACAAGAAACGCCTGCAGCTGGTCCTGCTCGCCTCGCTGTTCGCGATCCCGGTACTGCTTGCGGTAGTGCTCGCGAACAGCGGCTGGGTTCCGGGTGCGCGCAGCTACGGCCAGGGCATCGTTCCGCAGCGCTCGGTCGAGGACGCCGTGGTCAGCCTGGCTGATGGTTCGCGCCTGGACTGGCACGATCCGGACTGGCGCTGGAGCGTGGTCGCGATTCCCGGTCGCCAGTGCGCCGAGCAGTGCGCGCGCCAACTCGACCTGATCCATCGCGCGCGCATTTCGCTGAACCAGAACTCGCGTCGGGTTCGCCTGGTGCTGCTCGGCACGCCACCGATCGGGCCCGGGGCCGATGAGTTGCTCAAGGTCTGGCAGGTCGGCAGCGATGTCGAAAACCGCTTCGCCGAGTGGAAGCCCGATGTCGAGGACGGTGTCGCGGTGGTGCTGGTCAAGCCGGACGGCATCGCCCTGACCTGGTACGCGAACGGGTTCGATGCGAGTGGACTGCGCAAGGACCTCGCCAAGGTGACCAAGTGATGGCCCGGATTTCGTCGTGGTCCTGGCCGGCCCGTCTGGCCGCGATCGCGGCCGCACTGGCGTTCTGCGTGATCGTGTTCGGCGCCTTCGTACGCCTGACCCACGCCGGCCTGTCCTGTCCGGACTGGCCGACCTGCTACGGCAAGGCGACCTGGCCCGGCCATGAACAGGAAATCAGCGCGGCCAACCTGGCCTATCCCGAGCGTCCGGTCGAAAACCACAAGACCTGGCGCGAACAGGGCCACCGCATGGTCGCAGGCTCGCTCGGCGTGCTGATCCTCGTGCTTGCCCTGAGCGCAGTCTGGCGGCGCAAGGCGATGCGCGCTGCGTTGATCGTTGCGGCGATCGCGGCGGCGATCGGCGTGGTCGGCTACATCAAGGGGCTGCACGGACTGTCCGCCGCGTGCTCGGCACTGGCCCTGGCCTTGCCGCTGGTCGTGGCGGCGCGGCTGGATCGACCGGCTCCATGGCGCGTCGCGGTCGTCATCCTGTCGGTGGTGATCTTCCAGGCCATGCTCGGCATGTGGACGGTGACCTGGCTGCTCAAGCCGATTGTGGTCATGGGTCATCTGCTCGGCGGCCTGACCACGTTCTCGCTGATGAGCTACGTCGCCTTGCGCCTGGCCGGTGTCGGTGCCGAGATTGACGCCGCCACCTCGACTCGTCGGGCCATCGGCGTGGGGTTGTTCCTGCTCGGCCTGCAGATCGCACTGGGCGGCTGGACCAGCGCCAACTACGCCGCCTTGACCTGCGGCCTCGATTTTCCGACCTGTCAGGGCCAATGGTGGCCCGCTACCGATTTCCACGAGGGTTTCATTCTCTGGCGCGGCATTGGCATCGACTACGAAGGCGGCGTGCTCGATGTTGCCGCGCGCAACGCGATCCAGATGACGCACAGGATCGGCGCGCTGGTCGTATTCTGCTACCTGGGCTGGCTCGCCCATCGGCTGGCCCGGCGCGGCTTGCGCGGGCCGGCCATCGCGCTCGGCCTCGGCCTGCTCGTCCAGGTCAGCCTCGGCATCGCCAACGTCAAGCTCGGCCTGCCGCTGTGGGTGGCCCTGGCACATGTCACCGTGGCCGTGCTGCTGCTGTTTACGTTGATACTTTGCCTCGCGCGCTCGCAGCAGCGCGTGACGGCGCGCGGCTGAACCGCTACCGTGACGGCCCATTCGAATTTTCCAGACGCCCATCGCGCATGTCCTCGATCGCACACCAGTACCTGGAGCTGACCAAGCCGCGCGTGGTTGCGTTGATCGTGTTCACCGCGATCATCGGCATGTTCCTGGCCGTGCCGGGCTGGCCGCCGCTGCGCCAGTCGGTGGCCGGTTTCATCGGCATCTGGCTGGCCGCGGCCTCGGCGGCGGCGATCAACCACCTGATCGACCAGCGCATCGACCGCCTGATGGCGCGCACCTCGCACCGACCGCTGGCAACCGGCTCGCTGACCCCGATCCAGGTGCTGAGTTTCGCGATCATCCTCGGCGGGCTGTCGATGGCGATCCTGATCGGCCTCGTCAATGCCCTGACCGCTGCGCTGACATTCGCCTCGCTGATCGGCTACGCGATCATCTACACGGCTTTTCTCAAGCGCGCGACCTCGCAGAACATCGTCATCGGCGGCGCTGCCGGCGCCGCGCCGCCGCTGCTGGGATGGGCGGCCGTGACCGGTGAAGTGCACCCCTACGCGCTGCTGCTGTTCCTGATCATCTTCGTCTGGACGCCGCCGCATTTCTGGGCCCTGGCGATCTTCCGCGTCGAGGACTATTCGCGCGCCCAGGTGCCGATGCTGCCGGTCACCCACGGCGTCACCTACACGCGCTGGCACGTGCTTGCCTATACGATCCTGCTGCTGATCGTGACGATCCTGCCCTACCTGACCGGCATGAGCGGCCTGTTCTACCTCGGCGGCGCGCTCGTTCTCGGTGCAGGCTTCCTCTACTACGCGATCCGTTTGCTCAACCCACCCGATGAGCTGTTCGCGATGAAGGTGTTCAATTACTCGATCGTCTACCTGATGGCCCTGTTCGCCTTCCTGCTGGTCGACCATTACCTGATGCCAATGCCTCCTCCCGCCACGGGCAGCCTGATTTTCAAGCCTGTTTGAGTCGGGAATGGGGAGTGGAGAATAGGGAGTAGGGGAGCGGAAAGCGGGATGACCCGCCGTTCGGCCGTTGAAAATCGGGATTCGGGATCGGGGATTCGCCCGAATCGTGCAGGTGGGGCCAACATGCCCCTTTGTGCGTGCTGCACGTCAGCAAAGGCTTCGCGGCTCAAGCCGCTTCCTGCTTCAGCGTCGCGGCCTGATCGCTCCTGCGTGCATAGTGCTGGGCCAGAACCGCGCAGACCAGCAGCTGCAACTGGTGGTAGATGAGTACCGGCAACACGATCATGCCGAGTGCCGGACTGCCGGCGAACAGGATCCTCGCGATCGGCACGCCACTGGCCAGGCTCTTCTTGGAGCCGCAGAAGACGATCGCGATTTCATCCTCGCGGCCGAAGCCGAAGCGACGGCTGAGCCAGGTCGTGGCAAGCAGGATGAATGCGAGCATGAGGGCGAGCAGAGCGAACAGGACGCCGAGCGTCGGCCATGGCACGTTGTGCCACAGGCCTTCCACCATCGAGGCACTGAAGGCGACGTAGACGACCAGCAGGACCGTGCCGCGGTCCGTATACGCCAGCAAACGGCGGCTGCGCTCGACCCGGCGCCCGATCCACGGCCGCGCCAGATGCCCGGCCACGAATGGCACGAACAGCTCCAGCACGATCTTGCCAATCGAGCCGGAGCCTGAAACGCCTGCAGCGGATGAGTGCAACAGCAGGGATACCAGCATTGGGGCCAGGAAAACGCCAAGCAGGTTGGACAGCGAGGCGCTGCAGACCGCCGCAGCGACGTTGCCGCGTGCGATTGCCGTGAATGCGATCGAAGACTGCACGGTCGAAGGCAGGGCGCACAGGAACAGGATGCCGACGACCAGGCCGGATGGCAGCAGCGCGGAGGGCAAGAGGGCCTCGATGCCGACCCCGATCAGCGGAAACAGCAGATAGGTACTGGCCAGGACCAGCAGGTGCAGGCGCCAATGGACCAGTCCGGCGATGACCGCGTCGCGTGAAAGGCGTGCACCATGCAGGAAAAAAAGCAGAACGATGGCGATCGTGGTAAGCGTTTCGAAGGCGGCGGCGAAAGCGCCCCGGCACGGCAAAGCTGCGGCCAGTGCCACGGTCGCCAGCAGGGCCAGGGCATAACGATCGAATGTCGGAACCAGTCGCTTCATTGTTTCCTTGAAATGCAGGTCCAAGGCTAGCGCCGACCACGCAGGAAGGCGATCGGAAGCCATGCCACCGGCACGCCGTATTTCAGGCAGCGCCGCAGACAGATGCGGGAATGCGGCGACCGATGGTATATGTTTGTCTTCCCGCAACCCAGAACGGCGGCCCATGCGCGACATCCCGAACAGCACGCTGAGCAGCCGCGACGTCCGCACGCTCATGCTCGCCGCGCTTGGCGGTGCACTCGAGTTCTACGACTTCATCATCTTCGTGTTCTTCACGGCGGTCATCGCGCAGTTGTTCTTTCCACCCGACATGCCCGAATGGCTGCGCCAGTTGCAGACCTTCGGCATCTTCGCCGCCGGTTATCTGGCGCGCCCGCTCGGCGGCATCGTCATGGCCCACTTCGGCGACCGCATCGGACGCAAGCGCATGTTCATGCTGAGCGTGCTGCTGATGGCGGTGCCGACGCTGCTGATGGGCCTGCTGCCGACGCATGCCAGCATCGGCATCGCCGCGCCGATCCTGCTGTTGTTGTTGCGCGTGCTGCAGGGGGCGGCGGTCGGCGGCGAAGTGCCCGGTGCCTGGGTCTTCGTCTCCGAACATGTGCCTGACTCGCGCATGGGCTTTGCCTGCGGCACGCTGACCTCGGGCCTGACCTTCGGCATCCTGCTCGGCTCGCTGGTCGCGACCTGGGTCAACACGAGCTGGACGCCCGACGAGGTGCTGGCCTGGGCCTGGCGCTTGCCTTTCATCCTCGGCGGCCTGTTCGGCATGCTCGCAGTCTGGCTGCGGCGCTATCTCGAGGAGACCCCGGTCTTCGAGGAACTGCGCCGGCGTCGCGAGCTGGTCCGCGGCCTGCCGCTGAAAATCGTCCTGCAGGGCCATGGCGGCGCCGTGGTCCGCTCGATGCTGATCACCTGGATGCTGACCGCCGGCATCGTCGTGGTCATCCTGATGACGCCGACCCTCGTGCAGAGCCTGTTCGCGGTCGCGCCAGCGACCGCGGCCGAAGCGAGTTCGCTGGCGACCTTCGCCCTCTGCGTCGGCTGCGTGCTGTTCGGCATCGCGGTCGATCGCTTCGGCGTCGAGCGCGTGCTCGTGGCCGGCGCGATCGGGCTGGTCTTGGCGACAGCGGGCCTGTACCGCACGCTGGCGGTTGCGCCGGAACACTTCACCCTGGCCTACACCTTGACCGGCCTGTTCGTCGGCGTCACCGGCGCGATTCCGAGCCTGATGGTGCGCGCCTTCCCGGCAGCCATCCGCTTTTCCGGCATTTCCTTCGCCTACAACGTTGCCTATGCGATATCGGGCGGCCTGACCCCGCTCGTGGTCAGCCTGTGGATTCGCGCCGGCGAACCGAACGCGCCGGTCTACTACGTGGCCGCGGCCTGCCTCGGCGGTATCGTCGCCGCGCTGTGGGCCCGGCGTGGCGTCATTGCCGCGCAGCGGGCCGAAACTCCCACGCAGGCATGATGCAGCGATGAATCGAGAGAGCGGCAGGCGCGACGCGCTGATCATCGGTGGCGGCCACAACGGTCTGGTCTGCGCCACCTATCTGGCCCGGGCAGGTCTGCAGGTCACCGTGCTTGAACGCCGCGATGTGGTCGGTGGCGCGGCGGTGACCGAGGAATTCCATCCGGGGTTCCGCAATTCTGTGGCGTCGTACACGGTCTCCCTGCTGCAGCCGAAGGTGATCCGGGATCTCGACCTGCACGCGCATGGCCTGCGCATCGTCGAACGCCGGCTCGGCAATTTCCTGCCGTTGCCGGACGGCCGTTCGCTGCGCGTCGGTGCCGGCCTCACCCAGGCCGAGGTGGCCAAATTCTCGAAGCGGGATGCCGAACGCCTGCCTGAGTACGAGAGGCGGCTCGAGGCGATTGCCGACGTACTGCGCGCCCTGGTCCTCGAAGCGCCGCCCAACGTCAGCGACGGTGGCTGGTGGAAAGCCTTGCCCGAACTGTTGCGGGCCGGTCGGCTCGGCCGGCGGCTGCACTCGCTCGATCCAGGCCTTCGCCAGGAGCTGCTCGACCTGCTCAGCATATCCGCGGCCGAATACCTCGACCGCTGGTTCGAGAGCGAGCCGATCAAGGCCGTATTCGGATTCGACGGCATCGTCGGCAACTACGCCAGTCCCTACACGCCAGGCAGCGCCTACGTGCTGCTGCACCACGTGTTCGGCGAGGTCAACGGCGTCAAGGGCGCCTGGGGCCATGCGATCGGTGGCATGGGCGCGATCACCCAGGCCATGGCCAAGGCTGCCGAGGCAGCCGGAGTCGAGATCCGGACCGGCTGCGGCGTGCGCGAGGTGATCGTCGAAAACGGTCGCGCCGTCGGCGTGGTCAGTGAAACCAGCGACGTGCTGCATGCGCGGGCGATCGTCGCGAACGTCAATCCCAAGCTGCTGTACGAGCGACTGATGGCGCGCGACGTGGTTCCGCAGCCGACCCGCGAACGCATGGCGAACTGGCGCTGCGGTTCCGGCACCTTCCGCATGAACGTGGCCTTGGCCGAACTGCCGAGTTTCACGGCCTTGCCGGGGCCGGGCGATCACCTGACCGCCGGCATCATCATGGCGCCAAGCCTGGCCTACATGGATCGCGCCTACACCGATGCATTGGCCACCGGCTGGTCGCGTGAGCCGATCGTCGAGATGCTGATTCCCTCGACGCTCGATGACAGCCTTGCTCCGCCGGGCCGGCACGTGGCGAGTCTTTTCTGCCAGCAGGTCGCGCCGCAACTCTCCGATGGGCGCAGCTGGGACGATCATCGCGACGCGGTCGCCGACCTCATGATCGCGACCGTGGATGCTTACGCGCCAGGCTTCAAGGCGTCCGTGCTCGGACGCCAGGCACTGACCCCGTTTGACCTGGAGCGCACCTTCGGTCTGGTCGGTGGCGACATCTTCCACGGCGCGCTGAGCCTCAACCAGCTGTTCAGCGCGCGTCCGATGCTCGGCCAGGCGAACTATCGCGGCGCACTGCCGGGACTTTATCTCTGCGGTGCAGGCACCCATCCCGGAGGCGGCGTGACCGGTGCGCCGGGACACAATGCCGCGCGTGCGATCGTCGCCGATCTGAAATGAGCGAGCCATCCTGCATGCACGGAATGCAGGATGGCTCGCGCGAAACCCGGCGCGCTCGTTGCAGTTGTCGGCCCAATACGTCATCGTGAGCGGTCAACTCAAAACGGTCCACCGCCATGGCACACGTTCACGCTCCCGGTCTCGTCCTGCGCATGGATCCCGACGAACTGCGCAAGCAAGCGGCTACCTGCAGTTGCGCCGAAGACGACGCCGTCTACGCCCAGCACTATTTTCTCTGCATCAACAGTGACGCCAGTGGCGGCCTCTGGGTGCCCCTGTTCACCGGCGCACGGGTAGGCACGCGCGAGTTGCCGAGATCGGCGCAGACCGGCGACCCGCGCTGGATGGGCATGTCGGCGCACTACGATCCGGCGCAGGTCTGGAAGGCCACGCACAAGGCCGTGCAACGCGCGGCAACGGTCGCCAACGATCGCTCGTCGGCGAAGCTGCCGAATCGGGTCAAGCCGGAATTCGTGCCGGACGTAGCAGAGTTTCCAATCGACGCGCTGCAAAAATAGTCGGTCCAGGCAGCGTTCCGCGCCTGCCGCGCGTGTCGCGCGGAGCGCACGTCCGGATGGCTATCGATGCCCGAGGGGAGGGGTTTCGCCGCACTTGTCGTTCGCGGCCTCGGCGCAGTCGTTGCGATGCGCACTGACAGGCATCTCGTCGCCACGGTCCGTGCCGATGGTCCGCCCCGTGGTCCTTGCGTAACCCTCCCGCAACATCTCCCGGTTACGGTTTCCCGCTTTGGCCATGGCAGTGCTCTGGCCGCGTCACCGAGCGGAAACCGAAATGAAGCAGATCAGCAACCATCGACCGGCGCGTCGCCTTCTCGCCGCCGCCATCTTCCTCCATCTGGCCCATGCCCAGGCACAAACTCCGGTAGAGGTCCCGGATGGCCCGCAGACTCCCGGCCCCGATGCCGCCGACACGGTGCACCTGAAGGGCGTCGAGGTGAAGGGCCGGGCCGAAAGCGGTAACGAAACCCTGTATCTCGACGAGAAACGGCTCGCCCCCGTGGTCACCGAGGCGCTCAGTTCCGAACAGATCTCGCGCACCGGCGACTCCGATGCGGCGACCACGCTCAAGCGCGTGCCGGGCCTGAGCCTGATCAATGGTCGCTACATCTATGTGCGCGGACTCGGCGAGCGCTATTCGAGCGTCCTGCTCAACGGCGCGCAGATTCCGAGCCCGGACTTCACCCGCCGCGTCGTGCCGCTCGACCTGTTCCCGAACGAGCTGCTCGACGGCATCGTCGTGCAGAAATCCTATTCACCGGACATGCCGGGCGAATTCGGCGGCGGTACGGTGCAGTTGCGCACGCGCGAAGTTCCGCGCGGGCCATTCTTCCGCGTCCAGGGCACGCTCGGCTACAACGACGGCACCGCCTTCGAGGATGGCCTGCGCTACGACGGCGGCGGTCGCGACTGGACCGGCTACGACGACGGTGCCCGCGATCTTCCGGGGTCGCTGGCTGCAGCGATCGCCAATGGCAGCTACCTCAGGCCGCAATCGATCAACAATCCGGACGGGGCGACCCCGGCCGAGCTGCAGACCTATGGTCGTGATCTCGCCCGTTCGGGATTCGGCATCAAGCAGGAGAGAATCGGGCCCGACACGGGCTTTTCGCTGGGCCTTGGCAACGGCTATCAGCTCAATGACGACATCCGTCTCGGTGTCATCGGCGCCGTCCGCTACAGCCAGCAATGGGATACCCGTGACGAGGTCCGCAACATCTACAACAGCAGCGACGCCGGACTGACCCCGGTCGGCTCGCTCGCCGTCGACAGCACCGAGCGGGCGATCGACGCGAGCGCCTTCGTCGGCGTGGGGCTCGACATCGGCAAGTACCACCGACTCGGCCTGACCGTGATGCAGCTGCGCCAGACCGACGATCGCACGCGCACCAGCGACGGCATCGTCGACAGCGTCGATTCGCGCTACTACGAACTGAAATGGGTCGAAAACCAGCTCGCCGCGCAGCAGCTGACCGGCAAGCATCTGTTTCCTGCGCTGCACGATCTCGAGTTCGACTGGCAATACACGCGCGCCAAGGCGACCCGCGACGAACCGAACCGGCGCAGCTATCGCTACGACTACTCCGGCGATCTGCTCGAATATTCGCGGCGTTCCGATGCCAACGCCACGGTCTATGGCGATCTTGCGGACAACCAGGATGACTACGGCTTCAAGGCCACGCTTCCGTTCTTCTTCGACGACGGCTCCTCGCTCTCGCTGATGGCCGGCGCCGGCCGCACGACGCGCGATCGCGATTCATCGATCCGGTCCTTTGCCTACCAGCTCACTTCGGGCTCCCCGCTGAACGCCGAGCCCGGCTTCTTCTCGCAGCCGATCGACGCAATTCTCGACGATGCCAACATCAGCCCTGACGGGTTCGTCCTGCGGGAGGTCACCCGGCCGACCGACAACTACATCGCCGAGCAGACCATCACCAGCGCGTTCTTCAATGCCGACCTGAATCTTGGCGCCTGGCGCTTCATCGCCGGTGCGCGCCGTGAGAAGAACGACCAGTCGGTCACCACCTTCGACATCGGCAACTCGAATTTCGACCCGATCGTATCAAGCGACAAGGCCAGCACCTGGCTACCCGCCGCCGGCATCACCTGGGCCTACAGCGACAACGCCCAGTTGCGCGCCGGCTACAGCCGGACCTTGTCACGCCCCGACTTTCGCGAACTCTCGCCGGCACCGTTCACCGATCCCGAGCTCGACATCGACACGATCGGCGATCCCGATCTGAAGACCACGCGCCTGCGCAATCTGGACCTGCGCTGGGAGTACTACTTCGGGGGCGCCGACAGCGTGTCGGTGGCGCTGTTCCAGAAGAAGTTCGAGAATCCGATCGAGAAGCTCCGCCTGCCGGGCTCGACCGTGCTGCTCAAGCTGGCCAACGCGGCCAGCGCGGACAACCGCGGCATCGAGATCGATGCGCAGAAGGGCCTCGGCTTCATCAGCGAACGCTGGCTGCACGGCGTCGACCTGAGTGCCTGGCACGTCGGCTTCAACTACGCGCGCATCAAGTCCTCGATCGAACTCGACCCGGCGACTTCCGGATTCCAGACCAACCAGTCGCGACCGATGCAGGGCCAGTCGCCCTATGTCGTCAACCTGCAGCTCGGCTTCAGCGGCGAGTTCGATGAGGCCAACCTGCTGCTCAATCGCTTCGGTCGGCGCATCTCCGAAGTCGGCGTGCAGGGCCAGCCCGACGTCTACGAGGAGTCCTACGACAGCCTCGATTTCCTATGGCGTCATCGCTTCGGCGAGGACTGGCGGGTGACCCTGCGCCTGCGCAACCTGCTCGACCCGGACGTCCGCTTCACCCAGGGCGGGCTCGACACGCGCGTGTATTCGCGTGGGCGTGAAGCGCTCGTATCGCTGGAATGGCGGCCGTTGAAATAGTTCCGTCACCGAAGTCCACGTCCTGTAGTCGAATGGTCATTCGACTGTCGGCTCCATGTCATCGATATCTGCGCATCCTTCGGGACCGTAGCCAGCTGCGCAGCCCGCGCTGGCAACGCCGATTTCAATCCGATGGAGATCAAGCATGACACGATTCATCAAGAGCGCTGCGCTGGCAGCATGCGTGGCCACCGGCCTCGTCTCGGTTGCCGCCAACGCGGCCGTCACCATTACCAGCGAGTTCGCAGGCAACTGGGCAGACGATGCTCGTCCGAACAAGGGCTGGGATATCGATGTGCTGACCCGTCCAAATGGCGACAAGGTATTGTTCCTGTATTCGGCGACCTACGATGCCGACGGTAACCCGATGTGGATCACCAGCAACTTCGATTTCAAGGAATTCGAGTTCTCGTTCAGCGGTCAGGCATTCGGAAATTTCACGGGCTCAACGTTTTCCGGATCGGAAACGCCGACCCTTCAGTTGCTGGGAACGATGAATGTCAGCGTCGAGAGCTGTGGCGAAATCAACGTCAGCCTGACCCCGAACGTGGCCAGCGGCCTGCAGCCGGTTTCGCAGCGCCTGATTCCTTCGCAGGTACTTGCCTCCGGAGTCGCCCAACGTGGCGACAAGTGCGTTTACAAGACCAAGTTCAGCGGCTGCCCGGCCGGCACCACGCCAGGCGTCCAGCCCCGCAGCTGCATCCTGCGTGGCCAGATCTCGCACGACATGACCCTGACCAACAACACGACCTGGGTGCTTGATGGCCTGGTCAAGGTTGGTGGCGACAACACGGACCAGACGGTCCTGACGATCGAGCCGGGCACCCTGCTCACCGGCAATGGCGCCACGTCCGACTATCTCTACGTACAACCGGGATCGCGCATCATCGCGGATGGCACGGCGTACGCGCCGATCATCTTCACCAGTCCAGACGACGGTGTCAGCAGCGGCCGCGACCCGGCACCGAAGGACTGGGGCGGCGTTGTACTTTCCGGCAATGCGCCGAACAACAAGTGCCCGGCCGCGCCATTCGACTGCCGCAGCGAGTTCGATCCGAACCTACGCTACGGCGGCGACAAGCCGCATGACAGCTCGGGCATCCTGCGCTACGTGCAGGTGCGCTACAGTGGCTATGTGTTCACCGAGGGTCGTGAAGTCAACGCATTCACCATGCAGTCCGTCGGCGACGGCACCGTGCTTGACTACCTGCAGGCCTATCGGGGTGGCGACGACGGCATCGAATTCTTCGGCGGCACCGCCAACCTGCGCCACCTGGTCGTGACCGAAGGTGGCGATGATTCCATCGACTGGGACGAAGGCTGGAGTGGCAAGGCTCAGTTCGCCTACTCGAAGACCGGCACCGGCTTTGGAGAGGACAACGGTTTCGAATCGTCGAACCAGAACGAGAACCAGGATGCGACGCCGCGCGCGATGCCGACGATTTCCAACTTCACGTTCATCGGTGGTCCGACCGCCGGCGATGGAATCCGCCTGAAGGAAGGCACCGGCGGCCATCTGGTCAATGGCGTCGTCAAAGGCTACGACAAGGATGGCAAGGCCTGCCTGTTCATCACGAATGCGCCGACCTACGCTGCCGCCGGCACGCCCACCGCGTTGTCGGGCAGCACGACGATCGATCACGTGTTTCTGAATTGCGCGACCCAGTTCAAGCAGGACGACGGTGCGCCGTGGACGGCCGAAGCGTTCTTTACGGCGCAGCCTGGCAACTCGGTGGCCGACGCCATGCTGAACGGATATCTGCCGATGGCCACGTCGCCGGTGCTGACCGGTGGTCGCCTGATCGAGGACAGCTTCTTCGAGCCGGCGCCCTATGCCGGTGCGTTCAGCAGCGCCGCGAACGACTGGACCAAGGCCTGGACCTACCAGGTCCAGTAAGCAGCGGACATCATCAAGGCGTGGACGGATCCGCGCCGCTGAAACTTGCCGGAGCGCATCCGGCTTGAGCAAACGGGCCTGCGCCATCCGATCGGTGGTGCAGGCTCTTGCATTTGCGGGTGGCCTCCGACGAGGTGCGTGCCGCGAGCTCGTCGACCCGAAAACCGGGCCACGGCCAGAGCGGGCAGAGGCCGCCGCGAAGATTCGCAACGGGCCGTTCCTCTGTCGAATTTGCCCGCCGATACTGCACGCCCTCGGCAATCGAGGACTTGCCCGTTGGCCCGCAACGAGCCGGGTCGGACCATATCCCCTGCATCCGGATCGCTCCGGTCTGCGTAGATGAGGTTCAGGCGGCCGGGTCCATTCCGCCAACGTGCCGAATCCAGGGGGAACCGCATGCGCACAACCAGATTCTCCACCGTGTCGGTGCTGTTGCTGCTCTGCGCCTGTGCGACTGGCCCGCGGCCGCAGGTTCCGGATCGGCGCGAAGTGGCTGCGACATCGCACCCGCAAGCACCGGCTCGCGAGGTCATGCCAACGCCGGAGGCAGCGCCAGAGGTTCCCGGCGCGTCGCCATCGGCAACGGCCGAATTACCGGAACCCTCGATGGCAGCAGTCCGGGCAGCGGAGGAGGCTTCCAGCGAACCATCGGCGAAAGCGCGGCCGATGCCGAACACCGAAGCCACGACAAATCGTTCCACTGCGATCCAACCGGTGCTGACGTCCGCGAGCGTACCCGTTGCTGCGACGCCCGTGGCCCCACCCGCCACCATGCCATCGGCAATGCCGGCGACTGTCCGCGCTCCAGCGACCGCTTTCGAGGTCGGCACCCTGCGCGGCCAGTTGCAACTGGTCGCGGCTGCCGGCCAGGACATCGGGGCAGGCGAAATGCGGCAAGCGGTCGTCTACTACGTGGCCGACCAGGGCGCTGCGCCCGTGCGTCCGGGACGCTACCGCATCTACACCCACAACAAGCAGTTCGAGCCCGAGTCGATGGTCATTCCACTCGGCAGCACGATCAGCTTCCCGAACCAGGACGAGATCCTGCACAACGTGTTTTCGGTGACACCGAAGTCGAGCTTCGACCTCGGCATCTACGGCGAAGGCAAGTCGGCCGAGTACACCTTCAAGCAAACCGGACTGGTCCTGATCAACTGCAACGTGCATCACGCCATGCAGGCGAACGTCCTCGTCATCGACTCGCCTTACTTCTCCAGTCCGGGCGATGACGGCGGATTCGAGTTGAAGAACCTGCCCGCGGGCACCGGCACGTTGATGGTCTGGCATCCGCGGGCCGCCAGCGAGGCAACCGTGCAACGGATACCGGCAGCGGGTCCGGTCGTGCTCAGGCTGTCCCTGACCAAACCGCGCATTTCCGACCACCTGAACAAGGAACGCAAGCCGTACTGAACGGATGCGCAGGGGAACGCAAACCTCATGAAGATTCAGATGCGGGCGTCGCTGACGATGCTTTTGCTCGTGGTGCTGCTGAGTATCGCCGCTGCAGCCACGGCCTGGTGGCAGGGTCGCGGCATCAGCCGGCTGCTCGATGAACACGCGCTCGAGTCGGTACGCTCGATCCAGCAATTCGCCGAGGGCTCGCGTCGTCGCGAGCTCGCCCTGAAATCCGAGATCCTCGCCACCAATCCCGGATTCGTCGGCTATGTCTCGCAGGCGCTCGCCGCGGGGGCGGAACCCGGTGGCACCGTCGATGCGGCATCGATCCGCGACCTGCTCGAGGAGCGCCGCAGCCAGTACGGTTTCGATGTCGCCGCCGTACTTGATCCGAAAGGGGGTGTCGTCGTCATGCTGGGCGAGGCGCTGCGCACGCGCCAGGACTTCTCCGGCTTGCCGCTGATGCTCAAGCTCCGGGCCGGGGCCCCGGCACAGACGGATCTGCTCCTGCACGATGGCAAGCTCGTGCTGGTCACGCTCTCGCCAATGCTGCGCGGCGCCACCATCGAGGCGCTATTGCTGACCGGCGTCGAGATCGGCGACGCCTTCGTCGCCGAAATCGGCCGCGCGGCCCAGGTGGATGCGGCCCTGGTCGCGCCGACGCGGGACGGCTTCGTCGTCCTCGCCTCCACACTCGACGTCGCCGTCCGCCCGCTGCTCGCCGCGGTCGTGGGCGCGGAACGGCCGATAGCAGCCGGCGCCACGCCGGAGGATTCGGTCAGGGAATTCGACCTGGCACTGGTCACCGGGCAGACGCGCGCATCGGCCATGCCGCTGTTCGGCGCACCGGCAACCGCGTTGCTGGTCGGCATCGTTCCGACGACGCAGCACGCAGTCAGCACGACCGCGATCCGCCGGCCGATGCTGATTGCCGGCGCTGTCCTGCTGACTGTCCTTCTGATCGGCGGGCTGCTGATCCAGCGCGCACTGGTGCGGCCACTTACCCACATCGTCGAGATGTCCGACCGCGTCCTGCGCGGCGACATCCAGGTCGCGGTCCGCAATGCCGGCCGGGGTGACCTCGCGCTGATCGCAGCCGCCTTCAACCAGGCCCTGGCCGGACTGCGCGGCTACAAGGAAGCCATCGAGAAGCGCAACCACAAGGGCTGAAGGTCGGGGCGACGAAGCCGAGAGAGCGATCCTTCTGCCGAGATTCGTTCTTGGCGAACAACAGGGGACACCACATCAATGAATTGCAGCCTCCGTTTTTGCGGCAGCGTGACGATGGCCCTGGCGATGGGCGCGGGAGTCTGTGCGGCTGCGCAGGCGGCTGACCCGGAGTCCGGACCGGCATCACCCGCCGAGTTGGCGCGACCGGACGATACACTGGCCGGCAGCGACAAGTTGCTGCTTACTGGCGGCGTCAGCCAGCTCGAGGGAGCCGCCGGCGGCGGCCTGACTCCATGGGCGGTCATCGGCGGCTATGGCACGCGCGACCAGATCGGTGCCAATGCATTCCTGACCCGGGTCGGCGTGCAGGACTACCACCTCGATGGTGCCGGCGCGTTGATCGGATTTCTCGATCGCATCGAGCTCTCGATCGCCCGCCAGCGCTTCGATACCGAGGATGTCGGTGCGGCCCTGGGACTTGGCCGTGGCTATTCGTTCACCCAGACCATCATCGGTCTCAAGGTCAAGCTGGCCGGTGACGCAGTGCTTGAACAGGACCGTTGGTTGCCGCAGGTTTCGGTAGGCGCGCAGTTCAAGCGCAACGATCGCGGCGACCTGCTGCGCGCGATCGGCGCCAAGGACGACCATGGCGTCGATTTCTATGTCAGTGCGACCAAGCTCTACCTGAGCCAGAGCGTGCTGGCCAACCTGACGCTGCGTTTCACCCGGGCCAACCAGATCGGCCTGCTTGGCTTCGGCGGCGATCGCAACGACAGCTACCGGCCGCAACTCGAGGGCTCCGTGGCCTGGCTGTTGAGCCGCAAGCTTGCGATCGGCGCCGAGTACCGCATGAAGCCCGACAACCTCGGCATCGCCGCTGAAGACGACTGGTTCGATGCCTTCATCGCCTGGGCGCCGAGCAAGCATGTCTCGCTGACCCTGGCCTACGCCGATCTCGGCAATATCGTCATCAAGGACCGGCAGCGCGGGCTCTATGCCTCGCTGCAGGTCGGATTCTGACTCGATGGAGCGCACCATGAACCCAATGCAAGAACTCGCCGCCAGGCTCGCTCTCGCGATCCTGACCCTGCTCGCCAGCGCCAGTCCGGCGCTCGCCGATGAAAACCCGGCGCCTTCCGATCCCTCGCTGCTGCCGGTCTTCGAACAATTCGGCGGCAAGCCGGGCATCGATGCGCTGATGGAGGATTTCATGGTCAAGCTGATCGAGGATCCGCGCACGCGCAACTATTTCGCCGAGGCTGACCAGACCCACATCAAGGCCATGCTCGCCGAACAGTTCTGCGTGATCCTGGGCGGACCCTGCACCTATACCGGAAAGGGCATGCGGGAGGCGCACGCGAAGCTCGTCATCAACCAGGGTGGTTTCAATGCGCTGGTCGAGGATCTGCAGCGGGCCATGGACATGCACGACATTCCGTTTCGTGCGCAAAACAGGCTGCTGGCGGTCCTGGCGCCCATGCATCGTGAAGTGATCACCGAGCCCTGACGACGCGAGAGCGACAAGCGCTGGCCCAATGGCTGCGCATTTCCCCGTCTGCAGCGTTGCGCAACAGCGCCACGGCCTATAATCAGTCGATGACCTTGCCCACGCTCGCGCCGATCGCGGGACCGACATGCCGATGACGCCGGACCTGCTGGTCGTGCCGGAAATGTACCGGAACTGGGGCGCCAACCTCACCGTGGTCGCGGCCACGATTGCTGCCGTGGTGGCCACGGTGCTGGTCCACTACGAGGGCCTCGGCCTGCTTTCGGCCCGGCTTGCGCGGCGCCAGCGCCAGCGTCGACGCAAGGTCCTGGTCGGTATCGCCGGGATCCTCGTCCTGCATGTCGTCGAGATCTGGATCTTCGGAATCGCCTGCTGGTCGCTGATGTTCTGGCCAGCCTGCGGGCATATTGCCGGTTACTCGCCCCTGCATCTGCTCGATGCGGTGTATTTCTCGGCCATCACGTTCTCGACCGTGGGATTCGGCGATCTCGCACCGGTCGGACCGCTGCGTTTCCTGATCGGCACGGAATCGCTGGCCGGACTCGTCCTGATCGCCTGGTCGGCCTCGTTCACCTATCTCGAGATGGAACAGTTCTGGCGCAGGGATGGACGAGGCGAGCGATCTTGAGCGGCGTGCGGATGAAACATGTCGCGGCATGCCCGGGTGCGTTACCGCGCCCGGCCGGCCTTCCAGCCGACGGCGCCCGATGACATGCGACGGCCGTCTTCGCCCGTGCCGGACCTGAAGACGCGCGAGCGGCTGCGCTCGATCTTCAGCGGCGCGCTCGGCAACCTGGTCGAATGGTATGACTGGTATGTCTACGCGGCGTTCTCGCTGTATTTCGCCAAGGCCTTCTTCCCGCAGGGCGATCGCACCGCGCAGCTGCTGAATACCGCAGCGGTATTCGCGGTCGGCTTCCTGATGCGTCCGGTCGGTGGCTGGCTCATGGGCCTGTGGGCCGATCGCCATGGCCGCAAGTCGGCGCTGATGGCCTCGGTGACCCTGATGTGCGCCGGCTCGCTGCTGATCGCACTGACCCCGGGCTACGCCTCGATCGGCATCGCCGCGCCGGTGCTGCTGATCGTCGCGCGGCTGCTGCAGGGGCTCAGCGTCGGCGGCGAGTACGGCACCTCGGCGACCTACCTGAGCGAGATGGCCACGCGCGAACACCGCGGCTTCTGGTCGAGTTTCCAGTACGTGACCCTGATCCTTGGCCAGTTGCTCGCCCTGGCCGTGCTGATCGCCCTGCAATGGACCCTCAGTCCCGATCAGCTCGACCGTTGGGGCTGGCGCATCCCGTTCCTGATCGGCGCGCTGTGCGCGGTGACCACGCTCTATCTCAGGCGCAGCATGGTCGAGACCGAAGCATTCGTGCGCTCGCATTCGACGGCGCGCCCGGCGCGTTCCTCGCTGCGCGTCCTGCTCGATCATCCGCGCGCGATCCTGACCGTGATCGGCCTCACCCTTGGCGGCACGGTTGCGTTCTATACCTATACCACCTACATGCTGAAGTTTCTCGTCAATTCGGTCGGCATGAGCCGACCGACGGCGACCCTGGTCTCGGCCTCGACCCTGATCCTGTACATGCTGCTGCAGCCATTGGTCGGTGCCCTGTCCGACCGCATTGGACGCCGGCCGATCCTGATCGCCTTCGGCGTCCTCGGAACCGTCCTGACCGTGCCGATCCTGTCGCAGCTCGGCGCCGTGTCGACACCGCTGCAGGCGTTTGCCCTGATCATGCTGGCCCTGCTCATCGTCTCCGGCTACACGGCGATCAATGCGGTGGTCAAGGCCGAACTGTTCCCGGTCGAGATCCGGGCGCTCGGGGTCGGGCTGCCCTATGCGCTGACCGTTTCGATCTTCGGCGGTACCGCCGAATACGTGGCCCTGTGGTTCAAGAGCGTCGGCCAGGAACAGGGCTTCTACTGGTACGTGACCGGCTGCATCGCGATCTCGCTGCTGGTCTATCTGGCCATGCCCGATACGCGCAAGGCTTCTCTCATCGACCGCGATCGCCAGCGCCCGGACTGAACGACCGGATCGCGGTCGCCGCCATGCGCAGTGGGCGGCCGGCGCCGCGCCTGGCCCTCTGCCCGCGGCACGGCAGGCGGTCGCGGTGGCGCCACGGCGTGCACCCGGTCGCAGCCAAGCACTTTGCGAGCGGTGTAAGATGCCGGCAAATCCGGGTGACCCGGGGCCGGGAGAAGGTCATGAGCAGCGTCGATTTCACCTCTTTCCTCAAGCTGATGGTGCACAAGAAGGCATCCGACCTGTTCATCACGGCCGGTGTCGCGCCCTCGATGAAGGTCCACGGGCGCATTTCGCCGATCACGCAGAACGCGCTGACCCCGCAGCAGGCGCGCGACATGGTGCTCAACGTGATGACGCCGTCGCAGCGCGAAGAGTTCGAGAAGACCCACGAGTGCCAGTTCGCGATCGCGGTGACCGGCGTCGGCCGCTTCCGTGTCTCCTGCTTCTACCAGCGCAACTGCGTCGGCATGGTCCTGCGCCGCATCGAGACGCGCATCCCGACCTGCGACGAGCTGAACCTGCCGCCGATCATCAAGACCCTGGCGATGACCAAGCGCGGCATCATCATCTTCGTCGGCGCCACCGGCACCGGCAAGTCGACCTCGCTGGCGGCCATGCTCGGCTACCGCAACCTCAACTCGACCGGCCACATCATCACGATCGAGGATCCGATCGAGTATGTGCACAAGCACGAGGGCTGCATCATCACCCAGCGCGAACTCGGCATCGATACCGATTCCTGGGAGAACGCGCTGAAGAACACGCTGCGCCAGGCGCCGGACGTGATCATGATCGGCGAGGTGCGTGCCCGCGAGACGATGGAGCACGCGATCAACTTCTCGGAAACCGGCCATCTGTGCCTGTGCACGCTGCATGCGAACAACGCCAACCAGGCGATGGACCGCATCATCCACTTCTTTGCCGAGGACCGTCGCTCGCAGTTGTTCATGGACCTCTCGCTGAACCTCAAGGGCGTGGTCGCGCAGCAGCTCATCCCGACCCCGGACGGCAAGTCGCGCCGGGTCGCGATCGAGGTGCTGCTCGGTACGCCGCTGGTCCAGGACTACATCCGCCAGGGCGACATCCACAAGCTCAAGGACGTCATGAAGGAGTCGACCAACCTCGGCATGAAGACCTTCGACCAGAGCCTGTTCGAGCTGTACCAGGCCGGCGAGATCTCCTACGAAGACGCCTTGCGCCATGCCGACTCGACCAACGAGGTCCGGCTCAAGATCAAGCTCGCCCAGGGCGGCGATGCGCACACGCTGTCGCAGGGCCTGGACGGTGTGGAGCTGATCGAGACGCAATGACGCGCGCGTCCGCGTCGCGGCGCGCCGCCTGATGTCCGGCGAAACCGAACATGCGCAACTCGAGCGGTTGCGCAGGGTCTGGGCCGTGCTCGGCCAGGACGATCCGCTGTGGGCGGTACTCTCGCGTGCCGACAAGCGCGGTGGGCGCTGGGACGTCGAGGAGTTCCTGGTCACCGGGCGGACCGAGATCGACGGCCAGTTGGCCCTGCTTGCCGGCTGGAATCTCCCGCAACAGCGGCGCAGCGCGCTCGATTTCGGCTGTGGTGCCGGCCGCCTGACGCGCGCGCTCGCCGCGCACTTCGGCGAGGCCATCGGCATCGACGTCTCGCCAAGCATGATCGCCAAGGCGCGCAGCCTGAATGCAGACCTCGGCAACCTGCGTTTCATCGAGAACCGGTCGGCGCGGCTCGATGCGGTCGCCGATGCCAGCATAGACCTGGTCTATTCGTGCATCACCCTGCAGCATATTCCGGCGGACCTGGCGTTCGGTTACGTCGCCGAATTCCTGCGCGTGCTCACGCCGGGCGGCGTGGCCGCCTTCCAGTTCGTCGCCGGCACCGACCGCAGTTGGCGCGGACGCCTGTTTGCGTTGATGCCGAACCGCTGGCTCAATCCGCTGCGGCGTCTCGCCTGGCGTCGCCAGGCGGTGTTCGAGATGCATGTGCTGGAGGAGTCGCGCCTGCGCGACCTGCTGGCACGGGATCCCGGCGTGCGCCTGCTCGCCGCGATCGACGATGGTGCCGCCGGAGCGGGCTGGTCCAGCCGGCGCTGGTACCTGACCCGCGAGGACGCGGCGAACATCCGCGCCGACTGATCAATCGACGCCGAGCAGGGTGGTCAGCGCCGCCATGCGCACCGGCACGCCATTGGCGACCTGGGCCAGGACCATCGACTGCGGGCCGTCGGCGACTTCGGAGGCGATCTCGACGCCGCGGTTCATGGGTCCCGGATGCATCACCAGTGCACTATTCCGGGCCCGGGCGAGTCGCTGCGCGGTCAGGCCGAAACGCGCGAAGTAGTCGGCTTCGTCGCCGATCAGGGCCTCGCTCATGCGTTCGCGCTGCAGGCGCAGCATGATCAGCACGTCGCTGCCGGCCACCGCTTCGTCGAAATCCTCGAGGATCCGGCAATCGGAAAATGCACCGGCATCGGGAAGCAGCGCGGCCGGACCACAGAGCCGGATTTCCGCGGCACCGAGCGCGCGCAGCATGTGCAGATCGGAGCGGGCCACGCGCGAATGCCGGATGTCGCCGCAAATGGTCACCGTGAGTGCGCCGAAGTCGGCATGGCGATCGCGGATGGTCAGGGCGTCGAGCAGGCCCTGGGTCGGATGCGCATGGTTGCCGTCTCCGGCGTTGAGGATCGCAGCCCTTTTCGCAAAGCCGGCGAGCCGCTCGGGCATGCCGTTCTCGCGATGGCGCACGATGAAGGCGTCGGCCTGCATGGCCTCGAGCGTGGCCAGGGTGTCCTCCAGCGATTCGCCCTTGCTGGTCGAGGACGAGGCGATGTCGAAATTGAGTACCGTGGCGCCGAGCCGGCGAGCGGCCAGTTCGAAACTCGAGCGGGTGCGTGTCGAGGTCTCGAAGAACAGGTTCACGACGGTGCGACCGGCCAGCAGTTGCGGACCCTGTGCGTCCATGGCGAAGGCATCGCGCAATTCGACGGCGCGGTCGAGCAGGGCGCAGATGCGCTCGCGGCCGAGGCCTTCGAGGGTGATCAGGTGGCGCAGGCGTCCGTTGGCGTCGATCTGCAGGCTGGTCATGGCGCAGTGGCTTCGTTGCGGGGGCTGGAAAACCAGGACTCGAGGATGATCTGCGCGGCCAGCGCATCGATGTCCGCGCCGTGCTTGCGCTTCGCCGAACCCTCGGCGCGCTGCGCGGCAAACCTTCGCGCGGCCTCCTTCGAGGTGAAGCGCTCATCGGATTCGTGCACGGTACGCGCATAGCGCTTGCCCAGTTGCTCGCCAAAGGCACGGGCGTGGGCGGTCATCGCCTGTTCGCTGCCATCCAGGGCCAGCGGCAGGCCGATCACGAACGCGACCGGTTGCCACTCCTTGACCAGGCCGTCGATGCGGTTCCAGTCGACCTTGCCGTGATGGACATTGACCGTGGCCAGGGCACGCGCGGTACCGGTCAGAGGATGGCCGATGGCAACCCCGAGCATGCGCGTGCCGACATCGAATGCCAGCACGTAGCCGGCGGAATCGGGCAGGCTCATCGCGAGCCCGGCTCAGGCATTGCCGGCATACGGAGAAATCTGTTCGAGATTGACGCCGACCAGGGCAGCGGAGGCCCTCCAGCGCTCGTCGAGCGGGGTATGGAACAGGATCGTGCTGTCGACCGGTGCAGTCAGCCAGGCATTCTCGCGCATTTCATGCTCGATCTGGCCCGGGCTCCAGCCCGAATAGCCGAGCGCGACGATGGCATTCTGCGGACCGTTGCCGGCGGCGATCGCGGCGAGGATGTCGCGCGAGGTGGTCACGCTGATCAGGTCGGAGATGCGGAACGAGGAGTCCCAGCCGCCATGCGGCGTATGCAGGACGAAACCACGCTCCGGCTGGACCGGGCCACCGACCAGGACCGGCGAGTCGACTACGTCGGGCAGGTCCGAACGCAGGTTCATCTGGGCCAGCACGTCGCCGAGCCGATAGTCGGACAGGCGATTGATCATGATGCCCATCGCACCGTCCTCGCCGTGCTGGCAGACCAAAGCCACGCCACGTGCGAAGTTCGGGTCGCGCAGGCCGGGCATGGCGATCAGCAACTGGTTGGACAGGGTCGAGGTCTCGTGCATGGCGCCATTGTACGGCGCGCCGGTACCCCAGACCATGAATGCGCCCGGGCGCGCTTTCGCGAGGCCCGATGGCCCCGGATCGTCTCCTCGATCGGGCTTGCACCGGTCAGTCCGGCGAGGTCGTCGCCGAAGCGGTCCTCCCTAGCGGTTGCGCAGGATATTGCCCTCGAGGAACTGCCAGGTGCGCGTGATGTATAGCTCGTCGACGACATCGCCCTTGGTCGGCAGCGGATTGAACGGCGTGGCCAGGTTAACGATGCGAATGGCCGCGTCGTCGAGGATCTTGTGGCCGCTCGGCTGGATGATGTCGATGCTCTTGACGGTACCGTCCTTGTTCAGGCCGACGGTCAGGACCAGTTGACCGTGCAGTTCCTGCCGGCGCGCCTCGTCGGGGTAGTTCAGGTTGCCGATACGCTCGATGCGGGCGACCCAGGCCGCCATGTAGCTGGCATAGGCGTACTCCTTGGTGTTCGCCGAGATGTACTTGCGCTTCGGGCGCTTCGCGTACTGTTCGGTTTCGCGCTGGATTTCCTGGGCCAGCCGCGCCATCTCGAGCTTTCGCTCGACGATCTCGCGTTCGCTGGGCGCCTGCATGTCCGGGGTATCGGGCGTCTCCCTGGCCGTCTCGACGCTGCGATCGGCACGTCGGGTGGTCAGCAGTTCGCGCTGGGTCGGGGCGGTCGGTCGCGGCGCTCCATTTTCGGTCGGGCGCGGCGCAATGCCGGGAATCGGCTTCGGCACCGGGCTCGACAGCGGATCGGTCGGACGCCTGGCCTTCTCGCTGTCGCCACCACCGGTATTGCTGGCCTGGGCGAGGAAGTCGGCCTTGTCCGGGGCCTGGCCGCTGGCCGACTGGACCAGGATGACGTCCAGCGAGGGCAGCGAAGGAGCCGGCTTGGCCACGCTGAAGGTGATGCCGAGGGCGAGCACGGCATGCGCAATCAGGGAAAAGAGCAGGGTCACGCCAAACCGGTCGGCGGCACTGCTGGATGGGCTGTCGCTCACGGTAGCCGCACTAGTCGCGAATTCGCGCGCTGACCGCGCAAGTCATCGGATTCAGGCGGATCTTCATGATCGAGCGGATGGCGAACCGTGTCGAGGAACGAGCGAAAGGCCGGTCGGAGTCAGGGGGCATGTCAGTGCGCGCGTACTTCATGGGCGGTCCTGGCCAGGCGGGATTCGATGACGTCGAAGAGTTGACCGGCAATATTAAGCCCGAACTGGGCATCGAGCTCACGCAGGCAGGTCGGCGAGGTGACATTGACTTCGGTCAGCCAGTCGCCGATCACGTCGAGGCCGACGAACAGCATGCCCCGGCGTTTCAGCTCGGGCCCGACCTCGGCCGCGATCCGGCGGTCGCGTTCGCTCAGCGGCACGCCGACGCCCTTGCCGCCGGCGGCTAGGTTGCCGCGAAATTCGTCGCCCTGCGGCACGCGCGCCAGTGCATACGGCACCGGTTCGCCGTCGATCATCAGAATGCGCTTGTCGCCGCTGCTGATCTCGGGGATGAACTTCTGCGCCATGGCGAAGCAACGGCCATTGGCGGTGAGGGTTTCGAGGATCACATTGAGGTTCGGATCGCCGTGGCCGGACAGGAAGATGCCGCGCCCGCCCATGCCGTCGAGCGGCTTGAGCACGACACGGCCGTGCTCGGCGGCAAAACGCTTCAGTTCGCTGGCCTGGCGCGCGACCAGGGCCGGCGCGCAGCATTGCGGAAAATGCTGGGCGAACAGCTTCTCGTTGGCGTCACGCAGGCCGCGCGGGTCATTGACCACCAGCACCCCCGCATCCTGGGCGACCTGCAGGATCTGGGTGTCGTAGATGAACTGGTCATCCACCGGGGGATCCTTGCGCGCAAGGATCAGGTCGAAATCGCGCAGGTCCTGCCACGCCGCCTCGGCCAGGGAGAACCAGTCGCGCGCATCGTCGCGCACCTGCAATCGGGCCAGCCGGGCGAACGGTGCGCCGTCGCGCAGGGCGAGGTCGCCCTGGGTCAGGTAGGAAATCTCGTAGCCACGCGCCTGCGCTTCGAGGAGCAGGGCGAACGTCGTATCCTTGGCGATCCTGATCTCGGCGATGGCGTCCATCAGGACGGCCAGTTTGCGGGCCATGCGGTGTCTCCGGGGACTGTGCGATGTTGTGCGCGGGGTCGCGACGCAGATGCCGCGCTAGTTTACACTCGTCGTCGACGCGACCGGTCGGCTTCCCGATGGAATGGCGAGCAGGTTCCCAAGATTTTCTGGGACTTACGCGCTAAACTTGACAGATTAGCTAAGAATTGGTTAAGAAGCAGCGACCAGTGTGGGAACTTGCGGAGCGACGCGCGACCTTTGAGGGGCTTGCGCCGGGTTCGTCTCTTTCCTGAAAAGCGTCTCGGCCGGCACGGATCTTGCGTGCCTCATTATTCAGCACAGCGGTTGGGGGTCCTTAACAGGTGGATGAGACCAAGCAGGGCAGCTTCAGCGGCCTGAAAGTCATGGTCATTGACGACTCAAAGACCATCCGCCGGACTGCGGAAACCTTGCTGCGCAAGGAAGGGTGCGACGTCGTCACGGCAACCGACGGGTTCGAGGCATTGGCCAAGATCTCCGATCAGCAGCCGCAGATCATCTTCGTCGACATCATGATGCCGCGTCTGGATGGCTATCAGACGTGTGCGCTGATCAAGAACAACCAGATGTTCAAGGCAACGCCCGTCATCATGTTGTCCTCGAAGGACGGCCTGTTCGACAAGGCGCGCGGCCGAATTGTCGGTTCCGAACAATATTTGACCAAACCTTTCACTCGCGAGGAGTTGCTCGGTGCAATTCGTCGCCACGTGGACTGGAAGTAATTCCGTTGGCTTGGCCATTCGACTCACAGGGGTAAGGCGGTGGCGCACATTTTCATCATCGACGATTCACCGACCGACGTGCGCGTGTTCACCACGCTGCTCGAAAAGGCCGGTCATCGTGTCAGCAGCGCGGCAAGTGCCGAGGAAGGCATCGCCGGAGTCAAGCGCGAACGCCCGGATCTCGTCATCATGGACGTCATCATGCCGGGAATGAACGGTTTCCAGGCGACACGCGACCTCAGCCGCGACGCCGGCACCGGACATATTCCGATTCTCATAGTCACCACCAAGACCATGGAGACCGATCGCGTCTGGGGGCTGCGCCAGGGCGCCAAGGACTTCCTGACCAAGCCCGTGGATGCAAAGTCCCTGCTGCAACGCATCGACAACCTGCTGCCGGGTTGAGGCGACGAGCATGGCAACTTCCCCTGAATTGCAGCCCGCCGGTCCGTTCGAGATTCTCGCCGACTACGAACGGCGCAGTCTTTCGCACGTCGCCGGCCTGCCCGAGCAGATCGACGCGCCGGGTCTCTGGCGCGGCATCGGTTTCCGGGTCGGCCCGCACCATCTGGTCAGCAGCATCTCGGAAGTCAACGAAATCCTGACCATGCCGGCCCTGACCGTCGTGCCGGGAACGCAGGGCTGGATGCTCGGCGTGGCCAACGTGCGCGGCAACCTGGTCGCCGTGATCGACCTTCGCCAATACATCGAAGGTACGCGCACGGTGATGACCGACTCGACCCGCATCCTCGTGGTCCGCCAGCATGGCGGCAGCGTCGGCCTGCTTGTCGACGAGGTGCTTGGGCAGCGCAGCTTTTCCGACGAGCAGCGCGCCCGCGCGCTCGGCGAGGAAGACGAGCGCTACAGCCGCTACGTGGGCGAAAAGGTTCAACTCGGCGACATCTTGTGGGGATTGTTCAGCATGTCCGCGCTGGTCCGCTCGGCGGAATTCCAGCAGGCATCGGCATAACAGCAAACCGGTCGAGGGCATCGATCCGGCCGGCAATGTGTAACTTAGGGGTGAGGTAACACGATGAGCACAACTTCCAGCGCACTCTCGGGCTCCGAGCGGACGGGCAGCCTCAACACCATTTTGATCGTGTTGCTGGTGCTCGCCATCGCCTTCGCGGCGGCGGACTTCATTTATCTGACCATCAAGAGCAACCACGATCGACAGGCGAGCTCGCTGACCACGCAGGTGCAGGTGCTCTCCCAGGCCTTGACCACGTACGCGGCCAACGCCGCCGGCGGCAACGAGCTGGCCTTCGACGAGTTGAAGAAGACGACCGGCGACATCGATGCCTTCCTCGGCTACCTGAACAAGGGCAACGCCAAGGACCCCTCACCGTACGCGGGAATGCCCTCCTACGCGAACGAACCCGGCGTGGAGAAAGAACTGAAGGACCTCAACGCGGCCTGGGCACCGGTCCTGACCAATGCCACCAAGATTCTCGACGGCAAGAGCCTGGTTCTCGATACGGCCACGACCTCGCAGGAGTTCGGTTCGAAGATGCCGGTCCTCAACTCGCGCATGAACGAGGTCGTCAACATCCTCACCGAACGCAACGGCAGCGCCGGCCAGGTCTACATCTCGACCCGCCAGATGCTGCTCGCCGACCGCATGATCCGCCGCGTCCAGGAAATCGGCCAGGGTGGCGAGGACGCGCAATCCGCGGCCGACGGCTTCTCGCGCGACGCCGCGCTCTACCGCTCGGTGCTGGATGGCCTGATCGACGGCGCGCCGGCGCTCAACATCCGCCCGATCGACCAGCCCAACGCCAAGCAGATCCTGGTCGACGTGCAGCAGCAGTGGCAGAGCCTCGACGAGCCGGTCAGCAAGATCATCGATGCCTCGACCGGCCTGCAAGTGGTCAAGCAGGCCGCCGACGCGATCTTCACCGACAGCCAGAGCGTTCTGCTCAAGGCGCGCAACGTCGCCGACCGCCTCGATACGCTCGGCACCAAGCGCACCTTCCCGAACCCGCTATGGGGTGGCATCGCCGCTGCCGCCGCGATCGTCCTCGTCATCCTGCTCGGCATTACCCTGGTCCGCGACCAGCAAAACCGCTACCAGATGTCGGCCGAGCTGAACCAGCGAAACCAGGAAGCCATTCTGCGACTGCTCGACGAGATGGGCTCGCTGGCCGAAGGCGACCTGACCGTGAAGGCGACCGTCACCGAGGACATTACCGGGGCGATCGCGGACTCGATCAACTTCGCGGTCGAGGCGCTGCGATCCCTGGTAACGACCATCAACGAGACCGCCGTGCAGGTCTCAGCGGCCGCGCAGGAAACCCAGGCGACCGCGATGCACCTGGCCGAAGCCGCCGAGCACCAGGCCCAGCAGATCACCTCCGCGTCCGCAGCCATCAACGAGATTGCGGTTTCGATCGACGAGGTGTCGAAGAATTCCACGGAAAGCGCCGAGGTGGCGCAGCGCTCGGTGCAGATCGCCGCCAAGGGCGCGGCCATCGTGCGCCAGACGATCCAGGGCATGGACTCGATCCGCGACCAGATCCAGGAAACCTCGAAGCGCATCAAGCGCCTCGGTGAATCCTCGCAGGAAATCGGATCGATCGTCGAACTGATCAACGACATCGCCGAACAGACCAACATTCTCGCGTTGAACGCGGCCATTCAGGCGGCCTCTGCCGGTGAGGCGGGCCGCGGCTTCGCGGTCGTTGCCGACGAAGTCCAGCGCCTCGCGGAACGCGCATCGAACGCGACCAAGCGAATCGAGACGCTGGTGCAGACGATTCAGTCCGATACCAACGAGGCGGTCAGTTCGATGGAACAGACCACCGCCGAGGTCGTGGCCGGTGCGCGCCTGGCCGAGGATGCGGGTCTCGCCCTGGGCGAAATCGAAAAGGTCTCGCACGATCTCGCCGACCTCATCCAGAGCATCTCGGCCGCCGCCAGCCAGCAGTCGGCCGCGGCGACGAACATTTCGGCCACCATGAACGTGATTCAGGAAATCACCACGCAAACCTCGGTCGGCGCCAGTCAGACCGCCGAATCGATCGGCAACCTCGCGCACCTCGCCGGCGACCTGCGCCGCTCGGTGGCCGACTTCAAGCTGCCAGGCTGAAGTTGCAGTCCGTCACGTAACAGATCAAAGGAGAAGCCGCCTGCCATTCAACGCCTTCGACAATGCCGCAACAGACCCGTCGGACGGTCCGCAACGCCCCAGGCAACCCCGCGTTGCCGGTGCGCTCGCCCGGATCGGATCGCTCGCCGCGCAGAATCGCCGTTGTTGCGATCCTGTGCGCGGAGTGGGGTTTCCGTGCAGCGTCGTGGGTTAGGGTGAGGGTGGCCGGGCTTCGCCAGGGCGAATGAAAATCATGAAACTGCACGACGACTTCACCACGCTGAACTGGGTCAAGGGCGAACTTGACGACACGCTCAAGCAGGCGCGCCAGGCGCTCGAGGCTTACGTCGAGGATCCAGCCGACACCAGCCTCATGCGCTTCTGCGCGACTTACCTGCACCAGGCGCAGGGAACCCTGCGCATGGTCGAGTTGTACGGCGCGGCGATGGTCATCGAGGAAATGGAACGGCTGGCCGAGGCCTTGCTGGCCGATGCCGTGCCGCAGCGCGAGGAAGGCTATTCCGTGCTCATGCGCGGAATGGTCCAGCTACCGGACTATCTCGAGCGCGTGCAGACCGGGCACAAGGACATTCCGATCGTCCTGCTGCCCCTGCTCAACGATTTGCGTGCCTGCCGCGGCGAGAAGCTGCTCTCCGATTCCGCCCTGTTTTCGCCCGATCTGGCCGCGGTACTGCCGGCCGCCGCCAACGGATTGCCGAAACCGCTGGCATTGAAGGAACTGCGTTCGCAGGCCCTGCGCCTGCGCCTGGCCTTCCAGGCGGCCTTGCTCAAGTGGTTCCGCGATTCCTCGCAAACGCAGAATCCGCTGCGCCTGCGCGATGTGCTCGACCGCCTGCGTTCGACCGTCGCCTCGGGCGAGGAGGCGCGCCGCCTGTTCTGGATCGCCGCCGGCGTTGCCGAAGCGATCGGCGAAGGTGCGCTCGAGTCCGGCGCCTCGGTCAAGCTGCTGTTCGGCAGCGTTGACCGCGAGATCCGCCGCTTCGCCGAGATCGGCGAGGAAGGCCTGAATTCCGCGCCGCCGCGCGAACTGGTCAAGGGGCTGCTCTACTACATCGCGCATTCGACCAGCCAGAGTCCGCGTGTCGAGGAAATCCGCCAGACCTATGCGCTCGGTTCGCTGCTGCCGACCGACCAGGAAGTCGCCCACGCCAAGAGCTCGATTTCCGGCCACAACCGCGCCCTGCTCGATACGGTGTCGGTCGCCATCAAGGAAGACCTGCTGCGGGTCAAGGAGGCCCTCGACATCTTCCTGCGCGCCCAGCAGCGCGACCCGGCCGACCTGATGTCCCAGATCGACCTGCTCGATCGCGTGCGCGACACGCTCGGCATGCTCGGTCTCGGTGTACCGCGCCGCGTAGTCACCGAACAGCGCAGCACCATCGAAGACATCGCCCAGGGCCGACGCGAAGCCGACGAGGGCACCCTGCTCGATGTCGCCGGCGCGCTGCTCTATGTCGAGGCATCGCTCGACGACCACATCGAGCGTCTCGGAGCGGTCGGCGAAGAGGGCGACGACGAGGCGATCGAACTGCCCAAGGCCGAAGTGCGCAAGATCCTCGATGCCTTGATGCACGAGGCGGCGGTCAATATCCAGCAGGCCAAGCACGACGTCATCGCCTTCATCGAGTCGCCCTGGGACCATGAGCGTGTCGAGCAGATTCCGCGACTGCTCGAGGAAATCTCCGGTGCGCTGCGCATGCTCGATCTCGGCGATGCGGCCGAGCTGATGGGTGGTATTGTCCGCTTCGTCGAAGTCGAACTGCAGCGCCATCGCCGCGTCCCGACCGCCGAGCAGATGGACAGCCTGGCCGATGCGCTGGCCTCGATCGAATACTTCCTCGAAGCGACGCGCGAACAGCGCGGCGGTCGCCAGAAGATCCTCGACGTGACCCGGGAGAGCCTGGAGACGCTCGGCTACTGGCCGATACCGCCGGCCGAATCGGAGGCCGTCGGCTCGCCCGCTGGCGGGATCGAAGCCGCCACGCCCGGTCCGGAGTCGGCGCCGGGAAAGTCGGTGGTGAGCGACGATGATGCACTGGCTGCCGCTGCTGCGCTGGCCTATGAAAACAGCGATTCGATCGACACCGGAAGTTACACGGCAACCCGGGTGATCGAACCGGTCGACGATGAGCCGACACAGGCCGGTACGGACTTTCCGAGTTGGGGCGAGCATTTGCCGCTCGAGCAAAGCGCAGCCCTGCGTCCCGATGACGCCAGCGACACCGCCGAGATGAATCTCGACGGGCTCGATTTCGTCGAGTCCGAAAGCAGCGCCATTCCGACCGGCACCACGTTTGAAACGGTCGAAGCGCCCGACGAACTCGACAGCGTGATCGAAATTGCCGAGGGCGAGGATCTGGCCGGCCTGATCGTCGGCGAGACTGGCGAAGCACGGCGCGAGGAACACGACGTCGGTGGGCTGCGGCTTGCCGAAACCACCCATGATCGCGATGCCCCCCATGCCGGGGCATCGGATCGGCTGGATGCCGGCAACGTCATCGTCGATGCCGACGGCAGTCGCTGGATCGAGGTCGAGGAAGAAATCGAGGAAGAGGTCGAGGAGGAAGTGCTCTCCGCCGATGCGGCCGATGGCAGTTTCCAGATCACCGCCTCGAGCGAGATCGACGACGAGATCCGCGATGTCTTCATCGAGGAAGTGCAGGAGGAAATCGACAACCTGCGCGCCCAGTTGCCACTCTGGAGAGCAGGCGCCGAGGACCTCGAGCGGGTCAAGCCGATCCGACGCTCGTTTCACACCCTGAAGGGCTCCGGTCGCCTCGTTGGCGCCCTTGCGCTCGGTGAGTTCAGCTGGAAAGTCGAGAACATGCTCAATCGCGTGCTCGATCGCTCGATCGCGCCCAGCGCACAGGTCCTGGCCCTGGTCGACCATGCGGTCGACGCGCTGCCGGGTCAGCTGGAGGCCTTGCGTGGCGAAGGGGTGCCGACCGCGAACATCGCCGGCATCATGGAGACCGCGGATCGCCTGGCCGAAGGCGAGCTGGCCTCGGTTCCGGCAAGACAGCAGGCCGTGCAGACCGTCACCCGCAAGGTCAAGCGCCTGGTCAAGCGGCGCGTGCCCTACGAGGAAGCGGCAGGTGCTACCGAGGCATCCGCCTCGGAATTGCCGGTACCGGTCGAACTGGAGAGTCAGCGCCGATCCGAAATCGTTGCCGGACCGATGCCCGGGCTTGATCCGGTACTGTTCGACATCCTCAAGAGCGAGACGGCGATGCATCTCGGCGTCGTCGACGAATTCCTCGACCAGGCCAGTTACGTCGATCTGCCGGTTTCGGAGCCACTGCTGCGCGCCGCACACACCCTCAGCGGCGCGATTGCCATGGTCGAGATCGAGCCGCTTACGCACCTGTTGTCTCCACTGGAAGGCTACCTCAAGCGGATGCGCGCGAGCGGCACGGCGGTGGACGCCGAAGGTCTCGCCGTCCTGCGCGAAACCGCCGCCGCCGTGCGCGAGGCGATGACCTGCCTGGACCGCGGATCCAGCGACCTGCCGGACACCCACGATCTTGCCGGTCGCGTCACCGCGTTGCGCGACGCATTGCACGAGCCCGAGAGCGCCTTGCAGTTCTATCACCAGGACGACGAGCATCTACAGGGCCCTGGCCCGGTCGATGTATCAATTGCCGCCGGCGCCGATGATGAGCTGGGCAACCTCGAATTCGAGGCCATTGCCGAAGACGATGGAGTGGTCGAGGCGTTGGTTGACGACGAGCCTTCGCTCTCGATCGCCCTCGCAACGGATGTCGGATCCTCTGCTGCCGACGATTCCGCCGCGCAAGCCGGCGACCGGCATCAAACCGCGGCCGATGGCGACGTGGCCGATGCGGATCGAAGCGGTATCGCGCTCGAGTTTCCGGAAGATACCGACATCGACGCGCTGATCGCGGCGTCCAATGCCTTCGCCGATATTCCCGGCCGGAGCGGATCCGAGTTTGCCGATATCACCGCGCAGCCGCTCGCCGATGGCGACGCCGAAGCCGAAGCCGAAGCCGAAGCGGGGTTTGCCATCGAGTTCGACGAGACTGCGCTCGAATCCATTACCCTCGACAACATCGTCGAGCCGGACCTCGAAGACACAACATTGACGTCGATCGCGGCCGGTGCGGACGAAACCGCGGGTGAGGCATCGATTGCGCCGACATCTTTCGACGCGCAGCCATCCGTCGAACCGGAGGTTCCGTCGGAACCTGCCGAAGAGGTCGAACCCGAAATCGAAGCAATAGTCGAAGCCGTCGACACCGACGAACCGCATCGCGCGCCGCCAGCGGAAGCAGTCGCGGAACCCGTGCCGGACGAGGACGCGCAACCCGCGGCCAGGGCCGTCGAAGAATCGTCGCAGCCCGATCTGCAACCCGAAGGCGCTCTCGAGCTGCCCGAAATGGACCAGGACCTGCTCGACATCTTCGTCCAGGAAGGCAACGACATCCTCGATCACTCCGATTCGGTGATGGCACAGCTGCGTGAATCGCCTCAGGATCGTGAACTCATCGTCGCCCTGCAACGTGACCTGCATACCCTCAAGGGTGGCGCACGCATGGCCGGCATCGGCCCGATAGGCGACCTCACCCACGCCATGGAATCGTTGCTCGACGCGACCTATGACGGCCATCGCAGCATGGACCTGTCCGCGGTCGAGGCGCTCGAGCGCAGCTATGACGCCCTGCATGGCCTGGTCCAGCGCATCGCCCGTCGCGAGGCGATCGCCATGCCGGCGCAGATGATTTCGCGCCTGGAAAATCTCGTGGCCGGCGAGAGCCTCGACGAATCCGAACCGATGCCGATGCCTGCTCCCGCGCCGATGCCGGCGGCAGCCGCGGCCGGCGACGACGCAGCGGGCAAGGCGGGAGCCCAGGTGCGACCGGCACCCCGGGCATTGCCGAATCTCGATGCGGAGGACGAGCCGCGCGCGCCGCAGGAAATGATCCGCGTGCGTTCCGAGTTGCTCGACTCCCTGGTCAATTACGCGGGCGAGGTCTCGATCTACCGTTCCCGACTCGAACAGCAGATTTCGAGTTTCCGCTTCAACCTGATCGAATTCGAACAGACCGTCAGCCGCCTGCGCGAACAGCTGCGCAAGCTCGAGATCGAAACCGAAGCGCAGATCATCGCGCGCTATCAGCGCGAGCACCACGATGGTGTCGAGGCCGTGTTCGATCCGCTCGAGCTCGATCGCTTCTCGCAGTTGCAGCAGTACTCGCGCGCACTCGGCGAATCGGTCTCGGACCTGGTCTCGATCCAGGGCCTGCTCGACGACCTGACCCGTCAGTCCGAAACCCTGTTGCTGCAACAGTCGCGTGTCAGCTCCGACCTTCAGGAAGGTCTGATGCGCACGCGCATGGTGCCGTTCGACTCGATGGTGCCGTCACTGCGCCGCACCGTGCGGCAAGCCGCGCAGGAGCTCGGCAAGCGGGCCCAGCTCAAGGTCGAGGGCGCCCAGGGCGAGATGGATCGCAACCTGCTCGAACGCATGAAGGCGCCGTTCGAGCACATGCTGCGCAACGCGCTTGCCCACGGTATCGAGACGCCCCAGCAGCGACTGGCGGCGAACAAGCCGCTCGATGGCACGGTGACGATCCGCGTCTCGCGCGAATCGACCGAAGTCGTCCTGCGCATCAGCGACGATGGCGCCGGCATGGATCGCGATGCGATCCGGCGCAAGGCCATCTCGCTCGGTCTGCTCAATCCGGATGCCAATCTGTCCGACCGCGACCTCTACGGCTTCATCCTCGAAGCGGGCTTCTCCACGGCCGAGCAGGTGACCCAGCTGGCCGGGCGCGGCGTCGGCATGGATGTCGTCCACAGCGAGATCAAGCAGCTCGGTGGTTCGCTGGTCATCGATTCGGTCCGCGGCACCGGAACCACGTTCACGATCCGGCTGCCGTTCACCCTCGCCGTCACCCAGGCGATCCTGGTCAAGCTCGGCGAATCCACCTACGCGGTGCCGATGTCGTCGGTTCAGGGTGTCGTGCGCATTGCCCTCGACGACTACTCCAAGCGTCTCGGCAGCGGTGATCCGACCTACACGTACGCGGGCGAGGACTTCAAGATCTACGAGTTGTCGCAACTGCTCGGAGTACCGCAAGGTCGCGTCATCGACGAGACCCAGCTGCCGCTTCTGATGACGCGGACCGGCGACCAGCGCGCGGCCGTGCGCATCGACGCCGTTGTCGGCTCGCGCGAAATCGTCGTCAAGTCGGTCGGTCCGCAGATCAGCTCGGTGCCGGGCATCTTCGGTGCGACGATCATGGGCGACGGTTCGGTGATCATGATTCTCGACCTGGCTCCGCTGGTCCGCCGCGTCGCCTCGCTGCGCGCAAGCGTGGCCGCCGGCGAGATTCCGGAAGTCGCGGAAGTCGTGCCGGCGCCGGAACTGCCGGAAGTGCGCCGCAAGACCATGATCATGGTGGTCGACGACTCGATCACCATGCGCAAGGTCACCACGCGCGTGCTCGAACGCGCGGAGATGGACGTGGTCACCGCGAAGGATGGACTCGATGCCGTCGAGAAGCTGCAGGACAGCGTCCCCGACCTGATGCTGCTCGACATCGAAATGCCGCGCATGGACGGCTACGAACTGGCCACCTACATGCGCAACGACGCACGCCTGAAGAACGTGCCGATCATCATGGTCACGTCGCGCACCGGTGAAAAGCATCGTCAGCGCGCACTCGAAATCGGTGTCGAGCGCTATCTCGGCAAGCCTTACCAGGAAGCCGACCTGCTGCGGCAGGTCCAGGAAACCCTGAGGACGACCCGTGCCGACGCCTGATCCGAACATGTCGATCGCGCTGTTGTCCCAGGCCGGCGAATCGGGCCGGCACCTGCGCGAGGCGCTGCTCGGGTCCGGCGCACCGATCGTCTACGAAGCACAGGCCGCGGAACTCGATCGCGATGCCCTCGAGCGCTCCGGTGCGCGCGTCGTCGTGGTCAACCTCGACACCGAGGTCGAGGCCCACCTCGACGAGGTCTACTCCCTGCTTGGTGATGACCGCTACAACGTGATCTTCAACGAGGCCCAGGTTTCCAGCCAGTTGTCCGGATGGGAGCAGGCGCGTTGGGCCCGGCATCTGGCAGCCAAGATCCTCGGTACCGAAAACGCCGATCCGCCGCGCCCGGAAGGCGCGGAAGCGGTGCCCCAGCCCGCCCCCAGGGCGCCGCTCGAGGCCAAGGCCGAAGGTCCGGTGGCTCCGGCAGACTCGGCCGAGCCCGCGGCCCATGCCGACGTCGGCGCGGCCGGCTCCGAAGTGACGCAGGAAACGGCGGAGTTGGTGCAAGAGGACTACTCGGATATAGCCAGTCTGCTTGCCGAGGGCGATCGGGTGTTGCCCCAGGCGGACGATTCTGGCCCCGCCGCATCCGCGCGCGCTGACGTGGATTCGAGGGAAACCGTGCCGATGCCCGTCCTCGATCTGTCCGAGTTCGACGACCTGGACGTCGCCGCATCGACCGGATCCGCTGCCGATCTCGATTTCGATCCGGAATCGACCCGGGAAATGCCGACGGTCGAGTTCTCCGGGATCGTGGTGGCCGAGGACACCGAATCCGAAACGCTGGGGTTCGCCGATCTCGATGATTTCGCCGACGGCGACGAGGTTTCGGACTTCGAATTTGCCGACGACAGCGTGGCAGCCGCGTCGGCATCGGTCGATGAGGATCTCGCCGAAGCCGTCGAAGCCGGCGAAGCAGCGGCTGCCGGCGCGGGAATATCCGGGCTGCAAATGCTCGATCTCGACTGGGCCGACGCTCCGGAGGTCGACAGCAAGGCCGCCGCCGGGGAATCCGCTCCGCCGACACCCCCATCCGCGATCGGGTCGGCATTCGCCTGGAGCCTGGAGGACATCGACGAAGGCGGGCCGGCGGATGCCACGAAGTCCGAGAGCGAGCCGCCCAAGCCCACCGAATTCGGCATCGAAACGATCAGCGCTTCCGAATATCTCGCTCCGGATGCCGAGCCAGCCAGCGACGAGCCGTTCGATGCAGGACTTTCGCTCGAACTCATTCCACTCGACGAGGCGGTCGCGCCGCAGCCGGCAGGACAGACCGCCACGGCCCACGCCGGTAGCGAATCCTGGCTCGACACCAGCACCAAGGTCGCGGTCAGCCGGGTCTGGGTGCTTGGCGCCTCGATCGGCGGTCCCGAGGCGGTGCGCGAGTTCCTTTCGCACATGCCGAAGAATTGCCCGGCGCTGTTCCTGCTTGCCCAGCACATGGGTGCCGAGTTCATGGACATCATGGCCCAGCAACTGGTGCGTTCCACGGTGCTGACCGTGCGCACGCCCTCGCATGGCGAGCGCGTCGGCCATGGCGACATCGTGGTCGTGCCGACGACGCATCGACTGCGCGTCGATCGCGAAGGCGTCATCACCCTGGAAACCCTGAATGCGGGCGACCTGCCCAATTCACCCTCGATCGACCAGGTCGTCGAGGACGTCGCGGATCGCTTTGGTGCGCGCGCCGGCGTCATCGTCTTTTCCGGCATGGCCGAAGATGCGGCGCAAGGAAGTCGTCATCTGGCCGCCAAGGGCGGCAAGGTCTACGCACAGGATCCGGATACCTGCGTGATCAGCTCGATGGTTGATGGCGTGATCGAGACCGGTGTCGTCGACTTCACCGGTTCACCCAGGGCACTCGCCGAGAGGGTCCTCGACGATTTCAAGTCGGCAGCAAGGAAATGAGGAATCCGTGATGATTGAACTTCCCCGCGAAATTCGTGGCGTCATGATTCCGGTAACCGGGGGTCGCGTGCTGCTGCCCAATGCAACGGTGGCCGAGGTGATCACCTACACCAGGCCGGAGGCCATCGAAGGCGCACCGCAATGGCTGCTCGGTCGGCTCGGTTGGCGCGGCTGGCGACTGCCACTGTTTTCGCTGCCGATGCTGGCCGGCCACGCCACCGAGGAAGACACGCGCAACGCGCGCGTCACCGTGCTCAAGGGCCTCAGCGGAAACGCCAAGATCCCGTTCCTGGCCATGCTCGCCCAGGGCTTCCCGCGCCTGACCACGATCACCTCCGAATTGCTCATCACCACGGGTGACAACACCGAAGTCGGGCCGGGTGTGCACTCCGAGGTACTGGTCCGCGACGACCACGCCGTGATTCCCGATCTCGGCCGGATCGAGGAAATGATTTCCCAGGCCCTGGCGGCCTGATTCCTTTCGTCTGGCGCCGCGGTTCGGCCCAGCCGGTCCAAGCGGCCATCAGAAATCGCCGTTGATCACCTGCAGGGCGGTGATGGCGGCGAGACCGGCAGTCTCCGTGCGCAAGATGCGCGGTCCCAGGCGGAGGCCGCGGAAATCGGCCTGGTCGAGCACGTTGAGATCCTGCTCCGACAAGCCGCCCTCGGGTCCCACCACCAGGGTCGCCGTGGCAAACGCCGGCAGGCTTCCCGGCACCATCTCGCCGGCCGGATCCAGAGCCAGTCGCAAGCCGCTCGAGGCATCCAGCGTCGAAGCCCATTGGGCCAGCCTGACCGGCTCCTCGAGGGTCGGCAGGGTGCTGCGGCCAGATTGTTCGCAGGCGCCGGCAATGACCGCATTCCAGTGGGCCAGGCGCCGCGCGGTGCGTTCGGCATCGAGCTTGACTTCGGTGCGACCGGTAATCAGCGGCACGATGTGGACGACGCCGAGTTCGGTCGCCTTCTGCAGGACGAAATCCATTTTTTCGCCGCGCGCGACACCTTGAGCAAGGATCAGCCGAAGCGGGCTTTCGCGATCTACGGCCTGGCCGTCGTCGAGCACGCGAGCGCTGACAGCGCGCTTGGCCAGCTGGCTGATTTCCGCGCGATAGTCCCGACCGTTGCCGTTGAACAGGATGATCGGATGACCGCGTTCCAGCCTGAGCACCCGCGCCAGATGCTCGCCGGCCTGAGTCGGCAGGAGGATTTCGGCGCCGTTCGACAGTGCCTCGAAAACGCAGATACGTGGAATGCGCATACGTCGATTCTAAGCCACGGCGTGGTCGATTCCAGCGATCGCCGCATCAACCATCAGGTCGATGTCATCCGTGTCCACGCAATAGGGCGGCATGAAATAGACGACATTGCCGAGCGGGCGCAGGATGACGCCGCGCGAGAGTCCGTGCAGATAGACGCGCAGGCCACGGCGCTCGTCGGCAGGGAACGGCGCCCGGCTTTCGCGGTCGCGGACCAGTTCGATCGCCGCGATCATGCCGGTCTGGCGGATGTCGGCCACGTTCGGGTGGTCCTCGAGGGCGCGCAGTCGCGTTCGCAGATGCTCGGCAAGCACCTTGTTGCGTGCGAGGACCGGCTCGTCATCGAAGATCGCCAGCGTCTCCAGCGCCGCCCGACAGGCCAGCGCGTTGCCGGTATAGCTGTGCGAATGCAGGAACGCCTTGCCGGTGCTGTAGCTCGCATAGAACGCCGCATGCACGGCTTCGGTCGTGAGCACGGCGGAGAGCGGCAGGGTGCCGCCGGTCAGGCCCTTCGACAGGCACAGGAAGTCGGGCGAGATCGCGGCCTGCTCGCAGGCGAATAGCGTACCGGTGCGGCCGAACCCGACCGCGATCTCGTCGGCGATCAGGTGCACACCGAATTCGTCGCAAAGCCGGCGCAGCCCGGCCACGTAGTCCGCATGGTGCATGCGCATTCCGCCGGCACACTGGACCAGCGGTTCGAGCACGACGGCGCACACCCGCGCGGCGCACTCCTCGAGCGTGCGGCGCATGTCCGCGAGGCAGCTTGCCGCATGCTGTTGCGGCGTCGACCCGGCCGGGCGCTGGTAGGCATCCGGCGACGTCGCGAGGATCGGCTCGAAAAGCAGGGGCGCATAGGTCGCACGGTACAGCGGCACATCGGTGACCGACAGCGCGCCGAGGGTCTCGCCATGGTAGCCACCGCGCAGGGCGATGAAGCGGTTGCGCTCAGGCCATCCCTGGTTCCGCCAGTAGTGAAAACTCATCTTCAAGGCGACTTCGATGGCGCTCGAGCCGTTGTCGGCATAGAACACCCGCGTCAATCCGGAAGGCGCGCGATCGACCAGCTTTTCGGCGAGGGCCACGGCCGGTTCATGGGTCATGCCGGCAAGCATGATGTGGTCGAGGCGATCGAGCTGGTCCTTGAGTCCGGCGACGATGCGCGGATGGCGATGGCCGAACACATTGGTCCACCAGGAGCTGACCGCATCGAGGTAGCGGCGGCCATCCGCGGCATATAGCCAGGCGCCTTCGGCGCGCTCGATGGCCAGCATCGGAATGGTTTCGTGATCGTGCATCTGGGTGCACGGGTGCCAGACCACGGCGAGATCGCGCGCGGCCAGCGAGGGTACGGAGAGGGCAGGGGAGTCGGACATGGCTTTGCTATGATCGACGCCCAGTCCCTCCCCGCACAAGCCGCCAGCCATGCAAGAGCCGCATCAAATTTCCAATCTCGCCGTTTCCGCCTGGCTCCGAATTGGGGGCGGTGATTTGCCGCTGGCCCCAAGTGCTGCGCAGCCGTTGGGGTCAGCGCCGCTTCTGTCCACTCCCCATTCTCCATTCCCCATTCCCGGCCGCACCCGCGGTTTCACCCTGATCGAAATCCTTGTCGTTGTCGTCATCCTCGGCATCCTTGCCGCGATCGTGGTGCCGCGCGTGATGGAGCGTCCCGGCGAGGCCCGTGTCACCCGGGTCAAGCAGGACCTGCAGGGCATCGTCACCGCTCTGAATCTATACAAACTGGACAATTTCCGATATCCGAGCAACGAACAGGGCCTGCAGGCCCTGGTTGCCAAGCCCTCCGGGTCGCCCGAAGCGCCGAACTGGAAGGGGCCCTATCTGGACCGCCTGCCCATGGATCCCTGGTCCAAGCCTTATCAGTTCCAGCAGCCCGGCCAGCATGGCGAGGTCGACATCTACAGCTATGGCTCGGACGGACGCCCGGGTGGCGATGGCGATGCGGCCGATATCGGCAACTGGGATAACTGACCCCGTGGCCGCTGCGAGCGGCAGGGCATCGGGATGAAGCGGATTCGAGCAGGCATGGCTTCGCAGGCGCGTTCGCCCGGGCAGGTCGCCATGGCGGCGGAGCCGGGCATCGAATGGGGGGCGCCCCGTGGCGTGTTGGCAAAAGAGCAAGGGGCCGACCGTGTTGTACCGCGGTTTTGCCGAGGCGTTTCGCCGGATGGCGTGTTGGCAAAAGAGCCAGGAGCCGATCGTGTTGTACCTCGGTTTCGCCGAGGCCTTGCGCCGGATACCGTGGTTGTTGGATTCACCCTGATCGAAATCCTCGTCGTAGTCGTTATCGTCGGCGTGCTGGCCCTGGCGGTCACGATTTCGATCGCCACCGCGGGTGGCGAGCGACAGCTCGCGCTTGAGTCCGAACGTCTGCAGGGTCTGATCGGTTTCGCCTGCCACCAGGCCGAGCTGACCGGGCGCGAGGTCGGCCTGCGCCTGGACGGGCAGGGTTACGCCTTCACCCGTCTCGGCTTCGACGGCTGGAGCAGCGACACGCTCGAGAACGAACTGCGGGCGCGCAGCTGGGTTCCCGGCATGGGTGTCGAACTGTTGCGCGACGGTCGCGACCTGCGCCTGGCTGAAAGCGATTCCGATCCGCCGCAGATCGTCTGCTTTTCCTCGGGCGAATTGTCGCCGTTCCTGCTGCGCCTGCGTCTGGGCGACGTCGCCAATCGCTACGAACTGCGTGGCGAAGCCGATGGTGAGGTTGTTCTCGACCGCATCGCGATCAGTCCATGAACCGCCGGCGCGGATTCACCCTGCTCGAAGTCCTCATCGCCCTGGTCGTGGTGGCCCTGGCCCTGCTCGCGCTGACCCGTACGGCCGGTGGCCAGGTGCGCAGTTTCGATGCCCTGCGCGAGCGCACCCTGGCCGGATGGGTGGCAGCCAACGTGCTCAGCGAGACCCGGATCGCCACACCGCTGCCGGCGATCGGCAAGCGCGATGGACACGTCCGCCTGGGCAATCGCGACTGGCGCTGGGAGCTTGAAGTGAAGGCGACCGATGATCCGGACATGCGCCGTCTCGACGTACGGGTCTTTGCCGCCGATTCGGACCAGCCGAGCGCGAGCCTGACCGGCTTCGGCAGCGAGCAACCCTCGCCATGAAACCTGCCTCGAGCCCAGGGGGCGCATTGGCCCGCGGCTTTACCCTGATCGAGATCCTGGTCGCCCTGGTTGTGTTCGCGGCGATGGCGGCGATCACCTGGAGCGCGCTCGGCCAGATCGCGCGCGCTCGCGCGGCACTGGCGATCGAGCAGGAGCGCTTCGCTGCGGTCGTGCGCAGCATGAGCGATCTCGAACGTGACCTGCGCCAGGCCATCTCGCGTCCCCTGCGCGGCAACTACGGCGAGCTGCAGCCGGCCCTGCTCGGCAACGGAGATCGCATCGAGCTGAGTCGGCTCGGCTACGCCAATCCGCTCGCCGAGCCGCGCAGCAACATCGAACGCGTGCTCTATGCGATCGACGACAAGCGCCTGCGTCGCGGCCGCTATGCGGTGCTCGACCGCGCCGCGGGCAGCGCCGCGCAATGGCGCGCACTGGTCGATCGGATCAGCGCCCTGCGCTTTCGCTACCTCGATGCCGACGGCAACTGGAGCGACCAGTGGCCGCCGCGCGAGGCCGCCGTCGAGGCCCTGCCGCGTGCTGTCGAGTTCCGTCTCGTTCTCGAGGACCTCGGCGAATTGCGTCGCCTCGTAGCGCTGCCCTCGACGCTGCCGCCGAAGGGAGTCGGCGCCAACGGCACGCTCGCACCGAACGCGCCCGGCATCGTTCCGCAGGCCGTGCCGGGTGCGGCCACCGTGCCGCCTGGGGCGATCCCATGAACGGTCCGCATCGACAGCGCGGGGTCGCCCTGTTGATCGCGCTGCTGGCCGTGGCCCTGGCCCTGGTCCTGATCGGTTCGCTACTGGATCGTGGCGAGCTGGCGGTGGCGCGCACGCGCAATGTCTTGCGAGGAGAGCAGGCGATTGCCTACTCGGAGGGGCTCGAAGCGTTCGCCGCCCAGGTCCTTATGCGCGATCTCGACGAGAATTCGAACCTCGACACCTTCAGCGACAGCTGGGCAATGCCGTTGCCGCCACAGGAGGTGCCGGGCGGAACGCTCAGTGCACGCATGACCGATCTCAACGGTTGCTTCAATCTCAACAATCTCGTGTCGCCTTCATCCGCCGAAGCCGCGCTGTGGCGCCGGCGTCTCGACAACCTGCTGGTCGCGCTCGAACTCGATCCTTCGCTGGTCGGTGCGATCGTCGACTGGCTCGACGCCGATGGCAGCATCGACAATGAAGGCGGCGCCGAGGACAGTGCCTACCTGGCCCAGTCGGTGCCGTACCGGACCGCCAACCGCGTGTTTGCCCACGTCTCCGAGCTGCGCCTCGTGCGCGGCATCAGCAACGAGGTCTATGCGCGCCTCGCCCCCGAAGTCTGCGCGTTGCCGCCCGGTACCACGGTCAATATCAATACGGCTTCGACGGCCGTACTGATGAGCCTCGATTCGCGCATGACCGAGGCCCTGGCCCTGCGCATCCGGCAAAACGGGCAGGCGCGCTGGACCTCGGTCGAGAATGCCCTCAACGAAGCCGGGAACCAGGGCGTCATCATTCCGCCCGAAAATCAGTCTGGTCTTGGCGTCACCAGCAGTTATTTCCTCGCCCGCGGCGAGATCACGCTCGACGGCATCCCGTTTTCCTTCTCCAGTTTGCTAGAAAGAGTCACTGGGACTGCGCGCGGGGGCGTGCACGTGCTCGAGCGCAGTCGCGGCGTCGAGGACGCGCCGAATCCGGCCCTGGCAGGCAGCCTGAATCCGCGGGCAAACCGGTGACCGACGCAGAAATCATCGAGCGCTGGCAGTCCAACAGCGAGCCGTGGACGCGCGCGGTACGCGAGGGCCGCATCGGCAGCCGGCTGCTGGCGACCGACGCTGCGATCGTCGATGCAGTGCTCGCGCGCAAGCCAACGACCGTGCTCGACATCGGCTGTGGCGAGGGTTGGCTGGCACGCGCGCTCGCCACCCGCGGCATCGACGTGCTCGGCGTCGACGCGGTCGCAGACCTGGTCGCGCAGGCACGCCGCGCCGGCGGCGGTCGTTTCGAGGTGCTCAGCCACGAAGCGCTTGCCGACGGCGTGCTCGACACCCGCTTCGATGTCTGCGTTTGCAATTTTTCACTGCTCGGCGAAGCTTCGGTCGAACGCCTTCTGGCAAGGATGCCGGATCTGCTCGTCGCCGGTGGTGCGCTCATCGTGCAGACCCTGCATCCGCCGACAGTGGATCCCGCGCAGCCCTATCGCGATGGCTGGCGCGAAGGATCCTGGTGCGGCATCGACGTCGAATTCCAGGCGCCGGCGCCCTGGTACTTCCGCACCCTCGAATCCTGGGTGCGCCTGTTCGCCGATTCGGGACTGCGCATCGAATCACTGCGCGAACCGCTGCATCCGCGCACGGCCATGCCGCTCTCGCTGGTCCTGGTCGGCGAACGCGCCTGACCGCCTGATCAGGGCAGCGCCATTCCGGCACGAGCCTATTCGCCAGACAGTGGGCTGTCCCCCGACGCGTGTTCCTGCGTCGATTCGGACGCGATCGGGCTGCCAAAAGCGGCGAATTGAGCCTGCGGAATCTCCTTGACAGCCCATGGGCGGCGGCATAAGGTGGGTTTCGGTGGGTTTTCGTGGTGTTTAGTGGTCATGTTCCAGGGCGAAACGGCAGTCACGCTGGACGACAAGGGTCGGGTATCCATCCCCGCGACCCATCGGGAAGCCGTGTCCAAGCTCAGTGGAAACCGCCTCGTCGCCACCTACAACCCGTTCGAACATGGCTGTCTGTGGCTGTTCCCGGAAAAGGAGTGGGAACAGTTGCGCGACGAGGTGAATGCGCTGAGCAAGGCCAAGACCGTACACCGCAACCTGCAGATGAAGCTGGTCGGCGCGGCCACCCCGCTCGAGCCGGACGGCAACGGACGTGTCCTGTTGCCGGCCAGCCAGCGCAGCGCGGCCGGCATCGAGAAGAAGGCGGTCCTGCTCGGCATGGGCAACAAGCTCGAGCTCTGGAGCGAGCAGGCGCACCTGGCCAAGATCCGCGAAACGATCAACGAGGAGCAAATCACCGAGGACATGCTCGATCTCAAGTTCTAACCCGGACCATCGATGAACCACGCACGCGTTCGCCTGTTCCTTGAATCCACGCGGCCTTCCGCTCATTCGGCGATAGTGCACGCTATCGTCTCAATCGCGAAAAGCCGTGTGAATCCAAGGCCCTGCGCGACTATCGCGCGTATTCACGAATAGTCCGGGCCAGTCGAGAAGGAACCATGGCGGAAGCGGAGTTCACGCATGCGCCGGTCATGCTGGCGGAGGTGATCGAAGCCATGCAGGTCCGGCCCGAAGGGGTCTATCTCGATGGCACGTTCGGCCGCGGCGGGCATGCGCGGCGGTTGCTGGCACGCCTGGGTGCGAATGGAAGGTTGTTGCTGATGGATCGCGACCCGAGCGCCATCGCGCAGGCGGCCAGGGAGTTCGGCAACGACGCACGTGTGCGTATCCGGCAGGGCAATTTCGCCGCGCTGGGCGAGTGGGACGAGACGAGGCAGGGCATGGATGGCGTATTTCTGGATCTCGGCGTGTCGTCGCCGCAACTGGACGATGCCAGCCGCGGGTTCAGTTTCCAGGCGGATGGTCCGTTGGACATGCGCATGGATCCGGGCTCCGGCCGCAGCGCCGCCGAATGGCTGGCTGCAGCGACCGAGGCCGAGATTGCGGACGTGTTGTGGCGCTACGGAGAGGAACGTCTGAGCCGACGGATTGCCAGGGCGATTGTCGAGCGGCGCGAACAGCAGCCGTTGCAGTCGACGGCGCAATTGGCCGAGCTGGTGGTTCGGACGATCGGGCACCGCGAGCGCAACAAGCATCCGGCGACGCGGACGTTCCAGGCGCTGCGCATCCAGGTCAATGACGAACTGGGCGCGCTGGAAGCGGGCCTGGAAGCGGCGCTGGAGGGCCTGAAGCCGGGCGGGCGACTGGTCGTGATCAGTTTCCATTCGCTCGAGGACCGCGTGGTCAAGCACTTCATGCGCGAACAGGCAGCGCAGCCGGGCAACCGGCGCAACTTGCCGCCGCGTGAAGCGCCGCCATCGAGGATGCGGGCGCTCGGCAAGCATTTCGCCAGCGCTGCCGAACTGGCGGCGAATCCAAGATCGCGCAGCGCCGTGCTGCGAGTTGCGGAGAAGCTGCCATGAAGCTGCGCGTGTTCGCGATGCTGCTGCTGATCGTCGCCGTCATCGCCAGTGCGGTCGGCGTGGTCTATGCGCGGCACGAGAGCCGGCGGCATTTCGTCGAGCTGAACCGGCTGACGAACGAACGCGACAACCTGAATTTTGAATTCGGGCGCCTGCAACTGGAGCAGGCGACCTGGGCTGAAAACAATCGAATAGAACAGATCGCACGCGGTCGTCTCGGCATGGTATCGCCGGGCGCCGCGGAGATGATCGTCACAACACGGTGATCCGGCAGTGAGGGGGAACTCACAGTCATGAACGGTCGCGAGTCCGCAAGGATGGCAACCGGCGGCCCGGCCTCGGCCAGGCCTGCACGCAGCTGCGCAATGGCGCAGACGGGCGCGCATGCCTGCGCGCAGCGGGTGCGGCCATGACGCCGAGAGCGAAGCCGGCCAACCTGCGGGCGCGCCTGTATACGGTGCTGATGGTGCTCGCGCTGGCTTCGACCGCCCTGGTCGTGCGCGCGGTCGACCTGCAGGTCGTGCGCAAGGACTTCTACCAGGGCGAGGGCGACGCCCGCTACCTGCGCGACATTCCCGTGCCCGTCTCGCGCGGCACGATCTTCGACCGCAACGGCGAGCCGCTCGCGGTATCGACCCCGGTCGAATCGATCTGGGGCAATCCGCAGGAACTGCTGGCCAATCCGGACCAGCTGCCGGTGCTGGCCAATGCGCTCGGGGTGACCACGGCCGATCTGACCGAGCGCCTGGTCCAGCGCAAGGACAAGGAATTCCTCTACCTCAAGCGCCCGGTCGATCCCGATGCCGCGCGCGACATCCTGGCCCTGAAGATCCCCGGCGTCGCCAGCGAGCGCGCCTTCCGGCGCTACTATCCGAGCGGCGAGATCCTCGCCCATGCCCTCGGCATCACCAACATCGACGATCGCGGCCAGGAGGGCCTCGAACTGGCCTTCGACGACTGGCTGGCCGGCAAGCCGGGCCTCAAGCGCGTCATCCGCGATCGCCTCGGCCACGTCGTCGAAAACGTCGAGCTCCTGCAGGAAGCCCAGCCGGGCCGCGACCTGATCCTGTCGATCGACCGCCGCATCCAGTATCTCGCCTACCGTGAGCTGAAGGCGGCGATCATCGACCACCACGCATCGTCCGGCTCGATGGTGATCCTCGACGTCAGCAACGGTGAAGTGCTGGCCATGGTCAACCAGCCCTCGTTCAACCCGAATTCTCGCACGGCGATCGATCCGGCCTTCCGCCGCAATCGCGCCGTCACCGACGTGGTCGAGCCGGGTTCGACGATGAAGCCGTTCACGATCGCCGCCGCCCTCGAAAGCGGGCGCTGGAAGTCCGACAGCCCGATCGACACGACACCCGGCACGTTGATGCTGCCCGGCGGTTACACGATCAGCGACCATCGCAACTACGGCCTGATCAACGTGACCCGGGTGATCACCAAGTCGAGCAACGTCGGCGCGGCCAAGATCGCTTCCTCGCTGAGCAGCGAGCACATGTACGACGTGTTCCATCGCTTCGGATTCGGCGAGGTCAGCGGTTGCGGCTTCCCGGGCGAGTCGCCCGGTTTCCTGCCGATCTCGAAGAGCTGGGGACCGGTCGAGAAGGCCACCATTTCCTATGGCTACGGTCTCAGCGTGACGCCGATGCAGATCGCCCAGGCCTATGCCGCGCTGGCCAATGGCGGCCGCCTGCGCCAGCCCGGATTCGTCAAGGGTGCGGTCAACCCCGACAGCGCGGTGATCGATCCGCAGATCGCCGCCAACGTGCGCAGCATGCTCGAGACCGTGATCTCCCCGGAAGGCTCGGGTCTGGCCGCGGCCGTGCCGAACTACCGCGTCGCCGGCAAGACCGGAACCTCGCGCCGGGCGATCGCCGGCGGTTACGAGAAGCGCTATGTCTCGCTGTTTGCCGGCATGGTGCCGGCGAGCAATCCTCGCCTGGTCGGCGTGGTTGTCATCAACGATCCGGGCCAGGGCCAGGGGGCCTATTTCGGCGGTCTGGTCTCGGCGCCGGTGTTCAGCAAGGTCATGGCCAACGCACTGCGCCTGCTCGATGTGGCGCCCGACAACGTGCAGCGCTGGTATGCCGGTTCGCCCGACGTCGGTCATCCGATCGGCCCGGCCAGCGAGCCACCCGCCTATCCGGCCGACCAGCCCAATTACGAAGAGGCGGTGCCGTGATGAGCGAAGCGATGCGCCTCGGCGATCTGCTGGACGGTTGCGCCGAGGCCGGCGCGCTGGCCGATCTGCGCGTGCGCGGCCTGAGCCTCGACTCGCGCGCGATCGTGGCTGGCGATCTCTATATCGCCCTGCGCGGTAGCCGCGAGCACGGCATCATCTACGCGGCAAGCGCCCTGGCGTCCGGTGCGGTGGCGGTCATCGCCGAAGCCGGGCCCGAATTGGCGCGGCTCGACGCGGATTGCGCAGATCGGGTGATCCAGGTCGACGACCTGCGCGCGAAACTGGGCGGCATCGCCGCGCGCTTCCACGGCGACGCCTCGCGGCGCCTGCGCGTCAGTGGCGTCACCGGCACCAATGGCAAGACCTCGACCGTGCAGCTGCTCGGCCAGGCGCTCGATCGACTGGGCCGGCGTACGGCGACGATCGGCACGCTCGGCGCGGGCTTCGCCGGTTCCCTCGACGCCGGCGAGCGGACCACGCCGGACGTGATCAGCGTGCAGCGGCTGCTGGCCCGTTTCCTCGCCAAAGGCGCTTCCGATGTGGCCATGGAGGTTTCCTCGCATGCGCTCGCACAGGGTCGGGTCGACCATGTCCGGTTCCGTCTGGCCGTGTTCACCAACCTGACCCGGGACCACCTCGACTACCACGGCAGCATGGAGGCTTACGCGGCGGCCAAGCAGCGCCTGTTCGAATGGCCGGGCCTGGCCGCGGCCGTGATCAACATCGATGACGCCTTCGGGCGGCGCCTGGCCACGTCCCTGCCTGACGCGGTCGCCCGCCTCGCCTTCGCCATCGACAATCCGCACGCCGATGTGCGCGCCACGGATATCCAGGCGCATGCGCTGGGTCTGCGCTTCGATCTGCATACACCCTGGGGCGAGGCTCGCATCGAGTCGCCCCTGCTTGGGCGCTTCAACGTATCCAACCTGCTCGCGGTGGCCGCCAGTCTTGGCGCGCTCGGTCACGACTTCGCCGAAATCCGCTCTGTACTCGGCACGCTCGAGCCGGTCAGCGGACGCATGAGTCGTCTCGGCGGGGATGCCGGGCGGCCGCTCGTCGTCGTCGACTATGCGCACACGCCGGATGCCCTCGAACAGGCCCTGGCCAGCGTTCGCGCGCACTGCGCCGGGGTCCTCGTCTGCGTGTTCGGTTGCGGCGGCGAGCGCGACGTCGGCAAGCGGCCGCAGATGGCCGCGATCGCCGAGCGTCTGGCCGACCGGGTCATCGTCACCGATGACAATCCGCGTGCGGAGGATGGCGACGCGATCGTCGCCGACATCATGCAGGGCTTCAGCGAGCCGGCCGCCATCGTGGTCGAACGCGACCGTCATCGGGCCATCCATCGCGCCATCGCCGAGGCACGCGCCGATGACATCGTCCTGGTCGCCGGCAAGGGCCACGAGCCGTACCAGGAAATCGCCGGAAAGCGGCTGCCGTTCGATGATCGCCAGGTCGCCCGGCAGGCGCTGGAGGCGCGCCCATGCTGAATCTCGATCTGGCCACGGTCGCACGCTGCACGGGCGGAACACTGCAAGGCGCGGATGTGCGCGTCAGCTCGGTTTCGACCGACACGCGCAAGCTGGCCGACGGTGCGCTGTTCGTCGCTTTGCGCGGCGACCGTCACGATGGTCACGGCTTTCTCGATGCGGCCGCGCAGGCCGGTGCGGTCGCCGCCCTGGTCGAGCACGCCGTGGGTTGCGATTTGCCCCAGGTGATCGTTGCCGACAGCCTGCGCGCGCTCGGCGACATCGCCGCCGAGGTGCGTCGCCAACGCTCGCTCTGCGTGATCGGCATCACCGGCTCGAATGGCAAGACCACGGTCAAGAGCCTGCTCGCCGGAATCCTTTCCCGCCATGCGCCGACCCATTTCAGCGCGGGCAGCTACAACAACGAGATCGGCCTGCCGCTGACCCTGCTGGCGACTCCCGAGGACAGCCGATTCGTCGTCCTCGAGATGGGCGCGGGCAAGCCCGGCGACATCGATTATCTGGTCCGCATCGCGCAGCCGCAGATCGGACTGGTCAACAACATCGCGCCCGCGCATCTCGAACGCATGGGTTCGATCGAGGGCATCGCCGAAACCAAGGGTGCCCTGTATTCCGGACTGCCGGCCGACGGCATCGCCGTGATCAATGCCGACGATGCGTTCGCCTCGTATTTCTCGTCCCTGGTCGGCGATCGCCGCGTGATCCGCTTCGGTCTCGACCCGCGCGCCGATGTCAGTGCGCGTTTCAGCGGCAACACGGTGGAGTCCTGCTTCACCCTGGTGACGCCGATGGGCGAAGCGCGCATCGACCTGCCGCTGCAGGGACGGCACAACGTGATCAACGCCCTGGCCGCAGCGAGCCTCGCGCTGGCGGCCGGCGTACCGCTGGCGACGATCCGCAGCGGCCTCGAAGTCGCGGTAGCCGTCGCCGGCCGCACCTCGCGGCGCGACCATCCCAGCGGGGCGCTCATCATCGACGATACCTACAACGCCAATCCGGCCTCGTTCGCGGCGGCGATCGACACCCTAGCCGAAAGTGATGGGGTCCGGATCCTGGTCATCGGCGACATGCGCGAGCTTGGCCGCGAGGCATGGCGCCTGCACGCCGACATCGGTGCGCTGGCCCGCAGCCAGGGCATCGATCGCCTGTATGCGGTCGGTGAGCTGAGCCGAGCCGCGGCGCATGCGTTCGGTGACCGCGCCCGCCATTTCTCCGATCAGGCCGAACTGATCGTCGCGTTGCGCGGCGAGTTGGTTGCCGGTGCGACCCTGCTGGTCAAGGGCTCGCGCGGTTCGGCCATGGACAAGGTCGTCACGGCCCTGTTCGCCGACAGCAATGGAAACGGAGGGCGCCATGCTGCTTGAGCTCGCCGACCTGTTGCGCGGCTGGTACAGCGGATTCCATCTATTCCAGTATCTGACCTTCCGCGCCATCATGAGTACCTTGACCGCGCTCGCGGTGTCGCTGCTGATCGGCCCTGCCGTGATCCGCAAGCTGGCCCACGTCAAGGCCGGCCAGGTGATCCGATCGGACGGCCCGCAGTCGCACCTCGTCAAGGCCGGCACGCCAACCATGGGCGGCCTGCTGATCCTGCTCGCCGTGGCCATCGCCACCCTGCTCTGGATGGACCTGCGCAACGGGTATGTCTGGCTGGTGCTCGGCGTCACCCTGGCCTTCGGTGGCATCGGCTTCTACGACGACTACAAGAAGCTCGTGCTGCGCGACAGCCGCGGCCTGGCTTCGCGCTGGAAATACTTCTGGCAGTCGGTGTTCGGCCTCGCCGTGGCTGTGATCCTCTACCACAGTGCCGACCTGCCGGCGCACACCGCGCTTTATCTCCCGGTATTCAAGACGGTCGCCATTCCGCTCGGCCTGATGTTCATCCCGCTGGCCTACTTCATGATCGTCGGCTTCTCCAATGCGGTGAACCTGACCGACGGCCTCGACGGCCTCGCGATCATGCCGAGCGTGCTGGTGGTCACCGCGCTCGGCGCCTTCGCCTATCTGGCCGGCAATGCCGTGTTCTCGAACTACCTGCAGATCCCCTCGATTCCGGGTGCCGGCGAGCTGGTCATCTTCTGCGGTGCCCTGGCCGGGGCCGGACTCGGCTTCCTCTGGTTCAACACCTATCCAGCCCAGGTCTTCATGGGCGATATCGGCGCCCTCGCGGTTGGCGCCGCGCTCGGCACGATCGCGGTGATCGTGCGCCAGGAAATCGTGCTGCTGATCATGGGCGGCATCTTCGTCCTCGAGACGGCGTCGGTGATGCTGCAGGTGGCCAGCTTCAAGCTGACCGGCCGGCGCATCTTCCGCATGGCCCCGATCCACCATCACTTCGAACTCAAGGGCTGGCCGGAGCCGCGCGTCATCGTCCGCTTCTGGATCATCAGCGTGGTCCTTGTCCTCGTCGGCCTCGCTACGCTGAAGGTGCGCTGATGCTCGGCACGTCGACCAGCACCCAGGCTACCCGCCGCAGCGCGCCGCAAGGGCGCTACGACACCGGCGTGCTGTGCTCGGCGATCGGGCTGGCCAGCCTCGGTCTGATCATGGTGGCCTCGAGCTCGATCTCGATCGCCGACAACCAGCAGATCGGCGCGTTCCACTATCTGACCCGGCACATCCTGTTCCTGGCCCTCGGCATCGGCCTGGCCGTGGCGATCGCCCGCACCGAACTGGCTGTGGTCGAGAAACACGCTTTCCTGCTCCTGCTGGTCGCCTTCATCCTGCTCCTGCTCGTCTTCGTGCCGGGCATCGGCATGCGCGTCAACGGGGCGCGGCGCTGGATCAACCTCGGCGTGTCGGGTTTCCAGTCGGTCGAACTCGTCAAGCTGATCCTGATCGTCTACCTGGCCAGTTACCTGGTGCGTCATCGCGATGCCGTGCATGCGCGCATGCTCGGCGTGTGCAAGCCGCTCGGAGTCGCCGTGCTGCTGGTCGGCCTGCTCCTGGCCCAGCCCGATTTCGGCAGTGCCACCCTGTTGCTCGCAGTCACCCTCGGCATGATCTGGCTCGGCGGCGCGCGCCTGCGCAATCTCGGCCTGCTCGGGGCGATGGCCATGCCGGCCCTGGCCTGGGCCGCACTGTTCGAGGACTACCGGCTGAAGCGCCTGAAATCGTTTCTCGACCCCTGGGCCGATCCGTTCAACGAGGGCTTCCAGCTGACCCAGGCGTTGATCGCGATCGGCCGCGGCGAATGGTTCGGCGTCGGTCTCGGGGCCAGTGTGCAGAAGCTGTTCTACCTTCCCGAAGCGCATACCGACTTCATCCTTGCCGTGATCGCCGAGGAACTCGGCTTCGCCGGTATCCTGCTCGTGCTCGGCCTGTTTGCCTGGCTGGTCGGCAGCGGCTTCCGCATCGGCCTGCGCGCGATGGAGCGTGGTCAGCGCTTTGCCGGCTACTGCGCGTTCGGCATCTCGCTGATGTTGGCGTTCCAGGCCCTCGTTTCGATCGGCGTCAATCTCGGCGTGCTGCCGACCAAGGGCCTGACCCTGCCGCTGATCAGTTCGGGTGGATCGAGTGTGATGATGACCTGCGTGGCGATCGGCCTTCTGGCTCGGGTCAGCTACGAGTTGACGCGTGCCGAAAATGCTGCCGCCCAGGCCGTGGTCACCCCGATCGAAGAGGAGGAGCCGGCATGAGCGGTCCGGTCCTGATCATGGCCGGGGGCACCGGCGGCCATATCTTCCCGGGCATTGCCGTGGCCGCCGAATTGCGCAGGCGCGACATCCCGGTGGCCTGGCTCGGCGGCAACGTCGGTCTCGAGACGCGGCTCGTGCCCGAAGCCGGCATCGCGCTCGAGTCGATTGCTTTTTCCGGCGTGCGCGGCAAGGGCACCCTGACCTTGCTGGCCGCTCCGCTGCGCCTGCTGCGGGCCGTGTTGGCCGCGCGCAGGATCCTGCGCCGGTTGCGTCCGCGCTGTGTGCTGTCGATGGGCGGCTATGCCGCAGCACCGGGCGGCATTGCGGCCTGGCTGAGTCGCGTGCCGCTGATCGTGCACGAACAGAATCGGGTGCCGGGGTTCACCAACCGGCTGTTGCGCCGATTCGCCCGGCGCGCGCTCGAGGGCTTCTCCGGCAGCCTCGACGGCGCGCTCTGGGTCGGCAACCCGGTCCGTGAGGAGATCGCAAGGCTGCCCGCCCCGCAGCAGCGTCTGGCTGGTCGCGAAGGGCCGGTACGGGTCCTTGTTCTTGGCGGCAGCCAGGGCGCACAGAGCCTCAACGTGATCCTGCCTGAGATGATCCGTCGTCGTGGCGACCGGGTCAGCCTGCAGGTTCGCCACCAGTGCGGCGAACGCCACCTCGAAAGGACCCGGGCGCTCTATTCGGCGGCCGACATAGAGGCCGAGATCGTGCCGTTCATCAAGGATATGGCTGCGGCCTATGCCTGGGCCGACCTCGTCATCTGTCGCGCCGGCGCGCTGACCCTGGCCGAATTGTGTGCGGCCGGCTGCGCGTCGATCCTCGTGCCGTTTCCGGCTGCAGTGGACGATCACCAGACGCGCAATGCCGAAGTCCTGGCCGATGCTGGCGCGGCACTTCTTGTCGCCGAGGGCGACGCTTTCGTCCAGCGCCTCGGCACCCGTCTGGACGGACTCGATCGCGACCGCCCGCAGCTGCTCAAGATGGCCGCGCGCGCGCGCGCGCTGGCGCGGCCGGACGCGGCTGCGCGGATCGCCGACATCTGCCTTGAGGTGGCCGCATGACTCCGCAACGGCTGCGCCGCCACGACGACATCATGCAGGACTTCCGCCGTGTCCATTTCGTCGGAATCGGCGGCGTCGGCATGAGCGGCATCGCCGAGGTCCTGCACAATCTCGGCTATACGGTGACCGGCTCGGACCGCGTGGATTCGTCGACCACGCGTCGGCTGACCTCGCTGGGCATGGTCGTGCACCGGCAGCATGTGGCGGAAAATGTGGCCGATGTCGACGTGCTGGTCCGCTCCAGCGCGATCCGCGACGACAACCCCGAAGTGGTCGCCGCGCGCGCGTCCAGGATCCCGGTGGTGCCGCGCGCGGAAATGCTCGGTGAACTGATGCGCTTCCGGCGCGGCATCGCGGTCGCCGGTACCCATGGAAAGACCACGACCACGAGCCTGACCGCGAGCGTGCTCGCCGAGGCCGGTCTCGATCCGACCTTCGTCATCGGCGGCCAGCTCACTGCCGCTGGCGCCAACGCGCGGCTCGGCACCGGCGAATACCTGGTCGCCGAGGCGGATGAATCGGATGGTTCGTTCCTGATGTTGTCGCCGGTGCTGGCCGTGATCACCAACATCGACGTCGACCACCTCGAGAACTACGGCGGCGATTTCGAGCAGGTCAAGGCGGCCTTCGACCAGTTCCTGCACCGCCTGCCATTCTACGGCGTCGCCGTTCTATGCGTGGACGATGCCGAAGTCGCCGCCCTGGCCGCGCAGACGACGCGCCGGACCCTGACCTACGCGATCGACCGCGAGGCCGACGTGCGCGCCAGCAACGTGCGCCAGTCCGGCGCGCAGATGCAGTTCGACCTGCATCTTCCCGATATTGCCGAAGCGCTCGCGGTAACCCTGAATATCCCGGGCCGGCACAACGTGCTGAATGCGCTGGCCGCCTGCGCGATCGGCTGGCAGCTTGGCGTCGCGCCGGCGGCGATGCAGTCGGCGCTGGCCCACTTCCAGGGCGTGGGCCGGCGCTTCTCGATGCGCGGCGAACTGCTGCTCGACCGGGGCAGGGCACAACTGGTCGACGACTACGGCCACCATCCGAGCGAACTCGCCGCCGTATTCGCGGCGGCCCGTGGCGGCTGGCCGGGGCGTCGCCTCGTGGTCGCCTTCCAGCCGCACCGCTATTCACGCACACGCGACCTGCTCGATGATTTCTCGCGGGTCCTGGCCGACGTCGACGTACTGATCCTGACCGAGGTCTATCCGGCCGGCGAAGCGCCGATTGCGAATGCCGATGCGCGCGCCCTGGCGCGCGCGGTCCGCGCCCGCGGCAAGGTCGATCCGGTGCTGGTCGAGCATCCGCGCAACCTGCGTGCGGCCCTGCCGAGCCTGCTCGAGGACGGCGACCTGCTGATGCTGCTCGGCGCCGGCGACATTGGCGCCGCAGCGACCGACCTGGCCAATGATCCCGACCTGAGGATGCGCCGATGAAGCGCCTGCAGACGACCGACCCGCGTCGATTCGGTCGCGTCGCCGTGGCCTGCGGCGGGACCTCGGCCGAACGCGAGGTTTCGCTCGACTCTGGCCGCAACGTGCTCGAGGCCTTGCGCGCGCGCGGTGTCGATGCGCACCCGGTCGACGGCATCCCGGCCCTGCTCGATGCCTTGCGCGCCGGCCACTACGCCCGCGTGTTCAACATCCTGCATGGGCGTGGCGGCGAGGACGGCATGTTGCAGGGGGCGCTCGACGCCCTGCGCGTGCCGTATACCGGCAGCGGCATCCTCGGCTCGGCCCTGGCCATGGACAAGGTCCGCACCAAGCAGGTCTGGCAGGCGATCGGGCTGCCGACGCCGCGCTTCGCGTCGTACCGCCCGGGCGAGGATCTTGGCGCCGCGATCGCGGCGATCGGCTACCCGGCCATCGTCAAGCCGTCGCACGAAGGCTCGAGCGTCGGCATCACCCGCGTGCTTACGCCCGCGGATCTCGAGGCCGCGATCGAACTGGCCACGCGTTACGACGGCGAACTCCTGATCGAGGAACTGATCGAAGGCGCCGAGCTGACGGTCGGCATCCTTGGCCGCGAAGCCCTGCCGTCGATCCGCATCGTGCCGAAGGGCGCGTACTACGACTACCACGCCAAATACATCGCCGAAGACACCCAGTACCTGTGCCCGGGTCTCGATGGCGAGGCCGAGGCGTCGATCCGCGCGCTGGCCCTGGCCGCGTTCGATGCGGCGGGCTGTTCGGGTTGGGGCCGCGTCGATGTGATGCGCAACGCGAGTGGCGGAAATTTCCTGCTCGAGGTCAACACGACCCCCGGCATGACCAGCCATTCGCTGGTACCGAAGGCGGCGCGCGCGGTCGGCATCGACTTCGAAAGCCTGTGCTGGAAGATTCTCGAGACTTCACTCGGGAGGGACGCCACGTGAGGGGCCCGTTGCCGCTGAAGTGGCTGGCCTGGGGTATCGCCCTGAGTCTGGTTGCGCTGCCGATCGTCGGCGTATTGAACGGCTGGTTCGCCTCGCAGCGCTGGCCGGTGCGCAAGATCGAACTGCGTGCGGAGTATGCGCATGTCAGTGCCGAGCAGATCCGGGCCACGGTCGAGACGCACCTGGCCAAGGGCTTCTTCGCCGTGCAACTGGCCGATGTGCAAAAGGCGGTCGCCGAATTGCCCTGGGTCGAGCGCGTCGAAGCGCGCAAGCAATGGCCCGACACGCTGCGCCTGACCGTCTACGAGCGCCAACCCTTTGCGCATTGGGGCGAGAAGCGCCTGATCGACCGCAGCGGCGAGATCTTCGAGGTGCCGGGTGCGGAAACCATGCAAGGCCTGCCACAGTTGTCCGGGCCCGACGAGCGCCTGGCCGAAGTGATCGCCTTCCATGCCGAATGCATGCGCGAATTCGCCGGCAGTGGCCTGTCGGTGCGCGCGGTCGATCTGAGTGCGCGCGGCAGCTGGCGCCTGACCCTGGCCAGTGGCGCCCTGATCGAGATCGGGCGTGTTGATGCGCGTCATCGCCTGCAGCGCTTTCTCGATGTGTGGCCGAAGCTGGCCGCGGCAAGCAACGGTCCACCTGTCTATGTCGATCTTCGCTACGAAAACGGATTCGCGATGCGCTGGGCCCTGCCCGAAGCGCCGGTTTCCTCCCCGTCACCCGGTCCCGCACCGGCCGGCCGAGCCTGAGCAACGATGAACCGAAAGTCCGAAAAAAACCTGATCGTCGGTCTCGATATCGGCACCTCGAAGATCGTCGCGATCGTCGGTGAGCACGAGCCCGGCCAGCCGGTCGAGATCATGGGCATCGGCTCCCACCCCTCGCACGGACTCAAGCGTGGTGTGGTCGTCGACATTGAGTCGACCGTGCAATCGATCCAGCGCGCGATCGAGGAGGCCGAGCTGATGGCGGGCTGCGAGATCCGCTCGGTCTATGCCGGCATCGCCGGCAGCCATATCCGCTGCCTGAACTCGCACGGCATCGTGCCGATCCGCGACAGGGAGGTGACCGAGGCCGATCGCGAACATGTCATCGAGGCGGCCCGCGCAGTGGCAATCCCGGCCGACCAGGAACGGCTCTACCTCGAGCCGCAGGACTATGTCATCGATGGCCAGGAAGGCATCCGCCATCCGATCGGCATGTGCGGCGTGCGCCTCGAGGCGCGCGTGCACCTGGTCACCGGGGCCATGAGTGCCGCGGCCAACATCCGCAAGTGCGTCTCGCGCTGCGGCTTGCGCGTCGACGACCTGGTCCCGCAGCAGGTCGCCTCGAGCTTCGCCGTGCTGACCCAGGATGAGCGCGAACTCGGCGTCTGCCTGGTCGACATCGGCGCTGGCACCACCGACATCGCGATCTTCACCCAGGGCGCAATCCGGCACACTGCCTCGTTGCCGATCGCCGGCGACCAGGTCACCAATGACATTGCCGTGGCCCTGCGCACGCCGACCGCACATGCCGAGGAGATCAAGGTCAAGTACGCCTGCGCGCTGGCCCAGCTCGCGCATGCCGAGGAGACCATCCAGGTGCCCAGCGTCGGCGATCGCCCGCCACGCCGGCTGGCCCGGCAGACCCTGGCCGAAGTGGTGCAGCCGCGTTACGAGGAACTGTTCTCGCTGGCCCAGGCCGAGTTGCGCCGCTCCGGCTACGAGAACCTCGTCGCGGCCGGCATCGTGCTGACCGGCGGCGCCTCGAAGATGGAAGGCGTGGTCGATCTCGCCGAAGAGGTCTTCCACATGCCGGTGCGCCTCGGTACCCCGCAGCACGTGACCGGCCTGGCCGACGTCGTTTCAAACCAGATCCATGCCACCGGCGTGGGGCTGTTGTTGTATGGCAGCAGGCAAAGCGCGCACGGGCCGCGGCGCGGTGTTGAAGCCGTCGGTGGGGTTTGGGATCGCGTATCAAATTGGTTCAAGGGAAATTTCTAGGCGCCGGCGGCAGCCGCCGCGCCATCGGCAACATCCGCCGCGCAGGACGCGTGGCGGCGCAACCGAAACGGTTGCACGGCCCGGAACGCGCCAGTTCCGGGCAAGACGCAGGCAGGGCAGGGTTGCCCGGCCGGCGGGTTGGTCAAATCAATACGGCTTAAGCCGACGGAGGATGGGAACATGTTCGAGATGGTCGATAGGATGGAGCCGAACGCGGTGATCAAGGTCATCGGTGTCGGTGGTGGCGGCGGCAATGCGGTCAGCCACATGGTGCATGCCCAGATCGAGGGCGTGGATTTCGTCTGTGCGAATACCGACGCCCAGGCGCTCAAGAACAGCGGGGCCAAGCACACCCTGCAGCTCGGTGCGAACGTCACCAAGGGACTTGGCGCCGGGGCCAATCCCGAGGTCGGCCGCCAGGCCGCGCTGGAGGATCGCGAGCGCATCTGCGAATTGCTGCAGGGAGCCGACATGGCCTTCATCACCTGCGGCATGGGCGGTGGTACCGGCACCGGTGCGGCGCCCGTGGTCGCCCAGCTGGCCAAGGAAATGGGCATCCTGACCGTGGCCGTGGTCACCAAGCCGTTTCCGTTCGAGGGCCGCCGGCGCATGCAGGTCGCGCTGAAGGGCATCGAGGACCTGACCCAGCATGTCGATTCGCTGATCACCGTGCCGAACGAGAAGCTGCTGACCGTGCTCGGGCGAGACGTGACCCTGCTCAGCGCCTTCAAGCAGGCCAACGACGTGCTGCTCGGCGCGGTCCAGGGCATCGCCGACCTGATCACCCGTCCGGGCCTGATCAATGTCGATTTCGCCGATGTGCGTACCGTGATGTCGGAAATGGGCATGGCCATGATGGGCAGCGGCAGCGCGCGCGGCGACGATCGCGCGGTGGCCGCGGCCGAAGCGGCGATCAACAACCCGCTGCTCGAGGACATCAACCTGGCCGGCGCCTGCGGCATCCTGGTCAACGTGACGGCGGGCCACAACCTGACCATGCGCGAATTCGACGACATCGGCCAGGTCATCCACGAGTTCGCCAGCGAGGACGCCACCGTGGTCATCGGGACCGCGCTCGATCCCGAACTGCAGGACGAGATCCGGGTCACCGTGGTCGCCACCGGCCTCAACCGCAATGCGGTGCGTGCCCCGGTGCGCAGCGAACGCGAGCGCGAGGCGATCATCGCCCCGAGGCCACCGATGCGCGTCGTGCGCAATGCGACCACCGGCGAGGTCGACTATGCCGGCGTTCCGGGCCGGGTCGCGGCGAGCAGCCACAGCCAGCTTCCGGCCGAGCAATCCGGCGTGGCCACCGACAACCAGGTCGACTATCTCGACATTCCGGCCTTCCTGCGCCGCCAGGCCGACTGAGGAGAATCGTCCGCACACGCTGCCCGAACGACACATCCATCCGCCATCCCCGGCCATCACGACATGGCCGGATGATCTGCCCACCGCTGTCGGGAGACACGGCCGGGCCGGATCCGGGGCCGCTGCGTGGCGCCGCAGCGGCTTCGTCGTCGCCGTTTGCAGGGCACAACGGGAGCCCGGCTCGGCGTTCGGGCGACCGCCGTCGACGGGCGGGAGGGCCACTCCCCGGGGCGTTCCGGAGCTGTTGTTAAAGCACAACACATGTCTGATTTTGACGTCGGCTTAACTATCGCTGACTGATTTGCTGTGCTACTCTCCCCGGCGTTTTGATGCTCCTGCCCCAGGGGTCAGACCAAAGAAAATGATCAAACAACGCACGCTCAAAAATGTAATAAGGGCGACAGGCGTAGGTCTCCACACGGGTGACAAGGTCTACATGACCTTGCGTCCTGCTGCGGTGGATACAGGGATTGTATTTCGGCGCGTGGATCTTGCCGAGCCGGTGGAAATTCGTTCCTGTTGCGAAAACGTAGGCGATACGCGTCTGTCGACGACCCTGGTCAAGGGCGATGTGCGCATTGCCACGATCGAGCACCTGCTTTCGGCCATCGCCGGTCTCGGCATCGACAATGCCTATGTCGACCTGTCCGCCCCGGAAGTGCCGATCATGGACGGCAGCGCCGGTCCCTTCGTGTTCCTGCTGCAGTCGGCCGGCATCGAGGAGCAGGCCAAGGCCAAGCGCTTTGTCCGCATCAAGAAATCGGTGACGGTACGCGACGACGACAAGTGGGCGCGCTTCGAGCCGTTCGACGGCTTCAAGGTCGGCTTTTCGATCGATTTCGACCATCCGATGTTCGCCAAGCGCACGTCGACCAGCGAAATCGACTTTTCGACCACCTCATTCGTCAAGGAAGTCAGCCGCGCGCGCACCTTCGGCTTCATGCGCGACATCGAGATGCTGCGCGAGCGCAACCTGGCGCTTGGCGGCTCGATGGACAACTCGATCGTGCTCGACGACTACCGGGTGCTGAACGAGGACGGTTTGCGCTACGAGGACGAGTTCGTCAAACACAAGATTCTCGACGCAATTGGTGACCTGTATCTCCTTGGCCACAGCCTGATTGGTGCATTCTACGGCTACAAGTCCGGCCACGCGCTCAACAATACGCTATTGCGCGCCCTGCTGGCGGACAAGACGGCTTGGGAGGAGGTCAGCTTCGACGACGAGTCCAAGGCACCGATCTCCTACGCCCATCCGGCGCAGGCTTTGTAGCGGCAAGACACGTTGCGGCGAAGACTCCGCCCCGGGGTCTTGCGCCACAGGGGAAAGGAAGCTGTCAGGCTTCCGGCGGGGAATCACTAGAGGCGAGGGACGCCAGTTGCAGGTACAGGGCCTGAAGTTCAGGGTCCGACATGGTTTTTGCTGCCGAGCGCAGATGGCTTGCGGCGGTGGCGGAGAGAGGTTTTGACCTGGCCGGTTCCGGGGGAACAGGCGGCAGGGCGGCCACTTTCACAACGAAGAGTCTGACGGCGTCGCCACAGGTGGCGCGGGCCTCGGCGAGCAGGGTTGCCTGGTGCAGCCTCAGACGCGTGGCCCAGGTCGGGCTCGTCGCAAGAAAAACGAGCCGTCCGTTGCGCAAGTCCGCGAGACGACATTCGCGGGCGAGGGCGTCGGGCAAGTGGTGGCGAAGTTTTCCATCAAGCAGGTTGAGCGCGCGAGCGCGATCGGCGAGTGCGTCGAGGGAGACGCATTCGGCCGCCGGCACGAGGGTGCTGGCAGATGACCTGCGTGATGGACGACGTTGCTGCATGGCAAAACCCCATTCGGCGAAAAGTCAATGAACATCATCTTAGTCGCGAAATCCCATTCGACCCCGCGCTGTATCGATCTTGGCAGCAATCGAGGCCGCATGCTGGCCGGATCGCTGATCGGCGCGACCTTCCTGCTTTTTGCCGGCATCGGCTTCGTCGTCGCCTTGTTGACGGTGAACCCGCGCGACGCGGCAATGCGCGAGCTCAGCGCCCTGCGCAGCCAGATCGGCATCCAGAAGACGGAACTCGGCAGTCTCGAGAGCGATTCGCGCCGGAACCTCGATGCGCTGGCGATGCAGATCGGCCAATTGCGCGCCCAGGCAACGCGCCTGAACGCCCTCGGTGACCGCCTGACCCAGGTCGGCAAGCTCGAAGACGGCGAGTTCGACTTCGCCTCCGAGCCCGCCCTGGGTGGTCCGGAGGAAACGCTCGCCGTGAGCGACTCTCCGCTGCCGCTTGGAAACGACATCGACAGCCTGCGCGCCGAATTCGAGCGTCAGGAAGCGCAACTCGGCGTACTCGAGAACCTGCTCTTCGACCGCAAGATCGACAACGCGCTGCTGCCGACCGGCATGCCTGTCGCGCATGGCTACGTGGCTTCCGGCTACGGAACGCGCACCGATCCGATCACCGGGCGCCAGGCCGTCCACCTCGGCGTCGACTTCGACGTTCCAATGGGCAGCGACGTGCTCGCCGTGGCCGAGGGCGTGGTCACCTACTCCGCGGTCCGCAACGGTTACGGCAACGTGGTCGAAATCGACCACGGCAATGGCTACATGACCCGCTATGCGCACAATTCGCGCAACGTGGTCGAAGTCGGTACCCGAGTCCATGTCGGACAGGTCATCGCCAAGGTCGGCTCGAGCGGCCGCTCGACCGGCCCGCATTGCCACTTCGAGGTCTGGTTGAACGGTCGTCCGGTCAATCCGATGGCCTATGTCCGCTCGACGCGGGCGACCCGCATTTGAGCCGGCATTCGGGAACCTGCGGGCCTTGAATCGGTCCATCTGAACGCCATCTCGCTTGGTGATATGCCGAGGCCGCCGTATCATCGGCGGCCTTCGCTTTTCTGCCCTGCCCGCCCTGCGCGGGTTTCCGGGCCCTATCCGGACAAACAAGACCGATGTTGCAACGTTTCCTGACCAGTATTTTTGGCAGCCGCAATGAGCGCATCCTGCGCACGCTGAACAAGACCGTGGCACGCATCAACGCCCTCGAGCCCCGCTTCGAGGCGATGGACGATGCGGCCCTGCGCGGCATGACGGATGAGTTGCGCAAGCGCGTCAGCGACGGCGAATCGCTCGACTCGGTCCTGCCGGAGGCATTTGCCGTCGTGCGCGAGGCGGCCCGGCGGGTCATCGGCCTGCGTCATTACGACGAACAGCTGATCGGCGGCATGGTCCTGCACATGGGCAAGATCGCCGAAATGCGGACCGGCGAGGGCAAGACCCTGGTCGGTACCCTGCCGGTCTATCTGAATGCCCTGGCCGGAAAGGGTGTGCACGTTGTCACCGTGAACGATTACCTGGCCCGGCGCGACTCGGCCTGGATGGGACGCATCTACAATTTCCTCGGCATGAGTGTCGGTGTCGTCTATCCGGGCATGGACCACGGCGACAAGCGCGGCGCCTACGCCGCCGACATCACCTACGGCACCAACAACGAATTCGGCTTCGACTACCTGCGCGACAACATGGCGCAGTCGAAGGAACAGCGCTACCAGCGCGCCCTGCAGTTCGCCATCGTCGACGAGGTCGACTCGATCCTGATCGACGAGGCGCGCACGCCGCTGATCATTTCGGGGCCGACCGACGAATCGCCGCAGCTCTACGTCAAGGTCAACCGCCTCGTTCCCAATCTCGTGCGCCAGGAGAAGGAAGACAGCGAAGGCGATTACTGGGTCGACGAAAAACAGCGCCAGGTGCACCTGTCGGAAGCAGGCATGGAGCACGCCGAAGCGCTGCTGCGTCGCGACGGCATCATCGGCGAAGAGGAAAGCCTGTACGACTCCAAGCACCTCGCCGTCGTCCATCACCTGAATGCCGGCTTGCGCGCACACGCGCTGTACCAGCGCGACGTCGACTACATCGTTCGCGATGGCGAAGTCATCATCGTCGACGAGTTCACCGGCCGTACCCTGGCCGGGCGGCGCTGGTCCGACGGCCTGCACCAGGCGGTCGAGGCCAAGGAAGGCGTGCCGATCCAGCGCGAGAACCAGACCCTCGGCTCGATCACCTTCCAGAACTACTTCCGCCTGTACAAGAAGCTCGCCGGCATGACCGGCACGGCCGATACCGAGGCCTTCGAGTTCCAGTCGATCTATGGCCTCGAAGTGGTCGTCATTCCGACCCATCGGCCGATGGTGCGCAAGGACGAACCCGACGTGGTCTTCCTCAAGGCCAAGAACAAGTACGATGCGATCATCGAGGACATCAAGGACTGCTTCGAGCGCGGCCAGCCGGTACTGGTCGGCACGACCTCCATCGAGACTTCGGAATATCTTTCCGGGCTGCTCAACAAGGCCGCCGTGCCGCACGAGGTCCTCAACGCCAAGCAACATGAGCGCGAGGCCATCATCGTGGCCCAGGCCGGACGTCCCGGCGCGGTGACCATCGCCACCAACATGGCGGGCCGCGGCACCGACATCGTGCTCGGCGGAAACCTCGAAGCGGAGCTCGGCACCTTGCCCGAGGACGCGCCGAAATCCGATCGCGAGCGCATCGAGGCCGAATGGAAGGCGCGTCATGCCAAGGTCATCGAGGCCGGTGGCCTGCGCATCATCGGCACCGAGCGCCACGAGTCGCGACGCATCGACAACCAGTTGCGCGGCCGCTCCGGGCGCCAGGGCGATCCGGGCTCGAGTCGCTTCTACCTGTCGCTGGAAGACAACCTGCTGCGCATCTTCATGGGCGAGCGTGTCGCCGGCCTCATGCGCATGTTCGGCATGAAGGAAGACGACGCCATCCAGGACCGCATGGTCACCAAGCAGATCATGAATGCGCAGCGCAAGGTCGAGGCGCAGAACTTCGACTTCCGCAAGAACGTGCTCGAGTTCGACGATGTCGCCAACGACCAGCGCAAGGTCATCTACGAGCAGCGCAACGAACTGCTCGAAAGCGACGGCGTCGGCGAAACGGTCGCCAGCATTCGTGAGGACGTGTTTGCCGAACTCGTACGCCGCTTCGTCCCGGCCAATTCGATCGATGACCAGTGGAACATCTCCGGTCTCGAAAAGGAGCTCGAATCGGAGTTTGGGCTCAAGCTCGACCTGAAGGGCTGGCTCGAGGATGAGGAAGAAGCCGATGCCGATTCGGTGCTGGCCCGCGTCGAGGATGCCGCCGCGCGCCTGTTCCGCGAGAAGGAAGCGCTGCTCGGCGAGGAAACCATGCGCTCGCTCGAGAAGCACGTCATGCTCTCGGTGGTCGACAATTGCTGGAAGGAACACCTGACCAGCATGGACTACCTGCGCCAGGGCATCTACCTGCGTGGCTATGCCCAGAAGCAGCCGAAGCAGGAATTCAAGCGCGAATCGTTCCTGCTGTTCCAGCAGATGCTGGAGCGCATCAAGCACGAACTGGTGCAACTGCTCGCCCGTGTGCGCATCCGCAGCGAGGAGGAAGTTCAGGCTCTCGAAGCCCAGCAGCGCGCCCAGGCCGAGGCCCAGGCACGCACGATGCAGTTCCAGCATGCGCAACCGGCCGGTTTTGGCGGTGATGCCGAGTCATCGGGGGAGGCGGCACCGGCCGCCGCTCCGGCCATGCCGATCCACCGCGATGCGCCCAAAGTGGGGCGCAACGATCCCTGCCCGTGCGGCTCAGGCAAGAAGTACAAGCAATGCCACGGCAGCCTGACCTGACCCGCCATCTCTGCTGAACGAACACGGCAGCCCTGCAATCGCGTCGAGCTGAGCCCGACGCCCCGGAAGCGCGTCGCTGAATCGCATGGCTGACCCCGCCCCCGGTTCGTCCCTGGTCCATGTCGTTGCCGGAATCCTGCGTGATCCCGGCGGGCGTGTCCTGGTTGCCCAGCGACCCGAAGGCAAGCAGCACGCCGGCTGCTGGGAGTTTCCGGGGGGCAAGGTCGAACCGGGCGAGACCCCCGAGGCGGCCCTGACCCGCGAACTCCGCGAGGAACTGGGCATTCGCGCGCGCGTCGGCCGCCGCCGGATCGCGATTCCGCACGCCCCGATCCGGCTCGATGTCCGTGAAATCGAATCCTTCGAGGGTCATCCGCGCTCGCGCGAGCATCAGCGCCTGCGCTGGATCGAGCCCGAACGCGTCGATCGAACCCTGTTGCCGCTTGCCGACCGACCGGCGCTGACCTCCTTGTGTCTCCCTGACCGTTACATGATCACGCCGGTCCCCGAGGACGGCCGGGAGTCCGCGTTTCTCTCGACGATCGAATCGGCGCTGGAAGACGGTATCGGACTGATCCAGCTGCGCCTGCCGGCTTGGTCGCGCGAGCACGTGGCGGCGCTGGCCCGGCGCGTGCGCGATCTGTGCCGGGGAAGCGGGGCGCGAATCCTGCTCCATGCAGACTGGCGGCTCGCCGCGATCCTCGGCCTGGACGGCGTGCACCTGCCCGCTCGCGTCGCCCGCGCACTGGCGGCCCGTCCCCTTGGCCATGGCTCGCTGGTCGCCGTGTCCTGCCACGACCGGGCGGAATTGCGGCATGCCGCTGAGATCGGTGCCGATTTCGCGACCCTTTCTCCGATCGAAGCCACCCGCAGCCATCCACAGGCCAATGCGCTGGGCTGGAAGACGGCCAGCGCCTGGCTGGATGATGCCGGATTACCGGTCTTTGCCCTCGGCGGCCTCGGAGCCGAGCAGTGCATCCGCGCCCTCGATTCAGGCTTCCAGGGAATCGCCGCCATAAGCGCTTTCTGGCGACCGGACCGGATCTTCTGAGCATTTCGCGGCCGGCGGACTCGACTTTGGCCAGACATCGGTCTATTTTTGACAAACAGGTCACACTTTGCGGGGGTGAGTGGGCCGGCTTCATGAACCGCTGTGGCCGCATGCGAAGCTGAAGAAATGCGGCAGCTTGCGGTCTGACTGAAGTCTTCCCGTGATCCGGGAACACGGGTTCGCATTGCTTCTTTGATTCATGCCATGGCACTGGGGTCCGGACTCGTTGCACGAGCTGCCGGGGCCCAGCATCAATCACGGGGTAGGGAGAGGGCTTCCATGAAGAATGTTTCGTTGGCTTGCGGTACGTCCCGCTTTTCCTGGCGGACCAGCATGTTGCTGGTCACGCTGATTCTGCTGGCAGGTGCAGGTCAGGCCGCGGCCGATGTCGACAAGAGCGCCAGCTACGCCGAAATGGCGAGCCTCGGCCAGCAACTTGGCGCGTTGAAGCCTCAGGCTGCCGGAAATCCGACCGCGGCCCTGGCCTACGAAACCGCCATGAATCGCTATCTCGAGCTGTCCCTGGCCCTCGGCGGCGACGACCCCGCGCAGATCGCGCATCCGGTCGTGCAATCGGAAGTCCGTCCGTCGGCTGCCGGCACATTCGGCGGATTGCCGGCGGGATGCAATACCACGACGACCAATTTCACCAATACCACCCCGGCAGCGATCCCGACCGGGCCGGGCGTGGTGACCTCGACGATCGTCGTTTCGGGCGCGGCACCCTACCTGCTCGACCTGAACATGACGACCCAGATCCAGCACACTTTTTCCGCCGACCTCGACATCACGCTGACCTCGCCATCCGGCACCGTGGTGACGATCAGCACCGACAACGGCGCCGGCAACGACGACGTATTCAACGGCACGCTCTGGGACGATTCCGCCAATCCCGCTGGACAGGTGCCCTATACGACCAACAATGGGCTGGTGACCGACCAGGCCTACGTCAACCTGACCACGGCGACCCCGCTTGTGCCCGAAGAGGCCATGGGTGCGTTCATCGGTGAAGATCCGAACGGTACCTGGACCCTGACCATCTCCGACGATCTGGCCGGTGACGGCGGCAACCTGAATGCATGGTCGCTCGATGTGACGACGTTGCCGAATGCGCCGATCACTGCGACCGTGCCGACCCAGACCCAGGCGACGCCCGTGGCGATTCCGACCGGCCCGGGCGTGGTGACCTCAACCATCGTAGTCGCCGGCGCCGGCAGCGCCATCCTCGATGTCAACGCCACGACCTTCATCCAGCATACGTTTGATGCCGACCTCGACATCACGCTGACCTCGCCAGCCGGAACCGTGGTCACCCTGACTACCGACAATGGTGCCGGCAACGACAATGTCTTCAACGGAACCGTCTGGGACGACAGCGCCAACCTCGGCGGACAGGTGCCGTATACCACCAACAACGGACTGGTGACCGACCAGGCCTACGTCAATCTCACAACGGCCACTCCGCTGGTTCCGGAGGAGGCACTGGCTGCGTTCATCGGTGAGGATCCGAACGGAACGTGGACGCTGACGATCTCCGACGATCTCGCTGGCGACGGCGGCAATCTCGACAGCTGGTCGCTGGATATCGAGACCTTTACCTGCGCCTCCGCCGACCTTTCCATCACCAAGACCGACGGCGTCACCAACGTCGCGGCCGGGCAGTCGACGACCTATACGATCACCGCCAGCAACGCCGGCCCGACCGATGCGCCGGCCAGCCTGGTTTCCGACACCTTCCCGGCGCCGCTGACCGGCTGCAGCTGGACCTGTGCCGGCGCGGGCGGCGGCACCTGCGCCGCGTCCGGAGCCGGCAACATCGCAGATGTCGTCAATCTGCCGAATGGTGGTTCGGTCACCTATACGGCAACCTGCAGCGTGCCGGCGGCAACCGCGGCCGGAGTCAACATCGCCAATACCGCGACCGTCACAGGGCCGATGGGCATTCCGGATCCGACCCCGGGCAACAACAGCGCCACCGATACCGATACCACCATTGTTTCGGCCGACCTTTCGATCACCAAGACCGACGGCGTCGCCTCGGTCGTCGCCGGTGGCGCACTGACCTACACGATCGTCGCCGGCAACGCCGGTCCAAGCGATGCGATCGGCAGTACCGTTGCCGATACGTTCCCGGCAGCACTGACCTGCAGCTGGACCTGTGCCGGCAGCGGTGGAACCTGCGCGGCATCGGGCAGCGGCAACATCAACGACGTCGTCAACCTGCCGGTCGGATCGGTCGTGACCTATACGGCCAGCTGCACGGTCGCTCCCGGCACCCCGAACGGCACCGTAATCAGCAATACCGCCAATGCAGCGGTTGCTGGCGGTGCCAGCGATCCGGTGCCCGGAAACAACTCCGCTACCGACACGACCTCGGTCATTGCCGGATCCGGCGTCACCGGTACCAAGACGGTTGCCGGCGCGACCATACCGGGCGGTGCGATCGTCTACACGATCATCCTGAACAACGCCGGGCCGGGTCCGCAGGCCGACAATCCGGGCGACGAGTTCGTCGACGTCCTGCCGAGCCAGGTCACGTTCGATTCGGCCTCGGCCAGTTCGGGCACGGTCGCCAATGCCGGCAACACGGTGACCTGGAACGGCGCGATCGCGGCCAGTGGCAGCGTGACGATCACGATCAACGCCACGGTCAATGCCGGTGCATTCGGCCAGATCAACAACCAGGGCACGATCAACTACGACACCAATGGCGATGGCAGCAACGACGCCAGTGCCCTGACCGACAATCCGGCCGCGCCTGGGGCGGCCGATCCGACCGGGTTCCTGATTGCGCAGAACATTCCGGCGCTCGGTCCGGCTGGATTGCTGCTGCTCGCCCTCGGGCTGCTGATGCTTGCATACCGCCGCAAGACGTCGGGATCGCGTCTGGGCGGCTGACAGGCATTTAGATCGAAACAAGGCCGGATGTCGCAGGATGTCCGGCCGCTTCTTCCGGTTGAACGAGGCGCCTTCCCGGGGCCCTCGTGACCGTCTTCTGCTGCTGCGGCGCGCCGACAAATCCTCCTCGACAATTGCAGGGCGAAGGACTACCGTTCGCGCGTCGACCCCGTGCGGCATTGGCCGGGCGACCAAACGTCGTTCCTCTTGGGGAGAAAGTCCATGTTGCGGGGAGTTCGTGCTCTGGCGCGAGGTGCTGTCGCCCTCGTCGTTACACTGATGTGTGCGGGCCAGGCCCAGGCCGGCGCGGAATCTGTATCGCCCTCGGTGTCGCCGGCCCTTTGGGCGGCGGTTCGTGCGCAGGCGAGCACGTCAAATCCTGCTTCCACGCCGTATGTCTTCAATCAGGCCATCTCCGACCCGCAGGAAGTCAAGGGCCACAGCCCTGATGCCAAGCCCACTCCGCCGACACAGGCCCCCTCGGCCCTGGCGCCCGGGGCGGTTCTCGGCCAGACCTATGGCGACGAAATCGAGCCGAACGGTTCACCGGCAACGGCAACGCCGCTGGCAGGCACCAACCTCGTCCTGCACGCGGCGCTGTTTCCCAATGGCGATGTGGACTTCTATTCATTTACTGCGGCGGCCGGCGACCGCGTCTACGCGGCGGTCATGACCAGTTTCTCGGCAGGCAGCAGCACGGACAGCCAGCTGACGTTGCTGGCCAGCGACGGAACCACGGTGGTTGAATTCGACGACGACAATGGCAGCTTCGCGGCTCTGTCCTCGTCGATCGCCGGCGCTACGATCGCGAGCGCCGGCACCTATTATCTCAAGGTCAACGACTTCACTGCGGGGACCACATCGGAGCGCCCATACGAGCTTCATTTCCGTCTGCAAAGCGGCGCGCCGACCCCGGAAGTGGAGTCCAACGATACGCCGGCGACGGCCACGCCGCTGCCGGCAAACGGGTGGGTCAGCGGTGCGCGTAACCCGGCAGCGGCGACCGAACAGGATTGGTACAGCCTGAATCTCAATGCCGGCGATACCGTGTTCCTGTCCCTGGATGTCGACCCCGAGCGCGATGGAACAGTCTGGAATGGCCGACTCGGCTTCGGCCTGTTCGGTGATGCATCGAACCAGATCCTCGTTGTCGACGACGCTGGCACCGGCGATGTTGCGCCGAATCCGGTGATCCCCTCCGAGGCGTTCTTCCTGACCGTGAAGAACGCCGGCACGTATTTCGCGTTCGTGGATTCCGCCTCGGCCGCGACCGGGGGACCCACGGCCACCTATAACCTCAGCGTCAGCGTGCATCCGGCCGCGAACGAAGGCGTGAACTGCACGACCTATACCAGCACCGACGTACCCAAGACGATCGGGCCCGGAACCGGCCTGGTCAGTTCGGTCATCACGGTGCCCGGCAATCCGCGCATTGCCGATGTCGACGTCGATATCGTGCTCAACCATGCCCTGATGGCCGATATCGACGCCCATCTACGCTCACCGGCCGGCAACGACAACGGCTTGTTCACCGACATCGGCGCGGCGGCCACTGGTGGCCAGACCCAGATGGATGTCGTCTTCGACGACGAGGCCGGTGTCACCCCTGCCTTCACGGTCCTGAAAGGCCTTCAATTGAAGCCCGAAAACAATTCGACGGCCGGCACGGCGAGCACCTCGGGCGCCTATCGGCTCGCAGCCTACGATGGCGAGAATGCGGGAGGAACCTGGACGCTGGACCTGCGTGATGACACGGCAGGAGCCAATGGCGGAACGCTGACCTCGTGGTCGTTGCGCATCTGCGAGGCGCCGCCGCCGCCGGCCTGCCCGTCGGGCTTCGCGGTTCAGACCGTGTACGCGACGGACTTCGAGTCCGGTGCCGCGGGCTTCACGCATTCGGGTGCACAAGACGAGTGGGAACTCGGAACACCAGCGACGGCGGCGACCACGACGGCCAATCCATTGGCGGCGTTCAATACCTGCAACAGCGGGACGAGCTGCTGGAAGACCGACCTCGACAATAATTACAACGCATCCTCGAATCAGGATCTGCTGTCCCCGAATATCAACCTCTCCGGTCTTTCAGCGCCTATCGTGGTGAGCTGGGCTCAGCGGCACCAGGTCGAAACGGCGAATTTCGACCACTATTTCGTCGACGCGCAACAGGTTGGCGGCGCGACCCCCGTGCGTCTGTACGAGTGGCTTGATCCGACACCGATCAGCGCCTCCGCCGGTACCGGAAATCCGCAGGCGAACATCGGTGGCAGCTACGGCTGGGGCGTCATGTCGCGCCGAGCGGACAGTCTGGCCGGACTGAACGCCGAACTGCGCTTCCATCTGGACAGCGACACCACGGTCAATTTCTCGGGTGTCGGCATCGACGACGTCAGCGTCACCGGATGCCGTGCGCTGTCTGCGGATCTTTCGATCACCAAGACCGATGGTGTGACGACGGCGATCCCGGGCGGCAGCGTGACCTATACGATCACGGGCAGCAATGCCGGCCCGGATCCGGTCAGTGGCGCGACGATTGCCGACACGTTCCCGGCCAGCGAAACCTGCACATGGACCTGCGTGGGTGCGGGCGGCGGCACCTGCACGGCGGCCGGCTCGGGCAACATCAGTGATGGCGCGGTCGATCTGCCTGTCGGCGGTAGCGTCACCTACACCGCCAGTTGCAGCATCGCGGCTTCGGCGACCGGAAGCCTGAGCAATACGGCGACGATCAGCAGCGCGATCACCGACCCGACGCCGGGCAACAACTCGGCCACCGACACCGACACGCTGACCCCGCAGGCGGATCTCGCCGTAACCAAGACCGACGGCGTTACCACGGCGACGCCGGGTGGCAGCGTGACCTACACGATCACCGCCAGCAATGCCGGCCCGAGCAATGCTCCGGTCAGCACGGTCGCCGATACGTTCCCGGCGGCACTGACCTGCACCTGGACCTGCGTGGGAGCGGGCGGCGGTACCTGTACGGCCTCCGGCTCGGGCAACATCAGCGATCCAGTCAACCTGCCCGCCGGTGGCAGCGTCACCTACACGGCCAGTTGTGCCGTTGCGGCTTCGGCGACCGGAAGCCTGAGCAACACGGCTACGATCAGCAGCGCGATCACCGATCCGACACCGGGCAACAATTCGGCGACCGACACCGACACGCTGACCCCGCAGGCCGATCTCGCCGTGACCAAGACCGACGGTGTGACCACGGCGACGCCCGGTGGCAGCGTGACCTACACGATCACCGCCAGCAATGCCGGCCCGAGCAATGCCGCGGGCAGCACGGTCTCCGACACCTTCCCGGCCGCACTGGCCTGCACCTGGACCTGCGTGGGTGCGGGCGGCGGAACCTGCACCGCGTCCGGCACGGGCAACATCAGCGACATCGTCAACTTGCCGGCAGGCGCCAGCACGACGCATACGGCAACTTGCTCGATTTCCGCAGCGGCGACGGGCAGCCTGTCGAATACCGCAACGGTGACGGCGCCAGGTGGTGTCAGCGATCCGACTCCGGGCAACAACAGCGCCACCGATACCGATGCCCTGTCCGTGCTCGCCGACCTTTCGATCACCAAGACCGACGGCCAGACGACGGTCGCGGCAGGCGCCAACTCGACCTATACGATCGTCAGCAGCAATGCAGGGCCGCAGGCGATTGCCGGGGCGACCGTTGCCGATACCTTCCCGGCGGCGTTGACCTGCACCTGGACGTGCACCGGCACAGGCGGCGGCACCTGCACGGCAACCGGCTCGGGCAATATCAGCGACAGCGTCAACCTGCCGTCCGGGGCCAGCGTGACGCATACGGCGACCTGCACCGTGGCCCTCGCCACGCCGAGCGGAACGGTGATCTCGAATACGGCCACCGTGGCCGTCCCCGCCGGTGCGACCGATCCGACGCCCGGCAACAATTCGGCGACCGACACGACCACGGTAATCGCCGGCGCCGGCGTGAGCGGCACGAAGTCGGTCAGCGGCGCGACCATTCCGGGTGGTGCGATCGTCTACACGATCGTGCTGAACAACGCCGGGCCGGGTTCGCAGGCCGACAATCCGGGCGATGAGTTCGTCGATGTGCTGCCGAGCCAGGTCACGTTTGGTTCGGCCTCAGCCAGTTCCGGGGCCGTGACCAATGCCGGCAACACGGTGAGCTGGAACGGCGCAATCGCGGCCGCAGGGAGCGTAACGATCACGATCAACGCCACGGTCAATGCCGGCGCCTTCGGCCAGGTCGACAACCAGGGCACGATCAACTACGACTCCAATGGCGACGGCAACAACGATGCCAGTGCGCTGACCGACAATCCAGCCGCACCGGGACTGGCCGATCCGACCGGATTCCTGATTGCGCAGAACATTCCGGCGCTGGGCCCGCTCGGTCTGTTCCTGCTGGCAGTGGGTCTGATCGCGATCTGGTATCGGCGCGAGCGTGCCATTCGCCGATAGGGAAGGCGCATACCGCCAGGACTCGACGGCCAGGCATCGTCCGATGCCTGGCCTTTTTTCCGGGGTGGTTCCGCCAGGGCCACGGGACACTGGCCCAGGAGCGGATCGCGCAGCTCAGTCGGCCAACACGAGGTATCTCTCGTGCAATGCATCCACGGCGGCGTCGAGCGCCTCGAGGTCGGAGGTGTTGTCGATTACGTCGTCGGCCACCGCCAGGCGCTGTTCGCGCGTGGCCTGGGCGTCGAGCATCGCTTCGGCAAGCTCGGGCGTGATGCCGTCACGCTTGAGCAGGCGGGCGATCTGGGTCGACCGATCGACGTCGACGACGAGCACGCGATCGACCCAGCCGTATTCACCCGTTTCGACGAACAGCGGAACCACCACCAGGCAATAGGTGCCGCGCATGTTGCTGAGCGCCTCCTGCATGGCATGGCGGACGCGGGGATGCACGATCCGTTCAAGGCGGCGACGGGCCTCCGCATCGGCGAAGACCCGCTTCCGCATGGCCTTGCGGTCGAGCGAACCATCCGCGGCGAGGACCCCTTCGCCGAAGGCCTCGACGATTTCGGCCAGGCCGGGCGTTCCCGGCGCGACCACTTCGTGGGCGATAACGTCGGCATCGATGATGCCGACCCCACGCAGGGCGAAGCGGCGTTCGACGGTCGACTTTCCCGAGGCGATGCCGCCGGTCAGGGCTACGGTAAACATGTTGTCTGCCTAGTCGGTGGGCATGCGGCGATGGCGATTGATTTCATCGCGCAGGGCAAGCGTCGCCTGCCGCGCCGCAGCGGCGAAATCGTCCGCGGCACTCGCGTAGAGGATGGCGCGCGATGAACTGATCAGCAGGCCCGCGCCATCGCTGGCCTGGCCATGCCCGAGCACGGCCTCGACGTCACCGCCCTGGGCGCCGATCCCGGGGACCAGCAGCGGCATGTCGCCGACGATGCGGCGCACTTCGGCGAGCTGGCTGGGGTAGGTGGCGCCGGTGACCAGCAGGCAATTGCCATTGCCGTTCCACTCGTGAGCCACGCGTTCGGCCACGCGCTGGTAAAGCGGCATGCCGCCGACATCGAGATCCTGCAGGTCGCCGGCACCGGGATTGGAGGTTCGGCAGAGGATGACGGCGCCCTTGTCGGCGCGATCGAGGAACGGCTGCAGGCTGTCGCGGCCAAGATAGGGATTCAGCGTCACCGCATCGGCCCCGTAGCGCTCGAAGGCCTCGCGGGCATAGTGCTCGGCAGTCGAGCCGATATCGCCGCGCTTGGCATCGAGGATGACCGGCACCCCGGGCTGCCGGGCATGGATATGGGCGATCAGGCGTTGCAGAGCGCCCTCCGCCCCTAGCGCCGCGAAGTGCGCAATTTGCGGCTTGAAGCAGCAGACCAGGTCGGCGGTGGCATCGACGATGTCGCGGCAGAAAGCAAACACCGCATCGTCGTCGCCGGCGAATCGCGTCGGCAAACGCGCCGGCTCCGGATCGAGGCCGACGCAGACCAGCGAGCGGTTGCGCTGCCAGGCAGCCTGGAGGGATTCGATGAAGGTCGTCATGCAGTTTTCCACGAACTTGGGGGACTTGGCCTTTGGACGACCGGGATTCGAGATTCGGGATTCGGGATTCGACAATAGCGAAAAGCGCCATATCCCCCGAAAAACCTACCACCCGGCCATCCGGCTCTCCAACCAACGGCGAGGCTTGGCTCTTTCAAATCCCGAATCCCGGTTTTCAACAGCCGAAAGGCTGGTCATCCCGAATCCCCGCTTCTAGGCCAGCTTCTTGTAACGCAGCCGGTGCGGCCTGGCGGCTTCGTCGCCGAGGCGGCGCTTCTTGTCTTCCTCGTATTCGCGGTAGTTGCCGGCGAAGAACTCGACATGCGAGTCGCCTTCGAAGGCGAGGATGTGGGTGGCGATGCGGTCGAGGAACCAGCGGTCATGCGAGATCACGAAGGCATTGCCAGGGAATTCGAGCAGGGCGTCCTCGAGCGCGCGCAGGGTTTCGATGTCGAGGTCGTTGGAGGGCTCGTCGAGCAGCAGCACGTTGCCGCCCTGGAGCAGGGTCTTGGCCAGGTGCAGGCGACCGCGCTCGCCGCCCGACAGCGTGCCGACCAGCTTCTGCTGGTCCGGACCCTTGAAGTTGAAGCGGCCGATGTAGGCGCGCGACTGGATCTCGATGCCATTGATGTTGAGGATGTCGGCACCGCCCGAGACCTCCTGGAACACGTTGTGGTCACCCTCGAGCTTTTCGCGGCTCTGGTCGACGTAGGCGATCTTGACCGTCTGGCCGACGCTGATTTCACCGGAATCGGGTTTTTCCTTGCCGATGATCATCTTGAACAGGGTCGACTTGCCGGCGCCGTTGGGGCCGATGATGCCGACGATGGCCCCCGGCGGAACCACGAAACTGAGGTCGTCGATCAGCAGGCGGTCGCCGAAGGACTTGCTGACGTGCTTGAATTCCATGACCGAGGCGCCGAGGCGTTCGCCCGGTGGAATGAAGATCTCGTTGGTTTCATTGCGGCGCTGGTAATCGACCGATTGCAGTTCCTCGATCCGGGCCAGGCGCGCCTTGCCCTTGCTGCGACCGCCCTTGGCATTGCTGCGGGCCCATTCGAGTTCGCGCTGGATCGCCTTCTGGCGTGCCTTCTCGCTCGATTCTTCCTGCTTGAGACGCTCGTCCTTCTGCTCCAGCCAGGACGAGTAGTTGCCCTTCCACGGAATGCCGCGACCGCGATCGAGTTCAAGGATCCATTCGGCGGCATTGTCGAGGAAGTAACGATCGTGGGTGACCGCGACCACGGTGCCCGGAAAGTCGGCCAGGAAGTTTTCCAGCCACTCGACCGATTCGGCATCGAGGTGGTTGGTCGGTTCATCGAGCAGCAACATGTCAGGCTTCGACAGCAGCAGGCGGCACAGCGCGACGCGGCGCTTTTCGCCGCCGGAGAGCTTGCCGACGTTGGCATCCCACGGCGGCAGGCGCAGGGCGTCGGCGGCGACCTCGAGCTGGCGCTCGAGCGCATGCGCGTCGGTCACTGCGAGCAGGTTCTCGAGGCGCTGCTGTTCGGCGGCGAGCTTGTCGAAATCGGCGCCTTCCTCGGCATAGGCCGCATAGACCTCGTCGAGGCGCTTCTGCGCATTGATGACCTCGGACACGCCTTCCTCGACCACTTCACGCACGGTCTTGTCGGGGTCGAGTTTCGGCTCCTGTTCGAGGAAGCCGATCTTGGTGCCGGGATTGGCGCGCGCCTCGCCCTGGAAGTCGGTATCGATGCCGGCCATGATCCGCAGCACGGTCGACTTGCCGGCGCCATTGAGGCCGAGCAGGCCGATCTTGGCGCCCGGGAAGAACGAGAGCGAGATGTCCTTGATGATCTGGCGCTTCGGCGGAACGATCTTGCTGACGCCGATCATCGTGTAGATGTATTGCATGCCAACTCCGGGTGTGGGGCGATGCCGACGCGGCCGCGAGGCCAGGGCTGTCGGTCAGGGAAAAGGGGACTGCGGATTATCGCCGATCCGGGGGCGGGGCGGCAGGGGGCCGGGAATGGGGAGTGGAGAATAGGGAATGGTTGGAAGCGGCACCCCATGGCGCGCCCGAGGGTTTGCGCCCTCGGCTGAAGGCCAAATTGGTAGGGCCGCTCCCGATTCCCTATTCCCCATTCCCGGCTCTTCAGAGCCGCCCCAGCTGCTCCAGCAGTCCATTCAGCGTGGTCGTGAAATCAGCCAGGCGCTGGCGTTCCTGTTCGACCACCGCGGCCGGGGCGTTGGCGACGAAGGTCGCGTTGCCGAGCTTGCCGTTGCATTTGACGATCTCGCCTTCGACGCGCTTTATTTCCTTGCCGAGGCGGGCCTTTTCAGCGTCGAGGTCGATCAGGCCGGCGAGCGGGATCAGCACCCGCAGCTCGCCGACGATGGCCGATGCCGAGGCCGGCTCCTGTTCGCCATCGGCCAGCCAGCGCTGCGATTCGGTACGGGCCAGGAACGCGATCTGGCCGGCGAAGCGCTCGATGCGCGGGCGATCGCCGGCACTGCCGCGGGCGAACAGCAGCGGGATCTGCTTGCCCGGGGCGATATTCATTTCGCTGCGGATGCGGCGGACTTCGCCGAGCACCGACTTCAGCCACTCGATGTCGGCCACGGCCCGGGCATCGACACCCGGGGTGAATTCGACGCTGCGCGGGTAGGGGCGCTGGGCCACCGAATCGCCGCTGATGCCGAGGCGCGGCGCGACGTTGTGCCAGATTTCCTCGGTGATGAACGGGGTGATCGGGTGCAGGGCGCGCAGGATCGCTTCAAGCACGCGCATCAGGGTGTGCCGGGTCGAGCTGACCGCCTCGGCGTCGCCGCCATTGAGGGCCGGCTTGCTCAGTTCGAGGAACCAGTCGCAGTAGTCGTTCCAGACGAACTCGTAGAGAGCCTGGGCGACCAGGTCGAATCGATAGGTCGCGAACTGCGTTTCGATTTCGTCGAGCGTGGCCGCCAGTCGCGACAGGATCCATTGTTCGGCAGCGGTCGCCGGCAAGGCCGTGCCGGGTTCGGTCGATTCGACGTTCATCAGCACGAAACGCGCCGCATTCCAGAGCTTGTTGCAGAAGTTCTTGTAGCCCTCGGCGCGCTTGAGGTCGAAGTTTATCGTGCGCCCGTAGGTCGCCAGGGCGGCGAAGGTGAAGCGCATGGCATCGGTGCCGACCGCGGCGATGCCGTCGGGATAGTCCTTGCGGATGCGCTTTTCGACCTTCTCGCGCACCTGCGGAATGAGCAGCGAGGCGGTCGATTTCCGGACCAGCGATTCGAGGTCGATGCCGTCGATCAGGTCGAGCGGGTCGATCGTGTTGCCCTTGGACTTCGACATCTTCTGGCCTTCGGCATCGCGCACGATGGCATTGATGTAGACCTCGCGGAAAGGCACCTTGCCAGTGAAGTATTGAGTCGCCATGACCATGCGCGCGACCCAGAAGAAGATGATGTCGAAGCCGGTGACGAGCACCGCGCTCGGGATGAAGGCCTGGTCCTGCGACCAGTCGGCGACGACATGACCATTTTCGCTGACCGCGCCCATGGCCGGCCAGCCCATGGTCGAGAACGGCCACAGCGCCGAGGAGAACCAGGTGTCGAGCACGTCCTCGTCCTGGCGCAGCGCGCCGACCGGTTCGACCTCGGCATGGGCCAGGGCGTCGGCCTCGTCTTCACCGACGAAGATGTTGCCGGCCTCGTCGAACCAGGCCGGGATGCGATGGCCCCACCAGAGCTGCCGGCTGACGCACCAGTCCTGGATGTTGTCGAGCCACTGCGTATACGTGCTTGACCAGTTCTCCGGCACGAAACGGATCGCACCGCCGCGCACGGCTTCGAGCGCCGGTTCGGTGATCGCCTTGCGTCCGCCCGGACCCGGCTTGCCGTCGACGCGCGTTTCGCTGGTCAGGTCGAGGAACCACTGATCGGTCAGCATCGGCTCGATCACTGCGTCGGTGCGCTGGCTGATCGGCACCTGCAACTTGTGTTTCTTCGTCTCGACGAGCAGGCCGAGCGCTTCGAGATCGGCGACAATCTCCTTCCGCGCGTCTTTCGTGGACTTGCCCCAATACTTCGTCGGGATCAGCGCGCGAATCTCGAGCTGCGCATAAGCCGCTTCCGCGGCTTGATCGAGTGAGTGCTTTTTCGTCGCCGGCGCCGCTTCCTCTCCGAGAATTCGAGCTTGCTTGTCCAGTATCGAGAGTAGGCCTCGACTCGGAAGGGAATCGAATACGCCTGAATCAACGTGACGTTGCCAGACCTGATAGTCATTGAAATCATGCGCCGGCGTGATCTTGACGCAGCCGGTGCCGAATTCGCGTTCGACATAGCTGTCGGCGATGACCGGGATCTCGCGATCGGTCAGCGGCAGCCTGAGGGTCTTGCCGATCAGCGCCTGGTAGCGTTCGTCGTCCGGATGCACGGCCACGGCAACGTCGCCGAGCATCGTTTCTGGACGCGTCGTGGCGACGACCAGGCCTTCGCCGCCATCGCTGGCGGGATAGCGGATCGACCACAGGCTGCCATCCTTCTCTTCGCTGTTGACCTCGAGGTCGGAGACCGCGGTCATCAGCACCGGGTCCCAGTTGACCAGTCGGCGGCCGCGATAGAGCAGGCCGTCGCGGTACCACTGCACGAACACGCGGCGCACTGCGGCCGACAGGCCCTCGTCCATCGTGAAGCGCTCGCGCGACCAGTCGATCGAGGCGCCGAGCCGGCGCATCTGGTTGCTGATGGTCGAGCCCGACTCCTGCTTCCAGTCCCAGACCCGCTCGATGAACTTCTCGCGGCCGAGGTCGTGCCGCGTCTTGCCTTGGGCGGCGAGCTGGTTCTCGACGATCTTCTGGGTGGCGATGCCGGCATGGTCGGTGCCGCCCTGCCAGAGCGTGCGCGAACCGCGCATGCGCTGGTAGCGGCACAGCGCGTCCATGATCGTCTGCTGGAAGGCATGGCCCATGTGCAGGGTGCCGGTGACGTTCGGCGGCGGCAGCAGGATGCAGTACGGATTGCCGTTGCCATGCGGCTTGAACGCGCCAGCGGCCTCCCACTGCGCGTACCACTTCGGTTCGATCTGGCCGGGTTCGAAACTTTTGTCCATGGGCGGGAATCGGGAATGGGGAATAGGGAATGGGAAGATCAAGGGCAGAGCTTGGGGAACGTGGGGGAGTCCGCTTCTTCCATTCCCCATTCCCGGCCCCCTCACATATCGTGCTTGCTCAATTCGTAGCCGAGCCGCTTGTAGGAACTCCAGCGGCGGCGCGAGCCTTCGCGCTCGGCCGGATCGGCGGCGACGACTTCGAGCACGCGCTCATGCTTGCCGAGCGCGCAATCGTCGCGCAGGTTGATCGCCAGCGGACGATCGCCAGCATCGACGCCGGGCGGCACGATCAGCACGGCGGTGATCGCATCGTCGTCGTCGCCCGCGACCTGGTGCGGAATGAAGGCGTCTTCGTCGAATTCCCACAGGCGCGCGTCGATCGCTTCGGCCTGGTCCTGCGAGCGCGCGAAGATCAGGGTCGGCTGTTCGCTGGCGAAGGCCCTGTGCGCCAGTTCGCAGACCAGCAGCAGCGGATCCTCGCGGAAGCGCGGCTTGTCGATCAGGTAGAAGTCGGCGCGCGGCATGCGGGTCAGAACGTCGGCGGCGGCGGAGCGCCGGGCTGCACGGCGGCCATCAGGACCGTGCCTACCGCCGACGCCATGGCGCAGGCGATGACCAAACCGAAGAACGAAAGGATCGGCACGACACGGGCGCCGGCGGGGCGGGTCTTGTAGAAGTAATACGGAACGAAGACCGCAGCGAGCAGGATGATGCCGATGTTGAGCCACAGCGGGCGCCGGATGTCGAGCTCGGCACTGTCGATCTGCAGCCAGCGGAAGCCGAGCAGCAGCAGGGCCAGGTTGGCGACGAACTGCACCCACATCGGCACCTCGACGACGGCCGGATCCGGCGCCATCGCGGTGACGACGATGCCGGTCACCAGCGACACGCCGAGCATGCCGGCGATCGCGGCCTGCTTGCGCCTGCGGTTCTGGTCGACGATCTCGTTCACGCGCAGCGATCGATCAGGTACTGGGTCAGCAGCGGTACCGGACGACCGGTCGCCATGCCCTTGCGACCTTCGTTCCAGGCCGTGCCGGCGATGTCGAGATGGGCCCAGCGATAGCCGGTCGTGAAGCGCGACAGGAAACAGCCGGCCGTGATCGCGCCCGCATATTTTCCACCGAGGTTGGCGACGTCGGCGAAGGCCGATTCGAGCGCGCTCTGGTAATCGTCCCAGAGCGGCAGGCGCCAGGCCCGGTCGAGCGTGTGGTTGCCGGCATCGAGCAGTTGCCCGGCGAGTTCCTCGTCCTGGGACATCAGGCCGCTGGCGTGCTTGCCGAGGGCGACCACGCAGGCACCGGTCAGGGTCGCCGCGTCGATGATCACTTCGGGTTCGAAGCGCTGGGCATAGGTCAGCGCATCGCACAGGATCAGGCGGCCTTCCGCATCGGTGTTGAGCACCTCGATGGTCTGCCCCGACATGCTCGTGAGTACGTCGCTGGGCCGGTAGGCGTCGCCATCGGGCATGTTCTCGACCGCCGCGGCGATGCAGACCAGGTTGACCGGCAGGGCCAGTTCGACGGCGGCGACGAAGGTGCCGAGCATGCCGGCAGCGCCACACATGTCGAACTTCATTTCTTCCATGCCGGCGCCGGGCTTCAGGGAAATGCCACCGGTATCGAAGGTGATGCCCTTGCCGACCAGCACATACGGCTTGGCGCCTTCGCTGCCGCCGTTCCAGCGCAGGACGACGAGCTTGGGCGGATTTGCCGAGCCGCGCGAGACCCCGAGCAGGGAGCCCATGCCAAGCTTCTCCATGTCGGCGCGCTCGAGGATCTCGCAGGCCACGCCCTCGTGGGCGTCGGCGAAGGCCCTGGCCTGTCCGGCGATATAGGCCGGGTTGCAGATGTTCGGTGGCAGGTTGCCGAGTTCACGGGCGAAGCGCACGCCGCTGGCCATGGCGGCGGCTTCCTTGAGGGCGCGTTCCTGATTTTCGCCGGCCAGGGCCAGCGACTCCAGTTGCGGGGTCTTCGGCTTGTCCTTGGGCTTGAAGGTCGCCGTGTAGCGGTAGGCATGCTGGTCGGCGGCGAGGGCGGCCGTGCGCAGCTTCCAGGCCTCGTCGCGGCCGGGCACGTCGAGTTCGGTCAGCCACGAGCTGGCCGAGGCCACCGGCATCGCGCGCAGCGCGCGCCCGGCTTCGAGCGCGGCGCGGTTGAAGGCCGCGGCGTCGAACTTGTCCTTTTCGCCGAGACCGACTACGAGAACGCGACCTGCCTTGGTGCCGGCAACTCCGTACAAGAGCGAGCTGCTGCCCAGTTTGGCCGTGATGTCACCATTCGCGACCAGGCGCTTGAGGGTGCCGGAGGAGGCTTCGTCGATGCGCGCCGCCGCTGCGCTGAGGGTGCCGTCGGCAAAGGCGCCGACGATCACGCAGGGGGCTTCGCTGGCTTCGGGTGTCTCTCGGGTCAAGCTGAACGTCAGGGTCATTGCGGGTTCCGGATTCGGGAAAAAAATGGCGATAGCCACGCGCGGCGCCGTTCGGGCCGTTAGACTTGCGGGGCTGCGCGCGATTCTTTCGAGGCGCCAAACCCCTCATTCTAAGGCATAGAGAACCCCGTTGCTGCGCATCATCGATCGCTACCTGCTCCGCGAACTTGCGCTGGCGTTTCTCGCCATCACCGCGGTCCTGCTCCTGATCAGCATCGGCGAATCGCTGATCGCCGTGCTCAACCTGGTTGCGCGTGGCCGCGTGCCGGCCGATCTGCTGGTCGCCATGATCGGCCTGCGCGCGATCGACAGCCTCAACGTGCTGCTGCCGCTGGCCACCTTCCTCGGCATCCTGCTGGCCTATGGCCGGCTCTACCGGGACAGCGAAATGGCGGTCCTGAGCACCTCCGGGCTCCGCGTCAGCGGACTCATGCGCCCGCTCGCCCTGCTCGTGGTCCCGGTCGCCCTCGTCCTCGGCCTGGTCGGGTTCTGGATCGCGCCGATGGCAGTGCGCTTTTCCCAGCATCTGGTCGACGAGGCCAACCGATCCCTGCTGATCGCCGGCCTCGAGCCGGGGCGTTTCGTCGCCCTGCCGGGACGCGAAGGCATCATCTATGTCGGCGACATGTCGCCGGAAGGCTCGAAATTCGAGCGCATGTTCGTCGAGAGCGAACGCCTCGACGAGGACGGCACTTCGCGGATCAACATCATCACGGCCCGCCGCGGCGAGCTTTATCGCGATACCTCGGGCGGCGATCGTTTCCTCTCGCTGAAGGACGGTTTCCGCGTCGAGGGCCAGCCCGGCCAGGACGACTTCCGCCTGCTCCGCTTCGAGCGCAACGACATCAAGCTGGCCGACAACGACGCGGTCGACAACTCCGACGCGGTCAAGCGCGCGGCGCCGACCCGTGAACTCTGGACCAGCACCGACACCGTGCAGCGCGCCGAACTGCACTGGCGGCTGGCGCCGCTCGTTTCGACCATGGTCCTGGCCCTGTTGGCCCTGCCGCTGTCGCGCAGCAACCCACGCCAGCCGCGCTATGCCAGCCTGATCGTCGCCGTGCTCGGCTACATCGCGTACGCGAACTTCCTCGCCCTCGGGCGCTCGTGGATCGCGCACGGCAAGCTGTCGCCGGCATTCGGCCTGTGGTGGGTCTACCTGCCGACCCTGCTGATCGCGTTCTGGCTGATCCGTCGTGGTCAGCGTCTCGGCCGCCGGCGTCGGCGGGGGGCGGCATGACCCGCTGGCGTTTCAAGCGGGTCGACCGCCTGGTCGGCCTCTCGGTCCTGGCCGCGGTTGGCCTGACCTGGTTCGTGCTGGTCGGTTTCGACGCCTTCACGATCTTCGTCGGCGAGCTCAACGACGTCGGCCGTGGCAGCTACACCCTGGCCAAGGCCGCCAGCTACACCTTGCTGACCGTGCCGCGGCGGCTCTACGAGATGTTCGGCTATGCGGCCCTGATCGGTGGCCTGGCCGGTCTCGGCGCGCTGGCCGGTACCGGCGAGCTGACCGCGCTGCGTGCCGCCGGCATGTCAAAGCTTCGCATCTGCGCATCGGTCGCACTGACCCTGGTCCTGCTGACCGCTCTCGTCGTCGCGATCGGCGAGACCCTGGCACCCTTGGGCGAACAGAGTGCCAGGGCGCTGGCGCTGTCGGCGAAGTCGAAGGATGTCAGCCTGGCCAAGGGCGGCAGCATCTGGGCACGCGACGGCAATACCTTCGTCAATGCCGGCAGTGGCCGCACCCGGCAGACAGACGACGGCGAAGTCGTGGACCTGAGTCGCGTGCGCGTCTTCGAATTCGACGACGACGGCCGGCTGACCACGCTGTCGGTGGCGGCGCGGGCCGAGCACGCCGCCGGGCAGTGGACCCTTTACGACCTGCGTCGCACGGTGTTCGCCGAGGCCTCGGCGACGAGTACGCAGAGTGCCGAAATGCAGTGGTCATCGGGCCTCGATCCCGACGTGCTGGCGCTCAGCATCGTCAACCTCGACTACCTCAACCTGCGCGACCTCGGGCGCAACATCGCCTATCTCGAACGCAACGGCCAGGACTCGCGTAATTTCCGCGAAGCCTATTGGGCGCGGTTGTTCTATCCGGTCAACGTGCTCGTGCTCGCCTTTTGTGCCTTGCCGTTCGCCTTCGGCGCACTGCGCAGCGGTGGCCTAGCCAAGCGCCTGTTCATCGGCATCGTGCTTTCGATCGGCTTCTTCTTCCTGCAGCGCGCCGCGGTCAACCTCGGCGCCGTCTACGGATTGCCGCCGGCGCTGGCGAACATGATTCCGCCGGCATTGCTGATTGCGCTGGCGTTTGCCTGGTTCCGGCGGTTTGCCTAGAAAGCCGGGATTCGGGATTGGGGATTCGGGATTCGAAAAGCGCTAGCGGCCTGAGCCGCGGTCTGTGCCGAGGTTCAGGCGCTCAGGCGTCGGGCTTGTGGAGATGGACCATGCGGGTCCTCGCGAGGATATCGTGCAGGGCGCGGCGGTCTGGGTCGAACAGGCACCAGACGAAGCCCACGCCGAGCAGCAGGGCCGAGCCTGTTGCGAGCAGGAAGCGCGCAAGCGAGCGGCGCGTATCGGGGAAGTGGCCCTTCGCGTCGAGGATCGAGACGCGCCAGGCGCGCATGCCGATGGTCTGGCCGCCGCGGGTCCAGGAGACGATGAAATAGAGCGCGGTCAGGACCAGCAGCACGCCCTGCAGGACGAAGTGATAGAGCGGCGGCTGATGGGCGACGTCGACCTCGCCGCGAAAGGCCAGCAGGACCAGGGCCGCCGCGCCCATCCAGATCGCGACGAGGACCAGAGCATCGTAGAGGAGGGCAGCCAGGCGCCGCCAGAGCGGGGCGGATTCGAAGGTGTTCATGATCGTGCGCAAGGGAAATTCGCGCTAGCCTCCCCGTTTGTGCAAGCCCACGCAAGAAGGACCCCGCCCGCACGTGCCCGCCGAAGTCTCCAAGCGCAGCGAAGTATCGAGTGCCGATCGCGCGCTGATCGACCAGTTCCTCGAACGCGCCTGGTCCGAACTCGGGCTGGCCGACAATACCCTGGCCAGCTATCGCCGGGACCTCGAAGCCTTTTCGCGCTGGCTGGCGGCACCGGCCCAGGCTTCGGGCCTGGCCGTCTGCGGGCGCGAGCTGCTCTATCGCTATCTTTCGGCCCGTTCGCAGAAGGGAGGTGTCAGCGGACGTGGCTACAGTGCGCGATCGAATGCACGATTGCTCTCCGCTCTGCGTCATTTCTACCGTGCCCTGCAACGCGATGGTGCGATCGCCGAGGACCCGACCCTGCTGATCGACGCGCCGCGGCTGCCGCGCGGGCTGCCCAAGGCGCTCGCCGAAAGCGAGATCGAGGCCCTCCTGAAGGCGCCCGCCGAGACGCCGCTCGGCCTGCGTGACCGGGCCATGCTCGAGCTCATGTATGCGACCGGCCTGCGCGTCAGTGAGCTGGTCGGCCTGCGCTCGGACCAGGTCAACCTGCGCCAGGGCGTCCTGCGCGTGACCGGCAAGGGCGGCAAGGAGCGGCTCGTGCCGATCGGAGCGGAAGCGCAGCACTGGTTGGTGCGCTATGTTGGCGAGTCGCGCATGGGCTTGCTCAAGGGCGCGCGCGTCGACGCCCTGTTCGTGACCGCGCGGCGCAGCGGCATGACCCGGCAGATGTTCTGGAACCTGGTCAAGAAATACGCGTTGACTGCCGGAATCGCCGGCAAGCGCATTTCCCCGCATGGGCTGCGGCATTCCTTCGCCACCCATCTGCTCAACCACGGCGCCGACCTGCGCGCCTTGCAGATGCTGCTCGGACACAGCTCCCTGTCGACCACGCAGATCTACACCCTGGTGGCCAAGGAGGGGCTCAAGCGCCTGCACGCGCAGCACCATCCCCGTGGCTGAACGCCAGAGGCTCCATCCGACCAGGGCTGGCCTGCCGCATCGGGGTTCCGCAGGGCAGCGGTCCATGCGAAAATTGTGGGCTGCAACGGAACCATCGCCGGTTCCCAGGGTCCCTTGAGGACCGGATGCTCGAGGTAATTCCAGCTTGATGAAGGTTCTGTGCGCGCTTTGCGTGGTCGTATCCAGCGCCATCCTGGGCCAGGCCGAGGCCGCCGAGGGCGATGCGGCGCGGGCGGCAATCCAGAAAATCGCGCCGATGCAGCAGGTCAGCGCATTCCGCAAATCCGCGTTGCCCGGCTACTACGAAGGCGTCATCGCGGGCCAGGTCGCCTACGCCAGCGAAGACGGGCGCTACCTCGTCCGCGGTCCGGTCGAGGACCTCGAGAAGGGTGTCAGCCTGAGCGAGGCGAGCATGGCGGCGAAGCGTCGTGAATTGCTTGCAACGCTCGGTCCGAAAGAGCGCCTGAGTTTTGCGCCGGCCAAACCGAAATATCGCATCACCGTGTTCACCGACGTCGATTGCCCGTTCTGCCGCCGGCTGCATTCGCGCATCGACGATTACAATGCGCTCGGCATCGCCTTCGATTACGTGTTCTTCCCGCTCAGCATCCATCCGGGCGCCGATCTCAAGTCGATCGCAGTCTGGTGTTCGGCGGATCGTCAGCTGGCCTACACTGCGGCCCTGCGCGGGCAGTCGCCAGGAGCCCATGATTGTCCGAATCCGCTGACCCGGATGCGCCATGCCGGCAGCGAGATCGGCGTCGTGCAGACGCCGACGGCGATCGCCGCGGACGGCAGCGTCATCGATTCCACCATCCTCATGTCGCCGCAGCGCCTGCTCGCCCAGCTGCAGCGAATTTCCGCCGTTGCCGATCCATCCGCCCTGGCCGCTTCCGCGGCTGGTCGTTGAGACTTTCCGAGGTAATCCATGCGTCACATCGTCCTGCTTTTCCTGCTTCTCTTCGCCTTTGGCGCCTCCGCAGCCACGCCCGAGGAAACCGTGCAAGCGGCGATGGGCAAGCTCGCCCCCCAGGTCAAGATCGATGTGGTCCAGGAATCGGTGATTCCGGGCTTCTACGAGGCCATCGTCGGCAGCCAGTTCATCTATGTCAGCAAGGATGGCCGCTACGTTCTCGACGGCAGTGCCATCGACGTCGACAGTCGCCGTGACATCACCGAGGCGGCCAGGGCCAGGACCCGGCTCGCGTCGCTGAAGGCGATCGGCCCCGACAAGCGGATCATCTTCGCGCCGAAGGATCCGAAATACTCGGTCACCGTGTTTACCGACATCGATTGCCCGTTCTGCCGCCGCTTCCACCAGCAGATCCAGGCCTACAACGATGCCGGCATCGCCGTCGAGTACGTTTTCCTGCCGCTGGACATCCACCCCGGTGCCGACAAGAAGGCCGAGGCCGTTTGGTGCGCGATCGATCGCAAGACCGCGTTCAGCGCGGCCATGACCGGTGCGCCGACCGGCAACGCGACCTGCGACAATCCGATCGCCGAGTCGACCCGGGTCGCTCGTCAGATCGGCATCAACGGCACCCCGACCATGCTTGCCTCCGATGGCTCGCGCGTTGCGCCGCAGATCGCCCTGGCCCCGGACAAGCTGGCTGCCGAGCTCGAGCACCTGGCCAAGAATCCTGTTGCGCCGCGTTGAGCACGGCACTCACTCCAAAGGTAAAACTCATGAAATTCCCCGTCATTGCCGCGCTCGTGTTTTCCGCCGTGGTGCCGTTGGCCCAGGCCGCCGACAAGGGTGACCAGGCGGCCCGCGACGCGATCCAGAAACTCGTCCAGGACCGCAAGATCGAGGCCCTCGAAAAGGCCCCGATCGACGGCTACTACCAGGCCGTGGTCGGCAGCCAGCTGCTCTATGTCAGTGCCGACGGTCGCTACGTCCTGCAGGGCACCCTCTATGACGCCGACGCCAAGCTCGACCTGACCGCGGCGCGCCTCGCCCGCGTCAACGTGGCCAAGCTCGACGCCTACCCGGAATCCAAGCGCATCAGCTTCAAGCCGACATCCAAGCCGAAGTACAAGGTGACGGTGTTCACCGACATCGACTGCGGCTATTGCCGCAAGATGCATTCGCACATCGCCGAGTACAACGAGCGCGGCATCCAGGTCGACTACCTGTTCTTCCCGCGCAGTGGTCCCGGCACGCCTTCGTTCGCCAAGGCCGTTTCGGTCTGGTGCGCAAAGGATCGGCAGTCTGCATTCACCGCCGCCAAGGCCGGCAGCGATCCGGCACCGCTGCAATGCGACAATCCCGTGACCGAGGAATACCAGCTCGGCATCGATGTCGGCGTCGACGGCACACCGACCGTGTTCGCTCCGGATGGCAGCAAGATCGGCGGCTACCTGACCCCGGACCAGTTGCAGGCCCAGCTCGAGCGCGTCGCGGCGCAGGAAAAGCCCGGCGCCTGAGGGTTCCGGCGCGCAGGGGCGACGCCCGTGGCCGAGGGCCGGCCGCGGGTGCTCGGGTTCTCGTCGGGGCGCGGCTTCGGCTATCATTCGCGACCCTTGCAATCCGACTGCCATGATCGTCCTCGACGGCCAGCCGGCCCTCTCCGCCTTTCGCATTGAACGAATGAACGCGGCCCTTGCCGGCGTCGCCGCCGGCTGCACGCTGCGTTCGGCGCGCCATGTCTATGCCGCAGCGGCCGACGACGAAGGTGCGGTCGATCTGGATCGCCTGCAGAAGATCCTGCAGGCGTCCGGGCCACCGAAGCCGGCCGCGCTCTGGGTGGTGCCGCGGGTCGGCACGATTTCGCCGTGGTCGAGCAAGGCCACCGATATCCTGCACGACTGCGGTTTCGCCATCCGCCGGGTCGAACGCGCACTCGCGGTCGAACTGGAGCGCGCCCCGCAACCGGGCTCGGCGGGATGGAAGGCGGTGATCGGCATCCTGCATGATCCGATGACCGAGTCGATCCTGACCCAGCTCGCGGAAATCGATCGTCTCTTCGACGTCGGCGCGGCCCAGCCGCTTGGGCGAATCGCGCTTGGCGGCGAGCCGCTGGTTGCCCTCGAGTCGGCCAATCGGCGCCTCGGCCTGGCCCTGGCCGCCGACGAGATCGCCTATCTGGCCGAGAACTACGCCGTGCTGGGTCGTGACCCGACCGATGCCGAACTGATGATGTTCGCCCAGGCCAATTCCGAACACTGCCGGCACAAGGTGTTCAATGCCGAATTCACGATCGACGGCGAGAAGCAGCCGCTCTCGCTGTTCGCGATGATCCGCAACACGCACAAGCAGTCGCCGGCGCACACCCTCTCGGCCTACAAGGACAATGCCGCGGTGATCGCCGGCAACGTCGGCAAGCGCTTCCTTGCCGATCCGCAGACCGGCGTGTTCGCCGCCAGCAGCGAGGCCGTGCCCTACGCGATCAAGGTCGAGACCCACAATCACCCGACCGCGATTTCGCCGTTCGCCGGCGCGGCGACCGGATCCGGCGGCGAGATTCGCGACGAGGGCGCGACCGGTCGCGGTGGCAAGCCCAAGGCCGGCCTGACCGGATTCAGCGTCTCCCATCTGCGCATCCCCGGGCTGCCGCGTCCCTGGGAGCCCGAGCGCGCGCTGCCGCCGCGCTTCGCCACGGCCTACGAGATCATGCGCGACGGACCGATCGGTGCAGCCGCGTTCAACAATGAATTCGGTCGTCCCTGTCTGGGCGGCTATTTCCGCACCTACGAGCACGGCACCGACGAGACCGGCCTGCTGCGGGGCTATGACAAGCCGATCATGATCGCCGGCGGCCTGGCCAATCTGCGCCCCTCGCACGTGGAGAAACGAAGCCTGCAGCCGGGCGATTGTGTGATCGTCCTCGGCGGCCCGGCCATGCTGATCGGCCTCGGTGGCGGCGCCGCCTCATCGGTCGCGGCCGGCACCAGTTCGGCCGAACTCGACTTCGCCTCGGTGCAGCGCGACAACGCCGAGATGCAGCGACGCTGCCAGGAGGTCATCGACGCCTGCTGCGCGCGCGGTGCGGACAATCCACTGGTCTCGATCCATGACGTCGGCGCCGGCGGACTGTCCAATGCGATTCCCGAATTGCTCAACGATTCGAGCGTCGGTGGCGAGCTCGAACTGCAGCGCATTCCCAGCGACGATCCACACCTGTCCCCGATGCAGCTCTGGTGCAACGAGTCGCAGGAACGCTATGTGCTCGGGCTGCGTCCCGCGGATCTGCCGTTGTTCGAATCGATCTGCGCGCGCGAACGCTGTCCGTTCGCCGTCGTCGGCCATGCCACCGAAGAACGCAGGCTCCTGCTTTCCGATTCCCGATTCCCGATTCCCGATTCCCGGCGAACGCCGATCGACCTGCCGCTCGAGGTCCTGTTCGGCAAGCCGCCGCGCATGCAGCGCAACTCGCGACGCATCGTCGAGAAGCTATCCATCATCGCGGACACCGAGGGCATCGAGCTGCACGAGGCGATCGAGCGCGTGCTGCGCTTTCCGGCCGTCGGCAGCAAGTCCTTCCTCGTCACGATCGGCGACCGCAGCGTCGGGGGCCTGTGCTCGCGCGATCCGATGGTCGGGCCCTGGCAGGTGCCGGTAGCCGACTGTGCGGTGACCCTGAACGATTTCAGCGGCCAGGCCGGCGAGGCGATGGCGATCGGCGAGCGCACGCCGCTGGCCCTGCTCGACGCGGCGGCATCGGCGCGCATGGCGGTCGGCGAGGCCTTGACCAACCTGGTGGCGGCGCCGGTGCGCCTCGACGAGGTGCGCATGTCGGCGAACTGGATGGCGGCGATCGATCATCCGGGTGAAGACGTGGCCCTGTACGACGCGGTGCGGGCGGTCGGCATGGAGTTGTGTCCGGCGCTCGGCATCTCGATCCCGGTTGGCAAGGATTCGATGTCGATGCAGGTTGGCTGGACCCACGGCGAATCGGCGCAGCGCACCGTTTCGCCGGTTTCGCTGATCGCCACGGCGTTCGCCTGCAGCAGCGACGCGCGCCGCGCACTGACGCCGCAATTGGTGCTGGACCAGGGAGATACCGGACTCTGGATCATCGATCTCGGTGCGCGCCGCGGCCGCCTCGGCGGCTCGGTGCTGACCCAGGTCTTCCAGCGCGCCGGCGACCTGCCGCCGGATGTCGATGATCCGGGGCGACTGCGTGCTTTTTTCAATGCCATCCAGGAGGCCAATGCCGAGGGCCTGCTGCTGGCCTACCACGACCGCTCCGACGGCGGTGCCATCGTCACCCTGATCGAGATGGCCCTGGCCGGCCATTGCGGTCTCGACATCGAGCTGGGTGGCTGGGCCGACAACATGCTGCGCGGCCTGTTCAATGAGGAACTCGGCGCGATCGTGCAGGTGCGCGAAAGCGACCGCAACGCATTCCTCGCCCTGATCGAGCGCCATGGCCTGGCCAAGCTGTGCGCGCGGGTGGGTCGGCCGAATGCGCGCATGAAGCTGAAGATCCGCCATGACGACGAACGCGTCGCCAGCTGGGAATGGAGCGAATTGATGGCGATGTGGTCGGAGACCAGCCACGCCATGCAGCGCCTGCGCGACAATCCGGTCTGCGCCGACGCCGAGCTGGAATGGCGGACCAGCGAGTCGGATCCCGGCATCAGCCCGCGCCTGACCTTTGATATCAACGAGGACCTGTGTGCCCGCTACGTCGCCAGTCGCGGGCGGCCGCGCGTGGCGATCCTGCGCGAGCAGGGCGTCAATGGCCAGGTCGAGATGGCTGCCGCCTTCACCCGGGCCGGATTCGATGCGGTCGACGTGCACATGAGCGACCTCAAGAGCGGGCGCCGGAATCTGGCTGAGTTCAGGGGCCTCGCCGCCTGCGGCGGCTTCAGTTATGGCGACGTACTCGGCGCCGGCCGCGGCTGGGCCGCATCGATCCTGTTCAACGACGCCCTGCGCGACCAGTTCGCCGGGTTCTTCGCCGATCCGTCGCATTTCGCCCTCGGCGTCTGCAATGGCTGCCAGATGCTGTCGGGGCTCAAGGAGATCATTCCCGGCGCCGAGCACTGGCCGCGTTTCGAGCGCAATCTTTCCGAGCAGTACGAGGCACGCCTGGTCACCCTGGGCATCTCGGAATCGCCCTCGATCTTCCTGCGCGGCATGGCGGGCTCGCGGATCCCGGTGGTGGTTGCCCATGGCGAAGGCCGCGTCGTTTTCGACAATCCGGCTTCGGCGCGCAAGGCGAAGCCCTGTCTGCGCTATGTCGATGGCAGCGGCCGCCCGACCGAACGCTTCCCGCTCAACCCGAACGGCTCGGTCGACGGCGCCGCCGGCTATTCGGCCGCCGAGGGCCGCGTCACGATCCTGATGCCGCATCCCGAGCGCGTCTTCCGTAGCGCGCAGATGAGCTGGCATCCTCGCGAATGGGGCGAAGCCTCGCCCTGGCTGCGCCTGTTCCGCAATGCACGCGAGTGGGTCAACTGATGGCCGTGTCGCCGATCCGCGGACTGGGCCTGCGTGCCTTGCTCTGGCTGCCCCTGAGCTTCTTCATCTGGTTCGCCTTTTCCTCGCCGCTGGTCTGGCCGGTCGTGCAGATGGCGAAACTGGCCCTGCTGTCGATCTGGCCGACCCTGTTCTCCGATGTCGTGCAGAGCGGGCACAGCATGGAAGTGACCACGCATCTTCTGGTCAACCAGACCGCCCCGGACGGACGCAGCGGTATCGGCGAACTCGTGCTCGTGCAGAATCCGCTGCTCTACGGTTATTCGCTGCCCCTGTTCAGCGGCCTGGCCATGGCCACGCCGATCACGATCCGCCGCCGGCTCGTGCAGTTCGCCATTGCCCTGAGCGCGATGTGGCTCGCCCAGGCCTTCGGCGTCGTCGCCGAGTCCTTCAAGATGCTGGCCTTCGATTCCGGGGCGGCCGGGGCCAATGCGATCGTCGGCGCGGGCATAGCCCCGGACAGCATCGCCCTAGCCTACCAGTTCGGCTATCTGATCCTGCCGGCGGTCATGCCGGTCGCGCTCTGGATTGGCCTGAACCGAGCATTCATCGAGTCCCTGGTGCATCCTGTTGCGGAACCGGCGGCCGGTTTGCCGGGTCCAAACAATGATGCGCAGGAGTAACTGATGTCGGTCGTCACCGAAATGCCACCGCCCGCCAGCGAGGCACCCAAGCTCAGTGGGCCGGCCCTGGACGAGCGAATCTGCCAGTTCCTGGTCGCCAAGGGGCGCCTGAAGGAAGCCGACCTGGCCCGCGGTCGGCGCCTGCACGAGGAGGATCCTTCCGGTCGCCTGGTCGCCCTGCTGACCCGGCTGGGCCTGGTTTCCGAGCGCGAGATGGCCGACGCCGTCGCCGAAATCATGGGTCTGCCCCTCCTGCTGGCCAAGGATTTTCCCGAATCGCCGCCGCCGAGCGTGCAGCTCTCGGTGCGGTTCCTCAAGCACCATCACGTGGTGCCGATCGGCGAGACCGAAACCGAGGTCAAGCTGCTGATCGCCGATCCGGCCGACCACTACCCTCTGGAAGCCATCGAACTGGCAACCGGCCGCTCGGTCAGCCTGTGCGTCGGCCTGCGCCCTGAAATCGACGACCTGATCGAGCGTTTCTACGGCCAGGGCCGCTCGGCGATGGGTTCGATCGTGGAGAGCCTCAGCGACGACAACGCGCGCAGCGAGGATGACATCGAACATCTGCGCGACCTCGCCTCCGAGGCGCCGGTGATCCGCCTGGTCAACCTGGTCATCCAGCGTGCGGTGGAGCAGCGTGCTTCGGACATCCACATCGAGCCGTTCGAAAGCCGCCTCAAGGTGCGCTACCGCATCGATGGCGTGCTGCACGAGGTCGAGTCGCCGCCGGCCGCTTCGACCGCTGCGGTGATCTCGCGCGTCAAGATCATGGCCAAGCTCAACATCGCCGAGCGCCGCCTGCCGCAGGATGGCCGCATCATGATCCGCGTGCAGGGCAAGGAGCTCGACCTGCGCGTCTCCACGGTGCCGACCTCGCACGGCGAATCGGTGGTCATGCGTATCCTCGATCGCGAAGCGGTCGTGTTCGACTTCCACACGCTTGGCTTCACCGACGAGTTCCTGCCCAAGTTCACCAAGGTGCTCGAACTGCCGCACGGCATCCTGCTGGTCACCGGCCCGACCGGCTCGGGCAAGACGACCACGCTGTACACGGCGTTGAGCAAGCTCAACACGCCCGACGTCAAGATCATCACGGTCGAGGATCCGGTCGAGTACCAGATCGAAGGCATCAACCAGATCCAGGCCAAGCCGTCCATTGGCCTCGACTTCTCGCACGCGCTGCGATCGATCGTGCGCCAGGACCCCGACATCATCATGATCGGCGAAATGCGCGATCTGGAAACCGCGAAGATCGCGATCCAGTCGGCGCTGACCGGCCATCTCGTCCTCTCCACGCTGCATACCAACAATGCCGCGGGCGGCATTACCCGTTTGCTCGACATGGGCGTGGAGGACTACCTGCTGACCTCGACGGTCAACGGCATCCTTGCCCAGCGCCTGTTGCGCCGCCTCGATCGCGAGAGCGCCCAGAGCTACGAGGCGCTGCCCGAGGTCATCCGGGAATTCGGCCTCGATAAGCTGACCAGCGAGCGGCCGATCAAGCTCTACAAGCCGGTACCGACCCAGGCCTATCCGAGCGGCTATTACGGACGCACGACGATCATGGAATTCCTGGTCATGACCGACGCGATCCGCCGCCTGATCATGCAACACGCCGGCATGGGCGAAATCGAGGCCCAGGCCCGCGCCGAAGGCATGCGCACGATGTACGAGGACGGTCTGGTCAAGGCCCTCGCCGGGCAGACAACGATCGAGGAAATCCTGCGCGTGACGCAGGAGGGATGACCGTGGGGCCGGGATTCGGGATTCGAGATTCGGGATTGGGCGAGGAGCCGAGATTCGGGATTCGGGATTCGGGATTCGTCAAGAAGCCGGCACCTCGCGACAATATGCATCTCCGCTCTTTCCAATCCCGAATCTCGAATCTCGAATCCCGGCCCCCGAACCCATGACCCTCTACCACTACAAGGCCGTCACACCGTCTGGCGAGACCCTCGAGGGTCAGATGGATGTGGCCTCGGAAGACGAGGTCATCAGCAAGCTGCAGGACGCCGGCAATATCCCGCTCGACGTGCGCGATGCCGACAGCGTCGATTCGGGCGGCCTGCTCGCGGCCTTGATGAAGCGGCCGACCCTGAGCGAGGCGCAGATCGTCCAGTTCACCCAGCAGCTGGCGACCCTGCTCGGCGCCGGCCAGCCGCTCGATCGCGCCCTGCAGATCCTGCTCGATCTCCCGGAAAGCGAGAAGGCGCGCAATCTGCTCGAGCGCGTGCGCGACCTGGTCCGCGGCGGCGCGACGCTGTCCGACGCGCTCGAAGCGGAGCGTGGCACGTTCTCGCGCCTGTACGTCAACATGGTCCGCGCCGGCGAGGCCGGCGGATCGCTGGAAGACACCTTGCGCCGCCTGGCCGATTATCTCGAGCGTTCGCGCGCACTCAAGTCGAGCGTGATCAATGCGCTGATCTATCCCGCCTTCCTGGTCGGCATGGTCCTCGTGTCGCTGTTCGTCCTGCTCGTCGTCGTCGTGCCGCAGTTCGAGCAGATGTTCGCCGACATGGACGTCGAGCTGCCGCTGCTCACGCGCATCGTCGTCGGGGTCGGCTCCACCCTGCAGAATTTCTGGTGGCTGATGCTGGCCGGGCTGGTCTTTTTCATCGCCTGGTTCCGGCGCAAGCTGGCCGACCCGGACAGTCGCCTGGCCATCGACGAGCGCCTGCTGAAGCTGCGCATCGCCGGTGAACTCGTACGCAAGCTCGAGACGGCGCGCCTGTCGCGCACGCTCGGTACCCTGCTCAAGAATGGCGTGCCCCTGCTCGGTGCCCTGAACGTGGCCCGCAACGTCATGGGAAACTCTTTCCTCGGCATCGCGGTCGAAAAGGCCAGCGAGGAGGTGAAAACCGGCAGCGGCCTCGGTTTCGCCTTGTCCCAGTCCAAGCAATTTCCCAAGCTTGCCCTGCAGATGATCAGCGTCGGCGAGGAATCCGGCGAGCTGGACACGATGCTGCTGAAGGTCGCCGATACGTTCGACATCGAGGTACGCAACACGCTGGAGCGCCTGCTCGCCGCCCTGGTGCCGGCGACGACCGTGGTCATGACCGTGGTCGTCGCGATCATCATGATGGCGATCATCCTGCCGATCCTTAAACTGACCAGTTCGATTCAATGAGGAGTGCGATCATGAACAACCGATCCCTGCGCAACCTGCGCCCGATTCCGCGCGCCGCGGGCTTCACCCTGATGGAAATGATCGCCGTGATCGTCCTGCTCGGCATCGTCATCGCCATCGTCGGCGGCAATGTCATGGGGCAATTCGGGGGAGCCAAGTACAACTCCGGCACGATCCAGGTCAAGAAGCTGACCGGCGCGGTCGAGCAATACCAGATGGCGGTTGGATCGTATCCGAATTCGCTCGAAGACCTGACCAAACGCGAAGGCTTGGGCCCCTATGCAAAGGAAGCCGATCTCAAGGATCCGTTCGGCAATCCGTTCGTCTACAAGAAGCCCGGCGACGCCGGTCGCGACTTCGACATCATCTTCCTCGGCAAGGACGGCAAGCCCGGCGGCGACAGCACGAACAAGGATTACGGAAGTTGGGAGTAAAGCGACGGGATTCGGGATTCGGGATTGGGGATTCGTGAGAAGCGTCGTGCATGTCTCGCATTCCGGGCCGAAGAAGTCTGATCCTGGATTCGCTGCGCGTCGCGAGACGTCGCAGCGGGCGCCTTTGACGAATCCCGAATCCCGAATCCCGAATCCCCGCTCCAGGGGCTTCACCATGATCGAGATGATCGTGGTGATCGTGTTGATCGGCATCGTCGCCAGCGTGGTCGCCTTTTCGTTCGCGAAGAGCCTGTCGGGGGCGCGAATCCAGGCGGCCAGCCGCGATCTGGTCGCGGCCCTGCGCTATACGCGCGGCCAAGCCATCGTCAAGGGCGAGCAGAAGGTGCTGGTCCTCGATCTCGAGAAGAACACCTACCAGGCCCCGGGCCGGGGCGAGATCGAATTGCCCAAGGACATGGCCCTGCGCCTGACCACGGCGCAGAAGGAATTGACCGGCGAGAAATCGGGTGGGATCCGCTTCTTTCCCGATGGCAGCTCGACCGGCGGCAATATCGCCGTCGTTCTCGGCGAACGCGAGTGGAAGATCAACGTCGGCTGGCTGACCGGCGAAATCACTCTCGACAAGCCCGAGAACGAACGGTGACGAACTCCGTCGCGAGTCGGCGGTCTCAGCGTGTCATGCGCAAGACACTGCCAGGACGTGCCCGTGGATTCACCCTGATCGAGATGATCGCGGCGTTCGTGATCTTCGCGATCGCGGTCGGCGCCCTGATGCAGATCCTGACCATGTCGATGAACAATGCGCGGCGCTCGGCCGACGAGACGCGCGCGGCGTTGTGGGCGCAGACCCTGCTCGACAACGTCGGCGTCGGCGAACGTGTCGAAGCCGGCAGCAGCCACGGTGAATTCGATCGCAGCTATCGCTGGGAAATGCAGATCGACCAGATCGACCCGGAACTGGTCGTAGCCAACGCCAGCGAACCTTCCGGCAATCCCGTCAATGCCGCTCCTGCGGTCGCCGCCGGTGCGGCCCTGCTTCCGCAGATCGATCTGTTCCACGTGGTCCTCACCGTGATCTGGGGCGACGGTTCCCACGAACGCCAGGCGCAGTTCTCGACCTTGCGCACGGCGAATGCGGATCCGAACCATCCCGGCGGGATGTCGGGTGCGGATCTGAGCGGCGGGCGACGGGATCGCGGCATGTCGACCGAACGGGCAGGGCAGTCGGGGAAACCGGCGGGTCGGGGGCAACGATGAACCGTCCCGGGAGTCGCTCGCCGAGCGCCGGATTCACCCTGATCGAGGTCATGCTCTCGATCCTGCTGCTCGGCGTGCTGCTGGCGGCGGCGTTCGGCGGCATCCGTTCCGCGGTCAAGGGCATGGACGTTGGCGAAGCATTGATCGATCGCACCAACCGCTTGCGCGTCGCCCAGGAGTTCATTCGCCACCAGCTTAGTCGCGCCCTGCCGCTGCCGTTCGGGCAGGAGAGCGGTACCGGCTCCAATTTCCTGTTCCAGGGCGAACACGATTTCATGCGTTTCGTCGCCCCGATGCCGGGCTATCTGTCGAATGGGGGTTCCTACGTGCAGACCCTGGAACTCAAGAGCACGCGGGGCGGCAAGCAATTGTTGTTCACCCATGCCATGCTGAACGGATTCGACCTGAAGAAACTGAGCAAGGAGGACGCCGAGCCGGTCATCCTGATGGACCAGGTCGACAGTGGCCGTTTCCAGTACCGCAAGCTCGACGACCAGGGCGAACTCGAGGACTGGTCGGATGACTGGGACGATCCGAGCGTGACGCCGGTGACGGTGCGCATCCAGCTGAAAATGAAGCCCCAGGCGCTGGTCGGCTGGCCCGACATGGAAATTCCCCTGGTCCTCGACGTCGGCGCTGCGCGCCAGTCCGGGCAGATCCGTTTCGACGATCCGCCACCGCCACCGCCGACACCTGCCGAGGCGCAGTCTGCCGGAGTCAAGCCAAGCCGATGAACCTGACCAACCCGCCTTCCGGATCGCCCCGGCATAACCGCGGAGTGGCCTTTGTCCTGGTCCTGTGGGCGATCGCGATGCTGTCGGTGCTGCTCGGCAGTTTTGCACTTGTGGCGCGCACCGAGGGCCTGCAGTCCCGGCATCTGTTCGACACCACGACCGCCAGATATGCGGCCGAAGCCGGCCTCAATCTCGCCGTCTACGGACTGAGCAAAAGCGATCCCCAGCAGAAATGGGTGGCCGACGGTCGCCCCTACCACTTCGTCTTCGACGATGTCGAGGTGGAAATCTCGCTCACCGACGATTCCGGCAAGATCGACATCAACGCCGCCGATTCGGCATCGCTGAAAAACCTCTTCGTCGGTGTCGGCGTCGAGGAGGAAAGAGCCGAGGAGCTGGCCGATGCCGTCCAGGACTGGCGCGATCCGGATGACCTGACCTCCCTGCATGGCGCCGAGCGCGACGACTACCGGGCGGTCGGACTTCCCTACAGCCCGCGCAACGCCCCGTTCGAAACCCTGTCGGAGATCCAGCAGGTGTTCGGCATGGACTACGATCTGTACACGAAGATCGAGCCGGCGATCACGATGTTTTCCGGGCGCAGCACGCCGAGTGCCGCCTATGCGCCGATGGAGGCGATGCTGGCGATTCCCGGCATGACCCCCGATCTGGCCCAGCAGCTCATCGAGCAGCGCCAGCAACTGGCTCCGGGCTTGCTGAACCAGGGCGGCTCGGGCCTGACCCTGCCCGACGGAACCCCCCTCATGGCGGACGGTGGAGGCCTCACGTATAGTGTCAAATCCCGTGCCAAGCTCCCGAACGGAGCCAGTACCGTGCTGGATGCAACCATTCGCATGGGCGGCATGAATTCGGCGGGGCGACCCTTCGTGGTGCTTCGCTGGCGTGACGATGAAAACGCGTAACTCACTGTGAAAGAAGCCCTGGACAGACTGTTGGCCCGTCTGCGGACGCGCCTTGCCAAGACACCGCTACCGCGATTCTTCTCGTGGTGGGGCACGGAGCTGCTTGCCTGCCTGCCGAAACGCTGGCGCGAACGCCTCGGCGGCCACTCCGAAGCGCTGCTGCTCGAGGTGGGTGACACCGACATCGTCGTCCTGCGCGAACGCAATCAGACGGTTTCCGAATTCGGCCGGGTTGGCCGCGACCTGCCCGAGGACGCGCGCGCCGCCGAGATTCGTCGACTGCAGGCGCGGATCGAGAATCCCGGCGTGCGCACGATCTTCTGCCTGCCCGAATCGAAGGCACTGACCCGGACCATGACCCTGCCGGCCGCGGCCGAGGAGAACCTGCGCCAGGTCCTGACCTTCGAGATGGACCGGCAGACCCCATTCAAGGCCGACCAGGTCTATTTCGACAGCCGGGTGGCGGCGCGCGATGCGGCCACCCGCAGCCTGCGCGTCGAACTCGTGGTCCTGCCGCGTGCCCTGCTCGATCCGCAGCTCGCCGCAGTGGCCGGCGAGCGGATCCAGTTCGACGGCGTCGACGTGCGCAGCGATGATGCGGCGGGCGGAGTGCGCCGCGGTGTCAACCTGCTACCGGTCGAGCGCCGGGCGCGCCGCCGCGACCTGGGCCTGCCGATCAACCTCGGCCTGCTCGCGCTGGCCCTGATCCTGCTCATATTCAACATGTCCGAATCGCTCGACAATCGCGCACTTGCCGTGGCAACGATGCAGGCTGAAGTGGAAAAGGCGGCGGTTGCCGCACAAGAAGTGGTCGAACTCAAGAAGACCCTGCAGGATTCGATCAACGGCGCCAACTTCCTGGCCGAAAAGAAGCGCAACGGTCCGCTCATCGTCGCCCTGCTCGATGACCTCGCCGCCCGCCTCAACGATGACACCTACCTCGAGCGCCTGAGCATCGAGAACAACCAGATCCAGTTACAGGGCCAGAGCAAGGAGGCTGCGGGCCTGATCAGCGTGCTCAGCGCCTCGCCGTTCCTGGCCAACCCGAAGCTGGAGGGGCAGATCCAGCCCGATCCGCGCACCGGCAAGGACCGCTTCACGATCAGCGCCGAGCCGAAGAACGTTCCGGCCGACCGCGTGCCGGTGCCGGTCGAGCGGGCAGGCGATACCGATTCCGGGAACGCGACCGGCAAGGTCGAGGCAATGGAGAAAGCCGATGGCGCGCCTTGAATTGCGCCCCAAGGACGGGCGCTTGCTCGCCGTCACCCTGCTGCTGATCGTCCTGCTGGCGGTCTACCTGTTCGGCGTGCACTGGTGGTTCGTTGCCCCACACCTGGACTACTACAGCCAGATGGCCGACCTGCGCGAGCAGCAACAGCGCTACAGCCGGGTGATCTCGGAGCGGCCGGCGATCGAGCGCAAGCTGACCGAGGTCCGTGCCTACGAACAGAGCAACCAGGCCTTCCTTTCCGAAGCCGATGCGAATGCCGCTTCGGCCGGACTCATCACCCGATTGCGCCAGGCACAGACCGACCAGTCCGATCCGAAGCGTTGCTCGGTGATCAGCAATACCCCGTACAGCGGTGGCAAGGAAGAGCTGTACAAGAGCGTCATCGTGCAGGCGCGCCTGCGCTGCGATCTCGAATCGCTGGCTGCGATCCTCTACGATCTGGAGAGTGGCAAGCCCTATCTGTTCATCGATCAGCTGATGATCTACAAGCAGCAGACCTACGTGCCGCCGGGCGCGAAGCGCGTGGCCAGCCCGCTCGATGTGCGCTTCAACCTGTCCGGCTACCTGCGCGAGCCCGGGAAGCCTGCGCCATGATGGACGTCAAGGTTGCGCGCATGATCACCTTCGTGCTCGGCGGCGCCTGCGGCCTGCTCACGGTCACGGCGATGGTGCAGCTGGCCGGCTATGGTCGCGGCTACGGTTGGCTACCGCCCGATGCCGAAGCGGGGCCGGCGATCGCCGGCGACATCGACCGCAATCCGTTCACCCTGCCGCCCCTATCGGCATTTCGTGAAGTCGATGGTCGCCCGCTGTTCAACGAGGACCGCAAGCCGACTCCCGTCAGCGAAGGCGAAGTCGCCGACGCCGGTCCGGCGCCGGTTCCGCTCAATGTGACCCTGACCGGTGTCATTCTCGTGCGCAAGACCGAAACCACCCCGGAGTTGCGCATGGCCATGGTGCGCGACAACATGCGGAACGAATCGGTAGCCCTGAAGGTCGGAATGCCGTTGACCGGCGATCAGGCAGGCTGGACGCTGGTGGCACTGGCGCCACGCCTGGCCACGTTCAGGAACGCCAACGACGAGACGGCGGAAATCGAGCTTTATCCGGCGGCTGCAGCACCGCCGCCGCCGAAGGTCGATCGGCCTCCGCCGGTAGCGCCGTCGGCGCCGGGCACGGTAGCGCCGGGCAAGGACAACAACGCGGCCGAATCCGATCTGGCCCGGCGCATCGAAGAGCGTCGACGGCAGATGCGCGAAGAAGCCGAACGCCTGCGCTCACAACGCAACAGCTCGCCCAACGATCAGAAGAATTGACGGAGTGATCCACGTGTCTTCAAGAATCATCTATCTCTCGATCGCTCTGGCGTTCACCCTGCTTTCCGGTTGCTCGACCCTGCCGGCTGCGCGCGGCGATTCGGCGCGTTCCGCCGCCGCCGACGCCCCGTTGACCACGGATACCTTTGCCGCCAAGTCCTCCACTCGAACCGAAAGCGCCGATGCCGGCATCGACATGGGGGCCGGCGAGGAGAAATCCTTCGAACCGCCGAAACCCGAAATCCAGCTCGGTACCGGCAAGTTCATCGACGAAAAGGCCGCCAGCCGGCCGATACCGGGGCCCGGCGCAGAGGGACAGGTCGATTTCAACTTCGAGAACAATCCGATCCAGGCCGTGGTCAAGGCGATCCTCGGCGACCTGCTCCAGCAGAACTACACGATCGCGCCGAATGTCGGCGGTAATGTCTCGTTCTCGACGGCCAAGCCGATCCGCGCCGACCAGGCCATGTCGGTCCTCGAAATGCTGCTGTCCTGGACCGGCAACACCCTCATCTACAAGGACGGTCGCTATACGGTCCTGCAGATCAAGGATGCCTTGCCCGGCAACCTGACCCCGCGCACCGCGCCGCCGAACCTGGCTCGCGGCTATGAAGTGCGCGTGTTTCCGTTGCGCTATGTCTCGCCCAGCGAGATGGCCAAGCTGCTCAAGCCGTACGCCAAGGCCGACGCCTTCATCAACATCGATACGGCACGCAGCATGCTGGTCCTGGCCGGCACGGCCTCCGAACTCAGCAACTATGCCCAGACCATCGAGATCTTCGACGTCGACTGGCTCAAGGGCATGTCGATCGGCGTGTTCACCCTGCAGCGTGTCGAGGTCGGCACGCTGATGCCGGAACTCGAAAAGGTGTTTGGATCGGCAGGGGAATCGCCGCTGGCCGGCATGTTCCGCTTCATCCCGATCGAGCGCTCCAATGCGATCATCGCCATTACCGCGCAGCCGGAGTACCTGAAGCAGGCCGAGGAGTGGCTCAAGCGCCTCGATCGCGCCGGTGACGAAAGCTCGACCCAGCTGTTCGTCTACGATGTCAAGAACATCAAGTCGACCGATCTCGCCGACTATCTTGGCCAGATCTTCCTCGGCAGTTCGGGCGGCGGTGGCTCGCGACGCACCGATACCTCCGGAGCGGTGGCCCCGGGCCTCGCCGCGGCGACAATCGGCAATGCCGCGGCAACGAATGCGACCGGGAGCAGGGGCGGCGGCAGTCCGCGGCGCTCGAGCCGATTTGGTGGCAGCTCGGGCAATGCGTCCACCGGCGCGGCTGCCGGGCCGATCAGTGGCACCGATTCCGACATCCGCATCACGGCTGTCGAGGAGAGCAACCAGCTGCTGGTGATGGCGACGCCGGCGGAATGGGATTCGATGCAGGCGGCAATCCGGCGTCTGGACATCACCCCGCTGCAGGTGCACATCGAGACCAAGATTCTCGAGGTTACCCTCTCCGGCGACCTGCAGTATGGCGTGAAGTGGTGGTTTTCGGGCCTGACCGGCGAGAACTACGGCGGCGTGTACGAGAACGACCAGGGCAGGGCTTACCCGAATCCTCTCGACCGCCACCGGGGCCTCGGCGGTGCCGCAGCCACGCCAACGGCTGCGGGTTCGAACATCTTTGCCTCCTACCTGAACAGCAAGTTCCAGGTTGCCCTGAGCGCGTTGCAGAGCAGCGGCCAGGCCAAGGTGCTGTCGGCGCCTTCATTGATGGTCATGAACAACCAGGAAGCACAGATCAATGTCGGCACGCGAATTCCCGTACAGACGCAGAGCATCATCGGACTCGGTTCGGTCACCAACACCGGCACCGGCAACACGACGACGCAGACCGGCATCGGCAACACCTCGTATCTGGATACCGGCGTGATTCTGCAGGTCAAGCCGCGGGTCAATCCCGGTGGCTTGGTCTACATGGAGGTTTCGCAGGAGGTCAGCAAACCCGGGGCGGTGGGCGCCAGCGGCAATCCACCGATCAACACCCGGACTCTCGACACCAGCATTGCCGTGCAGAGTGGCGACACGATCCTGCTCGGCGGCCTGATTTCCGAGGACGATCAGACCGCCGAAGACGGCGTGCCGGGATTGAGCCGGATTCCGGTGCTCGGCAAGCTGTTCGGCAGCACCAAGAAAGGCCGCCAGCGCACCGAACTGATCGTCCTGATCACGCCCCAGGTCGTGAACAACTCCGACGAGGCGCGCGAGGTTACCGAGGAATACAAGCGCCAGTTCCAGAGCCTGGCCCCGCTGCGCGCCCAGATGCGCAAGACCCCATCCACAGTTGAAGAACCGCAACAATGAGGAATGCAACCTTGATTCACGCACTAGCACGTCGAGCAGCAGCACTACTGGCCCTCGGCCTCCTGTTGGCCGGTTGCGCCAGCGAAGGGACCCGGCCGGATGCCAAGCCTGATGGCAAGGTGGCCGAAAAGCGGGCCATCGAACGCTGGGAATTCCTGATCAAGCACGAGGCCGAAAAGGCCTACGACTATCTCAGCCCCGGGTTCCGCGCGACCAAGAGTCGTGAGGACTATGCCAAGGAAATGAACAACCGGCCGATCCGCTGGACCCGGGTCCTGCCCTATCGCAGCACCTGCGACAAGCCCGATGTCTGCGTTCTCGACCTGCAAATCGACTTTGCAACAAAGATGCCAGGGGTCGGAACCGACGTGAGTTCGGTCGGATTTGTGAAGGAAACCTGGTTAAGGACCGGTGGCAAGTGGTATCTGTTGCCGGAAGCCAAGTCGGAAACTGGTGGCAAGTGAGGGATGCGGGTATAGTGGGCGCAAGCGCGAACCTGAACGGTTCGCAGCCCGTTGGAGGTATTCCCGCCAGGTGTCTGGGGAGGCGGGCAACGATTGGTTGCCCGGGAGGGATTGCACCGCATTGGACCTTGCCGTACGATTGGTCCGCTGTTGCCTAACCCTGCCCTGTGAAAAGCGGGACAAAACTGCTGTTGGACAGAAGTTAGCCGTAAGCAAAAGCCCTGTGGTCAATTTAGGAGTGTCTGTAATGAAGCGAAATAGCTTGACGACCGCCGTCGTCGCCGGCATCGCCGGTACGGTGGGCATCGCGAATCTCGCGAGCGCAGTTAATCTGAACCCGGATGGTCTGGGTCAGGTTCTTATCTACCCGTATTACACCGTCAATTCGAATGGTTCCGGTGAGAACCTGCAGACCCTGTTCTCCGTCGTCAACACCACGGATCAGGGCAAGGCGGTCAAGGTCCGCTTCGTCGAAGGCTATAACAGCCGCGAAGTTCGCGACTTCCACGTCTACCTGTCGCCGTACGACGTCTGGACAGCCAACCTGTTCAAGCTCCCGGACCAGGCCCAGGCCAACCTCGTCACCGATGACAATTCGTGCACGGTTCCGCGCATCAAGGGCGCCACTGGCAACGGCCTCGGCCAGCTGCCGGACGGACGTTCCTACCTGCCGTTCACCAATGCCCGTTACTCGGGCGTTTACGAGGACGGCGGCCCGACCGGCCTGAGCCGTACCCGTGAAGGCCATTTCGAAATCATCGAAATGGGCACGGTCGTCAACCGCACGAACGATTCGCTCGATGCGATCACGCACATCGCTGGTACGCCGGCTGATTGCGCGCAGGTCGTCGCGGCATGGGTTGGCGTTCCGGCTGGCTACTGGATCACGGATCCGAACATCGACATCGATCCGCCGACCGGCGGCCTGTTCGGTTCGGCCCTGCTCGTCGACCTCAGCACGGGCGTCAGCTCGGGTTACAGCGCCGACGCCATCGACGGCTTCGTCAGCAACGGCATCGACAACCTGCACGGCGTGCCGGGTGACGTCAATCCGTCGCTGATCAGCGTGGGTGCTTCCGACGCGGATGCCACGGCTTACGTGTTCAACAACGGCCAGCTGATCCAGGCGACCTACGGTGCGTCCGCTCCGGGCAGCCGCAAGATCGACGCCGTCAGCGCCCTGTTCACCCAGAACAACATCTTCAACGAGTACGTTCTCGGTGGTCCGGCTGCTGCAACGACGGACTGGGTGGTCACGTTCCCGACCAAGCGCTTCTACGTCGACAACCTGATCGTCGGCGCAACCGCGATCGCTCCGTTCGTCAACGTGTTCGATGGCACCTCCGACGTCGAAGTCGGCCTGTTCCCGTTCAATCGTGAAGAGGCTTCCCCGGGTTCGTGCACGGGCTCCGACGCCGACAACCCGAACTGCGGCGTCTGCTTCTCGCCTTGCGACGATCCGACCTTCAACGCTCCGGTTCTGAGCTACGAAGCGCAGATCATCTCGTTCCAGACCGCTGCCGACTTCTCCGCGGACCCGACTTCTCCGGTCCTCGGTTCGGCTCTGGCCTCGAACGTCGACGTCCGCGCCGACAACCTCAACGAAGGCTGGATGCGCATCGGCTTCAACCCGACCAGCGAGCCGCATGCGCTCAATGCGTCGAGCGAAGGCGAAGTGTTCGATGGTCTGCCGGCTACCGGCTTCGCCATCTCCAACTTCGTCAACAACAACGTTGCTGGCAGCCTTGCCAACTACTCGGGCCTGTGGCACCACAAGGGTTCGCGTAGCTGCTCGGCCGCTGCCGGAACGCTCGCTTGCTCCTGATTGTGATCTGAGTCAGGTTTCAAGAGTGACGGAAAGCCCCGCGCAAGCGGGGCTTTCTTTTTTTTTAAGGCCCCAGGGTCTATGCTTCGCTCCATACCCCCGCAATTTGCGACCCGAGAGACTGCATCCGTGTCTGAATTCATGAAGAAATATCTAGTTGGCCTCAGCGGCGCCGTTGCCTTGTGCGTGGCGCTCGTCAATCCACAACCGGCCAATGCCGCCGATTTCCAGGTTGCCCTGAAGCGCCTGGCCGTCACGCAGTGCTCGATGACCGGTTCCCTGCTCAACATCGATCCGGTGACGGGCAACGTCTCGATCGACCTGAGCGCCGATATCGCCTGCTATCCAACGGTCGTCAACGCGATTGCGAACAACGCCTCGATCAGCATCACCGGCCCGACCACGGTGGGCGGCGGCCAGACCGGTTCGGGCACGGTCAACCTGCAGCTCAACACTGGACTCTCTGGCCCCACCAGTGGCGTAACCTGCACCGCCGACGGCGTCATCGCCAACAGCGTCACGGTTTCTGGAAGCGGTAGCGGTAGCTGGGGAACCGGCAGCCCGGTCTTGTGCACAAATTGCGGCCCGACCGCGACGGCCAGCGTCAGCGTGCAGAATCCGAGCACCACGGTCACAGGCAGCATCACGTTCAAGGCCAAGTGCAACTACCAGGATCAGGGCAACGCCAATCTTCAGATCGTGCGTACCAATATCATTTCAACACCGGCCGTGCAGGTGCTGCCGGGCCAGGCGCCACCGCCGCCCGACTACTGCGAAAGTGTGGCCGAGCTGGCCACACCGAACGGCCTGACCGACGCCATGCGCCAGTCCAGCGGAACGGTGACCGGTGGCACTACTCCGGGTACCAATATCGATTTCCTCAACTACACCTCCGTCTTCGGGGTTCGGCCGAACGTCTATCCGCCGGGTACAATCGACACCGCCGGCTATGGTTTCCCGGGAACGAATCCGACCAACGTGCAGTTCGGGCTGAAGAGAAATTTTTATATTTCGTGGAAGTTCCGCACTCCGACTGCGAGTAGCTATAGCGAACAGGGCGGCGCGTTCCAGTTCATTCCGGGCCCGGCCTTCACCTTGGCCTCGATCGCCCCGTGTCCGGGTCAGTTCTCGACCGACGCCAATTATCCTATGGTGGGCTTCTGTCAGATATCCGGCAAGGGTTCGGATTTGCCTTGGAAGATCACGACAGGCACGACTACGGCCTGCAAGCTCGAGCCCGGCAAGACCTATTATCTCAACGTGATCCAGGCGACCGGGGTCGGCACGTTGACGACGCCAACCTGCCCGAGCACGCTGTGCAGTCCGAAGGTGAATTTGATAGGTACCTTCCCCAACTGACCGGGATAGTCGGTGCGCCATCGGCCTGATGGGCCGTTTGGCGTATCCGCCCTGCATTGAAACTCTTCGAAGCGATGCCGTAGACGGTGTCGCTTCGTCGCTGCAGGTGCCTTGATCGCACGGCGGCAGATGCAACTTCGCGCAGTGGCGCCCCGCTAGCGAGAAGCTGCCATTGCAGATGTGGCGCGAGCGTCACGCCTCGCGGCAGAGGCCGCCAATGGCGCGACGATCCGACGGGATTGGGGGGTGCGCCCCAGAATGGGCCCCACCCGGCGTCGGAATCCGAGAACCAACGTCCTCCGCTGCAGTCAAAGCTACGGTCGAATGGACCCAGCGGCAGGCTGCGGCCGTTGCCCGCGGTGCCATCGGCCCTTTCCGAACCATCCGGCCACCGAACAATCAAAACCTTCGGAGTGATCAATCGTGTCAATTGCCCCGCGAATCCTCTTGCCCGCCGCCGCGCTGGTCCTCATCACGTCACTGGCCTCGGCTGAGCCGAAGTATCCCCAGGACACCGTGGTTGCCGAGCGCGGAGGCGCCGTCGTCACCATGCTTGATGTTGATGCAGCCATGCTCGCGGTTCCGCCGCGCATGCGTGCCAACGTCATGAACAACCCCAAGCGCATCGAGGAGCTGATCGATCGTCTCCTGATCAATCGCCAGATCGCCATGGAGGGGCATGCCGCCGGAATCGACAGCGACGGAGTGTTCAAGCAGGCCGTCAAGCAGCAGGAAGAGCGCCTGCTGACCGAGGTGCACCTGACCGACATGCGCGAAAACCTGGATATCGGTGACGTCGGCGCACTTGCGCGCGAACGCTACCAGGTCAATCCCGACGCCTACGCCCTTCCCGGCGCCACTTCGGCGCGTCACATCCTGATCGGTACCAAGCACCGTACGGACGAGGAAGCCAAGGCGCTCGCCGAAAGCGTTCACGCCAAGGTACTCGCCGGCGAGGATTTCGTCGCCCTGGTCAAGCAGTATTCCGATGATCCGTCCAAGGAGACCAACGAAGGCCTGATTCCGGGGGCGGATTCCGACTCGATGGATCCAGCCTTCGCCGAAGCGGTCAAGCAGCTCGGGAAGTCCGGTGACATCTCACCGGTCGTCAAGTCCCGCTTCGGTTACCACATCATCCGCCTCGAAGAGCGGATCGCGCCTACACCGCGCAGCTTCGACCAGGTCAAGGACAAGATCGTCTCGGAACTCGAATCATCGATGCGCGATGCGCGGGTCAAGGAACACGTGGACCAGCTCAAGGGCATGGAAATCAAGGCGACGCCCGACGTCGTTGCCTCGCTGCGCACACGCTATCTGCCCAAGGGTGCGCAAGCGGAGCCGGAGATTCCCGAGAAGAAGTAGTCCTGAGTATCTCGCCGGCCCCGGCATGTCCGTGCCGGGTCCGGCGGGCCACGATCTGCGCTGATGCGCCGCGGCGGCTTGACCCAAGCCGGGAGTGGCTGCTCCGCCGGCCAGGGTACGCTGGTCATGGCTGTTCGCGGCGCACCCATTCGCAGGGAGGGCGCAGCATCGGCTTACACCGGATGTGCGCCTATCGTGTCGGAAAGACCTGTTTGGCCGGGGACGGGATGCATGCCGTCCGCCGGTACACTGTTGCCATGGTGGCTGTCGCCACCCGGCAGGGGGAAAATGAAGATCCAGAACAAATGTTTGCCCGGGGACATGGCGTGTTGAGCAGCGATCAGCGGCGAGAAGCGCAGCCATGAGCCGGATGACGCTGGCTAGCCATTTCATCCGTCGCGAGCTGCGCGAACGTTACCGGGGCAGCTTTACCGGCTTCGGTTGGGCGTTGCTGCAACCGCTGCTGCAACTGGCCATCTATGCCTTTGTCTTCGTGCAGATATTCAAGGCCCGGGTACCTGGCGCCGGCGCGCCTGGATATGTCGCCTTCCTGGTCGTGGCGATGTGGCCCTGGGTGGCCTTTTCCGACGCCGTAGTCCGTTCCACGACCGCGCTGCAGGACAATGCAGCCCTGATCGGCAAGGTCGCGCTGCCGCGGGAGATCCTCGTTCTGGCACCTTGCAGCGCGAGCTTCCTTCTGCACGCCTGCGGCTATGTCGCCATCCTGGTCGTGCTCGCCATCGCCGGGCAGGACGTGCATATTGCGCGGTTGCCCCTCGCATTGCTGATGTACCTGCCCATGTTCGCCTACACCTTCGGTGTGGCGCTGATCTTCGCGTCCTTGCAGGTCTTCGTACGCGACCTCGTGCAGATGCTCGGCCAGCTCCTGACCCTGATGATGTTCGCGGCGCCGATCTTCTACGACCGGGCGAACCTGCCGGAGAGATTTCGCGGATATCTCGACCTCAACCCATTCTCGTTCTATGTCGAATCATTGCGCAGCATCCTGCTCGATTACGGGGATTTCCCGTGGCGGATGTTCGGCGTGGCCATGCTGACGGCATTGCTGACTCTCGGCTTCGGCCACTGGCTGTTCCGCCGTCTCGATCCGCACTTCGAGGATTTCCTGTGAGCCTGCTGATCGAAGCCAGCGGCCTGGGGAAGGCCTATCCGAAAGCCCATCGGTCGGCTGACCGGTTGCGCGCGCTCGGTCGGCTGCTGCGGGGGCGCGAGGATACCGACAGCCAGTGCGTGCTGCGCGATGTCGACCTGACGATCCGGCGCGGCGAGTCCGTCGCCATCGTCGGCGAAAACGGCGCCGGCAAGTCGACCCTGCTGAAACTGATCACCGGTGTGCTGACCCCGACCGCGGGCCAGGTCAGGGTATTCGGCAAGGTCGGTGCCCTGCTCGAGCTGGGCGCCGGCTTTCACCCGGAATACAGCGGCCGTGACAATGTCGCAATGGCGGCTGCCCTGCATGGCCTGGATGCCGATGCGCTGGCGCGGCGGCTGCCGGAAATCATCGCCTTTGCCGATATCGGCGACTACATCGACGAGCCGGTCAAGCACTACTCCTCGGGAATGGTCGTGCGTCTCGGTTTCGCCATCATCGCCTCGCTCAAGCCGGACCTGCTGATCACCGACGAGGTGCTGGCGGTGGGCGACGAATCGTTCCAGAAGAAGTGTGTGCGCTGGATGGAAACCTACCTCGCCGATGGCGGCACACTGTTGCTCGTATCGCACAGCATGTACCACGCGCAGAAGCTGTGCCGGCACGCGTTGTGGCTGAGCCATGGCGAGGTCATGCAGTTCGGCGATGTCTTCGAGGTGACCCAGGCCTATCTGGCCTGGCATGAGCGCAAGCAGGCGAAAGCGGCCGAGCGGCCGGAAACGAAGTCCGGGCTTGAATTCGAGGTCGACGAATTCCAGATCAACGGGGTTGGCGGGAACCTCGCCGAAGTCGTTTCGTTCGGTGAAACGCTGCGCCTGCGGGCCGCCGTGCGCTCACGCGAGGGACGCCCTCCCGTGATCATGTTCGGCATCGTGCGCGCAGATGGCACGCCGGTCTATGGAGTCAGCTCGGAAATGGATGCAATCGAGATCCGATGCGACGCCGAGGGGCGCTTCGTGGCCGAGGTCGAATTCGAAAACCTGAGCCTGCTTCCGGGCAGTTACAACCTTCGCGCCCATGCCATGGACAGCGAGGGCGTACGCCTGTTCGACAGCGAGGAGCGCGGCCTCAGCGTGCGCGGCGCCTCGCGGGAGTTCGGCATGGTCAGGCTGGCCCATCGATGGCTGCCGTCGGGCGGTGATCGTGATTGAGCGCGACGACACGCTCGAATTCACCGGCGAGCGCTTCACGCCCGAGTGCGTACGCGAAATCTGGTGCGAGCACTGGCATCGCTATGCATTCGCCATGCCGCTCTGTCGTGGCCAGCGCGTGCTCGATGCGGCCTGCGGCGAAGGCTATGGCTCCGACCTGATTGCCCGCGTCGCCAGCGAGGTCGTCGGTGTCGACATTTCCGAGGCTGCGGTCTGCCACGCGCGCAAGCGCTATGGGAGCAGGGAGAACCTGCAATTCGCAGCCGGCGATGCATCAGCACTGACCTTCGACGACGGTTGCTTCGATGTTGTGGTTTCGTTCGAGACGCTCGAACACCTCGACGCCCAGGATCGCCTGGTGGCCGGGTTCGCCCGCGTCTTGCGCGAGGATGGCCTGCTGCTGATTTCGTCGCCGGACAAGCGCACCTACAGCGAGGTCGCGGGTTTTCGCAACGAATTCCACGTGCGTGAGCTGTATCGCGAAGAATTGCTCGAGCTGCTCGGCCGGCACTTTCCGCATGTCCGTCTGTACGCGCAGAAGCTGCTCTTCCAGTCTGCGCTGTGGTCGCTCGATGGCAGCGGCCAGGGCAGCCTCGTGCAGACCGCCTCTGCCGATGGATCCAGCATCGAGGACGGCTTTGCCTACGCGCCGCTCTACTATGTCGCCGCCTGTTCCCGCCAGCCGCTGCCGGCCGTACTGCCGACCACGGCCTGGTTCGGCGATCGCGAAGAGGCGGTCTATACCCACTACAATGGCGAAGTGCGCAAGAACATGAAGGCCGGCGCTCGCATCGCCGAACTCGAAGCCGAGATCCTACGGCTGCGCCAATCCACCGTACCCAGGCCGCCATCCCGATGGCTGCGCTGGCTGCGCCGCTGACAAGACACGGCACCTTGATGACCACGACACCCGAATTCCAGTTCAACTACGGCAACCCGGGCCTTGCCACCACCCCGGTCGCGCGCAGATCCGCCGATGCGCCGCTGTTCGCCGCGATCGACGCCATGGTCGCCCCGCTGTCGAGCGAGGAATATGCCTTCATTGCCAAGGATTCCGGCGAGCGCCATGTGCTCAGCCACCATGTCCTGCAGTCGCTCGACCAGTGCAGGGAGTTCCGCAGCATCGACGAACACGTGGCCCGGGTCGCGGCGGTGGTTCCGGGCCTGACCCAGCATGAGCGCATCCGCAAGGGACTCGAAGGCCTGGCCTCGACCGGACTGCTGATTTCCGATCGCGACTACATCGCCCGCCTCGAGCGCGCGCCGGATACGCGGCCGCGGAGCCTGCACGCGGTGTACATCCGCGCATGCGACCGACCGGGCCAGTTGCGCCTGTTGCTCGATTCGCTGGCCAACTACGAACGCAAGCACCGCGTGGCGCGGTCGGTCGTCCTGCTCGACGACTCGGTCGAGGAAAAAAACCGCGACACGAACCGCGATCTGCTGCGCGAATTCGCGCGCGCGGTCGGCAACCCCGTCAGCTATGTCGGTCCGGCCGAGCGCGCGCGCCTGCGCCAGCGCCTGGTCAAGGCGGTGCCGCAAGCGAAATCGATCGTCGAATGGCTGCTCGACCGCGGACCGCGCACCCGTCGCGGCGGCGGCGGGCGCTCCTGGAACATCGCCCTGCTGCTGTCGGCCGGACGTCTGTTCGCGATGCTCGACGAGGACTTCCGTTTTCCGCTGCACCGGCATGCGGACACGCGCCCCGGTCTTGAGCCGAATCCCGCGGTCGCCGCCTCGGCGCGCTTCTATCGACGCCTCGAGGACGCCCTCGATTCCGGCGAAGAGGAAATGCAGGATCCATTCGAGGCGCATCTGGCCGTGTGCGGCGATCGACTCGGCGCTGCGATCACGCGCGACGAGTATCGCCTCGATCGTGAGAGCCTGCGTGGGATCAATCTCGGCCGCCTCGAGCACCTGCGCGGAGACGCCCGCATCCTCGGTACCCTGAACGGAACCAGCGGCAGCTCGGGCACCGAGAGCGCACTCTGGCTGTACCAGCTCGATGCCGAGAGTCGGGCCAGCTTCTGGGCCGATCGCGAGTCCTACCTGCGCAACATCGAGGCACAGAGCCTCTGGTACGGTTGGTTGCGCGCGAAACCGGCCACGCATGCCTACTTCCTGCCCTTTCTGTTCGACAACCGGCAGATCCTGCCGTGCACGAATCCCGACGGACGCGGCGAGGATGGCCTGGCCAGTGCGGCGACCCACTATTGCCATCCCGATTCGCTGGTCATGCACCTGCCGACGGCCATCGGCCATGCCCAGGAATCGCCGCGCAAGCGCTCCGAGGTGACGATGGCTCCGCACACGCCACGCTTCAACCACTATCTGCGCGACTACGTGACCAACCAGGTCGGCAGCGCCAAGGCCAGCGATCCGGCCCGCCGGCTCGCCCTGCTCGGCGAGATCACCGCCGATCTCGCCGCCGCCGATGATTCGACCCTGGTCGGCTCGTTGCAGGAGTATCTCGGCTTCGTCCGAGCCGACGTCGTCGAGCGCCTGCAGAACCAGTTCGAACTGCTGCCCGATGCGCCGGTCTATTGGCAGGCGGACGTGCGCGAAATCGTGCGCAACAACGGCAGCGCCCTGCTCAGGCAGGCCTCGCCGCGTCTCGCCGACTGGCCCGAGGACTTCGGTGCCGGCGCATGCGCGGAGGCCGCTCGTGCGGAACTGCTCGACATGGCCCAGGCCTGGCGCGACTGGCCGGCCTTGTGGAATGCGGCGCGAGAGCAGGGCGATCGATTGATCAGCGGACTTTGACGCGGGAGCGCGAGGCCGTGCCCCGACCCAGCGAGCGCGGACTCACCAGCGTCATCGTCGTCACCGCCAACAGCGGTCTGCTGGCCAGCCAGTGTGTGGAGCGCGTATTGTCCTCGGACACCGCCGTAGAACTGATTCTGGTCGACAATGCCTCGCGCGACGGCCACATCGAACGCATCCACCACCGCTTTTCGGCCGACTCGCGCCTGCGCATGCTGCGCAACGAAGCGAACATCGGATTCGGCCCGGCCTGCAACCGCGGCGCGGCGCTGGCCCGCGGCGACGCATTGCTGTTCCTCAATCCGGATTGTCTGATCGAGAAGGACACGATCGCCGGCCTGCGAGATTGCGCGGAACGCCACCCCGAGGCCGGTGTGCTCGGCATCCGCGTGCTCGATGCCGCCGGCAAGGTCGAAGCAGCCAGCCGTCGACGCGAGCCGACCCTGAGGCGTTCCCTCAACAGCCTGACCGGCCTTTCCCGTCTCGAGCATCGATTTCCAATCTGCGCCGGCATCGACATGCCGAATCCGAAAGCGTCGATCCAGGTCGAGCCAGTCGATGCGATTTCCGGCGCCTGCATGTTCGTGCCGCGCATGGCCTACGATCGGCTAGGTGGCTTCGACGAGGACTACTTCCTGCATTGCGAGGATCTTGACCTGTGCCGGCGCGCCCGCGACGCCGGCCTCGCCGTGTTGTACGTGCCGTCCCTGAGCGCTCGCCATGAGCAGGGCAGCTCGAGCTTTCGGCGGCCCTTGTTCGTGTCCCGGCACAAGCACCGCGGCATGTGGCGCTATTTCCGGAAATTCGACCCGGCCGCGCGCAACCCCGTGCTCAAGGCTCTGGTATTCTGCGGCATCTGGCTGCACTTCGCGTTGTCCGCGCCGATCCGTGCCTGGAGCGAGTATCGCCATCGTTCGCGTTGACGAACCTGCACCGGACCCCGCTCAATCGAGAAAGATGAAGAACGCGGCGATCACGATCAGCACGAATCCGACCACGTGGTTCCATTTGATCGTGGCACCCAGCCAGCCCACCGAGAACACGACGAAGACGAGCAGGGTGATGATTTCCTGGATCGTCTTCAGCTGCGCCGGGTTGTAGACCGTGTAGCCGATGCGGTTGGCCGGTACCTGCAGGCAGTACTCGAAGAACGCGATGCCCCAGCTGACCAGGATGACCAGCAGGAGCGGACGGTTGGTGTAGCGAAGATGGCCGTACCAGGCGAAGGTCATGAAGACATTGGACCCGGTCAGCAGCAGGATCGGCGCAAGGTAGTTCCACATCGGGGATGGCTCCAGGTCGGATTCCGGCAGGCGGCGGAATTCTGACATGCCGACGGATCTCAGCATGTCCCCAAGTGAATGAGAAACGGGCAGGCTGGGCCGGCGCCAGCGCAGGCCCCGTCAACCACCGCCTTATGGATCGTCCTTGTCGAGGAAGCGCGATTCGTAGAGCAGCGCCTCGAGCTGGCTTTCCTGGCCGTCCGCGAATGCGAATCCCAGGTCGTCGCTGCCCTCGCGCACGCAGCGCGAATCGATGCCGATGACGGTTTCCTGGTCGAAAATGAAGTAGATGCGGCAGTCCGAAGACGCCGCAGGTTGCCAGTGCCGGGGGCGCCCGAGGCAGGCACCACCTTGGGACAGGTCCCGCACTTCGCTGAGCCAGCCCTGGCCGGCCCGTGTGATCAGCGCCGCCGAGAAGATCGGCAGGCGCGGAAAGCGGCGTTTTTCACTGGCGTCCATCGCCGCACCTTAGCGGCCGGACGGCGTGGCGCGCAAGCGAGCGCGGACGGGCCGGGTCAGTTGCCGTAGCGAAGCACGCGCATTGGCGGCGTGCGCGCGATGCGACGCGTTCCGGCGAGTCCGGCAAGCATGACCACGAGCGCCGAGGCCAGCGCCATGCCGGCCAGTTCGACGGCCGGCGGCCAGTAGTCGGGCATGCGGAACACGTTGCGCGCCAGCGCGATTCCGGTGCCGGCCGCGCCGGCCGCGGCGACGGCGCCAGCGAGCAGGCCGAGTGCGGCGAATTCGCCGAGCACCGCGGCCGTCAGCTGCCGGCCATGGGCACCGAGCGTGCGCAGCAGGGCGATTTCGAAGCGTCGTTCGTCGGCCGTCGCAGCGAGTGCGGCGAGCAGGACGAGGATGCCCGCCGCGAGGCTGAAGCCGAGCACCCAGGTCACCGCCGAGGAGACCCGGCTGATAATGTCGCGGACCCGGTCAAGGATCGAATTGACGTCGATCAGCGAGAGGTTCGGCATCGCCCTCGAAAGGGTCGCAAGGGCGGCATTGCCCACCGGCAGGTGGAAGCTCGAGATCAGGCTGTGCGGCAGCGGATCGCCATGCGCCGGATCGAGCATCATGAAGAAGTTGACCCGGAACGAATCCCAGTCGATCTCGCGCACGCTGGTGACCGTCGCGGTGACTTCGCGGTCGCCGACGCGCAGGGTCATGCTATCGCCAAGCTTGAGCCGAAACAGTTCGAACCAGCCCCGGTCGACCGACAATTCGGCGGCTTGCGGATCGGGACCGGGCCAGGTGCCGGCGATGATGCGGTTCGACGGCGGCAGCTGTTCGCTCCAGGACACCCGTACCTCGCCCTCGATCCAGTTCCCGGCGCGCGAATCTTCGGCGTAGTCGCTGGCGCGCAGCGGCTTGCCATTGATCGCGACGAGCTTGCCGGCGGCCAATGGCAGCAGGCTCAGGTTGCTGGCGCCGAGCGCGGCCAGGCGCTGTTCGAATTCGGCGCGCTGCCCGGGCTGCAGGTTCAGGACGAAATAGTTGGGCGTGTCCTGCGGCAGGTCGGCGCGCCAGCGATCGAGCAGCGAGGGGCCGACCACGGCCAGCAGGTTCAGCGCCGTCAGGCTCAGGGCCAGGGCGCCGACCTGGATCAGGGTCAGTGCACGCCGGCGGCTCAGGTTGGCCAGGCCGAAACGCAGCGCCCCCGGCAGCTTGCGCGAACTTGCGCGCAGGCCCTTGAGCAGGAGCAGGCTGAGCAGCAGGGTCGCCACGGCCACTGCGCCGAGCGCACCGGCGAGGACCCCGGCCAGTTTCGTTGAGCCGCTCTCCAGCAGGATCAGCCCGCCGCCGACCAGCAGCGGCAGCAGGTAGAGGGCGTCGAAGCGGCGCAGGCGGGTCTGCAGATCGCGTCGGAAGACGCGCATCGGTTCGACATCGCGCAGACGCAGCAGCGGTGGCAGGGCGAACCCGAACAGCACGGCGAGGCCGACCACGAAGGCCGAAGCGGCCGGCGCCAGCGGCAGGGCCGGGGCGGCGCCGCCAAGCAGCTCGCTGGCGAACAGGAAGGCGACCTGTTGCATACCGATGCCGAGTGCTCCGCCCAAAAGGCAGGCGGGCAGGGCCAGCAGGACCAGTTCGAGGCTCAGGGCGAGGACGATTTCGCGGCGGCTGGCGCCGAGGCAGCGCAGCAGGGCGACCTCCTCGGTCTTGCGCCGGGCGAAACGCTGCGCGGCCAGGGCCACCGCGATACCGGCCAGCAGGGCGGCCAGCAGGGCCGCCAGGCGCAGGAAATTCTCGCCGCGCTCGAATGCGGTACGCAGATTGGCCTGGGCTTCCGCGACCGTGGTCAGGCGTGCCATCGCGGGCAGGTTCTGCCCGGCCCACCCGGCGTAGCGGCTGATTGCGTCGGCATTGCCGGCAACGAGAACGCGGTAGGTGGCGCGGCTGCCGATGCCGAGCAGGCCGCTGGACTCGGCATCATCGAGGTTCATGAGCAGGGTCGGGGCAAACTGGAACACCGAGCTGCCGGGCGCGGCGACGATCTCGCCGGCGATGGTCAGGTCATGGCCCCCCAACTGGAGGACGTTGCCGACCGAAGCCGCCAGCGCACTGAGCACGGCGCGATCGGCATAGACCTGTCCTCGCTTTGGCGCATGCGCCACGACCTGACTGCCGGTTGCGTCGGCGACGACCAGCTTGCCGCGCAGCGGGAAGGCCGCGTCGACCGCACGGACTTCACTGAACTGGCTGTTCTCGCCGGCGAACACGACACTCGAGAATTCGACGCTGCGACTGCTGGCGAGTCCAAGACGGGCCGCCTCGGCGGAAAACGATTCGGGCAACGCCTCGCGACGCGCACTGACCCCGAGGTCGCCTCCAAGCAGCTCGGCGGCCGAGGCGAGGATGGCGCTCTCGACGCGGCTGGCCAGGGTGCCGACCGCGCTCAGGGCGGCCACGGCGAGGACCAGGGCCGCCGCCAGGGTCGCCAGTTCGCCGTGGCGGAATTCGCGGCGCAGGCTGCGCGCGGCGAAGGCGACCGGCTTCACTGGTCGCTCTCGACGACGCGGCCGTCGCGCAGGCGCAGCGTGCGCGCGCAGCGCGAGGCGAGGCCGAGGTCATGGCTGACCAGGACCAGGGTGGTCTGGTGTTCGCGATTGAGATCGAACAGCAGGTCGCTGACCGCGGCACCGGTGCGCTGGTCGAGGTTGCCGGTCGGCTCGTCGGCGAACAGCAGCTGCGGTCCGTGCACGAAGGCGCGGGCCAGGGCCACGCGTTGCTGTTCGCCGCCGGAGAGCTGGTGCGGGTAATGATGCAGGCGCTTGCCGAGCCCGACCGCGGCCAGCACGCTGCCGGCGCGCTCGCGGGCGTCGTCCAGGCCCTCGAGTTCGAGCGGCAGCATTACGTTCTCCTCGGCGTTCAGGGCCGGCAGCAGGTGGAAGGACTGGAACACGAAACCGACCATGCGCCGACGCACGCGGGCGCGCGCTTCCTCGTCGAGTGCGCCGAGATCCTCGCCAGCGATCACGACCGAGCCGCTGCTGGGCCGATCGAGCCCGGCCAGCAAGCCGAGCAGAGTGGTCTTGCCGGATCCGGAAGCACCGACGATTGCGAGGCTGGCACCGCGTTCGACGCCGAGGCTGACCTCCTCGAGGATGGTCAGGCGGCCGTCGGGACCCTCGACCACTTTGCTAAGCTTCTCGGCACTGAGCACCACCGCGGGTTCGATCGTCATGCTTCGATTCATCCTTCCTGTCTTGTTCGTCTTGCTGTCGTCGGTCCCAGCGCAGGCGCTGACCTCGCCGCAACCGGTGCTCGTGCTCGGCGATTCCCTGTCGGCAGGCTACGGCATCGAGCCCGAATCCGGCTGGGTCAACCTGTTGCGCGAGCGTCTGGGCACTGAAGATCCCGCGCGCGATGTGGTCAATGCGTCGATCAGCGGCGAGACCACGGCCGGCGGTCTCGCCCGTATCGAGAAACTGCTCGACGAGCACCGGCCGGCCCTGGTCGTGCTCGAGCTCGGCGCCAACGACGCCCTGCGCGGCTTGCCGCTCAGTGCGCCCCGGCAGAACCTGACCCGCATCATCGAGCTCAGCCGCAAGGCCGGCGCCCGAGTCGTGCTGGTGGGTATCGAGATTCCGGTCAACTACGGTCCGCAGTATCGCGACGGCCTACGCAACCTGTATCGGGACCTGGCGACGGAATTCAAGCTGCCATTGGTCCCGTTCCTGCTCGATGGCGTGGCCCTGGACCCCGAACTGATGCAGGCGGATGGCCTGCACCCGACCGCAGCCGCGCAACCGCGCGTGCTGGCCAACGTCCTGCCGGCTCTGGAAAAGGCCCTGAAACCCTGATCGACTGGCCCCGGCCGGCAGGCCGGTGGACCGCGTGATTCAGCGCGGTGGTGTCTCGCGCACCGGCCGCTTGGCCAGCTTGCGCTGCAGGGTGCGCCGGTGCAGGCCGAGCCGGCGCGCGGCCTCGGAGATGTTGCCGTCGCATTCCGTCAGCACGCGCTGGATGTGCTCCCATTCCAGGCGCTTCAGCGGCGGTGGCGCATCCGGTAGCGGTTCGCTGGTGGCGACCGCCGACGATGACGTACCGAGCAGGGCCTGAACGACCTGGTCGGCATCGACCGGCTTGGCCAGGTAGTCGTGGGCGCCGCGCTTGATCGCCTCGACCGCCGTGGCGATCGAGGCATAGCCGGTCAACAGCAGGATGCGTACGCCGGGCCGTGCCGCGATCAGGCGCGGAATCAGGGCCAGTCCGCTTTCCGCGCCGAGCTTGAGGTCGAGCACGATGAAGCGCGGCTGGAAATCGGCGCAACGCACGAGGGCTTCCTGGCTGCCGTGGGCGCCGGCCACTTCGAAACCGCGCGCGGCCAGGGCGCGCGAGAGGACGCGGACAAACACGGCATCGTCGTCGACGAGCAGGACACGGCCTGCGGTTTCATTGCTCATGCGGGGGATTGTCCAGTGTTGCCAGTGGCAGACGCAAACGCTGCCGGGTGCCGCCGGATTCGACGGCCTCGGCGCTCAGGGTACCGCCGAAGCGCTCGGCCGTCGCGTTGGCCAGGGCCAGGCCCAGGCCCAGGCCATCGCGTTTTGTCGTTTCGAAGCGCAGTCCTGCGGTCGGTTGCAGCGCGACAGCCATGCCCTTGCCATGGTCGCGGACGACCAGCTCGAGGGTGCCGCCGGCGCCGCCGACGCGCATCTCGACCCGCGTATCGGCGTTCGCCAGCGAGGCATCGGCGGCATTGTTGAGCAGGTTGATGATGGCGTGGTGCAGGGCCGGAACAACCGCAATGCGACGTTCGCCGAGGGCCGGGTCGATCACGTACTCGATTTCGATTTCCGGTCGCAGCAGGCTGAATGCATCGCGCGTCGAATCGGCGAGGTCGGCGACGCTGATCCATTCGGCCACGCCGGCCAGCTGGTTGCTGCCAACCTTGACCAGTTCGCGCAGGATGTCGCGGCAGCGGTCGGCCTGGCCGATCAGCAGATCGAAATCCTCACTCAACGCTGAGTCTTGCGCGTGTTCGCGACCGAGCTCACCGAGCAGGGTGCGCATCGTAGACAGCGGCGTATTGAGTTCATGCGCGGTGCTCGCCGCCTGGGTGGCGATGGCGAGTATGCCTTCATCGCGCAGGGCGCGCTCGCGCTCGAGCTCGGCCTCGGCCTGCTGGGCGCGCAAGGCGCGCGCCAGGCGGGCGATGAAATAGCCGAGCATGCCGGCGGTGATCGCGAAGCTGATCGCCATGCCGGTCAGATGCAGGTTGAATCCACTCAACGTGTCGACCGCCCCAGTCTCGGGCAGCGGCACGTAGAACCGCATCAGCAGCAGGTAAGTGCTCACGGCCAGCGCCGCCACCAGCGAGACCGAACGCAGCGGCAGGGCCGTCGCGGCCAGCGTGATCGGCATCACCAGCAGCGAGATGAACGGATTGGTCGCGCCGCCGGTCAGGTACAGCAGATAACCGAGGACGACGGTATCGATGGTGATGTGGATCATCGATTCGGTGGCGCTGACCCGGGTCTGCCGACGCAGGCGCCAGAATGCAACCAGGCTGAATGCCGCAAGCACGCCGATGCCCGCGAAAAGCGGCCCGACCGGGATGGCGATGCCGAGCCAGACGGCTACGAAGGCCACGGTCAGGGCCTGGCCGCCGATCGCGCACAGGCGCAGCCAGGCCAGCGTGCTGAGCAACTGTCGCGAGCCGTGCGGCCAGGTCTGTCCCGTGGCCACGGTGCGTTTGCGCGCGCCCACCATCAATGCGCACCGCCAGGGAATCCGCGAGCGTGCCGGGTCGATGCAGGGCGCGGCACGCGGTTCACTGCACTGGCCGCCAGCGCCGGATCGCCGCGACCATGAGCAGGGACCAGGCGGAGGCGACCAGCGCCGAACTGGCTACGTCGGAGAGGAAATGCCGGCTCATGTCGATACGCGCGAGGGCGACGAAGATCGGAACCAGGATCAGGCCGACGCGTTGCCAGGTGCGCGGCGCGCTGGCCGCCAGCGGCAGGAAAAGCCCGAAGTAGAACGACGCGTGCCCGGACGGAAATGAACCGCCCGCGGAAAACCAGATCGCACTCCAGTCGCCCGATTCGAACAGCTGTTGCGGACGCAAGCGCCCGAAGACGTTCTTGCCGAGCATCATCGTGCCGATGGTCGCGGCCTGGACGATGCCGGCGCAAAGTATGGCGATGGCGAGGGCGCGAGGCAGCCGCGAACGTTGCGCGAGGGCCAGTCCGGCCAGGCCGAGGGCCACGCATACGACCGATGCCAGCCAGTAGGAGATGTGGATCCCGACGACGCCGTCGAGCGTAGCGAGTCCGACCACGAACGGCGCCGCATTCTCGTGGCCGCTGGCGTGTATCCAGTGCGCCAGCGGGATGTCCACGGCCAGCAGTCCGATGGCGACCAGGGTTGCGGAAATCATTGCGGTCGCCAGCAGGAATCGTTGATTCATGGGTTCTCCGGAGACAAACGGCATTCGCGCGGGGCCCGGCGCGCGCGTTCACGCAGGTTCGCATGCGCTTTATGGCATCATAGCGCGCTGATTTTCCAGCCCGCCGGGTCTTTCATGCTGACTGTTGGATGCCTCCAGCGCAACGTTTTCGCCGAATTTGCGCGAGTCACCGACATTCGGGATTGTCCGGCCCGATTCACGATCCGGCGGCAGGCCGATGGACCGGCCGGCGCGGCATCGGCCACGGCATGAAGCGCAATGCCCAGCACTGAACCGCGAGGTCCACGCCAGATCCTGCGTGCCCTGGTCTGGTCGGCCAAGGGCCTGCGCGCGGCCTGGTCCCATGAAGCCTCGTTCCGGCTCGAGGGCTACCTGCTGGTCTTGCTGTTTCCGCTCGGCCTGTGGCTCGGCGACGGTGCGGTGGAGAAGGCCGTTCTGTGTGGCAGCCTGATCCTCGTGCTGTCCGCGGAGTTGCTCAACTCGGCCATCGAGGCCGTGGTCGACAAGGTCAGTCCGGAATTCCACGAACTGGCCGGGCGCGCCAAGGACATGGGGTCGGCAGCCGTGTTCCTGTTGATGCTCAACGTGATGCTGTGCTGGGGCCTGGTCCTCTGGCAGCATTTCCACTGAACGACGGCGCTTGCTGAATGCTGGAATTTGTTGCTGATCCCCATTTCTGGGCCGCCCTGTTCACGCTCGCCGCGCTCGAGATCGTGCTCGGCGTCGACAATCTCGTCTTCGTCTCGATCGCGGTCAGTCGCCTGGCACCGGAGCAGCGGCCGCTGGCGCGCAAGGTCGGATTGAGCCTGGCCTGCCTGACCCGGATCGCCCTGCTGCTGTTCCTGTCCTTTCTCGCCGGTCTCGATGACCAGCGCCTGGGTCTGTTCGAGCTGGCCGAGCAGACCATCTCGCTGCGCGACCTGATCCTGATCGGCGGCGGCCTGTTCCTGCTGGTCAAGGCGGTCATGGAGATCCATCAGGAACTGGAAGGCTCGCGCGAGGACATCGAGGAGGGGCGCGTGTTTGCGTCCTTCACCTTCGTGATCGTCCAGATCGCCATCATCGATATCGTCTTCTCGCTCGATTCCGTGATCACGGCGATCGGCATGGTCAACGAGGTATTCGTCATGGTCTGCGCGATCATCCTCGCCGTGGCCGTGATGATCTTCGCCTCGAACCCGGTCGGCGACTTCATCGATCGGCATCCGACCTTGCGCATGCTCGCCCTGGCTTTCCTGATCCTGGTCGGCGTGGTTCTCATCGCCGACGGATTCGAGCTGCATATCCCGCGCGGCTACGTCTATTTCGCCATGGGTTTCTCGATTGCGGTCGAGAGCCTGAACCTGTGGGCGCGAAAGCGCGCCAGGCGAAGCTGATCGCCGCGGTGATGGTGGCTGCGCGCCGCGGCCGGACCGGCGCTGCTCGATCCGACCGTGGTTCTTGTCGCGACCGCGTAGAATGGCCGGCCCGCAACGAATCCCCGGAATCCTGATCGTGTCCGACGAGATCCAGCTTCCTGCCCTGTACCTCAAGCGGGGTGAAGACACGCGCCTGCGCGCCGGTCATCTATGGGTATTCTCGAACGAGGTCGACGTGCAGCGTTCGCCGCTGGGCGGGTTCGAGCCGGGCCAGGCCTGCGTCATCGCCGACAGCCGCGACAAGCCGATCGGCGTCGGCTACGTCAATCCGAACTCTCTGATCTGCGCGCGCCTGGTCAGCCGCGGCATCGAGCATGCGCTTGATCGATCGCTGCTCGTGCACAGGCTCAAGGTCGCCCTGGCCCTGCGCGAGCGCCTTTACGAAGAGCCCTGGTATCGCCTCGTGTTCGGCGAATCCGATGGTCTGCCGGGACTGACCATCGACCGCTTCGGCGATGTACTCGTGGCCCAGACCACGACGGCCGGCATGGAACGGCTCAAGGACGCGATCACCGAAGCCGCGCTCAAGGTGCTCAAGCCGCGCCAGCTCTGGTGGAAGAACGACGCCTCGATCCGCAGCATGGAAAACCTGCCGGCATACGCCGATCTCGGCTACGGCGAAGCGGTCGCCGCGCCGCTGATCGTGCGCGAGGCCGGGCTCGAGTTCGAATGCGATCCGGTCGGCGGACAGAAGACCGGATGGTTCTACGACCAGCGCGGCAATCGCGATCATCTGCGTGCGCTGGTGAAGGGCAAGCGCGTGCTCGACATGTTCAGCTACCTTGGTGGCTGGGGTATCCGCGCGGCCGCTTTCGGTGCCAGCGAGGTGGTCTGTGTCGACGCCTCGCAGTCCGCGGTCGACGCGATCGGACGCAATGCGCAGCGCAACGGTTTCGGCGATCGGGTCAGCGCCGTACGCGCCGACGCATTCGACTATCTGAAGGCCCTGCGCGAGCAGCGCGAGCGTTTCGATGTCGTGATCCTCGATCCGCCGGCCTTCGTCAAGCGCAAGAAGGACCTGGCCGAGGGCCGCATCGCCTATCGGCGTCTCAACGAGCTCGGCATGCAGGTACTCGAGCGCGACGGCATCCTGATCACCTGTTCGTGCTCGTACCACATGCCGCGCGCCAGCCTGCTCGACGGCGTGCAGCAGGCCGCACGCCACCTCGATCGCCAGGCCCAGTTGCTCGTGGACCTGCAGCAGGGGCCCGATCATCCGGTGCATCCGGCGATCGCCGAAACCGATTACCTGAAGGGCTTCGTCCTGCGTGTCCTGCCGGCCTGAGTCGCTGGCATAATGCAAGGCGCCGATCGAGCGAATTCCACCCACGCCTGACATCGCGGAACCCAATGCATTATTTCGTAGATTTCGATCCGATCGCTTTTTCCGTGGGTCCGCTCGCCGTGCACTGGTACGGCATCATGTACCTGATTGCGTTTGGTGCCTTCTGGATGCTCGGCGAACGGCGCCGGCGCCAGGGCCGCCTGCCGGTCGGGCCGACCGCATTTTCCGATCTCGCCTTCTACGGCATGATCGGGGTGATCGCCGGCGGGCGTCTCGGCTACATGCTGTTCTACGGCACCGCCGACCTCATCGCCAACCCGCTGTCGCTGTTCCGTATCTGGGAAGGCGGCATGTCCTTTCATGGCGGTCTGATCGGCGTCTTCGTGGCGATGTGGCTGTGGTCGCGAAAGAACGGACTGCACTTCTTCGATGTCATGGATTTCGTCGCGCCGCTGGTGCCGATCGGCCTCGGCGTCGGCCGCTTCGGCAACTTCATCGGCGGCGAGTTGTGGGGCCGCCACACCGATGTCGCCTGGGGCATGATCTTTCCGCGCGCGATCAACACGGCCGGACACACGATCGAACAGCTCAAGGCGATGGCGGTCGCCGGCCAGCTCGAGAACGAAGTGCGTCATCCCTCCCAGCTCTACCAGATGTTCCTCGAGGGTTTCGTGCTGTTTGGCGTGCTCTATGTCGTGTCCATGAAGCCGCGCCCGCGCTATCTGGTCTCGGGGCTTTTCGCGGTGCTCTATGGGATGTTCCGTTTCCTCGTCGAGTTCGTGCGCGAACCGGACGCGCAACTCGGCTATCTGGCCTGGGGCTGGCTGACCATGGGCCAGCTGCTGTCGTTGCCGCTGATCGTGCTCGGCCTGGTCTGGATCGCGATGTCGCGGCGCTCGCCGACACTTCAGCCGCGCGTGGTCGAGGATCCTGCCAGGCAGGAGGGTCGCTGATGCGCCAGTACCTTGAACTGCTCCGCCATGTCCTGGAAAAGGGTACGCCGAAATCCGACCGCACCGGAACCGGCACGCATTCCGTGTTCGGCTGGCAGATGCGGTTCGATCTCGGCCAGGGGTTTCCCCTCGTCACGACCAAGAAGCTGCATCTGCGCTCGATCATCCACGAGTTGATCTGGTTCCTGCGCGGCGACACCAACATCGCCTACCTGAAGCAGAACGGCGTCGGCATCTGGGACGAGTGGGCCGATGCCGATGGCGATCTCGGCCCGGTCTACGGCAAGCAGTGGCGTTCGTGGCAGTGCCCGGACGGTCGCACGATCGACCAGATTGCCTGGCTGGTCGAGGAGATCCGGCGCAACCCCGACTCGCGTCGGCTCGTGGTCAGTGCCTGGAACGTCGCCGATCTCGACAAGATGGCCTTGCAGCCATGCCACACGATGTTCCAGTTCCATGTCGCCGACGGAAAACTGTCGTGCCAGCTCTACCAGCGTTCGGGTGACATCTTCCTCGGCGTGCCGTTCAACATCGCCAGCTATGCCCTGCTGACCCACATGCTGGCCCAGGTCTGCGGCCTCGCCGTCGGCGATTTCGTGCATACACTCGGCGATGCCCACCTCTACCTCAATCACTTCGAGCAGGCCCGCGAGCAACTGACGCGCACGCCACGCGCCCTGCCGACCCTGCGCCTCAATCCCGAGGTCAGCTCGATCTTCGACTTCCGTTACGAGGACATCGCCATCGAGGGATATCTCGCTGACAAGCCGATCAAGGCGCCGGTGGCGGTGTGATCGCGCTGGTCGCGGCGCTGGACCGGAATTTCGCGATCGGCCTCGACGGCACCATGCCGTGGCACCTGCCGGACGATCTGCGCCGATTCAAGCGCCTGACCCTGGGCCAGGTTGTCCTGATGGGGCGCAAGACCGCGCTCTCGCTCGGGCGCGCGCTGCCCGAGCGGACCAATCTGGTGTTGAGCAGATCCGCGTCCGCACCGTTTCCGGGACAGATCGCCGTGCGCTCGGTCGAGGCCGCGCTTGCCCTGGCCGGCGAGCGCGATCTCATGGTCATCGGTGGCGGCGAGGTTTACGCTCAGACCCTCGCCCGCGCCGCACGCATGCATCTGACCTGGGTCGATACCGAGGCAGGATCCGCGGATACCTTCTTCCCGCGCTTCGATGCGAGCGAGTGGAATGTGGAGCGTGACGAGGCGCATGGCGCCGATGCGAAGCACGCCTGTGCGTTTCGTTTCGTCGACTATCGGCGCATCACGAAGACGTTGTAGCAAGCGGCTTCAGCCGTGATGCTCTTCGTTGATTTGCAGAAAGGGCATCGAACCTGAAGGTTCTTCCTATGGGGGAGCTTGCGATGTGTGGCGCGGGCTTTGGTGCAGCCTGAGGCGTTGCCGCTTCGTTGTTGGCTTTGGTGGCGTCTGAGGCGTTGCCGCTTCGTTGTTGCTTCGAGGTCGGCCAGGGCAGTCGCCTGGCGATTCGACTAATCGAAGGACTTTCCGGGTGGTGTCGGCCGGTCCGACTTGAGCACGACGAACTGCGGTTCCTCGGCGTCGATGCGCATCGCGGTCAGGGCGCCACCCCAGACGCAACCGGTATCGATGGCGAAGACGCCAAGGCCGCAGAAGCGCCCGAGCGTGGACCAGTGTCCGCAGACGATGCGCAGGTCGCGTCGTGATTGCCCGGGCACCTCGAACCACGGATAGACGCCGGGACGCTGCGTCCCCGGCATGCCCTTCTCGGAAAACGCGATGCGCCCGCGCACGTCGCAGTAGCGCATGCGGGTCAGCACGTTGATGCCGGCGCGCAGGCGTTCGGTACCGCGCAGGCGCGGCGTCCAGGTGTCCGGCTTGTTGCCGAACATCTGCTTGAGCAGGCGTGCATGATCGTCGGCGCGCAGGCGTGCCTCGATCTCGCGGGCGACGCTCTCGGCGCGGGCGACATCCCAGCTTGGCGCCAGCCCGGCATGCACCATCATCATGTTGAGGCCGCGGTCGCTGTGCAGCAGCGGACGACGGCGCAGCCAGTCGAGCAACTCGGCACGGTCGGGGGCGAAAAGGATCTCGCGCAGCTCCGCGTTGACCTTGGCCTGGTCCTGTTCGCTGCGCGCGCCGACCGCGAGCAGCGAGAGATCGTGGTTGCCGAGGGTGACCACGGTGCGCTCGCCGAGCGACTTGACCAGGCGCAATACCTCAAGCGATTGCCCGCCGCGGTTGACCAGGTCGCCGCAGAACCACAGCGTGTCGCGCGCCGGATCGTAGCCCAGCTTGTCGATCAGCCGGGACAGTTCGTCGTAGCAACCCTGGATGTCGCCGATGGCCCAGACCGCCATGTCAGGAGTCTGCGCTCGTGTCGGCGGCGCGCTTCGACGGGAGACAGGCCATCAATGCAGGGTCCGCGGAATCGAGAGGACGAATGACGGGATGTCGGCGTCGAAGCGCGTTCCGTCTTCGGCGAGCATGCGGTAGCTGCCCTGCATGGTGCCGACGGCGGTTTCGAGGACGGCGCCGGAGGTGTATTCGTAACCTTCGCCGGGTTGCATCAGCGGCTGCTCGCCGACCACGCCTTCGCCGCGGACTTCGCGCACGTCGCCGTTGCCGTCGGTGATGATCCAGTGGCGGCTGAGCAGGCGTGCGCTGAGGCTGCCGCGATTGCGGATCGTGATCGTGTAGGCGAACACGTAGTGGTTTTCCTGCGGTTTCGACTGCTCGTCGATGAACTGGGTGGCAACCGACACCGCGATGTCATGGGGCTTCTTGGTGGTCATGGTTCGATTGTCGGGGAGTGCGACGTACTCGGCAAGTTGCAGTTGAGCGAATTTCGCGGTGCACCGCCCGGCCGACCTGAAGCGATGCCGCTGCGCCGGTTCAACCCCGGCTTGCCAGCAGCCTGGCGAGACGCACGAAGGCCTCCGGGGCCAGTTGCTCGGCGCGGCTGCGCGGGTCGATACCGGCGGCGAGCAGGTCGTCGTTGCCGGCCAGGCCGTCGAGCGAATTCGACAAGGTCTTGCGGCGCTGGCCGAATGCTGCGCGGACGAGACGTGCGATCGCGGCCTGGTCGGCGATCGGCCTTTCCTCGCGCGGCCGCGGCAGCAGCCGGACCACGGCGGAATCGACTTTCGGCGGCGGTCGGAACGATCCGGGCGGCACCGGCAACAGCGGCTCGACCCGGCAGGCCAGCTGCAGCATGACGCTGAGGCGACCGTAGGTCTTGCTGCCGGGTGCCGCGGCCATGCGGTCGACGACTTCCTTCTGCAACATGAAATGCATGTCCTCGATCGCATCGAGATGGTCGATGCAATGGAACAGGATCGGCGAGGAGATGTTGTAGGGCAGGTTGCCGACCACGCGCAGCCGCTCCGCTCCGGCCAGGGCCGTGAAGTCGACGGTCAGCACGTCGGCCTGGATGATCTCGAGTTCGCCGATGCCGGCGCTGCGGGCGGCGATGCGCGGAACCAGGTCGCGATCGAGTTCGATCACGGTCAGCCTGCCGGCCTTGCGCAGCAGCGGCAAGGTGATCGCCCCGTCGCCAGGGCCGATCTCGACGATGCGCTGGCCGGGCTTCGGGTCGACCGCCTGGACGATGCGCGCGATGATGCCGGCATCATGCAGGAAATGCTGGCCGAAGCGCTTGCGCGTGACGTGCGGGGTGTCGCTGGAGGAGGGGCTGGTCGGTCTCAAGGGTTCGTCTGAAGTGGTGGCTGGGCAGGGCGAGCCGGGATCGGCGCAGCCGGTGCACAGCATGCCCCATCCGGCGCCGCTGCGCAGCGTCCTCGCGGGCCGGAGTATCATGCGCAACCCGATGATGCGCCGCGTCGCCGGATACCGCTGCAGGCGCCCGGGCCCGCGCCTGGCGGAATCCGATCGACGCGGTTGCGCGTACTGCTTCCGCGCACCACGATCCGAGTCGTTCGATGACCCCTTCCTCGCTGTTGCGCCTGCTCCTGCTCGGCATGATCTGGGGCGCCTCGTTCCTGTTCCAGCGCATCACCGTGCCGGCGGTCGGCGCGCCGTTCACCGCGGCGATACGACTGGCCCTGTCGGCGCTGATGCTGGTGGTCCTGCTGCGCCTGCTCGGACGTTCGCTGGACCTGCGCCGGCAGTGGCGCGCCTCGCTATGGCTCGGCACGATCAGCGCGGCGCTGCCGTTCCTCTGCTTCGCCTACGCAGCGCGTAGCCTGCCGGCCGGCTACATGGCCGTGATCAACGCCACCGTGCCGCTGCTGACCGTGGTCATGGCGGCCATCCTGATGCGGGTCAGGCCCTCGTGGTCCAAGCGCATCGGCGTCGTGGTCGGGCTCATCGGCGTGGCCGTGCTGGCCCGTTATGGCAGCCTCGGCATGAACGCGCAGGCGCTGATCGCGATTGGCCTGTGTTTCGTCGCTTCGGCCCTGTACGCCTACAGTTCGCTGTTCATCCGCCGTCGCCATGCCGACACCAATCCGCTGGTCCTGGCCGGTTCGAGCCAGCTCGGCGCCAGCGTGGCGATCCTGCCGCTCGGCCTGTACAACCTGCCGACGGCGTGGCCGGCGCCCGGGGTGATCGTCTCGCTGCTCGTGCTCGGCCTGGTCTGCACCGGGCTGGCCTACGTGCTCTATTTCCGCCTGCTCAGCGATATCGGCAGCGAAAAGGCGGTGACCAATACCTTTCTCGTCCCGGTCTTCGCGCAGGTCTGGGGCGCCCTGTTCCTGCACGAGCATCTGACCGTGGCCGGCGCCGTCGGTTTCGGCCTCGTCCTGCTGGCGGTCGCCCTGGTCCTCGAGATCCATCCCTGGCGCAAACGCGCGACGATCCCGCTGCGCTGAATCAGCGCGGCCGCGCGGCCAATTCGATGGCCAGTTGCAGCGCGGCGCGCAGGCTCCCGGCATCGGCGCGCCCGCTGCCGGCGAGATCGAGCGCGGTGCCGTGGTCGACCGACGTGCGAATGTAGGGCAGGCCGAGAGTGACATTGACGGCATGGCCGAAGCCGGCGTGCTTGAGCACCGGCAGGCCCTGATCGTGGTACATCGCCAGCACCGCATCGAAGCCGGTCAGCTGGCTCGGCACGAAGGCGGTATCGGCGGGCAGCGGGCCGACCAGGTCGAGGCCTTCCTTGCGCAAGACCTCGAGGACCGGTTCGATCGTCTCGATTTCCTCGCGGCCGAGATGGCCGCCTTCGCCGGCATGCGGATTGAGTCCGAGCACGGCGATGCGCGGCGCGGCCAGGCCGAAGCGCCTGCGCAGATCGGTGTTCAGGATGCGCAGGGTCGTGGATAGCCCATCCCGGGTGATCGCCGCCGGCACGGCCGCCAGCGGCAGATGGGTGGTTGCCAGGGCCACGCGCAAATCCCTCGCGACCAGCATCATGACCACCCTGCAGCCGGCGCGATCGGCGAAGAACTCGGTATGGCCGCTGAAAGGCACGCCGGCATCGTTGATCACGCCCTTGTGCACCGGCGCCGTGACGATGGCATCGAACGTGCCGCTGGCCGCGCCATCGGCGGCTTGCGCGAGTGTTTCGAGGACGTAGCGGGCATTGCGCGGATCGAGCGAGCCGGGATGACTCGGTTCGGCCAGGGCGATGTCGATGATGCCGAGCCTGCCCGGTGGCGGGCGTGCGTCGAGGCGGAATTCCTCGAGTTCGAGGGTTACCCCGATGGCCTCGGCGCGCTCGGCCATGAGCCGTGCATCGGCGATGACGGCGAGATCGGCGCCGAGGTCCTCACCGGCCAGGCGCGCAATCAGTTCCGGGCCGATACCCGCCGGTTCGCCGGCGGTCAGGGCAATGCGTGGACGCGTCGGATCAGCCGGCGTTACCGGAGGCACCATCGGCTCCCGGCAGGCGGATCTCGATGTAGGCCTCCGCACGCAGCTGGCGCAGGAAACTGGCGTATTCCTCCTCGGCCTTGCGCGCGCCGATGGTCTGGCGCGCCTTGTTGCGTTCGGCTTCCGCGGTCTTGTCTTCGGTGCGCGTTTCGAGCAGTTGCATCACGTGCCAACCGGCATCGGTCTGGAACGGCGCACTGATCTCGCCGTCCTTGAGGCTGGCGACGACTTCGGCCACCTTGGTGCCATAGCCAGCCTTCGGAAACCAGCCGAGGTCGCCGCCGAGATTGGCGCTGTTGGTATCGTTCGAATATTCCTTGGCCAGCTTGGCGAAATCCTCGCCGGCCAGCAGGCGCTCGCGCAGTTCGCGCACGGTTTTTTCGGCCTGGGCCGGGGAGACGATTTCACTGCTCCGGATCAGGATGTGGCGGGCGTGGTATTCGGTGACCAGTTCGCTGCTGGCTTCGCGCTTCTCGATCAGCTTGATGATGTGGAAGCCGTTCGGTCCGCGAACCGGGGCTGCGGTCTCGCCGGGCTGCAGTCGGTCGGCGATTTCGGCGAACGCGGTCGGCAGCTCATCGTAACCGCGCCAGCCGAGGTCGCCGCCATCGAGCGCGTTCTGCGCATCCGAATAGCGGATCGCCGCGGCGGAAAAGTCCATGCCTTCCCTGATCTGCCGGCTGACGTCGTCGGCCTTGGCCTGGGCCGCCGCGATCTGCTCGGGAGTCGCCCCGTCCGGCAGGGTGATCTGGATGTGGCCCAGATGCAGTTCGCCGCGCCGCGCGCCGCCATTCTTGAGCAGCAGCTCGATCTCGGTGTCGCTGACCTGGACCCGGCTCTGGATCACGCGCTGGCGCAGCTGGCGGACCAGCGATTCCTCGTAGACATTGGTCCGGAACTGGTCCCAGGTCATGCCCTGGCGCTCGATCGCCTGGCGCAACTGACCGACATCGAGACGGTTCTGCTGGGCGATCTGGGCCACGGTCTGGTCGACCTCGGCGTCCGAGATCTTGATGCCGGTGCTGTCCGCTCGCGCGACCTGCAGCTTGGTCATGATCAGGCGATCGAGCACCTGGCGTTCGAGTTCGTCGCGCGGCGGCAACTGCTGCGGATTGTTTGCGTACTGGGCGGTGATCGCGTTGACCTGTCGATCGAGTTCGCTGCGCAGGATCACGTCCTCGTCGAGCACCGCAACGACGCTGTCCAGCGGTTCGGTCGGCATCAGTTGCGCCGTGGCCGCCGGTGCGAACAGGACGAAGAGCAGGATCAGAAGGGTGGGCAGCTTGTTCATGCGCATGCAGGTTCCGCGGATGCCGGTTTGACCGGACTGGATTGTAGGGGGACGTGCGCGCACCGGCGTTAAGAAAAAGTCCGCTGGCGACCGCGCTCCGGGTCGTGGACGCGGCGCCGGCAGGCGCCGCTATTGATAGCCCAGAATAGCACGGCGCAGGAAATCGCCGGCCTTCTGGCCGATCGAGCCGACGCCCTTGAACTCGACTTCGAAATACAGCGCGTCGGTCGTATCGCGCTCGACATTGTGCACGTAGTGCCGGGCCAGCACGCGCCAGGCCACGCAGCAACTGTCGTGCTCGATGCCGGCGAAGGCCTCGAGGGTCTTGCGGTCGCGCATCGAGTAGTTCCAGCGCCCGACCAGGCGCCAGGCCTCGTTGAGCGGGATCAGCACCGAGGCGTCGGCCTGTTCGAGCAGGTCGCGCCGGAACCGGTAGGAAAGATTGAACACGCCATCCTGGCCGAAGCGGTTCTGCACGCCGAAGGCGGACAGGTCGGTGCGGTCGGTGTTCGGATTCCACTGGTTGGATACGGTGAAGCGCCAGCGATCGTTGAGACGCAGGTCGAGTTCGCCGACATAGGTCGAGCCGGAATAGTCGGTGACCGCCCGGCCCGGAAGCTGGACACGCTGGTCGTCGAAATAGCGGATCTGGCCGATGCTCGCGGAAACGCGCTCGCTGCCGGTGCTGTCCTCGATCAGGCGCGAGGTCAGGGCGACGGTCAGGTTGTTCGCATCCATCTGGCGGTCGGCGCCGACGAAGCGGTTGCTGCGGAACAGCTGGCCGAAGCTGAAAGGCACTTCCTGGGTATCGAAGACCGGCAGGTTGTCCTGGTCGCGGTAGGGCACGCGCAGGTAATAGATGCGCGGTTCCAGGGTCTGCGTGTAGCCATTGCCGGCCAGCGTCAGTTCGCGGTCGAAGCGCAGGCCGGCATCGAGGCTGGCGATCGGCACGCCGCGATGCGGGGACTTGTCGCTGTCGCGATCGATCTGGTAGCTCGTGTAGCGGAAGCCGACTTCCGGGCGCACGAACCAGGCCGCGGCCTCGAGCGGGTAAGCAAGATACGGGTACAGGTCCAGGCGTCGGCCATCGACCGCATCGTTCTTGGAAAACGAGACATATTCGGAGCGCAGGCCGGCGTCGAGATCGCCGACCAGGCCGTGCTCGGCGTCGAAGGTGGCGCGCGGCAGGCGCCGGTAGGGCTCGACCGAGTTCGGCAGGGTCGGATCGGTGATCTGGTATTCATCGCCACCGAAGCTCGCCTTCCAGCCGTTGCCCTGGCCGAGGAAATAGGCGCTGGAGGGCAGCAGTGTGGTCGCGGCGATGTTCAGGCTGCGCCCGAAATCCTCGAAATAGCGATCGTCGGAGACGTGGTTGATCTGCACCGAGGCGGCCCAGTTCGCGTTGAAGCGGGTTGCGTCGTCCCAATGGAACAGGCTGCGCCGGCGATCCGCGTCGCGGTCGTGCGGCAGCCACTCGGCTTCGACCGTACCGCGACTGGTATCGGTCAGGTAGCGGAACTGGCCGCCGAACATGAGGCCGCGCTGGGTCATCAGGCGCGGGGTCAGCGTGGCGTCGTAGTTCGGCGCCAGGTTGAGGTAGTACGGGGTGGCCAGTTCGAAACCGCGATCGTTGCTGTAGCCGATCTCGGGATACAGGAAACCGGACTTGCGCCGGTCATCGAGCGGGAAGCTCGCATACGGCACCCAGAACACCGGCACGTCGCCGATGCGGAAGGTCATGTCACGGGCCCGGCCAACGCCGTTGGCCTGGTCGAGCTCGATGGCATCGGCACGGAACTCCCAGCCCGGAGCGTCGAGCGGACAGGTCGTGAACGAGGTGTCGGTGAGCTGCGCGTGGTCCTTGTCGGTCATCACGGCGGTGCCGGCGCGGCCATTGCCACGCGACGAAAGCAGCTGGTAGCGAACCTCGTTGAGGGTGGCCTGGTTCGGTGTCGTACTGCCGTGCGCGTCGCTCGCCGACAGCAGCATGTCGCGATCCTGGTAGCGCACGTTGCCGAGCGCGCTCCATTGCGTCGAAGTGCGCGCGTAGGTGAAGCGGTCGGCGCGGATCAGCTGGTCGAGCTGCTGGATGCTGGCATCGCCCTCGAGGACGAAGTTCTCGCCATCGGTGGAACGGCTCTGGCGGCCCTTGACCTCGGTATCGGCGAGATCGCGCTGGCCGTCCTTCGGCAGGTCGGCCACATAGAAATCGAGCAGGTCGTTCTTCCGGCACAGCGACCAGTCCTGGGCCGGTTTTGGGCAGACCAGGGTGCCGATCGGGCAGGCCGGTGCCTCGGCATCAGCCCAGGCCGACGCCGAAAAGCCGAGCAGGATGGCGGCCACCAGGGCGCGGCGGCAGGGAACGCGGGGTCGGAAGGGCAGCACGGTCGTTGGTTTCGCCAGAGGCAGGGACGCGCTAGCTTGCCCAATCGCCGTCGACTCGGCAAACCCCGGAGCGCCGTTCATGCCGCCGACAAGGCGCGCAGGTGGGCGATCGTCGATTCGCGCAGGGCATTGAGGCTGTAACCGCCCTCCAGGCTCGACACGAGCCGGCCCGAAGCGTGGCGCTCGGCCAGCGCGATCAACTGGTCGGTGACCCAGCCATAGTCCTCGCTGTCGAGGCTCAGATTGGCCAGCGGATCGAGTCGATGCGCATCGAAGCCCGCCGAAACCAGTACCAGTTGCGGCGCGAATGCGTCGAGCGCGGGCAGCAGGATCGTTTCAAAGGCCTCGCGGAATTCGGCCGAGCCGGCGCCGGCCGGCAAGGGCGTGTTGACCAGGTTGCCGACGCCACGTTCGCCACGTGCCCCGGTGCCCGGATACAGGGGCGACTGGTGGCTCGACGCATAGAGGACCCGGGCGTCGGCCTGGAAGATGTCGGCCGTGCCGTTGCCATGGTGGACATCGAAGTCCACGATCGCGACGCGTTCCAGCCCATGCACGGCGATGGCCTGGGCCGCGCCGATGGCGACGTTGTTGAACAGGCAGAAGCCCATCGCCGCGTCACGCGTGGCGTGATGGCCAGGCGGGCGCACGGCGCAGAAGGCGCGGCGCGAGGACGTCATCATGACCGCGTCGACCGCGGCACATACCGCCCCGGCCGCGCGCAGCGCTGCTTCGACCGAGTCCGCGCAGATCACCGTGTCGGCATCGAGGTGATGATGGCCGGTTTCCGGCGATGCCGAAAGGACATGGCCGACATGCGCGGCGCTGTGCACGCGCTGGAGCTGTTCGTGGCTGGCGCGCGGTGCCTCGTGCCGCTGCACGTGCGGACAGGCCGGATCCTCCAGCGCCTGCAGCACGGCGCGCAGTCGCGTCTGCGATTCCGGATGGCCGGGACCGGTGTCGTGGCGCAGGCAGGCTTCGTGCGTGTAGACGTCGACCTTCATCGGGGGGCGCGTTCCGCGGTCTTGGCTAGCGTTTGACGCGCTCGTGCTGCCACAGCACCTCGCCATGCGCCGAGGCGCGCGCCAGCACACGGGCAATCACGAAGAGCAGGTCCGAGAGCCGGTTCAGATAGCGCATTGCCTCGCCACGCACCGTCTCGATGCGCGACAGCGCGACGACTTCGCGTTCGGCGCGGCGGGCGATGGTGCGGGCAAGATGGCACTGCGCGGCAGCCATGCCGCCACCCGGCAGGATGAATTCCTTGAGCGCCGGCAGGTCCTCGTTGAAGGTGTCCAGGTCCTGTTCGAGATGGCCGATCGCGGATTCCTCGACCAGGCCCATGCCCGGAATGCACAACTCGCCACCGAGATTGAACAGCTCGTGCTGGACGCGGACCAGCACGTGGCGAACCGCGTCCGGGACCTCGCAGGCGAGGACGATGCCCACGGCGCTGTTCAGTTCGTCCACGCAGCCGTAGGCGTTGACGCGGGCCGAATCCTTGGCGACGCGCGAACCGTCGCCGAGTCCGGTGCTGCCGTCGTCGCCCGTGCGCGTGTAGATTTTCGAGAGACGGTTACCCACGTCGCCCGCTTGCGAGCGGCGCCTCGGCGAGCCCGCGCAGCCAGCGCGCGCCGATCAGGTGGACCACGGCGGCAGCGCCGGCATAGGCCGCGGTCGTGCGCAGGTAGGGCAGGTACCAGTCGGCCATGTTCTGCAGCCAGCCGCTCGCGCTCGGCGCGGTCACGCTGTCGCTGAGCCAGTAGAAACTGCCGTTGCTGACCAGGAAGCAGACGCTGGCGGCGCCGACCAGGCTGACGCACAGCCAGCCCAGCGTGCGCAGGCCGAGGCCATGCGAACGGGCGCGCAGCAGGGCGCCACCGGCCCACATCGCCGCATAGGCCGGCAGCAGGAACCAGTACGCAGCCGACACGCAGTAGTGACTCCAGAAATCGAGGCCCTGGCCGTTGATGACGAGGAAATCGACCAGCACGGCCAGAGCCATCAGCAGCGGGAAGGCCCAGCGCATCGACCCGCGCAGGTAGAAGCCGGCGGCGAAGAACACCGCCCAGCTGGCATCGGGCAGGGCACCGAAGTGGTTGATGCGCGTGCCCGCCATGATCACGGCGAGGACGAGGAAGATGCCGGCTTGCTGCGGCTTGGTCAGGGTCATGTCACGAATTCCGGGGAGAACGCAGCCACTATCTTAGCCCGGAACCTCGATCAGGTCGCGCCCGGGAGCTGCAGGAGACGTCGATGCCGGGCCCTATTCGGCCTCGAACCGCGCCGCGTTCATGTAGCGCACTTCGAATTGGCGATTGGCGCAGCGCAGGCGGCAGGCGCGCGCCTCGTCGATGCCGATCGCCAGGGCGCGATCCGGCGGCAGGCCGAGCGCATGGCAGAGCAGGGCGCGGATCGAACCGGCATGGGCGATCGCGAGCACGCAATCGTCGGCGCCGGTCGAGCCGATCAGGGCCGCCAGCCACGCGCCGGTGCGGCGCACGACGTCGGCGAAGCTCTCGCCGTCGGGCGCTTCCTGGATCACCCAGTTGTCGAGCCAATGGCGGTAATCGGCACCTTCGGCCTTGATGATCTCGTTCCAGTGGCGCCCGTTCCAGCGCCCGAAATCGGCCTCGCGCAGGCGTGCGTCGGCGAGCGGTTCGATCGCGAATGCCGAGGCGAAGATCTGCGCCGACTGCTGGGCCCGGCGCAGGTCGCTGGAAAACAGGAAGCGCGGTGCCGGACCGCTCCAGGTCGTCGCCAGCTTCTGGATGTCGGTGAAGCCGCGCGAGGACAGCGGCACATCGGCGTGCCCGAGGCAAAGCCCGGGATCGGCGTCGGTGCGGCCATGGCGGACGAGGATCAGATCCATGCGTGCAGGCGAGTTGGATGAGCGCTGCAGCCTAGCATCGCAGCGCGACTCGTGTGCAGCGAGCCGCGGACGCGCTGTCGATCGCACCACCGGGCAGCGCGTTGCAGGCGCACGGAATCGGAATCGGCCCCGGTGCAGTGGAAGCGCCCGCAGCGACTTCCGTACCGCCGCCGCGTCGATTCCCGTGTCCTGTTTGCCCTTATCATGTGCGCATGAGCGACAGATTCGACATCGTCATCGTCGGCGGCGGCCTGGTCGGTTCGAGCCTGGCGATCGCGCTGGAGGGTTGCGGCTATCGCGTCGCCCTGGTCGAAGCGGCGATGCCGAGGGTCGCCGACCAGCCAAGCTACGACGAGCGCAACCTGGCCCTGGCGCGAGCCAGCATCAATGCGCTGCAGGCGCTCGGCGTCTGGGCGCACACCGGCGACCAGGCGACGCCGATCGGGCGCATCCATGTCAGCCGGTACGGTGATTTCGGCGCCGTGCATCTCGATGCCGCGGCGCTTGGCCTGCCGGCCTTCGGTGCGGTGTTGCCCGCACGCGAACTCGGCAATGCCCTGCTGCATCGGCTCGATGAATGCAGCGCCCTCACGCGCATCGCGCCGGCCCAGGTCATGGCGCTGGAATCGCAGGACGATGCGGTCGAGGTGACCGTGCGTGCGGGCGACGAGGAGCGCCGCATGTCGACGCGGCTGCTGGTGGGCGCGGATGGCACCGAATCCTTCGTGCGCGGGCATTTCGGCATTGGCACCCGGCGTACCGACTACGCGCAATGCGCCTTCGTCACCACCGTGACCACCGACCGCGCCCTCGACGGCATGGCCTACGAGCGCTTCACCGATTCCGGTCCGGTTGCCCTGCTGCCGCTGGGACAGCATCGCGCCGGGCTCGTCCTCAGCGTGCCCGCCGCCGACGCCGAACGCGTTGCCGGACTCGACGATGCCGCCTTCGTCGAACTCGTGCATGCGCGCTTCGGTTATCGCGCCGGACGCCTCAGTCGCCCGGGTCGACGCAAGCCTTATCCACTGACGCGTGTGCTCGCCGAAGCGCTGACCGCGCCGCGCTGCGTGCTGGTCGGCAATGCCGCGCAGACCGTGCACCCGCTCGGTGCGCAAGGTTTCAATCTCGGTCTGCGCGATGCGCTGACCCTTTCCGAATTGCTCGTCGAGGCCCAGCAGGCCGGGACCGATCCCGGTGGCGCCGAACTGCTCGCGGCCCATGTCGCGCGGCGTACCCCGGATCGCGAGGCGACCACCGCATTCAGCGACGATCTGGTGCGCCTGATGGGCAATGACTTCCTGCCGCTGCGCGTCATGCGCTCGCTCGGCTTCGTCGCACTCGATCGATTGGCGCCGCTGAAGCGACGCATGGCCCTGCGCGGCATGGGCTTTCGCGGCGATGTCTCGCAATGGGCGCTGAGCCGATGAGCCGGCGCCAGGAGCTCGATGTCATCGTCGTCGGTGCGGGTGTCGCCGGGTCGGCCACGGCCCTGGCCCTGGTCCGCGCCGGCTTTGGTGTGACCCTCGTCGAAACCCGGTCGCCGATGGAGTGGCGGGCCGATGACGAGGTGGATCCGCGCGTGGTCGCCCTGGCTCCGGATTCCGCCAGCCTGCTCGACGAACTCGGCGTCTGGTCCAGCGTCCTCGACGCGCGTGCGAGCGCTTATCGGCGCATGCGCGTCTGGGATGCGCTGGCGCCCGGCGCGCTGACGTTCGACGCCGCGGATCGCGGCGAGGCGGCACTCGGCTGGATCGTCGAGAACCGCCTGTTGCAGCACGTCCTGTGGCGCACCCTGAATGCATCATCCGCCAGCGGAAATCCGGCCCGGCTGCTGTGCCCGGCCGAAGTCGTGGCGATCGACAACGACCATGAAGGGGTCGCGGTCGCCCTGGCCGATGGCACGCGTCTGCGGACGCGCCTACTGATCGCCGCCGATGGTGCAGCCTCGCCGATGCGTCGGCGCCTCGGCATCGGCACGCGCGATCGCGATTACGGCCAGCGCGCCATCGTCGCCCATGTCGGTACCGAGCGGTCGCACGAGGCAACTGCGTGGCAACGCTTCCAGCCGGGTGGTCCACTGGCGTTCCTGCCGCTCGCCGATGGACGCAGTTCGATCGTCTGGTCGCGACCCGACGAGGATGCCGCTCGCCTGCTTGCGCTCGACGATTCGGCGTTCCGCGCCGAACTCGGCTGCGCCTTCGATTTCCGTCTCGGTGCGATTGTTTCAGCGAGTCCACGGCACGCGTTCCCGCTGCGGCTGCGCCTGGCCGAACGCCACGTGGCCGGTCGCTGTGTCCTGATCGGCGACGCGGCCCATGCAGTCCATCCGCTGGCCGGCCAGGGCCTGAATCTCGGATTGCGCGACGTGCGCTGTCTGGTCACCTTGCTCACCCACGCGAAACAGCGCGGTGGCGATCCGGGTGCGGCGCACGTGCTGCGCCGCTACGAGCGCGAGCGACGCAGCGAAAATACCCTGGCCGCGCACAGCCTCGACCTGATCGAGCGCAGCTTCGGCTCCAAGGCCATGCCGTTGGCGGCGGCACGCGGACTGGCCCTCTCCCTCGTCGATCGAATCGGCCCGCTCAAGCACCTGCTCGGCGACGCCGCCGCAGGCCGCCTGTAGTCGCCGTCGATGCCCCGTTACGCCGCGATTACGGCGCGATGCGTTTTACTGGTGGCCTGTCCAATCAGGAGACTGCCATGGCCAACCTGCGAATGCGCTTGACCGCGAGCGAAGACGACACCGCTGCCCTGATCAATCGGATCGCCGCCCTGCAGGGAGTCGAATCGGTCGAGGAAATCGCCGACCTGATGCCACACATGGATGACCCCGATTCGAGTTCGGCCGGTCTGCCCGACGACATCGGGCCCGGTAGCCATCTGGTGCTTGTCGAGGCGGGCAACGAAACCGGGCTGCGACGCGCGCTCGAAGTGGCGGAAGCCTGCGCACATGCAATGGCGATCGGGCTCGAGGTCGAGGATCCGTCTGACTAGCGAGCGTCCCGACAGGTAGCGCGTCCTTCACGTCGGCGACCAGGCTCTGCGCGCGGACGTGGTCGCCTGACCGATTGATCCCCTGACCGGTCGATCCGGGGAGGAGACCCTGGCATCCCGAAGGCGCGCTCCAGGCCCGGCGCGGATCTTCAAGGCCATCAACCGGCATCGGTAGCGGGTCTTCCGAATGTCAGGGCGGCCGCGCGACGCGTTCAGATCCTTGCTGGACAGGACCGGCGATGGCGGGCGGCGCCGCCCTCGGTCGCCACGACCCGCGCCACGATCCGCTGCTTCGCCGGTCAGCGGTTGCCACGTTTTCCCGGATCGACCCGACTGTGCTTGCCGACCGCGCCTGGGTTGGCGGTCGAAGAATGGGTGCCCATGGCCGATTCGTGCGGCGCCGGATGGTCCCCGGTCGCGCTTCGACCGTGGGCTCCGCCATGGGATTCCGCGCCGGGCCAGTGCGGGCCCTGGCGCACGCGGGCTTTCTTGGCTTCGAGCAGGGCGCGGATCTGTGCCGCGGCTTCGTCGGGGGTGATCGCCGATGGTTCGGCCGACGCGCGCGAGTGTTCCGCGGGTCTCTCCTCGCGCTTCGGTGGTGCCGCCGTCTTGCGTGCGCTGTCTGCGGCGGGGGGCGAAGAGGGCGGCGCTGCGGATGCTGCCTTTGTGACTTCGGGTTTCGATCCGGCGCCGGCGGACGGTGTGCTCGTGCCCGGCGCGGTGCGACGGGCTCCGGGTCTTTTTGTCGGCGTAGTCTTGCCCGTTGCCTTGCGGGTCGGGGACTTGCGGGCAGGGGGCGCAGCCACGGCCTTGCCGACCGGCCGTTTGCTCGTCGGCGACTTGCGCGCAGGGGTCTTCTTTGCGGGCGCTTTCCTGGCAGGAGATTTCCTGGCAGGTGACTTCTTCGCAGGAGCCTTCTTCGCAGGAGCCTTCTTGGCGGGCACCTTCCGCGCCGGCGCCTTCTTGGCAGGCACCGTCTTCGCAGGCGCCTTGGCAGGTGCGGGCGTCTTCCTGGCTGGTGCCTTTGCAGGGGTTTTCCTGGCCGGCGCCTTTCTTGCCGGCGCCTTCTTCGCCGCGGCCTTCTTGCCGGCGACCTTCTTGCCGGCGACCTTCTTGCCGGCGACCTTCCGTGCCGTAACTGCCTTTTTTGCTTTTCCCGCCTTCTTTGCAACTGCCATGCTCGATCTCCTCATCCACTGGGCTGGAGGGAAGGGCGTTGGGTCGCCCCGTTCTGCCGGAAAACACGAATCGCAGGAGAACGTGATCGCATTGTCCGGCTGGACCGGCGCTGAATACGGCACTCGTGGCGGCTTCCGTCAACGCATCGACCGTGTGCTTCAGCCAACGGGGATTTCGCATCGCCGGGCGGGGCTGGAGATGTGGCGCGAACGTCACGATGCTCGCGCGTGTGCAGATCGCGACGCGTCGACGCAGACTGAGCGGCCGTCTCGGCACCGGCGCCTGCGTGGCTCCACCTCGCGCATCCCCGCAGTTTCTTCAAGCCGGCGCAACGATGGATGCGCGATCAGGCAGGTATCGTAACGGCTGTACTGCCTGTTCAGATTCCCTGGGGCATTCCCATTCCCGTGGGGTCGAATCGAGCCAGCAGCTGCGCGATGTCGGGCGCGACATCGAGCGTTGAAAATCCGCGCCACTCGTAGCCGGGTGCGACCGTGCAGCCAACCAGGGCATATTCGCCAAGCGGACGTGCGGCCTGCCAGCAGCCGGCAGGGACGACAAAGACCGGCGCGGTCTCATGGTCGACCGGGCCGAGCCGATGGCGCGTGAATTGGCGGTCGCGCGGATCGAAGCGCAGCATCTCGAGCGCATCGCCCTCGTACCAGTGCCAGATCTCGTCGGCATCGATGCGATGCCAGCGGCTGACCTCGCCTTCGCCGAGCAGGTAGTAGATCGAGGTGGCGGTGGCCCGCGCGCGCGCTTCGGGGCCAAACGGAATCTGGCTGGTCGACTCGTAAATACGGCGGTAGTGGCCGCCCTCGACATGCGGTTCGAGGGCCAGGGTCCGCTTCAGATGCTCTGCACGTTCGTTCATCCGCGAATGATACGTGCTCCTCGACGCATTGTTGCGCGCCGGCCGTGCAGCCGGGGCTACTTGAACTGGCTTTGGAAGAAGTTCCAGATCACGGCCGTGGCGTCAAAGCTCGTGTCGGGTTGATCACCGCGCCGTCTGCCGCCCTCGCCGCCGGGCCAGGCGTGGCCACTGTCGGCAAGCAGGTAGCTCTCGACGGCCTTGCCGTTCGCGCAGGCGTAGGTCAGGTGCAGCGAGCCAGACGCATCGCGTGACTCATGTGCGCTGCCGCACTGGTCCGCGCCAGCCCAGAACGCGGCCTGGCGCCCGGCTGGCAGGGCTGGCGTGCCGTCCCAGGCATTGAAGCGATCCCTGGGCGGCCCGCCGCCGGGCGGGACGTTGCGATCGAGCTGGCCGTTGATGATCAAGGCAGAGACCGCCTGTGCGGGTCGCGCTTCGTCACCGAACACGGTGGCCACGACCGGGGCGATCGCGGCGATGCGATCGGACAGCTCGATGCCGAGCCGGTGCACCATCATGCCGCCGTTGGACATGCCCGTTGCGTAGATGCGCCGCGGATCGACCGGGTAGCGCGCGGCCAGGCTATCGAGCAGTTCGCGAATGAAGCCGACGTCGTCGATGTTCCCGCGCATCGCATGGCCGCAGCAGTGGCCGGCATTCCAGGTCAGCATCATGCCGGGCCTGCGCCCGGTGCCTTCCGGATAGACCACGATGAAGCCTTCGGCTTGTGCCACGCGCGTGAAGCCGGTCATCGACTCGGCAAAGGTCGCGTTGCCGCCACCGCCATGCAGGACGAGCACGAGCGGAAGCCGATGCGTGCGATCGCTCGCGGCTGCGGGCAGGCGGACGACGTAGCTGCGCTTTATGCCATCGTGGACGATGTACTGGCGATCGGCATCGGTGTCGAGGCGGCGCCGCGCCTCGGCGTTGCCGGCGCGAACGACACAGGCGATCAGGACGGCGCTGATGACGAGCAGATTCAGCGCGCGCGCGACTGGCAGGCTGGAAACGGGCATGTCGGTTTTCCTCGGTTTGAAGCAGATCGGACATGTGATCGATGCGGGAAAAAGCAGGCGGTGGCCACGGGGCAGGCCGCCGCCCGAAGTGCGCTGGTTGCCTGCGCCGACAGCCCATTGCCAGCACGCAAGCAGACGTCGTGACCCTTGCGTCGCTTGATCAGACTCTCCCTAGTGTGGTGTCCCGCAAATAACGCGAAGAAATTCCGGGTGGATTTCATGGCGAGACAAGGCGTGAGGAGGAGGCATAGTGGGCACTATGGCGACGACGAGCAACGCAGTATCGCCGTGAAAGACGCCGGAATTATTTGATGGTATTTGTGGGACACCCCACTAGTGGCAAGCAATTACGTTGCCGGCCGGATCACGACAGGTACCGGAGTGCGTGACGCCGTCCTGGCTCACGTGCGTGCTGCCCTCGTAGCTGTAGCCGCCGGCGCCCGTGGCCGTGCTCGTGTGGGTGATGCCCTCGCCGCTCGCGCCACTCGTGCTTCCCGCATAGCTGCCGCCGCGGGCACCGTGCACGGTGGTGCTGCGCGCATCGCTGCGCGTGCCGTCGGCGTTGCGTTGGCCATAGCCCGAGGTTGCATAGGAGCCGCCGGCGGCCGAATAGCCGCTGCTCGAGGACTGATGGCTCGCCGATCCATCGGCGTAGCGCGCGCTGCGACCACTGCGCTGCGCATGTCCGCCGTTGGGTCCGCGCACGCTCGCTGCGCTGCCGGCAACGGCATTGCCCTGGCCGTCGGTGGCAAAGCCGCGGCCGCGCGCCAGCGTGCTGCCATGGGGCCCGCGCGAAACGGCAACGGTGCCGCCGCTGACGCCGCCAGCAGCGTTTGTGTGGGCGCCGCGGACGCGCGCGTGGCCGCCAGCGACGGCGGCGGTGCTGGTGCCGAACGTGGTGATGACGAGCAGGCTTGCAATCAGACTTGCGGATATCTTCACGAGGGTTCTCCTTGCGGGTTGGGGAAGTCTCGACGCTTCAGTGGGCGTCGAAAAAGAGGGCGGCGAGTGCGCTGCGCACGCGTTGCATGCGATCGAGGCGCGCACGCAGCATGTCGCGTACCGAAGCCTGCTCGGCAGGACTCAGGGACTCGTAGAAGGCCAGCTTGCGCGCGCGCAGGTCACGTGAACGCGCCAGGTACTCATCGAGACGGCGATCGACGTCCGCACTGAGCGCGCGCAGGTCGGGTGCATCGCTGGCGAGGATGTCGTCGGCCTGGCTCAGGCGCTCGCGCATGTCCTGGCGCGCCGAGGTGCGCAATTGCAGGGACTCCGCGCGCAGGCGCTCCCAGGCGGCGGCGTGGGAAGGATCGAGGCCCAGTTCGGCCGCGCTCGGCGTTTCGGGGGCGAGGGCGGGCCCGCGTGGCGATGCGGCGAGGACACTGGCGCCGGCCATGCTGGTCACCAGCGCGGCAACAAGGACGAGATGGGTGCGTTTCATGGTGGACTCCTCTGACCGGGGTGGCGGTGGAGCAATCCTCGACTCTATGTGCGCGCCGATCCTGTCTGCATTGCGCCCGGATGCAAGCAGATGTTGCCGATCACAGGCGCGGAAACATCCGCTTACATCTTGGCGCCGCATGGTTTCGACGCAGGCGGGAGGGATAACGCAGAATGGCGCCATGAACGAGGCCGACGCCCGCGCGCAAGTCCTGATCGTCGACGACGACGTGCGTCTGCGCGACCTGCTCGTACGCTATCTCGGACAGCAGGGCCTGGCGGCGAGCGCGGTCGGCGATGGCGCAGCGCTCGATCGCGAGCTGGCGCGGCGACACGTCGACCTGATCGTGCTCGACCTGATGCTGCCCGGCGAGGATGGCCTCTCGATCTGCCGGCGCCTGCGCGGGGCCGGACTGGAAACCCCGATCGTCATGCTGACGGCCAAGGGCGACGACATCGATCGCATCATCGGCCTCGAGATCGGCGCCGACGACTACTTGCCCAAACCGGGCAACCCGCGCGAGCTGGTGGCCCGCATCCGCGCCGTGCTGAGGCGTGGCCGTGCGCCGGTCGGTGCGCCGCGCGCGAGCGCCGAACGCGTGCGCTTCGGTGCCTTCGTACTCGATCTCGGTACGCGTGAACTGCTGCGCGGCGAGGAATCGCTCAAGCTGACCACGGGCGAATTCGCCGTGCTCGCCGCGATGGTGCAGCGGCCGCGCCAGCCGCTGACCCGCGACCAGCTCATGAGCTTCGCCCGCGGCCGTGAGCACGAGGCCTTCGAGCGCAGCATGGACGTCATGATCAGCCGCCTGCGCCGCCTCGTCGAGGACGATCCGAAACGGCCGCGCTGGCTGCAGACGATCTGGGGGCACGGCTACGTGTTCGTGCCGGATTCCCCCGCATGAGCCGGCCGAACTCCGGGCTCTATGGGCGCCTCGTCGTCTTGATCGGCGGCGTGGCCCTGCTGATCCTGCTGGTCGCCTTGCTGGTCCTGCGGGCCACCGGCGGCGGTGCCGCGCAGGACCAGGTCGCGCGCAATCTGCGCGCCCAGATCGCTCTCGCAGACCTGCTGCTCGATGCGCCGCCGGCACGGCCGCGCGATGTCGAAGCGGCGCTGGCCGAACTCGGCATCGCACATCGTCTCCAGGCGCCCGACGCGAACGCGGCACATGCCCGGTTCTGGGATGGCGTGATCGACGCGCTGGCAACGCAACTGCCCGATCGAGAGGTGCTTTTCGATGGTGGCGGCGAGCCGCGCATATGGGTGCGCCGCGTGCGCGAGGGAGACTGGATCGGCGTCCCGGTCGCGCCGTTGCGCGGAGAAATGCGACGCAGCGTCCTCGCGACCTTGCTCGCCGCGGGCCTCATCACGCTGGTCGCGGCGGCTGCCTACGCGCGCAGCCTGACCGAGCCTCTGCGCCAGCTCGCCGAGTCGGCGCCCGAGATTGCGGCCGGCCGCGGCGTCGCGCCGCTGCCGAAGAGTGCGGCGCGCGAGTTCCACGAACTCGGCGACGCTCTCGATGCCGCGGCGCACAGCGTGCGGGAGACGGCCAGGGATCGCAGCCTGATGCTGGCCGCTCTTTCGCACGACATGCGCACGCCGCTGGCGCGGCTGCGTCTGGCCTGCGAACTCGCGGCGCTCGACGAAACGAGCCGCGACGGCATGCATCAGGACATCGACGAACTCGACCGCCTGATCGGCCAATGCATCGACTACGCACGCGACGGGCGCGACGAGCCCATCGAAACCGTCGACGTCGTCGCCTTGCTGCACGAACTGGCCGCGGGCCAGGAACGCTTAGGCCAGGCCTGGGTACTGGGGGCGCCCGAGCGCGCTGTCATCGAGGGACGGCCGATGGCGCTGCGGCGCGCAATTGGCAATCTGATGGACAACGCCCAGCATCACGGTCAGGCGCCGTTCGAGCTTCTCTGCCGGTACGAGCCTGCTGCACTCTCGATAGCTGTGCTCGATCGCGGTCGTGGCGTCGATCCGGCCCTGCTCGGCAAGCTCGGCACGCCGTTTCGTCAGGCTGCGTCGAGTCGTGTGCCGGGGCGCAGTGGGCTCGGCCTGGCCAGTGCGCTGCGTGTCGCGGTCCAGCACGGTGGCTCGATCCGCTTCGCCAATCGTGAGGGCGGCGGCTTCGCCGCGACTCTCGCGCTGCCTAGCGCTCGATCCTGTAGTTGATGCCGGCGCGGCTGCCGGTGGTCGCGTTCTGCGCTTCGAAATTCCAGTGGCGGCTGAACAGGTAGCGCAGGGTGACTACTTCGCCCGGTTCGAAGATGCCGACGCCGTAGCTCAGGTAGAGCTTCGGCGAGAGATACTTGCCGACCGTGAACGCGGCGCCGCCGAGGGCGCCGTTGTCGGCCACGCCGATGTCGTCGACACCGAGGCGGCCGCCGATGCTCTTGGCCAGCAGGTCGCCGCCGGCCGTGCCGAGTGCGCGCGCGGCGGTGCCGAGCATGTCGCCCTCGCCGCTCTTGAGCGAGGACAGCGGCTTGCCGGTGACCAGGTACGAAAGTGCCTCGGACTGCTCCATCGACGGTTCCGAAAACACGGTCAGGACCGGCAACTGGGCAGTGCCGCGCACGAGCAGCCCGGCAGTCACGTTGTCGGCTTCGATCTTGCGCGTGGCGCGGATGTCGATGCCGGGATTGTCGATGGCGGTGCCGGCAAACAGGATGCGCCCGGTCTCGATCTTGAGGTTCTGGCCATAGGCCTTGTAGGTGCCGCCGGCATTCAGCGTACCGCTGCCGGTGGTGGTCCGGCCCGGTCGCTCGATCACGGCGAGATCGCCGCTGATCGTGCCATCGAAACCGTAGCCCTTGAGCTTGACCTTGTCGCCGAGCGACACGGTGACCCGCGCATTCAGAGGAACCGGCTTGCCAGGCTCGGGCTTTTCGGCGTCGACCACGACCACGTCGGGCGAGGCAGCGCTGGCGCCGGCGCCCGGCAGCCTGGCCAGGTCGACGTCGGCGGAAGGCACGACGACGGCCCCGGTCACCAGGTAGCCGTCGCTGTTGCGCGCGATCGTGAGGTCCGGGCTCAGGATCACGCGCGCTGCCGGAATGTCGGCTGCCATGAACTGATCGCCCTTGAGCTTGATCGTCATCGGATCGCCGGCGCCCAGGCCGCCCTCGCCCGTAATCGACAGGCTGCCCTGGCCCGAGGCCAGTGAGCCTTCGAGGGCGAAATGCTGCGCATCGGCGGCACGCAGGGTCAGCGCGCCGTCATGCAGCTTGAGTCCGGCGGCCGGGATTTCGCTGGCGAAGCCGGTCAGGGTCAGGGCACCGTCCAGGCGTGGTTCGGCCAGTGTGCCGGCAATGCTGTAGTTCGCCGAGAGGCTGCCCTTCGGGTTGGTGATCTCTGCGCTGAGCAGTTCGAGGAAGGCGAGGCTGTTGAGGTCGACCGAGACCTTGCCGTCGATCGCTTGGGTATCGCCCTCGGCCGGCGTCAGCCGCAGCTGGCCGTCGATGCGACCGTCGTGATCGAGCGCGGCGCGCACCGTCGCGGTGGTCGTCGTGCCGGCCAGCTCGGCTTCGACCGCAAAGCCGGTGTAGCTGAGCAGAGGCTGGTTGCCGCCGCTGTAGAACAGCTCGCCCTGGTCCGAGACGATGTGCGCCTGGCCGCCCAGGCTGCCATCGGCGGCGCGCGAAAAATTGCCATTGCCGCCGAGCTCGCCGCGCACGCGCACGGGCGAATCAGGGCTCGCCAGGCGTACCAGCAGGCGCACCGGCAGATGTTCGAGCCGATAGGTCGCGGCGAACCGGCCATCGCTGGCGCTGTTGCCCTCAAGGCACAGGCGCGCCTGCGCCTCGGGACGACCGGGTTCGATCGATTCGGCGGCCACTTCCTGCGCGGTCGGCGCGGGAGCGCCGTCGGCGCCAGGTTCCGGCTTCGGAAGAGCGGTCGTTCCGTCGGTTGTCGACACGGCCGGCGCCGATTCGGCCCTGCGCCGCGCAGGCACGCTGCCGACCAGGCAGGTTTCACCGACTGCGAAGGTCTGCCCGTCCCAGCGCAGGCTGGCCGGATTGGCGAGTGCGAAGTCGGGAAGGTTGCGCCCGGCCGGGTCGAGTTCGAATGTGTCGAGGCGGCCCTGCCAGCGATCGTCTTCGCTGCCGCCGCCAAGGCCGATGCGCAAACTGGCCGGACTGCCGTCGGCGACCAGGCTCAGCTTGTGCGCGGCGCGGTTGCCGTCGCCTTCGAGTACCAGCGTATCGAAATGGATATCGCCACGTGAGACATTCGCGGCCTTGAGGGTCAGGGCGCCGGCCGGTTGTTCGAGGTTGCGGACCTTCGCCACCAGTTCGACCGAATTCGCGCGCAGGCCGGACCAGGCCAGGTCGCGCCCGCTCATGTCGCCGTCGAGATCGAGCCGGGGCCACTGGCCTTCGATGTGCACGTTGCCGCGCGCGGTGCCGCCGGCCGCCGGCAGCCAGTCGCCGAGCGAGGCGACGTCGAAATGGACGCGCGCGTCGGTCTGTTGACCGCCGCGGCCCTCGAGGCTGATGCGGCTGCCGCCGGAGCGCAGGTCGAGCGTGCCATCGACGACGTAGCCGGGCTGCATGTGCAGGTCGGCCGAACCTTCGAGTGGCCGCCCGCGCAGGCTGCCGCCTACCTGGCTCAGGCCCAGCGTTGCGCTGGGACCCGCGTCGGATTGCGTGCCCGAGGTGGCGAGCACGAAATCGACGGCGCCCGGCCAGTCAGCGAAGAAGGCGCTCGGATCGAAGCGCGTGGCGGTCGCATCGATCTGCCAGGCCGGCACCGGTTGCAGGGTGATCGTGCCGGTCGCCTCGAGCCCGCCGTTTTCCTGTTTCAGGCGTACCGTGTTGAGCGTGATCGCCTCGGGCGTGCCGGCGATGTCGAGGCCGATGTCGGCGAGCTTGCCGGGCGGACCGAGGGCCAGGTTTCCGCGCGCGCTGAAGGTTGCGGTGTCGCCCTCGATGGCCAGCTCGCCACGGGTTGCCAGGGCCTGGCCAACCAGATCGGCCGGCAGCACGACCTCGCTCCAGTCCGCCTTCAGAGCGGCCCTGGGCGGCGACTGTGCGGTATCCACGGTACCGCGCAGATCAAGTCCACCTGGCGCGTCGGGCGATGTCAGATGCATCGCGTCTAGAGTCAGCACGCCGTTGGCGAAGGCGTATTTGAACGGATCGAGCAAGATCCGATGGGCGCCGACGCCGAACGTCGCCCTGGCCTCACCGCCGGCGCGATCGCCACTGCCTTCGAGATGCAGGGCCAGCGCGTCGAGATCGCTTCCGGGCAGCAGCTTGCGTGCGGCGAACTCGGGCACGTCGAGGCGCAGCGTCCACGGCGTGGTACGAGTCTGTCCGATCGTCATCGCCGCGCTGGCTGCGGTTGGCTCGGTCAGGCTCAGGTCAAGTCGTGCCTCCCTGCCGTCGCTGCTGCTCTTCAGCACCCCGGCGAGGTCGGTCTCGCCGAGGCGCCAGGCAAACGTGGTCTCGCCGTTTCCCGAATAGCCGTCGGTCGTGCCGAGCGTTCCATGGAGATCGACCGTGCCGTCCGGCGAATGCAGGCTGAGCCGCTTCGCGAACACCCCTTGCCGGGTCCAGCCGCCGCTCAGGTCGAAGCGGTCGACGACGAGGACGGCCTGACCGTCCTGGCGGATCGTCGCGTTCTCGATGGCCGCCTGGTCGATCGCGATGTCGATCGGCGGGGTCAGCGAAAACCCGCCGTCGGCCTTGCCGGGATCCGGCGCGGTCGAGGTCAGGGCGACATCGATAGAGTTCGCCGTCAGCGTGCTGATTGCGACGCGCGCGCCGAGCAGGGCGAGCAGATCGAGATCGACGCTGGCCTGACCGATGCGTAGATCGACGCCGGCGGCCGGATCGACATAGTGGACATCATCGACCTGCAGCGGGCCGGCCAGCGTGCCGCTGTAACGGGCCACGCCGAGCTTGCCGTCGAGGGCCGACTGCACGCGGGCGAGGACGAAGCCGGTGCCCGATTCGGTGCGCAGCAGCCAGGTCAGCGCAAGCGCCAGCAGAACCATCAAGGCAATGATGCCGATCAGCAGGCCGCGCCACACGCGGCGCTTTCGCCCTGGCGGGCGGGGCTCGGTCCGGGTCGGGCGCGGCGCGTTCACAGGTCCGGCCCTATGACGACATGCAGCTCGACGCCGCTGGCGAATTCATCGCCGATCGGCGTGCCGAGATCGACGCGCACGAGGCCGACCGGCGAGCGCCAGCGCACGCCGAAGCCGGCGCCGAGCTTGAGATCGAAATCGTTGCCGCTGAAGGCATCGCCGGCGTCGACGAATACGGCACCTCCCCAGGTCGGCGTGAAATAGTGCTCGTACTCGGCGCTGCCGACCAGCAGGCGGTCGCCACCAATCACCTTGGGCTCGGTGTTGTCGTCGGTCAGGTGGCGCGGTCCGATGGTCTGGAACGTATAGCCACGGATCGAGCGGTCGCCGCCGGCGAAGAAGCGCAACTCGGGCGGCAGCTTGTCGAAATCGCCGACCTGGGTGTAGCCGGCCGATCCGCGGGCGATGAAGCGCCCGTTGTCGCCAAGGCCATGGATCCATTTCGCGTCGGCGGTGACCTGGGCAAAACTCGTGTCGGAGAGCAGGCCCTTCTGCCCGGCGCGCGCGGCCAGGGTCAGCGACCAGCCCTTGCGCGGGAAATTGAAATCGTCGGCGCGCTTCTTGGTCAACGAGATCTCGGGATAGAGCAGGGTCGTGCTGCCTTTTTCGTCGGCGACCTTGAAATCACCGGTCAGGAACTGCAGGCCGATCGTGCGCGTCCAGCCGTGCCAGACCTTCGAATCGTTGGCGGCCAGGCGCAGCGTCTTCGACTCGCTGGTCTTCGTGTTCTCGTCGCGGTAGGTGATGCCGAAATTGAGGCTGTGGTTGTCGGGGCCGGGCAACGGAATCTGGTACAGCGTCGACAGCGTCTTCAGGCGCTGGGCGAGGATCGTCTCGAACTTGAGCTTGTGCCCGCGCAGGTTGACCCAGCGACGCTCGACGCCGCCGCGCACGCCGACCCCGGTGTCGGTGCCGATGAACAGCCCGGCCGTGTAGACGGTGCGCTTGGCCGGAGCCAGGGTCACCGCGATCGGCACCTTGCCTTCGGTGGCGTGCTCTGTATCGGGCTGGACCTGCGAGATGGCGAAGTAATTGGCGTCGAACAGGCGCTGCTGCAATTCGAGCAGCTTGTCCTGCGAGTAGTAGTCACCGACGTCCCACGGAATGAAGCGTTGCATGAACTCGTCGCCGAACTGGCCACCCTCGAACTTCGTGTCGGAAAATCGATAGCGCGGTCCGACCTTCCACTCGAGTTCGATCCTTGCCGTGTTCGAGGCCCGTTCGACCTCGACGCGGTGCGTCGCGAGTTCGGCGTCGAGATAGCCCACGCTGAAGAGCGAGGCATGAATGGCGGCCTTGCTGCGCTCGTAGGCGGCGTGATCGAGGCGCTGGCCCTTCTGCGGCGAGAACGCAGCGACGGCCGAACGTACCGCGCGCAATTTCCTCGCCTCATCGTCGAGGCCGATGGAGAGCTCGCTGACCTTGACCGGCTGGCCCGCGGCGACGTGCAGGATCGCGCGGAAGTCCTCGCCCTCGTTGACCAGTTCGCCGTCGACGCTGGCGTTGTAGTAACCGTAGGGTTCCAGCGCCTGCTTGACCTGGCGCTCGGCGCGCCGGTACAGCCGCCGCACCTGGGCCTTGCTGACCTCGCGCTTCTCGTACTGCTGCAGCTCGACCGCAGCGAGCGCAGCCGTGCGCAGATCATCATCGACCCCGTCCAGTTGCACGGTCACGCGAGCCGCTTCCGCCAGCGGCGCACCGAGGGCGAGCAGCAAGCCGAGCGGCAGTGCCATTTGCGCAAGGCGTCGTCGTTCGATCATGGGCTTGAGCAGGGGAACGCCATGACGGTTTTATAGCAGGATGCGGATGAGCATGGTGTTAGCGGCCCTGCCCGCCGTTCATGTTTCCGCCATGAATGTTTGCATTCGCCCCGCGCCTTGCAGGGCCTTATTCGGCCCGGTCGTTGCTGCGGTGGGCGACCCAGGCGCCGATCAGTGCCGATGCATAGGGAATGGCCTGTGCGGCGAGGATCGCCACCCACAGCTTGCCCTCGGTGTAGGTGATGCCGTTCGACGTGACCATGCCGACCACGCAGCCCATCAGGGCGATGAACATCAGCAGTTCCTCGCGCACCGAGGAAAATGCGCTCGGCTTGCTGCTCAGGCGCCGGCTCTTGGCCGTGCGCACGAACTCGCCCTTCTTCTTCCAGAGGCCGAGGAAGATGCCGCGTGCGATGGCGTGGCTGAGGCCCATGCTGGCGATCGAGGCCATGATCGTGTCGTACCACGAACACGGCACGCGCTTGCGGTAGAGCACGATGCCGAACACGGCCTTGCTGATGATGAAGCCGATTATCGGGATCAGGAACAGTTCCATCGGCAGGGTGAACTTCTCCGGCCAGCCGACCATGCCGATCGTCCAGATGATCGCCATCATCGTGAACACCAGGTGCAGGGCATCGGCGAACCATGAGAACCAGCCGGTCAGGAAGTGGAACTTCTGGCCGCGGCTGAGCGGACTGTCCTTGCGCGTCATCCAGCCGAAGCGCGCCTTCATGATCTGCATCGCGCCGAACGCCCAGCGGTAGCGCTGCGACTTGTAGGCGGTGAAGTCGGCCGGGGTCAGGCCCTTGCCCATCAGTTCGTCGACATAGACCAGCTCGTGGCCGGCATGCATCAGGCGCAGGCCGAGTTCGGCATCCTCGCAGATCGTCCATTCCGACCAGCAGCCGGTATTGGCCAGCAGGTCCTTGCGCACCATGGTCATGGTGCCGTGCTGGATGATCGCGTTGCGCTCGTTGCGATGGTGCATGCCGATGCGGAAGAAGCCGTCGTATTCCCACGCGGTCATGCGCCGGAACGCATTGTCCTCGAACTCGCGATGGGCCTGCGGGCATTGCACGACAGCGACCTTCGGATCGCCGAAGTGGCCGGTCAGGGCACTCAGCCAGTCGCGGCGCACGACGTAGTCGGCGTCGACCACGGCCACCACCTCGGCGCGAGGATCGGTCTGCTCGAGACCGAAGTTGAGTGCGCCGGCCTTGAATCCCGGCCACGGGTTCAGGTGGAAGAACCGGAAGCGCGCACCGAGCCGGGCGCAGTATTCCTCGACCGGTTTCCACACTTCCTCGCGCTTGGTGTTGTTGTCGATGACCAGCACTTCGTAGTTTTCGTAGTCAAGCGCGGCCAGCGAATCGAGGGTCAGGATGACCATCTCCGGCGGTTCGTTGCAGCAGGCCAGGTGGATCGACACGAACGGTTGCGCGGCCGGTGGCGATGGTTCGAGCAGGCCGTAATGGCGCAGCCAGCGTGGCCGCCACAGGACCTCGGTGAACTCGAAGCCGTTGATCAGCAGGACCAGGATGATGGCGAGCTGGGCCGGGACCAGGAGCAGGAACATGGTCCAGTCGAACGGACTCAGGTAGAACGCCATCGGCACGCTGACCGACCACACCACGACCGAGGCCGATAGCTGGATCAGGCCGAGGAAGAACAGGATGCCGCTGACGTAGAAGCGCATGAAATGTCGGGCGAACCAGAACATCGGCAGCAAGGCGAGCAGGGACGCGCAGATCGCCTTGATCGGCCAGGTCGGGTCCTCGGTGACCTTGCCGGTCAGCGAGAACTTCGGCTCGCGGGCGGCATTGAACATGCCCCAGTAAGCTTCGGCGCGGCCACCGATGTCTTCCTTCCAGGGCTGGTCGATCGCTTCCATCACGTAGTAGTCGATGTGCTCGCGTTCGGCCACGTTGAACCACTCGCGCAGGAACTGCGCTTCGTTCTCGATCGACGGTTGCGCGTATTCCTTGCGGTCGCCGTTCGAGGGCCAGCCGATTTCGCCGATCACGACCGGCTTGCCGGGAAACAGTTCCCTGAGCCGGTTGTACTGGCCGAGGGTGAAATTGATGGCGTCCTTGCGCGGGATCTTTTCCCAGTACGGCAGCAAATGCACGCTGATGAAGTCGACGTGGTCGGCCAGCTGCGGGTTGCGTTCCCAGACGAAGAACGGCTCGGCGGTCGAGACCGGGATCTTGAGCTGGGCGCGGGCGCGGTCGATGTAGTTGATCAACTGCTCGACGCTGACGTCGCCGCGCAGGATCGTCTCGTTGCCGACCATCGCGCGGGTGATGTTCGGATGCTTGCGCGACAGCGCGACCAGGGCTTCGAGCTCGGCCTCGTTGTTGCGCATGCGCTTGTCGATCCAGGCCCCGGCCATCACCTCCATGTCGTAGAACGCAGCCAGGCGCGGGATCTGCGGGCTCTCGACCGAGGAGTAGGTGCGCAGGCGCTTGGTGTGCTGCGAGAGGAGGCGGATGTCGCTGGCCAGTTCGGTTTCGCTTGGAAACAGGTCCTTGGTCGGATCCTGGTAGCGCTGGAAGGCGCTGAAGGCCATGCCCTCGACACGGCCGCTCCAGTCCGGCACCTGCATCGGCCGGTTCAGGAAGGCCCACAGGCCGAAATTCAGGGCGGCGATCGTCACGGCGAACAGGACGGCGCGCCAGAACGATTTTTCCACCACTTCGGAGCGCGTGTTGATCAAGGGAAACCCGTGGTGACTGGCGCGAAGCGCAAAACAGCGCGGCAGCATAGCGGAGCCCTTGCCCGGCCTCAACGAATGGGGGGCAGGCCGCGATCAGGCGTTGGCTCCGGGTTCATCGGCGGGCGGCGCGTGCAGCCTCCTCGCCGAGCATGCACGGGCCTATTCCTTGCGCAGCGACTCGACCGGATCCAGGCGCGAAGCCTGCCGCGCCGGCAGGTAGCTGGCCAGCCAGCCGACGCCGATCATGGTCAATCCCATCAGCGCGAAGGTCGTCGGGTCGACCGGCTGCACGCCGAACAGCAGGCTGCCGAGGGTCCGCGTGAACAGCAGCGCCGCTATGACGCCGACGCCGACGCCCATGCCGACCACGCGCGCGCCCTGAACCACGACCAGGCGCCTGACCTGCGCCGCTCGCGCGCCAAGGGCCATGCGCACCCCGATCTCGCGGCTGCGCTCGCCGACGATATAGGACAGCACGCCATACAGGCCGATCGCACCGAGCAGCAGGGACAGCGCCGCCGTGATCCCCAGGGTCAGCAGGGTGAACGAGAGCTCGGCCATCGAATCGCGGGACAGGCCGGCCAGGGTGAAGGCACGGTACATCGGCGCCTCGGGCGCGACTTCGCGCACCAGCGCACGCACTTCTGGCGCGATCGTTTCGGCGCGCGCGGTCCTGAGCACATAGGCCGGCGAGGAGACGAAGCGGCCGCCGTCCGCCGTCGTGTCGGCCAGCGGAAAGTAGACGAGCGGCTGCGGGCTGTCACGAAAACTGTCCTGCATGACGTCATCGACGACGCCGACCACGGTTTCCCAGGCGGTCTGTCCTTCGCGCTGGATGCGTCGGCCGAGCGCGTCCTGGCCAGGCCACAGGCGGTCTGCGGCGCCGCGACTGAGGATCACGTTGCCGCGCGCCTGGTCGTGGTCGTCGGCGGTGAATGCGCGTCCCTCGAGCAGGGTGATCCGCATGGTCCTGAAATAATCGCCAGCGGTGAACGTGTAGTTGAGCAGCACGCCATCGCCGCCGTTGCGCTCGGCGCCTTCGCTGCGGACGCGCATCGTCGCCGTACCTTCGTTCAGGGGCACGTTTTCGACCAGGCCGACCGACTGCACGCCGGGCAGGGCGGCAAGGCGGTCGAGGAAGGCGAGGTCGAACCGGGCGTAGTCGTTCGCGGTCTTGAGCCCGGGCCGGTCCGGGGCGAACTGGAAGGTGAAGACGTCCTCGGTGTCATAGCCGGGATCGGTGTGCCAGAGGCCGTAGGCACTGCGCACGAGCAGGCCCGAGCCGATCAGCAGGACCAGCGCCAGCGCGGTCTGCGCGATGACCAGCCCGTCGCGCAACCAGTGGCTGCGACGGGTCATGCCGCGGCCACCCTCGCGCAGTCGGGCCAGGTTCGGCGAAGAACCGCGCCAGGCCGGCAGGATCCCGCACAGCACGGCGGCCAGGATCGCTGCGGCCAAGGTGAACAGCACGCTCGATGCATCGAGTCCGACCTCATCGAGACGCGGCACGCCGGCGGGCACCGCACGCAGGAATGCCGGCAGGGCCGCGGCCGCCAGGGCCAGGGCGAGGACGCCCGCGGCCAGGGCTACGACCAGGATCTCGGCGACCTGGGTACGAATCAGCTCGACCCGGGTCGCGCCGAGCGCGCGACGCATGGCCATCTCGCGATGCCGCCCTTCGACACGCACGAGCATCAGGTTGGCGACATTGGCACAGGCGATCAGCAGGACGATGGCGGCCGCGGCGAGCAGGATCCAGAGCGGCCGTGCGGCGGCGCCGAGGAGCTGCTGGTCGAGCGGGCGCACGATCGCCTGATGCTTCTCGATCGTGCGGGCGTAGCTCGGCGAACCGCCGAAGCGCTCCGGCAATCGCAACGCGAGGGTCGTGAGTTCGCGGGCGACGCCTTCGCGGGTCGCGCCGGGCGCCATGCGCGCCACCAGGCCCTCGCCGAAGTCGCCGGGCTTGTCGATGTCCCTGGCCTCGACCGTGCCGGGGATCCAGAGCATCGTGTCGTCGCTCGGAAAGCGGAACTGCGGACCCATGACGCCGATCACCGTGCGGTCCTTGCCCGAGGCCTTGACCGTGCGCCCGAGCACGCCAGTATCGCGGCCGAACCAGGCGCTCCACAGCGAATGGCTGAGGACCACGACGCGTGATTCGTCGGCAGCGACCGGCAAGCGGCCCAGGATCGGTTGTGCGCCGAGGGTCGAGAACAGCGAAAAGGTCGTGAAGCCCATGCGAATGCGTTCGACGCGGTCCGCCGTGCGCAGCGTGGAGGTGCCCGTGTCGTAGAGGGCCATGTCCTCGAGCTGCCGCGACTGCTCGTGATACTGCACGTAGAACTCGGGGGCGACGCCGAACTCGGCCGGCAACTCGGAGCCGGGCGCGCTACCGGCCACGTAGACGAGCCGTTCCGGCTGCGCGTAGGGCAGCGGATCCAGCAGGACCGTGTTGACCACGCAGAACAGGCTGACCAGTGCGCCGATCGCCAGGCCGAGGACGCCGACGACCGTGATGGTGAAGCCCGGCGCGCCTCGCAACCTGCGCGTGGCATGAACGAGCTCACCGATTGCGCTGCCGAATGCCATGGTCGATCCTTGTATTGGGTGGTAACTCGCGAGGCCCGATCCGAGCCTCGCGAGGAATAGGGCGTTTCCGCTTTCGAAACGCTTGGATGTTCGAAACGGGCGAAGGGTGTCTCGATGGGCGCCCAACGCAGGGGCAGATGCAGCAGCACGGGGTGGTGCCCATCGACCGGCCTTGCCAGCACGTTAGCAAGCGCCATGCCACGGATTGTGAGCCCAGGAATCCGGCTATCCGGCTGCGACCGGTGCAGCCGACTGTCCGCTCGCGGGCGTTGCCTGTCCACGGATGGACACGCTGCGAGGAATCGATGGCGTCGTGGGATCCGGCTTTGCATCGCTGGCGCGAATCCGGGCGCAGCAGGCCCCGGCGCTGTACACTGCGCGCTGGAGTCGGCCAGGCAGTCGCGACGTGCTTCGGCACGGCGAGGAAAGTCCGGGCTCCGCAGGGCAAGGTGCCAGGTAACGCCTGGGCGACGTGAGTCGACGGAAAGTGCAACAGAAAACAAACCGCCGAACGGTGTCTGCGCATCCGGTTTTCCGGGTCGCCGCGGTCATGCGTGGTAAGGGTGAAACGGTGCGGTAAGAGCGCACCGCGTGCGGGGCCAACGCCGCACGGCACGGCAAACCCCACCTGGAGCAAGACCAAATAGGGGAGCTATGGCGCGGCCCGCGTCGCTCCCGGGTTGGTTGCTTGAATCCTGCGGCGACGCAGGGTCCAGAGGAATGGCTGCCCACGACAAAACCCGGCTTATCGGCCGACTCCTTCTTTTCCCCTGTTGCAGGCGGGCGTCGGGGCGGCCGTTCAGCCCTGCGGGCCGCCCATCACCGGCAACACGATGCCGTTGACGTAGCTCGCACAGACCGGCGAGGCCAGGAACACATAGGCCGGCGAGATTTCCTCGGGCTGGGCCGGGCGGCCCATCGCGCTCTGGCTGCCGAACTCGGCGACCGCGTCGGCTGGCCTGTCGGCCGGGTTCAGCGGTGTCCAGACCGGGCCCGGTGCGACCGCATTGACGCGGATGCCGCGCGGCAGCAGGTTCTGCGCCAGCGAGCGCGTGAAGGCGTGGATGGCGCCCTTGGTCGCCGAATAGTCGAGCAGATGCGCGCTGCCGAGCAGACCGGTTTCAGAACCGGTATTGATGATCGACGCACCGGACTTCATGTACGCGAGTGCGGCGCGCGCCATGTTGAAATAGCCGGCGATGTTGGTCTGCAGCGTCTCCTGCAGGTGCCGGTCATCGAGATCGGCAATGTCGAAACAACTCTGCTGGAAGGCTGCGTTGTTGACCAGTACATCGAGTCCGCCGAATTCCCCGACGGTTTGTCCGACCGCCTGCTCGCAGAATGCCGGATCACGCACATCGCCCGGGATCAGCAGGCAACGCTGGCCTTCGTTCTCGACTGCGTGACGTGTCGCGCGCGCGTCGCTGTGCTCGTTGAGATAGACGATCGCGACGTGGGCACCTTCACGGGCGAACAGGATCGCGACCGCGCGGCCGATGCCGGAGTCGCCACCGGTGATCAGGGCGACGCAGCCCTTGAGCTTGCCGCTGCCGGCATAAGCCGGGGCTTCGTGCCGTGGCGGCGGCGACAGCGCACTCTCGAGTCCCGGCTTGTCCAGATGCTGGCGCGGCAACGGATTGACCGGCTGCTTGCGGCCGCCGGCCTGCACCGGTTTGTTCCCGTCAGCGCGTCGGCGTGCCCGCGCATTGGCCTGCTGCGCCTTGCGCGCGATCGCGCGCTGGCGCCTGACGGTGGCTGCGATGTCGCCGCTGGAGCGGGCGGGCGTCTCGTTCTTTCGCTTGCGTGTGGGCATCGGCGTGATCCTTTCCAATTCCCGCTCGATGGTGGCGCCGCGCCCATGGCCTGCCGATGAACGGGCGCGGCCTTGGGCGGGCCTTGCCGCCCGCCGCTCGAGTTGCATTCAGGCGCGCGATCGTTGCCGTGTTCAATCGGCAAAGCCGCAGCGGTACCACTGGCCCGCGGTTCCGTCGAGCAACAGGCCGATGTCGATGCCGATGCTCTCCCAGATTTCGAGGCGTTCGCGCAGGGCGCGCTCGCGCGGCAGGGCGAGCTCGCTCGAGGCGTTGTAGTGCAGGGTCTCGACGAGCGCATAGGCATCGCGGCTCCAGTCGACGATGCGCTCGAGCTGGACCATCCACTGGTCGCGCAACCAGGCATCGAGCGGGGCATGGAAGGCGTAGCCGAGCGCATCGCTGGTCGAGCGCATCTGCTCGAACGCCGCGGCATGCACGCCACGAAACCACTCGAACCGGCCTCCCGCGCGGGCACGGACCGGCAGCGGCGCCGGCGTGACTGCATCGGCAAACGCGGTCTTGAGCGCGGCCTCGATGGCGCGCGCCTCGCGCACGCGATCAGTTTCGACGACGGCGCCACGGGCCAGGTCGAAGAAGCGGTCGAAGCGACGATGAAACGCGGCCAGGCGCGCCCACGGATCGCGCGCGAAGCCGATCTTGAGCGTGTCTTCCTCGCGGCACGGCAGCAGGTAGACGAAACAGCGGCCGCTCCACGGCGTGCGGATGCCCGATTCATCCATGCCGGCGCGATTCGCTCAGGCGCGCTTGCGGGACGACTTCGACGCCGGGCGCGACTTCGACGAAGCACTTCGCGATTTGCGCTTGGCCGCGGTCTTCTTCTTCGGGGCCGGCGCCGACTTCGCGCGCGCCGGCGTGCGCTTGTTGCTGGCCAGGCTCTTGCGCAGCAGCGACACGAAATCGACCACGTTCGTGGTCGCATCCTCGGGCACCTCGGCTTCCTCTTCGATCCGGCGCGTGACGCCCTTGGACTTCATGCGCTTTTCGATCACCTTGCCGAGGCGTTCACGATATTCATCGCGATAATTCTCCGGCTTCCATTGCGCCGACATCGACTCCACCAGCTTCTCGGCCATCTCGAGCTCGGCCCGGGTCAGGCGCGCCGAAGCAGGCTTGGCGCCGGGCAGGCGGTAGTCGTTCGGATCGACCAGCTCCTGCGGATACCGCAGCAGGTTCATGATCAGCGCATCGCCTTGCGGAAGCACGGCACAAAGGTATTCGCGGGTGCGGATGACGACGCGGCCGATGCCGATGCGCCCGGTCTTGCGCAGGGTCTCGCGCAACAGCACATAGCCCTTGTCGGCCTTCTTGCCCGGCACCAGCACATAGGGTTTCTCATAGTAGGTCGGCGTGATCGCGTCGCGCTCGACGAAGGCCTCGAGGTCGACCGATTCGTGACCCTCGGGCGCCGCGGCCTCGATGTCCTCGTCCTCGAGCACGACATAGTTGCCCTTCTCGTACTCGAAAGCCTTGACGATTTCCTTCCATGGCACTTCCTCGCCGGTCTCGGCATTGACGCGCTCGTAGCGGATCGGCTTTCGGTCGCGCGCATCGAGCATGCGGAAATGCAGGTCCACCTTGCGTTCGCCGCTCATCAGCGAAACCGGCACATTGAGCAGGCCGAACGAAATCACGCCGTTCCAGATCGGTCTCGCCATGTCACTCTCCATTTCGCGCCGGGAGGCAAGCGTGCCACCGGATCCATGAACGCCGCCGTGCCGGCGCGGTTTCGGCGTGATTCAGACTGGCCTTGCTATCAGGCTCGCTGCTGCCACCACCTTTGCAGGACTTAGCCGGGATGCCGCTCCAAACCTATCGCAGCAAACGCGATTTCTCGCGCACGCGCGAGCCCAGCGCAGGCGGTAAACGCGGCGGGCGCCGCTTCGTCGTGCAGCTCCACCACGCCTCGCATCGGCACTACGACTTTCGGCTCGAGCTCGATGGCGCCTTGAAGAGCTGGGCAGTGCCGAAGGGGCCGAGCCTCGATCCGACGGTCAAGCGCCTGGCCGTCGAGGTCGAGGATCATCCGCTGGCCTATGCGACCTTCGAGGGCGACATTGCCGAAGGCAACTATGGTGCCGGCCATGTCGACATCTTCGATTCCGGAACCTGGGAGGCCGAGGGCAGCGCACGCGCCGGACTCGAGGCCGGTGAACTCAAGTTCACCCTGCATGGCGCAATCCTGCGCGGCAGCTGGGTGCTCGTGCGCACGCGGCGCCGCGGCGGCAAGCCACAGTGGCTGCTGATCAAGCACCGCGATGCATTCGCCCGGGCGGCCGAGGCGGATGATTTTCTCGACCGGCGCAGCGACCGTCCGCGTGCAACGAAGCGCCTCCCGGCGAAGCCTGCCGCTGCCGCGCGGCAGCGGCGTGCCGCGGCGCCGCCTTCGCCGGAGGAACTGCCCGGCAGCGTGCCGCAACGGATCACCACGGCCGCGTTCAAGGCCGAACTCTGCAAGCCCGCGGACAAGCCGCCGCGCGGCAGCCACTGGTTGCACGAACCCAAGTGGGATGGTTACCGCCTGCTCGCCGCGGTCGCGGGCGGCAAGGTCCGCTTGTGGTCGCGCAACGGCATCGAGTGGACCGGGCGACTGCCAGCGATTGCCCGCGCCATCGCCGGGCTCGGATTGCGCAGCGCGCGCCTGGATGGCGAGATCATCGTCCTCGACGACGGCCGCGACAGCTTCAATGCCTTGCAGGAGCGACTCGCCGGGGACAACGGGGCAGACATCCTCTACATGCTGTTCGATGTCATCCATGCCGACGGGCGCTCGTTCGCCGAGGTGCCGCTGCTCGCGCGGAAGGCCTGGCTGGCCGCCCTGCTCGCGGCCCATCCCGATCCGCTGTTGCGCTATTCCGAGCACGAAGTGGGCCATGGTCCGGCCTTGTTCGCCCAGGCCGCCGCGAATGGCCTTGAAGGCCTCGTCAGCAAGCGCATCGACAGCGTCTATCGCGGCGCCCGCAACGGCGACTGGGTCAAGTCCAAGGCACGCCTTTCCGATGAATTCATCGTGGTCGGTTTCACCGAGCCAAAGGGACATCGTCGCGGTCTCGGCGCCCTGCTCCTGGCCAAGCCGCACGGGCGCGGCCTGCGCTATGCTGGCCGCGTCGGAACCGGCATCGGCAACGAGCGTCTGCGCATGCTGCGCCGCCGTCTCGATGCGAGCGTGATCGACGACGCTCCGGTGCCGACCGAGCGGATGGCCAGGGCCGACCTCGATGGCGCGCATTGGGTCACGCCGGAGCTTGTGGTCGAGGTTTACTTCCAGGGCGTCGGCAATCGCGGCCTGCTGCGCCAGCCAGCGTTCAAGGCCTTGCGCGAAGACAAGTCGCGCGCCGATGTCGCCCCCGATACCGTGGGCCACCCCGCCGCGCGTCGTTCCGGGCAGTCAGCCCGCACGCCACGTGCCGAACGGAAGAACAGCGCCATGGCCAATTCCAGGATCGAGATCAGCCATCCGCAGCGCCTCGTCTATGCCGAGACGGGCCGCACCAAGCAGGACGTCGCCGACTACTACCGTGCCGTGGCCCCGTGGCTGCTGGCCGAAATCGAAGGCCGGCCGCTGTCGATCGTGCGCTGCCCGGATGGTGTCGGTGAGGGCTGCTTCTTCCAGAAGCACGCGACCCGTGGCATCGGCAAGCATGTGCATGGCGTGATGATTCGCGAGAAAAGCGGACGCAACCGTTACCTGTGCATCGACGACGTCGAGGGCCTGCTCGAACTCGTGCAGATGAACGCCCTCGAATTTCATCCGTGGGGTGCACGCTCGGCCGCGCCGGAGCGCGCCGATCGCATGGTCTTCGATCTCGATCCTGGCCCCGGTGCTTCGTGGGGCGAGGTGAAGCGCGCTGCCCGCCGCCTGCACCGCCAGCTCGACTCGGTCGGCCTGCAGGCATTCCTGCGCACCTCGGGGGGAAAGGGCCTGCATCTCGTCGTGCCCCTCAAGCCGAGCGTGGAATGGGACGCGGTCAAGGCATTCGCGCGCGCGGTCGCCGAGGCCATGGTCAAGCTCGATCCGGAGCGCTTCGTCAGCGTCGCCGACAAGAGCCGCCGCAAGGGCCGCATCTTCATCGACTGGCTGCGCAATGCCCACGGCGCGACGAGCATCGCCTCGTACTCGCTGCGGGCTCGGGAAAGTGCAGGTGTGGCCATGCCTATTGCCTGGGAAGATCTGGCGCGCGTGCGCAAGCCCGATCAGTTCACCCTGAAGAACGCACTGTCCTGGATCGACAGGCGCGCTGCGGATCCGTGGGCCGCGATCGCCAGGATTGAGCAGTCCCTGCCCGATCTCGACGCGCTCTGAGAGCGAGGACGATCAGCGGCGCAGTCGAGCGATCAGCCAGGCCGCGCCGGCGGCAAGGGCGACGGCGCGCAACGGGCGTTCGCGGATCCGGATGCGTGCCCGGTCGAGCAGGCCCTCGGTGCGCCTGCGCACGACGACCCGGAATGCCGCTGCGGCATCGTCGAGGGCATCGACGACATCGCCGAACTCGGGCGGGGGCGGAAAGCCGGCGCGTAGCGCGGGGCGTTCCGCTGCGGTCAGGGATTCTTCATTCATGGTGCAGGACTCCAAAGGGTTCCAAACCGGATTCAAAGGCTATGCCGGCTCGCCTGAACGGCATGGCAGTCGCGAACCGGCCACGCGTCCAGGCTGCGAAGCACGTCACGAATCCTGCGTATGCAGGGTTTCCCCGAGCCGCGCCGTGCCTGTGACGGGCCTTCTGGACGCGACCTTTTGACCATCCGATCCATCGGTCAGGTGACGCCTGCCTGCGCGCGGACACTTTTTGCGCCGACTTGAATGTCTGGTTCCGCGCGTCGGGATCTGCATACAGGCAGGCGTCGTGACGGCTTCGCTGCTTGTTGACATCCTGCCTTAGAGCATTTCGCTGCGCGCATGTTCCGCACGTGACGCACCGATCGCCGTTTCCACATTCTTGACTTCCTCCGGAGGCGGAAGCACGGCAGGAAATCCGAGCGAATCAATCCACAGTTCGCGCGTCCATCCGGTGGTGTGGTAGAGGTGGTGGTCCTCATCCTGCTCCACCGCTTCGTAGGCCTGCTTCAGCACCTTAGACATCTCGCCGCTGGAATGCTTCGCGACATGTCCGATCAGTTCCCAGTTCAAATGGTCCTTGGTTTCGGCGAGCACGACGCATTCGCCGGCAACGAGTTGGGCCGCCTCGGGATTGCCGTCCTGCAGGGCCATCTCGATCGCCTGCACCAGTGAATCGCCGATGTGCGCGACGACGGCGCGACCTGGCGACGGCGTCTCTGGATCGAGTCCCAACTCGGTAAACACATGGGTCAGCACGCTTTCGTGCGTGCGCGTTTCCGAGAGGTAGCCCTCCCATTCCTTCCTGAGATCGTCGTTGGCGGCGGCGCGAATCGCGGTCGTATACAGCTTGATGCCGCCGCGCTCCGTCTCAAGCGCCTGGTACAGCAACTCATGGACCTGGTCATCGTTGAACTTGCGTTGCATGGTCGATCTCCTCGGGCTGGTTGAAACCGGAGTAGACCGTCGACTCGAACAATACAAAGTGAACAACGGGTACAGGCGGGGAAGGGCTTTCATGAAGCGTTTAGCGCCCGGCTGCGAAAACACCAGGCGCTCGCGCGCGTGCTTCCAGCGCAGTTCATCTGGCCCGGACGACGATGCGCGGCACTCATTTACGGTAGTGTGCCGATGGATCTGAAGAGTGGTTCCCCCTACTGGATGCTCAAGAACGCCCAGGCGGCGTTTTACCCGCCGCTCGAGCGCGATCATCGCTGCGATGTCCTGATCATCGGTGCAGGTATCACCGCCGCCCTGGTCGCGCGCGAACTCATCGCATCGGGCCGGTCGGTAACCCTGGTCGATCGTCGCCAGGCAGGCTGGGGCAGCACCTCGGCGAGCACGGCCCTGCTGCAGTACGAAATCGATGTCGAACTGCAGGCGCTGGGCCGGACCTTCGGTCTCGATGCGGCCCTGCTTGCCTATCGCGCCTGCGAAGCGGCGGTGCGCGATCTGCTGCGCCTCGCCCGTCGCCTGCGCAAGGTCGATGTCAGGCCCATGCGCAGCCTGTATTTTTCGAGCCACTGGTATCACGATCGGCGCGTGCGCGCCGAGGCCGCCTTGCGTCGCAGGCATGGCTTCGAGGTCGAATGCCTCGAGCGCGAATCGCTCGCGCAGCGCTTCGGGCTCGATGCCGGCGTCGGTCTGCTCTCGGCCGTCGCCGCCGAAGTGGATCCGGTCCAGTTCGCGCGTCGCCTGCTTGCCCAGGCGATTCGCAACGGCGCCGAGTTGTTCGAGCGCACGGCGGTCGCCGCGATCGACCCGAGCGCGCGCGGCGCCACGGTGCGGCTCGACAATGGTCGCCAGATCCGCTGCCGGCATGTGGTCGTGGCCGCCGGCTACGAGTCGCAAGGCTTCCTCGACGAACGCGTCGCCCGCAATCGGTCCAGCTATGCATTCGTCACGGACCCGCTGCCCGACGGCATCGGTCCACTCGACGAGTGCGTGGTCTGGGAAACCGCGCGGCCGTATCTGTACGCGCGCAGCACGGTCGATCGTCGCCTGATCATCGGCGGCGAGGATGATGCGATCGACATTCCGGCCCGACGCGATGCCAGCGTGTCGTCCAAGGCGGAAAAACTCCGGCGCCGGTTCGCCGCCCGCTTTGCCGATGTCCCGCTCGAAATCGCCTTCGCCTGGGCCGGTACCTTCGCCGAAACGCCGGACGGATTGCCGTACTTTGGTCCGCATGCGCGGTACGGCCCGCGCGTGCATTTCGCCATGGCCTATGGCGGCAACGGCATCACCTACAGCGCGATCGGTGCCCGCATCATCCGCGCCGCGCTCGAGGGCGACGAACATCCGTGTGCAGGCCTGTTCTCGTTCACGCGCAAGGGGTCATGAGCGAGGGCCCGGCACAGGCGCGGCTGGCCGGACTCGTCCATGTCAGTGACGAGGCCCCCGGCATTCGCCGTCGCCGCGCCGGCAAGGGCTTCGTCTACCGAGACGCGGACGGCTGCAGGGTTACCGACGCCCCGACCCTCGAGCGTATCCGCAAACTCGCGATTCCCCCGGCCTACGAAGACGTCTGGATCTGCGCGAACCCGCGCGGCCATCTGCAGGCGACCGGACGCGATGCCCGCGGCCGCAAGCAGTACCGCTACCATCCGCGCTGGCGCGCCGTGCGCGATGCCGGCAAGTTCACACGTCTGGTCGACTTCGGCGAACGCCTGCCACGCCTGCGCCGGGCGCTGCGGCGTGATCTGCGCTTGCCCGGCCTGCCCCGCGAAAAGGTCGTTGCGATCGTCGTCAGCCTGCTGGCCGAGACCCTGGTCCGGATCGGCAATGCCCGCTACCGTGACGAGAACGGATCGTTCGGACTGACCACCCTGCTGGCCCGGCATGTCGCTTTCCTTCGCGGTCGGGCCCTGATCCGCTTTCGCGGCAAGAGCGGACTGAAGCACAGCGTGCCGGTGGATGACGCGCGCCTCGTGCGTCTGCTGCGTCGCTGCCGTCAACTGCCGGGGCAGGCCCTGTTCCAGTTCACCGGCGATGATGGCGTGCCGCAGCCCATCGACTCGGGCATGGTCAACGATTACCTGCTGGCCGCCATGGGCGGTGATTTCACGGCCAAGGATTTCCGCACCTGGGGAGCGACCCGGCACGCCATCGCCGTCTTCGTCACCACGCCGCTGCCGGATCCTGTCGATGCACGCCTCCTGGCGCGCGCGATCAACGAAGTGATCCGCGTGGTCGCCGAAGCCCTGCGCAACACGCCGGCGGTTTGCCGCAATTCCTATATCCACCCGGCCGTCATCTCCGCCTGGAGCGAAGGCTCCCTGCAACGCGTGATCAGCGCGCAGGAGGTGGCCTATCCGCGCAAGCTCGAACGGGCCAGCCTGCGCTTCCTGCGGAAGGCCGGGGCGGGCGCTGCCCCGAGCCGGTCAGGTCGATGAGGCGTTGGCGCTCCGGTTCTTGATCACCCCGCGCACGTTGGAAAAGGCCAGGCCGACCTGTAGCACGACCAGGGCCCAGGCCTGCGAAGGTACGGCCCAGATCACCCAGAGCGCGTTGCTGAGCAGGAACACCCAGAAGCCGTGATCGCGTCGAGACCGCTGCTGGGATGCGACCAGCCAGGCGGCAAGCAGGGTCGCCAGCATGGCCGGCCACTGCACGTAGTCCACAGCGCCCATGGCGCCTCCTGTCGTTCGGATGCCGATACTGTAAGACAGCCGTGATGAGGGTCGGTTGATGGATCATGAACGGGTCGGAATCGCGGAAGGCCTGCGTGCGCCCTGACACAGGCCGATGAACCGGGACGGAAGGCCTGCGGCCGCGGTCCGCGCAAAGGTCGGAAAGATCACTTCGATCGGCCTTCCAGACGAAGTTGCATCCGCGTGAAGTGCTCCCTTCCCACGGATTTGGGAAAGTCATAGCATCCGCGTCCACGGAGAGGAGCGGGGCCATGGTCGGAACGGGATCATTGATCGCGCGGGATTCGCAGCCCCGCGCCGACGGCAGCGTACTTGCGGTGCTCCTGCACGAGCGGCCCCCATACGGCTTCATGGCCTGGGCCGGCTACCTGCTGGCCGAGGCCATCGACAAGGCGGCCGATGACATCACGCTGGCCGACTACGGTCAGGTCGAGAAGGTCAGTTTCTGCCGGTGGGACGATGTCTGGGAGTATTTCGCCGATCGCGAATACGCCCCGCTCGTGCAAATCCTGCGCGAGCAGGTGGGCGCCCGCCCACACTGCGATCACGGCGCCGGCGCCCAGCCTGCGCAGACGGCGCCGCAGGAGCCGATCGAACGCACGCGGTCATGAGCGCGCGCGCCCGTCCGGTGTCCTATTTCAGCAGCAGATAGAACACGCTCTGGCCACGAACGACGGTCAGCAACAGCTGGCGTGGCGTGCGCTGCAACAGGTCGGCCAGTTCGCCGGTGTCCTCGATGTCCCGCTGGTTGATGCCGACGATGACGTCACCGGGGCGCAGGCCGCTGGCGTAGGCCCGGCTCGAGCGTTCCACGCTCTTCGCGATGCTGCCGCTCAATCCCGGCCGGCGCTGCGAATCGCTGAGGTCGCTGAGCACGACGCCGGCCAGGCGCGCGTCGAGATCCGTGCCGCGCAGGCTGGTCGAGGCGCTGGCATTCAGGGTCAGGGCCACGTTGATCAGTTTGCCTTCGCGCTGCAGGTCGATGCTGAGCACCGTGCCGACCGGTGTCAGGCCTTCGATGTTGTGCAACTCCTGGCCGGAGCCGATGGCCTTGCCGTTGACCGCAGTGATCACGTCGCCGGGCCTGAGCCCGGCCGAAGCGGCGGCCGAGCCATTGCGCACGCGGGTGACCACGGCGCCCTTGCCGGGATCGATGCCGAGCAGGCCGGCGATCTCCGGGGTGATGTCCTGGGTGTCGACCCCGAGCGCGCCGCGGCGCACTTCGCCGTAGGCGACGAGCTGGCGCATGACGTTGGCGGCGAGGTCGCTCGGAATCGCGAAGCCGATGCCGACGCTCGCGCCGGACGGCGAGAAGATCATCGAGTTGATGCCGACCAGTTCACCGCGCAGATTGACGAGGGCGCCGCCCGAATTGCCCGGGTTGATCGAGGCATCGGTCTGGATGAAGTTCTGGTAGCCGCGGCTCAGGCCGGTGCGGTCGAGCGCCGAGACGATGCCCGAGGTGACGGTCTGGCCGAGTCCGAACGGATCGCCGATGGCGACCACGAAATCGCCGACGCGCAGGTCCTTCGAGCGGGCCAGCGGGATCGCCTGCAGCCCATCGGCCGGGATCTGCAGCACGGTCAGATCGGTGTCCGGATCCGAGCCGATCACGCGCGCCTTGACCGTGCGGTTGTCGTGCAGGGTCACGTCGATGTCGTCGGCGCCCTGGGTGACATGGTTGTTGGTCAGCACGTAGCCCTTGCCGGCATCGACGATCACGCCCGAGCCGAGCGATTGCTGGACGCGCTCGCGCGGCTGGTTCGGGATGTTGAAGAAACGCCGGAACACCGGATCGTCGAAGAACGGATCGCGCACCTGCACGCGGGTCTTGGTATTGATGTTGACCACCGCCGGCGTGACCCGATCGATCATCGGCGCCAGGGTCGGCAGGGGCTGGCCATCGACGGCGGGCGGCAGGCTGGCCAGGCTGAGGTTCGTGGTCAGGCCGAGAACGAGGGCCAGAATCGACACGAGGAAAGTCGGGGATGCGGGTTTCCAGGGCATGGGAGTCATTCCGAGGCTTGAATTGAATGGCGATCATCGGCGGATCCGGGCGCTTGGCGTCGGATCCCGCCCGGACCGGGGCGACTGTCCGAAGCAGCACGTCCCAGTCGGCGATGTAAAGAATCATGGCGCCGGGACCGGGCCAGCACCCGGCATCCGCCAGGGGCCCGCATAGAGACCGCAAGCGCGGCCATCGGTTTCATCGAATCCCCTCCCTCAACGAAATTCGTGGCCATGGCGGCGCCTCAACGCGACCGGATCTGTTCAGGGCAAGTGCTTCTTTACATTCGCGAATCCCGGGCGTAGGGTACCGCGCAGGCGTCACCACAAGATGTTGTGTGCCTCGGGCGGGGAAAAACCAAGCCATTGTGGAGTGATTCGGGGAATGTCCAGGCATTCCGTCCGCTTTGGCCACCCTGATCCGTCCCAGCAAGACGTGGCAATCGATCGTGAAACGCAACAACGAAACCGGGAAGAAATCCCGGGCACAGAAAAATAACCGGGAGGACACGCTGGCAATGAGCACGGTGCGACTAGAGGGGCTCGCGCGCGGCGCGGTAGAGATTCCACTTCAGCCTGCGTCCCTGGACATCTGGGACAAGAAGTACAGGCTCAAGACCAAACAAGGCGCACCGGTCGACGTCAGCATCGACCATACCTACCAGCGCGTCGCCCGCGCCCTGGCCGAGGTCGAGACGGCCAAGGAAAAGCAGGACTACTGGTACGAACGCTTTCTCTGGGCGCTGCGTCGCGGTGCGATCCCGGCCGGACGCATCACCTCCAACGCCGGTGCCAACGAACACAAGCCGAAGACCTCGACGATCAACTGCACGGTCTCCGGCACGATCGAGGATTCGATGTACAACATCCTCGACAAGGTCCACGAAGCCGGCCTCACGCTGAAGGCCGGATGCGGCATCGGCTATGAGTTTTCCACATTGCGCCCGCGCGGCGCCTACGTGTCGGGCGCCGGCGCCTACACCTCGGGCCCACTGTCGTTCATGGACATCTACGACAAGATGTGCTTCACCGTGTCCTCGGCCGGTGGCCGTCGTGGCGCGCAGATGGGCACCTTCGACGTCTCCCATCCCGATGTGAAGGAATTCATCCGCGCCAAGCGCGAGGACGGGCGCCTGCGCCAGTTCAATCTGAGCCTGCTGATCACCGACGGCTTCATGGAAGCGGTCGAGAACGATGCCGACTGGCCGCTGGTGTTCCCGATCCACATCAAGGAGCAACACGAGATCGATCTCGCCGACACCGCCAAGGTGGTCTGGCGCGAATGGCCGACGACCAAGCACTACGTGGTCCGCGACGATGGCCTGGTCGCCTGCAAGGTCTACACCCAGATCCGCGCCCGCCACCTGTGGGACATGATCATGGTCTCCACCTACGACTTCGCCGAGCCGGGCTTCATCCTGATCGACCGCGTCAACGAGATGAACAACAACTGGTGGTGCGAACACATCCGCGCGACCAACCCTTGTGTTACGGCGGATACGTGGGTGCATACCGATGCGGGCCCGCGTCAGGTGGCCAATCTCATCGGCGTGCCCTTTGCGGCACGGGTCGATGGCGTCGCCCATGCGAGCGGTGCCGAGGGATTCTTCAAGACAGCCACCAAGCCCGTTGTCAGGTTGGCAACCGAGGAAGGGCATTCGCTGCGCCTCACCACCGACCACCGTGTGCGCAAGGTCGTCAGCAAGACACGCTGGACTCTCGATACCGCTTGGTGCCCTGCTTCCGAGCTAAAGCCGGGCGACGAGGTACTTCTCAACAACCATCGCAACGATATCGCCTGGCCCGGTCGCTACAACTTCGACGAGGGATTCCTGCTCGGCATGCTCGTTGGTGACGGCACGTTGAACCAGGACAAGGCCGTTTTGTCGGTGTTCGGCCATGCGCTGGCCGCGAACGGCGAAGGCCACCCTGGACGTGGCGCGCGTTCCTTGATGACGGCGATCGAGAGCGCCGCATTCGAAATGCCGCATCGCAGCGACTTCACTGGATTCCAGGCCGTTGCCGGCCGGAATGAATTCCGGCTCGCGACGGGTGCGCTCAAGCAGCTCGCCGCGGAAGTGGGCATGACGCCCGGCAACAAGGCGATCACACCGGGCATCGAGCAAGGGTCCAGCGATTTTCAGCGGGGCTTCCTGCGCGGCTTGTTCGACAGTGACGGTTCCGTGCAGGGCAGTCAGCTCAAAGGCGTGAGCATTCGCCTGGCGCAGTCGGATCTGCAGCGCCTGGAAGCGTCCCAGCGTATGTTGTTGCGTCTCGGCATCGCTTCGCGCATCTACCGCAACCGCCGTGACGCCGGTTCAACGCTGCTGCCTGACGGGCGCGGCGGAAACGCACGCTACGACACCCGAGCGCAACATGAGTTGGTCATCAGTGGCGACAACGTGGCGGAATTTGCCCGTGTGATCGGATTTGCCGACGCCGACAAGAACGATCGCCTGCGAGGCCTTCTCGGCGCTTACAAGCGCAAGCTGAATCGCGAGCGATTCGTGGCGACCGTCAAGGCGCTCGAACCGGATGGCCTCGAGGACGTCTACGACGTTCAGATTCCAGGCATCAATACGTTCGACGGCAACGGGTTGCATGCACACAATTGCGGCGAGCAGCCACTCCCACCGTACGGTTCCTGCCTGCTCGGTTCGGTCAACCTGACCAAGTTCGTGCGCGATCCGTTCGGGCCGAAAGCGCGTTTCGACATGGAGGAATACCGCGAGGTCGTGCGCGTGTTCACGCGCATGCTCGACAACGTGGTCGAGATCAACGGCCTGCCGCTGGCCGAGCAGCGCGAGGAGATCGAGAGCAAGCGCCGCCACGGCATGGGCTTCCTCGGCCTCGGCAGCACCCTGACCATGCTCAAGATGCGCTACGGCACGCCCGAGGCCTGCACCTTCACCGAAGATGTCTCGCGCGAAATGGCCGTGGCCGGCTGGGAAGTCGCCCTTGGCCTGGCCAAGGAAAAGGGCCCCGCGCCCGTGCTGACCCGCGATTTCACCGTGACCGGCGAAATGCTGCGCAAGCGTCCGGAGATGGCCGCAGACGGCTACCAGATCGGCGACAGCATCCCGGGCCGCGTCCTGCATGCGAAATACAGCCGCTACATGCAGCGCGTGGCTTCGGTCGCGCCGGACCTGGTCGCCGAGCTGGCCGAAGTCGGCGCGCGCTTCACCCACCACACCTCGATCGCACCAACCGGCACCATTTCCCTGTCCCTGGCCAACAATGCCTCGAACGGCATCGAGCCGAGCTTCGCCCACCACTACAGCCGCAACGTGATCCGCGAAGGCAAGAAGTCCAAGGAAAAGGTCGAGGTGTTCAGCTACGAGCTGCTCGCCTACCGCGAACTGATCAACGGCAAGGCCATGCCGTTTTCGGACAAGGCCGAGGAAAAGCTGCCCGACTACTTCGTCGCCGCCGACGACATCAGCCCGACCGAGCACGTCGACATCCAGGCCGCCTCGCAGCGTTGGATCGATTCGTCGATCTCCAAGACCGCCAATGTGCCCACCGCGTACCCCTACGAGGACTTCAAGCACATCTACCACTACGCCCATCAGCAGGGATTGAAGGGATGCACCACGTTCCGGTTCAATCCGGCGGCCTTCCAAGGAGTGCTCGTAAAGGAGCATGATCTGGAAAACACCAAGTACCGATTCGAACTCGAGGATGGGTCGATAGTCGAAGTCAAGGGCAACGAAGAGATCGAGTACGATGGCGAGGTCCACACCGCAGCCAATCTTTTCGATGCCCTGAAGGAAGGCTATTACGGCAAGTTCTGATTCGAAGGTGGGCCCGGCATGCGCTCGCGCGTGACGGTTTATCTGTAGTGCGTTGTCCAACCCAGCCAATCAACATGCGCGGTGAGCGCGGAGAGGGGAACCATGAGTACCGAAAGTCCGGTTGAAGAAGTCAAAGACAGTCTGAAGGAAATGGGTGGCGCGATTTCCGACGCCGCCGGTGCGGTTGCCAGCTCCGCCAGTGCCATGGCCGCCGATGCCAAGGAATCCGCTGCTGCCGTCGGCAAGAAGGCCGTGGCCAAGGTGCAGAAGGCTCGCAAGCAGGCCGCCCGCAAGGTCAAGACCGTCGTCGCCAAGATGAAGCAGGTCGAGAAGGCTGCGGCGAAGAAGATCAAGAAGGCCGCCAAGTCGGTGACCAAGGCCGCCGAGGAAGCCAAGAAATCGGTGACCCAGAGCACCGCCAAGGCCAAGCCGAAGGCCAAGGCCGCCAAGAAGAAGGTTGCCAAGAAGGCCGCCGCCAAGAAGGGCGCGGTGAAGAAGGCGACCAAGAAGGTCGCGAAGAAGGCAGTCGCCAAGAAAGCGGCCACCAAGAAAGCCGTGAAGAAAGCGGTCAAGAAGGCCACCAAGAAGGCTTCCGCCGCGAAGAAGGCCGTGAAGAAGTCGCCAGCGAAGAAGGCCAAGGCCGCCAAGAAAGCCGTGAAGAAGGCCGCCGCTTCGAAGAAATCGGCGAAGAAGGCCATGAAGAAGGCGCCCGCCGCCGCAAAGGCTGCCAAAAAGGCCGCCAAGAAGGCTCCGGCGAAGAAGGCTGCCAAGAAGGCCGGCAAGAAAGGCCGCAAGTGATCGGCCGCCCTGGCCGCGGCTGCCGCGGCCAGGGCTTTCCCGATGACTTGAGCAGCAGAGCGCGAGCGGGGCACGGCCTCGCCAGCGCTTGAATAGTCCCGGGTCCGGGCCGACCTTGGACCGTATGGGTTGGGCCCTGGAGAACAATGGTCTGTTCATCCTGAGCGCAGCGAACAGGCGTCCGTTCGTCTTGAGCGTAGCGAATAGAATTCCGCTCGACCCGAGCTTGGTGCAGCGAACAAGAGTCCGTTCATCCTGAGCGTAGCGAATAAAATTCCGTTCGTCCTGAGCGTAGCGCAGCGAAGTCGAAGGACATCAAGTGCCGAAGTCGAAGGCCGACCGAACGACGCCAGCCAAGGATCGAACCCGAAAAAACCCGCCAACCGGGCCAAACGGCACCGACGGCACAGACCGAACTGACCACCCGCGCAACGCGCGACCGTCAGGCAGAAACCAAGGAGCACGCCGGCATGGCGATCAAGATTGAAAAGAAGATCAAGGGTTACACCGTCGTCCAGCCGGACGAGAAGCCGGCGCCCGTCGCCGCGCCCGCGCCTGCGGCCGAGGCCAATGAGCCGGCCAGCGCCGAAGTCATCCACATGCACGAAAAGGTCGAGCGCCCGGACCAACTGATCGGCGCGACCTACAAGATCAAGTCGCCCCTGGTCGAGCACGCCCTGTACGTCACGATCAACGACATCGTGCTGAACCCGGGCACCGAGCACGAACTGCGCCGGCCATTCGAGATCTTCGTCAATTCGAAGAGCATGGAACACTTCCAGTGGATCGTCGCGCTGACCCGCATCATGTCGGCCGTGTTCCGCAAGGGTGGCGACGTGACCTTCCTGGTCGAGGAACTGAAGGCCGTGTTCGATCCGCGCGGCGGCTACTTCAAGGCCGGCGGCGTCTACATGCCGAGCATCGTCGCCGAGCTCGGCGCCGTCATCGAGCGCCACATGAAGATGATCGGCCTGCTCCACGATCCCGAAATGGACCCCGCCCAACGCGCCCTGATCGCCGAAAAGCGCGCCGCCTACGAAGCCAAGTCAAAAAAAAAGTCTGAAGTAACCGCCAAACCGGCCGTTTCCGAATCATCGTCCCTGCGCAGGCAGGGACCCAGCGCCTCCGCTTCCAGCGCCCCATCGGCGTCGCCCGCCCCCGGCGAAGCCGAAGACGACACCCCCACCTTCCCCCCCGGCGCCACCATGTGCCACAAGTGCAACACCAATGCGACCATCATCATGGATGGTTGTGCGACGTGTTTGAATTGTGGGTATTCGAAGTGTGGGTAACGGAACCTTTGGCAAAGGAGTGTAGAAAGAATGGCGGCACCATTTTCTTCGAATGATCTAGTAATTCTCGGGTACGACGAGATAATGCCGATTCAAGTCGGCTCCGACGCTATCGCCTACTCCGGAAAGGTGAAGGCGGGAATTGTAGAAAGCGAGCATACATTCGTCTACTTCAAGTCCGATGCCACAAAGGAGGCGATAATTCGAGTTGCAAAACTGCTTCAAAAAAATGATCAGCAATACGTATTGAAGAGCAGGTCTGGCCCTGCAGATGCCTTGATCAAAGCGGCCTTCGGGCGAGATGCGAAGATTTACCTGATCGAAGAGCTGCTTTGGACAAAGGTAAATGAGCTGTTTAAATCGTACGCGCAGAACATAGCCAACTCAATTCCACATGAGCCAAATTTCATCGCTCCGAGAGGGGAGGGAGTGCAGCCAAAGGACCGGCTGGATGACTATCTAGTAGAGCATTTTACAAAACGCGATCAAGAAGGCGACAAAAAGAGGTTAGTAGTCCTCAAGGCGAATGCTGGCGTAGGAAAAACTACGCTCTGTCGTCAGCTCGTTACTCGGTTTGCAAAGCGAATAGCATCAACTCGAGTAGTGCCAGTCTATGTAGAGGCTGCCTATTGGGGAGGGAGGGTAACGAGCTCATCCGGCTTGTGGGATATTATTCAGCTTTCGCTGCAGAACTACGACTCGGGGAGCGGGATTGGCCGAAGCCTATTTGAAGCAGCACTTCGTCGCGGATTCATCCTTTTCATATTCGATGGGTTCGACGAGCTGTGTTCGAGTCCAAGATCAAGCATTTCGGCCGCGGATACAATTGGCGGTATTAAGGAGTGGGTTGCGGATGGCGAAGCGCGAATTATTCTTACCACAAGGACGCCGTACTGGGATATTGAAGTCGGCGAAGATCCGGAAGAAGTGTATTCCCTAAATTTGCTCCCGTTTAATCCGCAGCAAGCGAAAGAATACATGCGGAAAGTATTTGAGCATGACCAGCAAGGATTCGAAAGCGCATCGAATCTGTACTCTGACGTTATCGCATTCGCTAAGCAGCCAGGGAATCTGGGCGGGGCTAGGGCGCAGTTTTGGACGCTGCCTATTGCGGTTTCGATGGTTTGCGACGCTGTAAAGTCTGGCGTGTCTAGGAGTGATTGGACAAGTCAGAGCCTTGAGGGGCTTATGATCGCGATTTGTGAGCGGGAGTCCAAACGCCAGAATTTGAGTATAAGCGGCGTTCGTCAGTTAGACGTATTTCAAGAGATTAGCCTACTTAGCTCCAGCAGTGATGTGTTGGCATTTGAGCGAGACGATCTGCAAGCCGCCGGAGTTTCGGAGGTCGATGCCTCAAAATTCTCTTCGCACCCGTTTGTGCGAAAAGTGGGAGATGGACAGTACTCTTTCGCATATGATTTCTTGGCGCCATTCTTGAGAGCGCTCGCAATTCGGAGGGCGACTTTGGAGTCGGCAACGCCAATTAGGCAGTCTGTGCTAGAAGCCATGCGCGCAGAGGAAAATGGAAAAGGCTTTCTTATTGAGCATACAAGTCGCATGCTTGAGGGGGAAAGTATGGACAAAGTCTATGAGCTTTTGGCGCGCATTCCTGCAATAGACAAGAGTTCTCGGTCATTCGTGTTTCATTTGCTTCAACGCTTGGCTGATGTTCAGGTGGATGTTGTGAATGGATCTGACCGTGCGCGAGTAGCAGTGAAGGCATTGGCTGAGCCGCCTGGTTCAGAGATTGTCCGCGGGGCGCGATTCACAGGTGTTCTAGAGAGGCTCTGTCTGACAGGGATCGAGTTTGTCGACTGTGAGTTCCTGGATGTGTCGTTTAGAGGAATTGAGTTTGAGGGGTGTGTCTTTCGCTCATGCCGATTCGACGGGGAAGTCATCTTCTTGACCAAGCAGGACGCGGAGAGTTTTTCTGGGGCGACGCTTGGGAATGATTGTGAGCTTCGAGGAGGTGCTCGGCTATCTCTCGAGTCGCTCCTCATCGGAGATAAGGTCGAGCGCTCTGAATTGATAAAAGACCTTTTAGAGGTCGGTTTATCGAAGTTTTGGCACAATGGAAAATTTAAGAGCGCAATCCGTAAGGCTGACTGGAAGAAGGGTGCTCTTGGTCGGTCAAGAAATTCGGATGTGCTTCTAAGCGTGCTTCGGCGGAGCAAATTGGTTGATGAGACAACTATCAGTGGGGTTCAAGAAGGGGGGTGGCTGTTTAACCGCGATGCCATAGGCGACCTTCAGAATTTCATGGATCATCGAAGGCTCTCGGGTCTTGTGTTGACAGCATTCAATGAGCTCGAGAAGTCAATCTAAAGAGGGAGTCAATCAATCAAAGGAGCGAAGAACGGGGTCAAGTTGGACTACCCCCGATTTCTCGGACGGGTTAATTAGGCGACACCGCCATCTTCTCGAACTGCTCCGGTGATTGGTAGCCGAGAGCGCTGTGTAGCCTCTGTCGGTTGTAGAACACCTCGATTTAGTCGAATACTTTGCTGCGCGCCTGGTCGCGGTCGACGAAGCGCTCGTGGTGCGTGAGCTCCTGTTTCAGCGAACTGAAGAAGCTCTCCATCACGGCATTGTCGTAGGGCATACCCTTGCGACTCATGCTGGCGATCATCCCGGCATCGGACAATTGTTGCTGGTAGGCCTTGCTGGTGTATTGCACGCCTTGATCGCTGTGGTGGATGAC
>NZ_FOVF01000030.1 GCF_900115085.1 Dokdonella immobilis | reverse complement strand
TCGTTGACCGTGATCGTGACCGCGCGATCGCTGGCATCGCCGTCGGCCCAGTCCAGGGTCAGGGTCGAGGTCGTGTAGTCGTTGCCGGCGCCGAGTGTGGCGCTGCCGCCGAGGGCGATGGTCGTGCTGATCGCACCCGATGCGCCGCCGCTGCGGGTCACCGTGAAGGTGGCCGTTCCGGCATTTTCCGCCACGGTCTGGTCGGCCGGGTTCGGCGTGAACTGCAGCGTGCCGGCCGCGGCATCGTTGGCGAGGATCGTCAGGATCGCGGTCGACGGGACACCGAGGGTGGCGCCGCCGCTCGGCGCACCGAGGGTCAGGCTCACCGTTTCGTCGCCTTCGGGTGCGGCGTCGTCGTTGATCGTGATCGCAATCATCTGTGGCGTCGCATCGCCATCGGCCCAGTTCAGGGTCAGGCTGGACGTCGTGTAGTCGTTGCCGGCGCCGAGTGTCGCGCTGCCGCCGAGCGTGACCGTGGTGCTGACCGCACCTGCGGTGCCGCCTGTACGCGTGACGCTGAACATGGCCATGCCGGCGCTCTCGGCAACGCTCTGGTCGGCCGGGTCCGGCGTGAACTGCAGCGTGCCCGGATTGCCGTCGTCGTTGGTGATGATGCCGATGCCGAGCGGGTCGGCCAGGCTCGCATTGAGCGGCGTCACGGCATCCGCGGCGAGCTTGACACTGAAGGTCTCGGTCGGCAGCGGCTCGACCGTGGTGTCACCGACCACGTTGACTGTTACCGGCACACTCAGCGAGCCGGCCGGAATCGTCACCAGCTGGTCGATGGCTGCGTAGTCGGATGGCGCGACGGCGGTGTCCGCGACGTCCCCCGATGTCACGCGTGCCGTGACGTCACGTCCGCTTGGCGCATTCAGCGACAAGGTGAATGCAAACGGCGTCGGCGCCGGACCGTCGCCTTCGTCGATCGGGCCAATGTCGTCGATGCCGAGCAGGGGCAGCGGATCGTCGTCGCTGATCGTGCCGGTCGCCTGCAGGTCGCTGCCCGCAACCGTCGTGTTGGTCGCCGAGATGTTGAGCAACAGCGTTTCATCGGATTCATCGAGCACATCACCGACGACGTCGACGACTGCATTGGCGCTCAGGCTGCCAGCCGGGATCGTCAGCATCTGGTTGCTCTGGGCCATGTAATCGGCCGGCGCCGTGGCGCTGCCGTCGGCGGTCGACCAGGTCACCACCACGTCGAGTCCGCTGGCCGTCGAAAGCGTGATCGCGAAGGGCAGCGGAACATCGACGTCACCCTCGGCGACGCTGCTGTCGGCGACACTGATGGTCGGCGCCGCGTCGTCATCGAGGATGGTCAGGACCGAATCGGCCGGATCGCCGAGAATCGCACCGGTGACGTTCTGCAGCTCGAGAATGACGGTCTCGTCGTTCTCGTCGAGCGTGTCGTCGTTGAGCGAGATCGTGAAGTTCTTGTCCGCCGCATCGCCATCCGCCCAACTGACCGGATTGACGCTGGCCAGGGCATAGTCGACGCCACTTCCGGTGGCCGTTCCGGGTGCCGCGGCCACCACCACATCGACGCTGACGGCGCCGGTCGGCGAACCAAGGCGTTGCAGGACGATGGAGGTGGTGCCGTCGGCCTCGTTGGCGACGAAGCTGGCGCTGCTGAAGGCGACTTCCTGGGGGATCCCGGCAGGTGCCGAGAACTCCGAGGTATTGCTGGCCGGATCGTCGAGGACGAGGCCGTCGACCGGCGGTACGTCGGTCGGGAAAAGGTCGGTGGCCGTCATCACGATCGACTGGCCGCGCGTGTCCTCGGCCGTCGCCGGTGTTGCGCTGGCCGTGCAGATGCCCGCCACGCAGCTGCTGACCGTGCCGCTGAGCGGCAAGCCGGCCGCGTCGGTCGTCACCACTTCATCGAACAGGAAGGTCATGCCGTCGGGGCGCTGCGCGAAATACTCGATGCGCAGGCTCGTGCCCGGGCGCGTGACGATGCTCCAGACCGTCGTGGTCGCGCCGCTGCCGGCGTTGAAAGCCGGCGCGACGCAGGCCGGCAGCGGCACTCCGGCACCCGTGCACAGCGTAGGCTGGTTCTGGCCATAGTTGGCGTAGTTGGTGTTCGGATCGTCACCGGCCGGATCGGGCTGGACGTCGGCAACGTCGATATCGTGTTCGAGATCGATGCCGATGCCGATGCCGGGCGTGGTTACGCCGTTGGCGTAGATCTGGTTGCGCTGGATCAGGTTGGCCCAGCCGTTGTTGGTCGTACCATCGCGCAGGGCCACGCCGTTGATGCCGTTGCCGGCGATCACGTTGTCGTCGAGATCGCCGGGGCCGCCGATGACGGTACCGCTGGCCGAGGAAACGACGATGCCGTTGCCGTTGTTGCCGAGGCTGAAGACGTCGAGGCCGGTCGGCGGCGCCACACCGATGAAGTTGCCGCGGATGATGTTGCCGACCGTGTTGCTGCCGCGCACGAGAATGCCGTGGCGCTCGTTGTGCAGGATGAAGTTGGCTTCGAACACCTCGCTGCCGCCGACCTGGTTGCCGCTGGTCGTCAGTACGATGCCATTGCCCGAGTTGCCGACGTCGAGCAACTGGTCGGCCGGCCCGAACGGCGCGCCGGCCGGAAACGCGAACAGGCCGATGGCGTTGCCGAAAATGCGCACGCCTTCGCCGGAAACGAGGATGCCGCCACTGGTATCGCCGCCGTACTGGCTCAGCGCGCCGCCGCCGTTGTCGCTCTTGTTGTCGCTGATGATGTTGGCCGGGCCGATGAAGGTGGTGTAGCCGGTCGGGTTGTCCGGCGCGGTACCGTCGTCCTCGAGCGTTGCGGTGATATCGATGCCGTTATCGCCGTTGCCGAGCTCGAGGCCCGGCAGGCCAGCCGGACCGATCACGTTGCCGGCGATGAAGTTCGGCAAGAGCACGGCGCCGGAGACATTGATGCCATCGTTGCTGTTGCCGCTGATCACATTGCCCGGGCCGATGAAGTTGCCGTAGGCACCGTTGCTGAGGACCACGGCATCGGGCGAACCGCCGCCCGTTCCGTTCGGAATCGCGCTCAGCGAATCGGCGCTGAGTCCGATGATGTTGCCCGCGACGAACGAATTGACGGTCATCGGATTGTTCAGGGTGATCGCCGTTTGCAGGTTGCCGGAAATGTGGTTTCCGGTGATGAAGTTCGGATTCGCGATGACGGTCAGCGCGCCTTGCAAAGCCGTGGCATAGGCGGCGATCTCGGCGAAACCGGTCGGCGGGTCGTCAAGCAGGCCCTGGATGTCCGGAATGGCGGGCGGGGGAATCGTGCCGTCGATGTTGATGCCGTCGCCATCATTCGGGGCGGCCGCGGTGCCTGCCGGATTGGTGCCGATGCGATTGTCGAGGAAGGAATAGCCGTGGCCGCTGGCATCGATGCCATCGTCGGCGCAATTGCGGATCACGAGGTTGCTGATCGTCGAGCCCTGGCCGCCGTTCGGATTGTTGATCGGCGGCATGACCGTGCCGGTCGAGAGCAGGTCGAAGCAGTCGAATCCGCCGACGCCGTCGACCGCTGCCCCGTTGATGTCGACGCGGCCACCGACCGCTCCTGCATTGGTGCCGTCGATCGTCACCTGGGCGCGGATGTCGGGCAGGTCGGCGCTCAGGGTGATGGCCGTGACCGCCGGCGCGAACGTGATCGTATGCGGACCGGTCTGCTCGTTCGCTTCCTCGATCGCCGCACGCAGCGAGCAGGTACCTGCCATGGTCTGGCAAAGCGCGTCGTCGGGCGCGTCGGCGTCCGGGTTGCTGGTCGAATCGTTGACGACGAAGTTGAGCGCATGAGCCGGCAGCGGCGCGACTGCTGCGATCAGGAGTCCGAAAATCAGGTTTCTGCTCGAAAACATGTGGCGCTCCCTGGGATCCGTGGACAAGCGGGTCGCCTCGCTGCGCTGGCTTCCCTTGCAGGCTGGGGCCGACCCGTTCGGTCGGCCATCGGCTGCTCGTGTGGACTACACGCGAAACAGCGGGCGGGTAGGCCATGCCGGCACAGCGGCACGGGAGCTGTCCTGCTCCTGCCCCCTGAAACGCCCGAGAGCGGCAAAATCGAACGCTTCGGCGTAAACGACCGCTCGGAGGCGTTGCAGCGCCATCCCGGCAAGGCCGCTTTCGGTTTGGCCACCTGGCCCCCGATCGCGCCGGCGCCGCATACCCAGGTCGCGCCAATTCCGGCCTCCGGGCAGGCCATGACCAATCGCCCGGGCCAGGCAGCCGAGGCGTGTGCACAATGCCGGCCTGCCGAACGAGGATGCGTAGATGAAGGCTGGCCTGATTGCTGCTCTCGTGCTGTTGCTTTGTACCCCTCCGCTATATGCGGAAACGGCCTACACGCGCGGACCATCGCTGCATGGCGATACGCTCGTGTTCACCGCCGAAGGCGATCTCTGGCGGGTTGCGCTGGCTGGCGGAACGGCGCAGCGGCTGACCACGAACGCGGCGCTGGAGTCGGATGCGGCATTGTCGCCGGACGGTCGCCAGGTCGCGTTCGTCGCCAGCTACGATGCCAGCCCCGAGGTCTACGTGATGGCGCTGGCCGGCGGCGCCCCGAAGCGGCTCAGTTTCGATGGGGCCAGCGTGCATGTGGTCGGCTGGACGCCGACCGGCGAAGTCCTCTATTCGAGCACCGCGGTGACCGGTCCGGGCAGCAGCGTGGTCCTGCGCTCGGTCGAGCCGGCCACCCTGGCGCAACATGCCCTGCCGTTCGCCGACGCCAACCAGGCCACCATCGACGCCGCCAGCGGTACCGTCTACTTCACCCGCTTCGGCCTGCAGATCACCGGCGATCACGTGCGCGGATACCATGGCGGCGCGATGGCCCAGCTCTGGCGCGCACCGCTGGACGGCAGTGCCGAAGCGACGCGACTGGCGCCACAGGTCAAGGCCTCCCTACGCAGTCCGATGTGGTGGAACGGACGGCTCTATCATCTCAGCGACGAAGGCGGCAGCGACAACCTCTGGAGCATGGATGCCAACGGCGGCGATCGCCGCGCGTTGACTTCGCACACCGAGTTCGACGTGATCGCCCCGCAACTCGACGCCGGCCGGATCGTCTACCAGTACGGCGCCGACATCCGCAGCATCGACATCGCCAGCGGCGAAGACCGGGTGGTGCCGATCGACCTGGTCAGCGACTTCGAACAGAGGCGCACGCGCTGGCTCGAGAAGCCACTCGACTACCTCGAGGATTTCGCCCTCGCCGCTGACGGCAGCCGGGTCGCGCTGACCGCGCGCGGTGCGGTGACCCTCGCCGCGACCGACGCGCGTCGGCGCATCGATCTTGCCGTGCCGGCCGCTGCACGCGCGCGTTCGGCGGTGCCGGGCGTGGATGGCAAGTCCGTGTTCGCGATCAGTGACATCGGTGGCCACGAGGAGATCTGGCGCTTCCCGGCCGACGGTTCGGGCCCCGGCGAAGCCCTGACCCGTGATTCCGACGCGCGACGCTGGCACCTCTACCCGTCGCCGGATGGCAAATCATTGGCCTTCGACGACAAGAAGGCGCGCCTGTTCGTGCTGGATCTGGCGACGCGCAAGCTGCGCCAGCTCGACCAGGGCCACTTCGGCGGAGACGATACCTATGCCTCGGTACGCTGGTCGGCGGACAGCCGCACGCTCGCCGTCGCCCGACCGGACAGCCGCGAAGGCCGCGCCCAGGTCGTGCTGCTGGCCAGCGATGGTTCGCGCAAGGCCGTGGTGACCAGCGACCGCTACGAAAGCAGCTCGGCGGCATTCTCGCGCGATGGCAAGTGGCTCTACTTCCTGTCCAACCGCGATTTCGTCGCCACCCCGCGCAGCCCGTGGGGCGACCGCAACATGGGGCCGACGTTCGACCGTCGCACCCGGATCTATGCGCTGGCCCTGCAGGCGGGGAAGCGCTTTCCGTTCCAGCCGGCCGACGAACTGGCACCGCCCGACAAGAAAGCCGGCAAGGACAAGGACGATGCGGCGGTCGGCAAGGGCAAGGGCAAGGGCGCCACGCCGGACAGCAAGCCAGCGCTCCCGGCGATCGCCTGGGACGGACTCGAGCAGCGCCTGTACGAAGTGCCGGTCGCAGCCGGCAACTACAGCGTCCTCGGCGTCGACGACAAGCGCCTTTATTTTCTCGACCAGGACGCCGGTGCCGAGGCCCATCCCAACCTGATGAGCCTGGCCATCGGCAACGACGGCGACGAGGCGGAGACCTTCGCCAGGGACGTGCGCAGCTACCAGCTGTCCGCCGACGCCAGCAAGATCGCCTTCATGAAATGGAAGGACAAGGGTGCCGGCGACATCTTCATCGTCGATGCGGCGGCCAAGGCGCCGGACAAGCTGGACAAGCTGAAGCTGCGCGCAGCCGACTGGCGCCTCGCCATCGATCCGCCCGCCGAGTGGCGGCAGATGTTCGTCGATGCCTGGCGAATGCACCGGGAATTCTCGTTCGACCCGGCCATGCGCGGCGTCGACTGGGACAAGGTCCGCGCCCGCTACGAGCCGTTGCTCGCGCGGGTGGCCGACCGTCATGAACTCGACGACCTGATCGGCCAGATGACCGCCGAACTCGGCATCCTGCACTCGCAGGTGCGCGGTGGCGAAATGCGCAAGGACGACGAGGTCGCGACACCGGCGGCTCTCGGTGCCGACTTCGTCGGCGTCGACGGCGGCCTGCGCATCGCCCACATCTACCGCACCGACCCGGAACTGCCGAACGCGCGCGCACCGCTGGCGAAGCCGGGCGTCGATGCACGCGAGGGCGACCTGCTGACCGCGGTCAATGGCAAGCCGGTGGGCAACGCCGCCGAGCTCGCCGACGCCCTCGCCAACCAGGCCGGCAAGCAGGTCCTGCTCGACCTGGTCCGCGACGGCCAGCGCCGGCAGACGGTGGCGGTGGCGATCGACAGCCGCGGCGAAGCCGGTCTGCGCTATGGTGACTGGGAACAGGCCCGTCGCGAACGCGTGCTCGAGCGTGGCAAGGGCCGTATCGGCTACCTGCACCTGCGTGCGATGGGTGGCAACGACGTCGCCGATTTCGCCCGCGAGTTCTACACCAACGCCTGGCGTGACGGCCTGGTCATCGACGTGCGTCGCAACAACGGCGGCAACATCGACAGCTGGATCATCGAGAAGCTGCTGCGCCGCACCTGGGCATTCTGGACCTCTCCGGAGAGTCCGCCGGGTTTCAACATGCAGCAGAGCTTCCGGGGCCATCTGGTCGTGCTGATCGACGAGCGCACGTATTCCGACGGAGAAACCTTCGCCGCCGGCATCAAGGCGCTTGGCCTTGCACCGCTGATCGGACAACGTACGGCCGGCGCCGGCATCTGGCTGTCCGGGCGCAACGCGCTGGTCGACGGCGGCATCGCCCGGATCGCCGAGTTTCCGCAGTTCAGCGTGGCCAACGGCCGCTGGCTGATCGAGGGCCATGGCGTGTCGCCGGATATCGCCGTGGTCAACGCGCCACTGGCCACCTACAACGGCGAGGATGCGCAACTCGACGCCGCACTTGGCTGGCTCGAGGACAAGCTGGCCCGCGAGCCGGTCAGGTCGGTGGCACCCGAGCCGCTGCCGGCGCGCGGCACGCCGGGCTGGGACATGCAATAGGCGCTCGCGGAATCCGGCCGGCGGATTCGGCACTCTTGCCGCCGTGCCCGACCGGCCCTGGCCCTGACCGTGCGCGGATGCCTGCGGCGATCGCGCAGGAGGCTGGATTCAAGCGATTTCATGCAACGCAGGGAGGCGAAAGTGAGCTCGCCGATGGAACCGAGGGCCTGCACGATCCAGGGCCAGGGCGAGGGTCGGGGAAATTCCTGAAGATCCGGGCTAGCATGTGCGAGCCTGGACCGTCGGCACGACGGTCCGGCCAGGCAACTTCACGCAGTCCGGGAGCAGCGATGGCCATACACCCTGTGGAGCAATGCGTCGCCGAGCTCGACGCCGCCTTCAACCGCGGCGATATCGAATCGGTTCTCGACCATTACGAGGACGCTGCCGTGGTCATGGTTGCGCCCGATCGCAGCATCAGCGGCAAGGACAATCTTCGGGCGTTCTTCGAACTGTTCATGACCTCCGGCAGCACGGCGAAGCAGGATCGCATGCACGTGACGGCGCAAGGTGATCTCGCCCTGTACCTGTCGCACTGGACATTGACGACGCCGGGGCCGGGCGGGCCCGCCGGCGAACAGCACCACGTTGCGACATCGGTGTTCCGCCGTGGAATCGACGGGCGCTGGCGACTCGTCATCGACAACAGTTTCGGACCGCTCGTACTCGAACGCTGAGGCACGCTGCGCCGACTTCAGGCGCTCTACCCTCTGCACCCATCACCACGTTGACCGGACGAGGCGCCATGAACCGACTCGATTCCCGCCAGGCGATCGTCGACGACGAGCATCTCAAGCTGCTCGCGCTCGGCTACCTGTTTTCGGGCGTGATGACTGCGCTGTTCTCGCTGCTGGGCCTCGTCTATGCCGTGATGGGACTGCTCATGAGCACGTTGCTCGCCGCAGCAGCCCGGAGCGGATCGCACGCCGGCAGCCTCCCGCCGCAATCCCTCGGCGCCGTCTTCGGCATCTTCGGACTGGTCTTCTTCGTCATCGGCGCGAGTCTCGCGATCGCCAAGTTCATGGCCGCTGCGCGCATCCGGCGGCGCCGCGCGCGCACGTTCTGCCTGGTGGTCGCCGGTGTTTCCTGCCTCGGCATTCCCTACGGCACGGTTCTCGGCGTGTGCACGTTCATGGTCCTCGGCCGCGACAGTGTCGTCCGCCTTTTTGCCGCGCCAGAGGCGCCCTGAGCGCAGCGATGACCGGCTGCGCAGGGGCGCCACGGGTGTTTCGGCCCACAGCCGAGGCGATCCCGGGACCGGCCGGCGCGGCACGCCGACCCCGTTCCGGATCGGATGTGCCTACAGGCCCAGCACCTTCTCGACCGAACCGCGGGTCAGCGGATGGTAGCCGCCCTTGGCCTTTTCATAGACGCCGATGGCGAAGCGCTTGCCATCCTCGCTCCGGGCCAGTTCTTCGTAGATCGGAATGATCAGCTTGCGCCGGCCGATGCGTTCGATGAACGCGGCGATCGCCGGACGCGCCTCCGTGTAGCCGGCACGCACGGTCGCCACGTACCAGCGGAAGGCGATCTCTCCATTGCCGGTACCGGTCAGGTGCCAGGCCTTGTCGAGCGCCTTCATCTGCGCCGGCGTGGGCTTTTCCGGCAGAGTGTTGATGAAGCGCAGCCACTCGTAGGTGACCCATTGCTTCGCCGGAATGTCCTTGGCCGCCAGGGTGCCGGCAAGGAACGCAGCGGCCGCCTTGTCGACCGCATCGAAGCGCTCCGATCGGGCGGCCGGCGCGTCGGCCGGAATGCCGGGCTGGTGCAGCCATTCGTCGATTTCGGCCGAGCTCACCTTGCCGCAGTGCGGCGCTTCGAGATGCGCGCTGTAGTACTCGAGGAACTCGCGCGTGGTGATGCTCTGGAAGGCGAAATGGTCGAAGTAGGAACGCAGGAACGGGTCGAAGACGTCTCGCCCGTAGCGTGACTCGAGGAAGCGCAGGAACCAGCGGCCCTTGTCGTAGGGCACGCCGGACAGGCCTTCGTCGGGATCGATGCCGGCGAGGTCGGTGACCAGCAGCTGCTCGCGCGGCTTCATGCCCTGCATTTCGCTGCGCAGCTCCTGGTCGTCGACGACCAGCTGCATGGTGGCGACGTCCTTGCCGTAGACCGCCTCGACGATGCGGTTTTCGACATAGGTGGTGAAGCCTTCGTTGAGCCACATGTGCTGGGCGTTGGCATTGGTCACCAGGTTGCCCGACCAGGAGTGCGCGAGCTCGTGGGCGATCAGGCCGACCAGGCTCTTGTCGCCGGCGATCACGGTCGGCGTGGCGAAGGTCAGGCGCGGATTCTCCATGCCGCCGAACGGAAAACTGGCCGGCAGCACGAGGATGTCGTAGCGGTCCCAGCGGTACGGGCCATATAACGACTCGGCCGCCTCGATCATCTTTTCGGTGTCTTCAAACTCGCGCGCGGCCTTGGCGACCAGGCTCGGCTCGGCATAGACCGCGGTGCGCGGGCCGGTTTCGCGCACGTCGAGTTCACCGACCGCGATCGCGAGCAGATAGGACGGTATGGCCTGCTTCATGACGAAGCGGTAGTCGCCGTCGAGCGCATGCCTGGCATCGTTGTCGGCGCTCATGACCACGCGCAGCGCCTTCGGCGCGGTCACGTGCGCGGTGTAGGTGAAACGCACCGACGGCGTGTCCTGCAGCGGAACCCAGCTGCGCGCATGGATCGCCTGCGACTGCGAGAACATGAACGGCTGCTTGCCGCTGGCGGTCTGGGCCGGGCTCATCCATTGCAGGCCTGAGGCCTGGGGCAGGCTGTGGTAGCGGATGCGCACCCTCGGCACGGTGCTCTCGACGGTGATGCGCAGGGCCGAGCCGAAGATCGGATCGCGCGCGTCGAGGGTATAGGCCGCCGGCCGCGACGCACCGTCGGCACCGATCGCCTCGATCGACTCGATGGCCAGGTCGCGCGTGTCGAGGACCAGACTGCGTGCCGCGGGATCGTGCCAGTCGAGGCTCAGCGTGGCGGCCCCGTTCAGTTCCTGCTTGTCGAAATCGACGCCGAGCTCGAGCGCGAGTGCGGTCACGCTGACCTTGTCCGGCTCGGCATAGCTGTGCGGATCGGGTTCCGCGTGGGCGATCGTCAGGCTGGTACCGAACAGCAACGCGCTGATGAATAGACTGGATTTCATGATTCCTCCGAGGCAAGCGCTCAAGTATGCCAAAGAAGCGCGCGGTGCCGGCCTTCCGTACCCCGGCGAACGGAACCGACCGCCGCAGGTCGGAGGCATTGTGCGGGCGAAATGCGTATATTCGGGCCCAGGGGGCGTTTCGATGCACGAACAACTCGACAGCCTGCAAGCCTTGCTTGATTGCCGGACGGCCGATGAGTTGCGCCTGCGATCCGGCCAGCTGCTGCAGCGTCTCGGCTTCGAGAACTGGATCTACACCAGTGGTTCGAACGCGCATCGGCTGCCAGTCTTGCTGAATGCGTATCCCGCCGACTGGATGGCGCACTACCGGCGCGAGGGCTATTTCGAGGTCGATCCGGTCGTCGAACATTGTCGCCACCATACGACGCCGTGCCTGTGGGCCGCCGATCCGCACGCGCGCCGCGTTGGCTATCCGACCGAATTCTTCCGCGAGGCGGCCGATTACGGCCTGCGCCTCGGCATCGGCCTGCCGATCCACGGCCCGGCCGGACAGGCCGGCATGATATCGGTGGCCACCGGCAACACCTCGAGTGCGCGCGAGAACCTGCGCCACCTCGGAGAACTGCATCTGTTCGCGTCGTTCCTGCATGAAGCCGGGCAGCGCCTGGTCAGCACCGGCTCGCAGGAGCAGGTGCACCTGACCGCGCGCGAGCTCGATTGCCTGCGCTGGGCCGCCGAAGGCCGGACCAGCTGGGAGATCGGCCAGCAGCTCAGCATCGGCGAGCGCACGGTGGTTTTCCATCTGCAGAACGCGGCCCGCAAACTCGGCGTCATGGGTCGTCGCCAGGCCATCGCCAAGGCCATGAGCCTGCAGCTGATCGCGCTCTGAACAAGCCAGAAGCACAAAAAGTCCACCTCGTCAAGCTGTAAGAACTTACAGCTATCGCTGCGCGTTTTCGGCAGGCATCCTGTACGCACGTGGTCGGCACAGCCGCCACCCCAGTCCCCCTAGTCGAACGAGGGGAGAACGGTGCGCAGGACGCGTTCCGCTCCTCGTTCGGCTTCTTTTTTTGCCCAAAGCCTTCCCAGCGGAAGGCTTTGTGCTTTCCGGCCCTGGCTGCTCTCGGCCGAGGAAGGGCTCTCGCCCGACATTCAAACCCGGTAGCCGCGGTGAATGGCGACGATTCCCGCCGACAGGTTGCGCACATCGACGCGGGTGAGCCCGGCCGTTTCCATCATGCGCTTGAGGGTGGCCTGGTCCGGATGCTTGCGGATCGACTCGGCCAGGTAGCGGTAGCTGGCGTCGTCGCCGGCGATCAGCTTGCCGATCCGCGGCAATACCGAGAACGAGTGGAAATCATAGAGCGGCTTGAGCAGCGGCTCGCGCACGCTTGAGAACTCGAGCACGAGGGCGCGGCCGCCGATCTTGAGCACGCGATGGATTTCGGCCAGCGCGTTTTCCTTGCGCGTCACGTTGCGCAGGCCGAAGGCCATGGTCACGCAATCAAAGCTGCGATCGGGAAACGGCAGCGCCTCGGCGTCGAGCCGGGCGTAACCGAGCCCGCGCAAGAGACCGCGGTCGGTCAGGCGGTCGCGGCCGACCCGCAACATGTCGCCATTGATGTCGCCGACCACGACATGGCCGCGCTCGCCCACGCGCGGCAGGAGCAACGCCGCGATGTCGCCCGTTCCTCCGGCCAGATCGAGCACGCAGTCGCCGGGACGCACACCGCTGGTGGCGACGAAATGACGCTTCCAGAGCCGGTGCACGCCGAACGACATGAGGTCGTTCATGATGTCGTACTTGCGCGCGACCGAGCTGAACACCTCGCCGACCAGCCGCGCCTTGTCGTTCTCGCCGACTTCGCGGAAGCCGAAATGGGTCGTGTTGGGCTTGTTCATGGTGGGGGATGGTAGCTGAAAGCCGGGATTGGGGATTCGGGATTCGCAAGAGCCAAGGTTGCTCTGACGTACTCGGGTTGCTGTCCCCTGCGCGGCAGAATCGATGATGCGGCAAGTCAGCAGGGTCCTGCTGACCCCTCGAATCTCGAATCCCGAATCCCCAATCCCGGCCCTAATCAATCACCCGCTTGCGCAAGGTCTGGCGCACGCCGGGGACCGGGCTGCGCACGACGCCGAGTTCGGCGGCGACGTCGACGTAGCCGAGCAGGGCCGCGATCTCGCCGGCGCTGCGGCCGAGGCCGTCGCGCTGGTCGATCGGTGCGCCGTGGCTCTTGAGCAGGCGGGCTACGCCGAGCAGGCCGTGCATGGCGCAGGCATGCAGGGGACTGACCCCGCGCTGGTCCTGGGTGTCGACGGCCGCACCCTTGCCGATCAGCAGGCTGGCGAGCTGGCCAATGTGCTGGGCATCGCAGGCCGCGCCCGGTTCAGCCCGGGCACCGAGCAGCAGCAGCAGCGCGTCCTGTCCGGCCTGGTTGCGGGCATCCTTGCTGGCACCATGATCGAGCAGCAACCGGAGCAGGTCGCCGGCGGTTTGCGTGTCGCGGCTGTCGAAGGCGAACTGGGCCGCCGCCTGCAGGGCGGTGTTGCCGCGATCATCGCCGGCGTTCGGATCCGCGCCGCGCTCGAGCAGGGGTTCGGCCAGGCGCGGCAATCCCAGGGCCGCGGCAATCATCAGCGGCGTACCGCCGCCGGGCAGGCGCTGGTCGGCGTCGACCCCGTGCTGGAGCAGGGTGCGCATGACCGCTTCGCGGCGCGCGGCGACTGCCGCCGACAGGCAGGTTGCCCCCGAATAGGAGGCCTGGGCCGGATCGGCACCAACATCGAGCAGGCGCACGACCAGCGCCGCATAGCCCGATCCGGCCGCGCGAATCAGTGCCGTGGCGCCCTGGGCATCGACGCTGCCGACGGCGAATCCGAGACCGAGCAGTTTGTCGACCGCATCGATGTCGCCGGTCGCCGCGGCCGCGGGAAGATCCGATCCGCGCAGGGCGCGTCGCGGCAGGCGCCAGCGCGGCCAGTTCAGCCAATACACGAGATCCCGGTCGGCCCGGGACAGGGCCAGGCCAAGGGCCGTTTCGCCACTCGCCGACGCCGCCTCGGGATCGGCACCGTGCCGGATCAGCACGCGCGCCACGGCAACCGCGGCGGCGCTACCGGCCTTCAGGGCATAGTGCAGCGGTCGCCGCCCGCGCGCATCGCGTGCGTTCGCGTCGCCACCGCAGACCAGCAGTCTCTCGACCAGATGCGCTTCGCCGAGAGCACTGGCGAGGTGGAGGGCGCCGACCTCACCGACCAGGCGGCCGAAGCAGTCGCCGCCACGCTCGATGAGCTCATGGGCCAGGGCGACCATCCCGGCGTGCTCGCCCATGCCCGGCACGGCGAACAGCACGCGCGCCACGAGGGCCGCTCCGCCCACCGCATGACCGCGACGGACGAGATCGTTCAGGGCATGACAGGAACCGGGCAAGACGGACAGCAGCGCTTCACCGAGCAAGCGGCCATCGTCGAGTCGCACGTCGGCCGGCAGGCCAAGGTTGAGGACCCAGGTTCGTGCCTGGCCGTGTTCGGGTTCGAGCAGGCCGAGATAGAGATGGGCGCGCTGCACCGGGGATTGCTGAAGCGCCGCGTCGCGCATCTCTTCGGCGACGCTCCAGTGTCCGAAACGCAGCGCGTCGAGCAGATGCGACGCACCTTCCTCGCTGGCCGCCACCGGTTCGCTGGCGAGGCTGCTCGGCAGTGCGAAACCCGGATCGAGCAAGGCGACGATCGGCCAACGACCGGCGGCCGCGGCATGCTCGACCGCGCGGCGTCCGTCGCCGCCGGCCACTCCGCGATCGGCACCGAGGGCAAGCAGCGCGCGCACCACCTCCTCGCTGGCCGCGCGCGCCGAGCAGGCAATGATCAGGGCCGTTCGACCCAGCGAGTCGACGCGGTCCGGATCGATCTTTTGCCTGGCCAGGGCATGGATGATCGCCACCGAACCGGAACGCGCCGCTTCCATCAGCGCGGTGGTGCCGTTGCGGTCGAGCAGATCGGCCTGGGCGCCGGCCGCGAGCAGGACTTCGGCAATCCTTGCGTGTCCGGCCAGGGCGGCAGCCATCAGCGGCGAGCGATCAAGCAGGCCGCGGCAATCGACCTTGACCTTGCGCTTGAGCAGCAGCTTTACCCCGCTCGGATCATCCTCGGCCACGGTCGCCGCGAGCAGCAGGGCCGGCTGCGAGTTTTCGACCTCGGTCTTGGCGCCGCGATCGAGCAGGAAGTTGGCCAGCGCCCAGTTGCCGTTGGCGCAGGCAATGCCGAGCGCCGTGCGCCCTTCGCGATTGACCGCGTTGATCTCGACCCCGGCGTCGACCAGCAGCGCGGCGACGATCGGCTCTCCGCACAGGGCGGCATGGTGCAGGACGGTGTTCGAATCGACGTCGGTGACGGCCGGGTCGGCGCCGTTGGCGAGCAGGGTCATGATCGCGTCGGGCCGGCCCTGGAAGCTGTCGCGCGTGGCCGCGATCAGCGGCGGCATGCCGCCGTGCGTGCGGTTGACGTCGACCCCCTTGGCGATCAGGGCACGCAGCAGGCGCAGGTCGGGCAGGATGACCGCGTGGATGAGGACGCTGCGCTGGTCGCGATCGCCCGCCAGTGGCGCCATGTCCGGGTTGGCGCCGCGTTCGAGCGCGGCCAGGGCGAGGTCGACCTGGCCGGTGCGGGCCGCGGCAAGCAGCGTGGCGCTGGCGTCGAACACGCCGATGTCGTCGGGCAGGGCGACTGCTTCGCTGTCGGTTTCGTCGCGCTCCTCCTCGCGCTGGCGCGTGGCGCGCTTGGCCCGGACGTCGAGAAACAGGATATTCACGCAACGCGTCGCCAGCATCAGCCAGGCCAGCGGCACGACCACCAGCGCGTACAGGACGATCGCCGAGACACGAATTTCGAACGGCAATCCGGCGCCCAGCGCGGCCAGCGCCAATGCGCAGACGCAAACGACCAGCAGGGCCAGTGCCGATGGCAATCCGTGGCTGAAGAAGACATCGTGTTCGGCGGTCAGCTGGCGGGCGAATCCGAGCGAACGACGCAGCGCGATGGTCAGCCAGGAACGCGTTCCCTGTTCGGGATAGGCATCGTCCCAGACAAAGGGCAGGACGAACGCGGGCCACAGGCGCCACAGCGAAAGCAGCGAAAGCAGCATGGCCGCCGACAGCGCCAGCGCGCCAGTCAGTGACGGCTCGCGAACCAGCCACCAGGCCGGGGCGGCCAGCATCAGGGCGACGAAGACCGCATAAAGACTGAGCAGGACGAGACCGGTCAGGCCCCGGCGCGCGATGCTGCGCAGGAAGCCGCCGTCCATGCCGAAGCCGATACCGGCGCAGATCGCGGTGAGCATCCAGGCATCGCCGATCAGCAGCACGATCAGCATCGACGGAGCGGCGATCCAGGCCGCCGCGGCATGGAAGAAAAGCGCGGGTACGAAGCGCCCGAGGCCGCCGAGCAGTGAACGCGGGGGTGCCGGCGATTTCGGCATGTCGACGCCGGTGTTCATCGATCGCAAGCGGGGCGGTGCGCCCCGGCTCGGGCTTGGGCATCGCCACGGGTGCCGCCCAGGCGGGTGCCGGGTTGCCTGTGCCGGGCGCGCCCTGGATGCGGATGTGGGGCCTTTGCTGACATCGCTTCGCCTGCGGTTGTGCCAGCGACGCACCCGAAACGGGTGTCGCGCGCCGCGACACTTGCAGTATAGCGATGCCCTTCGCGCATGCGCGCTTCAGCTCGCCTGGCCGGATTCGGCGGGTGGCGGCCATTGCAGGTGATAGCCCTGCCGATCGAGGTTGCCGATGACCACGTCGACGTTCTCGCGCGCAAGCTTGCGCTGCGGCGACAGTTCGATCTCGATGACGAAGCCGAGATTGCCGAGCGCCTCGGCAATGGCCGCGGGCAGCACGTCGAAGCGATCGGCTTCGCGCAGGTACACGTAGGTATCGGCCTTGCGCAGGCTCTTGTAGACGAAACACTGCATCAGCACCCTCTCCCCGAATCAACAGCGGGCTGCAGGATAGCGCAGCCCGCCGGATTCTCAGTGCTTTGCCGGCGCACCAAAGTCCACAGGTGCGGGCGGCGCGACGATCTTCTTCGGCGGATGCGCGGCGAGTTCGGCAAGCAGTTCCTCGACGGCCTTCTCGACACCGGGATCCTGGCCGCGGGCGATCAGCTCGGGGCGGTCGATGACCTCGATATCGGGATGCACACCCTCGTTCTCGACCGCCCAGTGGCCGTCGGTATCGAGGAAACGGAAGGTGGCGGCCAGCAGAATGCCGCCATCCGCCAGCGACGGGTTGCCCGAAATGCCGATCAGGCCACCCCAGGTGCGCGTGCCGATCAGCTTGCCGAGGCCGAGCTTGCGGAAGTAGTACGGCAGCGCGTCGCCACCCGAACTCGACAGGCCGTTGATCAGCATCGCCTTCGGTCCATCGTGCGAGAGCATCGGCGTCGCCTGCGGATCGAGGCCGCGACGCTTCCAGTAGTTGAGCGGCTTGCGCGCCAGCCATTCGGCCATGCGGTCCGGGATGAAGCCGCCACCGTTGTAGCGATCGTCGATGATCAGCGCGTCCTTGTCCGAGTAGGCGAGCAGGCCGCGGAACAGTTCGCGATTGCCGTCGACCGCGGTGTTCGGGACATGGATATAGCCGATGCGACCGCCGGAGAGGCGATCGACCATGGCCCGTCGTGAAGCCACCCAGTCGGCGTAACGCAGGTTGAGTTCCGAGACCAGGGCCTTGATCCTGACTTCCCGGCTGCCTTCCCATTGCGGCTTGCTGTTGATGCGCAGGCTGATGACCTGCCCACCCTTGTCCTGCATCAGCTGGTAGAAATTCTTCACGCTGCGCGCATCGACACCGTCGACGGCCAGCAGGTAGTCGCCCGCATCGGCGGCGACGCCGGGCTGGTCCAGCGGCGAGCGTAGCCGCGGATCCCAGCTTGAACCCTTGAACACGCGTTCGATGCGGAAGTAGCCGGATGCGTCGGCGGCGATATCGGCGCCAAGCAGTCCGCCCGGGGTCGGCTCGACCTTGGGCTGGTCGCCCTGCTGCACGTAGACGTGCCCGGACTGAACCTCGCCGACCAGTTCCTGAAACAGGTAGTCGAGGTCCTGGCGCGTGGCGACATGGGCGACCAGCGGTTCGTAGCGGGCGCGCACCGCATTCCAGCGTTCGATGCCGCCGTGCATGCCCGGGTCGTAGAACCAGTCGCGCAGGATGCGCCAGGCATCGACGAATTCCTGGTGCCACTCGCGCGGCGGATCGACCAGAACCTTCATGCGCGAAAGGTCGAGCATGTTCTTGGCCGGATCCTGGTCGGCCTTGGCCTCGAGCCGGGCGAACTTGCCTTCGAGCTGGACCAGCACCTGCTTGCCATCCGCACTGAGGCGATAGTCGGCCAGGCCGCGCGCGATCGTCGTCTCGCTGTCGGCATCGAGCGCGAGCATGCGCAGTTCGAAGTCGCCGTCGTCGCGCCCGCCGGGCATGGCCGCATAGAACACCGCAGCCGAGCGGGCCTGCAGCTTGCGGTAGTTGCCGGCGCCGGCCTTGAGCACCTGTTCGCGCCCGATCATGCCGTCGGCGTCGACGCGCCGCGGCGCGGGCTTCGCCGCGGGATCTTCGACAGGCTTCGGCGCGTGCCCGGTCTCGGCATCGAAGAACGGTCCGTCCGCGGCCAGGCTGACCGCATAGATGCGGGTCGCGTTGGCATACAGGTAGTTCTGTTCGTAGGCGCTGAACTGCAGCTGGAAGTCGCGGTTGGAGAGGAAGTACAGCCAGCGCCCCTGCGGATCGAAGGCCGGGCTGAACGCGCTCGAAGTCGCCTCGGTGGCGGCGGTGCGCGTTCCGTCCTGCAGCGAGTAGAGCCAGACCTGGGTCAGTCCGGCGTCGTTTTCCAAGGTGTAGGCCAGCCATTGTCCGTCCGGCGACCAGACGTATTCGGTGATGTCGTCGTGCCGGCTGCTGTCGACGTCCTGCGTCTTGCCGGATCCGGCATCGACGATGCGCAGGCGCTGCTTCTTGTCGGCATAGGCCAGATGGCGGCCATCCGGCGACCAGACCGGTGCGAACCGCCAGATGTCGCCATCGCGGGTCAGGCGCTTCGGCTCGCCACCGTCCATCGACTGCAGGTACAGCTCGTATTCGCCGCTGGCATCGGACAGATAGACCGCGGTTTTCGAATCCGGCGAGAGTGACACGCCGATCTCGCGGGCGTCCGCCGTGTGCGAGAGGTTGCGCAGGTCCTTGTCCTCGAGGCGCAGCCGGAACAGCTCGCCGCGCGCGGCAAATACCGCGGTATCACCGTCGCCGCCGAGGTCGAAGGATTCGACCTGGGCGACCACGTTCTTCCAGCCCGGCAGGGTCTGCGGAAAGTCGCCGGTGACGCGGATCGGCACCTCGGTCGCCTGCTCCGTCTTCGGATCGAAGCGCCAGATCGCAGCGCCGTTCTCGAACACGATGGCGTCCTTGCCGGCGCTCGGCCAGAGCACGTCGAAATCAGTGAAATGGGTGACCTGGCGCGGCTCGCCGCCATTCGGCGACAGCGCGAACAGGTTCAACGTGTAGTTGCGGTCGGAGGTGAAGTAGATCGTGTCACCGACCCAGGTCGGCTGGTTGTCGGTGGCCGGGTCGTCGGTCAGGCGCCTCGATGTATTGGCGACCAGGTCATAGGTCCAGACGTCCTGGGCGCGACCGCCGCGATAGCGCTTCCAGCTGCGGAATTCGCGATCGATCGGCGTGTAGACATAGGTCCTGCCATCGGGCGAGAGCATGCCGCCGCCGGTCTCGGGAACCGCCAACGGGGTTTCCATGCCACCGTCGACCGGCACCAGGTAGGGCCGGCCGCCGCGGTCGTCGGCTGCGACGCGGTTCGCCCGCACGAGGACGTTGCGGCCATCCGGGGTCCAGTCGAGGACACGGTAGTCGGTGCCGCCGCGGACCGGTTGCGCGCCGATGTCGTTGTACCAGGTCAGCTGGCGCGGCTCGCCGCCGCCGGCCGGAATCACGTAGACCTGGCGGGTGCCGTCGTATTCGGCCGAGAACGCGATCGCGCGGCAATCCGGCGAGAACTTCGGGTACAGCTCCTGGCCGGCGTGCGAGGTCAGGCGCAGGGCGGTGCCGCCGCTCGCCGCGACGATGTAGATGTCGCCGGCCTGGACGAACGTGATCGCGTCGCCGCAGATGTCGGGAAAGCGCAGCAGGCGTGCGTTGCCGGCAGGCAGCGCCTGGGCCACGGAAGCGAGGCCGAAGGCAAGCGCAACGGCGGGAACGAATCGATGCATCGGGAACTCCGCAACGGCGTTGAATCGGCGATTGTAGCGTTCGTCGCGCGGAAACCCGAGGGTCGAAAGGCATGCGGCCCGCGCGGCCCGCTGCAGCGTGACAGCAGGGGCCTGTTCAGGCCTGGGCGACGGCAGCCTTCATCGCCGCGATGACAGCGGCGTAGTCGGGCTTGCCGAATATCGCCGAGCCGGCGACGAAGGTATCGGCACCGGCGCGCGCGATCTCGGCAATGTTGTCGACCTTGACCCCGCCGTCGATCTCGAGGCGGATGTCACGGCCGCTGCGATCGATCAATTCGCGCACGCGGCGCAGCTTGTCGAGCGCCGAGGGCAGGAACGACTGCCCGCCGAAGCCCGGATTGACCGACATGATCAGGACCAGGTCGAGCTGGTCGAGGACATGGTCGAGATAGCCCAGTGGCGTGGCCGGATTGAACACGAGCCCGGCCTTGCAGCCGCTGGCGTGGATCAGCTGGATGCTGCGGTCGATGTGCTCGGAGGCTTCCGGGTGGAAGCTGATCAGGCTGGCCCCGGCGTCGGCGAAATCCGGAATGATGCGGTCGACCGGCTTGACCATCAGGTGCACGTCGATCGGCGCCGTCACCCCGTGCTTGCGCAGCGCCGCGCAGACCAGCGGACCGATGGTCAGGTTCGGCACGTAGTGGTTGTCCATGACATCGAAGTGCACCCATTCGGCGCCAGCCGCGATCACCGCATCGACCTCGGCGCCAAGGCGGGCGAAATCCGCGGACAGGATCGACGGGGCGATGACGCAGGAGGATCGGGACATGGACGACGGCGCAGCAGCGGGGATCGGACGATCCTCGTTCATACGCGCGCCGAGGGCAAGCCTCGGCGACCCTGCCGGCGCGACTCCGCCGGCCAGCGCTTTACTCGCGCAGGCGGGCGCGGAACACACCTTCGGAGATCGCAGGCTGCGCGCCAGCCGAGGCGGCTTCGAGCCGGAAGCGGCCCCCGACGAAGCCGTCGTCGACGCTGTCGATCTCGACCTCGGCATTGTCCAGGCGGATCATGCGGGCGCCCTTGAGCGCATCGGTGAGGACTTCGCTGTCCGCTTCCGTGCTGTCATCGGCGTTCTTCGGAATGCGGATGCCGGCGCGGACAAAACTCGACCCGATCGCCGCTGCATACTGACCCGGACCCCGGTAGTCCGGGATCCGCAGCGAAAGCCGCTCGGTGATCACGGTCTCTTCGACGCGATTGGAATGCATCGCGGAGACATTCAGCGACGTTCCGCGCAAGCGCGCATTGGCGCTGCCGGCCTGCCAGCTCGCATTGTCGATGCGCATGCTGGCCTCGCCGCGATCCTGCGCGGCCCGCGTCTGGCGCGAACCGTCCGCTGCTGCATCGGGCGCTACCCAGAACATGCCGCTAGCGAGACCCGCGAATGCCAGCAGGGCGGCGAGCGGGGCGCGCCGGAGCGTTGTTGCCGATCGGGTTGCAGTTGCCGTCATCTCGAATGGACCTCCTGTTGCCGACTGCGGGATCCCACCATAGCGCAGGTACTTCGGCCGATTGAATTCAGGGCACCGGCCTGGCCGGATCGCGCGACCAGAAACGCTCCATCGAAATGTAGATGTAGGACGCCGACCAGCCGATCAGGAGCAGGCCGTTCAGGGCCTCGACGCCGGCCAGAAGCCGCATCGGTCCACTCGGCGTGAGGTCGCCAAAGCCGAGCGAGCTGTAGGTTTCCGCAGAGAAGTACAGGCAGTTGCTCAGGCTCGCGTGGGCCCCGCCGGTAAAGCCGCCGAGCCCGAGATGGTTCGCCAGTACATGGAAGCCCGAGCCGTACAGCGCGATCTCCATGGCGTGCGCGAGAAACACCATGAGCACCACGACCAGCACTTTGGCGCGGCCTCGCATCGAAAGGCCTGGCAGCCAGTGACTCAAACCGGACAGCACCTCGTAGTGGAGCACGGTTGCCAGCGCGATCAGGGCGATGCAGGTCAGCGAAATGATGAGCATGGGGTACGGTGAATCCGCAGCCAGGGGTGCCGGCAAGGCCCGGCTCGACCGGGCAGGGATCGGGGCCGGCGGGAGCGGCACCGAATGCCGTCGCCGTGCTTGGACCCGGGCCGCGGCTCAAGGTTCAGCGGTCATTGCGCCGCCGGTTCGACTGAGTCGTGGCGGCCGGCACATCGAGGATGGCGATCGCCTTTTCGCGCCGTCCGGCCTCGACCGATTCGGCCGCGTCATACACGCGCAACGCCTTGCGCGCGAATTCATTGGCCTTCGTCGCGTCGCCGGCGGCCAGGCTGACGCGGGCGACCGCCACATACAGGTTGCCCATGGCCTGATCATTCGCGCGGAACGCGAGCGGCGAAAGGCGCAGCGCCTCGGCTGCTGCCCGGGTGGCATCCGCATGCCGGCCGAGCTCGGCGTACTGCAGGGCCAGGTTCGAATAACGCACGGCCAGGCGCGGGAAATCGGGTCCGACCGCTTGCACGGTCAGCGCAATCGCACGCTCCTGGCTCTGCACGGCCTGCTCGATGTGACCTGTTTCGCGCTGGACGTAGGCGAGGTTGTTGAGACTGACGGCCATGTCCAGCAGGGGCGGCGCCGGCAGCGACTCAAAGATCTCCAGGGCCTCGCGATAGGCGGCGATCGACTCGTCATAGCGACCCAGGCCGTCGAGCGCCGCACCGATGTTGGCTTGCACGACGGCCCGTTCGCGCGGCGAAACCGTGGCCAGCGTGGCCTTGATGTCGCGGGCGTGTACGGCCGCATCGAGTGCCTCTGCGTTGCGACCCACGCTCGACAGCAGCGAGGACAGATCGTTGAGAACTTCCGAGCGCTGGGCCCGGCCATTCTCGTCGGCCTCGCACTGGTCCAGCGCGGTCCTGAACTGACGCTCGGCTTCAGCATAACGGCCACCTTGCCAGGCGAGAATGGCGAGCGAGTCGAGCACACGCGCATAGTCGGTCCCTCCCTCCGCTGCACGCAGGGTGGCGGCGAGTTCGAGCTGCTCCCGCGCCGCATCGTTGCGCTCGAGCATCAGGTAGGCGCGCCCGATCGCATGGCGGACATCGGCCTCGAGCAGCGGCTGGCCGGCGAATTGCCGGGGAATGTCGGGAACGGCACGGTCAAGCGCCTCGAGCAAGGTCGGCGGCTTGCCGCTGGCATACGGATCGGCGCGGGCAATCATGTCAGTCAGAAAGCGATTCGCCTGGCGCGCGCGCTGGCCCTCCTCGGCGGCGCGCCGTTGCTGGACGGCGGCCACCGACAAGCCGATGGCGAGCGCGCAGACGACGGCCGTGCCCGCGCCCACAGCCAGCCGGTTGCGCTGCAGGAACTTGCCCAGGCGATAGCCGCCGCCACCCGGACGCGCGGAGACCGGGCGCGTCTCGAGCCAACGTTCAAGGTCATCGGCGAAAGCCAGGGCGGAGCCGTAGCGACGCGGCACTTCGGGCGCCAGGGCCTTGAGTACAATCCGATCGAGATCGCCGGAAATCCGCGCGCGCCAGTGACGTGCCAGTGACGAGCCGATACCGAGCGCTTCCGTATCGATGCGTTCGCTCGGTCGCGACGGCGCATGGCTGGACACGAACCGCGCAAGCTCGGAAAGGCTGCGCGGCTCGACCCGGTGGGCGGCAACGCCAGTCAGCAATTCGTGCAGGAGCAGACCGAGCGAATACATGTCGCTGGCGGTCGTCAGCGGTCGCCCGGCGAGCTGCTCCGGACTCGCGTACTGCGGCGTCATCGGCATCCAGCCGGTTCGGGTCGCCCCGGCATCGCTGGGGTCGAGCGACTTGGCAATGCCGAAATCGAGCAGCTTGACGAGCCCCTGGTTGGTCACCAGCACGTTGGCCGGCTTGATGTCGCGATGGATGATCAGCGAACGATGGGCCGCCTCGACGGCTCCGAGCACCTGCAGGAACAGGCGCACGCGTGCCCTCGGATCGAGGGCTTGTTGCCGGCACCAGCGGTCGATCGGTGCGCCATCGACGTATTCCATGACGACATAGGGCTGGCCCTCTGCGGTGCTGCCGCCGTCGAGCACGTGGGCGATGTTCGGGTGATCGATCGAGGCAAGGAACTGGCGCTCCGCTTCGGCGCGGCGCAGCGCATCGGGATCGCCGAGCGTGCTGGCCAGCACCTTGATCGCCACGCATTGCCGGAAAACACCGTCGATGCGCTCGGCCAGCCAGACCTGGCCCATGCCGCCGCTGCCGATCGACTTGAGCAGTCGGTAGCCGCCCAGCTCGCGCCCGAGCGGCGGCCCTGGATCGAGGAAGCCTTCGCTGGCGGCATGCGCTTCGAGCAGGGCGAGCGTGGCATTGCGCAGTTCCGGGTCATCGGCGGTCGCGCGTTGGATGAACGGCTCACGTTCGCCGGCAACCAGTTCGAGCGCAGCTTCGAACAGCGAAAGCGCGGCCGAGGCGATCGCGGTGTCGGCCACGATCGGATCGGCCGGGTTCACTGCAAGGCCTGGAACAGGAAGCTGCGCGCGACCTCCCAGTCGCGCTGCGCCGTCGCCCGCGAAATGTCGAGCGCGTCGGCCACCTCGTCCATGGTCAGGCCGGCGAAATAGCGCAGCTCGACCACCCGCACCTTGCGTGCATCGAGCGCCTCGAGGCGCTGCAGGGCCTGGTCGAGCGCCAGCGTGTCGACCTCACCACCGTCCCGCGGAGTGGCCAGCGACGAGAGCGTGATGGCGCTTTCGCGCTGGCCGCCATCGCGCTTGGCGGCTGCGCGCCGCCGCGCATGGTCGACCAGCACCTGGCGCATCCGGCGTGCCGCAAGGGCAAAGTAGTCACGCCGGTCGGCCGGCGAGACGCCGGCTTCGTTGGCCAGGCGCAGCCAGGCCTCGTTGACCAGCGCCGTCGGCGACAGCGTGTGCGCGGCGCGTTCGCCGCGCAGATAGCGGGCGGCGAGTGCGTGCAGCTGGGCATAGACCAGCGGCACAAGGTCCGCTTGTGCCTGCGCGTCGCCCGCCGACATGCGCCTGAGCAACCCGGTGATCGCGCCGCTGTCGTCCATCCCCTACCCCCTGCAGGGAGGGATTGTAGCGGGCTCGCGAGAGGTCGACGGCCGAAGTCGTGGGTCGGCGCCGGCGGCTTGCGGGCGGTCATGGCGCCGGTTCGAATCCGGCATCGAATACGCGATCGCGCTGATAGACGAAATAGCCTTCGGCGGCCGATGCACTCGTGCCCGCGGCAGCAACGGCGACGACCATGTAGGCGCCGTTGGCAGAAAGTGCGACGACGCCGTAGGAGAGCCCATCGTCCTGGCTGGCCGGGACCGGGTAGTCGGTAATCCGGGTCAGCGTGCCGGTGCCGGCTTCGACGAAGACATCGCTGCGCCCGGTGCCGACCCCCGCGAAGCTGTAGTTCTGGGTCGAGGTAAAGGCCAGGACACCGCCCTGGCGCGAGATCTTCGGACCCTGGTTGCCGCAGCACGTCGAATTGCCCTTGCGCCAGTCCGCCGCAACGAAGACGACCGGCAGATCGAGGTCGAGGCCGAGGTCATGCCGGTAGATGTCCGAGCCCGCCGGGTTGGGACCGGCCGCGTTGGAGGCGGCGATCGCCATCCAGCGACCGTCGCCGCTGAGGTCGAACTGGGCGAATGCGCCAATCGGCAGCTCCATGCCACCGGGCGCGGCGACGCGGATGCGGCGGGTCGTCGAGCCGCCGGTTTCATCCGGCGTGCCGTTGCCGTCGCTGTCGCGGTCGCGCAGGAAGATCCCCAGTCCGGCCCCCGGGCTCGCCGGGTCGAGGTTGGTCGCGTTGGAACTGAAGGCGACCCATCTTCCGCTGTCGCTGATGTCGACCGGTGGCGCAAAGAAGTCGGGGCTTTCGTCGTTGCCGACCGTGCCGTCAGTCGACTGGCTGAGGAGCCGGGTCGTGGCGGCAAGGCGGTCGCGGACGTAGACATCGGGCTGGCCGTTGTTGTCGTTGCCGGCCAGCGGCTGCAGGGTGACGAAGGTGACGGCATTGCCGTTCGTGTCGAGCGCGGCGATGACGCTCTTGGCGCCATTGAAGAAGGTCGCTCCGGCGGTGTTGAGGCTGACCAGTTGCATGCTCGTGCCCCCCGCTTCGTCGAGGATGCCATTGCCGTCTGAATCGCGGTCGAGCAGGAACTGGTCGGCGGCCGAGTTCTGGTCGTTGCCGACCAGCTGGCCATCACTGGAAACGAAGGTGACGAAGCGGCCATCAGCCGTGGCTTGGGCGCGATAACTCGGCAACAGTGCTTGCGATCCGTCGGCGCGCAGGCTCAACCGGCGTGTGCCGGCGTTGCGACGATCGCGCACGAACACGTCCGATTGCGCATTGCTGTCGGCGGAGACGAGATCGGCCGCGGTCGAGGAGAAAACGACCCAGCGCCCATCATCACTGATCGAGGCTTCGGCGAGCGCGAAACGGGTTGCGGTGGCCGTGCCGCCAGGCTGCACGTCGATCCTTTCGAGCGGCTGCCAGCGCTCGGACTGGGCCCAGGCAGAGCCGGCGCCAAGGGTCAGCGCGATGGCGAGGATGCGTTCGGACAAGAGGCGGCTGTGCATGGGACGTGCTCCGGAGGACGGGTTCTCCGGAGAAAGGGCGCAAAACGGCGTTCGCCTGTCTCAGCGCGTGCAAGCCCGCGGGGGGTCAGGTGAAGCCGCGTTCGCTCTTGATGCGCTCGTAGGCGGCGTTGATCTCGCGGGCCCGCGATTCGGCGCGGTGCTTGAGCTCCTCGGGCACCTTGCCGAGCTTGTCCGGGTGATGCTGGCTCATGAGCTTGCGGTAGGCGCGCTTGATGTCCTTGGCTTCGGCCTCGCGGGTGATGCCGAGGACGACATAGGGGTCGGCGGTCGGCACGGTGTTGCGCGACGGTTGCTGGCCCGGCCGCGGACCTTGCGGGCCGCCGTAGGCCGGACCATAGCCCTTCATCGCCGAGACCGCCGCGAGCTCCGCATCGCTGACCCCGAGCGCCCAGCACAGCTTGCGCACCATGGCCAGCTTGTTCGCCGCTAGGGTGCCCTCGGCATGGACGAGGTCGAGCAGCATGTCGAGCAGGAGGAAGGCCAGGTCGCGACGTCCGCGCGTCCAGGCCTTCAACTCGGCCACGGCGAGATGGACTTCGAATTCCGGCGCCTTGCCTTCATTGAAGCGCTCGATGGCCATGCGCCGCATGTCCGGATCGAGACGCAGCCGGTTCATCAGCGCCTCGGCGGCGCGGATCTCGAGTTCGGATACGCGCCCATCGGATTTGGCCAGGGCGCCGGCAAACGCGAACAGCGGCTCGACGAACGACGATGCCCGCGCCGACATGCGCGCCTGCGAGATGCTCAGGTCGAACATGTGGCCGACGAAGGCGCCGATCATCGCGCCGATGAAGTTGCGGAAGATGAGCAGGCCGAGAATGCCGCCGACCAGCTTGCCGATGATGCTCACCGGTTCAGGCGCCCCTGGCCTGGCTGCAAGCGGCCAACGTGCCCACGCCACCTGCGGGGTGGTCTCCGTGCGGCCGGGGCCGGGCCGGTGCTCGGGGTGGGGTCGTCGGTTTCCGGGTCGTCATCGAGCAGGTTTCCGCGAAAGGCGAACCGCGGATTTTACACGGCCCGGGCGTTCGTCTGAGGTTAAACTGGGCGCTGCGTTGCGCTCTGGATACCGGCACGTGCCCACTACCCTGCTCAAGTCGGACCTGCCCGGTCTGAACCTGGTCCACCGCGGCAAGGTCCGCGATGTCTATGCATTGTCCGACGACGAATTGCTGATCGTCGCCAGCGATCGCCTCAGCGCATTCGATGTGGTCCTGCCCGACCCGATTCCGGGCAAGGGCGAGATCCTCACCCAGATGTCGAATTTCTGGTTTGCCCGCACCGCGCATGTCGTGCCAAACCACCTGACCGGCCGCGCCGTCGAAGCGGTCTTGCCGGCGGGCGTCGATGCTGCGCTCTATGCGCGCCGCAGCGTGATCAGCAAGCGTCTGAAGCCGGTGCCGTTCGAGGCCATTGCGCGCGGCTTCCTGATCGGCTCGGGCTGGAAGGACTACCAGGCCAGCGGATCGCTCTGTGGCGTCGCCCTGCCGCGTGGACTGCGCCAGGCCGAGCGCCTGCCCGAGCCGATCTTCACGCCCTCGACCAAGGCCGCGGTGGGCGGCCACGACGAGAACGTCAGCTTTGCGGTGGTCGCCAACCAGGTCGGCGCCGAGCTGGCCGGACAGGTCCGCGACGCGACGCTTGCCGTGTATCGGTTCGCCGCTGAATTCGCGTCAAGCCGCGGCATCCTGATCGCTGACACCAAGCTCGAGTTCGGTACCGATGCGGACGGCAGGTTGTATGTCATGGATGAAATGCTGACGCCGGATTCGTCCCGGTTCTGGCCGGCCGATCAGTACCGGATCGGCACCAGCCCTCCGAGTTTCGACAAGCAGTATGTTCGCGACTATCTCGAATCGCTGGGCTGGAACAAGCAGCCGCCCGGACCGTCGATACCGGCCGCGGTGATTGAAGCGACCGCGGCCAAATATGCGGAAGCCCTGTTCCGGCTGGCCGATATCCGCCTCGACTGAGGCATCGGCGCCGATCGATGCGGTCGGCGCCGGGGCTATACTGGATACCGTTCCGGTTTGTTCGCATGGGTGCAGCCGGGTTGGTCCGCAGCAGGTTCATGCAATGGTTCAGGGTGTCGATTTCCTGCGTTTGTATCGCGAGTTCCAGCTGGAACCGGGGGCCGGCATCGATGACCTCAAGCTGGCCTATCGTCGACGCGTGGCCCGGGTCCATCCGGATCGTCTGAGCGCCAAGGATCCGATCTCCCAGCATCTGGCCACCGAACATCTGCAGAACCTGACCCGACTTTATGAAGCCGGCCTGCAATTCCATCGCCAGCATGGTCGCCTGCCCGGTGCCTTGCCCTCTGCCGCGTCCGAGCAGAGCGCTGCGCGAACGCCACCGGTGTTCGCCGCGGCGCCGCCGCGACGCAGGCGACGCCGGCTGGGCCCGGCCATCGTCGTCGCCGGGTTTGGCCTCACCGCCCTGCTCGCGTTCTGGCCATTCGACGAAGACACAACGGACGTGGAGAGCGTCGTTGCGGCGCGGCGCGAACCGGCCACGCCGGCCTTCGAGGTTCCAGGGCAGTCGGAGGGTCTTCGCCTCGGCATGCCCGAACAGGTCGTGATCGAGGTGATCGGCGCACCGATGGCGCGCGAGGGCGATCGCTGGCTGTACGGCCCGTCCTGGATCCGCTTCGAAGGCGGCCACGTCGCCGAGTGGTACAGCTCACCGCTGCATACGTTGCGCATTTCGCCCCATCGTGAACCGTGGCCAGGCACCGCTGTACCGGCCCTGCAGTCGGCGACAGCAGCCGACCGGCTCGACTAGACTCGGCATTCGTGTCCGTCGGAGATCCTGGCATGCGCAGCGTCAACGAATGGTTTGGAAACTACAGCAAGGATCACCGCAATCCGGTCAATCGCCTGATCCACTGGGTTTGCGTTCCGGTCATCCTGTGGTCGGCGATCGCCGCTCTCTGGGTGATTCCGGTGGCGCCCTCGATCGGGCGCCCGGGGTTCTGGTGCGCCATGGCCATGATCGGCGCCTTCGCGTTCTACTGGAAGATGTCCAGGCCGATCGGCCTGGCCATGCTTCTGGTGTTCATCGTATTCGGCCTGATCACCGAAGCGCTGTATCGGTCGATCGGGCCGCAGACGTTGTTGTGGGTCGCCGCAGGGGCTTTCGTGCTGGCCTGGATCGGCCAGTTCGTCGGCCATCTGATCGAAGGCGCGCGGCCCTCCTTCTTCACCGACCTGGCCTACCTGCTGATCGGTCCGGCCTGGCTCGCCGGCAAGCTCATGCGCCGCCTCAACATCAGCTACTGATCTGCGCCGCAACGGCCGCGCGCGGCGTACCTGTCTCCCTGATTTCGTTTCCGGATTCCGCACATGCTCAAGCATCACACCGAATCGCATCGCACCGATCGCATGGGCTGGCTGCGCGCCGCGGTGCTCGGCGCCAATGACGGCATCGTTTCGACGGCCAGCCTGATCGTCGGTGTGGCCGCCGCGCATGCGGGACTGCCGAGCATCCTCCTGGCCGGCGTGGCGGGCCTGGTCGGTGGTGCTTTTTCGATGGCGGCCGGCGAGTACATTTCGGTCAGCTCGCAGGCCGACATCGAGCGTGCCGACCTCGATGTCGAGCGGCGCGAGCTCGAGACGAGTCCGCAGCACGAGCTGCGCGAGCTGGCCGCGATCTACGTCAAGCGCGGGCTCGATCCGGCGCTGGCCGGTGAGGTCGCGGCCCAGTTGACACGCCACGATGCGCTGGGCGCGCATGCGCGCGACGAACTCGGCATCACCCACGAAACGCGCGCGCGCCCGCTGCTCGCGGCCGGCTCCTCGGCAGCCGCTTTCGCCGTCGGCGCGGCCCTGCCGCTGGTCAGCGTGATGCTGATCCCCGAGGGTCATCGCGTGGTCGGGGTCATGCTCGCTGCGCTGCTGTCTCTGGCCCTGCTCGGCGCGGCGGCGGCGCGGGCGGGTGGCGCGCCGGTCCTGATCGGGGCGGCGCGCGTGGTGATCTGGAGCGCCCTGGCCATGCTCGCGACCGCCTGGGTCGGCAGCTGGTTCGGCACCCCGGTCGCCTAGGCGGCGCGTAGATCCTCGTCGCGCCGACATGAAGGACGGGTCAATCTGTCCGCGTCGACGCGACGCGATCCTCCGAGTGAGGGCTTCGTGACGGTTGCACTTTGTTGCGACCCTTGCGCGGCACTCCACGCCCCGGGCCGGTCGCCCAGGGCGGGCCGCATGCGTTCAGGCCGCGCGTTCCATCGGGCGCAACAGCCAGCGGCACAGGGCCGGCAGGAACACGATCGCCGCGATCATGTTTACCACGAACATGAAGGTCAGCATGACGCCCATGTCGGCCTGGAACTTGAGGTCCGAGAAGACCCAGGTGCCGACGCCGACAGCAAGGGTCAGGGCGGTGTAGAAGATCGCGATACCGGTGGTCTTGAGCGAGGCGAAATAGGCTTCGGTCAGGGGCTTGCCGGCGAGCAGCGATTCGCGCATGCGGGCGAAAATGTAGATGCCGTAATCGACGCCGATGCCGACACCGAGGGCAACCACGGTCAGCGTATTGATCTTCATGCCGATGTCGAGATAGACCATCAGGGCATGCCCTAGCTCGGTGACCAGGACCAGCGGCAGCACGATGCACAAGGCCGCGCGTGGGCTGCGGAAACTGATCAGGCACATGACGAACACGGCCGCGTAGAGCATGTAGAGGATCTGCCGCTTGACCGCGCGCACTTCGTCGTTGATCGCCGCCATGACCCCGACGTTGCCGGTGGCCAGGCGCAGGTTGACCTCGTTGAGTCCATCTTCGGGCACGTCGCCGCCGGCGGCCTGTTCGGCGAGCTTTTCGCGCAGGTTCACATTGCCGCCGGCCCAGGACTTGTTCTCGGTGCGGAATTCCTTGATTGCACCGACCACTCGATCGATCGTGGTGGCGCGATGGTCGGTCAGGAAAGCCATGATCGGCATCGCGCTGCAATCGGCATTGAGCAGGCCGGTGTCGGTCTCGAAGCCCTGGGTGGCCAGACGCAAGGTGTCCGAGTCACGCGGCAGCACGCGCCAGCGGACGTTGCCTTCGTTCCAGCCGGCGTTGACGACCTTGGCCGCCATCGGCAGGGTCATGACCTGGGCCACGCCTTCGACGTTGCGCAGATGCCAGGCGAAGCGGTCGATCAGCTCCATCACCGGGTAGCTGTTCGTGCACGCCGAGGGTGGGCCCTCGGCGATCACGTTGAGGATGTCCACGCCGAGCGCGAACTTTTCACTGATCAGCACGGCATCCTGGTTGTAGCGCGCGTCGGGCCGCAATTCGGCGACGCCCTTCTGCGCATCGCCGATCATCACGTGCTCGCCATAGCGTTCGGCGACGAACCAGATCGCGATGCCGGCGACGAGGATGATGGCCGCGGGCACCGGCCGGCTGAAGCGGGCGAGGAAGGTCCAGATCTTGTCGAACTGGGTCAGCTGGCGCAGGCGGTAGGCGCGCTTGCGCGGCAGGTTGCGCAGTCGCGTGTAGGACAGCAGCACCGGCAACAGGACCAGGTCGGTCAGCACGGTCAGGGCGACGCCGACCGTGGCCGTGATGGCGAGTTCGAAGATGATCCGGATCGGGATCACGAGGATCGCGGCGAAGCCGATGCAGCCGGCCACGAGGGCCACCGAGCCGGGCACCAGCAGGGCGCGGAACGCGTTGCGCGCGGCGGTCTCGGGATCGATGCCGGTGCGCTTGGCCAGCTCTTCCGGCGTGCCTTCCTCGAGGCCGCCGAAGAAGATTTCGCCGCGGTATCGATTGATCATCTGTTCGCCGTGGCTGACCGCGATGGCGAAGATCAGGAATGGCGTCAGCATGTTCATCGGATCGATGCCGAAGCCGAGCAGGCGCAGGGCACCGAGCATCCAGATCACCGAGATCAGTGCGCAGAACACGGTCAGCGAGGCGAGCTTGACCGAGGACGAGTAGATGAACAGCAATAGCCAGGTGAAGGCGATGGTCAGGCCGAAGAACCAGATCACCGAGCGCGCGCCGGCGGTGATGTCGCCGACCATCTTGGCGAAGCCGATGATGGCGACCGTGGTGTGCTCGTTCTCGTACTTGGCGCGGATCGCATCGAGCTGTTCGGCGATCTTGTTGTAGTCGACCTTGACGCCCTTCTCGGGATTCTCGGGGACCAGATCCACCCAGACCATGGCTCCGGAAAAATCCTTGGCCACGAGCCGGCCGACGATGCTGGCCTTCTCCATGTTCGCCTTGATCGTGGCGAACTGCTCGGGCGTGGCCTCGAAGCCTTCGACGTTCGGCGTGAAGTCCTGCGGGATCACGTTGCCGCCGGCGAAGCCGTCCTCGACCACTTCGACGAAGCGCACGTTCGGTGTGAAGATCGAGCGCACGCGGGCCTCGTCGACGCTGTCGATCGCCTTGGCATCGAGCGTGATCTGCTCCATGGTCTGGAAGAACGGCTGGTTGAACATGTCGCCGTTCTTGTCCATCACCGCGATCAGGACGCGGTTGGCACCGCCGAACTCCTGCTCGTAGTCGATGAAGGTCTGCATGTACTCGTGCTTGAGCGGGATCTGCTTCTTGAAGCCGGCGTCGACGCGCAGCTGGGCGGCGAAGTAGGTCAGCACGACGGTCGCGATCGCGAACAGGATCAGGACCACCGGGCGACTGCCGAAGACCAGGCGTTCAGCGGCACGATGGAACGCGTTGGGTGGCTTCTTGCTGGAGCTGGCTGCGCTCATTGCGTCCCCGTTACTTGGGCTGGAAGCGACTGAGGCCGTTTTCGCTGGCTATCAGCAGTGTGCCGTCCGAGTCGAGCGGCAACACGCCGGCGATGACGCCGGCCGCGGTATTGGTCGAGGTGGTCAGTGGCTCGGAATCGCGCGCTCGATGCAGCACGATGCCGTTGGCGCCGACGATGATGGCGCCGCCATTGGCCAGCGGAACCCCTCCCATCAGGCTCAGTTCGCTGCCGGTGGGCCGCTCACTCCAGGTGACGCCGAGATCGTTCGACTCGAAGACGTGGCCACGCAGTCCGAACGCCAGCACGTGCTGGCCCTCATAGCCGACGATGCCGAACATCGAACCGTCATACGGCAGTTGCGAGCGTTCCCAGAGCTTGCCGCCATCCTGCGAACGGAAAATGGCGCCACGCTCGCCGACGATGACATAGCCGCCACTCTCGGTGCGGGCAATCGCATTCAGGTGAGGGTCGCTCTCCTGGCCGATCTTCAGCTCGTCGGCGCTGAACACCGAGCTCTGCATGTCGTTGCTGGCATGGGCCGCCTGCTCGTCTACGCTCTCGGCCGCGACCTCGGCATCGGCTGCAGCATCGCTCGCCGAGGTGGGGATGCGACCCCCGCTCCAGTGCTTGCCGCCGTCGCTCGTTTCCAGAAGCAGGCTGTAGGCGCCGATGGCGATACCGTGGTTGAGGTCGGTGAAGAGCACGTCGAGCAACGGCGCACCCTGGCGGATGTCGTCGGGATCGACGCCCTCGGCGGGCTGGCCACGCGGATCGCGGCGCTGGATTTCCCAGCTCTCGCCCGAGTTGGCACTGTGCAGGATCACGCCGTCATGGCCGACCGCCCAGATGTTGCCGTCGATCGCGGCAACCGCGGTGAGGGTGCTGCGCAGCGGCACGTCGGCGGCCTGGGTCCAGGCCGTGCCATCATCGGAATAGAGGATGTGACCGCGTTCGCCCACGGCGACGATGCGATTTCCGGCGCGGGCGATATCGAGAACGAGGGTGCCATCGGCCAGCGGCATCACTTCGGTCGGCCGGGCCAGCGGATCGGCCGCCAGGGGCGCCAGCGAGGCCTTGTCCTCGGCACTCGCCAGGCTCGCGCCGAAGACCAGCGCGAGAACGATTGAAACGGACGGTGTGGTGAGGCGCGGCATGCGGGGTACCTGAGCTTCGCGGGCGACCCGGTCAGGCCGCCGTCACTTCGTGGAGTCCGCCGTTCCCCGAGCGGGGAACGGCGGCGGCGAATGCATCGAGGCCGACGTTACTGGATGCCGCGCTGACGAAGGGACTGCGGCGAGAACATGTCCGGCGTGGTCTGGAACGAGAAGTCGTACATTTCTTCCTGGTTGTCCAGGCCCACCGCGATGTAGCGGCCGGACTTCAGGTCGTGGTGGTCTTCCAGGGTCGACCAGAACACCGGCACTTCGTAGTAGTTCACGCTCGGCGCCTCGGAGTAGCGCCACAGGTTCTGCTGGCTGTCGTAGTGGTCGGTGGTCAGGATCTGCCAGCTGTCTTCGTCGAGGTAGAAGGTGCGCCGCGGATTGATGTGGCGCTGGCCGGGCTTGAGGGTGGCTTCGACGACATAGACCCGGTGCAACTCGTAGCGCAGGTAATCGGGATCGACATAGCCCGGCTTGAGCATGTCCTCGACCTTGCTCTTGTCGCTGTGCGCCTTGTACGAGTTGTACGGCACGTACATCTCGCGCTTGCCGACGAGCTTCCAGTTGAAGCGGTCGAGGGCGCCGTTGAACATGTCGGTCATGTCGGTGGTACGCAGGTTGTCGGCGGCCGTGCCCGGATTGTCGTAGGCGATGTTCGGCGCGCGGCGCACGCGGCGCTGGCCGGGGTTGTAGACCCAGGCCTGGCGTTGGCCGATTTCGGAATTGAGCGTCTCGTGCACGAGCAGGACCTGGCCGGCCAGGCGGGGCGGCGAAACGACTTCCTGGTAGAAGTAGATCAGGATGTTGTTGATTTCAGCCAGGGTCGCGCCTTGCCGGTAGTAGAGTCCGAGCAGCTCTTCCTTGATGCGCACCATCACGTAGCGTCCGCTCGCGGTGACCGGCGCCTGATCGGACCAGCGTCGGGCCGAAACGCCCTTGTACTTGAGCTTGTGGTTCCAGATCGCCTGCGCGCCGGCCTTGGCCGGATCGCTGTCGAGGATCGGGAACGGAATGCCCTCGGCGACCTTGGCCACGCCATCGCCCTCGCCGACCAGTTCGCCGGTAAGCGCGTTCTTCATGGTCATTTCGTAGGTACGGGCCGGATTCGAGGCTGAACGCCGGGTCGGATAGACGACCATGCGCCAGTCCGGATACTTCTCGAACATGGCCTTCTGGCCGGCCGACAGCTTGTCGCCGTAGTCCTTGTAGTTCTTGGACGTGATCGTGAACAGCGGCTTGTCGCCGGGGAACGGGTCCGGATGGTGCATGCCGACCTTGTAGCTGGAAGGCGGCTGCGTGATGCCGCCGGTCCATTCCGGAATCGTGCCGTCGGCGTTGCCCGCGCGTTCGGCGCCGAGCGGCGTCAATGGCGTTCCGGTCACGCCGAGCTTGGCCGCCTCGGCCGCGCTGACCTTGGCGACCGCGACCTGGGCCATCATCGCGGTGGCGATGATGGCGGCCAGTCCTGCTTTCTTCATAAGTGTCATGGATCGTACCCTCAGAACGAATAGCGGGCCGCGACCTGGACGAAGTCCCGATCATGGATGAGATTGAACGAACCGCCACCGAAGAAGTTCGTGTAGGAGATGTCGAACACCCAGTTGCTCAGGTAGTTCGCTTCGGTACCGATCGTGACCGACTTGCGGCCTTCGACGAAGCTGCCGCCCGGTCCCGGTGTCGTTCCATTGACATCGTGGTTGAACGCGATGCGCGGCGACAGGTTGATCGGCGTGCCCCAGACGTTGTTGTAGTCGGCGCGGGCAGCAATGCGATAGCCCCATGAGAAGCGGGTCGGAAAGCCGCCGACCTGGGTGATCGGGTTGCGGCCGACGCCGGTATTGACGTCGCCGCCGCCACCGGTGTCGGTGCCGTCGCCGTTGAAGCGCAGGTTGTCCGGCAGGTCGACATTGGTGAAGCCCACTTCGGCGACCATGGCCACCTGGTTCGCGCCGACCCAGTTGCCCGGACCGAACACCTTGGTCGCGGTGAACTGCAGCTGGGCGATCTTGTGCCGCTCGTAACCCGGGATCTCGTCGCCAGGCCCGTACTGGCCGAGCTGGCTGCCGAAGCGCAGGTAGGGCTGCGGGATCAGCACGTTGAGCGGCGACAGGCCGGCGAACAGCAGTTCCACGTCGTCGATCTGGAACGGCTGGTTCGGGCGATAGCTGAATTCGCCCTGCAGGGCGATGCCGCTGGCTTCGAGCTGGGTATTGAAGCTGACCCCGAACAGGTGGATGTTCTCCGGATACTCGGTGAAGTACGAACCCGAGGTCACCGAAGAGTTGGTCACCGCGATGCCACTGATCAGCGGCACCCGGCTGTGGTAGTTCATCGCGTAGAACGCGAATTCGGTGTTGTTGAGGTTCTCGGCCAGATAGCGCAGGGCAAATCCGCCCTGTCCATTGTCCTTGGCGTTGCGCGTCTTCGTGCGCGGGAACGCCGCGCTGCAACCGGCCGCCACGAGGTTCGCCGGCAGGCCGGTATCGCTGGCCGCGAAGTTGCCCTGCAGGCAGACCTCATCGAACAGGTCGGTGTTGATGACCGGCTGCGGCACCGTGCCGAAGTTCAGCATCACGTAACGGCCACCAATCACGGCGAAGTCGTTGGTCGAGAAGTAGGTGCCGACCGGATCGGGATCGGTCTTCTGGAAGTCGAGCAGGTAGAAGGCCTCAGCCGAGAAGTTGTCGGTGAGGTTGTACGAACCCCACAGCATGTTGACCGGCAGGAAGGCCTGCTTGAGCTCGGAGCCGGCCACGCGCAGCTTGGACACGTCGACCGGATTGATCGAGTTGATGCCGCCCTGGATGAAGGTGCTCTCGCCCCAGCTGACGACCTGTCGACCGAATCGCACCGTGGCCTGGCGTCCGCCGATGGTGAAGTCATGGAAGACGAAGGCATCGAGGATGCGCGACTGCGTGCCGACCCGGCTCTTCGCCGCGTCGGACAGGTTGTCGCGATCGTTGTTCTCGAAATCGTAGAAGCCGGTGGCGCGCACGAAGGCACCCCAGTCGGATCCGTAGCGCATGTTGACTTCGACGGTCGCATTGATCGCGTTCGAAATCGGATCCCATTTCTTGTAGGCGAGATCGCCGTCGTCGCCATTGACCGAGTAGCGGCCGGGCTCGGCGCGCTGGGCCGCGCTGCCGAGGCCCAGCGCGAACGAGGTCGGGTCGAACTGGGCCTTGCCGATCAGGTCATCGGAAGCATCCTGGGTGCGCCAGCCGATGCCGTAGCCGATGGTCGTGTTGATGACGGCGTTGAAGCCGTCCTGGTCGCCGAATTCGAGTGCCTGCGCCTGGCCGGCGAAGGCCATCGCGAGGGCGACCGAGAGGGCGGACAGGGCCGGACTGCGCATGCGCGAACTGGCCCGGGTTGTTTTGCAAGTCTTCATGTGGGACTCCAGTACCAGGTCGGTTATTGCGTGCGAATGACGGAGGGATTGCTGACTTGGACCGCCGTGCCCTGGCTGACCAGCAGGCTGGCCATTTCACCCTGCATTTCGGCCGTGGCGGCCGGATACTGGGTCGGGTCGAGCAGCGATCCGTGGTTGCCCTGGGTGAAGCGGACGACGCCACGGATCCCGGCTGCCGACTGCGTGGACTGGGTGATCGCGCTCAGACCCAGGGTACGGATCAGCGGCTCGGTGCCGGACAGCGGTGCGCCGGCCACGGCATTCGGAATGACCTGGTCGGGCAACACATCGCCGCCACCGACGACTTCCTGCAGGAGCAGGCGCTTGGAGGCGAGCAGGCTGTTGTTGGCCGGCAGGGCCCAATTGATCGGGTCGGCGGAGTCGGTGACGGTCTGGGCGGCGCCGAAGAACGCGTCGTAGTCGGGCGTGCCCGGCGACAGGCCGCTGGCGCCGAGTCCGGCGATGATGCGCGGGCCAAACGCCGGCGACGCTTCGAGCAGGCGCGGGATGCCGCCGCCCGGTACGTTGAGCAGGGCCACCTGGACGTTCGGTTGCACGCCCATGAACACGGTGCCGATGATGCCGCCGAGCGACTGGCCGACGAAGCCGATGCGCGAGCCGTCGAAATCGGTGGCGCTGTTGCTGTAGTGCGCCGATGGAACGGCACGGGCCAGCACCAGCAGGTCGGCGACCGCCTGGCGGATGTTGTCACGCGAGGTCAGCAGGCTCGGCAGGTTGATGAAGTAGCTGCCCGAACTGTCGACCACGCCGTCGGGGCCCGGCGCACCGGTCGTGTTGTTCGAGAGATCGAGGTTGAACGTACGCTCGCGGGCGCCGAGGGCCGCGAACGGCGTGTTGGCGACATTGAGCGGACTGGCCGGATCGGTGATGCCGTGCAGCGGCGCATCGATGGCGATCACGGCGAAGCCCTGCGAGGCGAGCGTGCCGGCGATGGCGAAGGCATCGCTGCGGTTGCGCGTGATGCCGTGCTGGAAGATCACGATCGGCCAGCCCGCGGCCGGCTTGGTCTTGCCCGAAGCGGCGTTCGGGACGGTCAGCACCAGTGGCACCTTCTGCGTCGTATTCGCGACCGGCAACGGATTGGCGAAGGTCACGAATGTCGAAGTCGGATCGAGTCCGAACTGGTTGAACGGTGGCACGTAGGCGCCCGGGGCCGCACGCCAGAATCCGCCGAGCGGTGCGGTCGGTGCGGTCTGGGTCGGTGCGTTGAGGTAGTAGGGAAGGTCGATCGTGCCGATGTAGACGTCGGCGATCGGCGGCAGCGCCGGGTTGAGCTGGGACAGGTTGAGTCCGGTCGGTGCGATCTGCGTAGCCGCGGCTGGCGTCTGCGCGGTACGCGCCTGCACCGCGCCGAGCACCGGCGTGATGCTCTGCGTGGTCATGACCCAGGACAGCACGATCTTGCTCGGGTCGATGCCGGCCTGGCTGGCGGCAAATTCCTGCGAGTTGGTCAGCTGGCGCAGCGGCTCGAGGGCGCAGGCGGTGGCGCTGGGGAGCAGCGGATCGGTGGACGCGCCGCCAACGCACAGGGGCGAGGTGCGCTTGGCCAGGAAGTAGGTCTGGTCGGGGGTCGCGTCGTTGCCGCGGTTGTCGGTGATGCCATTGGTCATCACGACCATGTACGAGGTCAGCTGCTTGAGCGGCTTGGTCGGCACGATCGCCACGGTGCGCCCGCTGGTATCCGAACTCGGCAAGGCGGTGACGTATTCGACGTTCGGCTGCAGCTCGTTGGTGATGCCGGTGACGCCGCCGCCGGGACCGGTCAGGGTCACCTGGAAGACGCGCACGCTGCTGCCGGCGACGACCGAGCTCGGCTTGATCGGCACCGAGAATCCGGTCGACATCGGCGAAGCGGTGCTGAAGCCGTCGAGCGCATTGATGGCGACGCGCGGATTGCTGAAATCGGTCGGATCGGCAACCGGGATATTGATCGTCAGGTCGGTCGTGCCCGACAGCAGCAGATTGGTCGGGTTCGGCACCACGCCGTTGCTCGGGTCGAACCGCGCGGTGATGACGCCGGTCACCGGGGACCCGTCGTTGTTGGTGGCGACCGGCGTGTCGACCGCTCGGGGACTATTGCTCCCACCGCCGCAAGCGGCGAGGAACAGGGACGGCAGTAGCGCTGCCGCAAACAATCGGGCCTGCATTTGAATCCCCTTCTGGATGGTAATTCTGCGACCTCATCTTAGGCCGTTCAAACGGTCGTTGGCAACGTCCTCTTAACAGAAAATCACGTGCCACAACAATATGTTGCAACGCACCATACGGCAGGGAATGGTGTACTGATCAGTACTCAGGGCAGCGGCTGGATTTGCCAGGTGGCGGGGTTCGGCTCAAAGCGCCGTGGCGACCAGCCAATTTGCTCGCGTGCGGCGCCGTCCTCGGCAATCAGGTCTTCGCGCAGGCGAGCCAGGGCGCCGTAGTGGATGCCACGCCAGCGTGGATGCAGGCGGGCACAGGCCAGGGCGACGCCTGCCGCGGCAAGGGGCAGCGGAACAGTCAGGGCGAATCGCGGCAGCGAGGCATGCACGCGCGCGAGCATCGCCGAAACGCTCAGGCGCTCGCCGCCCCCGAGGTCGAACACGCGATTCGTGAACGTCGCGATCGCACTGGCGAGACAGGCGTCGGCCAGGTCCTCGGCATGCACGGGCTGGCGCAGGCCGGTGGCGCCGAGCAGGCGCGGGAACAGGTGCCAGCGACTGGCGTGCCGGGCGATCAGGCTCAGGCTGCGGTCGATGCCGGCGCCGTAGATCAGGGTCGGCCGCAGCAGGGTCCAGGCCAGGCCGTTGTGCTCGGCGCTCGCGATCAGGCGCTGCTCGGCCCGCTGCAACGTCGCGGCCAACGTGCGTTCGGCCGCATCGGCCGAATCCTGCTTGCTGATCGCGCTCATCGAACCTATGGCGACGATGCGCGGCCGGCCGGCCAGTCGGGTCCGCTCCAGCCAGGCGCTGAAACCATCCAGCGGGCCGAGACTGTAGATCGTAGCGAGCTGCGGCATCTCCGGCATCGCGCCGAACAGGTCGCCTTGCCGCCATTGCAGGTTGGGGTCGGCGCCGGCACGCGCCTGCCGGCTCAGCACGATGACGGTTTGCCCGCTGCGCAGCAGACGCGGCACGAGGAAGCGGCCGATCTGGCCGCTGCCGCCGAGGACGAGAGTGGTCGGCATCGTTTCGCGGTCGCCTGGACTGCCGCGAATCAGGGACCGACGGCGACCGCAGGAACGCTGAGTGAGGTCGAGGCGACGATCGGCAGACTGACGATGACCGTGGTTCCACTGCCCGGCGTCGTGCGCACGTTGAGTGACCCGCCATGTGCCTTGACGATGGCCTGGGCATTGCTCAAGCCGAGTCCGAGTGCATCCTTTCGCGTCGAGAAGAACGGCTCGAAGATTTCCGGAAGGACGTGCTCCTCGATGCCTGCACCGGTATCGGCGATGCGTATTTCGACGTTGCGCGCGCCGCCGGCCCGGGTCTGCACGGAAACGGTACCGCGCCCTTCGATGGCTTTTGCCGCATTGTCAAGAATGTGCAGAAAAGCACTGCAGATCTGGGCCGACAGGCAGGTCACCGCGGGCAGGTCGGTGTACTCGCGCACGATCGTGATGCGCTCGCCCCAGCTCGGCGTCACCAGGGCGAGCGCCGCGTCGAGGCTGGCGTTGATATCGACCGATTCGGTCCCTGTGCTGTCGGCGCGGGTCAGCCTGCGCAGACCGCCGACCAGCAAGGTCGAACGCTCGAGCTCGCGAGCCGCCGCGGCCAGGGCCGACTTGGAATCGCTGAGCAGGGGGCTCTTTTCGAGTTCGCGGCGCGCGCTGAAAAGCTGGCGGCGGGCCTCCTCGACGTGTTTCACCAACTGATCGAGTCCGGCCTTGTCGGCGCCGAAGATCATTTCCACCGGCTGCAGGCAATACTGCACGGCGGCGTCATAGTTCTTGACCAGTTGCCGGTAGGCATCGAGCTGCTTGCCGAGGCCCTGGACCTGATCGCGCGTCGCACCGAGCGGCAAGTCGATTTCGCCGGCGACGACGGCCGCCATGCGGCCGGCGATCTGCATTGGCTGGGCCTCGAGGAGCCGCGCCCGGGTCGCCTGCAGCTGCTCGATCTCGTCGGCGAGATGCATGCGCTCGTTGCGCAGACGCTGCGTGCTCGCGCGCTCGTCGTGCAGGCGCATGAACAGATAGGCAACCGCGGCGAACGCGATCAGCGCCAGCACCCAACTCGTCCAAAGCATCCGCCGGTCCTCCTCGTTGCGCGGCGCAGTATAGCCATCCCGCGCACCAGGCATGCAGCCTTGCGGCATTCAGGGCCCGGCATCGGGACGTTCGCCGCCTCAGATCCGGGTCAGCCAGATCTCGGCCAGCACGAACAGGGCGTAGCTGCCGAGCAGTACGCCGCCTTCGCGTGCGGACAGCGCGCCGTCGCTGCGCATCATCGGGTAGATGGCGACCGCCAGGGCACAGACGACGGGCCATTCGATGCGAACCAGCGAGGCCGGGACAGCCAGCGGCTGCCAGAGCGCGAGCAGGCCGAGCAGCAGCAGGACACAGGCCAGGGCCCCGAACAGGCCCTGGCCGAGGGCGAAGTCGCCACGCCCGCGACGCGCCGCGAAAAGGGCCGTCGGCAGGCCGCCGAGGGCGCTGGCCGGACCGAGCACGAGCAGTCCGGCGATCAGCGGATTGAGCACGAGGGTCTGCGCCATGTCCACGCTGCCAACGACCAGACGCCAGGCCCCGAGCCCGGCCAGGACTACGCCGACGAACAGGCGCAACAGCAGCATCGGCAGGCCAAACCGGGTCGGCGTCGGCTCGAACAGCGAGCGCACGGCGGCGCGCTCGCGTACGGCGAAACGAAGCAGCAGGACCAGGACGGCGACAAACGCGATCACCAGGACACCGCCGTCGACGCGCGAGTAGACGTGATCGAGACCGAGGACCCAGGCCAGCACGATCGCCACCGGCAGGGCCGGATTGATCCAGTTCAGCGCCTTCGGTCGCACCATCAGCGGCGCCACCAGCGCGGCCAGGCCGACCAGCAGGGCCAACTGCGCGAGCGCCGCGCCGACCAGGCTACCGAGTGCCAGGTCGGGTTGTGCGCCGGCCAGCGCCGCGACGAGGATCGCCAGCGGCGCCAGCACGGCCGCTGCCACGGTGCCGCCGAGCGCGGCCGGATAGGCCTCGTCGCGGTTACGGGCCAGCAGCCCCGACACACCATGACTCAGCAAGTCGGTGCCAAGCATCAGCAACAGGGTTCCCAGCAGAATGCTTCCCAGATCGGCCCACATGCCATGCCCTCCCGTTTCGACCGGGTCGGAAGTCTAGCCCGGATGCCCGGCCCGGTCGCGCGCCGCCCGCCACCATGGTGGTTCGGCAGGCGATCGCGCGATTCTGGCCGGCCCCGAACCGGGTCCGCTGCGGCGCTTCGGATACGCACCGAAAAGGCGCCGCCGATATGCGATCATCAGCCACCCGTGTGGCGGAGATCTCCCATGATCGCGCGCATCTGGCGTGGCATCACCCTGGCCGAAAGGGCCGACGCCTATCTCGACTACCTGCGCGAGACCGGTCTGCGCGACTACGAGAAGACCAGCGGCAATCGCGGGGTCAAGGTGCTGCGGCGCATCCAGGGCGAGCATTGCGAGATCATGCTGGTCTCGCTGTGGGATTCGATGGACGCGGTGCGCGCCTTCGCCGGCGAGAATCCGGACCGCTCGGTGTACTACCCCGAGGACGACCAGTTCCTGCTCGAAATGGAACCGCTGGTCCACCACTACGACGTGGTCGCAAGCCTCTCGACCGGATCCGACGACGCCTTCTGAGGGCGCGCGCGGCTCAGTAGCGGATCACCGAGCGGATCACCTTGCCTTCGTGCATCAGGTCGAAGGCGCGGTTGATCTGCTCGAGCGGCAGCTCCTCGGTGACGAACTCGTCGATCTTCAGCTCGCCAGCCAGGTAGCGGTCGACGTAGCCGGGCAGCTGGCTGCGTCCCTTCACGCCGCCAAACGCCGAACCGCGCCAGACCCGGCCGGTGACGAGCTGGAACGGCCGCGTCGAGATCTCCTCGCCGGCACCGGCGACGCCGATGATGATCGATTCGCCCCAGCCCTTGTGGCAGCACTCGAGGGCCGAACGCATGACCTTGACGTTGCCGATGCACTCGAACGAGTAATCGACGCCGCCGTCGGTCAGGTCGACGATGACCTGCTGGATCGGCGTATCGGCGAAGTCCTTCGGATTGATGAAATCGGTGGCGCCGAGGGCCCTGGCCATCTCGGCCTTGGCCGGATTGGTGTCGATCGCGATGATGCGCCCGGCCCCGGCCATGACCGCGCCCTGGATCACCGACATGCCGATGCCGCCGAGGCCGAACACGGCGACACTGGCGCCGGCTTCGACCTTGGCCGTGTTGAGCACCGCACCGATGCCGGTGGTGATGCCGCAGCCGAGCAGGCAGACCTTTTCCAGCGGCGCCTTCGCGTTGATCTTCGCCAGCGCGATCTCGGGCAGCACGGTGTATTCGGAGAACGTGCTGCAACCCATGTAGTGCAGGATCGGCTTGCCGTTGATCGAGAAACGGCTCGTGCCGTCCGGCATCAGGCCCTTGCCCTGGGTCGCGCGGATCGCCTGGCACAGGTTGGTCTTGCCGGACAGGCAGAACTTGCAGGCGCCGCATTCGGGCGTGTACAGCGGAATCACGTGGTCGCCCGGTTTCAGCGAGGTGACGCCGGGGCCGATTTCCTCGACGATGCCGCCACCCTCGTGGCCGAGGATGACCGGGAACAGGCCCTCGGGGTCGGCACCCGACAGCGTGAACGCGTCGGTATGGCAGACCCCGGTCGCGACCAGGCGCACCAGCACCTCGCCCGATTGCGGTCCCTCCAGGTCCACCTGTTCGATAGCCAGGGGCTTGCCTGCTTCCCAGGCGACGGCGGCTCGTGTCTTCATGCTCGGGGGACTCCTCGATCGCAGCCCGGCGGCGGCTGCAGCGCTTGTTCAAAGCCCTACTGTATCGAGCGCAACGCGACATTCCCAGTTGCCCGTGTGCCCGGCGCCAGCACCGCAACCGGACCCGGCGAAATCCCTTCCCCGCCAGGGCGGTCTTCTGGCCCATCAACCGGCTGCCCGCACGCTTGAATTTCGCTGGCAAGATCGCATTGAGTGGGCAGCCCCCTCACCAGGAATCCCCATGAGTCTCGTCTGCGAGATCCCCGGCGCCAACCTCGCCATCGCGCGTGGCGACTTCCCGAACCCCGAGCGCGACATCGACCCGGCCAGCGCGGGCGGCGAACAGCAGGCCGTACTCGGCGGCGGCTGCTTCTGGTGCGTGGAGGCCGTCTACAAGGAAATTGACGGAGTCAGCGCGGTGGCGCCCGGCTACAGCGGCGACGGCGCGCACAATGCCGACTACAAGACCGTCTGCAGCGGCACCACCAATCACGCCGAGGTCGTCTCGATCCGCTTCGATCCGAAGCGCACGAGCTTCGGTCAATTGCTCAAGGTATATTTTGCGGTCGCCCACGACCCGACCCAGAAGGATCGCCAGGGCGAGGACCGCGGTCGCCAGTACCGCTCGGTGATCTTCTACGCCGACGCCGCGCAGAAGGAAGTGGCCGAAGCCTATATCCGCCAGCTCGACGCGGCCGGCGTGTTCAACGCGCCGATCGTCACCGAGGTGGTGCCGCTGGAAGCCTTCCACGAGGCCGAGGCCTACCACCACAACTACGCCGAGCTGCATCCCGAGCAGGGCTACATCGCCGCGGTGGCGGCGCCGAAGGTCGCCAAGTTGCGGCAGAAGTTCGGCGACAAGCTCAAGCGGGGCCGCTGATGACGACCTCGGCATCGGGTTACGACATCACCCCGCTGGCGCCGGCCGAGCGCGAGCGCCTCGCACAGAAACTCAGCGCGGAGGAGCGCCGCATCCTGCTCGACCACGGCACCGAACATCCGTTCTGCGGCGGCCTGCTCGACAACCACGAGGATGGCACCTACGTCTGCAAGCTCTGCGCGCTTCCGCTGTTCCGTTCCGACAACAAGTTCGAATCGGGCAGCGGCTGGCCGAGCTTCTTCGCGCCGTACGATCCCGGGCATGTGCGCGAGTTGCGCGACATCAGCCACGGCATGGTCCGCGTCGAGATCCGCTGCGCGCGCTGCGATGGCCACCTCGGCCACGTATTCCCGGACGGACCGAAGCCGACCGGGCTGCGCTTCTGCCTCAATTCCGCATCGATGGATTTCGTCGCCGAAAGCGCTGCCGGCTGAGGCGCGGCTACCTGATCGCACCGGCGAGCGGTCTGGCCAGGGCCAGGCAGTCCGCTCGCCGCGATCCCCGCGAACCGTCGGGCGACGATGCGCTCGGACATTCTCGTGCGGGCTGCCGAAGCGCGATCGTTGACCCGCAGCGGTGGGATGGACATGCCAGGGGCGCGTGCCACGTCAACTGCGTATCATCGCGAGCCTGCTCCCTGCTGCCTCGCCCTCGCCCCGATCATGCCCGCCATTCCGCTTCCACTGGCCCTGACCGGCATCGTCGTGCTCGGCGTGCTGGCGCAGTGGATTGCCTGGCGCGTGCGCCTGCCGGCGATCGTGCTACTGCTCGGCGTCGGCATCGTGATCGGGCCGGTCCTGCATGTGCTCGATCCGGACGCGCTGTTCGGCGAGCTGTTGTTCCCGCTGACCTCGCTGTCGGTGGCGATCATCCTGTTCGAAGGCGCGCTGACCCTGCGCTTCCGCGAAATCCATGGCCTGCGCGGACCGATCCTCAACCTGGTCACGCTCGGTGCCGCGATCAACATCTTCGTGCTGACCGCGGCTGCGCTCTACTTCCTCAGGGCGCCGTTCGGCATTGCCCTGCTGATCGGCAGCATCGCCTGCGTGACCGGACCGACCGTGGTCGTACCGATGCTGCGTGCAATCCGGCCGACCCCGGCCATCGACAAGGTACTGCGCTGGGAAGGCATCATCATCGATCCGATCGGCGCGATCCTCGCCGTGATCGCACTCGAGTTCGTGCTCAAGGGCTACAACAACCACACCTGGTGGGTGCTCGGCGAACTGATCCTTTCCGGCAGCGCGCTCGGTGCCCTGGCCGCGCTGCTGCTCGGCGGCCTGCTCAAGCGCCATCTGGTGCCGTGGTACCTGCGCAATGTGGTCACCCTGGCGATCCTGTTCAGCGCGTTCACGGCCAGCAACATGCTGGCCCATGAAGCCGGACTGCTCGCCGTCACCGTGATGGGCGTGATTCTGGCGAACATGCGCGACCTCGACATGGAGGACGTGCTCAACTTCAAGGAGAGCCTGACCGTGCTGCTGGTCTCGCTGCTCTTCATCATCCTTGCGGCACGGCTCGACCTCGGCAGTTTCCAGAGCCTCGGCTGGGGCTTCCCATTGTTCCTTGCGGCGGTGTTCCTGCTGGCCCGGCCGATGGCCGTGTTCGCCAGCGCGACCGCATCGAAACTCACGATGCGCGAGCGCGGCCTGATCGCCTGGATCGGTCCGCGCGGCATCGTCGCGGCCGCGGTCGCCTCGTTGTTCGCCCTGCGCCTCGAAGCCGAAGGCGTGCCGGGCGGCCAGCTGCTGGTGCCGGCCATCTTCAGCATCATCATCGCCAGCGTGCTGATCCAGAGCTTCACCGCGCGGCGTCTTGCCCTGCGCTGGAAGCTGGCCGAGGAGCAGCCGATGGGCGTGATCATCGTCGGCTCGGGTCCAGCGCCGGTGGCGATCGGCCAGGCCCTGAAGAAGTCGGGTTTCGACGTGACCCTGGCCGACAGCAACTGGGATGCGCTCAAGCGCGCGCGCATGGGCGGGCTGAAGACCTATTTCGGCCGCATCGTGTCCGATCACGCCGATCACCATCTCGATTTCAGCGGTGTCGCCCGCCTGCTGGCGATGAGCGATCGGCCCGGGCAGAACACCCTCGCCTGCCTGCACTACCGTTCCGAACTCGGTACCGACGGCGTCTACGCCCTGCGCACCAGCGAGGACCACGACAAGGCCAAGATGACCCTGAGCGGAAGCCTCAAGATGCCGTGGCTGTTCGACGACCGTATCGACGATCTCGCCCTCGAGCAGGCCCTCGAGAGCGGCGCCACGATCAAGACCAGCAAGCTCAAGGACAACTACACCCTGGCCGACCTGATCGAGCGCAGCGAAGGCCTCGCCATCCCGCTGTTCGCGATCGATCCGAAGCGGCGCCTGATTCCGTTCACCTCGAATGCCGAGCCGCCGGCCCGGAGCGGCTGGGAAATCATGGCCCTGCATCTGAAGCCGGATGGGACGGGTGCGCCGAGCAAGGCCGGGACGCCGGTTGCCGAGCCGGCTGAAGCAAGCGGCAGTGCCGCGCCGGCATCGTGAGTGCGCTTGCGGGCAAGACCCGGCACCAGCGGGAAGTGACCCTGCTGGCTCTCTCCATGCTGCTGGCCGCGCTGCGTCCGGCCGCTGTGCGCGCGGAACCCGCGGGCGATGCCGGAGCGCCGCTGCCGGCGGTCGTGGTCACGGCGACGCGAGCCAGCGAGCCGGCCTTCGAAGTGCCGGCCGCGATCGATGCCGTACGTATCGATCCCGCCGGCTCCGATCGCCTCGCTGTCGACCTCTCGGAAGTCCTCGGTGGGGTCCCCGGAGTGCTTGTGCGCAACCGCCAGAATCGCGCCCAGGACGAGCAGATCTCGATCCGCGGATTCGGCTCGCGGGCGACCTTCGGCGTGCGCGGTGTGCGCCTCTACACCGACGGCATTCCTGCGACGATGCCAGATGGCGCCGGCCAGGTTTCCCATTTCAATCTCGATTCGGCCGAGCGCATCGAGGTCCTGCGCGGGCCGTTCTCGGCGCTCTACGGCAATGCCTCGGCCGGCGTGATCCAGCTGTTCACGGCGGATGGCGCGGATCCGCCCGAGTGGCGTCTTGGCCTGGCCGGCGGCAGCGACGCCGCTGCGCGGACCAGCCTGAACTGGCGCGACCGCTTCGGCGCCCTCGACAGCAACCTCGACCTGGATCGTTTCCGCACCGCCGGGTATCGCGATCACAGCGCGGCCGAGCGCATCTCCGCGAATGCCAAGCTGGCCTGGCAGTCCGCCGATGGCGCTCGCCTGACCGTGCTGGCCAACACGCTGTCGATCCCCGAAGCCGAAGATCCGCTCGGACTCAGCCGCGAGGAATTCGCCGAGGATCCGCGCCAGGCCACGGCGGTGGCGCGGCTGTTCGATACCCGCAAGGAGGTCCGACAGACCCAGGGCGGCGCGATCTGGGAGCAGACCCTCAGCGCGCACCAGGACTGGCGCCTGCTCGCCTATGCCGGGCGCCGCGAGGTCACCCAGTTCCTCGCCATTCCGGTTGGCGCGCAGGCCAGCCCGGGCAGCGGCGGCGGCGTGGTCGACCTCGACGGCGACTACCGCGGCGCCGACCTGCGCTGGTCGTGGCGCAGCGCGCCTTTCGAACTCACGATCGGCACCAGCATCGAGGATTTCGACCAGCAGCGCCGCGGCTACGAGAATTTCTTCGGCGACCTGCTCGGCGTGCGCGGTGTCATGCGCCGCGATGAAACCGATCGCGTGCGCAGCGTCGACCAATACGCCCAGTTGCAGTGGACACCGGCCGAGGCCTGGTCGCTGTTCGTCGGCGGGCGCCGCAGCACGCTCGCCTTTACGGTTGCGGATCGCTATGTCGGCACCGGCAATCCCGACGACAGCGGCCGCCGCGACTACACCGCGACCACGCCGGTGGCCGGCCTGATCGTTCGTCCGCACGATGATCTGCGTCTGTATGCAAACTGGGGCGAGGGCTTCGAGACGCCAACCCTGGCCGAACTCGGCTACCGCAGCGATGGCGGCGCAGGCCTCAACTTCGAGTTGCGCCCGGCGCGCTCGCACAGCAGCGAACTGGGCGCCAAGCTGCGCCTCGCCCCGGCGCTCGAAGCGAATGTGGCCCTGTTCCGCGCCGACACCGACGATGAAATCGCGGTCGCGACCAATGCCGGCGGTCGTTCGACTTACCGCAACGTCGCGCGTGCCCGGCGCCAGGGCGCCGAGGCATCCGTTCAGGCCCAATGGAGCGGGGCCTGGCGCCTGCAACTGGCCGCGACCTGGCTCGACGCGCGTTTCCGTTCGCCGTTCCTGGCCTGCGCTGGCACCCCGTGCACGACACCATCGGTGCCGGTCGCGAGCGGCAGCCGCCTGCCCGGCGTACCGCGCCTCAGCGTGCACGCGCAACTCGTGCATGGCGACGACACCGGCTGGCGCTGGCGGGCGCGCTTCGAGCATGTCGGTGACGTGCCGGTCAACGACATCGCTTCGCAGTCCGCCGCCGCCTACGACGTGTTCGGCCTCGATCTCGGCTACGGCCTCGCCCTGGCCAACGGAAAGCTGCGTGCATTCGCCGATCTCGACAACCTGTTCGACCGCCGCTACGCCGGCTCGGTCATCGTCAACGACGGCAACGGCCGCTACTACGAACCGGCCGCCGGGCGCAGCCTGACCGTGGGTCTGCAGTGGCAGTGGGGCGGGCACTGAGGCGGCTCGGGCCCGCGGCAATGGCTGCGGGCTTGCTATCCTCGACGGCTTCGGCTGATTCGGCCCTGGCCCAGGAAACCCTTCGATGAATGCATCCCCGCGTCGCGCCCTCGTCACCGGCGGCAGTGGCGACATCGGCCGCGCGATCGCGCGCGCGCTCGGTGCCGCCGGCTTCAACGTGATCGTGCACGCCAACAGCCACATCGATCGCGCCCGCGGCGTGGCCGACGAAATCGAGGCTGCGGGCGGCACCGCCTCGGCGATCGCCTTCGACGTCGCCGACGGTGCTGCGGCGCGTGCGGCGATCGAGACCCTGCTCGCCGCTGGCCCGATCGCGGTCGTCGTCAACAATGCCGGCATCCACGACGACGCGCCGATGGCCGGCATGAGCGAAGCGCAGTGGCGCCGGGTCATCGATGTCTCGCTGCACGGCTTCTTCAACGTCACCCAGCCGCTGTTGCTGCCGATGGCACGCCTGCGCCATGGCCGCATCGTCAGCGTGTCGTCGGTCGCCGCGGTGCTTGGCAACCGCGGCCAGACCAACTACGCGGCGGCCAAGGCGGCCCTGCACGGCGCCTCCAAGTCGCTGGCCCGCGAGATGGCCTCGCGCGGCATCACGGTCAACGTCGTTGCCCCGGGCATGATCGCCGGCAGCATGCTCGGCGACAGTTTCGATGCGGCAATGGTCAAGGCCATGGTGCCGGCCGCGCGCATCGGCACGCCCGAGGAAGTCGCTGCCCTGGTCTGTTTCCTGTGCGGTGACTCGGCCGGCTACATCAATGGCCAGGTCATCGGCATCAACGGCGGCATGGGCTGAGCGCCGGCCACGCCGGCCCCAAGGCAAAGCGGCTCTAGCCGCGCAACCGCCATGGCATTCCCAAGACTCGCCAGGCATGCTGCATGGCGGCGCGGTGGCGGGTGGCCTCGACGCCTGTCCGCTTACAGACAGGCGTCGTGTTGATTGCGCCACAGGTACCGCGTCGACTTGACCCTGTCGGTGCGGACTCCGCGCTGCGTCATTCGATGCCGAACGACTGCAGCGTGACCGGGGTCGTTCCGGCAAAGGTCACTTCATAGTTGAAAACGGCAGCATTGTCGAAACTGGTCAGCACATAGACGCGCGTGGCGCCGCTGGGAATGCTGACCCCGGTCAGGCTCGGGCACCGATCGGCGGCCCCGCCGGTGTCGTCATTGACCTGCAGGCAATTGGTCAGCGGCGAGGCGGGATTGAAGCTGGTGTCGTATTCGACCATGAACGGATCGATCACCTCGCCGCAGGCGGTCGACGGATCGCCTTGCTGGCCCACGCGGATGTTGACCGTAGCCGTGCTCGCGCCGGAGTTGGTCAGGGTGATCGTGTCGAATGGCACCGCCGTTCCGACACCGGACAACGTGGCGCAGCTGACCGGCCGGTTGAAAGTCGAATCCTGGGCATCGAACGAGCCGATCACGTTGCCGGGTGGGGTGCCGCCCGGATAATTGATCACCGTGTCGGTGCTGGCGCGGATGACCGGCGCCACCGCCGGATTTGCACTGGCGACATCGATCTTCGTATCGGCGGCGAGCGCTGTTGTGGAAAATGCGCCAGCAAGCACCACCATCACAAGCAATGATCCCGGTTTCATGTTCTACCCCCAGCATTGTTTGTTGCGTGATACGGCAGCAGCCGCTTCGGACCCTCATGTTGCGCCTGCTTCTCGGATTTCGCAAAGGGCCGGCGCGATCGGTCGGGTTTGCATCCTGCCCCCCGGATTTGGCATGTTCGGCGTCAGCCAGCAAGGCCGGACCAGGGGAAATAGACTCATGGACAATCGATTCAGACTTGCCGCGACCGCGTTTTTGATGGCGCTCGGCGCGCAGGCAATGGCCGACCCGCTCGTTATCCCGAGACCGGTCCCGTATGCGGACGACGCCGTGATTGCCGGCAAGATCAAGAAAGAGTGCCAGATCCAGGAACAGCTGGCCGATTACATCGAGGAATACGCCCGCGAGGATCATCGACTCGAGGTGCGCTTTGCCGACTCGGTTCAGGCACAGGCGGCCGGATTGGTGCTCGATGTTCACATCAAGGATGCGGTTTCCGAAGGCAATCCGTTCATTGGCCATCGCAAGAGCACGACCGTGATCGGCAAACTCTATCGCGATGGCGAACTGATCGGCAGCTTCACCGGTCGGCGCAATTCGATGGGCGGAATGTTCGCCGGTTACAAGGGCTCGTGTTCGGTGCTCGGTCGCACGGTGCGCGCGCTCGGCGAGGACATCGCCAAATGGCTCGCCGCACCGAGCATGGACGCGTTGCTCGGCGATCTTAGCTAGGAAGGGTCGGCATCCACGAGCGCGGGGTCGCTCGCGGATGGTGTCGATCGGCGCAACGACGGCATGCCGGTTCGATGTCCGTTTCCGGCGAGTATCCGGCGCCCGGCCCGGCGATAGTGTGTTCCCCGATACCCAGGAGAACACCCGTGCATTCATTCCAGCTAAGCGGCCTGCCCGCACAGAATTTCTCGGCCCTGTTCGAGCTTGATGACGCGCAACTCGCCGAAAGGGCCATTCAGCGCGTCACTGCAGAGGCACATCCGGGCTATCCCTGCCGGGTCGGCCTGGTCGACGCCGAGGTCGGTGACGAGCTGCTGTTGCTGCCGTTCGAGCATCAGTCCGCGGCCTCGCCGTATCGCGCCAGTGGGCCGATCTTCGTCAGCCGACGCACGCACGCGCAGGATCTCGCGGCCGGTCGGCTGCCGCCGTATCTGACGCGGCGGCTGGTCTCGGTGCGCGCCTACGATGCCGCCGATCGCATGGTCGATGCCGATGTCGTCGATGGCAACGCCCTCGCCGAACTCATTACGCGCATCCTCGACAACGCCGATGTCGCCTACCTGCACCTGCACGCAGCGAGACGCGGATGCTACCTCTGTCGCGTCGATCGTGTCGCCATTTCTCCGTAGGGGCGCGTTCAGGCCCGATGCTTTTTTCGCAAGGTGACGGAGAGCATCGCGGCTAAAGCCGCTCCTACGACGAGGCGGCAACGCCTCGCCCACCAGCGAAACCCCTTGGGCCCATTCGCGCTCCAGTCGTTTTCGTAGGAGCGCGTTCACGCGCGATGCTCTTCGTCACGCTGCGAAGAATGCATCGCGGCTAAAGCCGCTTCCTACAACGAAGCGGGAACGCGTCAAACGCCATGGAAGCCCGCGCCGGTCATTCGCGCTTCCGTTCGACCTCCCGAGCCCAACATCCCTCGCCCACCACGCTCTTCGTAGGAGCGCCTTCAGGCGCGATGCTTTTTCGCAACGTGACGGAGAGCATCGCGCCTGAAGGCGCTCCTACGGGTGGATGACGAGCCCCGAGCGGCGGATCGGGCTTTGGGGTGGGCGGCGTGTTGCCGCTACGCGGCCGAGGCGAACAACGGTGTCTGTGGTGATGCCGCGGAAGGCAGGCCACCGGCGTCGAGGCTCGGGCACGTGGCCTGGGCGCGGGCGACGATGGTGGCGGCGAGATTGCGCATCAGCGCAACATTGCTGCGCAGCCGGTCGCGCACGCCGGCATCGTCGAGCGCGTCGTGCAGGCTGCTGTTCATGCCGACGAACCAGCCGAGATCCTGCTGGTCGAACATGCAGGGCAGGTTCGGTCGCGGGCTCAGTTCGGCCCAGCGCCTGAGGAAAGCCTGCATGTCGAGATTGAGTCGTGCCGCTTCGGTGAGCTCCTGCTGCAGCTCGCCGAACAAGGCGAGATCGGTGAGCCGGTTCTGGAAGACCAGCTGGCAGAGCACGCCCCAGTAGTAGGTGTAGTCCCAGATCACTTTGATCGACATGACTTCGGCGTCGCCGAAGATGCCGTACTGGCCGCGATACATGCTCAGCGTGTTGTTGTAGAACGACAGCATCAGCTGTTCGTAGAGACGCGCGTACGGGCCGACCGGCTTGCCGGCGCGGTCGAGCGCGATCAGTTCGCAGATGTAGGTATTGCCGATCGCAATGAAGTCGGTGCCCGGCGAGTAGAACGGATCGAGGAACAGGCCGGCCTCGCCGCTCAGTGCCCAGCGATCGCCCGAGAACACCTGCTTGCTCGCATACGAATAGCCGCGCAGGAAGCGGAAATCCATGAGCTTGTCGCGCTTGGCCTCGCAGGCGCGCGCGACCAGCGGCTGGTGTTCGTGCAGCCACTCGAGGGTGCGCTCGAACGTGTTCATCGTTTCCATCGGATGCATCGCTGCATCGCAGACGATGCCGACCGAATGCGCACCCGAGCTGAGCGGAATCAGCCAGACCCAGTAGCCGGGTCCGCACAGGTGATTGGTCGAGCGCCAGCGTTCGGGCGGATCGCAGCGACCGCTCCAGTCGTGGTCGTTGCACCAGTGGTCGATGGCCAGGCGGTCGTCGATGCGGAACCAGATCGCATTGGCATCGTGGCCGTTGTCCTCGGCCAGGTCGAGCTTGCGCTTGATCAGCCCGGCCCGGCCGCTGGCGTCGACCACCCAGCGTGCGGCCAGGGTCTGCGTCTCACCGTTGTGCGACACGCGCACGTCGTGGGCGGCGTCGCCTTCGCCGAAATCGACGCCGCGCACCGTGCAGCCATCGCGGAAATCGATGCCGCGCTCGCGCGCCAGCCGGCCCATGTGGTTCTCGAGGATGCCGCGGTCGATCTGCCAGGTCGGCGTCGGCATGACCGTGCTGACGCCGAGCTCGGTCACCCCATCGAGATCTTCGCGACCATCGCTCCAGAAGAAGCGGAAACCGAACTTGCGGATGTGCTCATCGTCGAGATGCCCACGCAGGCCCAGCGTATCGGCCAGGTAGTGGGCGCCGATCTCGACCTTCGACTCGCCGACCTTGTGCGCGGCCAGCGGCGCCGGATGCGTATTGCGCTCGAGCACGACGATGTCGAGGTCGGCGAAGCGCTGGCGCAATTGCAGGGCCAGGCTGAGTCCGGCCAGGCCGCCGCCGAGGATCACTACATCGTGCATGGCATTCGCATTCATGGCGCATTTCCGCTGCTGGTGGCGTGGGTGTTCGGGAGTGAATCCGTCGTGCGGCGTGTGAGGGCGATCCACAACGGCGGCGTCAGGGTGGTCACGTTAGCCATGACCATGAACCACGTGAAGAGGCCGCTACCCATCCCGCCAAGGTCGAGACCGGCTTTCTTGAAGACAGTTCCATCAACGAGCTCGCATCCATCGGCGAGCCTAGCGCGAAAGCCTCCCTCCAGCCCAGCCCGGCGATGGGCATACCGTCGGCGGCGCCGAGTCCGTTGCCGGGCACAGCCGCAGCGGGGATCGCAAGCAGGCCGGACAGGGCCAGGACCATCGCTACCCGTTCGGCCACCGACTCGATGGATTCGTCGCCGCTGGCCGGCAGGCGCGCCCTGCCGGGCATAGGGACGCGTCGTAGCGGCAGCGGAATCCGTTTCACGCCGGGATGCGCTGGCTGCCCGCTGGTGGATCGACGATCTGCGGCGGGTGGGCGTGCGAACGCCGGTAGCTCTCGATGACGCGGCCGTAGTGGATGACCCGGCCGATCGTGTACAGGGTGATCAGGGTGACGTCGCGCACCGGACGGAAATGGCTGAGCCGGAATTCGCGGTCGTAGCGCGTTTCGATCGGGATCGAGACCACCCCGAGCCCGGCCTCGCGCACGGCCGTGATCAGGATCGCCGCTTCGAACACGAAGCCCTGCGCCGGCAGGTCGACCAGCTGCATGGCCGCCCGCGGGTAGTAGCGCTGGCCGCTCTGGGTGTCGGCGACCGGGATGCCGCAGCCCCAGGAGATGCCCCAGTCGGCGACCGCGTTGGCGCGGCGGCGCGCGTTCGGCTGGTTGTCGCGCGTACGGATGCGCGCACCGATGACCAGGTGGTTCGGATACTGGCGCGCGGCGGCGAGCATGCGTGGAATGTCGGCGGCATCGTGCTGGCCATCGCCATCCATCGCCACGACCGCATCGAAGCCACGGCGCAATGCTTCGCGAAAGCCATCGCGCAGGCTTTCGCCCTTGCCCTGCGGGCTGTCGTGGCGGATCACGGTGACCGGCAGCGTGGCGAGGATTTCGGGCGTGCGGTCGCTCGAGCCGTCGTCGACGACGATCACGTCGGGCAGCACGGCCAGCGCCGACTCGACGACATTGCGAATCGCCAGCTCCTCGTTGAGTGCAGGAATCAGGATCGCGACCCGACCCGGTTGCGCGGCCGTCATGCGTCGACTTCCACGTCCAGCGTGCCGGGCTGCCCGGCCGCCAGCGACAGCCGGCTCCTGCCGCCAGCGGCGAGCGCGGCCAGCAGGGGCAGGGCACCGGCGGCCATCGGGTTGCCGGCGGCCAGCGCGGCGAGGTCGGCGGGTAGCCCGTCCGGCAGGGCGGCATCGCTCGCCTCGCCGCGCAGGACCAGGCGCAGGGTCGGCTGGCGCGTGCCGGCCGGCGCAACGACCAGGGCCACGCCGAAGATCGAGGTCGCCGGCGATACCGCCAGCAACGGACCGGTCGACTCGGTGTCGTAGGCGACCAGCAGCACCGGGGTGTCCTCGGCGCAAGCCTCGACGGCGGCCTCGAACAGGGCCGTGGCGAAACTCGCATGCCAGCTGCTGACCGAGGTTGATGCGAGATGGCAGTGCGCGGCGATCGTCCAGTAACCGGCCGGCGCGTTGTGCACGGAATTGTGGAAGCGGATCGGCGACAGCTCGCGCGGTGCACTGACCAGGGTCGAACACATGTAGTCGGTGATGATCAGGTCGCCGTGGGTCGAGGCGAATACCGAGGCCAGGCTGTCCGGAGCATGGCCCGAGGCGGCACAGGCCTGGGCGGCCACCTCGCAGGCGAGCAGGACCGGCTGCGGTGCGCGCCGACGCTCGGCTGGCGGCAGCAGCGCAGGGCTCGGCTTGGCCGGTGTCGCCGGATCGGCCGCCGCGCTCTCGCGCAGGCCGGCCAGCGCGGCGTTCCAGTCCGGATAGCCCGGCGCCCAGAAGCCGACGCCCTCGATGCAGATTTCGAGCGCGCTCATGCTTCGGCTCCGCGGGCAAAGGCCAGGGTGCAGTTGCTGCCGCCGAAACCGAACGAATTGCTCAAGGCGATGCGAATCTCGCGCTTCTCGTTGTCCAGAGCCAGGCGCGGCGCGGCCAGCGCATCGGGTTGTTCGCAATTGAGCGTGCCGGGCACGAAGCCGTGCTCGATCGCGAGCAGGGTAATGACCGCCTCGAGGATGCCGGCGGCACCGAGCGTATGTCCGCTCCAACCCTTGGTCGAACTCGCGCGCACGCGCTCAGGAAATGCCGACGCGACCACGGCGCCTTCGACCTCGTCGTTCTTCGGCGTCGCCGTGCCGTGCAGGTTGATGTAGTCGACGTCGGCGGCCACGATGCCGGCACGCGCCAATGCGCCCTCGAGCGCACGTCGCGCACCGAGACCTTCCGGATGCGGCGTCGACATGTGGTGCGCATCGCTCGATTCGCCCCAACCGATCAGGCGCGGCGCGCGCGCCGGGCCGTCGCGCTCGACCAGGGCGAAGCCGGCGGCCTCGCCGATCGAAATGCCGCAGCGGCGCGCGTCGAACGGCCGGCAGGCTTGCGGCGCGACCAGCTCGAGCGAATTGAAGCCGAACAGCACGCTGCCGCAGAGGCTGTCGACGCCAGCGAGCACCGCGGCATCGACGAGTCCGAGCCGGATCAGGCGTTCGGCCTTGGCGAAAATCTTGGCGCTCGACGAGCAGGCCGTGGCCGTGGTCAGGCACGGTCCGCGCGTGCCGAGCACGCGCTCGAGGAACAGGCCGAGCGAATGCGGCGTATGCACTTCGGAGCGGCGCAGGTCGGCCGGCATCTCGGCCTCGTCGAGGCGTGCGTAGGCTTCCTCGGTGGCCCCGATGCTCGAGGTCGAGGTGGCCACCAGCAGGGCCACGCGGTCGGCGCCGTAGCGCTCGATCGCCTCGCGCGCCCTGTCCAGGAAGCCATCGGCATTGATGCCCGCCCAGGCCAGCCGGTTGTTGCGGCACTCGTAGGCGCCATAAGGCTCGGGCAACGGCTGGGCCTCGAGCCCGTTCACGCGGCCGATGGCACAGGCCAGGGGTGCGTCGGTGAAATCGTTTTCGCGCAGGCCGCTGCGGCGTTCGCGCAGCGAAGCCAGGTGTTCGGCGAGGCCGGTTCCCAGAGCGGAGACTGCGGTGTAGGCGGTGATGGCGATCGGTCGGATAGGTTCTGGCACGCGCTGTCGATGGTTGCGGAATCGTTGAAGTATAGCGAGGCGGCAGCGGGCCCGGCTGATTGCTCTGGCCCGGATGATCCGGCCACGCCGCAATCCGTTCAGGTTGGACGCCCCCGCCCGGTCACCCCCAACCCCGCCCAACCGAACCCCCGCCGTTCAACCCCACACCCGTTCGTCCCGACCGCAGCGCCCTCCATCCTTCATCCCGAGCGCAGCGCACCCCCCACCGTTCGTCCTGAGCGTAGCGCAGTGAAGTCGAAGGACCTCGGATGGCGCCCTCCAACGACCGAAAGCCCGAAGCGCAGCCCAATGCCAACGGCCACCGACCTTGATCCCGAGTCGTTTTTCTCCCCCGGCTTCGGTTGGCGTAATCTGTCCGCCATGGGTCCGCCTACGGCCTCGCGGGCGCGGCACGGAGAGACCACCATGGCCTCCCCAACCACCGCACAGGAGAACCGCCATGTCCCTTCAGGATACAGCCCTCATCGTCATCGACGCCCAGGAATCCTTCCGCCAGCGCGACTACTGGAGCGAGCAGGAAGCTACCCCGTTCATCCATCGCCTGCAGCAGCTCGTCGATGGCGCGAAGCAGGCTGGCATCGCCGTCATCCAGGTCTTCCACGTCGATCCGAGCGGCCCGTTCTCGCTGGCTTCCGGCCACGTCAAAACCCTCGCCCCGCTGTCGATCTCACCCGATGTGGTCATCCACAAGCATCGCCACAGCGCCTTCGTCGGCAGTCCGCTTGGAGTGTGGCTGACCGAGCGCGGCATCCGCCGTCTGCTCGTATCCGGCATCCGCACCGAGCAGTGCTGCGAGACGACGACCCGACACGCCTCCGATCTCGGCTACGCGGTCGACTTCGTCAGCGAGGCGACCCTGACCTTCGGCATGACCGACCGCACCGGCCGGACCTGGAGCGGTGCCGAGAACAAGGCCCGCACCGAGCTGGTCCTCGAGGAGCGATTCGCACGCATCGTCACGGTCGATGAAGCACTCAGCGATGCGGACGTCCGCCGCGCCGCATGAAGGCAGCCGCGCCACGCCTGATCGCGATCCGCGTGCTGCTGCCACCGCGCTGCCTGCTGCTCGACGTGGCCGGACCGCTGGAAGTCCTGCGCCGGGCCAACATCGAGCAGTCGGCGGTGCGCTTCGAGGTCCGCTGCAGCGCGGTCCGGCCGCAGTTGACCAGTTCGATCGGCCTCCAACTGGCCGCACTCGAGCCGCTGCCCGACCTGCTAAGCGCCGAAACCACGCTGATCGTCTCCGGCGCGGTCGATGCAATCGACTTCAGCGACAGCACAACCGATGCCGCGACGATGCGCGCCGACGAGGCGCGCATCGTCGATTGGATGCGCAACACGGTGAGCCCTCAGCACCGCCTGATCACGATCTGCTCGGGCGCGCTGCTCGCCGCCCGCGCCGGGCTGCTCGACGGCCACGCTTGCACCACGCATTTCGCCTGCTGCGCCGAACTGGCCGAACTGGCCCCGCAGGCACGCGTCGTCGAGAACCGCCTGCACGTCGAGGACGGCAATCGCTGGAGCAGTGCCGGGGTCACCGCCGGCATCGATCTGATGCTGCATCTTGTCGAGCGCGAGACCACAGCCGCCGTTGCCCAGGCCGTCGCCCGCCAGCTCGTCATCTACCTGCGCCGCGCCGGCGGTGATCCACAACTGTCGGCCTGGCTCGAAGGACGCAACCATGTGCATCCGGCCGTGCATCGTGCCCAGGACGCGATCGCCGCCGACCCGGCCCGTGACTGGACGCTGGCCCAACTCGCCCGTATCGCGAATACCAGCACGCGGCATCTTTCCCGGCTGTTCAACGAGCACGCCGGCATGAGCCTGAGCGACTACCTCAACCGGCTGCGCATCGGCATCGCCCGTGAGCTGGTCGCCGGCACGCGCCTGGACATGGAACACATTGCCGAACGCAGCGGCTTCGCCTCGACCCGGCAATTGCGCCGCGCCTGGCGACGCCTGTACGACGAACCCCCGCATGCGCTGCGCGCCAACCGCATTCATTGAGGCGCTCTCTCAGCGACGGTCCAACGGACTCAGCACTCCGGCACCACCGCGATTGAGCACGTGCGTGTAGATCATCGTCGTCGACACATCCGAATGGCCAAGCAATTCCTGGATCGTGCGGATATCCGACCCGGATTCGAGCAGATGCGTGGCAAAACTGTGGCGCAGGGTGTGGCAGGTGGCGGGTTTGGAAATGCGGGCTGCCTTTACCGCGACGCGCACCGCGCGCTGCAGCGACTTCTCGTCGACATGATGGCGCCGCTCAATGCCCAAGCGCGGATCCACGCTGCGTGTGCGCGCGGGAAACACGTACTGCCAAACCCATTCCGTGGCTGCGTTCGGATACTTGCGCTCCAGCGCACCGGGCAACCAGACCGCACCAAAACCGGCCTTGAGGTCACGATCATGCAGTGCCTTGGCCTCGGCCAACTGTCGCTGCAGCGGCTCGACAGTCGCCGCAGGCATCACGGTCCGACGATCCTTGCCGCCCTTGCCATGCCGCACGGTGATTTCGCGACGCCGAAAATCGATGTCCTGCACGCGCAGACGTACACATTCCATCAATCGCAGGCCAGCGCCATACAACAGGCTGGCCATGAGATGCGGTGTGCCGTTCATCTGGTCAAGCACACGAGTCACCTCTTCGACAGTGAGGACCACCGGCAGACGTTCCGGGCGCTTGGCCCGACGAATGTTATCCATCCATGGCAATTCCAGGCCGAGCACCTCCCGATACAGGAACAGAAGCGCCGAGAGCGCCTGGTTCTGGGTCGCGGCGGCAACCTGACCCTTGATTGCCAGCTCGGTAAGGAACCATTCGACCTCCGGCGCGCCCATTTCGCGCGGGTGCCGCTTGCCATTGGCCAGGATGAAGCGCCGAATCCAGTCGACGTAGGTCTTCTCGGTCCGGATCGACAGACCCAATCGCCGAATCCGGGCACGCACCGCGTCGAGCAGACGAGGCGATTGCGCATCCAAGCTTGCACCACCGGGTGGAGAATGTGAATATTCCATGAGGTCCAGTCGAGGGGATTCGAAGACCCCAAGATTAGACACAAGGATTAGACACCACTATCGGCAGAATCGATTGATTTTTGTAGGAAATTTCCTACAACACGGACCCGAAAGCCGGGATTAGACACCAGGAATAGACACCATTTTGGTGTCGAATAGTAGTTGGGCCGCATGAGAACCGGGGTCATCAAGCGTTACGTAGTTCCGATCGTCTTAGTTCTTTCAACGGCCATTGTGCTCTCTCATGTCTGGCATGTCCCATACATCTTTACGGTCATTGGGTTTGCTGTCTGGGCTTTCGTCGGGCACCTCGTCACAGCGGACGAAGATGTTCCCGGTGGTTGGAACAATCCGGATGGATCGCTTCCATTTCCATGGGCTGAGCTTGCAATAAAGGCAATTGTCTTGGCTGCGTTGTGTATATTGGCCATCCAATTTCCAATACTTTGTAGCTTTGGCAGTGCATCGTGAGTAGCATGCAGCCCAACTATTCATTCGAGCCGACGTGCTAACGCACGCGGCTCAATTCGGGTGTTGGGCCGCATGAGAACCGGGGTCATCAAGCGTTACGTAGTTCTGA
>NZ_FOVF01000028.1 GCF_900115085.1 Dokdonella immobilis | reverse complement strand
CAGCCCTTGCGCGCTATGCCGAGGACGGCAGCTACCCGATCGACAACAATGCGATCGAGAATGCGATCCGACCCATCGCACTGGGCCGCAAGAACTGGCTGTTCGCCGGCTCCGAAACCGCAGGCAAACGCGCTGCGGCCATCATGAGCCTGCTGGCCACCGCAAAGGCCAACGGCCACGAGCCACTCGCCTGGCTCACCGACGTGCTCACGCGATTGCCTACGACCCTTGATCGCGACATCGACACTCTGCTGCCACATCGCTGGAAGCCTGCCGCGTAACCCGAGTCATGCCGGTGCGCAACGTGTCGGGAGCAGGCGCTTACGAACAGCTCACCCATCAGCGGCCAGAACAGGTTCTGCGGATGCGCATAGGATTGCTGCATGGCCAGCGAACGCACGCTCGGCGCGGTACCGAGCACGAGCACGCGGCAATCCGCGCCGACCTGCGGCGGGAAACTCTCGATCCTGGGACTTTCACCGAGCCTGGTCATCGGGCAAGCATTTCGGTACTAGGGCAACTTGGCGCGTAGTGATGCTTGACCGTGACTGAATGGCTAGGCACTACGGCTGTACTTGAGCAGTTCCGCTTGGATTTGCTCTTCAGAAACGCCTGATTTCCGCAGTATTGCTTCGTATTGCTCCAGCGTTCCATAGGGCGTCTGCCCAGCATACTTCGCAATTGATGTTGACCGAAATGAAAAGAATCTACGGAAGGCGCCACGTGCACCCAGAAAAATCACGATTGCGCCCATTAGTACAGCGCTCAATGCAACTGAATTTCCGGAGTTGCAGCCGCCACGACCGCACACGACAAATGTGTCGTTGGAATCTAACATCCAGAAGCCTATCGCCACCATCGCCATCCCAAAAACGATGCCGCCAATATCCTTCTTTATCTTTTCGTATCTTGAGCTGTTTGTCATGAACATGTATTCAAGTGCGGAGTGAAATCCGATCCTGAAGTCCGAACCCTGATATAAATGATCAGCAGGACTATTTTTGATTCCATGCTGGCTTGTACAACCAAATTAGCAGTCGCTCAACTGCAGAGATGCGATCAGAATCTGGAATTGGTAGCCACCGCGCAAACACATTTTCCTTGATGTACGTACGCCTTAACATGCGATCAGGTATTTTCTCTTTGAAGGCGCGTTGGCAGGCGTGTTTGTCGTCGCCCGAAATGTGTTTGCGGAGAAGGCGATCCCGAAGTCCTTGAGAGCCTTTTGCTTCCCCGACATAGACGATCGCGTCGTCAACGAGGAACATGTACACGCCAGATGAGTTAGGTGGATCGGCAGTGCCCAATGGAACTGGAATGGCACCGAGGAGAGCCTCTATGTCTGAACTGATAAAGGCGACGGCCTTTTGGAGGGGAATAGTTGACAATATAAGATGGCTCCATTGAGGCCTTGCGCCCGAATTATGCCAGCGCGCGGATTGGGCTTGGCATTGACGCAGTGTTATTTCCTGGTGCCTTCGCGTCAAGCATAAGTCCACCCCAGAACAGACTCGATGCGGCGGCGGTACTCGGTGTCAATCTGTTGCGGTGTCCTACGAATATATTCTTGTGCAAGATCACGAGCAGGCCCGGCCAGACCTCCAAGGTATAAAACTGCTTGATCAACGGTTGGACTGTCACCATTTCGATCCTTGAACTTTGGCGGCAAAGCAGTCCAGACGACAGACTCAATGCCTCGGGCACTTGCCCAAGGCTCAAGCTCCAGAATGCAGTCTGGATTTGGGTCGCCGCGAGACCATGACCCGATACTCTTGTCAATGTTCTTGGAAGCAATGCCCTCGCGGGCACACAGACTCTTGCGAGCGTGCGCAAGACTATCGTCAGTTGATGTAGCCCAAAGTGATCGAACCGGGCCCACAGCATGCGAGAGCACGAGTGTAAGCCGGCCGTCGTTCGACTGCCGAAGAAACTCCGCTCGGACATATGGGCCATCGCAGTGCCAGTAGCGATGAATAGCAAGCGTTCTGGGGTCCCAGACCAACGATCCCCAGCCTAGAATTGCAATCATGAGTTTAGTTCTGCCATTAGCATCATATCTCCCTGCGACTGTCTACATGTTGAGTATCACTTCGGCCAGCTCATCCAGCCGCTTCTTTCTGCTACGCCACGGCGGCATGTTCTTGTCCAATAGCCTATAGAAGCGCCGGCTGTGGTTGTGTTCCTTAAGATGGCAGAGCTCGTGAAGGATTACGTAATCGATGCAATCACGCGGGGCCTTCACCAACCAGGGGTTTAGGGTCAGTCTGCCGCTCGGTGAACAGCTTCCCCATTGAGCATTCATTGCCTGAAGCCGCATGGTCGGTGCGGGTAGCCTCCAATTAAGGTCCGCCAACACTGCATCCAAGCGATCTGCAAATACTTTCCTGGCCCGATCTCGAATCCATCCTTTCGTTGCCTCGCGAACCATCTGACGCAGGGGGTTTGCCAAGCGCAACTCCAAGTGTCCGCCACGCAGTTTCACACTCACTTCGGCACTCTCGCCCGCAATAACCTTAAGTCGGTAGCGCCGTCCTAGGTACATGAAGGACTCGCCGCTTACATATTCTCGTGGAAGAACGTGCTCACGACGACGAAGAAACGCGCTCACGTGCCCCTGAATCCATCGGCTGCGCTTGCGCACTGCGGCGAGAATCGATGCTCTCGACGCATCCGCCGGCGCATCCACCAACACGTTCCCCTCAGGCTCCACATGAATGTTGATCGAGCTGTTTCGCCGCAGGGGTTGTCGGCGAACCGCGAAATAGACGATTTCGGAGCCGTATTGAAAGCTCCAGTCCGCTTCTCCCACGGCAAGATCACGCACGACTAAGGCCTACACGAACGATCTGAATGATCTGGTCAATTGCAGCCTTGGCCTGGTCCAACCCAACACGCTCAAATAGTTTTGGTAGCAGCGCCTTTCGCACAGCTGATTCGATGTTTAGTGGGCTGAGTGAGTTTTCAGCGATGGCATTGCGCACGATCTCATCCACTTCCAGCGCCAGGTCGGCGTAGGACTTGTTTTCGGTCTCATTCATTTCGTCAAAGGCGGTTTCACCAATTGCCAACTTCAGAGCCCCAAAGTAAGCCATCGCGTGTCGGTTTTCCGCGAGGGAAGAGGGCACGCCTGGCGTCTCTCGTGCCTGGATTTTTTGCTCGAACTCCTTGAAAAGCGCGTATTGCTTGAGCGGGTGGTCGAACATGGCTTCCGCCTCGGCGATGGCCTGCCGCAGCAACTCACCAAAAACCTTCTGGGCGTAGGGATCCTCGGCCAATTCCTGCTCAATCGTCTTGCGCACGCGGGTCTTGATCAGGTCAGTTTCGTTGCGCGTCTTCTCTTTTGACCATTCCTGCAGATCCTCGGCCGTGCCCAGCTCGTGCACCAGGTACACACCTGGTGGATCGCGCACTTCCCGGCCGATCACCTGTTTGTCCACCAGCTTGCGAATCTGTTCCTCGTAGACGCTGTAGTCGACGGTTTCCATCGCATCCACTCGGGCTTTCTGGCGCAGGCCGAAGAAGAAGCGCAGGTCGTCCTTGTAGCGACGAATCAGCTCTTCGGAGAAGCTTTGGTCCTCGAAGAAGCTACGGGATGACAGCGCCGTTTGTAGGCATAGGCCAAACTCGGTCAGCACCGCCGAAAAATCGTCGCGCATTTTCTGTCGCTCGTCGTATTCCTCGCCATCGGCACCCGTGACGAAGCGCGGGCTCAGAATCTGTCGGTACTGCTCGGCGTCCTTGCGATTGACCACGTTCTTGAAGAAAGACCAGAGGCGGTCGTGCAGGGTAGGCAGGCGTTTGTATTCGGTACTGAAGGCTTGATACAGGCCATCGAGGTCGGCCAGATCGAAGCCGCCTTGCGTGCGTTCTTCCAGCTCCTGATAGGCGCGCACCGCGATATCCAGCTCCTTGAGGATGCCGCGGTAATCCACCAGCACGCCGTAGCGCTTGGCATCATGCAGGCGATTCACGCGTGCCACGGCCTGAATCAGGTTGTGGCCCTTCAGCGGCTTGTCGATATACAGCACGGTGTTGCGCGGCTCGTCGAAGCCGGTGAGCAGCTTGTCGACCACGATCAGCAGGTCGGGCGAGCCGTCGCTGCCGAAGTCCTGCAGCACCTGCTTCTCGTAGTCTTCGGCATCGCGCTTCTGATCGATGATGTTCTGCTTCCACCACTTCTGCACTTCCGGCATCGCGTCTTCGTCAATCTCGCTATTGCCTTCACGTGTATCGGGGGCGGAGATCACCACGGCGCTGGTCACCAGGCCGGTGTCATCCAGCGCCCGCTTGTAGCGGATCGCGTCGAGCTTGCTGTCGGTTGCGACCTGGCCTTTCAGGCCGATATCCAGCTGCTTGATGTTCTCGTTGAAGTGGCTGGCGATATCCCAGGCGATCAGTTCGATGCGATTGGCCGCGCCGTAGACGGCCCGCTTGCCCGCAAATTTCTTCTTGAGATCCGAACTTTGTGCGGGCGACAGGCCAGCGGTGATCTTGTCGAACCAGCGATTGACCGCCTCTTCGTTGATATCCAGCTCCGGCACCCGCTCTTCGTAGAGCAGCGGCGCCACGGTCTCGTCCTCCACGGCCCGTTGCATGGAATAGGCGTGCACGATGGGGCCGAATTTGTTGGCGGTCTTCTCGTTCTTCAGCAGCGGCGTGCCGGTGAAGGCGATGTAGGCGGCTTTCGGCAATGCCTTGCGCATACGCTCGTGGGTTTCGCCGCCATGGCTGCGATGGCCCTCATCCACCAGCACGATCAGGTCCGGCGAATCGTTGCGGCATTCCGGCAACTTGGAGGCGGTGTTGAACTTCTGCACCAGCGAAAAGGTGATGCGCTCCGTGCCATGGCCGATGCGCCTGGCCAGCTCGCGCCCGGAGGTCACCTTGCTGCCCTCGCCCTCCTTGCGGGTGGCGATGGCCGAGCCGAAGGCGCCGCCGGTGATGAAGTTGCGCGCCAGCTGGGTTTCCAGGTCGATGCGATCGGTCACCACCACCACGCGGCATTCTTTCAGCGCGCTGGTCAACAGCAGCGCCTTGGTCAGGAACACCATGGTGAAACTCTTGCCCGAGCCGGTGGTATGCCATAGCACCCCACCCTCGCGTCCGCCGTCGGGACGCTTCTGTGCAATGCGTGCCAGCAAGGCGCGGATGCCAAAGAACTGCTGGTAACGCGCCACCAGCTTGCCTACCTTGCGGTCGAACAGCACAAAGCCGCGCAGGAACTCCAGCAGCCGCACGGGGGTAAGCAACCCCACCAGCAGGCGGTCCTGATCGGTGAGCAGCATCGGCTGCGACCACATCGCCTCGAAGTAGCTGCGCAACCGGGCCGGTTTGCCTTCGAACAAAGCGCGCTGCGTATCCCGGGGCAGCATGCGGTTCTTGATCGCTTCCAGCGGCTTCTCGTCGAACTCCTCCTCGCGCCAGCGCGCCCAGAATTTGGTCGCCGTGTGCGTGGTGCCGTAACGGCCATCAGTCTGGCTGATCGCCAGCAGCAGCTGGGCATAGGCGAAAAGCTGCGGAATCTCGTCCTGACGCTGGTTGCGCAGGTGCTGGCTGATGCCCTCGGTCACCATCGCCTTGCCGACATGGCCCGACTCCGGCCGCTTCGCCTCGATCACCACCAGCGGCAAGCCGTTGACGTAACAGACGATGTCCGGCGTGCGGTGATGCGTGCCCTGAGCGGACAGCAACTCACACTCCTCGGTCACGTCCCACAGGTTCGCGGCCGGATCGGTCCAGTCGATGATGGGAACAGTCGGCTGGTGCTTCTTGCCGTCCGGCATGAACTCGGTGACGGTAATGCCCAGCGCCAGCTTGTTGTACAGCCGCTCGTTGGCTGCCAACAATCCTTCGGCCATCGACAAAGCCGATAGCTCGCGCACGATCTGGTCGATCGCGCTGGGTGACAGCGGAAAGCGCTCGCCCTTGTAGTCGAAGCGGCGACTCTGCAGCACCTCGACCAGGCGCGGTTTCAACAGCACCTCGCGGGTGCTGCCGCGCAGCGCCAGACACTCCGCCACGGTCAGATAGCGCCAGCCCAGATTCGCCAGCAGGTGCAAGGCCGGCAGGTGGGCGCTGTATCGCTCGCGGGTGTCGGGGGCGCTGTCGTTCATGGGCCGGCTGCCTCTGCAGGTTCAAGCAGATGGACGCGGCGCTTCCCGGTGAGGAGCTGCTGCATCAGCGCGTGCTTCTCCAGCTTCAACGCCCCGAGCTGTCGCTCAATCGCCGTCACTTCAGCCGTAGCGGCGTCCAGAACTTCAACGATTCGGCGCTGCTCGTGCAACGGTGGAATATTGAATGGCCACGCAAGCCAGCGTTCGGTCTTGAAGATCATTTTCTCGACGTGGACGCCAATACTCGAATGGAAGCAGGTCTGCTGGAAGTAGATGGATTCGGAGAGATGGCGCAGGAAATCCAGGTCGATACCGTCGTCGGCGTTCATTACCGCGTACTCATTAGAGACTACAGCTCCGTCCAATTCGGACGGAACGATGCCGCAAGCGCCGTGAACTATCTGGCGCTTGGAAATCAGGAAGTCGCCAGTCTTGACGATGAATTGCGTGCGGGTTTTCACCTCGCCTCCATGCAGCACCTCGCGCCGATGGACGCCACCGCGGGAACGCTTCACAGTCACCAGTGTGTATTCCCGCTCTGGCTCAAGCATCACAGGACGATTGACTTCCCGCAGATACTTGCCGAGATGGACTCGCTCCCAGCCGGCCGGCGTGCGCGGCAGCTTCGGAATGCCTGCGCGTACGGATGGCGGAAGGCTTCCACTTCGATCCCTGTCAGAAACCTCGGAAACCGCTGCCGGAATGCACAATGTCTTGCTCAAGAGGGATAGCTTCTGCTGACGACTGTTGACAAGCAGGCGCTCTGCAATGGCGATAGCTTTGTCCCACGTCGCTAACCCAGCAGCGATTTGTCGCTGCTCAGGCAGGGGCGGAAGATCGATCAGAAGTCCCTTTAGAAGCTCGGTGTCCAGGCGGCCGGTGCCGTGGCCCGCTGTATCGACGAGGTTGAGCACGTTTTGCTTGTTCGCTATGAGCTGATACGCAAGAAACGTTGAATCGACATCGCCGTGTGGCAATAACGCCTTGATGTCCTGATTGAACGCCAGCTCACGGCCAGCCAAGCAGACAGGGAAGTCTTTCAGAAGTGTCATGCCGCGCGTCAGAGTCAAGATCGAGCCGCTGGGCACAATCGTGGCCGCCGACCGACCTTGGTCCGTCAAGCCGAGGCCGGCTTTCTTCAACCATAAGGTTTTCATGTCCTTTGCGGTGATCCACGGGAATTCACCGCCCCAGTAGGCGTCGTTGCCCTTGCTTGGAGTTCCTCCAGACACAAATTTCGCGCACGCTGATAGTGGCTTTCTGACCCATCCTTCAGGAAGCATCTTCGCCTCCCTTGCGACCACGCTTCTCCACCGCCTCCAGCGCCTTGATATCTTCCGCATCCGCCGCCAGCGCTTCGGACTGACGCCGCTTCACATCGAACTCGGCATATCGCTCATGCGCCACCTGCTGCATGCGCTCGTGGCTGATCCGTCCCGCACCTTTCAGCAGCGGCCGCTCGTTGAAGTCGATGAAGTTGTCCACGTACTGGCGCCAGTCGGCCATGCGGATGTCCTGCCGCTTCCTGGCACGATCCTCAGCATAGTCGAGGAACATCGCGGCGATGCGGTTGAGCTCCTCCACCTCCGCCGCGGCGAGGTAGTTCTTGGCCACGATCACGTCGGTCTTGCGCACGCGCCCGGCCTTCCAGCTGGTGAGCGCCATGTTGGGCTGGCTGGCATCGGCGCGCTTGAACACGATTTCCGCTGCCGTCTGCTGGGTGACGGCAAACAGCATCTTGTTCTGCACCACGGCGAAGAACTGGCCGGCCGCGGCAGGATCGTCGCCGTAGTCCACCGACAGCGCGAACAGGTCGCGGACCTTCTGGTAGAAGCGCTTTTCCGACGTGCGGATGTCGCGGATGCGTTCCAGCAGCTCGTCGAAGTAGTCCCAGCCGGCGGGATCCTTCAGGCGCTCGTCGTCCATGACGAAGCCCTTGACCAGGTACTCCTTCAAGTGGGTGGTCGCCCACTGGCGGAACTGGGTGCCGCGCGGGGATTTCACCCGGTAGCCCACGGCCAGGATCATGTCGAGGTTGTAGAGTTTGAGCGGGCGCCGCACCTGCCGGCTGCCCTCGGTGCGAACTATTAAGTCATTTTTAATAGTTGCCTCGCCCAGCAGCTCGCCTTCGGCCAGGACGTTCTTGATGTGGATGTTGATGTTGGGCACCGAGGTCTGGAACAACTCGGCCAGTTCCGCCTGGCTCAGCCACACGGTGCCGTGCTCGGCGCGCAAGTAGAACCGGGCACTGCCGTCTTCGGTGGGGTAAAGCACCAGCTCGCCATGGCTTGGCGACGGCGCCCCACCTTCTTCGGGTGGCGCCTTTTTCGGCGACTGGCGGTCACTCATAGCCGAGTTCCTTGAGGTAGCCGGCCATCTGTTCTTCCAGCCTGGCCAGCTCGGCCTTCAGTTCCAATCGCTCCCTGCGCACTGCCATCAGGTCGATTTCCTCCTCTTCCTCGAAGGTATCGACATAGCGCGGAATGTTGAGGTTGTAGTCGTTCTCGGCGATCTCGGCGGGGCTGGCCAGGTAGGCGTACTTGTCGACATTGGCTCGCGCCTTGGCGGTGTCGAGAATGCGCTGCAGGTCGGCGTCGCGCAGGGAGTTCTGGTTCTTGCCGTCCTCGTAGTCGCGGCTGGCGTCGATGAACAGCACTTTGTCGTCTGCTTTTTTCTTGCGGAAGACCAGGATCGCGGCGGGAATGCCGGTGCCGTAGAACAGCTTCTCGGGCAGGCCGATCACGATCTCGAGCAGGTTCTCGTCAATCAACTGCTTGCGCAGCCGCCCCTCGGCCGCGCCGCGGAACAACACGCCATGCGGCACCACCACCGCCATGCGACCGGTGCGCGGCTTCATGGTCTCGACCATGTGCAGGATGAAGGCGTAGTCACCCTTGGTGCGCGGCGGCACCCCGCGGCGGAAGCGGCTGAACTTGTCGGTGTCGGCGCCCTCATGGCCCCACTTCTCCAGCGAGAACGGCGGATTGGCCACCACGATATCGAAGTGCTTGAGGCTGGCTTCGCTGTCGAGCAGCTTGGGGTTGCGGATGGTGTCGCCCCACTCTATGCGATGGTTGTCCTCGCCGTGCAGGAACATGTTCATCTTGGCCAGCGCCCAGGTGCTTCCGATGGCCTCCTGACCGTACAGCGCGTACTTGCGCGATCCCGAGCGCTCGCGGATCAGCCGGCCGACCTTGAGCAACAGCGAGCCCGAGCCGCAGGTGGGGTCACTGATTTCGTCGCCCTCCTGTGGATCCATCAGCTGGGCCATGAGCGCGGATACTTCAGGCGGCGTGTAGAACTCGCCGGCTTTCTTGCCGCTGCTGGAGGCGAAGTTCTTGATCAGGAACTCGTAGGCGTTGCCGATGATGTCCAGTTGGCCGATACGGCTCGGGCGAAGATTGAGCGCAGGCTTGGCGAAGTCCTCCAGCAGGTGACGCAGGATGTCGTTCTTCTGCGCTTCGTCGCCCAGCTTGGTGGAGTTGAAGCTGATGTCCTGAAAGACATCGCGAAGCTTGCCGATGTTGGCTTCTTCGATGGCATGCAGCGCCTTGTCGATGCGCTCACCATTGCCGGCGGCATGCCGCTGCTCATGGAGCGCATAGAAGTTGGCCTTTGGGGGAAGCACGAAGCGCTCGTTCTTGAGCATCTCCTTGATCAACTCGGGATGATCGCCGTACTCGGTCTTGTAGCCGTCGTAGTGATCCTGCCAGACGTCTGAGATGTACTTCAGAAACAGCATCGTCAGCACATAGTCCTTGTAGATGCTCGGATCTACGGTGCCGCGAAATGTGTCGCAGGCTGCCCATACGGCGGCATTGATGGTGTTTTGGGCGATGTCATTCTTGCTCATTCGAGTTTCCATGATCGTTATGTGAGTAGGCGGGCGGCGAGGATCGCCAACTCTCTTTCGCGGTTCTTGATCAGCGCCTGGAATGCACCGCACTCGGCCTCTGCGACACGCGCCAGATTGACCGCGGCACGCTGCTGCGTGATCGGTGGAATCCGTATCTCAGTCAACTCCAACACTGTTCGACGGATGCTCAGTTGGTGACTGCCTTCGGCCGATTGGCGCAGGTAGCGCTGTGCGGGGGCCTGGTTGAGTTGCCATGCAAGAAAGGCGGGAAGAAGGCTATCAGGCGCCTTCACTCGAATGACATAGATGTGCTGGGAACAGACCGTTCGTGCCGGTGGCTTGGTAACCAATGCGGAATAGGCATGAGCACCTCGAGCAACAAAGAGCACGTCTTGATCGAGGACCCAATCGGGCTCCTTGCGACCTTCCACTTCGGTCGCCACAAAATCGTCGCAGTTGTTGAGACCGACACGCGTTACATCCCGTATCTGGATGACCCGAATGCTTCCGCCTAGGACCTCCGGTATTGCTCCGCGGAACGGGTAGCCCAAACGAATCTCGGCTATATCACCCAGCTTCATTGTGGTTGCATCATTTGTCATGATGCAGAGAATGCTTGACTCATCGTCTTGATGTCAATACCATCGCATCATTGGCGATGATGCAGATAAAGAGAGGTTGAAATGGCTGGCGGTCAGAAACCCAAACGGAACAATGAGCAGGCGGGTCGCTTTTCGACGCCGGAGCCCGTCAGGCGGCTTGTCTGGGTGCGTGCCGCCGGGCATTGCGAACAGTGTGGAGTAGACGTCACCCGGGATTTTAGGACCGGCAAAACATTCAATTGGGCGGAAGTCGCGCACGTCTTGCCGGCAAGCCCTCAAGGGCCACGGGCTTCGGCGGGGTATGACGAGGGTGCTGCAGAGCGCCACACGGTCGACCCGGACAACCTGATGCTCCTATGCCCCTCTTGCCACGCTCGCACGGATCTCGATGCGGATGGGTACCCCACCCATGACCTTTCACGCCATCACCGTGACCATATTGATCAGATTCGGCACGCGGCCAGCCGCGGGGAAACCCAACGGGCATCCGGCTTGGTCATTTTGGGTGGACATTTCGCTACCGAGAACATCGTTCGCGCCAGGGATCTCGCTGACGCCATGCTCTCGGAAAGTCTATGGGCCGACGAAGATATCCAGATCTTGCGCTTGCGGGCTCCAGGGCTTGATGGACGCGATGAGGTCTACTGGCGCGCGATCGAACAGGACATAGACAAAAGTCTCCAAGATCGATTGACGAAGCGCACCAATGCACTTGGTGATCCCCTCAATCTGGCCGTCGTAGGACTGGCGGATATCCCAACTTTGATTCGGGTTGGGCGACAACTTGGTGACCGTAGCAACCGCTTTCTCTTCTCGCGAGATCGCAGCGGCACATTGCGCTGGATTGACCCTGCGGCACCGGCGCCCGAATGGACCTATGTCGGGCCGCCACCAGGAGATGGTCCGATTGCGCTTGTACTGGCGCTGTCTGCTGCGCTAGCGGACGCAGCCATTCTTGATGCGCTGCCTGGCGCACGCATTGCGCGCTTCACTTTACCGACGCCTGAATATGGCTTGATCCGGAATCGCGCGACTATCGATTCATTCCGGCGCGCGTTGCAGCCTCATCTGAGCCAGCTTGAGGCAAGTACTCCCGACCCGCTGCACTTGTTTGCCGCAATTCCTGCTGCGATCGCCCTGGAGTTTGGAGCGTTGCTATCCACCAACCACGCTCATCAATACGTGATTTATGACCGCGAGGGGGGCTCAAATCCATTCGCCAAGATGATGGAGCTTGGACCCCGCCAACCATCGCCCACCGCAATCGAGCAATGAGCAAGGAAACCCCATGACGACCAGTGCCAATCAGCGACTCGAAGCCATTCTTCAGGAGATAGACCTTCCGGAGCGGGCCTATCAGCTTGCTCAAAATCGTTACGAGGATATTGGGAGTTGGCTTGGACGAGTGGATTCCTCTCTGGCGCCTTACCAACCCCACGTTTTCGTTCAAGGCTCTTTCGCACTCGGGACACCCATTCGTCCCATTGTCGACGGTGAGGAGTACGACCTAGACTTTACCTGCCGACTCAAGAGCGGCGTTACGCGCATCAGCCATACCCAGCAGCAACTCAAGGAGCTACTCAGAATTGAGCTTGCGGCTTACCGCGAAGCGCGTCAGATCAAGAAGGAGCTGGAGGAAAAGAACCGCTGCTGGCGGCTCGGGTACCAAGACGAGCTGCGATTTCATATGGACATCGTGCCGGGCATCCCTGCTGATGAGTTGCGCCGCCGCGAGTTGAGCGAGGCGATGGCACAAAATGGATTGGAATCTGCAGTTGCAGAGCAGGCAGCTCGTCGAGCCATATGGATCACCGATATCGAAGATCCGAACTACGCGCTCCTGAGCCGAATTTGGCCCTCAAGCAACCCCGGTGGCTACTTGCTTTGGTTCCGAACGAGAATGATGAGCCTGCAGAAGCGCCTTTTGGCAGAAGCTCAAGTTGATCCCGTCCCTGTCTATCGCAGCAAGAATTCACTTCAGAGAGTAGTTCAGCTTCTGAAGAGGCACCGCGATGTCATGTTCATGGACCAGCCCGATTCGAAGCCGGCATCAATCATTCTTACGACGATAGCTGGCCGTGCATACGTCGAAGGCGAATCGCTCGCGCAATCAATGCAGCGCGTCCTGGACGAACTTGAACGAGTTCGAGCGTCAGACACCGATGAAATTCTCAATCCGGTCAATCCAAAGGAAAACTTCGCCGATCGCTGGTTCCGAGAGGACTGCGCAAGGTTTTTGCTCAAGCAGAACTTTCACCTTTGGGTTCAACAAGCCAATAGAGACTTCCGCTTAATGCTGGATGACGAAACAACGCGTCTCGTCGAGATTGTAGAAGATAGGCTCAACGTGAAGGTTTCAGACGACTTGCGCCGCGCGCTGGGTCTTGCGTCGACGGTTTCGGTCTCCTCGCCTCGCATTATCCAAACTGCCTCGGCGCCCCCAAAGCCTTGGGCTCAGTGAGAGGTGCGCTTCACTCAAGCACACATCGACGAACTGTTGGACGCTTGGCCTCTCCTGCGCAGACAGCCAACGACAAAGAAAGATGTGTGCAGTGTCGTCGGACTACTGGACTTTTCGATGGAACCGGCGGGACGGCCGAAAATCGAGGATAGCTACAGAATCCAAATAGACATCCCGCTATTCCGAACGAACTTCGCACCATCCGTATATGAGAGGGGGGGACGAATTCCTCAAGGGATCGACAACCATGTCAATTCAGACGGAACATTGTGCCTTGGATCGCCATGGGCCATACGTCGAAAGCTGGCCAATCCACCGAGCCTGGTGCTTTTTGCAGAGGAATGCATTGCGCCTTTCCTATATGCAGCAACGTGGCGCGAGCAAGGCAATCAGGGATTTCCGTTTTCGGAACTCAGTCATGGTCTCGTTGGGCTCGAAGAGGACTATGCGAGCATCTTGGGGTTGAGCGGACGTCACAACGTGATCGAGGCAATCATGCTTCTCCGATTGCGCCCGCGGCTTGCGAACAAGCGGGCTTGCCCTTGCGGATGTGGCCGGAGACTAGGCGTATGCAACTATCGGGTGACGCTCAACGAGCTGAGGTCTGGGCTGCCGCGCTCATTCTTCGGAGACGTGCTTGAACAGATCAACGTAGGTCGCGCGCTGAAAAGTCGGGCAGCCACATCTCGTTCATCCCGACTGGCTAACAACCAGAAAAGCTGACTTCCGCCAAGACCTCGCCCGCGGCCAAATAATGCTTTCACCCACATAACGGAAAGCCGCTACGCCGCGTTCATGTTATTGAACCTTCGCCAACCGATAACGTCCTGGTAACTGTGTCCTAAGCGAAATTTCCCATCGCCCCGCGTAGGGTGACTTCCGCGGCGATGACCACCCCTGAATGCTTCGTCTGGCATCGCCGCAACCCTCCCCACAATCAATGAGGTGCTCGCATGAACCAGGACATCATCCAGGGCAAGTGGAAACAGCTGAAGGGCTCGATGAAGGCCCAATGGGGCAAACTCACGGACGACGATCTCGATCGCCTCGAAGGCAACCAGGATTACCTGTCGGGCAAGCTGCAGGAGCGCTATGGCTGGGCCAAGGACAAGGCCGACGAAGAGGTCAAGCGCTTCCAGAAGAACCTGCACTGAGTGCAATTACTGGCCGCCGCCTCGCGGCACCAGCCAGGCTGTAACGGCAGAGCCGCACCGTCCGGTGCGGCTCTGCCGCATTTGCGCAACGCCCTGCCTACTTCTTCGGCAGTGGCAGGAATTTTTCCGGGTCGAAGCCGCCGACCTCGAAGGTCAGCGTGCGTGCTGGCTTGCCCTTCTCGGTGACGTCGATGGCGACCTTCTTCGCCTTGCCGACGCGGGCGATGAAGGCCTTGTCCTCCTCGATGAAGATGGCCGGCTCGCCGGTCGGCGGAATGCTGCCCTCCATGCTCACGCCTGCTTCGTCGTCGAACTTCATGCTGACCCGGCATTTCTTCGCGCAGGTGAAACCGGGCTCGTCGCCATACAGGAACACGCTCTGGCCCCAGTCGCTATGCCGCCGGAACACCAGCCGGACCTTGTTGCCGGCCGAGCCCGGCGCATCGATGCTGTAGGTCGAGGCCGTGCTCTGTGTGCCGCCGGCCATCGGCGAGGTCTGGTAGGTCCACAGGCGCGCCATGCGCCGCGCTTCGCCCTCGGTGTTGGCCTTTTCGCGCAAGGCTTCGATGTCCGGACGAATGCGCGCCGCGGCGGCGCTGTCGGGATAGAGCTTGAGCAACTCGTCGCCAAGCGGCAGGGCCAGTTCCGCATTGCCGGCCTTGAGCATCTGCTCGTACATGGCGTAGTGCTGTTCGGCCTTGGCTTCCTGCTGGGCCTTGGCGGCGGCAATGGCATCGGCCGACGGCGCGGCGGGTTGCTCGTTGTTCGAGCAGCCAGCGGCGGCGGCCAGCATCAGGGTGGAGACGAGAAGCATCGGCAAATGGCGCATTGGCAACAGACCCGGCAATCAATCGAGCCCCGGAATATAGCGCGATTTACCGCGGCCGCTCAGTAGCGCCGGCACGGATCGCGGCCGAGGTTCTTGTCGTAGGTCGGCGTCACGTCGTCGTATTCACGACCCTTGCGACCGGGCGAACGCAGCCCATGGCAGGCTTCGGCCCGCGGAATGCGGCGCGCACGGACCTTTTCGCCACGACTCGCATGCAGGTTCGCCTTGGGGTTCTCGCGGCCGATCACGGCCGGGCAACCGGCGTGCCGGTAGAACAGCGCACCGCTGGCGGTGCGACACTCGAATGACATGACGGTCGAGCTACGCGCCGTGCGGCGCGTGTTCATGGATTCGGTCCGCGACTCCGCGCGATAGTACTCGGGAGAAGGCTGCGCGCGCGGTGGCGCCGCGATCTGCACGACCGTTTCGGCCTCGCCCGCGGCACAGGGTGTTTCCTGGAATGCGACACGGCTCTGGTGATCGATGCACTTGAACACGGTTTGCGCATGCACCCCATCGGCGAGCACAAGCCCAAGAACGACCAGCAGCGCCAACGGTATTGCCGATTCCCTGATTGCACACACGATACCGTTCTCCTGTACGTTCGCCGCATGATCCGTGCGCATCGCGGCCGCAGCCAGAGGAGATCGCCGCACCTGCATGTAGGAAAATTGCCATAGCGCGCGCAAGCTTTTGCTCTCATGCCATGCTGCGCGATCGATAATGTGCGAACGTCCGCCCGGCGCCGGAATGCCGCTCCGACAAATCCCGTCTTTCAACAGCCGAAGGCTGGTCATCCCGAATCCCGAATCCCGGCTTCATGCGCAAAATCATCCACGTCGACATGGACGCCTTCTACGCCTCGGTCGAGCAGCGTGATGATCCTTCGCTGCGCGGCCGGCCCGTGGTCGTCGCCTGGCGCGGTGCGCGCTCGGTGGTCTGCGCGGCTTCCTATGAAGCACGTACCTACGGCGTGCGCTCGGCCATGCCGGCCGTGCGCGCCGAGCGGCTTTGTCCCGATGCGGTGTTCGTGCCCCCGGATTTCACCCGCTATCGCGCGGTCTCGCGCCAGGTGCGCGAGATCTTCCTGCGTCATACCGAACGGGTCGAACCGCTGTCGCTCGACGAAGCCTATCTCGATGTCACCGAGAACCATGGGCGACTGCCGTCCGCAACTGCCGTGGCCAAGGCGATACGCGCCCAGATCCGCGAGGAGACCGCCCTGACCGCATCGGCCGGGGTCGCACCGAACAAGTTCCTGGCCAAGATCGCCTCGGACTGGAACAAGCCCGACGGCCTGTTTGTGATCAAGCCCGATGCGGTCGAGGCCTTCCTGACGCCGTTGCCGGTCGGCCGCATCCATGGCGTCGGCAAGGTCATGGACGCACGGCTGGCCGCGCTCGGCATCCGCACGGTCGGCGAGCTGCGCCAGCGCGATGTGCATGAGCTGGAGACCCGCTTCGGTCGCTACGGTCGCCGCCTGTACGAGCTGAGCCTTGGCATCGACGAGAATCCGGTCACGCCGGACCGTCCGGTGCAATCGATCTCCGCGGAAGACACGTTTGCCGAGGACCTGCCACTGGCCGCGCTCGAGCCGGCCATTCGCGAGCTTGCCGGCAAGGTCTGGGCGGCCACGCGCAAGGTCGAGCGCATCGGCCATACCGTCGTGCTCAAGCTCAAGACCCGCGAGTTCCGCATCCTGACCCGCAGCCTGAGCCCGCCGCGCATGCCCGATTCGGCCGAGGCCCTGGCCGCGCTCGCGCTGGCCCTGCGCGAACGCGTGGACCTGCCCGAGACGACGCGCTACCGGCTGGTCGGTGTCGGCATCAGCAATTTCCGTGATGCCGAGGAAACCGGCGTGCAGCAGGCCCTGTTCGGCGCCTGAACGGTCGAAGCATCAGGCCACCGAGTTTGGGCGGCGGCTAGCCTTGTTCAGCTTTCCCAGGAGCCTGTCGGACTTGAATCGATCGGGCTGCAAATCCGTCTGCGCGGTCCATGTTTCCGCCGCTTCCTGGCCCATGGAACCGCTATGGGCCTGCGAATCGTCGAAAATCTGTCCTCTCTCAGCCGAATTTCGCCTCGGCCGCTCAAATCCGACAGGCTCCTAGTCGCCTGATCGCGCGGCACGTCGCGCCCGCCAACGCGTGTAGATCCGCGTGCCCCAACGGTCGATCCGATCGAGGATGTGGGCCGCGATACGCGACTCTTCGGCAATGAAGACCGCGCCGACCACGATCGCGACCATGCCGGGACCCGGCAACACCAGCATCGCCACGCCGGCCAGCATGAGCAGGAGGCCTGCGCTGACGATCAGGCTCTTGCGCAGCAGGCTGCCCTGTTGCCCGCGCCGGGCGCGATAGCGCGTGATGAAGCGGCGGCCGCTCGGCACGCCGGTGAAGTGCTTCCATTGTTCGCTAAGGGTCACGGGTTCCGGGGCTCCTCGACAGGGCGCGCAGACCTACGGCGACCGACGGGCCGCCACAGGCAAGGATTGAGACGATTCACCGCCGATGCAATCCCCGTCCGCGATGAAATGCCGGTCCATTCAGTTGTGAAGCCGTGCTGGCCAGGACTCCGCAGGACGGAGCGCCGCACGCGCAACAGGAGGAAAATGCCCAACGTGTATAATGAGGCACCATGGTGCGGCGCTGCGGTTCGCGCGCCGCAGGTTTCGGCGAGCGGCCTGCGGGTACGCCAATCGCCAGCAGACGGCGCATTGCGCCAGGGGGGTGATGGCCTGATGGTTTCTCGTGCTTCATGGTTTGCCTGCATCCTTACGACGACACTCGGCGCTGGCGCCGCGCTGGCTGCAACCAGCCCCCGCGTCGGGCCCGATGCGACTACAAGTGCCAGCCAGAGGTTCAACGCCGAACTCGTGGACGAACTGGCGAAGGCTGATCCGCGCAGCATGGCTTTGGCTTCCACACTGATGCCCTTGGCCGGCAATGCGACCTCGGCGCCGGCACGGTCGCAGGCCGATCTGCTCGCCGAAGCGGCGCGGCGCGCGCCGGATGACGTGCTCGTGCAATGGCTTGCCGCGCTGCTGGCGCCAGCGGACGCCACGCTTTCGCCCGCAGCCCGGGCCCTGTTGCGGCTCGAGCCCGGCAACGGCGCGGCCTGGATGTTTGACTTGCAAGCGTCCGCAAACGCCAACGACGCCGACGGCGTGACCGAGGCGCTTCGACGAATCGGTGCCGCCGCGCGTTTCGATACCCATTTCGCCGATGTGGCGCTGGCATGGGAGGCGATCCATGAGGCCCATCCGGCGCCGCCGCCGACCGGCAACCCGGCGGGCTTCCAGATCGACGAACAGCCATTGATCCGCGGCATCGCCAGCGCCGCGGCGGTTGCCATGCCCGCGCTCCAGTCGCTGCTGCGAGCCTGCTCGCCCGGTAATGCGCCACTCGGTGGCGAACGTCGCAAGGCCTGCATCGCTGCCGGCCGGCTCATGGTCGACCATTCCACAGAGCAGGCCTCGATGGCCATAGGAACGTCGATCCTCGAGAAGGCCGACGCGCCGGATCGGGAGACGGCGAGGCGGACGTTCGACTACCTACAGCAAACTTATGTCTCCGCCTTCGAGTTCCTGCAGACCGATGAGGCGGCGTACCGGCAATTCGCCGCCGATTGGCGCGAAACGCGCAGCGAACCCGCAGTAATCGGACGTCTGTTCAGGCGGGCGGGACTGCCTATGAAGCCACCGGCGGACTGGAAACCGCTGTCGACAGAAAGCGTCGCATTGCGGGATTCGTCGCTTGGCCGCTGAGCCGAACCGGAGGCGCGATGGCGCGGCCGCGCGGCGGACGGCCCTGACTGGCCCAGGCCGCGCGTCAGGATCCTCAAACGCCGATCCGTGCGGCTCGCCGGTGCCAGGCTCCGCTGTGATCAGGTGCCTCCTCACCGCCTTCTCCTTCGTGGTCATGACCTGCTCCGGCGCGCTCGCGTTGGCGGAGGGCCCGGTGCCGGCCAAGCCGAGCGTGGCCGTTCCGCTGCAGCAGTATCTGGGCCGTGTGTTCGAGGCGCTGGTGGCCCGCAACACCCCGCGCGCACTGATCCTGGCCTCGACCCTTCGCGACAAGCTCGGCAGCGACCTCGCCACGAACGCCTCGAGCCAGGCGGAGCTGGCCTTGCTGGCCATGCAGCGGGCGCCCACCGACGTAGTCGTGCAGTGGCACGTCGCCATGGAACTCGGTGAAGTCACCCTGCTCGCCGTCGAGCGTCCGTTGCCGGCAGGCGTGTCCGATGCGGCCACCCGGCTGCTCGAGATCGATTCCGACAACGGTGTTTCATGGCTGGTTCCGCTCGCGGTCGCCTGGCAGTCGAAGAAGGACGACGATATCAGCGCGATGCTCGAGAAGATCGCGTCCACGAAGCGCTACGAGGACTACTCGATCGACCTGGTTTTCGAGTGGCTACCGGTGCTGAGGGCTGAGCCCTTTCCACGCCAGGACCTTCCTGCGGCCGCGGTCTCCGACGAGGCGATCGCCCTGCTTGCCGCCGAAGCCCTGATGTGGAATCCGAAAATGCACCTTCGGCAGCACCTGCTTGATGCGTGCCCTCCGGACATTCAATCGATATCAACGCGACGGCGCGACGCGTGCCTTTCGGTCGGTCGCCTGGTCTCCAGCAAGGCGAATACCCTGGCCAATCGTCGCGTCGGTATCGAACTGCTGCATGTTGCCGGTAGCGACGATGCTGAATACCTGGGAGCCCGACGCGAGCTGGACTGGCTGGATATCCAGGGCGCCAAGGCGCTGGACTCGGTGGCGGACGACCTCGCCGCCATCCAGCGCTTCGAAGCCGACCTGCGCGATACCCACAGCGAGATCGAGGCGGTCCGACGCCTTTTGGCGAGACGCGGCATCGCGCCTTCGCCTCCGGACGACTGGCAGGCCGGGCAGCAGGCGCGGATGCCCGGCATCGGCGGCTGATCCGACACCCCCGCCCGGCCTGTAGTACCCTTTGTCGCGCTGTGCTGACCGACGGAGGCCGTGATGCTGAAAGTCCTGGTGGCGAGTTCCAAGGGTGGCTGTGGCAAGTCCACGATTGCCTCGAACCTGGCGGCGCATTCCGCGCTCAAGGGCAAGGCGACCGTTCTCGCCGATGCCGACCGGCAGGCCTCGAGCAGCCGCTGGTGCGAGAAGCGCGCCACCCTCGAATCGGCCGTGCTGCCGATCGACGCCACCCGCAAGGGCTGGCAACAGCGCATCCCGGATGACGCCGAGCGCGTCATCATCGATTCCGGAGCCGGCATCCGGGCCAGCGAGATCGCTGAATTCCTCGACGATATCGATGCGATCGTCGTTCCTGTGCTGCCGTCGGTGATCGACCTCGAGGCCAGCGCGCCTTTCCTCGCCGATCTGGCCGCACTTCCGCGCATCAAGAAGGGCAAGGTCGCCGTCGGTCTGGTCGCCAACCGGACCCGGCCGTGGACCAATGCAACCCAGATGGCTCTCGGCGAGATCAAGGGATTCCCCTTTCCGCTCGTTGCCCAGCTGCGCGACACCCAGGCCTATTCGTTGCTGAATGGCCTCGGCAAGAGCATTTTCGACTACCACTCCGAGATCGTGCGCTCGCACCAGGAAGACTGGGAGAAGCTCCTGCGCTGGCTGAAGAAGCAGGGCTGAACGTCGCGGCTTGGGAAATCCGGCGGCGTTGCGGCATGATGCAGGTTCCAGCCAAGGAGTCGCCATGTCGGTTCGTCAGATCATCCTGTTGCGACACGCCCACGCGGAGCCCCCGGCCGACGGGCAGACCGACGAATCGCGGCCATTGACCGGTGGCGGGGTTCGTGAAGCCGAAATGGCTGCGGCCTGGCTCAAGGCGCACGGCGCGGAACCCGACGTGGTGCTGTTCTCGCCATCGACGCGGACCCGAGAAACCGCGTCGCGCGTACTGGCCGAATTCGGCGACGATGTCGACTCGCAGGTCGATGCGCGCATCTATGAAGCCACGCCGGCAGCGCTGATCCAGGTCCTCGAAGAACAAGACAGTGCCGACTGCGTGCTGCTGGTCGGCCACAATCCGGGACTGGAAACCCTGGTCGCCCTGCTCACCGACGGCGCTTCCGATCACGGCCGCGGCATGCCGCCCGGGGCCATTGCCTGGATGCATCTCGATGGCGACGCTGCAATCGAACCCGGCGCCGCCAGCCTTCGTCATTTCTGGTGGCCCTGATCGGCCGGACCATGGTGGCGGCACTGTTCTTGCCGGGCTGTCTGATCGCGATGATGACGTTGGCGACGACAGCGCCCGGCGCCGAACCGCCGCGCATGGAAACCCTGCAATTCGACAGCAAGCGCTCCAGCGCACAGTTCAGCGTCAAGGTGTTCTGGATGATTCCGGTCGACGGCCAGTTCGGCGGGTTGCGCGGCGAAGTCGTGGTCGATCACTTCAGCAGCCAGGCCCGCGTCGATGCAAGGATCGATGCCGACGGCGTCACGATGCGTCGCAGCGCCTACGAAAACTGGGTCAAGTCAGCCGAGTTCTTCGATGTCGAGCGGTATCCCGAAATCCGATTCCACTCCGATTCCTTTCCGATCTCCCGCCTGCATGGCGGTGGCGATCTGCCGGGCGTGCTGACCATGCGCGGCATCGAGCAGTCGGTGCTGTTCCAGGTTCAGCCCTCGACCTGCGACCGCCCTGCGATCGACTGCGACGTGATGGCCGACGGCACGGTCCGGCGCAGCGAATTCGGCATGACCACCCGGCGCGCCTCGCTGTCGGACAAGGTCGAGCTGAGTTTCAGTGTCCGTATCGTGGCGCCCGCCGCGCGCGCCCCTGAACCGATGACGCGCCCGCCGCAATGAGTCCGCGCAGTCCAGCTGGGCGTCGGCTCTTGCTGGCGCTGTGCGCGATCCTGCTGTCCGGCTGCGGCGTCAATCGCCAGCTCGCGCGCCAGGCCGACCGCATCGTCGCGAGCGCACAGCCGCAGGCCCTGACCTGCGCGCGCAGCGACCACTGCGCGATCGAATCGCCCTTTCGACGCCTGGCCGAAGCATCGCGCTCGGGCAGCACCCCCGAGCGACCGCTGCACTATGTCAACGTGCTCGAACAGGGCGAGGACTCCTTGTTGCTGCGCGTGCACCTGATTCGCGCGGCGCGACACAGCATCGACATCCAGACCTTCATCTGGGTCAACGACGATGCCGGGCGATTGATTCTCGACGAGCTGCTGGCCGCAGCGCGGCGCGGTGTGCGCGTGCGCGTTCTGGCGGACCAGCTGTTTTCGCTCGAGGACACCGAGCTGCTGGCCCGGCTCGCCGTCATCCACCGCAACTTCGAAGTGCGCATCTACAATCCGACCTTCCACAAGGCCGTGACCCAGCCGCTCGAATTCGCGGTCAGCATCGTCTGCTGTTTTACGCGCTTCAACCAGCGCATGCACAACAAGTTGTTCCTGGTCGACGGCGAATTCGGCATCGCCGGCGGGCGCAACTACGAAAATCGCTACTTCGACTGGGACCACGAGTTCGATTACCGCGATCGCGACGTGCTCGTCACCGGCCCTGATGCGGGGCAGGAAATGCAGGCGTCGTTCGATACCTTCTGGAACTACAAGCGGGCCGCGCCGCTGACCCGGCTGAACGATGTCAACCGGCGCCTGGTCGCGGAAGCCGGCGACGCGCTGCCCCTGCCCGAGGCCGAGCGCGCAGTCGATCCGATGCGGGTCGGCGCCCTGCGCGCGCATGCAGGCAACCTGGCCGAGATCGAACGCCGCTTCATCGACCAGGCATTGCCGGTCGGCCATGTCGACTACTTCTCCGATCAACCGAACAAGCAGGAGCGGGGTTCCGACAGCAACCAGCAGCTCAGCGAGCGAATTTCCGGCCTGATCGCCGCGGCGCAGGGGCGGATCATCCTGCAGACGCCCTACCTCGTCATCAGCAAGCCGGCTCGGCGCGTCTTTCGCCAGCTGCGCGACCGCGAGGATTCACCCGACATCATCGTATCGACCAACTCGCTGGCCGCAACCGACGCCTTCTATGTCTACGCCCTGTCACACAAGTGGAAGAAGCGCTACCTCAAGCTCGGCTTCCGCATCTACGAATTCAAGCCGTTCCCGGGCGATGCCGAGGCCCTGTTCGCCGACTATGCATTGCTCGGTGGCGACGGCAACGGCGACGGTTACCAGCGCTACGGCAAGGCACCCCTGACCTCCAATGGCGTGCGCGTCGGCATGCATGCCAAGTCGATCGTGATCGACGATCGCCTGACCATGATCGGATCGCACAACTTCGATCCGCGTTCCGACAACTACAACACCGAGTCGGGCTTCATCATCGACGACAAGGCCGTGGCCGAGGCGGTCGGTTCGGCGATCCTGCGCGACATCGAACCGCAGAACTCCTGGACCATCGCCAAGCGCCCGCGCACCAACCTGCTCCACCGCATCAACAACGCGATCGCCGATTTCTCGGCCGCGCTGCCGCTGTTCGACTTCTGGCCGTTCCGCTACGCCACCAGTTACGAGCTCAATCCGGACTGCGCGCCGCTGCCGCAGGACGACCCGCATTTTTACGACTGCTACACGGCCGTCGGCGACTTCCCCGAGGTCGACCTGCCACTGAAGACCATCTATACGCGCATCGTCACCGCCTTCGGCGCCAGCGCGGTGGGCATTTTGTAGGCAACGACAGCACTCCGGGCCGCTTCCGCCCCGCGCGCCGATTGACGCGCCCCAATGCGCCGTCTAGTCTCAGCGCTGGTATTTTCCCCGGAGTGGCACCCATGTCCCTGGACATCACGATTCAACTCGGCGACGACGACCTCGACCACTTTATCGAGGCCATGCAGCGTGCCCAGGTCAAGGCGGCCGGCCTCAGCGCGCAGCAGATCGTCGATGCGGCATCGAAACTGCTGGTCGACGTGCCGACGACCAAGATTCCCGATTTCATCAAGGACCGCCTCGACAAGCTCGACCAGATGCTGCAGCTGGTGGTCGACGAGGGCTACGGCCTGCCCGAGGAAGACCGCAAGCGGGTCCTTTCCTGCCTGGCCTACTTCGCCGATCCGCAGGACATCATCCCGGACAACGTGCCGGTAATCGGGTTCCTCGACGACGCCATCATGATCGAGCTGTGCGTGCGCGAGCTGAAGCCCGAGATCGATTCCTACGGCGATTTCGTGCTCTATCGCAACCAGGAAGCGGCCCGTCGCGGCGTGGACCCGGTCAGCCTGAAGACGCAGCGTGTGGACTGGCTGGAAACGCGTCGCCTGGAAGCGCATGAAGCCATGCGTAGCCGTCGCCGCGAGGGCTACGGCAGCGGCAGCACGTGGGCACCGACCCTGTTCAGGACGCGCTGATCGCGTCGACCCGAGTTCTTCCGCGACCATGAAAAAGGCAGCCCGAGGGCTGCCTTTTTCGCTTGCGCCGTGGCGCGGTCAGCCCTGGCGCGGTCAGTTGCAGCTGAACGGCAGCAGGTCGGCGGCCATGCTCGATTCGCAGCGCCAGTTGCCGCCCCCCTGGTAGGTCCACTCGATGCGCTCGATGCGCGCCGCGAACGGAATGTCGGACGAGGACGACAGGCGCACGGTGACGGTGCACTCGGGCGAGATGCCGCCGAGCTGGATCGACTCGATCCAGGTGTTGTTCGATGTCCGGTCTTCGGCCGGGCAGTCGCTGCCACCGTCGGCGATGGCCGCGACTTCGGTCTGCGCCGCGGTCGCATCCATGAACACCGAGGTCAGGCCGGCGCGCACGGCCTCGCGTTCCGCCTCGTCGACGCCCGAGCTGCTGCTGGACATGGTCGAGGTATCGGACGAGCCCATGTCGGGCATCTGGGTGTCGGACATGTCCACGCCCCGCGATCCCATGCCGATCAACTGGCTCATGATGTAGCCCCAGCTTGCGAACATGATGAGGGCCGCGAGGATGGGCAGCGAGTTGAGCACCCAGCCGTACCACGGCATCTTCGGGCGCACGGTCGGCATCGGCCGGCCCGGCTCGACTCCGCGGAAGACGACGCAGGTGGTGGCCATCATGTCGTGCAGGGCCTGCTTGCGCCCGGTCCAGCCGGCCAGCATCCAGCCGATGCCGAACGGAATGATTCCGGTGACGATCTTGCCGAAGAAGCGACCGGTGGCGCGGCCGAAGGTGATGCGCTCGCCGCTGGTGTTGGTGACCTTGATCCCCATGATCCGCTTGCCCGGGGTGGCCTGGTTCGCGCCGCTCTCGAATTTCGCGAAATACAGCCAGGAGCCGACAATGGCGCCGACATAGGCGAGGAAATAGAACAGCAGGATCAGGCCGCCCGGGCCCTCACCCGACATTGCGGCGCGGAAGCTCAGGTAGGCGAGCAGACCGAACACGAGCAGGAACGGAATCGTGAGGATGAGCGAATCGAGGCTGTACGCGGCGAAGCGCCTCCAGAAGCCGGCATGCACGATGCCGCCCTCGGGCAGCATCGCGCCGGCCGCCATCGGCGGACCGGCGGGGGCCGCCGGGGTGGCTGCGGGTGCGGCGGCGGACATGCGCATTTCCGGCGCGGCGGCCGGGGTGGGCGCCGATCGCGCCGGTGCCATTTCCGGGCTCAGGGTATTGAAGGCGACGGTGGCCTGCTGGTCGACCTCGGTAGCTGGCGTAGCCGGCACCAGGAACGGGCGCCAGTCCGAGCTGCCGACCACGGCGACGCTGATGCTCGAGGGCCAGGCGCCGCTGCGCACACGCCCTTCGACGTAGGCGTGCGGCACCGGGCCGCGCGGCGTGCCGTCGACGAGCACGAAGACGTTCTCGCCACCGCCCATGGATTGCAGATCGGTCACCGCGCCGATGGCGGAAGCGCCGTCCTGCAGGTTGCGCAGCTTGGTCAGGTCATCGCTTTCCTTGATCGAAATCGGCGCCCTGGACAGCAGTTCCGCCTTGAGCCGCTCGGGCTCCATGCGGAAATACGCCGCCAGCGCCGGCCAGACTTTGGCCGCGTCGAATCCCGGCAATACGTCCCCGGTCAGGACCAAGGCATGCTTGATGGGTTCCATCGTTCCCTTCCCCGTTTGAAGTCAGTTCGTGGTCAAGGGCGGCGAGTGCGCTCGCTGCCCGGCAGTTTGCCCAGTATCGCCGCCAGCCTGCGGATATGCACGCGCCGCGACTCGCTGGCGGATGTGTTCGCGCCGGTCAGCGGCATTCGGCTGGCAGGTACTTGGAGGCGATCGGCGACGAGCAGGTCCAGGTGCCGTCCTCGGCGTAGGCCAGCTCCACCGCCTGGGCGCGCACGCTGGCCGGCACATCGCTGTCGCTGGCGAAGGTCAGGGTGATCACGCAGTTCGGCGCCGTCCCGGAAAAACTGATCGATTCGACCATCGCATCGCTGCTCTCGCGCACTTCACCGGGACAACCGCCGCCCGCAGCGAGTGCCGCGATGACCTCGGCCTTGGCCGAGGGGATCTCGATCATCGCCGTGGCCGTCTTGGCGCGAACCAGATAGTCGTTGTAGGCCGGAATGGCGATCGCAGCCAGGATCGCGATCGGGAAGATCGCCAGCAGCAGGCAATTGGCGGCCCAGCCATACCACGGCATCGGCGGCCGCACGGTCGGCAGTTCCTCGCCGGGCCTGACCGTGTCGAAGACCACGCAGGTATCGGCAATCAGGTCATGCAGGGCCTGCTTGCGCTGGGTCCAGCCGGCCAGCGCATAGCCGATATAGAACGTGACGTAGGAGACCGCGCCGGCAAAATAGCGGCCGCTGGCCTGGCCGAAGCCCAACCGCTGGCCCTTGCCGTCGGTGACGATCAGGCCCATTGCGCGCTTGCCGAGCGTGGCCTGCGACTCGGAGCTCTCCATCATCGCGAAGTAGAGCCAGCGACCGACGAAGTAGAGGATGATGCCGAGGATCGGGATCAGCATCAGGACCAGACCCGGCACGAACAGGATCAGGCCGTCGATCAGGTAGGCCGCGCAGCGGCGCCAGAATCCGGCATGGATCGCCGCTCCGGCCGGCAACACCCGTGGCACATTGAGGCGGCCGGCGACGCTGTCGGCGACGCGCGCGATCTTCGCCGCGACCGTATCGGCTTCATCCATCGCATCGTCCTGGGCCGGACCGGGCATGGCCGCAGGTGCGGGTATCGGCGTGGCGGCTGACACGGGTTCGGCGTCCAGCGGGCGCCAGTCGGTGCTGCCGACCGCGGCGACCCGGGTATTGGCCGGCCAGGCGCCACTGCGCACGCGCTGCTCGATGTAGCTGCGCGGCAGCGGTCCGCGCGGCACGTTGTCGACCAGCGCGAAACAACTCTTCCCGCCGAGCACGTGGATCTCGCTGGCCGCGCCGAGTCCGGTCAGTGACGCCCGGCGCTTCTCGAGATCGCCGAGGTCATCGGATTCCTTGATCGTCATGGGCACGCGCGCAAGCACGTCGGATTTCAGGCGCGCATCGTCGATGCGGAAATACTTCGCGATCTCGGGCCAGGTGCCAGCGGCCTCGAATCCCGGCAGCAACTCGCCGGTCAGGACCAAGGCATGCTTGCGGTTTTCCATGTTCCCCTCCCCCTGTTGTTGCTTCCCTGGGTTGCCGCCCGCTGCGGACGCGCTCCGGCAACCGTACTTTTTCAGCGCTCCAGTATCGCGGTCACGCCCATGCCGCCGGCGGTGCAGATCGAAATGAGTCCACGTCCGGAACCCTTTTGCTCGAGCAGCTTGGCCAGCGTGGCGACGATGCGCGCACCGGTGGCGGCGAACGGATGGCCGAGCGCGAGGCTGGAGCCATTGACGTTCATCTTGGCCGGATCGATCGATCCGAGTGCCTTCTTGCGGCCGAGACGGTTCTTGCAGTAGTCCTCGGACTCCCAGGCCCGCAACGTGCACAGGACCTGCGCCGCGAACGCCTCGTGGATTTCGTAGAAATCGAAATCCTGCAGGCTGATGCCGGCGGCATCGAGCATGCGCGGCACCGCCACGGTGGGCGCCATCAGCAGGCCCTCGCCATGCACGAAGTCGACCGCGGCCACTTCGGAATGGGTGATCCAGGCCTGGATCTGCAGGCCACGCTCCCTGGCCCATGCCTCGCTGCCGAGCAGTACCGCCGAGGCGCCATCGCTGAGCGGCGTCGAGTTGCCCGCGGTCAGGGTGCCGTGGCCCGAGGTGCGGTCAAAGGCCGGTTTCAGGCTGGCCAGTTTCTCGAGGGTCGTGTCGGGACGCAGGATGTTGTCGCGGTCGAGGCCGCGGAACGGCACGACGAGGTCCTTGAAGAATCCGCGCTCGTAGGCAGCGGCCGCTTTCTGGTGGCTTTCCCAGGCCAGCTTGTCCTGGTCCTCACGCGAGATCTTCCATTCGCGCGCCATCAGCTCGCAGTGGTCGCCCATCGACTTGCCGGTGCGCGGCTCGGCCACGCCGGGGAATGAAGGCGCCAGCTCACCGAAGGAAAAACCCTTGAGCGCGGCCTTGACCTTGTCGACCGGCTTCCTGGCCCGGTTGACCGCGAGCAGGCGCTGCTGCAGGGCGCGGCCGTAGACGATCGGCACGTCGCTGGTGGTATCGCTACCGCCGCCGATGCCGGCCTCGATCTGGCCGCAGGCGATCTTGTTGGCGATCAGGATCGCGTTGTCGAGCCCGGTGCCGCAGGCGCGCGCCGTGGTGATGCCCGGCGTGGTCGGCGCGAGGCCCGAGGAGAGCGTCGCCTCGCGGGCGAGATTCCACTCCGACGCATGCTTGATGACCGCACCGAAAGCGACTTCGCCGAGTTCGACGCCATGCAGCCCGTAGCGTTCGACGAGTGCACCCAGGGTCTTGACCGACATGCCGAAGTTGCCGATGTCGGCATAGGCGGTATTGTTGCGACAGAACGGAATGCGCACGCCACCGATCACACCGACACGCTTGATCGCAGTCACGTCGAACCTCACCTGGGGTTGCCTGGAATCCGCTGCTATTATGCAACGCCTACGCCGTCGGTGCCGCATTGCATGTCTTACGTATTTGACCCCGTCCGCCTGCAGCAGCTATCGGCCATGCAGGCGGACACGTACCGATCGGCGACACCCTACCCTCATGCGGTAATCGATGATTTCCTGCGGCCGGAGTGCGCGAAGGAACTCAGCACTTGTTTCCCTCGACCCGAGGATGACATCGGCTGGGACTATTTTGGCGCCGAGCATTTCGAAGTCAAAATGGGTTGCTCGCACGAGCAGCGTTTCCCGCAGGCCTTGCGTTCGGCGCTACACGATCTGAATTCCGGCCCCTTCGTCGACTTTCTCGAGAAGCTGACCGGCATCGGCCATCTGCTACCCGATCCGCACATGGTCGGCGGCGGAATCCACCTGACCCGCCAAGGCGGACATCTCGGCATCCACGCCGATTTCAACTGGCACGAACGCTTGCAGGCACATCGACGTTTGAATGTTCTGATCTACCTGACCCCGGACTGGACCAGCGCCCTCGGTGGCGAACTTGAGCTGTGGGATCGCCAGGCCAAGGCTTGCCAGCGAATCGTCGAGCCGCTGTTCAACCGCGCCGTGATCTTTTCTACGCGCTCGGACAGTTTCCATGGTCATCCGAACCACTGGAAATCCGCCACGGTCCACCGCCAGTCGATTGCGCTCTACTACTACACGGCGCAAGCCGAAGCCGGTGCCGCGGTGCGACCACCGCATAGCACGCTCTACAAAGGGCTGCATCTCGACTGAATTCGAGAATCAGGCGGGCCCCGCGGGCGGCCCCCCACTGACCGATCGCGATGGCATCGCGACGAACATCAGCGGCGCGGTCGGCCATAGTTGCCAGAACGCAGATTCGCGTCGAAGGCAGCGATCCAGCTCCGCGAGGTATTGTCTGCCGATCTCCTCGGCCGGGCATCCGGCAGGCAGCGTGAGCAACTTCAGCTTGCGTCGGCCAGTGCCGATATCGAACGAACAATGAAACAGCAATACGCTCGCGGCGACCTCGGCCGCCAGGTTCGCCAGGCCCAGGGGAATCCGCACGACGCCGTCGAGCAGGGGCTGTTCGATGGTCTTCTGGTGGGCAGCGGGCGGCAGATCCATCATGCCGACCACGCTGCCGCCAGCGCCCATCACTTCGTCGATGCGACGACGGCTGCCGCCAGTGAATATGATGTCCCGATTGCCATGGCGCGTGATTCCCCATTCGCGGACACGGGCATACCAGAGGGCAACCCGACCGGCACCGAGATCATTGGCATGCGCGCGCCGGGCGATGAAATGGGCCGGCATGCCCTGCTCCTGCAATTGCCGCCAGATCCATTGGCCACCGCCCCAGTGATAGGTGAGCATGACGAACGGGCCCCGCTCGCGCGGCCACTCGCCGTCACGGTCGATATGCCGCGCCCACCAGCGCGAGGAACGCAGGAAGACCAGCCAGGTATCGACGCGTTCGAGCAAGCGCAGCAATCGAAACCGCCATTTCCAGTTTGCCGCGTCTTCCCCGGGGCAGTGTGGAGCGGCGGCCAGCCACGCCTGCTCGATCGCGGCGTTGTGGCTACGATCATGCCTCGCCATGAACCGGAGCACGGCGAAACCGATCCGCCACGGCAACAGGGCAATGAGGATCGGCAGCACAAACAGGTTGATCAGGTCCGCGCCATTGCGTTTCAGCAGATCGATCACATGCAGTGCGTCCAGGGTCGGGAGACGGCCATTTCCGGGGGCCAGTGCGGTCGGGAACAGGCCTTGCGCAATGTTACACTGCGCGCCTCCGATTCCCGTCCCCGCCAGCGCCGAGTCGTATCCTGAATCTTCTTGCTCTCGTTGCCGTGGAATGCGAAGCGCCCGGCGTGCCTCCGGTGCTCGCACTGGAACGCGGCACGGCCAGCATCCTCGCCGATGCGCTGGCGCACGACCTGGCCCGGCATATCCCGGCGATCCGTTCGCTGGACTTCGTTTTCGTCGGTGCGCTATACGACCAGGCCCAGTTGCTGCGGCCGGGCTGGCCCCTGCATGCGGCCCTGGCCGAAGCGCTCGATCGGCTTCCACGAAGTCCGCAAGGCGCGCATGTCATTGCCCTGGGTGCGCATGAAGGGCGGCTGCCGACGGCAGACCTTGAACCGGACAGGGCGTTGCTCGGCAGTCCGATGCTGGTCCTGCCTTGGCTGCTCTCGGGTCCGACCGCAGCACTCGAAGAGGTCGCACCCCGGCTCGAGCGCGAGCTGCTCGAACAGGGCCTGATCGGTGCCGAGCTCGCCCTCGCGCTGGGCGAGGCATTCGGCATCAAGACCGCGCATGCCCGGCATCTGACCACGCTCGATCTGTGCGCGCTGGCCTGCGCCCAGTATGAACACGCGGGACTTGGCGGGTTGTGGCAAATGATCGAAGCAGCCCTGCTCGAACCGGACCAAGCGCAGACGGCGACGCTGGAGGATGGCAGCACCCTGCACTACGAGGCCGGCGACGTGTATTCCGACGCGACCGATCGGGGCCGGCTCGCCCAGTTCCGCGCGATTCTCGGCGCGCATGGGCTGTCCTTGCGGGAGCGCACGGCCGCACACTGAGCGGACCGCCGCCACCAACACGGGCATTCGACTGGGCTGGCATTCCGGTGACGGTCGTCAGCACCGGCGCGGCGTGACCTCAACTGTCAAAGGCGATAAAGCCGGCCTGCAGCAGCCGATAACCGGCATCACTCATGCCAAGTGCTGCATAGGTCGCCAGCGCAACCGTGTTCTCGTTTTCGACGTAAAGGCGCAGGCCGACGACGCCCGGCGCCGCGCGCGCCTGCTGCTCGACGTCGGCATAGAGCGCGCTGAACACGCCGCTGCGCCGTGCTGGCGGGGTCACGTACACGCTCTGGATCCACCACCAGTCGCCGTTGCGCCAGTCGCTCCATTCGTAAGTCACCATCAGGCTGCCGATCGCTTCGCCGGCGCGTTCGGCGACGCGATAAAAGCCGCGCCTCGGTTCCTCGAACACGGCGCGCGTGCCACGCTCGAGTAGGCCGCGGTCGAGGGTCTTGTGCTCGGTTTCGAGGGCCATGGCGGCGTTGCATTCGACCAGGAACGGAATGTCGGCCGTTGTCGCGGCGCGGACCATGATCGCGGGATTCATGGGGCGGCCTCCGGGGCTGGCGCCAGCTCCAGCTCGAAGCGCTCACCACGCTGTCGGTATAGGTTGTCGACCCAGAGCAAGCGGCCGTCGTCGCTGATGCCGCTGGCCCGCGAACCGCTGCGCAGCGAGTCGGGCCGTTGCCCGAAGCGGGTCGCCAGTTCGCGCTTGTCCGCTCCGGCTTCCTTCAGCCAGAGCAGCGTAGCGGCCAGGCGCAGATGTGCGGCCGCATCGAGCAGGCGGGCCTGATAGTCGGGATACACCGGCGCTGCGATCCGGATCAGGATGCAGGCAACCGGATTGGAGGCGCACTCCAGCGGACCCACGGCCGGCTCGGTCTGCTCGAGCAGGTGATCTTCCAGCGCCGCTTGCTGCGCCGCGCTTGCGCACCAGGCCGTCGCATTCTCGGCCCGCCAGTAGCGGTATTGGGCATCCGCGAGCAGCGCCCGATCATCACTCGTGGACGTTTCGCGATCCGCCCCGGCGCCGGTTTCGGGTTGTTGCATCTGCTTCAGCGAGGCCTCCATGAAATCGAACTCGCCGATCATCGGCGCGCACAATGACACCTCGTCGGCCGCGACCGGGGCCAGGGCCGCGTGGCATTCGGCGGGAATGGCGTCGCCGGGTTCCTGCCGCGCCAGCATTTCGGCCAGCAGATGCAGGGCGGCATCGCGTTGGTTGATGGCGATCATGCTGTAGATGAGGGACGGGTTATCGCGGCCGAAGCGTCGCCAGGCAGCCAGGTTGCGGCAGGTCCCGGCCAAGGCTTGCTCACGCTGGCCATCCACATGGGCCAGGGCCAGGGCTGTCAGGCGCAGGCGTTGCGCACTCGCACGATAGGCGATCGGCATGCCAGCCAGTGGCTGAAATTCGCTGCGCAGAAAGTCGAAGTCCTCCAGTTGCGCGGCACGCGCGACCAGCCGCGCGTGCGCCGTGAGCACGTTGCGCGTGGCCTGCGGATCCATGCGGACCCTGGCCAGACATCCCGGTTCCTGCATCTGGCACAACGCGGCCGAATCGGGCTTGGGTTCGGCCAGGCTCGGCAGCCGCGACGAGGGAATTTCGTCGATCGCACTGGCCAGATGGGCGTGGTCCAGGGCGAACTTCACATCCTCCCGCGCCGTCGCCTCGATCGCCTCGTCCGGGATGTCCTTGTTGAACAGCAGCATCCAGGCAAAGGCATTGCGGCCGGCCGGTTCCGGCGTGCCCGCCTCGACGCGCGCCAGCGCGGCCTTCTGCGCCTCGCTCGGTCCGCGCCAGCGGAAGTAGGCGATATTGAGCAGGAACAGGGCGACGACAGCGACCACCAGCCACAACACGGCCTTGAGCACTTTCCACATCCAGATCATGGGTCCTTCCTCTTGCGCGAGCTGCCGAGCTTGCGGGTCAGCGTGTTGCGCCCCACGCCGAGCGCCCGGGCGGCGTTCTGACGATGACCGTCATTGACCGTGAGCGCAACCTCGAGGAGGACGCGCTCGAACTCGGCCAGGGCGCGCGCATGCAGGTTCTCCCCGTCGCCTTTCAGCTCCTGCTCGACCCAGTCGGCCAGGGCCGCGCTCCAGGCCGGTCGCATCGAGGGTGCATGAGTTCGCAGCTCGGCAGGCAGGTCACTGACGCCGATCTGGCGTCCGCTGGCGAGCACGGCCAGGCGTCGGCAGACGTTTTCGAGCTGGCGCACATTGCCCGGCCAGGCGTATTCGCGCAGCGCGCCGAGCGCAGCGCTGGCGAAGCGTTTAGGCTCGAGGCCGGCCTCGACGCTGGCCTGGGCCAGGAAGTGTTCGGCCAGGCGCGGGATGTCCTCGCGCCGCTCGCGCAGCGGGGGCACGCGCAAGCGCAACACATCGAGGCGATGCAGCAGGTCGGCGCGGAATTCGCCGCTGGCCACCTTGGCTTCGAGGTCCTGATGGGTTGCCGCGATCACGCGCACGTCGGCCCGGATCAGCTCTCGTCCGCCGACCCGATAGAACTCGCCGGCGGCGAGCACGCGCAGCAACCGGGTCTGCAGGGCCAGCGGCATGTCGCCGATCTCGTCGAGGAACAGCGTGCCGCCATCGGCCTGCTCGAAACGCCCGGCGTGACGCCGGGTGGCGCCGGTGAAGGCGCCGGCTTCGTGGCCGAACAGTTCGGATTCGAGCAATTCGGAAGGAATGGCCGCGGTGTTGAGGGCCACGAATACCTCGTTCGAACGCGGACTCTCGCGATGCAATGCGCGCGCGACGAGCTCCTTGCCGGTGCCGGTTTCGCCGGTGACCAGGGCATTGAGTCCACTCGCCGCGACGCGCCCGATCGCGCGAAACAGCTCGCGCATGCCGGCGGTGTTGCCGATCAGTTCGGCTTCCGGGCTGGGTGCTGCCTTGCGGGCCGGTGCGGCTTCCTGCGCAGACTGCGCGACCGCGCGTTCGGCCATGTCCACGGCGGTGTCGAGGTCAAACGGTTTCGGCAGATAGTCGAAGGCGCCCTGGCGGTAGGCCGCGGCCGAGGTCGCCACGTCGGTGAACGCGCTCATGACGATGATCGGAAAGCGCGGCGTGTGCGCGGCGAGCAGGGTCAGCAGCTCGAGACCACTGGCGCCGGGCATGCGCACATCGGTGAACAGCACATCGGGCGTATCCGACTGCAGGGCTTCGAGCAGCGATTCGGCGTCGGCGAACTCGCGCGGCTGCAATCCGGCGTCGCGCATCGCCGCGCTCAGGACCACGCGAACACCGCGATCGTCATCGACGATCCAGACGTGCGATTCGCTCATGGCGACAGCTCCAGTGGCAGCAGCAGGGTGAACGTGGTCGCGCCGGCCCGGCTGCCGTGGCGCAATTCGCCGCCATGCTCATGAGCGATTTCCCGGGCCAGGGCCAGGCCCAGGCCGGTGCCGTTCGGGCGACCCGAGACCAGGGGCTGGTACAACGTTGAGGCGATATCGGCCGGCACCCCGTGGCCGTCGTCGATCACGTCGACCCGCAGGACGACCCGGCGCAGGCGCTCGTTGAGGCGCACGCCGAACTCGACCCGCGTGCGCAGCGTCAGCGTCGTCGCCTCGGCCTCGACCGCGTTGCGCGCGAGGTTGAGGATCAATTGATACAGGCGATCGCCGTCGCCGATGGCCAGCGGCAAGCTCGGGTCGTAGTCGCGGCGCACGTTCGGTGCCTCGGCTTCGGCCGCGATGAGCAGGGCGACCCGTTCGAGCAGTTCATGCAGATTGAGGCGCGTGAGACGCGGCTTGCCGCGGGCGCGCAGCAGGCGATCGGCCAGTGCGGTCAGGCGGTCGCTCTCGCCGATAATCAGATCGGCCAGTTCGCGCAGCTCGTCGGTGTCGACCCGGCGACCGATCAATTGCGCCGCACCGCGCACACCGGCCAGCGGATTCTTGACCTCATGGGCGAAGCCGCGCAGCGATTCCGAGAGCAGCGGCGATCCGCGCTCGCTGGTGGCGCTGTGCGGATGCAGCTCGAGCAACAGGTGCTGGTCGCCGAGCGGCGTGAAAGCGATGTCACCAATCAGGTCGGCGTCGGCACTGCTGCGGACCGCCACCTGGCGCAGCACCACGACCTGCTGGTCGGCGAGCGCCCGTCGGGCCGCATCGACGATGCCGGAAGATCCCGGCTCGATGACCTCGAGCGATGCGCCCTGCCAGCGCAACATGCCGGCTCCGAGCAATTCGGCCAGGGCCGGATTCATCCAGGTGAAATGCAATTCGGTGTCGAGCCGCGCCATTGCCGTGACGCACTGTGCGAGCACGTCCTGCGCCTCGCGATCCGCGAATTGCATTAATGTGGTGCGATCTTTCGCCATTGCACTACATTAGAGCAAAATGCTGCCGCTCGGGATATTGGGCTTACAGCGCATGAGGCTGCAACTGTCCGCATCCGTTAACTCTGTCAGTGGGCGCGAAACCCTGTCACTGACCCTAAATCGTGTCACTGGCTGCATTGGCCTCTTGCCAGCAGCTGTGTCGTTGCAATTCTAAGTGTTGTCATTGGCGCCCAACTATGTAATCAGGCTGCAAAAAATGCCGAGAGCCCCCAGTGAGAGCCAATGTGGCTCACTTGCGTATGTGCAAAAGCAGTACACGCAACCCGGCGCCAGCGTTCAGGTCTGCGGTCTCAATTCAAGGTCGAATTCAGGCCCGAGTAGCTTTTCCGGGTCTTCATCAGGCGTGAGCCCGAAGCGGGTTTCGCGCGCTCGGACGACTTCGGCCTCCGCCAGGCGCGCTTCCTCCCGCGCCAATTGGTCGAGCAGACCGGCGCAGAAATGGCGATAGCTCGCCGGCACCGGCAGCATCCACCACGGAAGCCCGGCGCAGAACTGCTCCGGATACTGCTGGATAAACCCGCTTGTGTACCGATTGACTATGTCAACGGGTGCAGGAAATCGCCCCAAGAGTGCGTCTTCGTGCTCGTGCAACGGATCCTCGCCCACATGCAGCCAGAAGCGTGGGTAGGGCACGCCCCCCATGACCCCTTTCAATGGATCCGCGCCGTCATAGAAGAACCTGGGTGCTTGAACCTTTGGAACCTGTGCAGGCATCGACCGCGCATTCAGGTTCTCGCCGTACACACCGCTCAGGACATGGGCGAGTTCCAGAGAGATGGCGAGCCGACGCGGCGAAGCGAGAGTGCCAATGCGAAACCCAGTGTCAATTGAGGGGCCGATAAAGTCGCGGACGAATCCAGCCTTTCCACCATAGTAGGCCGCAAGACGCACCTGATTGGCGTTGCCCAGATCCTCCGGCTCCTCCAATTCCTCGGACGTCACGCGCAAACCGACCTCGCGATTGCGCAAGGGAAAGTCAGCCAGCCATGCACTTGATTTTACGTCGAGGGAGGCGTCTTCCTTTGTCAACTCGTCGCGCATCATGTTCAATGCTTCGATCCAAGCGTCCACGCAGGAGGCCACCTGCCACGGCTGTTCGACCCGCTGGGTGAACACGACCTCGTCTCCAATCGTCTTCCAAAGCTGCGGCGGTTCGTCCCCGAACAACTCTGTGCGCACGGCCGGATCGGACGCGCGCGCTGCACGCGACTGCCATTGCTTTAGGAAGTGACCCTCCGCATCACGATAGAAGCGCATGACGACGCTGAACCAGCGTTCGGAGTCTGATTGCCGCTGTTTGTACGCTGTCGATCCGACGATGTCGGCGCTCAGGAACAGACGCATACTCGGGCGCAGCGACGTCCGTACGGCCGGAATGACGTGGTCGGCGAAAAAACTCATGTGCGCAAGTTCAACGAATCAGCTCGAAGCTGGACAGCTTGCGAGGACACGCCGAAGTGCTCGGCCAGGGCGAGGTCGTTTTTCTCGAAGTCCTTGAATTTCTCCTTGAAGATCGCCGCGGGCATCAAGAACGCCGCCGCAAACCAGTTGGCCTCTTTTTCTGCCTGTTCAGGAACCGGGAGGGATACTCGGAGGAACTGGATGGTGCGTCGGTTGCGCTGCCGCTGATAGAGATAGTGCAGGACATAGTGGCCCAGCATCTGCGCAATGGTGAATCGATCGCGAGCCCGACTTGTCCCGCGCGGCAAGCAGATTGCGAAGCCCTCGGGTTCTACGACTAGGTAGCTCGGAGTCTCCTCGCTCTCGCTGTAGCAAACTTCACCACCGAGACGCTTGATGACGTCTTCCAGCGAAACACCCGGGAGGTACTCGACTTTGCGCCGCACCGTCTCGGCGATAGCGGAAATGTCCGACCGCGGCAGATCCACCGCTGTCGGCGCTTGGTAGCGGGAGAGGTTGGAGTCAGTCATCTTCCCCGCCCCGGCGTGTAAGTTCGCCATGAATTTATCGACCACGCCGACACTCCGAAGTTGCGCGCCGCCGACGCGAGCCAAGGGGCAAATTCCTGGTCACACCCATGGGGGTCGGTGGGTCGATCGGGCTGGCCAAGCCGAAGCGCTTGCGATACCATGGTCGCATGCATCGCCAACACAAACTGCCCTCCGCCAAAATCAGCGAAAACAGAGCGTTGCCGCCCGCCATGCAGAGGCGGGCGGCAGCCGCGTTGGCGGTCGACATCGAGTCGGCCTGGGCGCAGTGCAGGGTAGCTGTTGCCTCGGGGAACAAGAATTTGGTAAAGGAATTGCACCTGCGAGCCAAGGCGCATGATGCGATTACCGATTTCGCCGCGCTGCGTCGCGTGTTGGACAAGTCTCAGCGATACTTCCCGACGCCCTCGCGCATTGAACCTGCACGCATTTCGCCGGTGGTCGTGCCGGTGGTTCCCAATTCCCTGGAAGAGCGTCTGTTCCGCGTGGCACGCGGTTACTGGTCCATGCCGTATTCGAAGGGATATGGGCGGCGCCTGCGGTTCGTCATCATGGACGAGCACCACGAGGCGCTGATCGGCATCATTGGCCTGCAGTCGCCATCCGCGGACTTGGCGTGCCGCGATCAGTACCTTGGCATGGAGCGCGACAAGAAGCTCGCATTCGTGAACAACACGCTCGACGCGTACACAGTCGGGGCGACCCCCGCCTACGCGCCGTTGTTGGCGGGCAAGTTGGTCGCAGGCTACCTGTGCTCTCCCAAGATCCGACAAGAGTATTGGAGCGTCTACGGAAATCGGCGCACGACCCAGTTGCGCAAGCGTATTCCCCAGCCGTTGCTGGCGATCAGCACGGCGAGCGCTTTCGGTCGCAGCTCGATTTACAACCGGCTGAAATTCGAGAATCGGCTGCTCGCTCGACCGCTCGGCTACACGCAGGGCTACGGCACGGTGCATCTGGAGGAAGTGTATCCGCGCATGGTCGAATGGCTGCAGTCGATCGGCAAGCATGTGCCAGCGGGTTTCGGGAATGGCCCGAAGGTGCGCTGGCAAAACATCATGAACACCCTGGTTAGTCTTCGGTTGCCAATGAAGTTCCTCGAACACGGCATTTGCCGCCAGGTTTTCCTGGTCGATCTGGTGGACAACCTGCTGGCGGTTTGCAACAACGCAGACTTGCCGTCGCCCATTGCATTCGATGATTGCGCGTGGGGCGATTTCTGGCGCGAGCGCTGGTGCCTGCCGCGTGCCCATCGGGATCCGGACTGGCACGAATTTCCGGCCCGAACCCAGTTGCGCGATGCTCTGACCCCACATTCAGTCGATCCTTAGGAATTCGCGAACTCGCCGAGCGGCCTGCGGAAGATTGCGGCGTACGAGCAGTTCGTTGAGGACCAGTTCCTCACCCGCGGGTCCGAGTCGGTGTGCGAATCCATCGGGCACCGCCAGCGGATGCCCGATGTGGATCCGCGCGGTGTCGCTATCGCGCATTGCATCGATCCAGGCGATCCCGGGCTCGGTGGCGAACGTCCAGCCATCGAGCGAACGCTGCAGGTCGCGGACAAGCAATTCCTGAGCGGAAGCCACGCGCGAGGCATTGAACGGCGTGAGGTGACCATCGATGAGGTAGCGCAGAAGTGCGCTTCCAACATGACGGTCGATCTGTCCGTGGTCCGGGCGGTTGCGAAATGTTCGTATGCACCGATAGCACGAGGAGTCGCAATTGCCAGCGCAGCCCTCCAATCGTTGTAGGGCGGCCGCCAGCAGGGCAGGCGTCAGGCTGGCAACCTTGCGCGAGTAGCCGGCACCGCCTGGTAAGGTGTCGTACAAAAACAGCTCGGCTTCTTCGCCTTTGACACCACCCTCCGTTAGCGCGGGTCGGTACTCGGCGACGATTTCGCCGGACTCGATCTCGAGCACGCTTTCGGTGGCTGCCCGCGCCAGGGCCTCCGCCAAGGTTCGCAGTGCCACCCCGGTCACGGATGCCCCAGGCGGCAAGCGCACCTGTTCGCCGAACGAGAGTGATAGCAGTGCCACGTCGGAATAGAAATCCGTACCGAGGACGATGCAGTGGGCGACCGCCCCTGGGCAGTAGGGGTCGTCCGGATCGGGATAGGGCTTGAGGTGATTGGCCGCCATAACGCCCGAGGGCATATGACTGGCCTCGATCAGGCCACAGCGTGCGCAATACTCGAAGCCTTCGTGTGCCGGTCCGGTGTTAGTAATGAGGAGCTGATCGCGCGCCGGAAAGACGCGCACGCGGGGGTTGACGCGTTCCCAGCCCTCAGCTTCTTCGGAGCGAAGCGTCAGCTTGGCACGTGTGGCATAGCTCGGCGGGATGATCAGATCGGGGCGCACGCCGGGCTCGAGGTTCTGCCGATGCGCAAAGCCAGGCGGACGGAACCAATACCGCACCGGCCCCAACGTTTCTTCGCCTTTGCAAGCAGGGCAGTCCAGGGTCTGCTTGATCTCGACTGGGCCGTCTACGCTCCAGCGTTCTGAATAGCCGCAGCGGCGGCACTCGGCGTAAAGGCGCTTGGCCCGCCACGCCTTAGGACGCTCGCCTCGCATGGCCGAATACACGGCACCAGAACGGTACATCTTGTGGTCGATCCACAATTCCTTGCCTGGCGCGTACTGGCTGAGCGCCGCCATCATTCCCTGACTAGGCGAATACTTCAGCCGTGCGCGGTACGAGGTGCTCTCGGTGTTGTCGAACACGTGAAAAGTCGCCACATCGGTTGGAAACGCGTAGCGGGGCAATACTCCTTTGTAAAGCAGGCGGTCCAGCAACATCTTGCTGTCGGCCGTTGGGTGCGGCGGCCTCGATTCCTCTTTTTCCTCAGGAATGTCCGCATTTGCACCAAAATCGGGAATCCAATCGGCGGCCGGTGACGCGTCGTCGGCATCGTCAAATGCCTTTTCGAGCGCAACGATGAGCGTCCCTATCATTCCATCCAACATGCGATCGCGCTTCTCCCCTTCTACATCGGTCGGCACGATGTGTTCCGCTCTCGCGCGCAACGCCGGCTCGTTGCCGCGCAAGAAGGCCTCCAGATCGTGAATGTTGAGCGGTGTTCCATGTGACCTGAAGTTGCCAACTGTCCCCAGCACGGCAAACAGCTGCGCTTCTGGAACCAGCTGCTTGGACTGCAAGTAGGCCTGCAATAGAAAGGCGTGGAGATGCCGCTGGGCGATTTCAGGATTGTCCAGGCTCAGCGTGGGATCCACTACGCGCCCTGAAATCATCTCTGCCGGCTCGGTGAAAAAATGTTCGTCGTGGGTGTCGGAACCAGAGAACGCAATGACGCTTGCCAATGCATTCGCCCGGCGACCCGCGCGCCCGGCACGCTGCTGGTAGTTGGCGCGCGACGGCGGCATGTTGCGCAGTGCAACCCCCGACAGTTGGCCAATGTCGATGCCCACCTCCATGGTGGTCGTACTGGACAGAACGTCGACCGCGGGCAGGGGCAGGCCGCTTTCATCATCGGAAGGCACGATGACGTCCTGGAAGAGCAACTCGTTGCGCTCGCCCTTTGAGAAAACGTCTTCGGGCTCGGCCGCATTGAGCTGCGCGGTGTGCTCAGCGGCAATAAGCGCGAGCGGGCTCGCATCGAGGTCGCCGCGCAGCGCGGCCATGATTGGACGGCGATAGAACCCCTTGCGACGCTGGAAGTATTCGTCGGTGTCCGGATCGAAGGCTGCCACCTGGGGGCTCTTGCACTTCAGGCAAACGGCAACCGCCGCCCAGCGGCGCTGTGGAACTTTGCAAACGTCGCATCGCGCCCACTCGCCTCCAAGATCAATTGAAAGCTGCATGCCAGCGAGGCGGAAGTGTTTGCCGCTCGGAAAGCACAGGCGCTTGGTCAGCCACGGCAACCAGTCCGACTTGAACTTCTTGCGCGCTGTATCCGGCAGCAGTTTGACGAAGCGGTCGAACGCCGCCCCGCGCGTGCGGACCTTGATATCGGATTCGGCGCCGGTGGTGGTCCACTCCGGCGGCATCTCCTTGAGGAAAAAGCCATAGCGTCTCCATTCGCGCACCCAAGCAACGCACAGTGCGTGCTTCTCGGCCGCGGACGTAGCGGCGCCTGCCAGGTCGGGAAGTTTTTCGATCTCGGGCAACAATTCCCGCTTGGGACCTAGCGAGCCTATCGCCAATGCCTCCAAGCCGGTCAATCCGTGTTGGATTGCCTCCACGATAGCCGCGAGCAACGCGACCGGCGGGTCGTAGCCGCTGACGTCAGCCATGATGTTCGCCATGCCGCTAGCACTCGTGTGATCGCCCCGTCGAACCAAGGCGCCTACCTTGTCGAAAATGTCGAATGGCCGGTGCTCTTCACGCGCCGGGCGCAGGCGCACGCCGAGCATGTGGGCCCCGATCAGCGTGGCCGTATAGAGCTGTTGCAAAGACGCGCGGGGATAGTGCGCGCTCAATTGCTGCCAGCCCACGGCCAAACACGCACGGACCGCGTCCTTGGAGGCCAGGTCCTGGAGGACAGGGGCCAGGCGAGCCGCCACCTGGCGTGAATCAGAGAAAACGAGAACCTTGCGCCCGCCTAGTGGCGCAAGCTCCGTTGCTTCCTTGCTCGGCGGCTGCAGCCGCAGTTGGCGGCTGATGAGGTTTTGGAGTGGTTGGTCGCCTTTGGTCTCGTGGTCCTGTACTGGGGATTCGGCGTAACGGCTGCTTTCACCACACGCGCCGCACTTGGAGAACCGTCCTGGCAATGAGATGGATTCGGGCTCGTCATCTTCATCGTCCGATTTCTTGCTCTTCTGAGGTGCCGGAGCGAGATAGACGGTCCGCGTGCGCTCGGTCGGGCGACAGAAATCGATTTCGCCGGTGAGGAGATCAAACGTCGACGGCGTCACATGCTCCAACAGCGGTCGGCTTAGCATCAAGTCAACCGGAAAGAGAGGATCTGCGGTTTCCTGTTCAAATCGCAGGCGTGTCCCGGCTTCTGCCCAGATCATCCTCGGATGGGCGGGCTCGGGGCTGAAGCCACGGGCATAGGCCGTGCCGCAATAGCGGCAGGTGTAGAGCTCCAAGACGATGGCGTTGCACGCTTCGCAGCGCTCTCGCGGCTGGGTGTAAAGACGCCCGGCCACCGTCCCGGATGTGCCCGTACATTTGGGGTCCATGCAGATCCACAGCCCGCGTAGCCCGCGAAAGAACGAATGGACGCGGGCCGGAAGCAGACTGGGTCCATCGTCGTCATCTTTGGCGTAACTCGCCAAGGAGGAAAGCGCCAGCGTCGCGGCCCCGGCGACCGCGACGTCGACGTCGTCGGTGGGGAATACCATCGATGGAAGCTCGAAGGTCGGCTGCGCGTACCCCATCGTAAGGTTAACGAGTTGGTCCAGCGGACCGAACGAAGCCAGGGCGCGATAGAGCAGCCCCGCCGTCCGACCGTCACCCGTTATTCCTTGCAACTTCAGCAACGGCGCGACCACCGCGCGCTTTTGCTGCTCGTTGCCGTGATGAAAGGCGGAAAGGTCCATCCCGGCCAGCAGATGCGCCTCCGCAGGCGTGCCAAGCCGAGCATGCTCGCGACGTGCGAGCCTTCCCTCAACAGGGTGAACCTGCTCGGGTGGCGTATCGGTGAGCTGCGCAGTGAAGGCGACGGCGCCTTCCTTGCTGCTGAAGCTCGCCGTGGAGCAGATCACCTGGAACTGTCTGTTGTCGATGCCCAGTCGATCGCGCAGCCGCCGGACCAGCAGCGCAACTTCGGTACCGGCGGCGCCGCGGTACAAATGCGCCTCGTCGAGAATCAACGTGAATCGGTTGAGGGGAGAGGCCGCGAGCCAGGCGGCCGTACCCTCAAAGATGTCGCGCTCCACCGGACGCATCAGCATGTACTCAAGCATCGAGTAGTTGGTGACGATGACGTCGGCCGGGGCGGCTTGAACTTCGTGGCGAGTGATGAGTTCTGCGTCCGCGGGCAGGGTGACGGCGCGCTTGGGGCGACCCGCGGCGTTTGTCCACCGCGATCCGGGTGCCCCGTACCACGCGGCGACATCGGGTTTGGCGGGCCACTTGCCACGCGTTTTGAGGTCGGTCACCAGCGCAATGGAATCGCCATCGCCGGCCGCGGCCTTTTCAGCCAACGCCACGTAGAAGTCGCCGAATGACTTCAAGCTTCGCTGGTCCCCTTTGGACGTGCGAATGCCGGCGTAGGGCGTGCGGCTGGTGTAGCGCGCGAACCGCGCTGGCCGCCCTGCCCAGGAGGTGAACAGCGAGACAATGCGCGGGTCGCCGAACATGCTGCGGAGCCGCGAAAGCTGGTCATTGACCAGAGCGTTCATCGGATAAAGCACCATTGTGCGAACTGCTGCCATCTCGAAATGATTCGGCCGGTCCCTGGCTTCTGCTGCCAGCTTGCACAGCACGGGCATCAGGAAGGACTCCGTCTTTCCCGAGCCCGTACCTGTCATGATGACGAGGTTTTTGCCCGCTACGGCGCCGTTGGCAATTGCATCAGCCTGGTGCACGTACGGGGGGTTGAAGAGGACCGACTTGCCATGTGAGTTGCGCGTGGCGAGGACCATGAGCGCTTCAAGCGCCGCCGGGTGCAGCCCGGCGATCTGCTCGAACCGCAGCTCTGTGAGGTAACGCGGCGTCGACTCCAGGAACGGCGCTTGGTGAATGACTCCGAGGCTCTCCAAGGAAGTCGTGCGTTGACGTAAGAGATCCGCATCGCTGATGTGGTACGTTGCTTCGATGTAGCCGATCAGCGTGTCGCGCAGCTCTTGGGCCAAACCGTGGATCGATACATCATTCATGCAACTGACTCCGTCGAAGGCGAAAAGCCGAGCGAATCGAGCACCTGCCGGGCTACGAGTAGGGCATCGCGGGGCAGGCAGAAGTCGTAAGGGCGAGCCGTACTAGGTCGGATGCCTCCCAGGTGCAGCAGTCGGGCACGCTCGCGTTGCGGCAGTGGGAAGCTGATCTTGAGGTGGGCGAGGTTTTCGTCGACCTGCACTTGGTAGTGCGCGGGCGCCCCCGCATCGCTGTCGATCGCAAGCTGCAATCGCCACGCCGCATCGCAGCCCCGGTCATCGCGCAAATCGCGAAGCGGAAGGTGTGCAAAGCGCGCCGGTTTGGCGCTGTGGTCGGCGACTATCCAGGCATCGGCACCGAAAAATTGCGGGACGCGCCCAATCTGCAAGCCGTGCGCGGCGGCGTCCTGGCTCCAGCGCCGGTGGTAGGGCGAGTCGCCGCCCGGGGCGAGCCAACGGAACCCCTCAGCACGCTCCAGCCGGTCGCCGCTGGCAAGTGCGACGCGATAGCGCGCAATCAGGGCCTCGCCCTGCAGGCAATGGTCAGCGCGCGCGTTGTGGTCGAGAGCTTCTTCATCCAAGCCAAGCTTGCGCAGCAATTCAGCACTGCTATCCACGTCGTCGCTATGTAGATAGCGCATGGAACCCGCACTGATCATGTCAGCACTAACTGCTCGCGGAATGCACGGCGCGTCGTCCGCTGCCACGCCTCGCAGGTAAATCCGGTGGGGCGCGCGCGCGAAGCGAGGCGCCGTCAGGAAGATAAGCACTGGGGCCTCGTCCGTCCCAGCGCGCAGCCCCACCTGCTCGGTCAGATCGCCACCAGCGATGAGATCATCAACGATTTCATGCAAGGTCGTGGTGGCATCATCGGCCAGGGCGCCGGCTAGGGCGTGAGACGCTTGGGCGACCAACTGGCGACGAGGGCAGGGGGCATGGACGGCCGCCAGGCGCCGAACCACGCAGGCCGCCGTCGTCCACGCAGCGTCTGCGCTAATTCCGATGCGCAGATTGAGCGCCGAATGCAGGGCGGCCAAGGGGCCGTTGTCCCACGCGTGCTGTCGGATTTCGATCATTTCGCGGCCTCTTCCCTCATGCCCAACTGGATCAAACGCGCGCCTCGGATTAATGCCTGCAGAGCCGGGTCAGCAAGGCTTTCGCCCAATAGTCTCAAGTCACGAGCCGATCGCGGGTCGAATACCAGCTGCCATGCCAGCGCGACGCGCGCTGGGTCCTTGCACACCGCGAACTGGTCTGAGGCGCTCAGGAATTTCGTGCGCGCGACGTCGGGATCACGCGATCCACGCAGTAGTCCCAAGACACGGCCGTAATTGGGAACCTTCGGCACGACCAGGTCGTCCAGTTCCTTGAGCGAGCGATGCTTTGCGACCCGCTGCTCGTAGTACGGCCAAGGATCGCGCGCCAGCACGTGGACCAGCTGCGTATGCAGTCCGTTTACCGTCTGGGTGTGACGAGTCTTGGCTAGTCGTCCAAGCATCGGCGCTCCGATCCAGCACGCCAGGCAAGCCAGCAGGCGAAGCGGGTCGCGCTCTTCGATTCGCGCGCTAGCCAGGGCCTCGAAGCCAGTCAGTTGCGCTGGCGGGGAGGAAACCTCCAGCACAGCCTGCGTCTCATGCTGACGGGCCACGTAAAGTCCGTCACACGCCGACATCGCATCGAAAACGCGAGCGAAGGCGATCGGTACTTCCGCGCATGGGGTGGCGCGCGAATGAAACGTGACCTGGGCCGGCACATCATCGTCGGTATGCAGTTGAATGATGAAGCCGGAGCCATGAGGCTTTAAGGCCCAACGCAGCGGTGACGGGAAGACGGACACGTCTTTGCGATGGCTGCCAAAGCGCTCGCTGCTAATAACGAGCGCGGCCTGCGTTGCCCCCAACGCGTGGTACGGCAGTTCGGAATCCCTCGTCGCGGCCTCAAGGTGTTTGTGCCAGTCGGCCCTCGTGATAGGCGGACGGCGGCGCAGGATGGTGTGGCCGTGACGTTCGCCGCCGCCATCGACGATCTGTAAGGTGACCTCGACCACATCTTCGGCGGCCCCTTCGACCGAAAGATCCGCCACGCCGTCCAAAACCTGCTCAAGCGTCGTTCCTTCTGGCTCCACGTTGACGGCCAACGCCTCGGTTGGCAGCACGCCGGGCTGCCAGGCACTGGGGGCGCGCACATGAACATGGAGCAGCGTGCTGGCCACGCGCGTGGTCGTGAGCACTTTGGCCTTGCGCTCCACCGTCAGGGTGTCGATGCCTATCTCGTGATCGCCAAGTGCCAGTCCGCCGATCTCCAGCAGGAAGGCATCAGATGTCGCGGACGGGAGTTCCTGGGCGGCTTCAGAGTCGACCGTCACGCGAAGCGCCGCAAAGTAATGATCCCTTTCAACGCGAAGGAGCAAGGGCTCACCTTGGACATATTCGGCGAAGCCATCCTCCCGCCACACGCGAGGCAACACACCCCAGGGGTGGAGCGCGGTGCGCTGCGCGACCTGGAAGCCGGCTGAGCGAAGTGCGGCTCGGTCTGTCTCCGTCAGGGTACTAGCCAATTCCAGCCGGGCCAGCCGCAGGTCGCCGAGGGGTCGTTCCAGCGTCTTTCCTGGGAGCACTTTCGTGGGGTCCAGGCTACCGACCAGGTAGCTCGCTCCGGACAACAACGTTGGGGTCGACTGCAGCCACGCGCTGCCGTCGTTGCGGATCTTAAATACCCAGTACTCGCGGGGCGCCATCACGCAATCACGGGTAAGCAGCACGGCGTCCGGCGCGTCTGACGGGAAAAAGCGCAGGACCGGGGTTCCGGTGACTGGAAACGTGCCGAGCGGACGCTTGCGCGGCGAGGCATTTAGCAGCTCAAGTGCGCTAAACGCCTGGGTCGGATTCCCAGCGACCGAGAAGCGCAGCCGCTCGAGCGACTTTCTCAGCGCGGGTGCCTCTGCGGCCAAGCCGACGGCAGAGCTGGGATACACGAACGACTGCCATTGGCCGTCGGTGCTCTGCTCGAGCACCAGATCTGGGCTGAAGCGTGGCCTCGACACCGCGCTCTGCTCCGCTCTTGGTGCTGGGGCCGCGAAACGCACCGTCGGACGGCAAGAAGCCCGGGCATCTCGCAATAGAATTTCTGCCTCTGATTTCGAGTCCACATCGGCCACAATCCGCCGGAGTGTCTGCTGGGACAGCGCGTCTTGCTCGGCCTTGGGCTGCAGCAGCATGCGTACCAACGAGCCGACGAAGGCCTCGCGTTGAAGCAACCTTTCGAACCGGTCGCCATGCGGTACCCAGCGGCGGGCGATGGTCTGGCCGAGCTCTTCGTCCGACTTCTCCTCAATGCCAAACAGGTAGTGCCGCGCTGTGTAGATGGCGCGTGCGAGTTGGACCTGCAAATCGGTCGGAAGGATCGCGTGCGTGATCGGCCAAGCGATGAGTCGAAACTGAGCCGCCCACGCACCGCTGGGACGCGCGCCGGCAAACTCCTTGGCGAAGCGCTCAAACCACCGAGCCAAACGCCCGCGGTCGTTGAATTCCCACTCGGGCACCCGTTTCTGCAGACGAGGCCAGTAGTCGGATCCGCTGTAGGAGTAGCCCAGTTCTGTCGCGGCAACGAGCCAAGCCAGCCAGTGACCCTGGCGTGCACCCATTGTCCGGTAGGCAACACGAAGCTGCGATGTGAGTGCGTCGCACTCGGCGATCGACAACGGATGCTCGAGCACGTAGACAGGACCTTGGGTCTTTCGATCACGGCTCGTCTTCAGCGCCACAAAGTGGTCGTGTAGGCGGCGACAGGTCTCTTCCAATGAGCTCATGCAGTGGCCCTCAGCCCTCAGCCGCGCGGACTTGTAAGTGATCGCTCGCGCCGCGTCTTCTTCTTGGCGGCGTACTCGGCGTCGCCAAAGCTCATCTGATCCATTGAATCCAGGCCATGCGGTGACGGGGCAATCCCAGCACACTCGCGGCGACTTGTTCATACCTTCCTTATGTCATCCAAGTCCCGAGCCACGTCGTTCACCCCCCCGACTGTGCAACGCCACGCCTTGATGGTCAAGGCGGCCTTGGATTCCCTGCGCGAACACAATTACAGGCCTTGCCTGTAATCGCCGGTCAGGCAGGGTAATCGTCAGCACCGGTGGGGTGCGCATTCCCTTGAACTGCGTACTGTTTGCGGTGAGAGGCAGGCAGCGACTGGCGTGGGAAAGTCTGAGCATCTCTCGATTGACCAACCCAGGTATGCGTGAGTTGATCTCCACGCAAAACTGACCCGGGGCGATTCAGTGAGTCTTGATAGTCAATCTCGCTGGTGTACGTGAATAAAGCCAAGCAGCCAACTGGGTCAGGTGGTATAGCAGGCGTTGGCTCAGTAGTAGCAGCCGTTGATTCGCTGGCTCGGCCAGCGGCTCTTGGCGTCAGCGGGGTTCACCCCCGTTTTCACGGACACTTACGAGAAGGCCGATCGAGGCCATGAGGAGTGTTCATGTCGAAGCGAAGGAAGTTCAGTGCGGAGTTCAAGCGCGGTGCGGTTGAGCAGGCCACCCGGCCAGGCGTCAGCTGTGCCCAGGTGGCCCGGGAGCTGGGGATCCGAGACAGTCTGCTGACCCGTTGGAAGCGGGAAGCAGAACAACAGGGGCAGACGGCCTTCGGTGGCACCGGCACGCCCCGGGACGAGGAACTGGCTCGCCTCAAACGCGAGCTGGCCCGGGTCAAGAAGGAACGGGATTTTTTGCGAGAAGCGGCGACGTTCTTTGCCAAGGGATCATCCTGAGGTATCAGGTGATCGAACGTTGCCGCGACGAGTTTCCGGTTCGACTGATGTGCCGCTGCCTGAAGGTATCGGCCAGCGGTTACTACGACTGGAGCCAGCGACTGCCCAGCGCCCGACAGCTCGACAACGAGCGATTGGTCGGGCGTATCCGCGAGCTGCACGAAGACAGCCGGGGCACCCTTGGCGCCGGTCGCATGCACGAAGACCTGGCCGAGGAAGGCGAGACGGCTAGCGTGAACCGGGTGGCGCGGTTGATGGCAGCCGACGGCCTCCAGGGCTGGCCGCGGCCGAAGCGGCGTGGTCAGCGCGGCCGGCCAGCGCTGACGCCCCCGGGTGTACGCAACCTGCTGGAGCGGGACTTCATCGCATTGGAGCCGGAGACCAAGTGGGTCACCGACAACACCGAGATCAAGACCCACGAAGGCAAGCTGTATCTGTGCATCGTGCTGGATCTGTTCGACCAGCGCATCGTGGGCTGGACAATGCACCACCGGCAGGATCGCCAGATGGTGATCCGGGCCGTGCAGATGGCGGTCTGGCAACGGCAGGGTCGCGATCCGGTGATCCTGCATTCCGATCGTGGCAGTCAGTTCCGGAGTGGGGACTACCAACACTACCTGTCTGGCAACGGCCTGCTGTGCTCAATGAGCGCGGTGGGTCACTGCGGGGACAATGCCGCCTGCGAAGGCTTCTTCGGCATGCTCAAACGCGAACGCATCCACCGAATGAAGTACCCGACACTCGATGCGGCCAGAGCCGATGTGTTCGAATACATCGAGCGGTTCCACAACCCAAGAATGCGGAGAAGTGTCGCCAGGCAAGACCGGAAGTTCGCAGCCCTTTTTCAACCGTCCGTGATTTCGGGGTAGAACCCTCCCGGCAAGCATTCGAACGGCGGGCAGCTGTCTACGGCATGGGTCGGCGCAATTGAGGGCGGAGTTGTCGCTACCAGAATGCGCTGAAGGGCTGCTTTGGGTCGAAAGCAGCCCTTTGCGCTAACCCTGCTCGACCAACATTGGCTATCCTGCAGCTAGACCACCGCCAATCGCGGCGCCGTCGTGGCGCAGAGGTCATCGACCAGCGCGCGGTGCCCAGGCAGATCCCTGATCGCATGCGGGCTGACCGCGCGCAGCATTTCGAATTCGCGGCGGGCTTCGGCGGTGCGCGGGTAGATGGCGCGTTGGGCGCTGAGGTCGGTCTGGAATTCCATGCCGTAAAGGATGAACTGCCAGCTGGCCGGCATGAACATCTCGAGGTCGGTGATGAAGTCGAGGCGGTGCGGGGCGCGATGGCGCCATTCGGCGAGGCGGTCGCGCAGTGTTTCGGGGATGCTGGCCGGGTCGGCGTTGTCGGTCCAGAACGCGCTGTCGCGGCGCTGGGTCAGGCAGTAGTGCAGCTTGAGGAAATCGACGATGCGTGTGTAGCGTTCGCGCATCATCGTGTTGAAGTGTGTTGAGGCGCGCTCGAACTGGCCGTCCATCGGCAGCAGGTGGGCGAGCAGGTAGGTGCCCATTTCGATCAGGCCGATGCCGGTCGATTCGAGCGGCTCGAGGAATCCCGCGGAGAGCCCGATCGCCACGCAGTTGTGTTTCCACTGCACGGGGCGATAGCCGGTTTCGAACGGCAGGCGGCGCGCATTCAATCCGTCCGCGGCGGGGCCGATGTATTGGCGCAGCACTTCCTCGGCGCGGTCGTCGCTGGTGTGGCGGCTCGAATAGACGTAGCCGACACCGCGGCGCTCCTGCAGGCCGATATCCCAGGTCCAGCCGGCTTCGTGCGCCGTGGATATCGTGTAGGACGGAATCGGCGCGTCGGGCTGCGCATAGGGCACCTGGATGGCCACGGCGCGATCGACGAAGAGGACATCGCCAACCGGTTTGAAGCGCTGGCCGAGCGCCTTGCCGATCAGCGCGGCGCGCATGCCGGTGCAGTCGACGTAGAGATCGGCGTGCAGGGTGCCGAGCTCTTTCGTGGTGACGCCGGCGATGGCCCCCTGCGCGTCGAGCGGGACATCGACGATGGTGCCGAGATGGTGCGACACGCCGAGGGCGCGGCCCTGCTCGGCGAGCAGGCGGGCGACCTGCATCGCATCGAAGTGGTAGGCGTAGTTCATCGGCCCGTCGTAGTCGGCGTCGCCGCGGCGCTTCGGCGCGCGCCCGGCATCGGCCACCGCGGTCTGCAGGGTCACGGCATCGGCGAAGGACGCGCCCTCGCCGGCCTCGCCGAGCAACCAGTAGGGCAGCAGGTCGAGACCGTCGACGCGCGAACTGGGCAGGTTGAACGGATGGAAGTAGTGATTGCGCCCGGGCGATCCGGCCGGGCGCACCCAGTCGACGAAGCGGATGCCCTGCTTGAAGGTGGCCTGGGTTTCGCGGATGAAGCGCGATTCACTGATGCCGATCTGCGAGAGCGCGGCGCGGATCGAGGGGAAGGTGCCTTCGCCGACGCCGAGTATGCCGATGTCGGGCGATTCGACCAGGCTGATGCGGACTGCGCCCTGCGCGCCGCTGTTGAGGGTTTTCGCCAGGTAGCAGGCGCACAGCCAGCCGGCCGTACCACCCCCCGCAATCAGTATGCTTCGCAGCATGATGGCACTCTCCGGGTGGCGCGCGAGCCGGGCGCGGATGGAGGAAATCGGGGGACGTTACGCTTTGATGACTGCGCTGTCATTTTGCGCTGCAACAATGACTTAGACCGAATGACAACGCTGTCTAAAAGTTCTTGACAGCGTTGTCATCGGTGTGCACTCTGCGTCGCCACGCGGCATCCATCGGCGCTCAGGGGAAGGCTCAGAGGGCGTCACCATCGGGAGGTAGAGTCCAATGTTCGTTCGCAAGACCTTGCTTCATCGTTCCATCGCAGCGGTCCTCGCGGCCAGCTCGGCCATGGCCGCGGCACAGTCCGAGTCCGGCGCGGATCCCGCGTCCAAGCCCGACGGCGGCGCCCCGGAATCCAGCGCCTCGCTCGACACGATCACGGTGACGGCGACCAAGCGCAGCACGCCGCTGCAGAAGACGCCGATCGCGATCACCGCGATCGGTGCGCAGCAGCTCGAAAAGGAACGCGTGATCACGGTGCAGGACATCACCAGCCTGGTCCCGGGTTTTGCCGCGACCACCCAGGGCGACCACGGTGTGATCACCCTGACCTTGCGCGGCATCGGCAACGACAGCGCCAAGACCGAGTACGCCGATCCCGAAGTCGCCCTGTTCGTCGACGGCATCTACACGCCGCGCGCGGAAGGCGCCGCCTCGCTGCTGCTCGATCTCGAATCGGTCGAAGTGCTGCGCGGTCCGCAGGGCACCCTGTGGGGTCGCAACTCGACGGTCGGCGCAGTCAACATGCAGACCGCCAAGCCGGTTATCGGCGACAGCTCGGGCAACGTACAGTTCGGCATCGGCGACTACGGACGCCTCGGTGGTCGCGGCGCCTTCAACCTGCCGATCAGCGACAGCTGGGCGATGCGCGTGGCCTTTGCCCACGAGGAACACGAAGGCTACGTCGACTACCAGAATCCCGGCGAGCTGCTGCCTTCGCTCGAATCGCAGCAGGCGGCCTACCTGGCTTCGGGCGGCGATCCGGCCGCGTTCCAGGCGATCAATCCGAACCTGTTCGTCAACGGCGGCGACAAGTACAACGCGCAGAACCAGAGCGCGCTGCGCGTCAGCAGCCTGTTCCAGCCGAGCGACGATTTCAGGTGGAACGTCTCCTACGAATACTTCCGCGACACCGGCACGCCGAACATGAACCTGATGCAGACGCCGCGCGCCGGCCAGGAGTTCTGGTCGACCTTCGCCGATACCGCGCCGTATCTGGATCGCGAAGTGCACACGCTGCGCAGCCGCATGGACTGGCAGCTCAGCGATTATCTGTCGCTCTCCTACACCGCCGGCTTCAGCCGCTTCGAGGGTTCGTCGGACTTCGACCAGGACGGTGGCGTGCAGGTGCCGACCAGCTACACGACCGGCGCGACCTTCCAGGAAGACCGCACCAACTATTCGGTCTATCGCAACCACAGCCACGAACTCGACCTGAAGTCGAACGGCGAGAACACGGTGGACTGGATCCTCGGCCTCTACTACGCCGCCGAGAAGAACAAGATCCGCTTCGACATCCCGATCTTCAACGGCACCCAGCAGGGTACGGTCGCCTGGCAGGGCTCGTTCATCCAGCCCAAGCAGACGGTCGACTCCAAGGCCATCTTCGGCCAGGCCACCTGGAACCTGTCCGACGTGTTCCGCCTGACCGGCGGCCTGCGCTACACCGACGACGCCAAGGAAAACATCGGCGGCCGCGGCTGGGGCTGGCAATACAACCCCGATGTGCCTCAGGTGCCGGTCGCGCCCGGCACGATCCCGAGCACCGAAACCGGTTTCGGTTTCGGCGTCGGCGGCATCAACGACGGCAAATACGACCACGGCCAGCTGACCTGGCTGGTCCGCGCCGACTACGACCTGAGCCCGAGCATGCTGCTCTATGCCAGCGTCTCGACCGGCTACAAGTCCGGCGGCCTGCAGGATGGCGGCGTGCCGTACAAGCACGAAGAGCTGACCAACTTCGAGATCGGCACCAAGTCGTCCTTCCTCGATGGCCAGGTGATCTGGAACAACGCGATCTACTACGAGGACTTCAAGGACTTCCAGCTCGCCGCGCCGATCACCTTCGTCGACGGCAGCCGCGGCCTCGGCTTCTCGAACGTCAAGGGCAGCACCAAGGTCTGGGGCTTCGAGTCGGAACTGAATGCACGCCTGAGCGATGACGACCGCCTGCAGTTCGTGTTCTCGGCGATTCCGCACAAGAAGCTCGGCACCCTGCTCTATGCCGGATCGAACGACTACCAGGGCCTGCCGGCCTGCCCGGCCGAATCGGGCATCGGCAACTGCCTCGACGTATCGGGCAACGAACTCGCGCACGCACCGGACGCCGCGTTCACCCTGGTCTACGAGCACGACTTCCGCTTCGCCAGCGGCGCCCGCCTGACCCCGCGCATCAGCACGCACTACGAGACCGAGAGCTGGCTCAGCGCCTTCAACCTCGGCGACGGCGACAAGCAGGCCAGCTACCACCGCACCGACCTGAGCATGCGCTATCTCAACCCGACCGGCACCTGGTACATCGATGCCTACGTCGACAACGTCGAGAACAAGAAGGTACGCACCAGTGCCGGGCGCACCGCCGTCGGCAGTGGCTTCGAATACCTCTCGCAATACCTGCCACCGCGAACCGTCGGCGTGAACTTCGGCTTCTGGTTCTAGCGGCATTCGCCTGCTCCGCGCCCCGATGCACTGAGCGACCGCGCTCTCCGGCGAGGATCGGGATCCGTTGGCGTCTTCCCAAGAGCGCCAGCGGGTTCCGGTCCGGACCCGCACGAGGGCCATATCCGAACGATTCCTGCGCACGCCGCGTCGACCGCCGGCGTCCGAGACCCCGCAGCCATGAGCGAGACCATGCCGAAAGACGAAAATCGAAACGACGGGCCAGGATTCCCGGCGGACTTCATCTGGGGCGCCGCCACGGCGGCCTACCAGATCGAAGGCGCCTGGGACGTCGATGGCAAGGGCGAGTCGATCTGGGACCGCTTTGCGCATACGCCCGGCAAGGTGCGTGGCGGCGACACCGGCGACGTGGCCTGCGACAGCTATCATCGTTTTGCCGAGGACATCGCCCTGGTCAAGGCCATGGGCCTTGGCAGCTACCGTTATTCGATCGCCTGGCCACGCGTGCAACCGGGTGGTCGCGGTGGCGCGAACCCGAAGGGCATGGACTACTACCGGCGCCTGACCGACGCCGTCCTCGAAGCCGGCCTGCGCCCGCTGGTCACCCTCTATCACTGGGACCTGCCGCAGGAACTCGAGGATGCCGGCGGCTGGGCCAATCGCGATACCGCTGCGCGCTTCGGCGACTTTGCGAACCTTGTCGCCGATGGCCTCGGCGATCGCGTGCGCCACTGGGTCGTCCTCAACGAACCGAAGACCTTCACCTCGACCGGCTACTGGCTCGGCGTGCACGCACCGGGACGCAGCGATCCCCGCGCCTTCCTGCGCGCGACCCACACCGCCAACCTGGCCCAGGGCCTCGGCTTCCGCGCGCTCAAGGCGCACCGGGCCGATTGCGAAGTCGGCAGCGCCTTCGACGTCGCGCCGATGTATCCGAAGAGCCCGGCCTATCGCGACATCGCCGCGGCCGAGCGCTGGCACCGCTTCCTCAATCTCTGGTTCCTGCTGCCAGCGTTGCACGGTCGCTATCCGGATGGCGTGCTGCCGGTCGAGGAGATCGACGACCTGCTCGGCTTCCTGCCCGGCGACGATCAGCGCATCAAGGCGCCGTTCGACTTCGTCGGACTCAACTACTACTCGCCGTGGCTGGTCAGCGATGCACCGCAAGGCTGCGACATTCCGGGCCTGAACTGCATCGGCGAATGGGCCCGCGGCCGTGGCACCTTGCCGAAGACCGACATCGGCTGGGATATCGACGCCCAGGGTTTCGAGGACATCCTGCTGCGCATGCGCGAGGAAACCGGCAACCTGCCGATCGAGATCAGCGAATGCGGCGCGGCTTTCAACACGGGTCCGGGCGCCGATGGCGAGATCGACGACCAGGCCCGCATCGATTTCCTGCGCCGGCACCTGCAGGCGATGGCCCGGGCCATGCAGCGCGGCGTACCGGTGCGCGCCTTCCACCACTGGAGCCTGCTCGACAACTTCGAATGGGCCGAGGGCTATTCGCAACGCTTCGGCGTCGTCCATGTCGATTTCGAGCATGCGCAGGCGCGCAAGCTCAAGGCCTCGGGCCACTGGTACGCGCGGGTGGCGGCCGACCATGCAATCCGCTGAGCCGCACATCGACCGGATCGCATCGCCGCCGTTGCGCCGCGGCGCCTGCGCGCTACCCTGCCTCGCCGACCCTTCGCCTGCCGCCGGAGTGCCACCGACACCATGAGCGCCCTTCCTCCTGCAGCGACCGCCGAGCGCCTGCCGCCGCGGCGCTACCTCGGCTACGGCCTCGGCGACTTCGCCTTCAATTTCTACTGGCTGCCGCTGCAGGTCTTCCTGCTCAAGTACTACACCGACGTGCTCGGCCTCGACAGCGGCGCGGCCGGCATCATCGTGATGATCTGCCTGATCTGGGACGGCCTGGTCGATCCGCTGATCGGCATCGTCGCCAACAAGACGCGCACGCGGTTCGGCCGCTACCGGCCGTACATGCTGTTCGGCGCGATTCCGCTGGCCGCGAGTTTCAGTTTCGTGTTCCTGCCGGTGCCGTTCCACGACACCGCGCTGATCGTCTACGCGCTGGCGACCCAGCTGCTGTTCCGCACCGTCTACGCGGCCGTCAACATTCCCTACGGCGCGATGATGGCCTCGATGACGCGCGACTCGATGGAGCGCAACTGGCTGGCCGGCGCGCGCATGCTGTTCGCGTTCAGCGGTTCGGCCGTGGTCGGCTATGCCACGCCGCGGCTGGTCACCTGGCTCGGCATCGCCAATCCGGACTCGGCCTACTTCTGGTCGGCGGCGATCCTGTCCTCGTTCGCGACCCTGGTCATCTTCGCCAGCTACGGACTGACCGAGGAACGCCTCGAACCGGTCGGCGAACAGCAACGCCATCCGCCGACCGGCGAACTGCTGGGCATGCTGGCGAAGAACACGCCGTTCCTGCAGGCAGCCGCGGCGATCGCCCTGTTCGGTTTCGCCAGCACCGTGACCAGCGCCAGCCTGCCCTATTTCGTGCAGTACTACATGGGCGGCAAGGCGACCATGACCGGCGACCTGGCCAGCATGATCCCGTTCGTGCAGATGCTGGCGATCCTGCCGTGGACCGTGATCAGCCGCTACACCGGCAAGCGCGTGGCCTGGATCAGCGGCCTGCTGATCGCCACCGCGGCACTGGCCGTGCTGCATCTGGTCGGCAAGCCCGACACGACCACGCTGTTCGTGCTGATCGCGATCTCCGCGTTCGGATCGGCCGCGATCGCGGTCAATTTCTGGTCGATCGTGCCCGACACGGTCGAGTACGGCGAGTGGCGCTCGGGCGTGCGCGTGGAAGGCTTCGTGTTCGGCCTCGTCACCCTGATCCAGAAATCGGCGCTCGGCATCTCCTCGGCCTTCGTCGGCCTGTACCTGACCTGGATCGGCTACGTGCCGAACCAGGCCCAGGCGCCGTCCACGGTCGAGGGACTCAAGTACATGATCACCCTGTTCCCGATGCTCGGCATGCTCGCCTCGTGCGCGGTGATGCTGTTCTACAAACTCAATGCGGCCCACCATGCGCGGCTGGTCGCCGAGATCGCGGCGCGCACGGTGGTGCGCCCTTCGGCGTGATCGGCGCGGAACAGGCCGCCCGCCCCGAGCGCCCTCGGCCTTGCGGATACAATCGGGCCGGGCAACGCGTGGCGTTGCGGAGGCCGAACGGATGAGCAAGGCAATCATCGACGATGTCGCCGCGCGCGCGGGCGTGTCGATCAAGACCGTCTCGCGCGTGGTCAACCGCGAGCGCAACGTGCGCCCGCAGACCCGGGCCCGGGTCGAGGCGGCGATCGCCGAGCTCAACTATCGACCGCGCCTGTCGGCGCGCAGCCTGGCCGGCAACCGCTCGTTCATGCTCGGCCTGATCTACGGCAAGCCCGGCGCGCATTACGTGCTCGACATCCAGGAGGGCATCCTCGAGATATGCCGGCCGCACGGCTACGAGCTGGTCATCCATCCCGGCGAGTTCCGCGATGGCGACCTCGTCAACGAGGTATCCGAGCTGATCCTCGATCGCCGCATCGATGGCGTGTTGCTGTCGCCGCCGATCTCCGACCACATGGAAGCGATCGGGCTGCTCGTCGAGGCCGGCATTCCGCTCGTGCGCATTGCGCCGACCATCGACAAGACGGCGCATCCGTTCGTCGAGACCAACGACCTCGAGGCCTCGTTCGAACTGGCCGAAGTGCTGATCGGGCTCGGCCATCGGCGGATCGGCTTCATCACCGGCCACCCCGATCACCGCGCCGTCGGCCTGCGCTTCGAAGGCTACCGCAAGGCCCTGCGCGCGCACGGCATCGCCTTCCAGGGCGAGCTGGTCACCCTCGGTGACAACCGCTTCCATGCCGGCGAGGAGGGGGCGCGTCAATTGCTTTCGCTGCCGTCACCGCCGACCGCGATCTTCGCCGCCAACGACGAGATGGCCGGCGGCGTGATCAAGACCGCGCTGGCCATGGGCCTGCGCATCCCCGAGCAGCTTTCGGTGGTCGGCTTCGATGACGCGCCGATCTCGCGCCAGGTCTGGCCGTCGATCAGCACGATCCAGCAGCCGATCCGCGAGATGGCCAAGACCGCGACGCAGATCCTGCTCGAGCAGTTGCGCGCCGGCGAAGCAGAGCCGCATCCGAGCATGCATCCGGCCCGGGTCATCCTGCGCGAGTCGATTGCACCGCCGCGAACGCAGACCTCCTGAACCGATGCCGGTGCGCCACGTCGCCAGCTTCGATATCGGCGGCACCAATCTGCGCGCGGCCGTCGTCGCCGTCGATGACGGCACGGCACGCGTCGTGTCGCAACGGCGTCAGGAGACCCCGAATCACCTGATCCTGCCGGCCATGAGCGCTGCCGAACGGCTCGATGCGGTCCTCGACTTTATCGTCGCTGCGGTCAGCGAGGCGCGCCAAAGCCACGTCATCGATGCGGTGGCGGCGGCGTTTCCGGGCCCGGTCGACGCCGCGGGCCGCATCGCCGCCCTGCCGACGCTATGGGGCGACGACGGCCAGGCCTTGTGCCCGCTGGCGCTGGACGGCCTGCTCGCCGCGCGACTGCCGGGTCTGCCGATATGCCTCTTCAACGACGTCACCGCCGCCGGCCATCGCTTCGTCGGCCAGCATCGCGATTTCGCCCTGTTCACGCTCGGCAGCGGGGTCGGCCTCAAGGTCTTCATCGACGGCCAGGCGCAAGTCGGTCCACACGGCGCGGGCGGCGAGCTGACCCACATGGTCTTCGATCCCTCGCCCGGCGCGCCGGCCTGCGACTGCGGTGGCCGCGGCCATCTCGGCGCGCTGGCCTCGGGACGCGCCTGGCAACGTGTCTGCGCAGCGGCCGAACAGGATGGACAGCAGCCCGATCTCGATGGCTTCGTCGAACCGCTGGCCCGCGCCGTGGCCATGCTCCACTACGCGCTTGGACTCGAGCTGTTCCTGTTTTCTGGCGGGCTCAGCGAAGCGCTCGGCGAAACACTGCGTGCCGCGATCGTGCGCCGCCTGCCCGAACAGGGCTGGCAGTGCGGCCAGGACTGGAACGCCATGGTCCGCCTGGCCCCCGACGACGACGCGCATGCGCTGATCGGCGGGGCGCTGGCTGCGTGTCGGGAGTAGGCCCGCGCGATACGCGGCTTGCCGGTATCGCGCCGGGTCGGCAATTCAGAACGAGGCGTACTTCATCGGGTGCACGACGACCGCGCGCATGACACTCATTTCGCAAGCCTCGCGGGCGATCTGCTGGATGCGTTCACCGAGGGCCTCGTTCCAGTGCAGCGCGGCGATCTTCTGCAGGGCGCGGCAGGCCTTGCATTCGCCGGCCCGGCTGCTGATGCAGGCGCCGGGTTCGGACAGTGCCGTACGGCACCAAGTCTGCAGCGTGGCGGCCACGTAGGGCGTCCAGCGCGCAGTGGCGATGCGTCGCACGGTGTTCGCAGAGGGACAGGGATCGAAGCTGGCGTGGGTCATGGAGGTTCCCGGGTCGATGAACTGACCGCGAGCATGCCCGTCGCCGTGGCCGCTTCCGCGCGGCTGGATCACGGACGACCTGTGAACTGCATCACATTTTCGGGCGGCTTGGCGACAGCTTCGGGCGTGGTGGGTGCGTCACCGCAGGCCCGCGCCGAAGCGGGGCCTGGCTCGACCGGTCACCCGTGGCTTCAGTCGAAGCGGGTATCGCCGAGTTCGGGCAGGAACCCGGCATAGTTCCGCCAGCGTTCGACCGAGCGGGCGTGGATGCCTTGTCGCGCCTGCCAGATGCTGGCCGTGGCGAAGACTTCCGCGGCGGCCGGCTGCGATGAAGTCGCTGTCGCGTCGAGACCGAGAAACGAGCGAAGCTGGCCCAGGGTGGCCTCGCTGTCGCCGACCAGGGCCTCGTAGTCGAGCTCGAAGATCGGCAGGTCGAGTTGCAGCTTCCAGCGCTGCATCAGTCGGGCATGGCCGTCGGCGAACGCGGCGATGTCGCCGAAGTCGTAGCTCCAGGCCATGTCCTCGTGGGCGAAATGCTGGCTCCACAGCGACAGCGCGGTATCGCGCAGGTCGCGCCGGCAATGGATGATCTTCGCCTGCGGCAGCATCGCGGCGATCAGGCCGAGGTGGCGGAAGTTGAGCGGATTCTTGTCGAGGAACAGCCGCGCCGGTTCGTCGTCCTGGCGCAGATGGCGCAGATAGAAAGTTCCGGCGGCAGCCAGTGTTTCGACTGTTGGCTGCGCGCCGATGCGAGCGGCCAGGGCCGCGATCCAGTTCAGTTCGCCGCGCGCACGGACCTCCGGATCGCGCGCCAGCAGGCTGGCCGCCAGGGTTGTCCCTGAACGCGGCAGACCGACAATGAAGACCGGCACGGTTTCGGCCGAAGCCGGCACCGGTTGCAGCCTGGCTGCGGCCCCTTGCGTATCGACGAAGCGCTTCCAGGCATCGGCGTCCCAAGGATGCGCCGCATGCCAGCGCGCATTGGCCTGCCTCAGGATGCGCGCGGCCTCGCCGTATTCACCGAGGTCGTCGAGCGCCTTGCCGAGACCGAAGCCGATCGCGGTCTCGACATCGGTACCGAGATCGCTGCGCGACGCACCCGCGCGGAGCCGCTGCAGGTCAGGGTCATCGGCATCGACGAAACGATGCGTATGGGCCAAGCGCAACCAGGCCGAGGCCTGGCCCGGATTGCCGTCGATCGCCGCGCGCAGATGGTCGCGCGCCGCGTCGAAGCGCCCGAGCACGAGAGCGATTTCGCCGGCACGGCGCTGAAGCGGGGCGTCTCCCGGATGCGCCTCGAGGATCGGCGCGAGCAAGGTATCGGCTTCTGCGAAACGCTCGCACTCGCAGAGGAACGCCAGCGTGCGCCGATCGCTTTCGAGCGTGCGCGGCTCGTGATGCCAGAGCGCGGTCATGATTTCGGCGAGTGCGCGCATGCGGCCCTGCTCGCGCAGCAGGTGCGCAAGTGAAAGGCTGGCATTGGCATGCGCCGGATCGAGGATGATGGCCTGGCGCAAGGCCGCCTCGGCCTCGACAGGCCGCGCACTCATGCGCAAGGCGTTGCCGAGCAGGTAATGCAGCGTTGCCGATTCGGGGATGCGCTGCACGGCGATTTCGAGAAAGTTGCGCGCGAGTGGCGGCTCCAACCGCAGCAAGGCTTCGCCGGACATCGCCCAATCGGTCTCGCTCGCGGTTCCATCGCGCAGGCGATCGATCAGCGCCTCGGCACCGGCGGCGGGCAGCACGCCGCGCAGGCGATCGAGGGCTGCCGCTATCGAAGCGGCATTCACGTCGGGCAAATCCGACCGCTTTCCTGGCGATGGCTTCGCGACGGTTTGGATCGCCGCTCGATGTCGGAAAGCTCGATGCTCAACCTGATTCTCCAGCAGACGCTTTTCGGCGCGCCTCCCAACACCACGTTGGGGTTCGCTTTCGCTCACCCCAACCTACCTTTGCCGCGTTTCCCGCGCCATCCGAGTTGCCCGTAGGTTGGGCAGAGCGCAAGCGATGCCCAACGGCTCCGCTGCGCTCAGGGAACCTGCGAGGTTCGCTCTCCCTCGCCCCGAGTCGCCCCGATCTCAGATCGAGTAGTACATCTGGTATTCGAGCGGATGCGTGGCCGCACGGAAGCGCGTGACCTCCTGCATCTTGAGGTCGATGTAGCCGTCGATGAAGTCGTCCGAGAACACGCCGCCTGCGGTCAGGAAGGCGCGATCCTTGTCGAGCGCTTCGAGGGCCTGGTCGAGCGAGTGGCAGACGGTCGGGATGTTCTTCTCCTCCTCGGGCGGCAGGTCGTAGAGATCCTTGTCCGAGGGCGCGCCGGGGTCGATCTTGTTGAGGATGCCGTCGAGTCCGGCCATGAGCAGGGCGGCGAAGGTGAGGTAGCCGCTGTTGACCGGATCGGGGAAGCGGATCTCGATGCGCCGGCCCTTGGCATTGTTGACGAACGGAATGCGGCAGCTGGCCGAACGGTTGCGCGCCGAATAGGCGAGCATGACCGGGGCTTCGAAACCGGGCACGAGGCGCTTGTAGCTGTTCGTGGTCGAATTGGTGAACGCATTGAGCGCGCGCGCATGCTTGAAGATGCCGCCGATGTACCAGAGCGCGGTTTGCGACAGGCCACCGTAGAGGTCGCCGGCGAAGATGTTGTTGCCGCCCTTGGCAAGCGACTGGTGCACGTGCATGCCCGAACCGTTGTCGCCGACCAGCGGCTTGGGCATGAAGCTGGCGGTCTTGCCGTACTGGTGGGCGACATTGCGCACGATGTATTTCATCGTGATCAGTTCGTCAGCCTTGCGCACGAGCGTGTTGAAACGCGTGCCGATTTCGCACTGGCCGGCCGTGGCGACTTCGTGGTGGTGCACCTCGACCACCTGGCCGACACGTTCGAGCAGCTTGCACATCTCGCTGCGCAGGTCCTGCAATGAATCGACTGGCGGCACCGGGAAATAGCCGCTCTTGACCCCGGGTCGATGGCCGCTGTTGCCGGCCTCGTAGCGCTTGTCGGACGACCAGGCCGCTTCCTCGGATTCGATCTCGAATCCGACCTTGCCCATGGTGTTCTGCCAGCGCACGGCGTCGAAGATGAAGAACTCGGGCTCAGGGCCGAAGAAAGCCGTGTCGGCGATGCCGGTCGACTTGAGATAGGCTTCGGCGCGCCTGGCCAGCGAGCGTGGATCGCGCGAATAGGCCTGCATCGTGTGCGGCTCGAGCACGTCGCAGGTGAGGATCAGGGTCGGGTCGGCCATGAACGGATCGAGGATCGCCGTGTCGGGATCCGGCATCAGCACCATGTCGGACTCGTTGATGCCCTTCCAGCCGCTGATCGATGAGCCGTCGAACATCTTGCCGTCCTCGAAGAAGGACTCATCGACCGAGTGCGCCGGAAAACTGACGTGATGCTGCTTGCCGAGCATGTCGGCGAAACGCAGGTCGATGAACTCGACCTCATGGTCCTTGATCAGTTTGAGCACGTTGGCGACAGACATGACTTGGCCTCGGGAAGGTGGGTATCGGCGGAGGCGGCTGCGGCCGCCGACGGGGCGGCAATTCTCGCACGATCGCCGCCAGCCGAGAGGCCCCCCGCCTCGGCCCTGCCCTTCTGCCTTATCCTTGCGCGTTTGCAACCGGAAGCCGGCCCGTGTCCGACCTGATCAATGTCATCCTGCTCGGCATCATCGAAGGCATCACCGAATTCCTGCCAATCTCGAGCACCGGGCACCTGCTGATCGCCCAGCACTGGCTTGGCGCGCGTTCGGACACCTTCAACATCGTGATCCAGGCCGGGGCGATCCTGGCCGTGACCCTTATCTACTGGAAGCGGCTGTGGATGCTGGCGACCGGCTGGCGCGAGCCGGACAACCGCGACTATCTGCTCAAGCTTGTCCTGGCCTTCCTGATCACCGCGATCCTGGGCCTGATCGTCGCCAAGCTCGGCTTCACCCTGCCCGATCGCGTCACCCCGATCGCGATCGCACTGATCGTCGGCGGCTTCTGGATCTTCGCTGCCGAATGGTGGAGCGCGAAGCGGCCGGACAGCGAACGCATCACCTGGACCGTGGTCATCGCGGTCGGCCTTGCCCAGATCGTCGCGGCAATCTTCCCTGGCGTATCACGCTCGGCAGCGACGATCTTCGCGGCCATGCTGGCCGGCACCAACAACCGGGCGGCGGCCACCGAGTTCGCCTTTCTGGTCGGCATCCCGACCATGTACGCGGCCAGTGGCTACGAGATCTTCAAGCAGTTGCGCTCAGGCGGCGTGCAGGAGGACTGGTCGGCGGTGGCGGTCGGCTTCGTCGTCGCCACGATCACCGCCTTCATCGCCGTGAAGTGGTTGCTTGGCTATATCCGCACGCACACGTTCAACGCGTTCGCCGTCTATCGCATCGTCTTCGGCGGCCTGTTGCTGCTGCTGGTGCCCGGGAACTAGTGTGGTGTCTCGCAAATAACGCGAAGAAATTCCGGATGGATTTCATGGCGAGACAAGGCGCGAGGAG
>NZ_FOVF01000077.1 GCF_900115085.1 Dokdonella immobilis | reverse complement strand
CCTCGGCTGAGAGCGCGGATCGTCGCGTTGGGCGTCACCTCACTCTTCGCCTTCTACGCCTTTACCACCGCATTGCGTGCATTGGAGTGGTCGGATCCTCTGCGCCTGGTTATGGCCGAAGCCAGCAAACGTCCACTTTCCCCCGACGCGCAATTTGCACGCGCCGACATGATGCTGCGTCGTCTTCGCCGCGCAGACGGCACTCCGCCCACTGACGATGCAATTCATGCACTCGATAGCGCCAGGAAGCTGCCCGGCGCGGGCATTCTTTTCGAGCAACTTCTGATTACGACTCAAGCAAAACGCCATATGCCGATCAACCCGGCATGGTGGGTGGATCTTGTCGAAAAATTGAAATCAAGACCGGCAAATGCGTCGGATGCACGTTCGTTGGCGCTACTGAACAGCTGTTTTCTCGAGCATATCTGCGAGGAAAATATCTCTGCACTGAAGGACGCATATGCCGCAGCCATGTCGCACGGAAATCCACGAGCGACACTACTTTCCGTTCACGCAGAATTCGCCTGGCATTTGCTTGGAGACAAGTTGCAGGGGGAGCGTGATATTCGGGCCGCAGTGGACGCAGCACCCAGTGACGTAAATGCTCGCCGAAACCTGTTCGTGGCGCTTCTTGCAACGAATCAATTGTCTGCGGCCAAAGCGGAGTTGACCGTATTGAAGTCAAAGAACTGGTTCGGCTTGTACGACTCCATGATTCTTTCCCTGGAGAGCGCTTTGTCAGCTCAGGAGGGCAGAACAGAACCCTCGCTCGATCAGGCATCTCCCGAATCGTCCAATAGAGGCTCCGATCTTTCGCCGCACGAATCGGTAGCGTCCGATGGCGTAACCATTGGAAGCAGTTGAAAATGCAGAATTACTTCCCGCGCGTCCCTGGAGTTCAGCTAGCGTTCTTCGGCGCACTTCTAATTACCGCTCTCGTCTATTGGTCAGGCCTGGCTGGCTCGTTCGTACTGGACGACATGGATTTTCTGGTAGTCAATCGTGCAATTCGCGTGACATCCCTCGATCTATCCGACTGGATTGCGGCGGCGATGTCGTTTCCATCCGGATCCCACCAGGGACGCTGGCTCGGCATGCTGAGCTTCGCCGCAAACCACTATTTCACCGGCATGGATCCGTA
>NZ_FOVF01000035.1 GCF_900115085.1 Dokdonella immobilis | reverse complement strand
TGGAGCTTTATAGAAAAGCTCAACACTACACGCCTCAGCAACACGAACACTCTCGAGCCAAAACGACTTATTACGTCCCAAGACCCCATGCGAGACTGGCGCACCCGTGCGCTGTCTCCACCGCTTGCTCAGCGAACATAGCGCTGTGGAACCACCCGATCCCATCCCGAACTCGGAAGTGAAACGCAGCTGCGCCGATGGTAGTGTGGCTCAAGCCATGCAAGAGTAGGTCATCGCTGAGCGCTTTATCCCAAACCCCGGCCCGCAAAGCCGGGGTTTTTTTATGCGCGCGAAACCCACCAGAGCACGACAAGCGGCGCAGCCCTCCTGGGCGCTGCCTGCGTCACGGCTTCGGTGTTGGTCAGCGCTCAGCGCTTTATCACAAACCCCATCCGAGCACTCGGGTGGGGTTTTTCTTTGTCCTCGTGCAGCCGGCGGCACAACAGCGCGAAGGGGTGCAGAAGGTGCCGCTTCGCTGAAGAATCGAAATGCATCGAGGACCAATCGCAGCCCGAAGACGAGGCCACTGAGGTTGCGGCGCGCATGGCGCCAACGGTGAAGTCGCTCGGGCCATTGCACAAGCGCAATCAGCTGGTAGTCTCGATGGTCCACCTCTAGCGATGCAGAACCCATGGCCGAACCGTCCGATCACCTGAGCGCCATTGAAACCTATCTGACTGGCCTGCAGGACAGGATCTGCGATTCGATCGAGGTGCTGGATGGCAGGGAACGCTTCAAGGAGGACGTGTGGACGCGCGCCGAGGGCGGCGGCGGAAGGACACGAATCCTCGCCAACGGCGATGTCTTCGAACAGGCCGGCATCGGCTTTTCCAGGGTATCGGGGAGCGCGCTACCGCCATCCGCATCCCAGCACCGCCCCGAGCTGGCCGGCCGCAGCTGGACCGCCCTGGGCGTTTCGCTGGTTTTCCATCCGTTGAATCCTTACGTGCCGACGACGCACATGAACGTACGCTTCTTTGAAGCCAGCGCGGAAGGGATGCAGCCGGTCTGGTGGTTCGGCGGCGGATTCGACCTCACGCCCTACTACCCGTTCGACGAGGACATTCGCCACTGGCATGACGTCGCAAGGGAAGTCTGTCAGCCGCTCGGTGACACGGCGTATCCGCGCTACAAGAAGTGGTGCGACGAATATTTCTTTCTCAGGCACCGCAACGAAACCCGCGGCGTCGGCGGCTTGTTCTATGATGACTTGCACGAAGGTGGATTCGAGCGGTGCTTTGCCTTCATGCAAGGCGTGGGTGATGGCTTCATGAAGGCTTACGCACCCATCGTCGAGCGCAGAAAAGCCACACCCTATACCGAGCGCGAACGCGAGTTCCAGCTCTATCGTCGCGGCCGCTACGTGGAGTTCAATCTCGTCTACGACCGCGGTACCCTGTTCGGATTGCAATCCGGCGGGCGCGCAGAATCCATCCTGATGAGTCTGCCGCCGCGCGTCCGCTACGAGTACGGTTACCAGCCGGAACCCGGTAGCGCCGAGTCGCGTCTAATTGAATATCTCAAGCCGAAGGACTGGTAGGCAGCGTCAGCTGCGTATCAGTTCCACTCGTAGATCGTGAAATAGACCGGCGCCACGGGTCCATCGAGGGGATCCTTGTCCAGCCGACCATCGCCATTCTGATCGACATAGATATGTTCCGGACCGCTGCGGGGACGAATCCGGACCATGCGCAGCTTTCCCTTTTCGCGATATTCGGTGATCGTGTCCGAACCCTCGGTACGCTCGGTCACCGAATCGCTGCTTGCTTCGATCTGGGCAGCAGTCCGCTCCTTGCTGCGCGAAGCCTTGTCGCGGACCGGGCGCGTGTCCGGCATGTTCGGCTTCAGGGTCTCGGTACCGGCCGTGGGCGTCGTCGCGGACTGGACGCCAGCCTCGTCGATTCCCGGTGGCGGTGGAGCGCTCTGGAACGCTGGTTTGGCATCCGTGGCAGGCTTGGGTTCTGCCGCCGCTGCGGGCGTCCCGAACATAACTCCTGCGACAACGGCAACGACCAAGAAACGGTTCATGGGAGGATCTCCTGATGTTCGGCCAAGCATAGCCCAGCTCGACTGTACGCATCTTGACCTCGTGATTCGTTGACCTTCATCAAGGCTGGAACATCCGCGGCCGCGCCGAGTGGCCGCGTCGACAACCGTTGCCGACGCCCGCGCGATGTCTCCTGCGCAGCCAGGGCGGAAGCGCACTCGGGGGGCCGAAGCCGAATCCCCTCGGCCGTTGCATTCCGGCCTTCCTCGGGCCAAGCTGCCCCGCCCGGACCAGCAATCCACGCACATGCAGACGCCGCGCAAACGTCTCGTCCTGATCGACGGGTCCTCCTACCTGTTTCGGGCCTTTCATGCCCTGCCGCCACTCAGCAACGCGGCCGGCGAGCCGACCGGGGCGCTTTTCGGCGTGGTCAACATGCTGCGCGCGACGTTGAAGGAGAAACCGGACTATGCGGCCTTCGTCAGCGACGCAAGCGGGCCGACCTTTCGCGACGAACTGTATGCCGAATACAAGGCCAACCGCGCGCCGACCCCCGAGGACCTGAAGGCCCAGGTCGACCCAATGCTGGCGATCGTGGCTGCCCTGGGCTTTCCGATTCTCAGGGTCGGTGGGGTCGAGGCGGACGACGTCATCGGCACCCTGGCACGTCAGGCCGAAGCGCACGATGTCGACGTCGTCATTTCCACGGGCGACAAGGATTTCGCCCAGCTCGTCTCGCCGCACATCTCGCTGGTCAACACCATGACGCGGACCACGATGGACCGCGACGGCGTGATCGAGAAATTCGGCGTGCCGCCGGAGCGCATCGTCGATTTCCTCGCGCTGACCGGAGACACCGTCGACAACGTGCCTGGCGTGCACAAGTGCGGACCGAAGACAGCGGCAAAATGGATCGCTGAGTACGGTTCACTGGACGAGGTGATCCGGCGTGCCGACGAGGTCGGCGGCAAGATCGGCGAAAACCTGCGCCAGGCACTGGCGCACCTGCCGCTTTCGCGCAGGCTGGTGACCATCAAGACCGACGTCGATCTCGATGTGGGCGCAACCGATCTTGCCCTGCGCGAGCCCGACGTGGAAACGCTCGCGGCGCTCTACCGTCGCTATGAATTCAACGCCGCCCTGAAGGACCTCGAGGGCAAATCCACCAGCCAGGCCTCCGCCCAGGAACCACAAGTCGAAGAACGATCCGCTGCGGGCGGAGCCGCCGCGGCCACAGGCTCGGCCGTGAAGACCCCGGCCGTGGCGGGTGTGTACGAAACGGTGCTCGACCGGGAGCGGCTCGCGCACTGGTTGCGACAGCTCGAGTCCGCCGATCTGATCTGCTTCGATACCGAAACCACATCGATCGATTCCATGCGCGCGGAGATCGTCGGCGTTTCCTTCTCGGTGGAGCCGGGTTCCGCAGCCTACATACCCTTGACCCATGACTATCCGGGCGCGCCGCAACAACTGGACCGGAATGAGGTGCTCGGTGCACTCAGGCCCCTGCTTGAGGACAAGGGCCGCGCCAAGCTGGCCCAGCACGCGAAATACGACGTCAATGTACTCTCGACCGCCGGGATTAAAGTCGCCGGGATTGCCCACGACACGATGCTGGAGTCCTACGTCCTCAATTCGACCGCTTCGCGCCACGACATGGATACGCTGGCCAGGCGGCACCTGGACTATCAGACCATCCACTTCGAGGACGTCGCCGGAAAGGGCGCCAAACAGATCCTGTTCTCGCAGGTCGACCTCGAGACGGCGACCCGCTATGCGGCCGAGGATGCCGATATCACCTTGCGCCTGCACCATGCGCTGTGGCCGCAGCTCGAAGCCGAGCCGAAACTCGCTTCGGTCTATCGGGACATTGAAATCCCGCTGATTCCCGTGCTCGCCCGCATGGAGCAGACGGGCGTTCTCGTCGATGTCGGCGCATTGCGCATCCAGGGCCGTGAACTGGCCCATCGCATGCAAGAGCTGACCACGCAGGCGCATCAAGTCGCCGGGCGCAACTTCAGCCTCGATTCGCCAAAGCAGCTCCAGGCATTGCTCTTCGATGAACTGAAGCTGCCGGTGGTCATGAAGACGCCCAAGGGGCAGCCTTCGACCAATGAGGAAGCCCTCGAAGCGATCGCCGATGCCCACGAACTGCCGCGACTGATCCTCGAATACCGCGGCCTGGCCAAGCTGCGCTCGACCTATACCGAAAAGCTGGCGGAAATCGTCAATCCGCGCACCGGACGCGTGCACACCAGCTATCACCAGGCCACCGCCGCAACCGGGCGTCTTTCATCGTCGGATCCCAACCTGCAGAACATTCCGGTGCGTACCGAGGAAGGCCGGCGGATTCGCCAGGCCTTCATCGCCCCGCCCGGGTACCGGATCCTCGCCGCCGACTATTCGCAGATCGAGCTTCGGATCATGGCGCATCTGTCGGGTGATGCCGGGCTGCTGGCCGCTTTCCACGGCGACCAGGACATCCACCGCAGCACGGCGGCGGAGGTCTTCTCGGTTCCGTTAGCCGATGTCGATGCGCATCAACGACGCGCCGCAAAGGCGATCAATTTCGGTCTCATGTATGGCATGAGCGCGTTTGGACTGGCCCGCCAGCTCGGCATTGGCCGCGGCGAGGCGCAGGACTACATCGCTCGCTACTTCAATCGCTATCCGGGCGTACGCGAGTTCATGGACAGGGTCCGCGAAAAGGCCCATCAGGATGGCTATGTCGAAACCGTGTTCGGACGCCGCCTCTACCTGGACAGCATTGGCTCACGCAACCAGGCGCAGCGCGCCGGAGCCGAGCGTGCAGCCATCAACGCGCCGATGCAGGGCACCGCCGCCGACATCATCAAGCGCGCGATGATCGCAGTCGACCACTGGCTGTCGGATCGCGCGGGAGAAGCCCGGATGCTCATGCAGGTTCACGACGAACTGGTTTTCGAAGTGCGCCAGGACTGCGTGGAAGCCATTCGCGACGGGGTCCGCGAACGCATGGCCGGAGCCGCCGCGCTCGATGTTCCACTGGTCGTCGATATCGGCGTGGGCGCCAACTGGGATGAAGCCCATTGAGCACTCTGGCCTGGCGGTGCCAGAAAGGTGAATAGCGGCTAAACGTTCCCGGAAATATTTTTCGGACGGCGAAACTTATCCCTGCCAACCCGCGTCTTATTATCCGGGTGCACGCAACGGCACCCCCGGATCCACCCACCTCCCTGGCTGGATCCCCCGGAGATCGGTCCCTCCCCAGACCGGTTTTCGAACCCCGCCCCGAGGGCTCCCCCTGGCCCTCGGGGCATTTTATTGCTCGAAATTCCCCGCCGGCGCGCTGAAGCGTGATGGCGCCCTTTCAATAAGCTTCAGATATTCCTAGAAATTCTTCACTGCCGCCAGCAATGCCGCTCGCGGCAGCTTGCCGGTCTCATTGCGCGGCAGGGCATCGACCAGGCGCAAGGGCCGCGGCAGGAAGAGCGGGTCGATGGCGTGGCGCAATTCGGCAAGCAGGCTCCGTTCACTGCGCCCGGGCGCCACCGCGAGCGCGGCGATCCGCTGGATCGGCGAACCGGATTCAGCCTCGAGTTGAAACACGACCGCATCCCTGACTCCGTCCAGGGCCAGCAGACGACGGGTCAGGTCGCCCAGTGAAGCGCGCTTGCCGGCAATTTCGAGCAGATCGGCATTGCGCCCGCACAACCTGAAGCGTCCCTCAGGCAGCACTTCGACGATATCCTGCAGCGACACCGCCTGATGCAGGTGGCGGGCATTGACCAGTGTGCCGTCGGGTTGCGACTGCAGCGAGACGCCCTCGTGCAATGTCCAGTCGGAATCCCTGGCTGTACGGCGTTGGGCAATGACGCAGGTTTCTGTAGACCCGAACATCTCGATCAGTGGGGCGCCCAGACGCGCCTCCGCCTGTGCAGCGAGGTCGGCCGAGAGCGGCGCGGTTGCCGAGACGATGGCAGCGAGCGGAGGCAATTCGACGGCGTCGTGCAGGATCGCGCGCAAATGGACAGGCGTCGTCACCAACACCCGCGGTGCCGGAATCTGTTCGAGTGCCCGGGCGATGTCGGCGGGAAAGAACGGTCGCCCGGAATGAACGGCGAACGGCCCGAACAGCGGCAACAGGACCGACAACTCCATGCCGTACATGTGCTGTGCCGGCACGGTGGCAACGACGTGCGCAATGTTTCCTGGTTCGAGCGCCAGCGCAGCGCACAATACGTGGCTGTTCAAGCGGCTGCCGATCCTGAAGCCCTCCCAGGTCTTTGCATTGGGCTTGGGCAATCCGGTGCTGCCGGAAGTGAATCCGATGACTGCGATGTCTGTCGGCACTACCGCGCAGGGTTCCGCAGCGTGCCGCGCGGGGCTGCCGTCGAGTCGCGGCAGGCGAACGACATGCTCTCCGATCTCGCAGGTGGCGGAGTCGCCGAGCACGCACGCGCCGGCATGGGCCGACTGCACGTCGGCGATGGCCTGGCGGGCCCGCGACGAAGGCAGCAAGGTGGCACGTCCGAGCGATGCCGCCGCGCACAACGCGGCCGTGAAGACATAGCGATCATCACAGAGGTTGATGGCGCTGCCCGCGCCGGGCAACAGCGGACGCAGCTGACGGACATCGGCCAGAAATTCGGCGACGCTGACAGGACGGCCCTCGCGCCATGCGAATACGCGGCCGGGATCCTCGCTCTCAAGTAGCGCGAACGCGCCGGAACGATCGTCCCGCTTGCCGGGCTCGATGACTGCAGACATGCTCCTCCCTCAAACCCTGATCAAATCCCCGGTGATAGCGTCGCGTATCGGCGTCGGCCGCTCAAGTCCCCCGAGCGCGCCCGCGAGCTTCGTTCATGATGCCGCTGGCATTGGCTCCTGCCCCGGCGAGGCCGCCACGCAGCGCGATGGCGGTTCACGCAACGATCCCGGGCATCAGTTGTCGACGCTGGATGCCGCCGCCGTGGTGGCCTTCTTCGCCACCTTCCCCGCCGAGGCCGACTTCGAGGCCGTCTTCTTGGTCGGTGACTTTTTCGCAGCCGACTTCTTCGTCGCGGTCTTCTTGCCCGTCGCTTTCTTCGCCGCAGCTTTCTTCACGGCCTTTTTCGCAGCGGGCTTGGCGGCTGCCGTCGTATCGGCGGTCTTCTTGCCGGCCTGCTTGCCCTTGGCGCCCTTGCCGAAGCCGCGCTTGGGCCGGAACGGCGCGGCGGCCAGCAATTCCACGCACTCGGCTTCGCTCAGGCTCTTCGGCTCGCGATCCTTCGGGATCCGCGCGTTCTTGTCGCCATCGGTGATGTAGGCGCCGTAACGCCCGTTCAGAACCTGGATGCCATTGCCGAAGTCCTGGATGATCCGGTTGGCCAGGGCTTCGGCCTTGGCCCGGACCAGCTCGAGGGCGCGCGGCAGCTCGATCGTGTACGGATCGTCTTCCTTGGTCAGCGACGCATAGGTCGAACCGATCTTGACGAACGGTCCGAAGCGGCCGATGCCGACGGTAATGTCTTCGCCTTCGTCCGAGGTACCGAGCGTGCGCGGCAGCTTGAACAGCTCGAGCGCTTCCTCGGCGGTGATCGTGTGCATGCTCTGGCCGGGGCGCAGGCTCGCGAACTTCGGCTTCTCCTCGTCTTCCTTGGTGCCGATCTGGGCGAACGGTCCGTAACGCCCGAGCCTGACCGAAAGCGGCTTGCCCGATACCGGATCGACGCCGAGCACGCGACTGCCGCTGGCCTCGGACTTGTCGACGGTCTCGATCTTCTCGTCGATCTGCGCCTTGAACGGCTTCCAGAACCGGCTCAGCAAGGGCACCCAGTCCTCCTCGCCGCGACTCACCGCATCGAGCTCGTCCTCGAGCTTGGCGGTGAAGTCGTAGTCGACGTAGCGGGCGAAGTGGCCGGCCAGGAACCGGCCCACGGCGCGCCCGACATCGGTCGGCTTGAAGCGACGGCTGTCGAGGATCACGTATTCGCGATTGAGCAGGACCTGGATGATGCTGGCGTAGGTCGACGGCCGGCCGATGCCGTATTCCTCGAGGGCCTTGACCAGGCTGGCCTCGGAGAAGCGTGGCGGCGGTTCGGTGAAGTGCTGGTCGGCGAGGATGTCGCGCAGCGGGACGGCCTCGCCGACCTTCATCAATGGCAGCTTGCGCGCGTCGTCCTCGTCGTCCGCCGACTTCTGGTCACGACCTTCCTCATAGACGGCGAGGAAGCCCGGGTCGATGACCGTGGTGCCGGTGGCGCGGAACGCCGCATCGGGCCCACACGGAAAATCCACCGAAACCGTATTCAGGGTGGCATGCTGCATCTGGCAGGCGACCGTGCGCTTCCAGATCAGTTCGTAGAGCCTGGCGTGATCGGGCGAGAGAAACGCGGCGACGCGCTTCGGCGTCAGCGCGGCCGAGGTCGGGCGGATCGCTTCATGCGCTTCCTGCGCGTTCTTCGATTTCGATTTGTAGACGTTGGCCTGTTCGGGCAGCGCCTGCCGGCCGAATTCGCGCGCGATGACCTCGCGCAGTTCGCCGATCGCTTCCTCGGATATCGAGGTCGAGTCGGTTCGCATGTAGGTGATCAGGCCAACCACGCCCTCGTCGCCGATGGCGATGCCCTCGTAGAGCTGCTGGGCCAGGCGCATGGTCCGGCTGGTCGCGAAGCCGAGCTTGCGCGCCGCTTCCTGCTGCAGGGTCGAGGTCGTGAACGGCGCCGACGGGCGCCGCTTGCGTTCCTTCGACTGCACCTCGCCAACGACCAGGCGCCCCTGTGCCGCCTTGTACAGGGCGTTGCGGGCGGCGTGCGCGTCGGCGCTGTTGGTCAGGTCGAACTGTTCGAATTTCTTGTTGTTGAGCTTGAGCAGGCGTGCCTTGAAGGCCTGGTCCGGATGCGCGAGGTCGGCTTCGATCGTCCAGTATTCGCGCGGGATGAAGGCCTCGATCTCCTCTTCGCGCTCGACGATCATGCGCAGCGCCGGCGACTGCACGCGTCCTGCCGAGAGACCGCGCTGGACCTTGCGCCAGAGCACCGGAGAAAGGTTGAAGCCGACCAGATAGTCGAGGGCGCGGCGGGCCTGCTGTGCGTTGACGAGCTCCATCGAAAGCTGGCGCGGGTGGGCGACCGCTTCCTTGATCGCCCGCGGCGTGATCTCGGAAAAGACCACCCGGTGCACGGCCTTGTTGTCGAGCAACTTCTTCTGCCGCAGGATTTCGGCGATATGCCAGGAGATCGCCTCGCCTTCGCGATCAAGGTCGGTTGCCAGATACAGCGAATCGGCCTGCTTGATGGCCTTGACGATCGCATCGACATGCTTGGTGTTCTTGTCGATGAGGTCGTAGTTCATCGCGAAATCGCGGTCTGGATCGACGGCGCCCTCTTTCGGCACCAGATCGCGCACATGGCCGTAGGAAGCGAGGACCTGGAAGTCCTTGCCGAGGTACTTGTTGATCGTCTTGGCCTTGGCGGGCGATTCGACGATAAGCAGGTTTTTGGCCATGGTGTGGTCCTATGCGCCGGGAATGGCCGGCGCCAAGCAGGCTGCCGATCCGCACTGGACCGGCAGGGAAGAGTCGTGAATTGCCTATTCAGCAGGACACACGTGTTTACGGGCTGTCAAGCCCGAGGGGGGCGCACTATACCCAATCCGGCATGATCGCGAATCGCGACGACAGCGCTGACGGCCGTCCCTGTAACGGAGCGGCCTCCGCTTCATGCGCGGGGTATCCGCGTGTATTTCCCGCCTCGACCGAGACTGACATCGCCCTCCAGTTCGAGCACGAGGAGCATGGACGAGAGCGCGGAGACAGCGAGTCCGGTCCGTTCGGCCAGCTCGTCTAGCGTGGATTCGTCGTGCCCGAGCGCTTGCAGCAGGCGCAGGTAGTCCGGATCGCGGGCGCCTGCCGCGGCCACCGCAGGCCCAGAGTCGCCTTTTGCGTCGGCCGCCCCAGGCGCGCTTTCGATGCGCTCGCGCAAGCGGTCGCCGAGGCCGGCCGCCAGCGCCGACAGCTCCACGATGATCTCCTCGGCCGACTCGGTCAGGCGTGCCCCGTCACGGATCAGCTGATGGCAGCCCCGTGCCAGCGGATTGTTGATCGAGCCCGGGATCGCGAACACGTCGCGCCCCTGCTCGCTGGCGCAACGGGCGGTGATCAGCGAACCCGAGCGCAAGCCGGCCTCCACCACGAGCGTGCCGAGCGCGAGGCCGGAAATGATCCGGTTGCGGCGCGGAAAGTGCTCAGGCTTGGCCGCCGTACCGGGCGGGAATTCGCTGACCAGGGCGCCATTGGCGGCGATGCGTGCGGCCAGTGCCCGATGCTTGCGCGGGTAGACCAGGTCGGCTCCCGTGCCGAGCACCGCAATGGTCCGCGCATCGGCCTCGAGGGCAGCCAGGTGCGCTGCCCCATCGATGCCATCGGCCATGCCGCTGGTGATCGTGAAACCGGCGGCGGCCAGCGCGCGCGCAAAGCGGCGGCACAGGGCAAGCCCGTGCTCGCTGGCGCTGCGGCTTCCGACAATGGCGACCTGGGGCATCCAGAGCAGGGTCGGATCACCGTCGACGAACAGGGCTGCGGGCGCGCCGGGAACTTCGCGCAGCAGGGACGGGTAGTCCGGATCGTCCCAACCGAGAAGATGATGGTTGGCCTGGTCCAGCCACTCCAGGTCGGCCTCGACCCGGGCCGGATCCGGTGCGTCGAGCCAACGCCGCGCCTCGGCGTCGAGCTCGCGCGGGCTGTCGCCGCGACGCAGGGCTTCGAGGGCAGCCGCGGCGCTGCCGTGGCGTGCGACCGCGGTGCGCAGCGTGGCGGGGCCGATCGTAGGGGTTCGCAACAGGGTCAGCCAGGCATCCATGGCCCGAGTTCGCTTCCGTGTGGTCATGGGGCCCAGTCTAAGCGATGCGCCAACGAAAACGGCGCGATGGAGGCCACCGCGCCGTTCGGGTTCAGCCGATCAGGGCGAGATCAGGGCGTGCTGTCAGGATCATGCATGAAGTCGCCGAGCTGGACCGGCCGCACGCTGTCCATGACCAGGCCATAGCTGACCCGCTTGAAGGTCCGGAAGACCATCACATGGCCGATGAATTCCGGCGGCAGGGTGACCTTGGCGTTCTTTGGATGGAAGAAGGCCCGGCTCTTGCCCTCCGGATAGTCGGTATCGTCGTGGACGGTCTCGCCATCGGTGTAGATCGAGTAGGTCGTGCCGTTGTCGACACCGTCTTCGCTGCCGCGCGACAGGGCGACGACCTGCAGCGGACCGACCGCAGCCAGTGCATCGGTGAACGCGATGACCCGCATGTTGCTGTCCGGCGCCTGCGCCGGCGGATGCGGGACGAACTGGTCGTCGTATGGCGTCAGGTCGAGCGGCAGGATGTAATCGCCCTCGCGGACCTCGAAGTCCGAATAGGTCACCAGGGCCGAAGCCGGGCTGCCGGTGCGGGTGACCTGGATCGTGCCGAACTCGAGCACTTCGTAACCGAGGAAGCGGACCCGGCCCTTGAAGCTCCATTCATGCGGGCCGTGGCGCCAGAGCAGTTTCTGGCGGCCGTCGCGACCGTCGCGCTCCTGGCGGTAGGTCTCGCGGACCTCGCCTTCCTTGCGCGGCGGCATGTCGTAATAGCGTCCGAGCGGGCGCACGATGGCGAACTGGTCGCCGACCGCGGCATCCAGGCCGCGGATGTAGACCAGTTGCCCGGTGACACCGCGCAGCCGGTTTTCCTCGATCGCGACCACGTGCGGCGCGTTGCGGATGACGTCCTCGTCGACGACCTTGCTGTTCTTCAGGAACTGCTTGATGTCGGACAGGGGAATCGGCTTGACCGCGTCGGCCAGCGAAGTCGCACGGATATGGGGTCCGATCGAGCCGTCGCCGTGGGTCACGCCATCGCCGGACAGGACCAGCTCGTCGCCCGGGTAGATCAGGTGCGGATTGCGCACCTTCTGGTTGAGCTGCCAGATCTCCGGCCAGTGCCAGGGCTTGATCAGGAATTTCGCGGAGATGCTCCACAACGTATCGCCTTTCTTGACGATGTAACGCTGCGGTGCGTTCTGCGCCCACTCGGTTGCGGCAAAAACCGAAACGGTGAGAAGGAGTCCGGCAGAAATCGAAAGTAGTTTTTTAAGCATGGCTGCCAATTACCTGATTCCCCTATGGCTTTGCCGAGTGTATAGGAAAGTTTAACCTGAGAAAACGACCGACCCGCGGAAACCGGAACCTCGTCGCAAACCGCGCTGGCAGGGCCCTGGCGGGCCAGACCGGGGCAAAACCGGACTATCCGCCGTCCCCGACCGGCCTTTCCGCTGCCCCCAGCCCATTCGCCGGACCCCGAAAAATCGCCTGAAGGCCCTGAAACGCGTAGACTTTCCTCCCCGTGACCGGCTTGTCTGCGCCCGTTCAGGCCCCAGATTGTCGATACCCATGGCGCGCCAGACGCGCAAACCCGGATCTTTGCCATGACACTCCTCAATATTCTCGAATTCCCCGACCCGCGCCTGCGCACCCAGGCGCAGCCGGTCACCCAGTTCGACGCTGCCCTGAAGCAACTCTCCGAGGACATGCTCGAAACGATGTATGCGGCTCCCGGCATCGGCCTGGCGGCCTCGCAGGTGGATCGGCACATCCAGATGCTGGTGCTCGACGTTTCCGAGGAGAAGAATGCGCCGATGACGATCGTCAATCCGCGCATCATCGAGCGCGCCGGCAGCCAGACCTGCCAGGAAGGCTGTCTCTCGGTGCCCGGCATCTTTGCCGACGTCGATCGTGCGGACCGGATCCGCGTCGCCGCCCAGGACGTCACCGGCCAGGCCATCGAGATCGAGGCCGAAGGCCTGCTCGCGGTCTGCATCCAGCACGAGATGGATCACCTGATCGGCAAGCTGTTCGTCGATTACCTGTCCCCGCTCAAGCGCGACATGGTGCGCAAGAAGCTCGAAAAGCAACGCCGCCATGCCGAATCGGCGGTGGCCTGAGGCCTGCCGCCGGAGCGGACCCAACCGCTGCCCGCACCTTGCAGGCGCCCGGCAGACGCAAACCGACGCTCTGCCCGCCAGCGGAATCCGTGGGTCCTGATCGCCATCCTTGACTGAAGCCGAGAACTCCGATGTCCGAGCGCCTGCGCCTGGTGTTTGCGGGAACGCCAGATTTCGCCGTGCCCAGTTTGCGAGCCTGCCTCGCCGCCGAATGCGACGTGGTTGCGGTCTACACGCAGCCCGATCGCCCCTCCGGCCGCGGGCGCAAGTTGAACCCGAGTGCGGTCAAGCAGGCGGCAGTCGCCGCCGGAGTTCCGGTCGAACAGCCTGACTCGCTGCGGTCCGCCGAGGCCCGTCGGCGCCTGGCCGAGTGGCAGCCGCATCTGCTCGTGGTCGTCGCCTATGGCTTGATCCTGCCGCGGACGGTTCTTGCCCTGCCGCGCCATGGATGCTGGAACGTGCATGCCTCGTTGCTGCCGCGCTGGCGCGGGGCGGCACCGATCCAGCGCGCGATCCTGGCCGGCGACAGCGAAACCGGCGTCGACCTGATGCAGATGGAGGCCGGGCTCGACACCGGTCCGATCCTGCTCGAGCGACGCACCCCGATCGGCGCGGACGAAACCGGTGGCAGCCTGCATGACCGGCTCTCCGTCCTCGGTGCCGATGCGCTCGGCGAAGGGCTGCGGCGCCTTGCCAACGGCACGCTGCCGGATCCGGTCGCGCAGTCCGAGCAGGGCATCGTCTACGCACACAAGCTCGAAAAAGGCGAAGCGCTGCTCGACTGGAACGCGGCGGCGATCGACCTCGAGCGCAAGGTTCGGGCGTTCGACCCGTGGCCGGTCGCGGAAGCGCGGATTGGCGGCGAGCGCCTGCGCATCTGGTCGGCCCAGGCCCTGCCCGCAGCCGGCAACGAAGCGGCCGGCACGATCCTCGCCGCAAGCAACGCGGGTCTCGATGTGCGTTGTGGCGAAGGCCTGCTGCGGATCACCGAAATGCAGCGCGACGGCGGCCGGCGCATCGGCGTTCGCGACTGGCTCAACGCCCGTCCCGAGCTGGCGGCGCGCCTGCCCGGAAGCCGCGCGTGAATGGCGCGAGCGACCACGCCGGAGCGGCCATCCGCGCGGACGCGGCGCGCGTCCTTGCCCGCATCGTGTACGACGGCGTCTCGTTGCGCGCGGCGTTCGATGCACGCGCCGCGCGCAACGCCGACCCGCGCGATCGCGCCTTGCTCTCGGCCACACTGTTTTCAGCGTCGCGCTGGTGGTTGCGATTCGATGCGGTCCTGGGTCGCCTGCTCGAGCGCGCGTTGCCGCCCAAGGCGCGCGAGGTCCACAGCCTGCTCGTCCTCGGCTTCGTCCAGATCGAAGTCATGGGCATGCCCGACTACGCCGTGGTCGCGGCCTGCGTCGACGCAGCACGCCTGCTTGGCCAGCCGCGCCACGCCGGTCTGGTCAACGCGGTGCTGCGCCGGTTCCTGCGCGAGCGGGCCGCTTTGCTGGCCGAGGTCGATCTCGATCCGGCGATCCGGCACGCCCATCCGCGCTGGCTGATCGAGCGCATCCGCAACGACTGGCCGCGCGATCTCGAGGCCATCCTCGACGCCAACAACCAGGAGGCGCCCCTGACCCTGCGCGTCAACCGTCGCCGCGCGAACCGGGAGGACCTGCGCGATCGTCTGGCCGCTGCCGGTGTCGAGGTTATATTGCCAGCACACCTCGCCGACGGCCTGGTTCTGGCCGAGAGCACCGATGTCAGTCGCCTGCCGGGCTATGCCGAGGGCCACTTCTCGGTCCAGGATGGCGCCGCCCAGCAGGTCGTCGAGTGCCTCGAACTGGAGGACGGCCAGCGCGTCCTCGATGCCTGCGCGGCCCCTGGCGGCAAGGCCTCGCACATGCTCGAGCGTGCCGACGTCGAACTCACGGCGCTCGATGCCGATGGCCGTCGGGTGCCGCGAATTCGCGAAAACCTCATGCGTCTCGGCCTCGAGGCCAACGTCGTCGAAGGCGATGCCGCGCGACCCGCCAGTTGGTGGGATGGTCGACCCTTCGATCGCATCCTGCTCGATGCGCCGTGCTCGGCAACCGGCATCATCCGGCGCCAGCCCGACATCAAGCTGCATCGCCGGGCCGGCGACATCGGTCCGCTTGCCGCACTCCAGGCAAGACTTGGAGCCGCGCTGTGGCCTATGCTCGCTCCCGGCGGAAAACTCCTGTACGCCACCTGTTCGCTGCTGCGCGCCGAAAACGAGGCCGTACTGGCCGGATTGCTCGATGCCAACGCCGATGCCCGTGCGCTGCCCTTGCCGGAGCGATTCGGACGCGTCGCGGGTGCCGGCCGGCAGAATCTTCCGGGCAACAAGGGGATGGACGGTTTCTTTTATGCGCTTGTGGAAAAAGCTCCTTAGCGTCCCGGTTGCAATCGGCCTGCTCGGTGGCTGCGATGCGCTGCGCGAACAGGCACCCGGCACGCTGCGGGTGCGCGACGCGCGCCTGGTCGCGGCCGCCACCGGACCGCGCCTCGAGGTCGATCTCGATTGCCGCTTCAACGGGCCGATCAGCGATGCACTGGAACACGGCATTCCGATCACCCTCAACATGGGCCTCACCGCAGACGGCGGCCGCGGCACGCTGAGCAACCGGCGCCAGGTCGAATTGCGCTACTTCCCGCTGACCCGCCGATACCAGCTGCGCGACAGCGCCAGCGGCGAGCTGCGCAGCTTTCCGGCGTCCGCCTATCTGACCGATGCGCTGGCCAGTCTGCGCCTGCCGCTGCCACGCGGATTTGCCGATCTTCCGCCGGGCACGCGCCTGCGGCTCGAGATCGGACTCGATCATGCGGCGTTGCCGGGCGCCCTGCGTCTTCCTGCCATGCTCGAACCGGCCTGGCGCCTCGAGGCCCCGGAGTACGCGTGGACCGTCACGGCTGGCTGACCCTGCTCGGGCGGCGTCTGCTGCCGGCGGCGGCGGTGCTGGCCTTGCTGGCCGCATCGCTGAAGCTGGCCGAGCAGGCGGCCGGCGGCAGCGGCGGATTCGTCGATGCCTATCGCTGGGTTCTCGGCGCGGCGGTGCTGGCTCTGGTGATCCTGCTCGCCCTGATCGGCCAGCGGCTCTGGCGCCTGCGCCGGGATCTCGCCCGCGATGCGCCGGGCGCGCGCCTGAGCAGGCGGCTCTTGCTGACCCTGGTCCTGCTCGCCGTGCCGCCGGTGGTCGTCGTCTACGGATTTGCCCTGCGCTTCATCAATGCCACCGTCGACAGCTGGTTCGACGTCAACCTCGAGCGCGCCCTTGATGACGCCCTCGACGTCGGGCGTATCGTGATCGACGAACACCTGCGCAAGGACGAGGCCGGCAGCGTCGAACTGGCCGATGAACTGGTCAGCGTGTTCGACGCAAGCCTGCAATCCACGCTCGATCGCGAGATCGATGCGCTTGGCGCGATTCAACTGAGCGTGTTCGACGTCGATCGCCGCGTGCTGGCCCTTGCCAGTTCCGACCCGCGCTACCTCGAACCGCTGTTCCCGGATTCAAGCACCCTGATGCGGGTCGCCGGTGAAGACCGCTTTGCCGCCGCCGAACCGCTGGGCGAGACCCTGCTGATCCGCGTCGTCGTTCCGGTCGGTGCAGCGACCGGGGGTGGCAAGCGGCGCCTGTTGCAGGGCCTCTTTCCGCTACCCGAGCGGCTGCAGCCCCTGGTCAGCGACATCGAGAACGCCAGCTTCGATTTCCAGCGGCTGAAGTATCTGCGCGGGTCGCTGAAGCTGACCTTCGGCCTGATCCTGACCTTCGTCCTCTTGCTCTCGGTGCTGTTCGCCGTGCTCGCCGCGTTCGGCGTCTCGCGACGCCTGCTGGCACCGGTCGGCCGCCTGATCCATGCGACCCGTGCGGTCGGTGCCGGCCGTTTCGACACGCCGCTGCCGGTCGGCAGCAACGACGAACTCGGCCAGCTCGTGAGTGCCTTCAGTCAGATGACCCGCGAACTCGAGCTGGCCGGAACGCGCGCGCGGCGCAGCGCGCAGGAGATCGAGACCCAGCGCGCCTGGCTCGGCGCGGTCCTCGAACGCCTTTCGGCCGGCGTGCTCGGCTTCGACCAGCAGGGCGTCCTGCGCGTGGCCAATCGCGCGGCCGAAGCGATCCTCGGCATTCCGCTCGGCAGTTACGGCGGACGTACCCTGGCCGACGTCCGGCGCGAGCGTCCCGAACTGGCTGCCATCGTCGATCCGTTGGCCCGGCACATGCGCGAAGGCCTGCGCGAGTGGCGCGAGGAAGTGGTCATCGATGCCGGCGACGGGCGCCGCGTGCTCATGCTGCGCGGGGCCGCGCTGCCCGGCGAAGGCGGCTTCGTGGCCGTGTTCGACGACCTGACCGTGCTCAATAGCGCCCAGCGCGATGCGGCCTGGGGTGAGGTCGCGAGGCGCCTCGCCCACGAGGTGAAGAATCCCCTGACGCCGATCCAGCTCTCCGCCGAACGCCTGCGCCGGCGCTTCATCGGGCGCCTGCCGACCGATGACAGCGAACTGCTCGATCGTGCCACCAGCACCATCATCAGCCAGGTCGAGGCGCTCAAGTCGATGGTCAATGCCTTCGGCGACTACGCCCGACCGCCGCAGCTGACGACGCGGCCGGTGGCCCTGCATGCACTGATCGGCGAAGTGCTCGATCTCTACGCCAACGACCAGCGCCTGAGCCTGACCCGCCAGTTCGTCGAGGGCGACCCGATGGTCAAGGTCGACGCCGTGCGCCTGCGTCAGGCCATGCACAACCTGCTCAAGAACGCGCTCGAAGCGATCGGCGACCAACGCAAGCCGCAGATCGTCGTGGCGACCCAGATCGTACGCAGCGGCGACAGCACCTGGGTCGACATCACGGTTTCCGACAATGGCCCGGGCCTGCCCGAAGCCTTCGGCGAACGCTGGTTCGAGCCGTACACGTCGAGCAAGGCGCGCGGTACCGGCCTCGGCCTCGCCGTGGTCAAGAAGATCGCCGAAGAACATGGCGGCAGCGTGCGCGCCAATGCCCGCGAGGGCGGCGGCGCCGAATTCACCCTGCGCCTGCCGCTGGAGTCGCCGTGACCCCAGCGGTGGCCGCGCTACCCGGATTCGCCACCACACGAAGCACGGCGCATCCCGGTCGTCGCCCCGGCGCTGGGCTATGCTTTGCGGCTGCCATAGCTCTCGCAGATTCCGGAATCCCCGAATGAGCCTTCCCGATCCGACCGCCTTCGTGCGCACGCCGGCCGAGCGCCGCCAGCTCTGGCTGTTCCTGCTGATCGCCTTGGTCGTGATCGGGGCCGGCATCGGCCTGCGCGATCCGTGGCCGTCCGACGAGCCGCGATTCACCCTGGTCGCCAAGCACATGGTCGAGAGCGGCGAGTGGCTGATCACCCATCGCGGCAGCGAGTTGTATTCGGACAAGCCGCCGATGTTCATGGTCCTGCAGGCGGCCGCCTACACCCTGACCGGTGCCTGGCGCGTGGCCTTCCTGCTGCCTTCGCTGCTCGCCGCGCTCGGCACGCTGTTTCTGATCTACGACATGGGTCGCCGACTCTGGAACCACCGCACCGGTCTGTGGGCGGCGATCGCCGTGCTCGCCACGATCCAGTTCGTGTATCAGTCCAAGCGCGCGCAGATCGATCCGCTGGTCACTTTCTTCATCACCCTCGCGAACTACGGCCTGCTCCGGCATTTCCTGCTCGGACCCGACTGGCGGTCGTATTGGCTCGGCTGTTTCGCGGCCGGACTCGGCGTCATCACCAAGGGCGTCGGCGTGCTCGCCCTGCTCATGTTCGTGCCCTACCTGTTTGCGCGCTGGCGCCAATGGAATGAATTGCCGAAGTTCCATGGCGGCGTCTGGCGCTGGCTGGCCGGGGCCATCGCGCTGCTCGTTGCGATCGCTTTGTGGATCGTGCCGATGGTGCTGACCGTGCGCAGCAACGGTTCGCCCGAATACCGCGCCTATCTGGAAGACATCCTGTTCCGGCAGACCGCAGCGCGATACACCGATTCCTGGGACCACCACCAGCCGCCCTGGTATTTTCTCGGCGTCATCGTCTTTTCCTGGTTGCCGCTGACTTTCGCCCTGGTCGCCGTCGTGCCGCGCTGGCTCGAGCGCATCCGCGCGCGTGATGCGCGCTTCCTGCTGCCGCTGGCCTGGGTCGTGCTGATCATCCTGTTTTTCTCGATCCCGAGCGGCAAGCGCGACGTCTACATCCTGCCAGCGCTGCCCTGGGTCGCCCTGATGGCCGCGCCGTACCTCGATGCACTGGTCCAGCGTCGCGGATTCCGCTGGACCCTGTTCGGATTCACTGCCTTGCTGGCGATCCTCTTCCTCGGCCTGGGCATCGGCGCCCGCTGCGGCTGGATCGCGCGCGCCAACGACCTCGTGGTCGCGCGCGGCCTCGGCGATGCCGGCGCCCAGCTATGGAACTTCCTGATCGCGATTGGCGCGCTGGCCGCGCTGGCCGCGCTGGTTTTCCGCGTGCGCCGAAGTGCGCTCGGCCTTGGCATCACCCTGGCCGGCATGTGGCTGCTCTGGGGTTTCTGGGCCTATCCGATACTCAACGACGCCAATTCGGCGGCCAAGGTCATGCGCAAGGCGGGCGAGATCGCCGGCCCTGAGGGCGAGATCGGCCTGGTTGGCTGGAAGGAGCAGAACCTGCTGCTGGCCGACCGCGCGGTCACCGAGTTCGGCTTTCTGAAGCCGAAGAGCGAGCAACTGGCCGACGCGATCCGCTGGCAGGAAGCGGCACCGCAACGACGCTGGATCTTCATCCTCGACAACCTCATGGCCCCTTGCGTCGATCCGGCGCGCAGCGTCGTGGTCGGCCATGCCAACCGGCGTGCCTGGCAGATGTTCCGCAGCGACGCGGTACGCGAGGAATGCCGGGGCGGTCGCGTGCCGGCGGGCAAGCCCGAATCGCCGGACGACGCCAACGCGGAATAGCTCAACGATTGAGGCAACGGTTATTCTTTGCCGCACGCGCAGGATCGGCCCGATCCCGCAGGCGTTCCGGCATCGTGCCGGGTCGGCTTTGATTGGGGCAGGACTGGCATATCGGAATGCAGCGTTTTCTTCTTTTCGCGACAACACTCTATGCGCTGCCCATCCTGCGACCGTTGGCGCAGGCGATCCGCGCCCGCGGTGGCGACGTCGGCTGGTTCGTCGCGACGCCGCTGCTGGCCTACCTGAAGTCCGGCGAGCGCCCATTGCGCGATCTCGCGGCGGTCAATGCCTTCGCTCCAGGCGCGGTATTTTCAGCCAGCAACTGGGTGCCGTATTTCTTCCCGGGGCTCAAGGTCCAGGTTTTCCACGGCTTCAATGTGGAGAAGCGTGCACCCGAACGCGGCCATTTCCGCATTCGCGGACTGTTCGATCTGTACTGCACCCAGGGTCCGGCGACGACCGGGCCGTTCCAGACGCTGGCTGCGCGACACCGGCATTTCGCCGTCGTCGAAACCGGCTGGCCAAAACTCGATCCGCTGTTTTCCGCGCAAGGGCACGACACCCTCGATTTGCGCCCGGCGGACGGTCGACGTGTCTGCATGTATGCGCCCACCTTCACCGACGGCCTTAGTTCCGCGCGCAGCCTGTACGATGAGATCGCACGCCAGGTCGCCAGCGGCGAGCGCTACTGGCTGCTGACCCTGCACCCCAAATGCGAGCCTGACATCGTCGCCCGCTATCGCGCCCTGGGCGGCCCCAACGCGCGCTTCCTGGAGGCCACCGATCTCGTCGACATGATGCGTGCCGCCGACATTCTGGTTTCCGATACCTCGTCGGTTGTATCCGAGTTCGTCGTCCAGGAAAAACCCGTGGTCACCTTCCGCAATCGGGCGCCGAAACCGCACATGATCGATGTTTCGGCTGCCGACCAGCTTGAGGCGGCGCTGCGCATCGCCGAATCGCCGGGCAGGCAATACCGCGACGACGTGCGCGCCTGGGCCGAACAGATCCATCCCTACCGCGATGGCCGATCGAGCGAACGCGTGCTCGCCGCCACCACGGAATTCGAAGCGCGATGGGCGCGCCAGCTGGCACCGAAACCGCGCAATTTCCTGCGCAATCTCAAGGGACGCCTCCGCTACCATCGCTGGGTCGAGCAGGCCGTTTCGGAATGAAGGTGGGTCTCGCCGATGCCGGCGGCCAGGCGCGGTGGCAACTTCGCTCGGGGCTGTGGGCACCGCTGTGGCTGCTGACCGCGCTGATCGCCATCTTCCAGACCGGCTTCATGCCGCTCTACTCGACGCGTGCGCTCGGCGTCGCCTGGGAAATGTGGAACAGTGGTCAATTTCTCATCCCCTACAGCAATGGCGAGCCATACAGCCACAAGGTTCCGCTGCTGTTCTGGTTGGTCCATCTTGGCTGGGCGGCCGGCGGGGTCGGTGACGTCTGGCCGCGCCTGCTCGAGGTCGGGCTGGGATTCGGTGTCCTGCTGCTGGCCAGGCGCCTGGCGCGCGTGCTTTTTCGGGACATGCCGCTGGTTGCCCAACTGACGCCATGGTTGCTCGCGGCGTTCAGCTATGCATTCCTGTTCGGTCTGCAGATCATGTACGAGGTGCTGCTGGCCCTGTGCGTGCTGGCTTCGCTCAATGCCCTGGTCGGGCGCGATCCGGAGCAGCGTCCGTGGTTTTTCGCATTCGCGCTGGCCGTTGCCGCCGGCCTGATGAGCAAGGGACCGGTCATGCTGCTGCATGTGCTGTTCCCGTTCCTGCTCGGTCCGCTCTGGCATCCGTGGGCCCAACGCTGGCGCATGCGCTGGTATCTCGGCGGAGGCATCGCCGTGATCGCCGCCTGCGCTGTCCTGCTCGGCTGGGCGATCGCCGCTGGCATGGCCGGCGGCGAGGCCTACCGCAACGAACTGTTCTTCATGCAGACCGCCGGTCGCGTGGTCGACAGCTTCGACCATGCGCGCCCGTGGTGGTGGTACGCCACGGTCCTTCCGGCCCTGCTGTTGCCCTGGTTGCTGTGGCCACGGGCCTGGCAGGCGCTCGGTCGCGCGCTCGATCTTCGTCGTCATCCTGGCGTGCGCCTGCTCGCCTGCTGGCTGCCGCCGGTGCTGTTTGGTTTCTCCGTGGTCAGCGGCAAGCAGACCTACTACCTGTTGCCGGAACTGGGCGGTATCGCCATCCTGCTCGCGGCCGGATTCGCGCGCCTCGTCCATCACCGGCAAAGGCCGCGAAGGCTGGTCGGGCCCTGGCCGCTCGCGTTCGGCATGTTCGGCGTCGCCATCGCCCTGCTGACCCTGCCGCACTGGCTGGCCGCGGGCCTGTTCGATGCGAGTGCGCTGGTCGATCTGTCCCTGGCCAGCCCGTGGTTCGCGGTCGCGGCTGTCGCCCTGGGCGGGTTGCTGCTGCTGACCCCGCGCAACGATGCCGCAGCCCTGCGCCACATCAGTGCGCTCGCCATGCTCGGCGCCTGTCTGGCCTATGTGCTGTTCGCCAACACGTTCTGGGTCCAGTTCGATTTGCGGCCGGCCGCGGCGCGCATCGCCGCCTTGCAGGCGGCCGATGTTCCGGTCGCCCATTTCCGTGGCTATGAAAACCAGTTCCAGTACCTCGGCCGATTGACCCGGCCGCTCGACATCGTGCGCGACGACACCCTGCAGACCTGGTCCGACGCGCATCCCCAGGGCCGCATCATCCATTACGAAAGCACCCTGACGAGCGAAGACCTGGGCTACGCCGAACTGGTCCAGCCGTTCCGCTCGACCTGGCTGATCATCGAGCCGGTCGCGCAATGGATCGCGCGCAGACAGGGCCATCCGCCGCCACCGCCAGCGACCCCGGTCGAGCGATTTCCGGCCGACTATTGGCCCTACCATCGCTTGTCCGGCAAGGCCGCAGCGCCCGCCAACAAGGCGACTGCGCCGGCTGCCCTTCCGGCGGCACCCTGATCGAGCGATCGCAGATCCTCCCCAGACACCCACCCCGGGATCGCGCCCAAGCACGGTCCCCGCCGCGGCCGGATCAAAGCGCTAACCCGCTGCATCGGGACCGCGCCGGCGCGCCTCGCCGTGCGCTATGCTTCTGTCTCTTTTTTGCAACGAGCCCAATGCATGTCCACCGCCCGAGTCCTGGTCGTCGACGACGAGCCCGATATCCGCGGCCTGGTCAAGGAAATCCTCGAAGACGAGGGCTACGCCGTGACCACGGCCGAATCGGCGGCCGCGGCCCGCGAGGCGCGCCGCGGCGAACGGCCCGACGTGGTCCTGCTCGATATCTGGATGCCCGATCTCGACGGCATCAGCCTGCTGCGCGAATGGAACGAGCGCGGCGGCCTGCCCTGTCCGGTGATCATGATGAGCGGCCACGGCACGATCGAAACGGCGATCGAGGCCACGCGCCTGGGCGCCTACGATTTCGTCGAGAAGCCGATCTCGCTGGCCAAGCTGCTGCTGACCGTCGAGCGCGCCCTCGAAGCGAGCCGCCTGCGCCGGGAGAACGAGGGCCTGCGCAACCAGTTCGTCATGCCGCTCGATCCGGTCGTGACCAGCCGGGCCATCCAGGCGCTGAAGGCGCAAATGGAAAAACTGACCGCGCACGACGCCTGGATCCTCGTCCATGGCGAGCGCGGCACCGACAAGGAAGCGCTGGCGCGCTGGCTGCACGAGAAAAGCGCCCGTCGCGAAGGGCCGTTCATCACCGTGGCACCCGGCTCGATCGCCCGCGACCACGCTGCGCGTGCGCTGTTCGGCAGCGAGCAGAACGGCGCCATCCAGTATGGACTGATCGAACAGGCCAACGGCGGCACGCTGTTCCTCGACGAGGTCGCCGATCTCGATCCGGAACTGCAACTGCGCCTGTCGAGCGCATTCGCGCGACGCCACCTGATTCGCTGCGGCGCGCCCGATGCGGTGCCGATCGACCTGCGCGTGATCGCGGCCAGCTCGCAAGACCTCGACGCCGCCGTACAGGCCGGCAAGTTCCGCGAGGAGCTCTACTACCAGCTCAACGTGGTGCCGCTGCAAGTGCCCAGTCTGCGCGAGCGCATCGAGGACATTCCCGAGCTGCTGCGCTACTACGCGGATTTCTTCGCCAACCGCGACAAGCTGCCGTACCGCCAGTTCCCGGTTGCCGTGCAGAACCGCCTGCGCAACTATCCGTGGCCCGGCAACCTGCGCGAACTGCGCAACCTGGTCCAGCGCCTGCTCATTCTCGGCAACGCACCCGAGGTCTCGATCGACGAAGTCGAGCTCGCCCTCGGCACCGCGCCGGTGGTCGAACGGCCGTTGCATGGCGCACCGCTCGGCATCGACTTCAGCCTGCCGCTGCGTGAGGCGCGCGAGGAATTCGAGCGCACCTATCTGCTGCACCAGCTCGGCGAAGCCGGCGGCAGCGTCGGCAAGCTAGCCAAGATGGTCGGCATGGAACGCACGCATCTGTACCGCAAGCTCAAGGATCTCGGCGTCGACCCGAAATCCGCCGTGCGCGACGACTAGGCGCGCGGCAAGCCAGTCCGGACGCCGACCTGCATGCGACAGCCTGAATCACGAAGCAATCCTGCAACGTCGATCCGGAACCATTGCCGGCCATGAGGCTTCAAACCCGTTCCGGATGACTGATCCGCACGCACGAAGACGCCGCTTCGTCCGCGCCGCTCCCCATTCCCGAATTTCGAACCCCGAACCCCGAACCCGAATCCCCATTCCCCCCAAGGAGAAAAGCATGCAACTCAAAGGCAAGGTCGCACTGATCACCGGCGCCGCCAGCGGCATCGGCAAGCGCATCGCCGAGGTCTACGCGAAAGAGGGCGCCGCCGTCGCCATCGCCGACCTCAACCTCGAGGGCGCCAACGCCACCGCGAAGGAACTCGTCGACGCCGGTGGCAAGGCCATGGGCGTGAAGATGGATGTCACCCACGAAGGTGAAGTCGACAGCGGCGTCGCCGACGTGGTCAGGAAATTCGGCAAGGTCGACATCCTGATTTCCAACGCCGGCATCCAGATCGTCAAGCCGGTGCAGGAATTCAGCCTCGAGGAGTGGAAGAAGATGCTCGCCATCCATCTCGACGGCGCCTTCCTGACCACGCGTGCCTGTCTCAAGGACATGTACTCGCGCAACGACGGCGGTGCCATCATCTACATGGGCTCGGTGCATTCGCACGAAGCATCCAAGCTCAAGGCACCCTATGTCACCGCCAAGCACGGCTTGCTCGGCCTGGCCCGCGTCGTCGCCAAGGAAGGCGGTCCGAAGGGCATCCGCGCCAACGTGATCTGCCCGGGCTTCGTGCGCACGCCGCTGGTCGAGAAGCAGATTCCCGAGCAGGCGAAAGAGTTCGGCATCAGCGAGGAGGAGGTAATCAAGAACATCATGCTCAAGGAAACCGTCGATACCGAATTCACCACGGTCGACGACGTCGCCAACCTGGCCCTGTTCCTGGCCGCGTTCGAGACCAACGCCCTGACCGGCCAGAGCATCACGGTCAGCCACGGCTGGCACATGCAGTGAGTGCATCGCGAGCGACGGGCAAAAAGGCGCGAGGTACCGGTCCGGCCGCCGCCGCATCGCCCGCGCAATGGGCGGCGCGCTACGAACAGGTCGCCCTGGTCCTGCAGGGCGGCGGTGCACTCGGCGCCTACCAGTGCGGCGTCTGCGAAGCGCTGCAGCAGGCCGGAATCCACCCGCACTGGCTCGCCGGTACCTCGATCGGCGCGATCAATGCGGCCCTGCTTGCCGGCAACGCCCCCGAGCATCGCATCGAGCGACTGCAGACGTTCTGGCGCGAGATCACCCGCCTCGGCAACGCGGTCGCCTGGCCGTTCGAAGCGGTCGCCCGCGCCGCCGCCTGGCTGCCGCCGACCCAGGCGGTCAGCGCCGGCCTCTCCGCGGCCAGCGCGATCGGCAGCGTTGCCCTCGGCCAGCACGGTTTCTTCGAACCGCGTGCCATTTCGCCGCTGGCCTACGCCGACGGCAGCGCGCAGGCGACCAGCCTCTACGACACCCGACCGCTCAAGCGCACCCTCGAACGCCTGGTCGATTTCGACCGCATCAACCACGGTTCGGTGCGCCTCGCCGTCGGCGCCGCCAACATCGATACCGGCAACGTGCGCTACTTCGATTCCGCGCTCGAACCGCTGCGCGCCGAGCACATCATGGCCTCGGCCGCGTTGCCGCCGGCCTTCCCGGCCATCGAGATCGACGGCAAGGCCTACTGGGATGGCGGCATCGTCAGCAACACGCCGCTCGACTACGTGCTGGCCGCGCAACCGCGCCGCGACAGCCTGGTCTTCCAGGTCGACCTGTGGAGCGCGCGCGGCCTGCGTCCGCAAACCCTGATGGACGTGCTCGAGCGGCAGAAGGACATCCAGTATTCGAGCCGCACCCGCTACGGCACCGATACCGTCGCCCGTGAACAGAAACTGCGCAATGCCCTCGGCCGGCTGATCGAATCCCTGCCCGACGGCAAGCTGCCCGCTCAACTCGAAGCCGACCTGCAACCCTGGCTGTGCGACCGCGTGTTCAACATCGTGCACCTGATCTACCAGGCCAAGCACCACGAAGAGCAATACAAGGACTATGCGTTCGGCGCCTCGGCCATGCGCGAGCACTGGCGCAGCGGCCTCGACGACATGCAGCGCACCCTCGAACGCGAGGATTTCTTCAGCGTGCCCGAACGCAGCCTCGGCGTCGTCACCCACGACATCCACCGCGCCTTCGCCCAGACCCAAACCCCCTGACCCGTCCCCAGCCCTTGGTCACTCCAGGCAAAGGCAAGGCGGAATGTCCCACCCTTCTGCCCGGGAGACCAAACGGCAGGATTGCCGTTTTGAGCAGCGTATGCTGCCCGCAGGGCGAGCGCCATGGATGGTGCGAGTTCAGGTGCCCGCAGGGCGGATGAGGGTGCGCGCGAAGCACGATATTGACGCCGCCGCGGATCCGCTTCCGGCACTTCGCGCCGCCAGAACGCCGCCACCACCCGGATTCGCGGAACCGCCTGCAGCATCTCCTCGTCCTTGGAATTCAAGCGACACCCGGGTCCGGCCATCGCTGCGCGACACGCCGTTCCTTCTCTGTCCGCGATGCCCCGGGGCGGATGAGGGCAGGGCGCACTGTTCTTCCTTCTCCCGCGACGCGGGAGAAGGTGCCCGCCGGGCGGATGAGGGCAGGGCGAAGCCATCGCTTCAGACCCGGTTGCCCACCCCACAAGCCGCAGGCGATCATTCCGCCATGGACCCAGCCCCCCTCTCCGAGCGCCTGCGCAAGCAACTCGACGGCCCCCGTGATGGCGCCCTGCTGCGCTTCTCGCTCGGCAACGCACTGATCGCCGAAGGCAGGCCGGCCGAAGCGGCCGAGGCCCTCCGCAAAGCCCTCGAATTCGATCCGAACTATTCGGCCGCGTGGAAAGGCCTCGGCAAGGCCCTGACCGAGGCCGGCGACCTCAAAGCCGCCATGGACGCTTACGAACGCGGCATCGCCGTCGCCGAAGCGCGTGGCGACAAGCAGGCCGCCAAGGAAATGGGCGTCTTCCTGCGCCGCCTGCATAAGACCGCGCCATGAGTCCACGCAGCATCGCCATCGCGCTCATCGCCCTCGCGCTGATCGGCGCCGCCCGTTGGTATCCGCACCGTTCCATCGCCCATGAAGCCGGCGTCCTCATCGACAGCGTCCCGCAGCAGCGCGAACCGGCCAGCGCTGCGCCGATCGAGCACGGCGACTACCGCCTCACCCCGCTCGCCGATTTCGAACTCGATGCCCGCGTCCTCTCGCGCGCCGATTACTCGATCGACGCCGGCAGCGACCTCTCGCCGACCGATCTCGCCCTGGGCTGGCGCCGCATGTCCGACACCGCCGTCATCGAGCAGCTCGATATCGAGCAATCGGTCCGCTTCTACTCCTACCGCTGGCAGCACGCCCCACCGATTCCGGCCGACGAGATCATGCGCTCCAGCGCCAACATGCACCTGATCCCCGCCGACGGCACGGTCAAGGACGACCTCGACAAGGTCCGCCCCGGTGCCCTCATCCACCTGCGCGGCCATCTTGTCTACGCCCAACGCAGCGACGGCTTCCATTGGCGCAGTTCGCTGACCCGCGAGGACACCGGGGCAGGGGCGTGCGAATTGGTCCTGGTGGAGGCGATCGAACGGTTGTAGGTGCGGCGATGAGCGCGTTTTCCGCCGTGAATTGGATAATGTGTCCTGGATCCCGCAGCTTCCTCGAGCCATGTGTCCTGCGCAAGCGCCTCAGTTTGCGAACATGGAAAGTAAGTATCCTCCGCCTGCTTGTGCCCACGAATGACTTCGCTCGCCGAGGGGTGGTTCCTCCTCGTGGTCCTTGGTGCACCACATGCTCGCATTAGAATCTCGGCAATGTGATAAGGGCGTCAAAAAGGAAGCGGCAGGCCTGCGCTGCAAATCGCTTGTTATATTCTGCCTGTTTTGCTGCGCAGTGCAGGATTCTCCGGCTCAAGTGTTGACAGCTTCCACTTTACCTCTCTAGTATCCCAAGGGCGGAGTTTGGGGCCGCTTTCAAGGGATTAGGATTCGAAAGCAGACATGACATTTGCCGAATGGCGAATGCGGGCCGCTTTCGTCTGGTTTTCCCATAAGGGAGGGGGAAATGGGCATTCGCCTGACGCATGTCGTTTTGTTGTCTTTCTTTTTTGCTACTCCGGCGTTCGCTTTCGACAGTGGGAGTACCGGTAGCGACGGTATTCTGAGTCCCAACGTGGATAGTGAAATACAGGTTCCCGCAAGTGGAATCCTGAATTATTCGTCGATCGACATTCCTTCCGGGGTCACTGTGCGATTCCTGCGCAATTCGCTCAATACGCCGGTTACATTGCTCGTGGCGGGCGATGCGACGATTGCTGGCAGCATCAATGTCAGCGGGCAGGCCGCGCCGGATGCGAATGGCGCTGGCAATGGCAATGTCGCCGATGATGGCTTGCCTGGCGAAGGCGGACCAGGCGGTTATGCCGGTGGACTCGGTGGAACCATTGATTCGATACCGGCCAATGCGCGCAATGGACAGGCGGGAATCGGCCCGGGCGGCGGACGCCCGGCGCCAGGCACTGCCTACAATTGTTTTGGTGGCGGTGGTTCGTTTGGCACACGAGGTGAAGCAGCCGGTTGCGGTGGAACGCAATCCGACAGCTATGCCAACCCGGATCTCTTGCCCATGGTGGGCGGATCCGGTGGCGCCGGCGGAACAGGATTTCTTAGCCTGGGCGGAAGTGGAGGCGGCGGCGGTGGCGGAGCACTTCTCATCGCCGTCAGCGGAACGTTGCAGTTAACCGGCAGTATTTTGGCCAACGGCGGGAATGGCGGGGACGTCGGCAACGCCGTCAACGCAGGTGGCACAACCGGTGGTGGAGGTAGCGGTGGCGCCATCCGACTTGTCGCTACGACGCTCACCGGCAACGGCACCGTCAACGCAGTGGGAGGCATTGGCGGAACGTTTTCAAGCTATACGAATACTACGGACGGAGGAGCAGGGCGAATTCGCTTCGAGGCAGAGACGTTTCAGCGCACGGCAAGTACCAACCCGCCCTATACCCAGGGACTGCCTGGCAGTCTTTTTGTCGACGGTCTGCCAACGATTCGTATTTCAGCTGTAGCAGGTCAGCCAGCACCTGCAGAGCCTACCGGCCATTCGGACATCATCCTGCCGGCCAATGCGCCGAATCCGGTTGCCGTCGATCTGGCGACGACCGGCGTACCGCTCGGAACGACGATCTCGGTGGTGCTCACGCCGCCTCACGGCGCGCCGACCATGAGTGTCTCGAGTGCCCTGCAGGGAACCATTGACGCCGCCACCGCTACAGCCAATGTGTCGCTTCCGGACGGTCCCAGTGTCTTGCTGGCAACACTGAGCTACTCGGTCGCAGGTGCCCAGCAACAGGCACTATCTCGCTTCACTGGTGGCGAGAAGGTCATCTCGGTGGAGCTCGCTGCCAGTATTGGTGGCAACGCCACCACAACGCTAGTCACGGCCAGTGGCAGAAGGGTGATCCTCTAGGCGCGCCTGGTCCGTTGGGAAACACGGTGCGCAGGCGCGTACCCAGCACGGGTCGTTGCGGATTTCGGCAGTATGTCGGCCGTTGCCTGCTGTTGCTCATGGTGGGCGGTCTCGTGTGCACGGCAAATGCCGCTGACAACGAGATCAGGCGCCACAAGCCGCACGCAAGTTCCCTTGAATCGCCACAGCTTCTGCTACGCCCAGGCGACGTACTGGCCAACGCCGCATTGGGCGTCGCAAGGATGCCTACCCCGAATCCTGGAAATCACCTGCTGATTTCGCCCCAGCTCGGTGTGCAGCGTGGATCCATCATGCCGCCAGACGGCGTGAACTTCTTCGCATCAAGCCTGTTGGGCGTGACCAGGGGGGAGGTGGTCTTTGGGCTCGAGCCAGATCGCCTGTCCATTGGCCAGGGTGGCCAGGGCCTCGTGATCCATGGTCGTGGACTTGGGGCTGTGCAGCAGCTCGTGCTCGATCCGGCGGACGACACCACTGTCGTGGAATTTCAGGTTGACCCCACGGGTGAACGTATCGATGCGGTTCTCGACGTAGCTACTTCGGCCCGACCCGGTTTGCGTCGACTCCGCATTCTCGATCAGGGCGGAAACGCGCTGCCGGATGATCGCGCGGACTCTACCCAGATCCTCCTGACGGCGCCTGTGCCCCAGATCGACAGCGTGACGCCCAACCTTCTTGCAAGGGGCCACGGCTATCTGCTCGAGATACGAGGCTCCAACCTGCGCGGCTTGCCGCCAGCCGGCGTCCACGGTTTCTCCGAGCAACCGCAGGTACGCCTGACCCCCGCGGAGGGCATCGAGCTGAGCAGCACGCCAGTCTCGAACGACGAAGGAACGCTCGTCCTGGTGTCCATTGCCGTCGGCGCGGATGCCTCGCTTGTCGATCGACTGGTCCAGGTCATTAGCGAGAGCGGCATATCCAGCGATCTGCCAACTCCGGCCAACCAGCTGCATGTTGCGGCCGGTGCCCTGCTCGAACGCGGTCCGTTCGTTTCCGTGCCACTGGGCGTCGACCGCTTCGTTCCCCAGGCCGCATCGCAACCCTTCATGACTTCCGCCGTACTGGGGGTCACCCGAGGTCCCGCGATTGTCGAGATTTCTCCCGATACCGTTTCGCCCGGGGAGACGGCGCGGCTCCGCTTGACCGGTGCCGGGCTCGCAGGAACGACGCAGGTCATCCTCAGTCCGAATCAAGGTATAGACGTCGAAGCTTCGAGCATCGAGGTTGGCGTCGGGGAAGTCTCCATCGACATCCATATCGCCAGCGATGTCGAGCTTCTGCCGCGTCGAGTGTCTGCCGTGGGCCCGACCGGTCGAATCGATGCGCCGCAACTGCTAGTGATTCGGGATGCACCGCCGCAGCTCGATGCTTTGACGCCGAACTATCTGTTGCGCGACGGAACATCCCAGACCATCGAGTTGCAGGGAGCGCACTTCAGCCAAGTCACACAAGCGGGGGTGATTCCCGCCTCGGACCTGGTCATAGAGGACTTGCAGATCATCAGCGACGGACTCGCGCGGCTTACACTGCGATCTACCTTCGGCGCGGCCCTTGGACCCCGTCTGGTCAGGCTGGAGAGTCCGGCCGGCAACACCGGCGATAGTCTCGCACCGTCCAATACACTGCTCATCGCCGATCGAAGCGCCGTGCTGACGCCATTTGTCGCGCCAGTGGTGGGTGTCCTTAGGCCTGGGCCCGAATCCGCACAAACGGATGTATTGCTGGGCGCGCCGACCCTCGGTGTCGTTCGCGGACCCTTTGCCCACGGGGTCTCGCCGGTTCTTTTTTCACGCGGAACCTCCATCCACGTCACCATTGCTGGCACCGGACTCGAACTCGCCAGCGCGATCTCGATCCTGCCGCCTGATGGGGTGACAGTGCGCGACATCATGCACGCCGCCGATGGATCGTCGATTGAATTCGAGGCCGACGTAGCCGTAGATGCGCCGACCGGATCGCGGCGCCTCTTGCTGGCAGAACAGGAAGCGCGGATCCCGTTCGCTCCCGAATCGGCGGCGTTGATCGAGATCGCGGACAACGTGGCTTCCGGCCCTGTTGCAGAGCCGGACCTCTACACGGCGACCGCCAATGGTTCGCTTGCCGTCGACGCAGCCAATGGCGTACTGGCCAACGACCATGATCCCGAGGGTGGCGCCCTGTTCGCGGTGCTCCGGGCTTTGCCCGCCCACGGCACGATCGCGCTCTCGGCGGATGGCGGCTTTGTCTATACGCCAGAACAGGACTTCGTCGGCGCGGACCGCTTCGACTATTCGGCAGGTGCGGCAACGATGGTCGGCGCGGCGACCAGCGTTACGATCCATGTCGAGGAGAGGAATCACGCGGTCGATGACACCTACTCCGTCAACGACAACCAGGAACTGGTGGTTTCGGCCTCATCGGGCCTGCTCGCGAACGACCTGATCGACTCGGGCCAGGCCGTCGAAGTCGAGCTGGACTCGAGCCCCAGCCTTGGCACACTCGTCCTCGAAAGCGACGGTGGCTTTCAATATGTGCCTGGCGGCCACGGCGGTGTGGATCGTTTTCGCTATCGACTGAACAGCGGCGGGATCCGGTCCCTACCCGCGCAGGTCACGATTTCAGTCAATGACGTCAACGAGCCTCCGGCTGCCCAGCCGGACCAGTACGTCGTGGACACTGGGCATGATCTCGTTGTGTCGCAGCCAGGTGTCCTGGGCAACGATTCGGATCCCGACGGGGATCCGGTGATCGCCCGGGTCGTCAGCGATCCGCAGAGGGGCGCCCTGACTCTGAATGCCAACGGCAGCTTCCGTTACTCGCCGCTTCCTGCCTTCGTCGGAACCGACAGCTTTGCCTATGAAGCCGTCGATTCGCATGGCCTTGGCAGTCAAGCGACGGTCACCGTGCACGTCAATGACCATCTGGCGCCCTTGCCCGACGCCTACATGCTCGATGAGGGTGACATCCTGGTCATCGACGCGCCCGGGGTGCTGGGCAACGACAGTGCCATCCCCGTCGGCGTGCTGCGAACTGCCGTCACCGCGCAGCCTGCCCATGGCTCGGTGCAGATGGCGAACGACGGCAGCTTCGTCTATCGGCCTTCGTCGCCCGATTATTTCGGGTCGGATTCCTTCTCCTACCGCCTCGAAGACTCGAGCACGAATTCCTACCCGGTCGACGTAACACTCGCGATCCGGGCCGTGAACGATCCGCCGATCGCAAACGGCGACGCCTACCTCACCGACGAAAATGTTCCACTCGATATCCCGGCGCCAGGCGTTCTCGTCAACGATTCCGACATCGACAGCGAGGCGCTCGTCGCGCGTCTGCAGACCAGCCCCGAGCACGGCGAAGTTTTGTTGCGCGCCGACGGCTCACTGTCCTACGTGCCCGACGTCAATTATCGGGGCGTCGATGCATTTACCTACGAAGCGGTCGACGCGGTGGGTGAGGCAAGCCAGGCAGCCGTTCAGATCGATGTGACCCAGCCTCCAACGGCCACGAACGATGTTTACCTCGGCGATGTCGACACGCCCATCGAAGTCCTCGATCCAGCGCTAGGCCTCCTGGCCAACGACCATGATGCGCCGGAGCACGATGAGCTGAGCGTCCTGCCAGGTACGACTCCGGAGCACGGCGTCCTGGTGCTCAATTCCGACGGCACGTTCCGCTACGACCCCGATCCCGGCTACATGGGGATCGATACCTTCACCTACCAGGTGACCGACGGTTACTCCGCTTCCAACTTTGGCAATGTCACCCTCGCCGTGGGCATCACGAGCCTGCCTCGGGCGAACGCGGATTCGTATTCCGTGGAGGAGGACGAGACGCTTGTCGTCCCTGCGGAGTCGGGGGTATTGGCCAACGACACGGATGCCGACACTCCGCTCGAGTCGCTGCAGGCCTTCCTGGTCGATTTCGATGATCACAATCTAAGCGTGGCATTGGCGCCTGATGGCTCCTTTACGGCCAGGCCAAAAGCGAACTTCTACGGCGATACGTTCTTCATCTACCAGGTCTATGACGGCACCAGCGTCAGCAACGCGGCCGTGGTCAGTATCTCGGTCGTGCCCGTGAATGACGGCGTCGAGGCGGTGGATGATGTCTACGGGGTTCTGCGCAACACGGTCTTCGATTCGGGCTCGAAGCCGGTTTCCTTCAATGACCACTATGACAGCGACTACCCGGTCAATTTCGAAATCATATCGCTTCCCCAACACGGCTCAGCCGATCTGAATTCCCAGACCGGAAGGCTGCGCTATACGCCGTTCCAGGATTTCTCGGGCCTCGACTCCTTCACCTACCGCATCTACCAGGTCAGTACTGGAATCGGCGACATCGCGACGGTGACCCTGCGTACCAACGCGCCGCCGGTGACCAATCCCGATGCGTATACGGTGACCGAGGACAGCGTGGAAGAGATATCCCCCGACCCGCTGACCAACGATTTCGATCCCGATGGCGATCCGATCCATTACCTGCGCGACAGCTTCGACAGCACGCCTGGGCACTACGTCACGCTACAGGTCGATGACCTGGGAGCTCCGCTTGCGACGACGGTCACGACTCGATTGCATTTCTATGGAGCCGCGACGCTGCGCTACATCGTTGACGATGGCACGCAACACTCGAACGGCTATGTGACTTTCACCGTGTTGCCGGTACCCGATGCGCCGATTGCGGCCAACGACAACTACATCACGCCGAGGAACGCCACGCTGTTCGTGACGACGAGTGCCCAGTCGGTGTTGTACAACGATTTTGATCCGGACACACGCCCGCATCCGAACGCCGCGCCATGGGCCGCCGCCAGTGGCATGGATCTTTTGCCGATTTCCGCACAGCTTGCCGACCCGCCCGTACACGGCACGGTCGTCTTCAGCCCGGTTGGCACATTCAACTACACGCCCGCAACGGACTATTCGGGCGCGGACAGCTTCACTTATCGGGCCATCGATGCGACGGGTCGCCAGAGCGAGCCCGCCACCGTACAGATCCGGGTCAATACGCCACCTGTAGCGAGTGCGGACAACTACGTCGTGAACGAAGACAACGTGCTTGTGGTTTCGGCTGCCGAGGGCGTTCTTGCCAACGACGCCGACATCGACGGGGATTCGCTCCAGGCCTATTTCGCGAGCAACGGGTGCGCGCCCTGCAACGGCCGGGTCGAGCTGCGCAGGGATGGCGGATTCCGCTACACACCGAATGCGAATTTCTTCGGCCAGGACGAGTTCTTCTACACCGTCCGGGATGGCGTCGCCGGCAATGCCACCGGACATGTCGGGATTACAGTACTTCCGGTCAACGATGCGCCCTACACGGAGCCGGACACCTACCGTACGCGCGAAGATGAAGTGCTTGTGGCACCCGAGCCGCAGGGAGTACTGCGCAACGACCGGGAAGTGGACGGCGAGCTCTTGATCGACGCCGAATTGATAGAGCCGCCGCTGCGCGGACAAGCGCTGCTCATGCCTGATGGCAGCTTTACCTACACACCGGAACCTGATGCCAACGGACGCGATCAGTTCAGATATCGCGTCTTCGATGAGAGTCAGCTGTCCTCCGAGGACACCGTCGAAATCCTCGTGACGCCGGTCAATGATCCGCCGCTGGCAAATGCAGACGAATACGAAATCGCACAGGACCAGACGCTGAGCGTCGATGCCGGCTCGGGCGTTCTGTCGAATGATAGCGATGTCGATGGTCCCGCTCTCACAGTCGCATTGATCGGCCCGCCGCAGCACGGACAGGTCGATCTGCAATCCGATGGCGCCTTTGTCTACATCCCCGATGGCATCTTCGCTGGAGTCGACCCATTCCAGTACCAGGTCGACGATGGGCTGGGTGCGATTTCCGCGGCCACGGTGACTGTCGTCGTCCGGCCAGTTGCGCCCGCCGTCGTGGTCACGGTCGAGGATGATTTCTACGCATTCGAGGGTCCGTCCATGACGGTCGCCCCCCCCGGCGTGCTCAGCAACGACCATGTCAGCGGAGCCGCATCGCTCTCGGCCACATTGGTTGTGCCGCCGGATACGGGGACGGTCACCCTGGATTCCAGCGGCGCCTTCCACTACGTGGCGCCCGAGGGCTTTGCCGGCGTTACGGGATTCACCTACGCGGCATCTGCGGGAACTGTCAGTGAGCTGGGTCGTGTCACCCTCGACGTTCGATCGACGTCAAACGTTCCGCCTGTGGCCGTTGGCGAGCAATTCGCCGTGCTTGAGGACAACGTGCTCGATTCCCATTCCTCCGGCAGCCTACTTGCCAACGATCATGATTTCGAAGGCGCGCCATTGAGCATGGTTCTCGATTCCGCGCCAGAACACGGGGCGTTCAGCTGGCAGCCGGACGGGCACTTCACCTATCTTCCGGCGGAAAACTTCAATGGCAGCGACCGCATCCTGTATCGCGTAAGCGATGGTGAACGGCTGTCCGAGAGCGCCACGGCAAGCATCGATGTCTTTGCTCAGAACGACCCGCCTCGGGCTTCACCGGATCTCTACCACGCGGTCCGCGACCAGGCGCTCGTGATCGATGCCCCGAGCGGGCTGCTCGCCAACGACACCGATGTCGATGGAGACGCGCTCGGCGTCGAGCTCGTCGATACCCCCGCACATGGCCAGGTCCAGGCATCCGTCGATGGCGGATTTTCCTATCAGCCAGCACCCGCGTTCACGGGCGAGGACCGTTTTCGTTATGCCGCGACCGATGGCGTGGCTCGCGACGTGGCGCAGGTAACACTGACGGTTGGCAACGGGGAAAACCATCCCCCTGTCGCGACCGGCGAATCCTATTCGATCGAGGAGAATGGAATCCTCGACAGCGACAACGTGGCCGGGCTTACCGACAATGACACGGATCCGGATGGCGACGCATTGTTTGTCGTGCTTCACGAGGCGCCGTCGCACGGAACCCTGGAACTCGAGGCCACCCACTTCAGCTATCGCCCCGATCCGGATTTCTTTGGTCCGGATACCTTCGCCTACGCCGTCAGCGATGGTGATCTGAACAGCGAACCTGTGTCCGCTTCGATCGATGTGCAAGCGGTGAACGATCCACCGGTCGCCCAGACCGACCGCTATCTTGTCGAGGTAAACGGTACGCTCCAGGTCGTCGCGGCAGAGGGCGTGCTGGCCAACGACAGTGATGTCGAAGGGCAGTCAATGTCGGTCGAACTCGAAGCCGGTTCCAGCCATGGCATGCTCGACTTGCACGCGGACGGATCGTTTGACTACGTGCCCGATGCCGGATTCATCGGTCGGGACGAGTTCGCCTATCGGGTCAGCGACGGGGAAGAATCCGCGCTCGGTCGAGCCATCATCGATGTCGCTTCGTCCGGCAACCAGCGACCTGTTGCCGTCGGCGAAGCCTATGCCATCGCCGAAGACAGTGTGCTGGATACGCGCCAGCTCGAGAGCCTGCTGGCCAACGATGTTGATCCGGAAGGACAGCCGCTTTCACTGGTCGTGCTGCAGTCGCCGCAGACCGGCGTGCTCGATGTCCTGCCCGAAGGCCATATCCGCTTCGTGCCCGAGCGCAACGCGGTCGGCGACATCAGCATTCCCTATGCAGCAAGCGACGGCGAGCTAGAATCCCTACCGGTCGAAGTACGTATCACCCTGCTACCGGTCGACGATCCGCCGCAAGCACTCGCCGATTACTACGAGGTTCCGGAATCTGCAACCGAGCTTGTGGTGGAGGCAGGCAGCGGCCTGCTCGCCAACGATATCGAGCCGGACGGTGAAACCCTTGTTCCCAGCCTCGTGCGCGCGCCCGAACACGGACAGCTCAACCTCGGCCTGGACGGTTCGTTCGTCTACACCTTGACGACGACTCGACCGCTGCAGGACAGCTTCCGCTACCGCATCGCCGATCCGGGAAATCTCTCCGACGAAGCCGAGGTTGAGCTCGATTTCGTCGGTGCTCCGGTTGTCGACACCCTGTTCAAGAATGGATTCGAATCCCAATGAAGCACCGTAGCCATTGGATGGGGCGTGTCTGCCTGCTCCTGGTCGGCCTCGCGCCGGCACTCTTCGCCCATGCCGATGTCACGAGCGGGATGGAGTGGTTGCGCGGCAGGGAATCGCCAGCGGGAGTCCATCGCATCGAAGATCTGGCCGGCGCCGCGGACACCAATGCGGAGGCGTACACGACCATCGTCAGACTCTCGCGTTCCGCCGATTTTCCCGCAACCGTTGGCCTTGCCCGGGAGCAGCGCGATGAAACGTTGTTGTCGCTGGCGAGACTGGCCCATAACCGGATCGATCTGGGCCAGTCGGCCGCGGATCAGTTCGATGTGCTGCTAGCCGAGCAAGGTGAAGACGGCGGCTTTCCAGCCTTGCCGGGCTTGCAAAGCGAGCCGCTGACGACGGCGTGGGTGTTGCTGGCGTTGGACCGTGCCGGCCGCGGTGGGCAGACCGAGGCGGCGCGCGCCCTCGGCTACCTGATTGCCAGTCAACAGACGGATGGAGGCTGGCTCGCCGCACCTGCCAACACCAGCCATGTCATTCCGACGGCGCGTGCAGCGCAGGTGCTCTATGCATTTCGAAATCGCTTTGCATTGACCCAGCCGATCGCACGCTCCCTCGCATTCCTGCAGTCGGCGCGACAGCCCGACAATACATTTGGCGAAGCCTTCCAAACTGCGGTCGTGCTCGAGGCCCTTGTCGACCTCGGCGTCGATCGCGCAACGCTGGCCCCGATCGCAACCACTCTTTCGATGGCGCAGTCGACCGACGGGAGTTTCGAAGGCGACGCCTACGTCACTGCGCTGGCGCTTCGTGCACTCTGGTTGTTCGAGCAGCCTGTCGTCGAGCCGATGCAAGCCGGATTGACGGGTCGGGTCCTTTCGGCCGATACGGGCTTGCCGATCAGCGGCGCGACCCTGGCCTTGAGCGGCACGGCCGTCGCGACCCTGACCAGCAATGACTCGGGTCAGCTTCAGTCGACCTCGCTGCTGGCCGGCAGCTATCTGGCGACGCTGAGCTATCCAGGCATGCATTCGATCGAATTCGAGCTCAGCCTGGCCGATGGCCGCATCCTCGACCTCGGTGACTTGCGCATGTACCAGGGTGATGCGGGCGCCAACCTGGCCATCGTCCGTGGACGCATCACCCGGGCTGCGGATGGCGCACCGATTCCAGGTGCCAGCATTCTCATCGAGCAGCCGCCTATCCAGGTGAGCAGTGGCGGGGATGGCAGCTATCAGATCCTGCAGGTTCCGGCCGGGCACGTTCGCATCATCGTTTCGGCGGCCGGCTACTCGAGCCGATTCGCAGAGGTCGATATCGGCCCGTCGGCGGTGATCGAATTCTCGGTTGCGCTGCAGGCCGATGCAAACGCGACCGGAGCCACCGTTCGAGGAACCATCGTCGATGGCGTCACCGGCGATGCACTGGCTGGCGTGAGCGTGGCCATCGTGGAGGGCGCGCTTCCGGTTGCGACGACCACGGACGCATCGGGTAGCTACGGTCTTCTCTCCGAAGCCAGCCCGCTTGTGACCCTGGTTGCCAGCCTGTCGGGTTACGATCCGGTCAGTGTCTCGGCCCCATTGGGCAACAATGAAGTGCTGGTGTTCTCGCCGCGCATGTATCCCGAAGGGCAAACTCCGGAGGGCGCAAACCAGGCACGGGTCTTCGGCACTATCGTCAATCAGGCCAATCGCCAGCCGATCAAAAATGCCCTGATCGTCGCCAGCGATCCGGGCGGTCAGCATGTTGCCCGCACCGATTCAGCCGGCGCGTTCTCGCTGAGCGGGGTCAGCGGACCGGTGGCCCGGCTGGCCATCAGCGCCGACGCCTTCGACCCGGCAACCCTGGCCGTGCCACTGCAGCCGCTGGAAGTGCGCGACCTCGGCGAGATCGGGCTGAAACCCACAGCGCTGGCCTTCTACTTCCCCGACCTCGTGCTGGTCGAGAGCACCCTGTCGGAAACCGATCCGGATCATTTTGATCTTGATCGGGCGTTCACCCTTTCGATCGCCAATCGCGGCACGTCCTCGACAACCCAGGATTTCTATGTCATCGCCTTCGTCGATGCGAACGGCAATGGCAGCTTCGATTCCGGACTCGAGCCGGAAATCGGCCGGACCCGGGTTGATCAGGACCTGCCCGTCGGCGGTAGCGTCGAGGTCGATATTGCCGTGGCCGCGCAACTGACCTTCCGCGACGCGCCGGTGGCGTTCTGGATAGACGCGGACAACGAGATCCCCGAACAGGACGAAGACAACAATGTCGGCACCAGCCTTCTCGGTTGCCGGGTTACGCCTTCCTTTGTCGGCAACGACACGGTCGAGGAGTCCTGGCGCTGGGACGGACTCGCTTCCAATCCGCAGATCAACTCGCTCAACGCCACGCCCTCCGTCGTCCAGCTGACCGACGACAATGGCGACGGCGCCATCAATGAGTACGACACACCCGACCTCGTCTTCGTGGCCGGCCTGCGCAACAGCATTGCGCCGAGCCAGACCGCCCTCGTCGCGCTCGACGGCCGCACCGGGGCGGAACTCTGGTCGCGAACCGGTTTCCGGCTTTCCCAATTCGCCTCACCGGCGACCGGTGACATCGACAACGACGGCGTTGCCGAGATCATCGTCGTGCGCGGATATCGGCAGGAGCTCATCGCGTTCGAGAACGACGGCACCCTGAAGTGGCGTACGGCCATGAATGGTCCGCGCGAACCGGCGCCGATATTTCCGCCGGCACCCTTCGTCTTCGACCAGCCGATCATCGTCAATCTCGAAGGCGACAACGAAGCCGAAGTGGTCCTGGGTAGGGCCGCGTTCCGCGGCTTGACCGGCGAGCAGCTCTGGGAAGGCGAATTCGACGCCGGTGGCACGGGCGGCAAGCCAATCGGTTCGCCCCTGCGCGTGGCCGGGGCCGTGGCTTCGGTGGCCGCCGATATCGATCTCGATGGACGTGTCGAAGTCATCGCCGGGCGTACGGCATACGACTTCGAAGGGCGCACGTTGTGGCATCGTGAAGACATCAAGCCGATCCCGATTGCGGACGGCAACGACGTTCCGATGAATTACTCGGGTTACGTGGCGATCGGCAATTTCGACTCCGACGACTTCGCCGAAATCGTCCTCTCGATCAACGACGAGCTCTGGCTGCTCGAACACACCGGCGAGACGATCTGGGGTCCGGTCCATGCACCCGATTCGACGGCCATGGGCGCGCCCACGGTAGCCGACATCGACGACGACGGACTGCCTGAAATCATCATCTCGAGCCTGCACAAGCTGACCGTGTTCGAGTCCGACGGCACGGTCAAACGCACCTTCGACATCGACGATCCATCGGGCGTGACCAGCGCGACAGTCTTCGACTTCGAGAACGACGGACTGCTCGAGGTGGTGCATACGGACGAACACAATCTGCGCATTCTCGATGCGCGCACCCTGGTCCAGCGCTTCATCACCGCCAACTCCTCGTTGACGGTCTATGAAGTTCCGGTGGTGGCCGACCTTGATGGGGACAAGCAGGCGGAGATCATTGTCACCGGTTTCGACAAGGATCTGGCCCTGGCCACTCCGGGTATCCGCGTGTTCAAGGCTAGGAATGGCGCTTGGGCGGACGCCGGATCGGCGTGGAACTCGGCAGCCTTCCATGTCAACGAGATCAACGAGGACTCGACGCTGCCGCTGATCGAGACGCCTTCCTGGCTGACCCACAATACCTATCGTGTCCAGAAGAGTCCGCTGCCCGATCCGCTCGGCATGCCCGACTTCACGGTCGGCGACCTGCGCCTGATCGACCAGGGCACGGGCCACAACCCGGCCGTCCAGGTGCGTGTCGGCAACGCCGGCCCGGTCGATGCGCACGAGCCCCCCTACATCAGCATCTATCGCGGCGATCCGGCTGCCGGTGGCACCTTGTTGACTGAACGGCGCCTCGACACCTTGCGGCCAGCACGGTTCCAGATCGCCAATCTCGGCGAGATCAGCGTCGCCGGCAGCGGCGATCTGTATGCCGTGGTCGACCAGCGAAATCGCGCCCGTGAATGCCGCGAGGGCAACAACCAGCGCAGTGTTCCGTTCCTGGCAACCAACGGACGCGGTGACCTGCAACTGGCCACCGATAGCCTGGCCTACGAGCCGGGCGCGATCGCCACGCTGACAGCGACGGTTTCGAACCTCGGCGTGGTCGCCGCGGGTTATTCGGTTGAATGGCTCATCCGTAATTCGCAGGGGGTGGTGACTGCCTCGCTCGACGACCAGATCATCACGGAAATTCCTGCAGGTGGAACCGCGTCACGTAGTCTGGAATGGTCGACCCAGGGCGTGTTGGCCGGCAACTACGTGCTCGAAGGCCGACTGCATGATTCGCAGGGAGCGATCGCCGATACGGCCACCGCATCGTTTGCGATCAGCGGTGACGTCACCGGACCGGCCGGAACCGTCAGCCTGAGCACGCCGCGCTCGGAATACGCCACCGGAGAGGCCATCCGGATCGACTACGTGGCCGGCAATCTTTCTCCTTCAGAAGTGATCCGCTTGCCCGAAGTCACGATAACGATCTCCGGGCCTGCAGGATTCAGTCAGGTCCGCAGCATCATGCTCGATGACCTTTTCGCCAATGCCTCGATCGCTGGCGAGATGGGTGTCGACGGCGCCGCAGCCGCCGGCGAGTACACCGCCGTGGCACGCCTGCGCTCCCGATTGACCGGCTACGAATACGCTACAGACACGATCACGTTCCAGCGCCTGCCCGACGCTAGTGCCGCGATCGAGGGCTTCGTCAGCATTGCCAGGCCGTCGTTGCTGGTCGGTGAACCGCAGACCTGCCTGTTCACGGTGCGCAACCGCGGCGCCGCAGCGCAGCCCGATGCCCATCTGCGCAAGCGCATGGTCGCCCTCGATGACGGCACGGTCGAATTCGAGCAGCAAGTCACGGTCGACCTCGTTCCCGGGACCGATTACGTGGCCAGTGAACTGCTGCCGACGACCGGGCTCTCGGCCGGCGTGCACGCCTGCTTGGTCGAGATGGACCGAGATAACGGCGATTGGCGCATCCTCGATTCCGAATCCTTCACGCTGGTGGCTCCCGCCGCAGCGGCAATCCTGGTCGAGCCGGTTTCCGGCCTCGTGACCTCGGAGGCCGGGCAGAGCGCCACGTTCAACGTCTCCCTTGCCAGCCAGCCGAGCGCCGAGGTGCGCATTCCGATCGTGGCGAGCGACGCCGCGGAGTGGAGTCTGCCGACCGGAGAAATCGTGTTCACCCCGGCCACCTGGGACGTTCCTCGCGCGATCGTCGTCGACGGCGTGGATGATGCCCTGGTGGATGGTGACCAGGCCGGCATCATTCGCCTGTTGCCGGCGCAGTCCGCCGATGGCGCCTATGCAGGTCTCGACGCCAGTGATGTCACGATCGTCAATCTGGACGACGACAGCGCTGAAGTCCTCGTGTCGCCTACGTCGATAACCACCTCCGAAGCCGGAACAAGCGCGAGTTTCGTGGTCCGTTTGAACGCCGAACCGGCCTCCGGCGTGCAGATCGATCTGGTCAACCCGGATCCGGGCGAGTGGGCCCTGCCATCCACGACATTGACGCTTGACGCCGGCAATTGGCAGGCGGGCGTGTCTGTGCAGGTGACGGGTGTCGATGACACCGATTTCGACGGCACCCAGGCCGGTGTGCTGGAGCTGTGGCCGGTCGTGAGCCAGGACCCGGTCTTCAATGGACTCGATCCGGCCGACGTTGAACTTTCCAATACCGATGATGAGCAGGCCGGCATCATCGTCGAGCCTCAGCAGGTCACGACCTCCGAATCGGGCACGGCAGGCAGCTTCGTGGTTCGTCTGAACCGCATGCCGAGCGCCGAGGTGGTGGTGCCGATCGGACCGGTCGACGCCGGCGAATGGCAGGTGCTGGACACCGAGATCCGGCTAGACGCAGTCAACTGGCAATCCGGCTACAGCGTCGCCGTGAATCCCGTTGACGATGATCTCGTCGATGGCGACCAGTCTGCGCTGCTTTCCCTCGGTCCCGTGCAGAGCGCGGATACTGCGTTTGCCGGCATCGATCCGCCGGATGTGGCCCTGCTCAACCTCGACAACGACAGTGCCCGCATCGTTGTTGCACCCACCACCGGACTGATCGTCGACGAGAACGGTGCCACCGCGAGCTTCCTCGTGGCGCTCACGACTGCGCCGACGGATGAGGTCCACGTGCCGCTGGCCAGCGGAGACCCTGGCGAATTCGCGATTGCGGAGTCGGAACTGGTATTCACGCCGCAGGACTGGAGTGCGAGGACCGTGGTCGCGACCGGCGTCGATGACGCGGAAGCCGATGGCAACATCGTCGGCGCCATCGTCATCGCGGCTGCACTGAGCGACGACGCCCACTACGCCGGCATCAACCCGCCCGATGTCAGCGTGACCAACCTCGACAACGAAACGGTACAGGTTGTCGTGGACCCCGAGACCCGCATCGAGACCAGCGAAACGGGAACCCAGGCAACGGTCAGCGTGCATCTGAGCGTGCCTCCTATGGATCCGGTCAGGATCGATCTGGTCAACCCCGACAGCAGCGAGTGGTCCCTGGATACCGACTCACTGGTGTTTCCGGCCGGCTCGGGCGCCTCCGTCCTGAGCTTCTCGGTGACCGGTGTCGATGACACCGAAGTGGACGGCGACATCATCGGTGTGATCGGCTTGCGGCCCGTGGTCAGCGACGATCCGCGCTATCAGGGCATCGATCCGCCCGACCTCAACGCGGTCAATCGCGACGACGATGTTGTCATTGCACCGGCCTGGCAAATCGTGGCAACCGATCTCGATGTTTCCGAGGATGGAGACACCGGCCTGTTGCAGATAGCCTTTGATCGCCTGCCGAGTGCCGATGTGCACGTCGAAATCACATCGGCCGACCCCGGTGAAGTGGTCGCGGACCCGGTTGAGCTCATTTTCACCCCCACCAATGCGACGACGGCCCAAGCCATTGTCCTGCGCGGCCTCGACGACGATGTCGCTGATGGCACGCGCGATGTTGCGCTGACCCTCAGGGTGAGCGCATCGGACGACATCCAGTTCGCCGCGCTGCCTGCGCAAGTCGTCACCGCGCACAATTTGGATGACGACGTCCCAGCGATCCGCCTATCCCTTTCCGGCCCGCAGAACCTGATCGAAGGCGACTCCACCGGGCTTCAGCTGAGCCTTGGTTCCCGACCGGTCGCGCCGGTGACACTGATGTTGGCGGCGGCCGTCGAGCCACCGGCGGATCCGAACTCCGCGCTGGTCGAACTCGAACCCCTGGCGTTGACCATCGAGCCGCCCCAATGGAGCAGTCCCGGCACCGCGATCCTGCGGACCTTCAACAATGGAACGGTCGACGGAATGCGGATCATCGGCATCCGGGTCGCCGCCGTGGAGTCGGCCGATCCGGTTTATGCCGCACTCGGATCGGATCCGGTCTTCGTTGATCTCGAGGATGCCGAGGACCTGCTGGTGACACCGATACCGGTGCCCGGTGCCGGCCGCGTCGCCCTGGTCCTGCTCTCGATCTTCCTGCTGCTGCTCGGTTCGGCAGCTTTCCGGTCACGCCAGACAAGGAGGGCGTGAGGACATGCCTGCAATCTGCTTACCGAATCTCGTCCGTCGCCTTTCGCTGGCACTGGGCATCGCCTCGATCATGTGGTTTTCGCACCTCGATATGGCGCGCGCGGTGGCCGCCGAGCACTCCGATTACGCCGCGGCCATTGCGGCAGCGCAGGATGCGCGCGATCGCGATGCGCGTGTCCGCAGCCTGGCCAATAGGCTGGAGTCGGTTGCGGCCGAGCTCGCTCGGCTGCAACCGGTCGGGTCTCCGAAACCTACGGTCGCCAGCGTCCAGGCTGGCACCGGCGAAAGCGAACCGAATGCGATGACGCTACGTATTCTGGCCGATGTCGACGAACTGGGCGATTTCGAATCCGAGATCGAGAGCGACTGGCGCGCCGAGGCTGCGCAGATGGCCGAACAAGGTGTCGACGGATCCATCGTCGCACGACACGAGGCACTTCTTTCTGAAGTGCTCTCGCGTGCAGCGATCTTCCGCAGCCTGATCGAACCGCTGCGCGATACCCGCGCCAACGTCTCCGAGATCAGCGGGGCACTGGTCAATCTTGCCGACTGGTTTGCCGGACAAACCCGGGCCCGCGCCTGGCGTGCCATCGACAAGGCGGCGTTGCCAACTTCATTTGCCACGCTCGACGACGTGGCCATTCCGCAGGAACCGACCGCCGAGGGTGCCCTGCCGCCCGCCGCCATCACTGATCCACCGGGGCCGGGCGAACTCGCCGAAACCCTCGATGCATCGTTCACACCCGCCATTCAGGCACTCGCCCAGTCCCTTGATGGTAACCCGGTGGCCATCCGCAACTGGGTCTACGACAACGTTGAATTCCATCCCACGTTTGGTTCGGTGCAAGGCGCCGATCAGACCTTGCTGAGCCGTCGCGGCAATGCGTTCGACATCGCCAGTCTTACCCTGGCGCTGCTGCGCACATCGGGCGTGCCTGCGCGTTACGCCAGGAGTGTTATCGAACTGCCGATCGACAAGGTCCAGAACTGGCTCGGCAACGTCGCAACGCCGCAGATGGCCGTCGAAATCATGCAGAAGGGCGGCATCCCCGCGGCCAGTGTCATCTCCGGTGGCCGCATCGTCGCCGTTCGTTTCGAGCACGTCTGGGTCGAAGCCTGGGTTGACTTCATCCCCTCGCGCGGAGCGATCAATCGCGTCCCCGACCAGTGGGTGCCATTCGAGGTTGCCTACAAGCAGTTCGACTATGTCGCAGCCTATCCCTGGCGCGAACACACGCGCGAGCCACGGCGGCAGATCGCACAGAACTTCGCCGACTCCATCCAGATCGATGCAAGCGGGGGTATCACCGGCTTTGATTTCGATGAAATGAACCGGGCCATGGGTGCCACCGCCCAACAGCTCGCCGACGAGATGAATGCGGCCATTCCGGATATCTCCGGCGAAAGCTTCTATGATCGGCGCACGATCCGCCCGATCAACAGCCTGATCCTGGCAGGCGCACTTCCCTACCCACTGCGCTCGTCCACGGTCGCCCGCTATGCCGAACTCCCGGCAACGCTCAGACAGACGATCGAGATCCGATTCTACGCAGACGAATCCGCGCTCAACTTCGGCTCACCAAGCGCGCAGGTCAGCGTACCGATGGTCCGCCTTGGCGCGCATCATTTCGGGGTGGACTACGCCCCGGCCACCGATGCGGACGCGCAGGCGATCGTGACCTATGCGACCAGCCATGCCGAAACGCTTCCGCTCGGACAGATCAACGTGGTCCCGCGACTGATGCTCGATGGCGAAGTGCTCTGGCAATCGGGCGCCACTCGAATGGGCACGATGCAGTTCTGGCATGTCGATGTGCGCGACGCCAGCGGCAGGCGGACGACCACCGAGGCCTACCGCTTTGCCGCAGGCAGCACCATTGCGCTGGTCCCGGACCTGGCCGGCATGCGCCCGGATCGCGTCGAGCGTGAAGGTGCAGGCCTCCCCGATATGGCCAGTCTGGCGACCCGGGATGCGCTCTACTACGGGGGCTTGCTGTATTGGGCAATCTCCGATCATCTCGAAGAGCAGGCTGCGCGCTCGGCCGACGCCGTGGCCTTGCGCCTGCCTTCGATCGGGGCGTTCGCCCAAAGCTATGAAGTCTCCTATTTCTTTGGCATCCCACGCTCGGGGTTCATTGCTGGCCAGGTGACCGACGTCAAGGCGGCGCGCGTGGGCCTGACCCTTCGCAATGCCGAGGATCGCACGCGCATGTCCCTGCACATCGGCTCGACCGGTTCGACCGCGGAAAGTGCGGTATGGCCGTTGCTGACCGGCACCTATCGCCAGGGCCTCGGCATATCGGCCTCGACGATCCTCAAGCTTGCGATCGACAACGGCCAGCGCATCTTCCAGATCAGCGGTGCAAACTTGAATGTCGCTCTCGCCGAGTTGCACCTGTCCACCTATGCCGAGGAGGAGATTCGGCAAAGCGTCACTGCCGGCCTGATTGTCGTCGCTCATGAGCGCGAAGTCAGTTATGGCCGCTGGCGCGGAGCGGGCTATGTCATCTATGACCCGCAAACAGGAAACTCCCTGCAGCGAATCGAGGGTGGACTGTCTGGCGGAATCAATGTCGGCTGCATCGTGGTCGCCGTCGCGCTCTATATTCTTTGCAACACGCGAATCATCGAGTCAATCGAGAAATTCCTGCTCCGCTATATCACCAGGCTCGCGGCATTCCAGACGGTAGCCGCCGCACTGGGCGCGATCTTTGCGCCGATCATTCCCGTGCTGGCCGTCATCGATGCCGCACTGATCGCAATCGGCATCGCCTATGCCATCTACGAGGTGTCGATGTGGCTGAGCTCGATCATCGATGAATGGGGCGCGCTAACGCCGGAGGAGAAGGCGCAACTCGGCATCGATACGATCAACAATATTGCGTGTTCCTACGTGCCGCCCTGCCTGCGCAAGATCGCTTCCTGGCTCGGGGTCGATCTCAGTGCTGGAGGCATTGCGTCGGCGATTGGCTTCGACGGCGGTGACGGCAGCCGAGACGACGATCGCGGTAGCGATACGCCGCGCGGCAACCCTGTAGCGATCGGCAGCGGAGTGAAGTGGCAGACTGAGCACGACTACCAGGGCGATGGCGCCTTTCCCCTGCACTTCGAACGAACCTACACGTCGGCCGTGCCGAATCTCAGCGGCTACGTCGGGGCCAAATGGTCCGCGAGCTATTTCCAGAATCTGCGCCTGCCGCAGTCGGTCGACGGCAGTCCGTTTCCGGTCGATCAACGCCCGGACTCCGTCCTCATCATGCGCGAGGACGGCGGCTGGACCCAGTTCAACTGGCGCAATACAGCGTACATAACAGACGGCAATGTGCCGGGTCGCATCGAGCGTCTGGTCAGCGGCGGAACCACTACCGGCTGGCTGCACTACACCCCGCAGGATACGACCGAGCACTACAGCGCCGACGGTCGCCTGCTGTCGATCACCAACCGCGCCGGTCTGGCCCACACGCTGGCCTACGATGGCCGCGGCCGTCCGGCCAGCGTGACTCATACCTTCGGGCGTGCCCTGGAATTTTCCTATGATCCGACCACGGGTTATCTATCCGGAGTCAAGGATCCGGCGCACCGGCAGATTTCGTTCGAGCACGATGGCTTCGGCAACCTGAGCAAGGTGACGTATCCCGATACCACGACTCGTCAGTACCACTACGAGGACGTTACCCAGCGCTATGCGTTGACCGGCATCACCGATGAGCGCGGCGAGCGCTATGTGACCTGGACCTATGATCACCGGGGCCGCGTGCTGTCGAGCGGAAAGCCCGGCGGAATCGAGCTCTACAGGTTCCGCTACGAAGAAGACCGCACCACCGAAACGGATCCGCTAGGCACCGAGCGTGTCTACGAATTCGTGACGGACAACAAGCGCAAGTATCTGCACAAGGTCACGGAGCCATGCGGCAGTTGCGGCGGTGGCATGGCCGCCGAGACGACCTATGATCCGCGTGGCCTGATCGCCAGCCGCAAGGACTTCGAAGGTCGCATCACGCGCTACGGGCGCAACAGTCGCGGACTGATCGAAACCCTCACCGAGGCCGCAGGCACGCCCCTGCAGCGCGTCACGACAACCATCTGGCACCCATTCTGGTTCCTGCCGCTGGAAACCTTCGAGCCGATTGAAGGCGGCACGCGCCATTCCGTGTTTGTCTACGACGACGAAGGCAACCTGCAATCGCGTACGGTGACCGCGCGCACCGAAACACGCATCTGGACCACCGCCTTCGACGGCAATGGCCAGCTGACGGGCTTCGATGGTCCACGAACCGACGTGAACGACGCCAGTAGCTGGGACTACGATCCGGCAACGGGCAACTTGAGCCTGATGACCGATGCCGAGGGCAATGCCTCGCAATACATCGAGTACGACGACGATGCGCGTCTGCTCAAGCGCATCGACGCCAACGGCCAGATCACCGAATATCGCTATGACCTGCGTGGGCGCCTGACTCATGTAATCAACAAGGTCGATGCGAATGATCCCGGTGAGACAACCCGCTTCGACTATACCCCGAGCGGAAATGTCGATCGCCTGACCCTGGCTGACGACAGCTATCTCGACTATGACTATGACATCGCCGATCGCCTGACCGACGTCACCGACAGCCGCGGCCGGCACGTGCACTACACGCTGGACCCCCTGGGAAATCGTGTCAAGGAAGAAACCTTCGATGCCGACGATCAACTCGTCCAGGTGGTCAACCGGCACATCGACGCGCTCGGGCGGGTCGAAGCCGAATTCGGCACCGACCCGGACGAATCGGCCCATTACACCTACGACGGCACCGGCAACGAGAAGACCATCACCGATGCGCTCGGTCATGTCGCCACGCAGCACTACGATGAACTCGATCGCCTGCGACATACCGATGTGCTGGCCGAGACCGATCCCGACCATGCGCAGATCGACTACGGCTACGACGTCCAGGACAACCTGAGCCGGGTCACCGACCCGCGCAACCTCGTTACCCGCTACCTCTACACCGGCTTTGACGAGCTCGAGACCCTGACCAGCCCGGATACCGGCCTGAGCAGTCATCGCTACGACCCGGCCGGCAACCTCGCCGTGCGCACCGATGCGCGTAATCAGCGCGGCCTCTACGCCTACGATGCCCTCGATCGCATCGCCCAGATCCAGTATGGCCCGGCCTCACCGACC
>NZ_FOVF01000024.1 GCF_900115085.1 Dokdonella immobilis | reverse complement strand
CGCTGGCCAGCCCTTGCGCGCTATGCCGAGGACGGCAGCTACCCGATCGACAACAATGCGATCGAGAATGCGATCCGACCCATCGCACTGGGCCGCAAGAACTGGCTGTTCGCCGGCTCCGAAACCGCAGGCAAACGCGCTGCGGCCATCATGAGCCTGCTGGCCACCGCAAAGGCCAACGGCCACGAGCCACTCGCCTGGCTCACCGACGTGCTCACGCGATTGCCTACGACCCTTGATCGCGACATCGACACTCTGCTGCCACATCGCTGGAAGCCTGCCGCGTAACCCGAGTCATGCCGGTGCGCAACGTGTCGGGAGCAGGCGCTTACCTTGTTTGTCGATGCCCCGCTCATCCGCCAGGATGCCGCCGACCACGCGCGCTTGGCCGTTCAGTTGCCAGCCGTTGAAGATGACGGGCTCGGCAATGCCGAGGAAATTGAACTTGAAGTTGGCTGCCAATAATAACGCCAGCACCACGAATCCAAGCGCTTTGAAAGTGGATCGTCTTGTCGCCGCCTGCATCAGAGATTCTCACTCCTTGGCGGATCGAAGTCACCCAAAGTTGCCTTGATGAGGATTCGCAGCACGGCGAGATTGCCCCGAATGCTGGAAATCTTTGTCGGCACCTCGCCCGACGGATAGCGGCGGCTGGTCGGTAGCTCGAGGCAGCGATATCCCAGCCGTGGCACACGGCACGACAGATAGGCCAACAACTCATAGGTCATGAACACGCTGCGAAAAGGCGCGACGCGGGGGTCGAGCAACAGGCCGCGACGGTAGGCGCGGAATCCCTGGGTCGTGTCCGTCCATCGAAATCCGGCAACCCGGCTGATCAATGGTGCATGCAGGTATCGAATAGCGAGGTCTCGAATCCAGGGCGTGTTCTCCGCAACGCCGCCGGCCACGAAGCGCGACGCCTGGACAAAATCCACACCGTCTTCCATCGCGGCAATGAAGCGTGGAATCGCTTCGGGATCATCCTTGTCATTGCCGTCGATCGTAACGATGCCTTCGTAGCCATGGGTCAGGGCGAACGCGTAGGCGCAGCGCAGTTGCGCGCTCAGCTTTCCCGCGCCTATCTTGACCAGCAGCCCACGAACATCGTGCTCGTTCAACAAGGCCGCCGCCAGCGAATCGTCCGTGCTGCCACCGTCCACAATCAGGATGTCAGCCTGCTTGCCGATGCCCAAGGCCGACATACGGGCGAGCAGGCGCCCGATGCGCTCCCCTTCATTGATCACGGGGATGACGATGCAGTAGCGGTGCTGCCGGCCGAGCCAATGGTCCACCCGAAACTCTGGCACCTCCCAATCTGACGGGAAGGGGTTGGCCTGCGGCTGCGCATCGATCATGTGCGTCTCTGCCTCACTTCAATCGCAACGAGATCAGAACAACGCCCACGACAACCAGGATGATGCCTGCGGCTGTAGTCCAGGGAAATGGCTCGCGAAACACCACCACCGAAAGCAGCGCCACCGCAGCGATTGCACCGGATGTCAGTATCGGATGGGCCACGTTCAAAGGCAGGTAGGTCAGGGCCGCGGCATACAGCAGGAAGGCGCCCCCGTACAGCGTCAGTCCAATCCAGAACGGCCAGTTGGTGAGCGCCGCCATGGGATCGGCAAAGGAGGGGAAATGACGCGGCGTCGTAATTGCAACCTTGATCAATACGCTGGCCAGGGCATTCGATGCGATACCGAGAATCAAGATGAGCCACTTCATGTCAACCGCCTTGTGCCGCCGTAGGCACCGATGGCTGCGGTCAGCGCACGTCGGATCGACTTGGCGTGCGGCTCGCTGCTCGTGGCAAGCATTTCCACCGTCACCACGTGCTCGGGCAGATGCTTCATCAGCAGTTGGCCGATCTTCATATGATCGGTTGTGCCATCACCCAGTGGAAGCAGGTCGGGTTCACTGGCGTGGACGTGCCCGATGAATGCCGCGTGTTGGTCGAGTACCGCCGATGCGTCCTCGCCGTTGATAGTCAGGGCGCCCGTGTCGAACTGCATGCGGATGGCCGGATGCCCCACCTGCATGACGACGTTTGCCGTTTCATCGCTGGTGGTCATGAAGTTCGCCCCATAGCGCGTCGGATTCGGCTCGAGACAGATCGTCACCGCGTGCGCCGCTGCAAGGGTGCCGAGCTGGCGGAAGAATTCAATGGCGGAGCCAAGCGCGTCGTCGAAGTCCAAACCTGCTCGATCGCGATTCTTCGGCGAGCCGAAGACGAGCCGGGTCGCGCCAAGGCCGGATCCAATGCGGCAGACAGCATCGAGATGTTCGAGCATGGCTGCTCGAACGGACTCGGAACCAAACAGATTCAGCCCCTGCGTTCCGAACAGCAATGCCTGCATGCCCACGATGGAAATGCCGCGATCCTGCCACCAGCAGCGGACACTTTCGATTTCCGATGCGGCGGCATGTCCGGGTCGCGGGAAATACTTGCCGGGGGCAACATCGATCGCATCGACTCCGAACTCGCCGAGCAGCGCGGCTATTTCGTCGTCCTCGCCAACATCCCAGGCGAGATTCGAGATCGATAGTCTCATGCGGGCTCCGGCTTGGCGGGGCCCGCCACCGGCTCGGATTGCGCGTACGCCCGAATCGCCAGGATCGTCTCCCTGGTCGTGTATTGATAGTTACTCTGACCACCAAACAAAGCCGCATGACGAGTTCGCATGTCGTAGTGCGGGGGTGGGCCGTCCAGCACGTTGGCGAAGTGACGGCCGAAGCCTAGCGAGGCGACATCGGCGACGCTGATGGGTTGGGCGGTCAGATGCAAAAGCGACAATCCGGCCTCCAGCGCGCGCTCGATGTCGTACCAGAGATTGACCATCGGATAGAACTGGAACACAGCGCGGCTGTCGATGGCTTCGAGCCGGTTCTCGTTATGCAGGTCGAATACCACGTTCTTGCGCAGGCCGGGACCAACCAGACCTGGAAGGCGCACGATCAGATGCCGCGCGAATGCGCCGCTAACGTAGCGTTCGAGGCGCAGCCTGTTCATTCCATACGCGTGCAGTCCCGATTCGTCCACTGAAGTCGCTTCATCAACTCCGTTGGGTCGAGAGAACACGTCGACCGTACTGATCAGGATAAACGTGCCGCATCGAATGCGCCGCAGCGCCTCGATCAGGCTGTCGATTCGCTGGCGGTCGACCTCCGGCTCACGGTTCGCTATCCACTTTTGCGCCGGCGCAGCAGCGCAAACTACCAGATCGAATTCGTGCCCAGCGCTATCGGCGATGTTCGTCGAGCGGTACAGCTCATCGAAGCGCGCCTGCCTGAGCAGCGTGCTGCCGACATAGCCAGAATAGCCGATCAGGGCGCTGCTCATAAACTCTTCTCACCGGCCTGCAGTTTGCTGCACGCGATCTGTTCGGAATCCAGCTTGTCGAGCACGTCGAAAATGTTGTCGATCTTTCCTCCCAGCACCGAATAGCACCCCGGCAACTCGGCATGGCGTTCGAACAATATCGGGCGACCGTCATCGCCTTCGCTCTTCACCAGCACGGTCTTCACTTCGAAAATGGATTCGACCACTTCGGCCGCACCAATGGCAGGCAGATACCGCTGTGCATCACGCAACATGCGGTCTACCCGGGAGACACGGGGATAGTCGGCTAGCTTCTGGTACGGATCGATGCCAGCGACCTCCTCCCAATGCAGATGCGGCGTATAGCGAACGTGGGACAGTGTGTGCAGGGAGCGTGGCGGGTACGGCATGATCGAAAAGAACGGACCATCCATGACGGTCACAGCCATGTCCCGCAGTGCTGGAGGCAGGCGGATCAAGGCCATCTCGGTGACTTCATGCTTCAGTGCGGCATGGACGCCGGGAAAGTCGCCACCCATCTGATTCAGCCCGCTATAGGTGCAGTTGAACACGTAAGGTGCCACAACCCGCCCGACTTCGCCCTGACCGCCACAAAGCTCAACTTGCAGGCCGTCCTCGCCGCCGTGTTCGATGCGTACAGCCCGGGTCTGGCATCGGACCTCCACGCCCGACTCGGCCAGCAAGTCGCTCGCCAGTTGCCCAAGGACGGTGGCGTCGAAGGCATATTCTTCCACCACGAACACTTCTTCGATCAGGCGCGCGTCAAATAGCGATCGTGAGGAAGGATCGGCTCGCCGCAAAGGCGCGCCGATCTCGCGGCAAAATCGTTCGAACTGAAGCGCACTTACCTTTGAATTGCGACGGGCGATCGCATACAGCGCGGTGAATTCGCGCGTTACTGCGCTCGACCAGTCCCGCACGAATCGTGGCAGGTTCACGCGGCTTCGAAAGGCCGTGGTGAAGCTGCGTGGATAGTGGTAGCCGTTGTGGACGCGAGCCTGGTTGTTGCGGGAGGCGCGCTGACAAAGGCCCGATTCGGCCTCGACGATCAATACGCGCTCGAGGCCCCGCTGACGCACGAGGTAGACAGCGATCAGCGCGCCGTAGAAGCCGCCCCCCACGATCACGGCATCGAAGCGGCTATCGCGCTCCACCATCAGGCTTATTGCCCTTCCCTGTTCGATGGTGTCACAAGAGGCTCGGCCGCGACATCTTCGACATTCAGTTTCTCACGGCGGGTGATCCGTGCGCTCGTGAACTCCTGACCGACATGATAGAGGGGGCCCTCGTTGGACAGGCTGGCCATGTTGAGGATGTACTCGCCGAGCACGAGCAACACCAGGGAAATCAGGAAAAACATGCCCGATTGCTGAAGGGACAGGCTCACCCAACCCGGTGCCACGTCCTCCTTGAACACCGCGATGATCACGACGTAACCCGAGTAGAGCAGGTTGGCCACCGCACCGAACAGGGACAACATCGTCACCACGCGCATCGGCGCTCGCGTGGTCGAAACCATCAGGCGCATGCCTCGGTTGATGCTGTCAGCGAGGTGCTTGGACGAGGGGATGCCCGGCTTTGCGCTGTAGTCGAGATGGACTCGGGAAAAGCCTCCCGTTGCCGGCAGGTGCCGATAGCTCATCGCCGGCTGGCGATGTTGCAGGATGAAATTGATCACCCGCTTGTTGAGTAAACGGTACTGGGGTGCTTCACGGGCCAGATCGACGCCGCCAAAGGCCTTGTACAGCCTGTTGAAAACCGCGTAGGAAAAGCGATACGCGAGCCCTTGGGTTGGCTTCAGCCGGTTGTTGACGAATACGACATCGGCACCACGAACTGCCTTGTCGAGCATTTCGGGAACGAAGGCAATGTCGTCCACCAACGGATCGAGGACAACCACAAAGTCACCCAGCGCATTCTCCAGCCCTACCCAGAATGCAGTGTCCGTGTCGACTTCCTTCGACAAGGCGTAGACCTGGACATTCGAGTGGCCGTTCTCTCCCATCAGGCCCTTGAGCACCGCAAGGCTGTCGTCTTGCGACGCGTTGTCGATAACGATCAGCTCGTAATCGCTAACCAGCGGACCAATACACCTGCCCGCGCGCTCAAGCAGTTCCGACATCCTCGCGGATTGGTTGCGAACAACAAAAACTACGGAAAGAAATACCGGAAAGAATGGCTGCAAGTTACCCCCTGAACTTTCCATCCACCATACCCATGCTTCATATAAGGCTTGGAATCAGCGCTCGCCTCTACTGATAGTACAGCCTACCAACCAGCCTACTGGAATCTGTTGAGTAGACGCGCACCACTGTGCTCGTTCGTAGCTTTCGGACCTCCTGCCGGTGCTGCTGGATCCGTGTCGAATTGAGCTCCGAATTTCACGGCGACATAGGCGGCGCCAGCCAAACTGAGGTGACCGGTATCGCGGTAGAGCAAATTGTCCTGCGCATCCAAGTACCTGCAAAGCTTGTGGTCACAGAACCACGGCGCTGGATCGATGATTCTCACCCTGGGATCGCGACCAAGTGAGTTGATCTCATCCCAGAAGTAGCTAGCATCTCGCCCAAACGCCAAAGCATCCAAACCGGCCGGCAGCGCGCCCCCTTGCTGCAGGGCGAGGGCCATTCGAAGCGGAATGTCAGGTGGCGCGCCTGGAGTTGGCCCAACAATCGTGATCCGACCTACCCAGTTCTTCAATTCACCTACTGTTCTTGCGAAGCTGCCCGGGAAGACTTTCGTATTGCCCATCTGACCGCTTGTGTTTGTCAGACTGTAGCGTCCAGTCGGCATCGAGTAGCTTGGCCAGATCGCGACCAGTATCAACTCGTCGACATTATTTTCCTCCAGCCATGCGAGTACCGAATTGTTGAACTCGAGACACCTGGGAAATTCCGGGTTCTGTACGCCTAGCAACGGTGGACACGCAGATTCGAATAGAAGTACACCGCCCAAGCCCCTGTGCGAGAGTACCTCATTAAACGCAGGAGCCCATGCGAGCGCAGTACTGTCCCCCCAAACTGCTACTGTTTTGTTGGCCGAAGCATCCCCAAGAATGCACGCGCTGCCTTGGTCAGAGGGCAGCTCTCCTCGACAGGAAACATAGGGGATGGGTGGATCCCGCATCGCGTCAAGAGCATTCACACTGTCCGAAAGACGAAATTTCATACCGCCGTCTAGTCTTAGGGCAGCCGCAACAATTCCAAGCGCAATCATCAAGCCAGCCGCCGCACGGAGTAGCGTTCTCCGACGGAGATAAGCATTCGCTGCTTCATTCTTCCTAAATGGCGACTCAACATATCGATAGCTAACATAGGAAATGAGCAAGGCCAGGAGAAGTGCGGACCACCGCGCGTCTTCCAACGGCACGAACCCCTGACGATACTTCCAATAGAAGAGAACCGGCCAATGCCATAGGTAGAGGGAGTACGAGATCAATCCGACAAAAACCAGAGGCGGGAACCTCAATAGCCTGTTGACGCTTGCATTTCCAGTCATGCCGCTGTGAAGCAACAAGGCGGTTCCGGCAACAGGTACGGCAGCGTGCCAGCCCGGAAACGAGCTTCCGGGGTAAATTTTCACCAAGGACCAAACTAGGGCGACAAGGCCCGACCAGGCCAATGCTTCGCACAAGATTCTATTTTTCGACTGGGGGATGCCCGCCGTGGCAACCACGGCCCCGGCCAACAGCTCCCATGCGCGGAATGGCGAGAGAAAGAATACAGCGCTCGACATGTTGGACTGCATCGCCACGCAAGCAACGAATGATGTGAGCGCTGCGCCAGCGAGTGCCAGATTCAATCGAGCCCCAGCATGCATGTGCAAGGCGAGGAGCAGAACTGGAAAGACGATATAGAACTGCTCTTCTACCCCTAGCGACCAGGTGTGCAGCATGGGATTCAGCGCCGCGCTGTTGGCGAAGTATCCGCTTTGCTGCCAGAACACAACGTTGGAGCTAAACGCCAAAGTGGCCAAAGCCGAGGTGCCGAGCTTATCAAGATCGCTAGGCAGCAGACTCACGAAGCCCACTACGAGCGAAGTCGCCAACATTGCGAATAGGGCGGGAAATATCCGACGGACACGCCGTTCGTAGAAACCGCCAAAGCTGAACGAGTTATTGTCGAGATCCCTCCTTATTATTCCCGTAATTAGAAATCCTGAAATGACAAAGAAGATGTCTACGCCTACGAATCCACCGTGAAGCGGACCTAGCTCGAAGTGGTATGCGACGACGGCAAGAACCGCGATCCCGCGGAGTCCATCGATGTCTGGCCGATACTCAAGTTTGGCCAAGTCGATTACTCAATGATCATTCGGAAGGCTGTCGTTCCATTGCGGATTTTGCCGTTTCATACCCCACGTGCGAAACGACAAAGGAGCTGCAATCTAGTCTCGCGGCCGGGGTGGAATGAACATGGCGCCCGTCTGTGATTGTTGCGCCTATCGAGGTACTGATCGGTTAGAACTTCTTCTGACCATGGAAGTGGAGCCTGGACTACCGCTCAATGAACCTCTTTGCCAGCCAGCTGCGGCACCACTTCAACCTTTCGCTGCCTTCGACCGAAAAACCCCAGCGCCCGCGCCCGCCTCGAAGTTATCCAATACCACAGCAGACACATCACGAAGAACACCCCAAGAATCAGGTTGTGCGAGACATGCGCCCGTGACGCAAGCGCCGCCACCAAGCCGCAGGCGCAACTGAATGCGGCGAGTGTCAGGGCAGCGCCGGTAGGCTTGAAGCCGGCTTCGAGCATCAGGTGGTGGATGTGGTTGTGATCGGCGCGGAACGGCGATTGGCCGAGCTTGATGCGGCGGGCGATAAGGACCAGGCAATCCATGATCGGAACCGGCAGCATCCACAGGGCCAGCACCGGGGTCACCGGGTGGCCCGGGTTCTGGGTCAGGCGGAAAGCGATCCAGGCGATGGTCAGGCCGAGGAAGGCGCTGCCGGCGTTGCCCATGAAGCTCTTGGCGCAGCGTTGCCAGGGGTGGCGGATGTTGTAGAGCAGGAAGGCCGATACGGCGCCAATGGCGATGAGGGCATGGGACAGCACCCGCTCGTTGCCGGAATACGCGGCGGCTACCGAGAGCATGAACAGGGCGCTGAGCACGAGCAGGCCGGCCAGCCCGTCCATGCCATCGACCATGTTGATGGCGTTGATGATGCCGACCGTGGCGAACACGGTGAACGGCACCGACAGCGAGCCGAGGAAGACGTTGTCGTATCCGAACAGGTGGCCGAGGTAGTGCACACGCACGCCGCCGACATGGATCATGATCAGCGCGGCCAGCACCTGGGCGAGGATGCGCAGGCGCCAGTCCAGATCGTACTTGTCGTCGATCAGTCCGACGATGACCAGCAGGCCCGCCGCGCCGACGAAGCCGGGGACGCTCGAGGGGATGTTTGGCAGGGTCAGCAGCGCGGCCAGGGTGACGCCGATGAGCATCGCGAGGCCGCCAATGACCGGGGTCGGTTCGGCGTGGTCCTTGCGCCCGGCCGGGTAGTCCATGAGGTCAAGGCGCGAGGCCACCGGGTTCAGCAGGCGCTGCAGCAGCAGCGTCGCGAAAAACGCCACTATGGCTCCCAGCAATGCAATCGTGCCACGCTCCACGACGTGTTTCCCCTGCCCCTACGGCGCCTTGAGTCTCCACCCAATTATGAACGAAGACAAGCACTTCTGGTGTACTTCTAAGGGAGTTTGCGGGTTTGTTTGGCGGAATTTGTTGATAATTGGGGGTTTGCTCACAGTTTGGCCTGTCCGGCCTGGTTTGGATGCCGGCGGGCTCCCGCCAGGTTCCGCGACGGGCTTCGCCTGGGCTGCTGGTGGACACGCGGAACGGGCGGTTTCCCGGGGCCTGTTGCTGTCTCCCGCTGGCGCTGCTACTCGAAGGTCCTTCGACTTCGCTGCGCTACGCTCAGGACGAACGGTGTGGGGGTGGTCCTTCGACTTCGCTGCGCTACGCTCAGGACGAACGGGAGGGGTGCGCTGCGCTCAGGACTAACGGCAGGGGGCCGTCAGAGCGGGCCTTTGGGCGCGACGAATCGGCGCTTGCCCTTGACACCCGGCACCGAGGCTCTAGAATCCGTCCCCCCTCAGAGCCTTCGGCTCGCATGGCTATGTAGCTCAGCCGGTTAGAGCACAGCACTCATAATGCTGGGGTCGGTGGTTCGAGTCCACCCATAGCCACCAATAAAAACAAATAGATACGCTGCGAGCTTTTGTTGATTGGTCTAAATTCGGCCTAAATCGAGCGTCATCGCTTGCGCCATGGAAGCTTCGAATTGGCTGACCAAATGCGTCAGCGCCAGCACCTATTTGTTGTCATCAAGTCTCAATCCAACAATTTTCACTGCTAGCAGCTGCTCTCCCCCAGGAGGAGGCCATGCCGAGCTCAAATCGGGGAAATGACCTAATTTTCGACATCTTGTTCGGCAGGTCTGAGGCCACTTTTCCCAGGAGTTTTCGCGAGAAAAATACGCCCTCCGAGGTAATGTTTGTATCTACCGACGGTCTCGTAGCGATTGAGGAGATCCTAAGGACGGCCTTGGTGCTTCACCAGGGAGTATCCGCACTAGCTAGGCAGCGCGCGCTCATCACGCGCCTACTTCACGACTCCAAGAATCTTCCCGAGGACTTGCGGCGCGCGCTGCAGAAGGACGCTGATGCGTCAGGCAAGCAAGAGGCCAACGCAAAGTCGATAGTTGCGCAAGGGTTCGCCCCCTTGAATTCGATGACACTCGTAAACCTATGCGCAGCAATAGAAGTCTCCGCCGAGAACACGATCATTGCTGCGCTTCGATTTACTCCCGGAATAGTACGCACGCTAACTGAGCTTGGCGTGACAAAGCTGGTTGACACCGGGACGAGCGAGCTTACTTACAGCGATGCTTTAGCGACTTTCAATCGCTTGAAGGATTGGGCACGCAACTCATCCAAGCACGCCCCGGACGGTGTTCTTAAGATGCTCCGCGCTGTTGGCCTATCGATAAATGTTTCTGATAGCGTTAAGGCGGACATTCGCGAAATGATCTATGTACGCAATTGCATACTCCACAGACGCCAGCGAGCGGACGGCCGAGCGGCAGTGAACGCGGCGAGGCTCGAACTGGAGGACGGAAAGTTGTTCAGCGTCAGTCTGGAGCAAATGCGTAGATATTCAAATGCCGCTATGGCGTTCACTACGGCACTAGCGACAGCAGCTAACCCGTTGGCCGCAAAGAGCTCAAAAGCCCAGTCCTAGTTCGGCTGAGCATCCTGAGAAGCCTGCTCGTCGAATGCCAAGAAAACGTCATGGTCGTAAATACTGGCGCTCAGTACATCGCTGGTTGGGGGCACCTTTGAAGCGGGCAGGCCCTGCTTTTCAATTGATTCGAGAGTGAAAACAGACGCATATTCGTCCGTAAATTTCACCCGAAGAGTGTCTTTGTTCCGATAGCCGCTTCTTAGCACGATGGCGTTCCAACCCGTGGTGTAACAGAGAGCGGCATCGAATGCTTCCGCTTGTATCGGGCTTTAAGAGTCAGTTGGCCACTGCTGGCAAACTGACGTTGGGATTGTCGACAACCGTGGCCAGGGTTTCCAGTGTCTTGTAGCGACGTTGAATCGCCCACTCGTCGTTCTGCTCGATGAGCAGTGCGCCGACCAGCCAATAGGCCAGCTTTCCGGGAGGGGTGTGCCACGTCGCTCGCAAGTGGCTTGGATGGCCGCTCCCAATAGCCTCGAATCGATGCCCCCTCGCCGCAGCAGCACCCACATGTCGAAGTAGTCCTTCATGCGACTGTTGCGCATGCCCAGCACGATCGTTGCTTCGAGCTTCTCTGCCAGCACGGTCTCCTTTGGGTAGGTGCGCAGGCGCGGTACAGGCAAATCTGCAAGGATCGTCGGATAGTCCATTTGCTGGGCCTCCGGCGTTATCGCATCGCCATATCCCACATCCAGTTGCACGTTGCAGCGCGCCGTACCGAGCCGGCCCAGGAGCTCGGCACGCAAACCCTCGTAGTTGGCCTGCTCTCGGATAGGTTCGATCTGTACCGATTCGGGATCAAAGCGCATGCCGTCGTCGCAGGCGATCGTGCACACCGATTGCACACGGGCGCGGAGCAGCTCCGGATCAGGCTCACCGAATCCAAGAAAATCCGCATCACGAGTCGGCCGGTGGGGCTCATCGAACCAGAGCGCAAACAGCAAGGCACCCTTCAGCACGAAACCTGGCTGCTGATCGGATGCCGACAACCGGTACAACCAGCGCTCCAGCGCGTAGCGAGTCAGCAACTGGTTGTAGTCCTCGCCTTGCTGACGCGCCCGGTTCAACAGCAAGCCACGTACCGAATCGGCTCGTGGATTTCTCACTCGATCGAGTCCAGGTACGGGCGCATGACAGCAGCCACTCTGCATACCTTGGCTGCGCGCCAGATCTCGTCAGCGCTGACCCGCCGGCGCTTCACCGCTTCGCGCCGCGCTTCAATGGCCACGTCCAGCCCGATCTTGTTGCGGAACTTGAAACAGTCGGCGACCGTTTTGGCCATGCTGGTGACCTTCAGCATGGCACCGTCCACGGAATGCTCCTCCACACCGTAATGGAGCGATTCTGGCGAAAAGCGAAGTACGCGCAGCTTCGGGTAAAGCAGGCGTGGCGGATGCTCCTTGTTGCCGATCGCGATCCATACCTCATATGGGGCCTGGGTTGTCAGTTCATGGAAGCGCAGCGCCGTCAGCAGGCAAAACACCACATGAGGCGCGCGGCGCGCCACTTCCACCAGCGAGGCGTGCTCGTTCGGGGCGTAATCCGGCAGCGCGTAGAGTCCGCGACCCAGCCGATTCAGTTCGCCCGCCGCCGCCCAACGCGAGAGCTGTATGCGCCTTATGCCATACGCCTCCAGTTCCCTGCTACGAAGGGTGCCGGTTTGGGCAAACAGGCGGCGAATGGGTTCGGGAAGCATGCGCTGAGTGTTCCATAGTTTCGGTAGTTATGGAAATACACCGAGAGTTTGCAACAGACCGAGCGCCCACCCTCCCTATGGTGCCAGTGCAGGGCTGGGACGAATAACGTGGTATCCGAATCTGAATCCCGGCCAGTCTGGGCACCAGGATTCCAACGGGGCCCCGCAAGGGGCCTCTCTTTTTAGCTACAAAAAAACACGCAGCCGCCGCAGCAAGGCAATGAGTTTCTTGTCACCCGTGTGATTCGGAAACAGCATTCCACCAACATCCGGATTGTTCGGGCCGCTCAAGTTGCCCCGACTCAATGTGTTTTCGAATCGCCGTGCGCTATGGCGTAACCGGCATGTGGGCTGCGCCGATCGTTGCAATGTCGCCCGGTGCCGGCAGGCGCGCTGCGTAGGTGCGGGCGCGGGTGAGGTAGTCGGCGGCGCGGGTGATCCACTGGCAGGCGGGTCCGGTCGACGGATCGTCGAGGTGCCAGACGGAGATCTTGGCCCGGGCAAAGGCATTGAATGCCTTGTGGAACTCGACCAGGGCGCGGGGCGGCGCGTCACCCGAACGCTCGGCATAGGCGGCGAACAGCCAGGCATCCACTTCGGGATGCCCCAGGCGGTCGCACTCCATGGCCAGGAATGCCAGTTCATCGACCGGGTCGCGCAGGCGCAGTTCGCGATCGAACTCGAGGCAATCGACGATGCTCGGCGGCTGGGTCAGATAGACGTGCTCGGGGCGCAGGTCGCCATGGCCTTCGACGATGTGATTGTCGCGTACGCGTTCGGCCAGCAGCGCGGCGTGCGTTTCGATGAAGCGATGCAGATGTGCGCGGATGGCTTCGACCGCGTCGACGTCCTGCCCGAACTCGGGCCGGCGAAGTTCTGCCGCCGTGTAAGCCAGGCTCGCGCACAGGTGTCGTCGATAGTGCCGTGGACTCCAGCGTGCGCTCGGCGCGGATCGGAACAGCGTCATCAATGCGGCGACGACGCGTCCGATTTGCTCCGCACCGACCTGGCCGGCTTGCAGTCGCCGTTCGAGCGATTGCGAATCGGGCATGCGGCGCATGTGCACGAGCCAGTCGACCGCGTGCCCGGAGCCACCCAGGCTCATCCGGCCGCGTGCGTCGACCGTCAGCCGGCTCGTACCAAGGTAGCAGTCCGGCGCCAGACGCCGGTTCAGGCGCACTTCGCGCAGGCAGTTGAGGCGACGTGCTGCAGCAGACGCATAGTCGATGCGTTCGTGCCGATAGGGCTTCTTGAGCTTGTACACATCGCATTCGGTCAGGAACAGCCACGACATGTGGGTTTCAATCGTTTCCACGCGCTGGACCGGCATCGGATAGCTCTGCGGCCGTCGCAGGAAGGCGACTTTCTCGGCCAGGTCCGGTTCCGCACCGGGCACGGAGGTCGATGGCGGGTCGGCCTGCATGCGTGGAGACCTCACGACCGAATCAGGCATCGAACCGGCGCGCCGGCCTGAGCACCACGCTCGGGCCTGCCGGCCACCAGTGCAAGCATCGGCAAACGCATGGGCTCGATTCGAGCGCGATCGACGGCGGGCGGCGCCTAGCGCGGAGCGACATAACCGCCACGCACGCCCTTCGGCGACAGCACGATCTGCCAGAGCTGGGCCTGCCGCGTGCGAAAGCAGGCGATCGAGGCCGCCAGGTAGTAGCGCCACATGCGCCGGAAACGCAGGTCGTAGCGGGCCGGAAGGCTCGGCCAGGCGCGCTCGATGTTGTCGCGCCAGGCCAGCAGCGTGCGCTCGTAGTCGACGCCGAAGTTGTGCCAGTCCTCGATCACGAACAAGCCCTCCACGGCGTCGGCGATCTGCCGGGCCGAAGGCAGCATCGAGTTCGGGAAGATGTAGCGCTCGATCCACGGGTCCGTGGTGCGCACCGAGACATTGCTGCCGATGGTGTGCAGCAGGAACACACCGTCCTCGGCAAGACAGCGCCGCGCCACTTCGAAGTAGCGTCGATAATTGCGCACGCCGACGTGTTCGAACATGCCGATCGAGAACACGCGATGGAAGCGTTCGTCCAGGCTTCGATAGTCCTGCACGCGCGTCTGCACCGGCAGGTCGGCGCAAAGCCGCCGGGCGTGGTCGGCCTGCTCGTTGGAGACGGTGATTCCGACTCCGCTGACGCCGTGATGGGTGGCGGCGAACTCGAGCGCTTCACCCCAACCGCAACCGATGTCGAGTACGCGCATGCCGGGCTGCAGCATCAGTTTGCGGCAGACCAGATCGAGCTTCGCTTCCTGGGCGCTATCCAGATCGTCCGCTTCGCGCCAGTAGGCACAGCTGTAGACCATGCGCTTGCCGAGCATTGCCCGGTACAGGTCGTTGCCGAGATCGTAATGCTGCTGTCCGACCTGGAAGGCCCGGCGCGCATTTTGCCGGTTGAGCAGACGCGCGCGCAGCACGGCCCAACGATCGGCCCAGGTGATGACCTGGCGATCCAGACCGGCCTCGAGCAGGCGGGCGAGCAGGCCTTCGAGGTCCTCGCTGTCCCAGGCGCCCTCCATGTACGACTCACCGAGGCCGAGGGATCCTTGTGCCAGCAGGCGCTGGTACGTGCTCGGCTCGTGCACCTGCATGTCCCAGGCGCGTCCGCCGTCGATACGGATGTCGGCCCTGGCCAGCAGGCTTTCGAGAAGGCCGCGAAAGCGGGTCGGCCTCGCTCGCGGCGACAACTGCGGCGCTCGAACCGGCTCTGCGCGAGCCTCGGTGGGCATGCCACGAACCGCCTCGGAGTTGGCGGTCGCATTGCCGGACAGCATTCGTTCCATGGCGGTCTCCGGGCTTCGTTCAGCGGGTGCCTTTGGTGATACGAGGCATGCGGGATTGCCTCACGATCCGGTTCCGCCTCGCCCACGGCCACCGTTGCCCGGCCGCGGCAAGGCATCGACTTCCGCGCGCGTGAGTTCTCCGTTTCCATCGCGATCGGCGGCCTCGAACATGCGCTTGTGCTCGGCCTCGACCTCATCGGCTTCGAGCCTGCCATCGCCATTGGCGTCGATCGAATCGAAGCGCCGGGCCAGGCCTGGCGGGGCTTCCTCGCGGCTCAGCGCGCCATCGCTGTCGAGGTCGGCAAAGAAGAGCACTTCGCTGCCGCGCGCCTTGAACTCCGGCCAGCTCAGTTCGCCGTTGCCGTCGCTGTCGATTCGTTCGAAATCGCGCGCGATGCCGTCCGCGGCGAACGCGCCGGGCGCGCTCAGGGCGCACAGGAATGCCACGACCATTACTTGCTTGCTGTTCAACATGGAACCTCCTCAGTCGGCGACGATGCGCCAGCTTCCATCGGGCTGCCGGCAGGCCGTGCCGTAGGCGCGGCGTTCACGACCATCGATCACCACGAGTTGCTGGTACTCGCGGCAATACTGTCCGCGGCTGTCGCGCCAGGTGCGAAGCGGGGTATAGGAACCATGGACACGATGATCCGGATCCCGCCAGGGCACGGCGTCGCCACTCGGCGTACTTTCGAAGGCGAGGTAGGCGGCGCGGCGCTCACCGTCGTAGATGGTGCGATCGCGCGCCAGGCCGCCGCCGATCATGGCGCCGGCCGTGGCGCCGAGCACGGTCAATGCGGTTTGCCCGCGCCCATCGCCGAACTGGTGCCCGATCACGCCGCCGATGATTCCGCCGAGGATGGCGCTGGCGGTCTCCTGGTCGCGCAGCGCGTCCCGATGCGGATCCCCGGTCGAGGCGCAGGCGGCAATGGACAGAATGCAACTCATCAAGACTGGAACTTTCATGTCGGTACTCTCCTGCTCTGGCATCCGCTTTGCTGTTTCCGCATCCGTCGCTGCATGACTGGCCATCGTCGCGGCGGATGCCGTCGCCCGAAGCCGGATGCATCTGCCGGGGAACGCATCGCTGGTCGCGTCGGTGCACGACGGGATGGCTGGCTGCGATAACCGGGCTCTGGTCTGTTCTCGGGCATCCGTGACAGGACCCATGCTGCGCCGCCCGGAACAGGCCGGTCTTGATCTGCATCAAAGCTTCGGCGCTGCGGCGGCGCGGGCTTCTGGCCGTCGGTCACTCGACGTGGGATTGGAGCATGCGCGAATCGAGCGCGAGCCGGCCGCTCTGGATGTCGAATCCACCGGCTTCGGCAACCGCGATGCGATCGCGCCCCGCGCGCTTGGCCGCGTACATCAGGGCATCGACGCGATCGAGGAAGGCGTGCGAGTCCAGCCCCGTGGACCACTCACTGACCCCGATGCTGATCGTCACCGACGGGATTTCCGGAAGCACGCTTTGCCAGTCCTCGTCGCGGAATGCGTTGCAGATGCGCTGGCAGATTTCGCGCGCCTCGGCGATGCCGGCGCCCGGCATGATCAGGGCGAATTCCTCTCCGCCGTGGCGGGCGATGAAGTCCACCTGTCGGGCGCATTGACGGATCAAGGTCGAGGCGCGCTGCAATGCGATGTCGCCGACGGAATGCCCGTGGCGATCGTTGATGTTCTTGAAATGGTCGATGTCCATCACGGCCAGGCTCAAGGGCGTGCCGAGCTTGTCGGCACGCAGGACTTCATCGCGCAGTCGACCCTCCAGCTCACGGCGGTTGTACAACCCGGTCAGGGGGTCCTCGCGACTGAGCCGCTCGAAGGCCGCGCGCTGCGCTTCGATATCGCGCAACAACTCCTGGTTCGAGATCAGCGCCGATTCCAGCGCCTGGGTGCGTTCGCGGACCCGACGTTCGAGTTCGGCGCTGGCCTGAAACATCTCCTCATGCAATCGTTTCCGCTCGCTGACATCGACGATCGATGCGATGGTCATCGTTTCGGATTCGATCAGCAGCGGCTTGAGCGCGACTTCCACCGCGATCTCCCGTCCGTCGCGATGCCTGGCGCACAGGTCGCGGCCGCGACCCATCAGCCGGACATCGCCCGTGCTCATCGGTGCGCTTCGATATTCGCCATGGCGATGACGAACGCTTTCGGGCACCAGAATCTCCACCGGATGACCCAGCAATTCGGCGCAGGTGTAGCCGAGCAGTGTCTCCAGCTCGCGGTTGGCAAAGCGGATGCGTCCCTCGGCATCGACGGCGATCACGCCGATGGGCACCGCCTCGAGAATCGCAGTGCGGATTCGACGATCCAGATCCTCGTTACCACAGCCCGACCATGTGCTTGCTGTCATGCCTGCCCCCTTTCGCTACCCGGTGACGTCGCAGGTGGATCCGCGCGCATTCGGAACCTTTTCGTCAGCGGCGGAGAACAGGAACGGCTCGGCAGCGCGTTCGTCGAACTCCATTTCGGCCACGGCCGGCCCCATGCCGCGCACGTTGCCGGAAGACGCATCCTTCAGAAGATCCTGTCCAGCACCATGAAGTCCCTGGCCCTTTGCCATCCGGGTGCCGGCAATGAAAGCCTCCCAAGCCAGCTTGTGGATGGCCTCGTTGCCGGTTCCGCACTCGTGCGTCATCAGCAGCGCGATGTCGTCCCCGGTGGCACTGGCGTGGCAGTCGATGAGCAGCCGTCCGCACTCAGCCGCGATCTCTTGTCGCACGCAATCGAGCAGGGCCCGGGAGGGACGGATCTGCCCGCCGATCGAGCCGATGTCCGCCTTGATGACGCTGAGGGTGATCTTCATGGCAAGCCTCGATGCATTCCGGGGTCCGGCACTGCCACGGTAGTCGCGGGCCTCGACGGCGTCTTGATCGAGGTCAATGGATTCGGGGGCCGCGCCCGGCGGCGCTTCATTGGCGTCGCGATCGTTCGGCGCGTTGATCCATGTCAAGCCCGCGACCGGGCATCCGGGAAGAGACTGCGGCATCGTGACCGACCTGCTTCGACATGCACTGGCACTGGCCTACCTGATGGCGCCGGCCTACCTCGCCAACATGGCGCCGCCGTTCGTGCGCTACTGGCGCGGCTGGAACCGGCCGATCCACGCGCGGCTTCTCGGTACGCACAAGACCGTGGTCGGCGCGGCCCTGGGCATCGCCGTTGCGCTGCTGGCCACGGCCGTCCAGGCAGCGGTATCCGGCCTGCCGGTCTGCGCGGGCCTGGCACGGGTCGACTATCGCTACTGGCCGTTGCTCGGCCTCGGATTCGGCGTGGGGTCGATGGCGGGCGACAGCATCAAGAGCCTGTTCAAGCGACGCCTGAAGATCGCGCCCGGCGCGCCCTGGGTGCCTTTCGACCAACTCGATTTCGCACTCGGCTCGCTGCTCCTGGTCGGCCCCTGGGCAAAGCTGTCCGTGACCGACATGGGCCTCATTCTCGCCGTGACCTTCGTCGGCGATCTGGCGGTCAACCGCATGGCATTCCGGCTCGGCATCAAGCGTTCGCCGTGGTGAACCGCCCGCGCCGACGCGTCGATTGCGGTGTGAACGGCCCCGGCCCCGGATATCCGGGTCCTTGCGTCCAGCGCAGACGCGATCCGGGCGACTGCGCCGAACCCGGTGTTGATGTGGATCAATGTCGGCGGCCAGCCGGGCCGCTAACTTCGGACGCGCGATCGATCGCCATCCCGAGGTGAAGCGCCATGCGAAAATCATCCAGACCATCCTCGACCTCCACGCGTCGTGGTCGTACCGAGTCCCTCCCTACCGTTGCCGCTCCCGCCAAGACCGGCGCTGCGAGGCGCCGTCCCACGCGCAGCACGAAACCGGATGGCGGCGTTCCTGCCAATGGTGGGGCACGTCACCACCTGATCGCCGAGGCCGCCTATTTCCGGGCGCAACAGCGCGGCTTCGACGGTGATCACGCCCTGGACGACTGGCTGGAAGCCGAGTTCGAGATCGAGCGACGCGAATCCTGAGCTCTTCCGTTGCTCGAGGAGCACGGCACCGAATCGGGGAACGACCTCACGCCGTGAACCTCCTTCGACCGAAGGAGCATGGCTTGGCGAGCCCTGCCGACCACTCGCCGGGCGCGAGGCAGTCGCAACGGATGCGCATTCGCTGCGCACGATGGCGTCCGTCCCAGCATCTGCGCCGAGCATCCGGCTGCGGGTGCGAACGATCCCGGCACGGCAAGCGCGCAACGATACCTTGATTGTGATCAAGATCGGCGCAGCCGGGCAGGCACATCCTGATGCAGTCCGAACTGCCTATCTGGAGCGCTTATGCGAATCGCAGACATATGTACCCGTTGCGTGGTTCACGTCGACGCCGGCGCGTCGGTGCATGCCGCTGCCGAATTGATGCGCAAGCGTCACGTCGGCTCGCTGGTGGTCACCGAAGAGCCCGATGGCGGACGCGTGCCGATCGGCATGATCACCGACCGCGACATCGTGCTTGCCGTGATTGCACCCGGAGTCGATGCCGGGAAACTCACCGTCGGTGACGTGATGAGTCTCCCATTGGCCAGCTGCAACGAGAACGACGACCTGTTCGACGTCATCGGCATCATGCGCCGGCGCGGCATCCGTCGACTGCCCGTGCTCAACGACAAGGGCAGCCTGGCCGGCCTGGTCAGTGTCGACGACGTCTACGCCGTGCTCGGCACGCAATTGCAGGAACTCAGCCAGGCCCTGACGCGCGAGCAGGTCCGGGAAATGGAGACGCGCACTTGAAACGGCGAAGCCGCGACGGTACCCATGGCACCCCATCGCGCCCGGCCGGGCCGCGCCCATCGCCGGCAGGTGCCACGGCGCCTTGGCCCATCGTCGGCGAGTGCCGTCAACGACGCGACTAAGCGATGAGGTGACGACGGTGGACCCGTTCCCGGCAGCGTCTGCTTCCCTGGCGACCATCGGCCCGTATCTGGGCCAGATGCAGATCGCCTACTTTTCGATGGAGATCGCGCTCGACCCGAAGATGCACACCTACAGCGGCGGCCTCGGCATCCTCGCCGGCGACACCGCGCGTGCCTGCCTCGACCTCGACCTGCCGGTGGTGTTCGTGACCCTGGCCAGCCGTCTCGGTTACCTGGCCCAGGAGATCGATGCGGCCGGCAACCAGGTCGAACGGGCCGATCCGTGGCCGCTCGAGGAATTGGCGACACCGCTGCGGGCCAAGGTCGCGGTCGTCCTGGAGGGGCGCGAAGTATGGGTGCGGCCGTGGCTCTTCCCGCTCGAGGGCATGCACGGCCAACGCGTCCCCGTGCTGCTGCTCGATTCGCACCTGGTCGAGAACGACGAGCGCGATCGCGGCCTGACCGACCGGCTGTACGGCGGCGACGAGACCTACCGGTTCAAGCAGGAAGTGCTGCTCGGTATCGGTGGGCTGCGCGTGCTGCAGGCACTGGGCTTTTCGATTCGGGTCTATCATCTGAACGAAGGACACGCGGCCCTGCTCGCGCTCGATCTGCTGCGACGGTATCCACTCGCGCCGGACCCGGGCCGCCCCGACCTGCTCGCCTACGATGCCGCCCGCGTGCGCAGCCAATGCGTCTTCACCACGCATACGCCGGTCGAGGCCGGCCATGACCGCTATCCCTATGACCTCTTCGAAGGTCTCCTCGGCGATTACTTCCCGGTCGAGCAGTTGCGCCTGGTCGCAGGCGCCAATCATCTCAACATGACCGAGTTGGCGCTGAACCTGTCCGGCTACGTCAATGGCGTCGCCAAACGCCACGCAGAGGTCGCCGCGCAGATGTTTCCGTACTATCACATCCGCGCGGTCACCAACGGCGTGCACGTGGCCACCTGGGCGCATCCGGCCTTCGCCGCGCTGTTCACCGAGTGCGCACCCGCCTGGTCCTACGAGCCGGAGCTGATGGCGCGTTTCGATCAGCTGTTGCCCGACGATCGGGTCTGGGACGCGCACCAGCAGGCCCGCGAGGACCTGTTCGCGGTGATCGCCGAACGGACCGGCATCCGGCTCGACCCGGCCTTGCCGGTCCTCGGCTTCGCGAGGCGCATCACGGCCTACAAGCGCCCAAGCCTGTTGTTCGCCGACCTCGATCGCCTGCGCCGCATCCACGAAGGGCATCCGTTCCAGCTCGTGCTCGCCGGCAAGGCACATCCGGCGGATGTGCACGGACGCGATCTCGTGCATCGCATTCATGCCGTCATGTCTGAGCTGGCAGCGGACATCCGCATCGTGTTCCTGCCGAACTACGACTATGCCCTGGCGCGCCCGCTCGTGGCCGGCGTCGATATCTGGCTCAATACCCCGGAGCCACCTCTGGAAGCGTCCGGCACGAGTGGCATGAAGGCCGCCATCAACGGCGTTCTCAACCTGAGCGTCCTCGATGGCTGGTGGCTGGAAGGTTGCATCGAAGGAGTGACCGGCTGGGGCATCGCCGGCCACCCGGGTGGCACCGCCGAGCGTCTCTACGACAGGCTCGAGCAGGTCGTCCTGCCGCTCTACCGCAACGACCGTTCGCATTGGATATGGATGATGAAGCAGTCGATCAGCAAGATCGGTTACTACTTCAACACCCATCGCATGATGCGACGCTACGTCTCCGAGGCCTACCTCGTGCGAGAGGGCGCGATTCGGGCCGGCGTGCGAATGCCGGCCGCGTCAGCTTCGATGCTGCAGGCGCCCGCTCGCTGACAGCATCGCCCGCAACGGATCGGCGCACCCGGCAATTGGCGCCGCGCGCCGCAGGCGCCACTGCCAGTTGCCCAGCGCCCGCCCCGGCACGTTCATCCGCGCATCGCTGCCGAGGCCGAGCACGTCCTGCATCGGCAAGATCGCGAGTGCGGCCGGAGAGGCCAGCAACGCTTCGATCAGGCGCTGCGGATTGCAGGATCGCAGCGACAGACCGAGCATCGATGCAACGCGATCGCGCTGGGCCGGCGGCGCATGGCTCCACCAGCCAGCCAGGGTGTCGTTGTCATGCGTGCCGGTATAGGCCACGGCATCCGCCTCATGATTGCGCGGCAGGTGCGGATTGGCCGGGTTGCCGTCGAAGGCGAACTGCAGGACGCGCGTGCCAGGCAATGCGAAAGCACGACGCAGTGCCTCGACGGTCGGAGTGATCGTGCCGAGATCTTCGGCCACGAGCGCCGGCAACCCGGGCTCGGCGGCCAATGCATCAAACAGCGCCGCGGCGGGACCCTGTTGCCAGCTTCCGTGCGCCGCCGCAGCGCCCGAAGGGATCGACCAGTAGGCTTCGAAACCGCGAAAGTGATCAAGCCGGAGCAGGTCGAAGCGCGCACCCTGAACGCGCAGACGCGCTCGCCACCAGGCGAATCCATCTTCGGCCATCCGCGCCCAGTCATACACCGGCGCGCCCCACGCCTGGCCTTCGGGCGCGAACGCGTCGGGTGGTACGCCGGCCGTCGCCAGCGGCCAGCCGCGCGCGTCGAGCTGGAACAGGTGTCGATGACGCCAGACGTCGACACTGTCCAGCGCGGGATAGAACGGCACGTCCCCGAAGAGGGCGATGCCGCAAGTAGATGCTGCGCGGTGCAGCGCCCGCCATTGACGGTCGAACAGGAATTGCACGACGCGCTCCCGCTGCAGCTCATCCGCGGCGCATCGGTTCAGGCGCGCGACCGCATCGTCGGCGCCGTCGCGCCAGACTGGCGGCCACTGTTGCCACGCCAGGCCACGGTAGCGGCGGCGCAGGACGCGAAAGGCGCAGTACGGGTCCAGCCAGTCGCGTTCGCGTTCGATGAAGGAGCGGCAGGATTCGCGCTCGTCTGCGTCCGCCTGCCCGATGAAGCGATGCGCGGCACTCGCCAGGATGCGATGGTGGCTCATGCCCGCAGGCGGGCGACCGGGCCACCACGCCGCATCGCCGAGCTGGTGCAGGCAGATCAGGTGCTCGCCGCCGGCATCGAGCGAGAGCGAACGATAGGGAGAGCGGTCTTCGTGCACGGGCCCGAGCGGCAGCATCTGCCAGACGCGCAGGCCCGCGCGCCGCATGAAGTCCAGGAAACCGAAGGCGGCCTCACCGAGTGCGCCCAGGCGCCGCGACCCGGGCAGCGAGGTCGGATGCAGCAATACCCCGGCCCGCCGCGGTCCGGTCGGCCGCCACGGAATCATGGCGGCCGGTGCGGCAGCATCGTTGGCGCCGGCGCCAACGCCGTCTCGCCATGCGCGAACCGATCCTGCAGGATGCCGGGAGGTTCACAACCGAGCAACCGATACAGGCCGGCGAGCTGCAGGCGGTAGATGCGCTCGTAGCGGGCGACCTCGACTTCGGCATGGTGCTCGTTCAGCCACCAAAACCAATCCGAGCCTTCGCACACGCAGCGTTGGCGCTCGGCGGCATCCTGCTGCGCGCGATCGGCCCGATCGAAGCAGCGCGCGGCCTCGCCCAGCAGGTCCCAGGCGCGGTTCCTGCCGCACGCACCGATCCAGGTGTCGAAGCTGCCATGCACCCAGCTGCCGGCGATCACGCGCTGCAGTCGGGCCAGAGGCACGCCGGGATCGTCGAGGCAGCCACCGAGCGTGGACATCTGCAGCAGCGGGTGGGCAGTGAGCCCGGCGTACAGGGCGGCAAGGAAATTCGCCCCGTTGGCCTCGTAGTGTTCCCACGCGTTCTCGCCATCGAGCGCGAGCACCACGACTCGACCCGGCGCCGCCGGTGTGCGAGCGATCGCCTCGAGGCGGCCAATCAGGTCGGCCGCCGCGTCTCGCCCCGCCCAGTCCTTGTAGGCAAACCCGATGAGGTCCGAAAGTTCGTCGTCGCGAAAGAAGACGGCGGCGCCAGCTCCATTCAGGCGATAGGGCCGATGCAGGACGTCACTGTCGGCCGTCGGCGAGTCGAGGCTGTGCCGCAGCACGGTCTGGCTCGAAACGGTCCAGCGGAATCCGGCCGCCGCGAGACGTTCGAGCGAGGCCTCGCTGATCGCCGCCTCCGGCGACCAGCAGCCCGCGGCGTCGTTGCCGAAGTGGCGCCGATGCACGGCCTGCGCGCGCGCGAGTTGCCGCTGCACGCTGGCGTCGCCACCCGGATAGCGTGCGCTCGATGGCAGCGGCAATCCGGGTCTCGCCTCGCGGGCGCTGGCGAAATCCAGCAGCAGGGGGAGGATCGGATGCGCATACGGCGCGGTCGCCAGTTCGATCCGACCCTGGCTCGCCAGTTTCCCGTAGCGCGCGAACAGGCCGCACAACTGCATGTGGATCAGATCGATCAGGGCATGGCGGTCGGCAAGATCGAAATCCTCGCCCTTTTCCAGCAGCCGCCTGCAGACCGGATCGCCGCGCACCGACTCGCCGAGCCAGGCCAGGTGGTACCAGACCACCAGGTCGAGCATGAGCGCATCGTCGAACGGCCCGGCGGCATCCCGATTCGCGAGTATCGACTCGGCTTGCGCCACCAGGCGTTCGTAGGCTGGGTGACGCCCGATCATGCGCTGGCGATGTGCATGCAGGCACGCTTCCACGAGGGCCTGCCGGGCCTCGGATTCGGCCACCGCAACAGGCCGCGCCAGCGCGTCGAGCAGCGGGTCGCCGACCGGCACGCCGCTGCGTCGCGCATCGCCGAGGCGGCGCGCGTAGTCGTCGATCTGATCGATCAGCACCGGAACGAAATCGATCGTCGCGCGGGCTTCGGCGTGCGCCTCCAGATGCGCCACCATGTCGGTGTAGTCCTTCAGCGCGTGCAGGTAGACCCAGGGCGCCAGGAAGCGGCCGTCGCCCGGATCGCGGTACTCGGGCTGGTGCATGTGCCAGCACAGGACCACGCGCAGTCGGTCAGCCGTCATAGCGCACACGCTGGCCGAGCATGTCGGCGGTGACGAGGACGACGCCGCCTGCGCTGACCTCGAAGCGCGCGCTGTCCTGGTCCGCGTCGACGCCGATCGTGGTGCCCGCCGGCAGGTGCACGCCGCTGTCGAGGATCGCCCGGCGGACCTTGCAGTCGCGTCCGATGCGTGCCTCGGGCAACACCACCGAGTCCTCGACGGTCGAGCCTTCGTCGACGATGACCGACGAGAACAGCAGTGAATGCCGGACCAACGCTCCGGAGATGATGCAGCCTCCGGCAACCATCGAGGATACGGCGCGACCGCAGCGGTCACCGTCGTCGAGCACGAACTTGGCCGGCGGCGTCTGCTCCTGCCAGGTCCAGATCGGCCACTGGCGATCGTACAGGTTCAGTTCCGGCTCGATGTCGAGAAGTTCCAGGTTGGCGCTCCAGTAGGCATCCAGATCGCCGACATCGCGCCAGTAGGCCGGACCGTCACGCGCCGCATCGCGGAACGCATACGCGTACACGGTATCGTGCGCCACCGCACGGGGAATCAGGTCGCGGCCGAAGTCATGGTGCGATTCGGAGCGGGCGGCGTCCTCATCGAGCCGTGCCAGCAGGTAATCCGAATCGAAGACGTAGATCCCCATCGAGGCCAGGGCCAGATCCGGATTGCCCGGCATCGGTGGCGGCTCCCGCGGTTTCTCGACGAAGCCGGTCACACGCCCATCGGCATCGACCTGCATCACGCCGAAGGCGCACGCCTGCTCGCGCGGCACCGGAACGCAGGCCACGGTCACGTCGGCGCCGCGCTGGACGTGCATGCCGAGCAGCGCACCATAATCCATCTTGTAGACATGATCGCCACCGAGCACGAGCACGAACCGGGAATCATGGGCGCGGATGATGTCTGCGTTCTGGTGCACCGCGTCGGCGGTGCCCGAATACCAGCTTTCGCCGGTGCGCTGCTGGGCCGGCAGCAATTCGACGAACTCCCCGAAGTCGGCACGGAACGAGCTCCAGCCTTGCCGGATGTGGGTGATCAGGGAATGCGCCTTGTACTGGGTCAGCACGCCGATGCGGCGAATGCCGGAGTTGACGCAGTTCGAGAGCGGAAAATCGATCAGGCGGAAGCGGCCACCGAAGGGGACCGCAGGCTTGACCCTGCGCTGGGTCAGCGCGCCGAGCCGCGTGCCCTTGCCGCCGGCCAGCACGAGCGCAAGCGTATCGCGCGTCATCAGGCTGACGAAGCGTTGCGACGCCTGCTCGATCATCCACGACCCTCCTCATGCATGGGTCCGCGCTGACGCCCACCAGGAAACGACCCGCGACTGGCCCCATTCGATGCCGATGCCGGTCGCGCGGTATTGATGCAGATCAGGAAACGGGTCGTGGACGTCGCGCATGCTGGCCCGGCTGCCGCCGTCGACGACGGCGCAACAAAGCCACAAGAGGAATCCATGATGTCCGCGATGCCCGCGGCGCAGGCCGATCCGATCCGCCGGATGGACGACGCCCACGCGCTGGCCGAATTTGGCCGCGGCAAGCATTGCCGGGCCTGGACCTTGCTCGGAGCGCACTCGGCCATCCTCGAGGGTGTTCCCGGCACGCGCTTCGCGGTCTGGGCGCCGAATGCGGCGGCAGTCAGCGTGGCCGGTGATTTCAACGACTGGGACGTGGCCAGGAACTGGATGACGGCATGTGACGACAGCGGGGTCTGGCGGGCGTTCCTGCCCGGCGTCGGGCCCGGCTCGCTGTACAAGTTCGCGCTGCGGGCGCGCGATGGCGCGCTCATGCTCAGGAGCGATCCCTACGGGCGCAGCTTCGAACGGCGCCCGGGCACGGCGGCGCGGGTGACGGCGCCGTCACGCCATGCCTGGGCCGATCACGACTGGGTGCGCCATCGTCCCGACTGGCGCGAAGCGCCGATGGCCATCTACGAACTTCACCTCGGCTGCTGGCGTCGCGGCGAAGATGGCCGCTTCCTGAACTACCGCGAGATCGCCGGGCAACTCGTCGCCTACCTGGCCGATACCGGCTTCACGCACGTCGAAGTGCTGCCGATCACCGAGCATCCGCACGATCCTTCTTGGGGCTACCAGAGCACCGGGTTCTTCGCCCCGACCAGCCGCTACGGCGAGCCCGACGATTTCCGCGCGTTCGTCGATCTGCTGCACCAGCACCACTACGGCGTGATCCTGGACTGGGTGCCCGGCCACTTCCCGCGCGACGAGGGCGCCTTGGCGCGGTTCGACGGAACGGCGCTGTACGAACACGCCGATCCACGCCGGGCCGGAACGCCGGACTGGGGCACCCTGCACTTCAACTTCGCGCGCCACGAAGTGCGCAGTTTCCTGCTGTCGAGCGCGCTCTACTGGCTCGAGGAATTCCACCTGGACGGCCTGCGCGTCGATGCGGTCGCGGCGATGCTCTATCTCGATTACGGCCGGCGTCCCGGCGAATGGACACCGAACCCATTCGGCGGTCGCGAGGATCTGGCCGCGACCGATTTCTTGCGCGAACTCAACGTCATCACGCATGGCCAATGCCCCGGGACTTTCACGATCGCCGAGGAGTCGAGCGCCTGGCCGGCGGTCTCGCGGCCGACCTGGCTCGGCGGTCTGGGCTTTTCGATGAAATGGAACATGGGCTGGATGCACGACGTGCTTGGCTATTTCGGACGCGACCCCGTGCACCGCAGCTACCATCAGGATGAACTGACGTTCGGACGGCTGTACGCCTACGACGAGAACTTCGTGCTGCCGCTCTCGCACGACGAAGTCGTGCACGGCAAGGGCACCCTGCTGCGTCGCATGCCCGGCGATCGCTGGCAACGGTTCGCCAACCTGCGCCTGCTGCTGGCCCTGCAGTTCACCTGGCCAGGTCGCAAGCTGCTGTTCATGGGCCAGGAATTCGGCGCCTGGGACGAGTGGAGCGAGCAGCGTGCGCTCGACTGGAGGCAGGCCGCGGAACCGGATCATGCCGGCATCCGCGCCCTGGTCGCCGATCTGAGCCGGCTCTACCGTGACCAGCCGGCGATGCATCGAGGCGACTTCGAGGCGAGCGGGTTCGAATGGATCGACTGCCACGACGCGCCACACTCCGTCGTTTCATTCTTGCGTCGCGACCAGGGTCGACAGGTCGCGATCATCCTCAACTGCACGCCGGTACCGCGCTTTGGCTATCGCGTCGGCCTGCCGTTGCCCGGTCGCTGGCGCGAGCGCATCAACAGCGATTCGCGGCATTACGGCGGCAGCGGCCTCGGCAATGGTGGCGCGGTCCACACCGAACCGATGCCCTGGCAAGGCCAGCCGCATTCGGTGCTGGCAACGCTGCCGCCGCTCGCGGCGTTGCTGCTGCAACCGGAGGCGGACGGATGAGAGCGCTGAAGGTCCTCTATGTCGCCACCGAGTACGCGCCGCTGCTGAAGGTCGGCGGGCTCGCCGATGTCGCCGCCGCGCTGCCGCGGGCCCTGGCCATGCTCGGCGCGGAGGTCCGCCTCCTGATCCCGCTACCCGGCGGAATGACGGACGGTCCGGCGCCGATCTGGTCCGACGCGGGCTGCGCCCTGCATCCGATCGACGCAGCATGTGGAACGCCGGTGTGGCTGCTGGACACGCCTCGACTGCGCCGGCGCAGCGGAATCTACGCCGATCGCAACGGCCGTCCCTACGAGGACGATGCCGAATGCGCCCTTGAACTTTGCCGCATGGCGACGGCCATCGCGGACGACGCCCTCGGCCTGGGCTGGCGTCCCGACGTCGTCCATTGCAACGAATGGCAGACCGCGTTGATACCGATGTTGCTGATGCAGTGCCGTGTCCCGGCCGCCTCGGTCCTGACCATCCACAATCTCGCCCACCAGGGTCTGTTTCCGCTCGCGACGGGCGCGCGCCTGGGCCTGCCGCGCTGGGCCCTGCACGACGGCGCGGCGGAGTACTGGGGGCAACTTTCGTTTCTCAAGGCGGGCCTGGTGTTCGCCGACCGGCTGACCACGGTCAGCCCCGGCTACGCACGCGAGATCCTCACGCCGGCCTTCGGTGCGGGCCTCGACGGCGTCCTGCGTGAGCGGGCGGAGGTCCTCGACGGCATCCTCAACGGCCTCGACGAGGCCAACTGGAATCCGCAGGACGATCCGTTGATCGAGGCGCCGTACTCGGCCACGGAGCCGGCGGAAAAGCGCCGCGCCCGATCCGCCTTGCTGCGCGAGCTGGCGTGGGCCGAGCCCGACAGTCCGGCCACGGGAGTCCTGGCGGCCATGGTCGGGCGCTTGGTGCCGCAGAAGGGCGCCGACCTGGTCGTCGATGCGTTGCCGGAACTGCTGGCCATGGGGCTGCGCATCGTCGTGCTGGGCAGCGGCGACGCCGCGCTGGAGCGGAGTTGGCGCGAGGCCGCAGAGCGCTATCCGGCGCAGGTGACCGTGCGCCTGGGCTTCGACGAGGCCTTGGCCCACCGCATCTTCGCCGCCAGCGACCTGTTCCTGATGCCGTCGCGATTCGAACCGTGCGGTCTGGCGCAAATGAGCGCGATGCGCTACGGCGCGATCCCCGTCGTCAATCCGGTCGGCGGGCTCGGCGACACCGTCATCGATGCCGGACCGACCGCGCAACCGAACGAGGATGCAGATGGCTTCCACATGGTGCGCGCCGATGCGGCCGCCCTCGTCGAAGCCTGCCGCCGTGCCGTGGCTGCGCACGCGGATCGCCGCCTATGGGCGGGCCTGATGCAGCGCGCGATGAGTCGTCGCTTCGACTGGGGCGAGAGCGCCAGGCTCCATCTGCAGATCTATCGGGCGGCCATGCTAGCGCGCGCAGCGCCGCTCGCGCTGGATGCCGGGCAACGCCCGTCAGATGCGCGCCCTGCATGCGCTGGCGGCAGTCACGCGCAGCCGTCGTCGCCGCGGGTCGCGGTGTCCTCGCCTGCACGCGGGCACTAGCACCGGCGCCCGAGAAAGCACCGATCCACTCAGCGCAGCCACTCCGCACGCAGGCGCAGGCAATGGCTGCGCCAGACGCAGCCGTCGTCGCCGCACAGGAACCGCTTTTCGGTGGCGAAGCACGGCTCCGAACCGCTGGCGAGCTGGGCCCGCCAGATAGTCCAGCGCTCGCGCTGGGTGGCGGTGTCGCCTTTCGGCGCGAGTGCCATCTCGGGCTCGCGCGAGTGCGGCGGCCTTCGTCGATACGCCGGCCGATCGGCCGGCCGTGGCAAGAGGTGCCGATGGACGTGGTCGAGGCTGGCCCTTGTGGCGTCGAGGGGGACGATCGCCGGGGCGCTTGCCGGCGTATCGCCGGATTGATCCATTCGGGTATTCATTGGATCTCGCGAGCACGGGTATTGGCGCGAGCATGCTCTGGCCCGGACGGCATCGTGTTGACCCAGATCAGCATTTTCGCGCGCCGTTGCGAGCACCGACGGGCTTGCCCGGGACCGGCCGCATGCTGATCCAGGTCAAGATGCCGCGCCTCGCGAGCCTCAGGCTGTCCGTATGGCGCCGATGAGGAGAGAGCTGTCGTGACCGAGTTCCCGGGCCCGCCGAACGCCGACGACCCGATCCGGACCGCGCTGGCGCACCGGATCTGGACCAGCCGTTACCGACGCCACGACGCGGACGGACGTCCCGAAGCCGATGTCCGCGCCAGCTGGCGGCGTGTCGCGCACGCACTGGCTTCGGTCGAGAAGCGCGATCAGGATGCGACGGCGCTCCGCTTCAACGATCTGATGAGCGACTTCCGCTTCCTTCCCGGCGGCCGCGTGCTGGCAGGCGCCAGCGCGGCGTCGACCGCCGTGCTGTTCAACTGCTTCGTCGGAGCGAGGCCGGACGGCTCCTTGCAGGGAATGCTCGACAGCATCGACGAGGCGGCCCGGATCACCCTTGCCGGCGGTGGCGTGGGCATCGACTTCTCCGGCGTGCCACCGCATGCCGCCGCGCTGGAGACCGGAGCCGATCTGCGTGGCGGCCCGCTGCCACTGCTGCCGCTCTGGGATGCCCTGTGCGCGGCCTTGAGCGCCGGGAGATTCCGCCATGGCGCAATGATGGGCACGCTGCGCTGCGATCATCCGGATCTGCCCGCATTCCTCGATGCCAGGAAAGGCGGTGTCGACCTGGCCCAATTCACCCTGTCGGTGCTCGTTGACGATGCCTTCATGCACGCCGTTCGGCATGCATCCGATTGGCCGCTGGTCTTCCCGACGTCGGAGGGCGATGTCGGCGACAGTCATCTCGCGCGCAGCTGGCCGGCATTCGACGGTCCCCGGCGAGCGTGTCGTCGGTGGGGCCAGGTTTCCGCCGCCGGACTGTGGCAACGGATCGCGCAATGCAGTTTCGAGCGTTCCGAGCCGGGCCTGCTTTTCATCGACACCATCCGGCGCCTGAATCCACTCGCCTATGCCGAGGAAATCGCCGCGGTCAATCCGTGCAGCGAGGTCCCCCTGCCCGCCCACGGCGCGTGCGACCTGGGTTCGTTCAACCTGACCCGCTTCGTGCACGATCCATTCACTGCGCAGGCCCGTTTCGATCGCGAGGCCCTGCTCGCCGGGGTCGCAGACGCGGTGCGCCTGCTCGACAACGTCTACGAACTGTCGGCATTTCCGACTCCCCGGCATGCCGAGGTCGCGCGCGCTTCGCGCCGGATCGGGCTCGGCATCACGGGCCTGGCCGACACCCTGGTCCTGCTCGGGTTGCGCTACGACAGCGAACCGGCGCGACGATTCGCCGGCGACCTGATGCGCGAGCTGTGCATTGCGGCCTATCGCGCCTCGGTAGCCCTGGCGCGCGAAAAAGGCGCATTTCCGGCTTTTGATGGCAACGCCCACGTGCGCGGTGAATTCGTCGCGCGGCTCCCGGACGATCTGCGTGCCGACATCGCGCGTCACGGCTTGCGCAATAGCCATCTGCTCGCGATCGCGCCAGCCGGCAGCATCAGCCTGCTCGCCAATGGGGTCTCGAGCGGCCTCGAGCCGCTACCTGCCCTGCGTCTTCAGCGCAATGTCCGGCTCGCGCCGCAAACTGTCGAAACGGTTGCGGTCGAGAGCCATGCGTTGACCTGCTTTCGCGCGCTTTTCGGCGCCAACGCGCCACTACCCGCTGCGTTCGTCGACGTGCGGCAGATCGCGCCGGAAGATCAGATCCGGATGCAGGCGGTCCTGCAGCAGCACGTCGACAACGCCATTGCCAAGACGGTGACGATTCCGGTCGATTTCCCGCCGCAGCGGCATGAGGCCCTGTTCCGTCTGGCCCACTCGCTCGGCCTGAAGGGCTGTACGACCTATCGTGCGGTTGCGGCCGCCGGGCACGTGTACGCGGCCGACGACTGCCGGCTGCCGCAGGCGTGTCGCCGCGACTGAAGCGACGCGCCGCAGGGCGACGCAGCGGTCATCGGTGCCACTGGATAGCCAGCCGCGACGACCGGATGCGAGCGCGCGGGAGATCAGACCCCCGGCGCGCTGGGCTCTGCCTCGGGCACCCGCTGCGCCAGCCAATTGGCGGACAGACTGGCCACCTGCTCGAGCGTGCCGGGCTCCTCGAACAGGTGTGTCGCCCCGGGCACCACGACCACTTCGGCGCGTCCGCCGAGACGCGCCTGCGCGTCGCGGTTGAGCGCCAGCACCTCGGTATCCGCGCTACCGACCAGGAGCAGGACCGGCGAGCGCACGCGGGCCAGCGCCTGCGGGCCGGCGAGATCAGGCCGGCCGCCCCGCGATATCACGGCGACGACCTCGCTCGGTCGTTGCGCAGCCAGCCGCAACGCGGCCGCTGCTCCGGTGCTGGCCCCGAACAGCGCGATCGGCTGCTCGCGCCAGGCCGGATCCTGCCGCGCCCAATCGAGCGCCGCGCGCAGGCGGTCGGCGAGCAAGGTGATGTCGAAGCGCATCGCGGTGTCACGATCTTCGTGGGGCGTCAGCAGGTCGAACAGCAACGTCGCGAACCCGCGCCGGCGCAAGGCCTGGGCGACGAAGCGGTTGCGGATGCTGCGGCGACTGCTGCCGCTGCCATGGGCAAAGATGACCAGTCCTTTCGGGTCGGGCGGCGATGCGAGGTCGCCTTCGAGGATCTGCCCATCGACATGCAGATGGACGGCCTGGTCGGAGGCGGGTTCCGGATGGTTCGTGCCCTGTGCCCCCGGCGACAGCGCCGCGATCACCGCCTCGTCGCTCACGCTGCCGAAGTCCCGGTAGTAGCGACCGACCGCACCGAAATGGGGGGGACTCGCCAGCACGACCACTTCATCGGCTACCCGGCCGACCTGCACCAGGCTGTCGCGCGCCGCCACCGGCACGGCGCACACCAGATGGCGCGGATGGCGCCCGCGCAGCGCATGCAGGGCCGAGAGCATGGTCGCGCCGGTCGCCAGGCCGTCGTCGACCACGATCACGGTCCGGTCGGTCGGATCGATGCCGGGGCGATTGCCGCAATACAGACTGCGGCGCTCGCGGATCAGGGCGAGCTGACGCCCGGCCTCGCGCCGGAGATAGTCGCGGTCGGCGCCCGACCATCGCACCGCATTGTCGTCCAGCATGGTCTCACCGCTCTCGTCGATTGCGCCGATCGCGAATTCGGGGTTGTCCGGGGCGCCGAGCTTGCGCACGAGGATCACGTCGAGATCGCCGTCCAGGGCGTCGGCGATGAGGCGCGCCATCGGCACGGCGCCACGCGGGATCGCCAGCACCAGCGGCCTGGAGCCACGAAAGCGGGCCAGGGCCGCGGCGAGATGGCGACCGGCCTCGGCGCGGTCGCGAAACGGCAGCAGTGCGTCCATCGATGTCTCCTCCAGCCTCGATCACGGCCATGCACGGGAATCATTCCACTCCGGCGGCCAGCGGCCTTGATCTTCGTCAACTTCGCGCTTCGCGCACGGGCGGATGCTTGTTGCTCCTGCATGGGAGGAACGCTCCGCATGACCACACGGCACCCGACCCTGCACAACCTGATCCGCGAGCACGCGCGCGTGCTCGATGACGGCGACCGCGATTACGACGCCTTGCTGGAGATGGTCGGCGAGCGCCCGTTCGTGCTGCTCGGCGAGGCCAGCCACGGGACCCATGAGTTCTATGCGATGCGGGCCGCAATCACGCGCCGACTGATCGTCGAACTCGGCTTCGATGCCGTTGCGGTCGAAGCGGACTGGCCCGACGCGTTGCGCCTGGACCGCTACGCCCGCGGCGGCGACGTCGATACGCTGGACGAGGCGTTCGGCGATTTCCAGCGCTTTCCGACCTGGATGTGGCGCAACGGCGACGTTCGGCGCTTCATCGACTGGCTGCGTTCGCACAATGATGCACGGTCCGCGGATGCCCGCGTGGGCTTCTTCGGCCTCGACCTCTACAGCCTCTACCGCTCCGCCGAGGCCGTGGTCGCCTACCTCGAGGGCATCGACCCGGACCAGGCCGCGATCGCCCGTCGCGTCTATGCCTGTCTCGACCACGTGCGAGAGCCCCAGGACTACGCCTATGAGGCGGCGCACGGATTGCGTCCGAGCTGCCGCGAGGGCGCGACCCGCCTGCTGCAGGAACTGCTGCGCAACGGTCCCGCCTATCTGGCGGGAGACGGACGTGCCGCGCGCGACGCGCAATTCTTTGCCGAGCGCAACGCGCATGTCGTGCGCAACGCGGAACGCTACTATCGCGAGACCTTCGGCGGTCGCGTGCACACCTGGAACCTGCGCGACGCCCACATGCTCGACACCTTGCTGGCCCTGCGCACGCACCTGCGCGACGAAGGCCGGAAAGGCCGCATCGTGGTCTGGGCGCACAACTCGCACCTCGGCGATGCGCGCGCCACCGAAATGGGGCGCAACGGCGAATGGAACGTCGGCCAGCTCGTGCGCGAGCGCGTCGGCGAGGACCAGGCCCTGCTGGTCGGATTCACCACCTATACCGGACACGTCACCGCGGCCCGAGACTGGGACGCGCCGGCCGAGCGGCGCTGGGTGCGACCGGCGCATCCCGACAGCATCGAATACACCTTTCATCGCAGCGGCCGCGACCGGTTCTTCCTGCCGCTCCGGGGTGCCGTGGCCGGCGCCCTGTCCGGGCCGCTGCTCGAACGCGCGATCGGCGTCGTCTACCGCCCCGAGACCGAGCGCATGAGCCATTACTTCGATGCTTCGGTCGGCGCGCAATTCGATGCGGTGTTCCATCTCGACGAAACCAGCGTGGTCGAACCGTTCGACGTGACCCGGCACTGGCAGCACCACGAGGTGGCGGAGACCTGGCCGACGGGTCTCTGAGGCCGGCACGGCATCCGGCGGGCTCGACCCGGGCCGCGGCGGCGGCGGCTTGACCAGGGTCAACGCCGCGCGCGCGGATTGCCGCCAGACTGGCCATCCATTTCTGATCGGCGCCAAACGTCCGGTCGCCCAGGAGATCGGTTCATGGATCGCGTCAAGGACAAGGTCTGCATCATCACCGGCGCGGCGCTCGGTATCGGCCACGCGTGCGCGCTGCGACTGGCCCAGGAAGGCGCCCGCATCGCGTTGTTCGACGTGCTCGACCAGGAAGGCGAGGCGCTGGCGGCCTCACTTCGCGCCGCCGGCAGCGACGCCGGCTACTGGCATGTGGATGTCGCCGCCGAAGCGCAGGTCAAGGCAGCGACCGAGGCCGTCGCCGAACGCTTCGGCGGCATCCACGTCCTCGTCAACAATGCCGGTATCGCCGGCCCGAGCAAGCCGACCCATGAACTGAGCGAAGCCGAGTGGGATCGCGTGCAGGCGATCAACGTCAAGGGTGTCTTCTTCTGCACCAAGCATGCGATTGCGCACCTGCGCCGCGCGGGTGGCGGCAGCATCATCAATCTTTCGTCGATCTACGGCCTCGTCGGCGCCGCCGACGTGCCGCCCTACCATGCGGCCAAGGGCGCCGTGCGGCTCATGACCAAGACCGACGCCATGTTCTATGCGGGCGATCGCATCCGCGTCAATTCGGTGCACCCCGGCTTCATCCGCACGCCGATGGTCGAACACCACGTGCGCGACGGTGGCGCCACCGATCTGGAGGCTGCCTATCGCGAGGTCGATGCCCTGCATCCGCTCGGGCACATGGGTGAGCCCGACGACATCGCCTGGGGCGTGGTCTACCTGGCGTCGGACGAGTCGAAGTTCGTCACCGGCAGCGAACTCGTGATCGATGGCGGATACACCGCGCATTGACGCCGCCGAGAACGAACTGGCCCGCTTTCCGCGATGGCCCCGGCAGGCCGGGACCTGATTGCCCGTTCCCGGGCGAGACCGCGCCCACCTTACGCCGGGAGAAATGCGATGCATGCGATGGTATTGCGCGCCACCGGAACACCCCTGGTAGCCGAGGAACGCCCTGACCCGGTCCCCGCTCCAGGCGAGATCCGGGTGCGGGTCGGCGCCTGCGGCGTCTGCCGTACCGATCTGCACCTGGTCGATGGCGAACTTCCGCAGGCGCGATTGCCGGTCGTTCCCGGTCACGAGATCGTCGGCTACGTCGATGCCGTCGGAGCGGGCGTGCATGGACTCGCCATCGGTATGCGGGTCGGCATTCCGTGGCTCGGACACACCTGCGGCGAGTGCGCCTATTGTCGCGACGAACGCGAAAACCTCTGCGATTGGCCACAGTTTACCGGCTGCACGCGCGACGGCGGTTTTGCCAGCCATGCCATTGCCGATGCGCGCTACACGTTTCCGCTCGAGGTCGAGGGCGAGGACGTCGCGCTCGCCCCGCTGCTTTGTGCCGGCATGATTGGCTGGCGCTCGCTGGTGGCGGCCGGCAAGGGCGGGCGCCTCGGCCTGTACGGCTTTGGCGCGGCCGCGCATATCGTGATCCAGGTCGCCCGTTGGCAGGGGCGCCGCGTGTTCGCATTCACGCGACCCGGCGATCACGCCGCGCAGGCGTTTGCGCGCAGCCTCGGCGCGGAGTGGGCGGGCGGATCGGACGAATCATGCCCCGAGCCACTCGATGCAGCGATCCTCTACGCGCCGGTTGGGAGCCTGGTCCCGCCGGCCCTGGGTGCCGTGCGCAAGGGCGGTCGGGTCGTCTGTGCGGGCATCCACATGAGCGACATTCCAACTTTTCCCTATCGCTTGATCTGGGAGGAACGCCAGCTCGTGTCGGTGGCCAACCTGACTCGCCGGGATGCGTTCGACTTCCTGCGTGTTGCGCCGCAGGCGGGCGTCCGCTGCGAGACGATGCGTTTCCCGCTGGGACAGGCCAACGATGCTCTGGACGCATTGCGAAACGGCCGTGTTCAAGGCGCGGCGGTGCTCGTTCCCTGATGCGCCTGCTTGCGGCACGCTGGACAAGCCAGTCGGCAATACGTGGACTTCTGAATTTCTGTTCGCCCGGCTCTGCGGCGTCGCGGCTCCAGGGATGGCCCGATCGACGACAGTTGCGCGGACCCTGCGATGCGCTCATGATCCTCGGGAAAACCGTAGACCCGAGCCAGTCCTCCGTCGTTGGCTAAAGGGGTGAACGTCGATGCCCGCCAATCAATCCGGGTCAAAGCCCGCGCAAGGACGCGTCACGGTCCTCGTGGTGGATGACGACGAGGAAATCCGCGGGTTATTGAGCCGTTACCTGGAAACGCACGGGTTCGATGTCGTCACCGCAGGCACGGCTGCTCAGTCGCGGATCGCGATCGCCGATGCGTCGATCGACGTGGTCCTGCTCGACTTGGGCCTGCCCGACGAGGATGGATTGGTCCACCTCAAGTTCCTGCAATCGGACTGGCGCGGCCCGGTCATCGTCGTCACCGGCCGCGGCGATGCGGTCGAGCGCGTCGTCGGCCTCGAACTCGGCGCGGACGACTACATCACCAAGCCGTTCGACTTTCGCGAACTCGTCGCCCGCATCCGCTCCGTCCTTCGCCGGTTCGGGGCCGGACCCCGCGCGGCTGACGCCCCGGCTGGCGGAACCATCCGCTTCGCCGGATTCGTGCTCGATCCGAAGTCGCGCCGCCTGATCGCACCGAGCGGGCAGGAGTTGCCTGTCACGGCCGGCGAATTCGCCTTGCTGCAGGCGCTGCTCGCCCACCCGGGACAGGTGCTGAGCCGCGACCAGCTGATGAACCACGTCCATGGCCACGATGCCGGGCCCTATGATCGTTCCATCGACGTGCAGATCGGACGGCTGCGGCGCAGGCTCGGCGACGACACGGAACAGCCATCCCTGATCAAGTCGGTGCGCGGGGCGGGCTACATGCTGGCGGCCGAGGTGCGCAAGGCATGAGCGCGGAAGCCCTGTTCCATGGGCTGTTCGATGCCGTTCCCGATGCCTTGATCGTCGTCGATGGGGAGGGCCGGATCACGTTGGCCAACCGACAGACCGGACGAATGTTCGGCTATCCGCCGGAGCGCCTGAGCGGGGCCCTGATCGAGGATCTGCTGCCGACAGGGATTCGCGAACGCCATCGCGCCCACCGCGCCGGCTACATGTCCGCGCCCCGGGTCCGTCCGATGGGCGCGAGCGGGCAGGTCCTCGTCGGCCTGCGCAGGGATGGCACGGAGTTCCCGGTCGAGATCGCGCTGAGCCCGCTCGGCAGCGGTACCGAGATGCGTTATCTCGCTTCGATCCGCGATGTCTCGGAGACCCAGCGCGCCCGGCAGGCGCTGGTTCGCAACGGCTACGATGCGATCGTCGCCAGCATCGGGCAACTGGCGCTGGAGGCGGACGACGTGGCCGATGTGTTCGGATACGTGCCGCGGGTGCTCGCCGACGCCCTGCAGCTCGAAACGGTGGTGATTGCCCTGATACGGCCGGGCGGTCCGGCCGAGATTCGCGCGGCGATCGGCCTGGATCCTGCGCTCGGACCGATCGATGGCGATGCCCTGGCGGCCGCGCTGGCTGCAGGTGTCCCGGTCGTCGTCGACGACCTCGGCGCCGACGATCACCCGTTGGCCTGTTCCCTGCTCCATGCGCGCGAAGGCAGTGGCGCACTGATGCCGCTGCTCGATCGGGACCGCAGCATCGGCGCGATCATCGCCTGTTCACGGCAACTGCGGCGGTTTGACCACGACGCCCTGCACCTGCTTCGCTCGGTCGCCAACCTGCTCGCCGTATTCGTGCAACGCCGGCAGACCGAAGACCAACTGGCCCACGCGCAACGAATCGACGCGCTCGGTCAGCTCACCGGCGGCATCGCCCACGATTTCAACAATCTGCTCACGGTCATTTCCGGCAGCCTGCAGATGCTGGAAATGGAACCGAATGGACAGGGCGCCCGCGAGTTCATCAGCACCGCACTGCGCTCGACGTCGCGCGGCGCGGAGCTGACCTCCAAGCTGCTCGTGTTCGCGCGCAGGAAGCAACTGCTACCGCAGGCGACCGACCTGCCTGCCCTGCTCGATGACGTGGGTGTGATGCTCAGGCGCACGCTCGGCGAATCGATCCATCTGGAAATCGAAGTCGAAGACGATCTTCCCGCGGCATTCGTGGACTCGAGCCAGCTCGAGACCGCCCTCGTCAATCTCGTCCTCAACGCCCGAGATGCGATGCCGGGCGGCGGTACGGTCACGGTCCGTGCGAAAACCATCCTTGTCGACGCCAGCCATGGCCATCATGAACTCCAGGTCGGCCACTACCTTCTCATCAGCGTCATCGACACCGGCCACGGGATGTCTCCCGAGGTCCTGTCGCGGGCGATGGAACCGTTTTTCACGACCAAGGCCTCGGGCCGCGGCAGCGGGCTCGGCCTGAGCATGGTCTACGGATTCGCCAAGCAGAGCGGCGGGAACCTGCGGATCGAGAGTTCGGTCGGTCAAGGCACCCGGGTTGCGTTGTTCCTGCCGGCGACACGCAGCGCCGTGCAACGCGCGCTGCCGGACCTGCAGCCGCGGTTGGGCGGCGGCGAGACGATCCTGGTGGTCGAGGACGATGCCGCGGTGCGCAGTATCTGCGTCGCCTTCCTGGGCGCGTCGAACTACCGGGTCCTGACCGCAGCCAGCGCCGAGGATGCGCAGCAGGTGTTGCTCGAGGCGCCGGAAATCGCGCTGGTATTCACCGACGTGATGCTCGGACCCGGTCAGAACGGCAAGCAACTCGCCGCGCAAATCCGTCGAATGAAGCCGGGCATGCCGATCCTGCTGACGTCGGGCTATGAACAGGACGACACGACGGAAGCGGCGGAGTTCGAGTTGTTGCGCAAGCCGTATCGGCGCGAACAGTTGCTTTCGGCGATCAGGCGGCTGCTTGGAGAGCCGTGACGCTTCGCCCCGTCGAAGTGAACGGTAGCCCGCCAGCGGCGCGGCGCCTCGGCATGCGCACCTGCCCGGCCCGGTCCTCGCTCTCCAGGCTCGCGCGCATCCGGGCCGCGTCGAGCAGGTCGATGGAACGCCCTCTGACCGAGATCATTCCGCGTGTCTGCAGCCTCGAGAGGGCGCGCGTGACGGTCTCGAGCTTGATCGCCAGGAAACTGCCGATATCGGCGCGGGTCATGCGCAGCAGGAAGCGGCGCTCGCTGAATCCCATCGACGCCATGCGTGCCGCCAGGTCGAGCAGGAACGCGGTGACCCGCTGTTCGGCGTTCAGCGTTCCGAGGGTCAGCATCCAGTTCCAGTCGCGGCGAACCTCGCTGGCGAGGGTCGAGGTGATCCAGCGCACGAATTCGAACCGCTCCTCGGTCAGCTCCGAACACGGCAGTTCCCACACTTCGGCGTCTTCGAGGGCGACCACGTCGCAGGCGTAGCTCGGAATGTCCAGCGCATCGAGCCCGAGGAGTTCGCCCGCATAACGGAATCCGGCGACCTTTTCGCGGCCATCGGCAGTGACCATCGAGATCTTGAAGGTGCCGGCATGCACGAGGAACAACGAGCGCCTCGGCTGTCCGGCATGGAACAGGTGTTCCCGGCATTTCACCTTCCTGCGCACGAAGGACGTGCGCCCTACGAGTCCTTCCATTCCGTCTATTCCACACCGCGCCGTGAAGGTCGGATGGACCGCGAATTGACGCTGGACGTCGCTCGATACGTTCAACATCGGAGGAAGATCCTTGCCGGGATGAGGGTTTTCATCCTGCAGCCGATGCATATCGCCCCGACGACGGCCGGGTAACGATCGGTAACATTTCGTAACGCGGCAGTCGGTGCGAGGCGCGGATCGATGGATTGCACCGCGGCAGGGCCGTCCTGCCACCATGAGTCTGCCCGGGCCGTATGCAGCGCCTTATTGACGCCAGTCAATACGACGACACCGCAACGTGAGCAATGATCCGCCTGCCGGAAGACCCAGTGCATGAATGCCGCTCAATGAACCGATACGCGCTCGATCACCCGAAACCGTCGACCCAGGAATCGCGCTGGACCGAAGTGCTGGGCGATCACAATCCGATCGAGATTCGCAGCCTCGATCGGGCCGATGCGGCAACGTCGGGCGAGCCGCACGGAACGGCCGCTTTCCCCTCCGGCGACATCGTGTCGGTGAGCGTGTTCGGGCAGGTTGCCGGGCTGCCAGCCGAATATCCGGACGATGCGACCGCGCCGATCGAACGCAGGACGTTCGTGGCCGTCGCGCATGACATCTCGGGAGAGCGCACCATCGGCATCGCCGAGTTGCGATCGTTCGATCGCGGCCTGCGCTGCCGCTGCGATGTCGTCGCCGAACGGGAATGGCTCGGCAAGGGACTCGGCACCGTGCTGATGCGCCATCTCGTCTGGATTTCCTCATTGCTGGGCATGCAGGACCTGCGGGCCTCGTGCGCGCCCGAGGAGCACGCGGTGACCGATCTGCTGCATTCGCTGGAGTTCCGCGCATGGCACGACGAGGCGAACCCGGCGCAAATCCTGCACCAGCTGCATCTGACCCGTCAGTGTTGAAGCGGGCGGGTGCGCGCGGCGGATCCATCGGCGCGGCCGAGCCTTGCGCCTCAATGCGAAAACAGCACCGGAATCGGCGCGGACATCAGCAATTCGCGCGTCACGCCGCCCAGCGCCCATTCGCGCAACCTGGAATGGCCGTAGCCGCCCGCCACGATCATCTGGGCGAGGGTTTCACGCGCATGTTCCAGCAGTATCGAGCCCACCGGGCGCGAACCCGAATCGCGCCGCACGACGTTCACCTTGACGCCTTCCCTGGCCAGGTGCGCAGCGACGTCCGAACCCGGTTCCTCGCCGTGCGAGAGCTCGCCACCGGCGGCATCGACGACGAGGACGTCGACGTGGTCGGCGAGCTTGAGCAGCGGCAGGGCATCGTGGATCGCTCGGGCGGATTCGCGCGACGGTCGCCAGGCAACGACGACGCGGTGCGCCGGCAATTGCGCCCGCGAACCGGGCGGCACCATCAGCACCGGCCTGCCGGAACCGAGCAGCAAGGCGGAGAAGTAGGCCCTGGCCAGTTCGCCGTCGACGCCGGCATCCGGCCCGGCGACGAGGCACAGGTCGGCGTAGTGGGCATGGTGGGCGGCGACCCTTTCCGGCGCTGCGAACGCAGCTTCGACCAGTCTGACCTCGTTCGCCACCGCACCCCCGTCCAGGCGCGCCTTGAGGCGATCGACATTGATCTCGGCTTGCGCGCGCAGGCGCTTGTAGGTGTCGACAAGAGCCAGGTCCGGCGAGAGATCCCACGGATTTCCGACCAGCTTCGGCAGGCTCACCATCTCGAGCACGGTGAGGCGGGCGCCGAAGGCGTCCGCGAGAGCGATGCCCGCCGCGAGTGCGTCAGCGTCGCCGGCCGTCGAGGTCATCGGTAGCAACAGATCGTTGGGCATGGAGGACTTCCGCATTGAACGGTGACCAGTAGGCGGCTTTTCGCGGACTGCGCAGTTGATCCCGATCAAGTCTTTCGATCACCGATCCTGGGCATGGACCTCGCTGGATCGAGAGGCCGCCTGCCGAGGGAGGCGGAATTGGGTCTGCCCGGGCCCCCGACCCGGGGGCGTTGGACCCGATCCACCGGCTCGCGATCATCGAAGACGGGTTCGCACGACATGGAGACCGCGCCATGGCCAGGGACACGCCCGGGGTTGACGTGCATCAAGGCCCAGCCTGCAAGCGGCGCGATACTGGCTAGCATGCCCGCCTGCCATCCCTCGGGGAGAAGCGCCATGAGCAAACCACAACAGGATGCCGATCGCGACATCGATGCGATGCGCTGGACCGAGCGTCTCGGCGACGGGCATCGCGTGCATATCCGCCCGATCGGGCCGGACGATCTCGTGCGGGAGCGCGCGTTTCTCGCCCGCTTGTCGCCCGAGGCCCAGGGCTACCGGTTTCTCGGCCTGATCAAGGATGTCGATTCCGATGTGGTGCGCGAGCTGACCCGCGTCGACCCCGACACCGAAGTGGCCCTGATCGCCCTTGCCGGTCAGGCCGACGGTCCCGAGATCGGCGTGGCGCGCTATCGTGCCAGCGATGACGGCACCCATTGCGACTGCGCGGTCGCCGTCGATCCGGACTGGAAACGTCGTGGCATCGGGCGATTGCTGATGCGGCACCTGATCGACATTGCGCGCACGCGCGGCATCCGGCGCATGTATGCGAGCGATGCCGCGCGCTGCGCCGACACGCATCGGCTCGCCGAGCATCTTGGATTCCGCAGCCGGCCGGACCCGGAAGATCCCAACGTGCTGACCTTCGAGCTGATCATCGAGTGAAGTCGTCGCGCGCCGTTCGCGGGCGACGGCCCGGCGCGGGATTCGCGTGCAGCCATTCGAGCAGGAGCGCCGAGAACTGCGGCAGCGAACCGGTCAGTCGCCGCGTGGCGCGTCCCGATCGAAGCTCTTGCTCGCTCAGTGCCGGCGCAGCACGAGACCGAGCAGGAGACCGACGCCGGCGCCGATGCCGATCGAGGTCCACGGATTGACGTGCACGAACTCGTCGCCACGCCTGCCGATCTCCCTCGTCTCGTCGGCGACGTCGCGTGCGCGCTCGCGGATTCGCTCCTTTGCCGCGCCAACCCTGGCTTCGAGTGCGTCGCGCACCTTGCGATATTCGGCGTTGGTTTCGCTCGTGGTCGCCGCCAGCAGGTCCTCCGCCGCTTCCATGACATCCTCGAAGCTCTCGCGGAGCCGGCGACGCTCCGGTGTCGATCGGTTGGATCCGTACATGTGAGTCTCCTTCGTTCATCGGCCGCGGAACGCGAGCCAGTGTCGAGGGCACGATGCGCGCTCCACCCGGGCCGGACATTGACCAGGGTCAAACATGCATCCGCACCGGCCAGGACAGCTCGTGCATGCGTTCGTGCAGCGAGGCGCATGGCTTGATCGTGGTCAAGGAGGCCGTCGGCGATTCCCGGCACAGTGGCATTCGTCCGCCGGAGACTTCCCGATGTACACCGAACCCCTCGGTGCCAAGACAAGTGCAAGCACGCAGCCGCGCAAGGTCGCGCCAGCCGAATTCGCGACGCTCATTGGGATGGGCGCCGAAAGCCGGAACGGGCCGCGATGGCTGACGCCATCGAATGCCCGCTTCCGAGCTGACCGAGGCACCGCTCCGAAACATTTTCGGCCACGCGGACCGAACCCATGAGTCCCAATGATCCGCGCCGCGACGAGGTGCCCCTGCCCCCGACGAAAGGCGAGGCATCGCGTCAGCTCGAATCCCTGCTCGGCATCGGCGCAGCGCGCGCGAAGCGTCCGCTTCGACGCTGGCTGTTCATCCTCGCGCTGCTCCTGGTCATCGTGCTGGGCGCCCTGCTGGTGCGACGCGGCAACGATGCGGCGGCGCCCGTCTATCTGACCGAAGCCGTCCGACGCGGCGACCTGACCGTCCTCGTCTCGGCAACCGGCAACGTGCAGCCCACCCACGCCATCGAAGTCGGCAGCGAACTCTCGGGGACGATCGAAGCGGTGCTGGTCGACGAAAACGATCGCGTGACCCGCGGGCAGGTGCTCGCGCAACTCGACGTTTCGCGCCTGCGCGACCAGATCGCAAGGGCCAAGGGCGCGTTGGCGGCCGCGCAAGCCTCGGCGGCACAGGCTGCCGCGACAGCGACCGAGAAGCGCCTCTATTTCGATCGCCTCGAAGCGATGGCGAAGATCAGCCACGGCTCGATTCCCGCCAGGACGGACATCGACGCCGCCCGCGCCGCGCTCGATCGCGCCGTCGCCGACGTGGCCGGAGCGAAGGCGGCGATTTCACAGGCCCGCGCGGCACTCGGCACCGAGGAAACCAACCTCTCCAAGGCTTCGATCAGGGCTCCGATCGACGGCGTCGTGTTGACGCGAGCCATCGAGCCGGGCCAGACGGTCGCCGCTTCGTTGCAGGCGCCGGTGCTGTTCACCCTGGCCGAGAACCTCTCGCAGATGGAACTCCAGGTCGATGTCGACGAAGCCGATGTCGGCCAGGTGCACGAAGGGCAAGCGGCGATGTTCACGGTCGATGCGTATCCGGGCCGCAGGTATCCTGCGACCATCCAGCGCGTCGGCCTCGGTTCCCGCATCAAGGATGGCGTGGTTTCCTACCTGACCGTGCTGAGCGTCGACAACGACGATCTCAGCCTTCGACCGGGCATGACCGCGACCGCCGAGATCGTCACGGCCGAGCGCCGCGGCGTCCTCCTCGTGCCGAGCGGCGCGCTTCGCTTCGCGCCGCCATCCTCCGAGCTTGCACCGACGACGGGCAGAAGCTTCATCAGTCGCTTGCTGCCACGCCCACCACACCCGACGAGCAAGCCCGCGACGAAGCGGACGATGGGTCCGCAGCGCGAAGTCTGGATCCTGCGCGACGGCGTGCCGAGCCCGGTCGCGGTGACGATCGGGGCAACCGATGGGCGCTCCACCGAGGTGGCCGATTCGGCGCTCGCCGAAGGCGCCCTCGTCATCACGGGTCTTTCCGGAAGCTCGTCGTGAATGACGCGGCGAGGCCGGCCAGCACGCCGCCGCTGATCCGCCTGGTCGGCGTGACCAAGACCTACGGCACCGGCGATGCCGCGCTGCAGGCGCTTCGCGGCATCGATCTCGCGGTCGAAAGTGGCGAGTTCGTCGCGATCATGGGCCCGAGCGGGTCGGGCAAGTCGACCGCCATGAACATCATCGGCTGCCTCGACGTCGCATCGGGCGGCTCGTACCTCTTTCGCGGCGTCGCGGTCGAACGGCTGTCGCGAAACCAGCGCGCGCTGTTGCGCCGCAACTATCTTGGCTTCGTGTTCCAGGGCTACAACCTGCTGGCAAGAACATCGGCGCTCGAGAACGTCGAGTTACCCTTGTTGTATCGAGGAGAGCCGGCGAGCGCACGACGCACGGCCGCACTGGCCGCGCTCGATGCGGTCGGCATCGCCGACCGCGCATCGCATACGCCCTCGCAGCTTTCGGGCGGACAGCAGCAACGGGCCGCGATCGCCAGGGCGATCGTGACCCATCCCGCGATGCTGCTCGCCGACGAGCCGACTGGCAACCTCGACACGCAGCGAAGCCGCGAGATCATGGACGTCATCGCCGCATTGAATCGGGATCGGGGCATCACGGTATTGATGGTCACGCACGAGCCGGACATGGCCGCCTATGCCGATCGCGTCATCCGCTTCGTCGATGGCCGGATCGAGAGCGACACGCGACGCGAACGGACCGTGCCATGATGGGCTGGAACGCCCTGATGCTCTCCCTGAAGGAGATCCGCAGGAACCTGCTGCGCTCGTTCCTCACCGTCCTCGGCATCGTCATCGGGGTCGGTGCGGTGGTGACGATGGTGACGCTCGGAAACGGCGCCACCCAGGCCGTGTCGGACCAGATCGCCAGCCTCGGCAGCAACATGCTGATCGTGCGTCCCGGCCAACGCCTGATGGGCGGGCGCGACGCCGCGGGATCTCCATCTTTCAGGGTGGCTGACGCGGAGGCGATCCGCGAGCAGATCGGCGGGCTCGAGGCCGTCGCCCCTTCCGTCTCGACCAACGTCACCATCGTTCACCTCTCCAACAACTGGTCGACCGTCGTCACCGGGTCGGGCAACGCGTATCTCGCGGCACGCAGTTGGCAGCCGATCAGCGGCCGATCGTTCAGCGAAACCGAGGAACGCTCCGGCAGTGCCGTCTGCGTGATCGGCGAAACGGTGCGCCGCGAACTGTTCGGCAGCGAGAACCCGATCGGGGGCAGCATCCGCGTGAAGCAGTTCGCGTGCGAGGTCATCGGGCTTCTGGCCGCGAAGGGACAGGCCGCGATGGGCATGGACCAGGACGACCTCGTCGTGATGCCGTTGCGGACCGTGCAGCGCCGGCTGATCGGCAGCCAGGATGTCGCTGCGATCTTCGTTTCGGTGGCGGCCTCGTCATCCGTCGAGCGGGCGAAGATGCAGATCGAAGAGCTCATGCGTGAGCGGCGCCACATCGCGGCGAACGAGAACGACGACTTCAACGTTCTCGACACGCGCCAGATCGCCGAGACGCTGTCGAGCACGACGCGGGTGATGACCTACCTGCTCGGCGCGGTGGCCGCCGTCAGTCTTCTCGTCGGCGGCATCGGCATCATGAACATCATGCTGGTGTCGGTCACCGAACGCACGCGCGAGATCGGCATCCGCCTCGCCATCGGTGCGCTCGAGCGCGAAGTGCTGGCCCAGTTCCTGATCGAAGCGGTCGTATTGTCCTCGCTCGGCGGCCTGATCGGCATCGCCCTCGCCGCGGTGGGTGCGGCGGCCGGCGCCCACGCCATGCAGGTTCCGTTCCTTTTCAACCCGCCGATCAACGTGCTCGCCTTCGCGTTCTCCGCGGCCATCGGCGTGATCTTCGGCTACTTCCCGGCCCGACGTGCCGCGCGCCTGGACCCGATCGAGGCGCTACGGCACGAGTGACCCGGCGAATGCCCCGCGTCGGATCAGAATTCGTCCAGGGAGGGTCTGATCAAGTAGCAAGTCGTCACGTCGCCCAACTGATTGATTGGATGCTGAAGAGGTGGCGTCCAGAAGGCTCCCCACATGCACCGCGCGCCTCGTCAGGGCAACCAGCCTTGACGTCGCCACGCGGCGCATGTGGAAAACTTTCTGAACGCCATGACGACTTTGCTACTTGATCAGGCCCTCCCTAGCAATTCGATCGACATCCCGCGATCCAGCGCGAGCTGCTCGGCGATCAGGCGCACCTGCCGGGCTGCGCGGGCGTTCGGCACATCGACCTCGATGTCATGCACGCCAGGCCCGATATCGTCCGGGAGCCCGGCCGAGCTCGAATCCTCATCGTCCATGTGCGGCATCAGGTCGGCGACTTCCTCGACATGCTCGACCGCATCGACCGCGTGCAGCGCGGTGATCAGTTCGGCCGCATCGTCGATGCTGCCGGTAAGGCGGAATCGCAACAGGGTCATGTCATCTCCTCGCTTGTTTCACAGGGTGCCTGCATGGGGGTTGCACGGCATTGACGCGGATCAATGCATGGCATGGCGCGCTGCGTAGTCTGGCAACCACCGCGAACCCACCGAATGGAGAACGACATGCCGGCACACCCGACCACCTGGATTCTCGTAGCCGATCGCGCCCAGGCGCGGATTCTCGACGTGGGCCCGGACGGCGGGCTGCGCGAAGTGGCATGTTTCGCGGACCCCGAGGGCCGCGCCGCCGGACGGGATCTCGAATCCGATCGACCGCCCCGGGTCCACGAGAGCGTCGGCGGCACACGCCACGCGATCGAACCGCATACTTCGCTGCACGACAAGACCGCGACGCGCTTCGCGCGCCTTCTCCGCGACGCGCTCGTTCGCGGACATGACAAGCACAGCTTCGATCGGCTCGTGCTCGTGGCGCCGCCGCGCTTCCTCGGCTTCTTGCGCGACGCGCTCGACAAGGCGCTGCTTGATTGCGTCATCGGCGAAGTCGGACACGACCTGACCGGGCTGGCCACCCATGACCTCCGTGGACACTTGCCGGACGAGGCCTTCGCGTGAGCGCGGCGCGCGAAGCGAACGCGCGTAGCGACATCGTCCCGGCCCACCCCTCATGCGACTCCCTTCGCAGGGACGCGGCCGCCTGGGTAGCGGCTTGCGCAGCGGCGCGTGGGCGACAGGCGCAGTGACACGCGCGGAGATCGCGCCGATTCCGGCCACGACGGCAGGCGTTCCTCCATTATCCCGGACCGCATGCCGGCGCCACACCAAGGTCGCCGGCCCGCGCTGAAAGTTCTCGGCGGGCCGGCGGAACGGTGCTTCAGCTGATCGATACCTTGCGCGAGCTGCCGTTCTTCTTTTTCGGCAATGTCAGGGTCAGCACGCCGTTGTCGTAGCGCGCGTCGGCCTTGGCGCTGTCGATGTCGCTCGGCAACGTGAATGCCCGATACACCTTTCCGTAATAGCGCTCGGTGCAGATTTCCTTGTCCTCGTCCTTCTTGCTCGTCTCGCGCTTGACTTCGGCGCTGATCGAAACCTGGTTGCCTTCGACCGAGACATCGATGTCCTTCTTGTCGACGCCGGGAATGTCCGCCTTCACCGAGAACGATCCCTCATCCTCGGTCACGTCGATGCGCATGTCGGCGGCGATATCGAGATCGCGCCACATCGGGCGATTGCCGAGACCGCGGAAGAAGTCGTCGAAAGTTGTCATGGGTTCGAGGCGCGCCGCCCTGAACGGGTTCCAGCGTGTGAGTTGGGTCATGGTCGTATCCTCCGGTTCGAAATGGGATGCCGCTTGCGCGGTCGCGTTTCCGCTCCGGCCCCGGGGCGGGCGTCCCGGGTGATCCTACGCAGTGATACCGCGTCGGCATTGATGTACGTCAATTCCTTGCCTTGTTCCCCGCCGCGATGTCGCGCAGTGGGCCCGGCTCGCCCGTGCGGGCATCGAAAGGTCGGGCGGTGCACGCCGGTGCGGTTCGGACAGCGCCAGCGATGGACCATCTCCGGCTTCCTTGACCTGCATCAAACGCGCGCCTTCCGCCTTCGGGGACGATGTTCGGCATCCTTGCAGGAGACCGCCGTGCATCTGTCGATCGATCCTTGCCTCGCCCCTGCCGGGGCGTCCCACAGCAGGCCGGAGCTGCGCGCATGAGCGTCGAGACCCGGATCGCCTTCCACGGCGTCGATGCGTCCGACGCGCTTCGCGCCAACGTACTCGAACACGTCGCGCGCCTCGAGCGCTTCGCAGCCGACATCCTGGCCTGCAATGTCGTCATCGAAGCGAACGAGCGCAGCCATCACCAGGGCAATCGCTTCAACGTGCGCATCCACCTGGTGATGCATGGCTGCCAGATCGATGCCGGCCACGGGCCCGCGGCGGACGGACGGCGCGAAGATGTCTACGTCGCGGTTGCGGACGCGTTCGATGTCTTGCGCCGCCAGGTCGAGGACCACGTGCGCCGGCGTCGCGGTGACGTCAAGAAGCATGCGCTGCGCCCGGACCGGACCTGAACGGGCTGCTTCATCGCTGCCGCCCAAAATGGAGAAATACGATGTCCAGAATCCTCATTGCCTACTACAGCCGCACAGGCTTTACCCGGCGTATCGCCAACGACCTCGCCGGTCGACTGATGGCGGACGTGCTACCGATCGAGGATGTGCGTCCGCGCCGAGGCCTTGCCGGTTACTTCAGGTCTGCCCGCGAGGCGCTGCGCGGAACCCTTGCCGAAATCGTGCCACCGACCGCCCATCCCGAGCGCTATCACCTGGTGGTGCTCGGAACGCCGGTCTGGGCCGGACACGTCTCGAGTCCAATGCGACGCTTCCTGCACGACCATGCGGGTTCCCTGCATCGCGTGGCATTCTTCTGCACCCAGGGTGGTCGCGGCGCCGAACAGGTCTTCCGCGAGTTGTCGGCATTGAGTGGGCGCGATCCAGAAGCGACCTGTGCGCTGAATGACGGCGCGATCTCGAGAAACGAGTTCGCACCGGTGCTCGACGAGTTCGTCGCACGGATCACGGGCGGCTCCGCCGGATTGATGGCCGCCGCGGGTGGTATCCATGCAGGAGTGTGAAGTCTGCGGCAATGCCTACCACGACGCATTCGTGGTCGTGGTGCGCGGTCGCCGCCACGTCTTCGATTCGTTCGAGTGCGCGATCCACGCCCTGGCGCCGCACTGCGCGAGCTGCGGCTGTCGCGTGATCGGCCACGGCGTGCAGCACGAGAAGCGCATCTACTGCTCCGCCCATTGCGCGCGCCGCGCCGGTGTCGATGGCGCGGTGGATCGCGTGTGATCGCGCAGGCGACAGCGCTGGTCGCGCCGGGCGCCGGCTCGCCATGAAGCGGCAATGGCCGTTCACGTTCTGGTACATGGTCGTCGCGATGGCGCTGGTGGTCGCGTTGCAGGAGTACCTCGGCGCACGGGCGTCGATCGAAACGATTCCGTACAGCCAGTTCGAGCAGGCGCTCGCTGCGGGGGACGTCGCCGAGGTCACCGTGTCGGACGCGGCCATCGAAGGCACCTACCGGATTCCCGGTGCCGACGGCAAGCAGCGCCGCTTCAGGACCGTGCGCGTGCCAGCCGAGCTCTCGAAGGCGCTGGCGGACGCGAAGGTCGTCTACCGCGGCGAACCGGGCCCGGGACTGCTCGAGCGCGCGCTTGGCTGGATCCTGCCGATGGTGCTCCTGGTCGTGCTCTGGTTGTTCCTGTCGCAGCGAATCCTGGGCGACCGGGGCGCGGGCGTGATGAGGATAGGCAAGAGCAACGCCAAGGTGTTCATGGAGAAGTCGATACCGACGACATTCGCCGATGTCGCCGGCGTCGACGAGGCCAAGGACGAGCTGGCGGAGATCATCGCCTTCCTCAAGGACCCGAAGGGCTACGGCCGGCTCGGCGCGCACGTGCCGAAGGGCATCCTGCTGGTCGGGCCGCCCGGGACCGGCAAGACGCTGCTCGCGCGCGCGGTCGCGGGCGAGGCCGGCGTGCCTTTCCTCTCGATCAACGGCTCGGAGTTCGTCGAGCTGTTCGTCGGCGTCGGCGCGGCGCGCGTCCGCGATCTGTTCGAGCAGGCACGAAGGCATGCGCCCTGCATCATCTTCATCGACGAACTCGATGCGCTCGGTCGGGCGCGCGGCATTTCGCCGGTCAGTGGTGGGCAGGACGAGAAGGAGCAGACGTTGAACCAGCTGCTCTCCGAGCTCGACGGCTTCGACACGAAAAGCGGCGTGGTGCTGTTGGCCGCCACGAACCGGCCCGAGATCCTCGATCCGGCCCTGTTGCGGTCCGGCCGCTTCGACCGGCAGATCCTGGTCGACCGCCCGGACAAGACCGGGCGCATTGCGATACTGGCCGTGCACGTGCGCAAGGTGAAGCTGTCCGACGAAATCTCACTCGAGGAGATCGCCGCGATGACAACCGGCTTCACCGGCGCGGATCTCGCCAACCTGGTCAACGAGGCCGCCCTGCTGGCGACGCGCCGCAACGCCTCCGCGATCGAGCAGCGCGATCTGAACGAGGCGATCGAACGCATCGTCGCCGGGCTCGAAAAGAGAACCCGCGTACTCAGCCCGAGCGAGCGGCGCGCGGTCGCCTACCATGAAATCGGCCATGCGCTCGTCGCGCTGGCGACGCCGGGTGCGGACAAGGTACAGAAGGTTTCGATCATTCCGCGCGGCATCTCCGCACTCGGCTACACGATCCAGCGGCCGACCGAGGACCGGTTCCTGATGTCGCGCGGCGATCTGGTCGACAGGATGACCGTGCTCCTCGGCGGACGCGCGGCCGAATCGTTGGTGTTCGAAGACATTTCCACCGGCGCGGCCGACGATCTCGCCAAAGCCACCGAGATCGCGCGCAGCATGGTCGTGCGCTACGGCATGGTGCCCGAGCTCGGCCAGGTCAGCTATGAGTCCGATTCCGCACCCCTGCTCGGCCCCACGGTCGACGCCTGGCATCCACGCCGCTACAGCGAGTCGACCGCCACCACGGTCGACAAGGCCGTGCGCGAGCTGATCGACGACGCATTCCTGCGCGCGCGTGGCGTGCTCGTCGGCCGGCGCGATGCACTCGACCGCGCGGCGGCGGCCCTGCTCCAGCGCGAGACACTGTCCGGCGAAGAGCTCGCCGCCCTGGTCGCCGGCGTTCCGATTGCTGGACCCGTCCGGGCCCCGCTTGAACGCGCGCCGGCCTGAGGCCCCGCGAGTCACCCGGGTTCCCTTCGGATGCTCAGCCCGTCGTGTCGACGGCCTGTCCGTTCAGGCCTGGGCGGGCTCCGAGCGGAAGATCAGCGGAACCCCGGCGAGGCGCCGGTACAAGTGCACGTTTCGACGGTAGGGCGGCCACTCGACCAGACACGTGGCGAGCGCCTCCCAGAGCGAGATCCAGGCGACCAGGGTCAGACCTTCGCCGAGCACGTTGCCGACGATCGAAGGTTCGGGCCCGAGCGCGCGGTTGACCCATACGGAGGCGAACAGAATGGCGAGGCCAGTGGCGAAGAAGATCGCCGACCGCCGCAGCATGACGGCGATCTGCAAGCGCTCCTTCTCGGCCAGATAGCGGAAATAGGCGTCGAGGCTGTGTCGGATCCGGGTCAGCTTGGCTTCCTCGGCCGGCGCGGCCCAGGTGAAGCGGATGGCGATCGGCACGCCGGCCAGCTCCCTCGCCGAAGCGATCAGATAGTCGACCAGGCCCTCGTCGAGGTCCCGGCGTGCGTACGGCGAACAGCGATCGAAATCATCGTAGAGGTCCTCGACGCGATCGGCGGCGATATCGATGATCCGGTTGCCGGCTTCGTCACGTTCATAGCGATTGAGGATGTTGGGCTTCACGGCGCGCGCCCTGTCCATCCGCCGCAGCCGACGGTTGCTGCGGCGAGTTCGACCGGGCAAGTCGCGGTGGCCGAGCCGGTACGTCGTCGGAGCGGGCTGCCGGCCCGGTCGCGGCGAGCGCAGCGCTGTGTCGCGGATCCGGCGCACGGCTGATTCGTCCGCAAGAGTCCGTTGCCGCGCCACGCCGATGGGTTACCCGCACCAGCGCGCGACATCCTGCCCTCGTACTTCACTGTGCTCATCGAGACTCGTGGAAGAAGATCGATGCCGAAAGCATGATCCTTGCGGATGGCGCCAGCTTGATCGGAATCAATGAGCAGCGCGTGGCGCCGCCGGCGGAACGGCTTCGGGCGACGCGCCTGCCAGCATCAGGTTTGATGCAGGTCAATGCCGGGACCCTCGATGAGTGGCGTCATGGGTACCCCCCTACCCTGGAGATCCTGCAATGAACGACAAAGAACTTCGTCAGCTCGTTCTGGACGAACTGGAATACGAACCGAGCCTCGATGCGGCCGACATCGGGGTCACGGCGGAAAACGGCGTGGTCACGCTGAGTGGCTACGTCACCGACTACTCGCAGAAGGTCGCGGCCGAACGCGCCGCATGGCGGGTCAGAGGGGTGAGAGCGATCGCGCAGAAGATCGAGGTTCGTCTGGCGGGCGACAAACGGCAGCACGATGACGAGATAGCCCAGCGGATACTCAGCATCTTCGCCTGGAATACCCTCATTCCCGAGAACAAGATCCGCGCCAAGGTATCGGATGGCTGGGTGACGTTGTCCGGTCACGTCGATTGGCACTACCAGCGCGGCGCTGCGGAGTCCGAGGTGCGCAAGCTGTCGGGCGTGAAGGGCGTGACGAACGAGATCCAGTTGACTGTTGCCGCGCAGCAAGGCGACGTCAAGCGCCGCATCGAAGATGCCTTGCGGCGCTACGCCGAGATCGAGGCCAGCGACATCCGCGTCGACATCAAGGATGGCAGTACGGTCCACCTCGAAGGCCGCGTCGACAACTGGGGCGAGCGCAGCGCGGTCGAGCGCGCCGTATGGTCGGCTCCGGGCGTTCGCAACCTCGTGGACAACCTGGTCATCCGATGATCGGTTCGCCGATCGGACACTTCGACTTTCCCGGACGCTTGCTCGTCACGTGATGAGGTTCGTTCGGGAAGGCCGGGGTGTCCAGGCGAGCGCGCGCAGCCGCCGCATGAGCATGGCCGCAGCGCCCGAAACCGCGCAGCCGGCAGGCATTCGGCTCGGCGCATTTGTCGCCGAACAACTGGAGCGGGCGCAGGCCTGCCTCGCCCGGCGCGGACTCTCCAGACATTCCGGTGTCCATGAGGCACGCAAGCACATGCGGCTTGCCCGCGCCGGCCTCGCTTTCGGTGCCGATGCGCTGGGCCCTGCAGCGCGGACCTTGGACACCCGGCTCCACTGCGTCATCCGCGGCCTCTCCGCATTGCGGGATTCGCACGCGCTCGTCGAGGCCATTGAACGACTCGAAGCCACGGCGGAGCCGGCGCAACGGCGACTGCTCGCAGCGGCGAAGTCGAAAGCCCGGGACAGGCGCCAGCGGGTTCTCGAGTCGGCACTCGCGAAGGACCCCGGCCTCGGCAAGCGACGTCGGCGCCTGCTGGATCTGAAGGTGCGGCTCGCGGACCTCGAGTGGAACGCTGTTACCGAAGCCCGACTCGTACGCGGGCTGGACAAGGTCCGTCGCCGCGCGCGACGTGCGCGCAGGCATCTGCAGGACAACCGGGTGGACGACGAGGCCTGGCACGTTTACCGGAGACGCATCCGGCGCCTCATGCAGCAGACCTCGATTTCCGATCGAATCGGGCTGGGAGCGCCCCGCGTCAGGAAGCGCATCGAGCGCAGCGCACACGCGCTGGGATTGGCCCAGGACGACCGGATCGTCCTGCGCCGATGTCGATCCCCTTCGCCATTCACCGCGCAGCAGCGTTCGCTGCTGCGCACGCTCTCACGCCGGCGCATCGCTTCGGCGCGGAATCACCACGCATGACCCGTTCCCCTTGCTGGAGCGCCCGCTCAGGCCAGGTCTGGACAAATGGCGCAGCCGTCACGATACCTGCCTGTGTTCAGATCGCGACACGTCGACGCAAGCAGACTCGCCGTGCGAGCCGCGAGCGCTTCGACAGGAAGCCCTGCGCCGCATTCGTGTTCTCCACTGCGCCCCATGGCCCAGGCCGGCAACCACGATAGCGTGTGATCGATAGGCCCTGAATGGAGCGTGGCTGCGTGGTTCCGGCCGTGGAAACACCGCCTGCGGATCCTCTCCGCTTCCACAATCGTTCATGAGACACCGACAACCATGTCGGGTGCGCGGAACCCCGCGAGCCATCCGGATCGCGCCAGAAGAATTTGGAGCACGCCATGGATACCGACATTACCCCGTTCAACTGGGTGCGCTTGTTCATTGGGCTCGCACCCCCCTTGTATCTGCTCGAAATCGCGCTCCGCGTGATCCTGTTGTTTGCCGCACTGTTGATCGTCGTGCGCATTCTCGGCAAGCGCGGGCAGCAGAACCTGAGTCCGATGCAGCAGATGCTCTTGGTCGCGCTCGGTTCGGCGGCGGGCGACGTGATGCTCTACCCGCAGGTTCCCATCGCCTATGCAGTCGCGGTGCTGATGGGTGTGACGCTGCTGACTGTGGTTCTGGAGAAGGTCGCCAACCGATTCAGGGCGGTACGCAACTACATCGAATCCGAGCCGCGCATCCTGGTCAGGGACGGCCAGGTCGACCATCAGGCGCTACGACTGGAGAGAACCACGCAACGAGAACTCTACGCAAACCTGCGCGAGCAAGGGGCGGTTGCGTTGTGCCAGGTGGAACTGGCGATTCTGGAGGTGACCGGCGCCATCAGCGTCGTCTTGAACGAGCGCAAACCGGAAAAGCGGGATCTGATCGATTACCTGCTCGAAGTCAAGCCGCAGGATGGTCATCGTCCTTCCAAATCGGCACCGGCCTGAGAGTACGGATGCTTTTCGAGCATGGCGAGATTGGAACGCCGAACGGGCAACGCCTGCTCGCGCGTTGAGCCCGGCCCCGGGAAGGCGGCCGCGCGGACCGCCTTCCCGGCCAGAACAGGCCATGAAGCCTGGAGCGGGGACGTATCAGTCGTCGGATTCGCCGATCACCGAGCCATCGTCCGGATCGACGAGAAGATCAACCTTCACGCCCTTGCCGTTCTCGGCTTCCGCGGTCCAGAGCCCGTCTTCGAATTCGACATCTTCGACGCCCTGATAGCCAGCCGCGGTGATCTTGGCCTCGATCTCCTGCTTGTTCAGCGGCGAGGGCGCGCCCTCCTGAAAGACCTTGCCGGTCAAGGGATGCACGTAGACGTCGACCCAATCCTTCTCGCCGCCGCGCGCATCCGCATGCCAGATGCCGCCCCTGAAGGCGAGACCACGCACTTCCTTGAAACCGGCATTGGCAATCTGGGTTTCGACCTGCGCCTGGGTGAGTGCGGTCTCGGGAACCGAGGTCGTATTGCTGGGCGGCGTGGTCGGCATCGTGTCGGCAACCGCCGCACCCGACAGCAGCGTGCCAAGAGCGAGTGTCACAAGTGACTTGCGCATGGGGAGCCTCCTTTCGTACTGACAAAGTGAAGGCCACACACTGGTTCTTGTGGACCCAATCGGCGCTGAACTGTGCCAAGCAGCGACAGCTGCGATTAAGGCCCATCCATTCAGAAAACTTTCGCCCTGCCAGCGAGCCAAGTTCCATGGATCACGGCATCGGCCTCAGCCCGGATACCCCTGAAAGCCCGCCGCTGGATGCCTCCCGACACTACGCAGGATTGCCCCGCGGCAGCCCGACAACCGAACCAGGCGAGTTACCTCATAGGAGCGGCTTCAGTCGCAATGCTCTCCATCGGTACGCTCAATGCACGCGGCCCGACGAACGGCCCGGTTTCCGGGTGCTCACTGCAATCCCACAGGATTCAGAGCGGAAACCTTCCCACCGCGAGACGAGTGCAAGACCCGAATCCTTCAATGGACGGGGGTTTCGATTCGCCCTCCGTAGGCATGGACCACACCCCGGCAGCCTTGCGCTTCGACGGCGCTGCCAATCGATCGAACCTGCCGAATCGCCAACCTACAGCGCAGGTCAATTGCGCACGTCCGCCGAAGCCTCGACCTCACGCTCGAGCAGACTGTTGATCTCATAGACGAAGCGCGGCAGAGATTCCTCGGAATAGCCGACGTGGATATAGGCGACCCGGCCCTGCTTGTCGACCAGGACCATGTGCGGCAGGCCGCTGACGCCGTAGGCCTCGGCAATGCCCTCCTTGTTCGCGTCGACGGTCAGGGTCAGCTGGAAGTCCTTCATGCGGCGGCGCATGGTCCGGTACTTGTCGCGGTCCCTGTCGGTGTTGATCGCGATCACCGCGATCTGCTCGCTGCCGACCTTGCGCTGCAGGTTCTCGAAAATCGGCAGCTCTTTCAGGCAGTAGCCGCACCAGCTCGCCCAGAACGTCAGCACGACGACCTTGCCACGGTAGTCGCTGACGTGCACCGGACGTTTGGCGTTGTCCATGCCGAGGGAATCCGGCGCAGGCGATCCCACCAGGGACTCCGCATGCAGTCGATTCGCGAACAAGATCAGCAATAGTGCAATAAGAATTGACGCAAAACGCATTCCTCATTCCTCCATGTTCCAGCCGTCGCGGGCAGCCTCGCCTCGGGTTCTCATTGAGCCGATCACTCGTCCTTTTGAGGCGCGCATGTCCTGAACTACTCGAGCCTTTCCGACACTACTGGCTGGATGCAATTGTCCTCAGGACGACAGCAAACGAGCCCAGCGCCCCCCAAGCCATGACCATACCGACGCTGAGCAAGACTGTCCGATACATTTCCCTCTCCTTCTGCATCTCTGGCGATCCAGCTCGATAGGGCCTCATGAAACCGAATAGTTCCCCTGGGATCAACACTCCGCATACAAGCAGCACCATTTGGACGCTAAATCCAAATATGAGTCCCGCAAACCTCAAGAAAAATAGCTCATCGGCTGGGGTCTTGGAGGAAAGGATGCTCGCGAAAAAGTCACCCGAGACGCTCGAGGTGAGCGCACTCAGTATTCCCAAGGTTCCCAGGAACGAAAGTTGGTTGATCCAAAAAAGCTTTGACCTGGGCATCGTCAGGCTCCTCGGGCGGGGACAGTCCAGGGCGACGCCCCCGAACATCCACAATCACGCCATGATCCTACGTGACGAACTGACCCGATCGCGTCCCGCTCCAGGCATGTCTTATGCTCGCAGCCTTCTTGTCGACCCCCGCGCTTCCGGCTTCCATGACCGAGTCCCGCAAAGGGCGCATTGCGCCTGAGCATCACGGGGAGCGCCAACGATGGTCGGACTTTCCGGATTGGCTGCAGCCTCACATTTCTATCACTCGCTGCAGCAAAGTCCGTCGTCGGCCCCAGCTTGGACTGTGCGCTCGTCGACCACTCGATCGAGCGCCGACATTCCGCCTATTCGAAGCCGTGATCGAAGATGCGGTCGAGGCGCAGCACCACCTCCACGCCGTTGTTGCGCAATTCGGGGTCGCTGTTGCTCACGGCCGGTGTGATGGATACCGGAATGCGCACTTCGTTGCGCGCCGAGAGCGGAATGGTTCCGCTGATCTGATAGGTCGCCTGGCCGCTGTCCTGCAGATCGAGGGCGTTGGCAATCGAGCCATTGACGATGACGTTGGCACAGCCGCTGACCAGGGTTCCGGGCACGCAGCGCCAGCTCGGGTTCTCGAGGCCGGCGAGGTCGCCAGTGACCATCGCATTGCTCGACGGCACGGTACCGTTGTTGCCGACGGTCACGCTGATGTTGATCGGGGAGCCGCCGGAGAACAGCGAACCGGTCGCAACCGGATCGACGGCAAGGTCGGCCTTGCTGAGGAATCCATCGAGGCGACCGATGATGGTCGAGGCGCCAACATCGGCGACGTAGACGAAGCCATTGGAGGATGACAGCAGGCGGCGCGGCGTTCCGCGCACACGGCCCGACTGGATCACCTGGTAGGTGGCATTGTAGCGACGCAATTGCGGCGTAGGCTCCGGGGTGACCGCATATACATCGCCATTCAGCCAACCAATATCGGCCACGGTCGCATTGAGGTTACCGGCGAAGGTCACTCCACCGCTCTCGAACACCTGGCCCGAGCCGAGGACGATGCGGCTGCCATCGGGCGAGACACGGATCGGCGTCGCCGCGATCACTTCGCCGTGATAGGGCGATTCGCCTTCGGCGACGATGCTTCCATCCAGACCGATCTGCTCCCAGTGCAGATCGTTGGGCGAGGTGTCGTCGCGGAAGAAGTACATGCGGCGCAACACCGGATCCCATTCATACTGGCGCGAGTAGTAGTTCCAGTCGACGGTGCTGAGCAGCGATCCGCCCGGACCGAACGTGTAGTGCGACGCCCAGGCCCCGGATGGGTCGACGGCAAAGACGTACTCGCCGGCCGTAGCCAGACCGAGGGACGACGAGGCCGTGGCCGCGAACCAGCTCACGGTGTCGGTGCTGGTGCGCGGGAAGGCATAGATCGCGCCGCCCGCGTAGGCCGCGTACACCGTGTTGTTGATCGGCGAAAAGGCCGCTTGCAACGGGCCAGGATAGACAGAGGTCGGATTGGCGTGCGACCAGGCCTGCGAATTGAAGGAATAGGCGGCGTGCTCGCTCTGGCTGAACAGAACCACCTCGTTGCCATCGCCGAGGATGAAATCGGCCTTTGGTGCCGCCACCTCCCACGATCGAGCTGGCGGCGGCGCGGGCTGGGCGATCGAATCGAGGCTGAGCGGTGCAATCGTCAACGCATTGATCGAACCGGAGATGGCATAGGCCGAGCCGGCATAGCCGACGATGTCCTGCAGTCCAAGCGGCGCCGCGATCTCGCCCAACTCGTGAACGCTGTTGGTGAACACGGCGAGCTGGGGGCCGCGCATGACCACGAAGCGATCGTCGAGGAACGCCACGCCCTGCACGGTGCCACCGAGACTGCCCAGATAGCCCAGCGTGTTGCTCGCATAGACGACGCCCGAGCTGTTGACCACGAGGCCACCGGCCTCGCGGGCGAAGTTCTTGTCGCCAATCGGATAGTCGCCGTGGTACGGACTGTCGAAGTAGTTGGTGATGGCGCCGGTGGCCGGATTGAACTCGACCTCGACCACATCGGGCGGAGATATGCCCTGGGTGGCGCCGTACAGACGGCCTTCCAGCTCGATGGTCGAGGTGCCACCCATGGTATAGAACGCGAAATGGCTGCCGGCCAGGGCGCCGGTCATCTTGTTGTAGGCATAGACGTTGTCCTCGTCGCCCATCAACAGCACGTTGCCGGCCACCTCGATATACGGCAGGGGCGCCGTGACCGAGGGCACGACCACGCTGCCACTGCCATCGAGCGCCACCCGCTCGACGCGGTTGGAGAATTTCACGTAGATGCCCGTGGCATCGACATCGAAGGCATCCGCAGCGCCGTTGATCGTGATGTCGGAAAGCCACGAAGACGTCGCGAAATCGTACCGGCGCAGCCGGGTCGAGGGGTTGTCGAGGAAATACAACACGCTGCCGTGCAACCGGCGCTGGTTCCAGACGATCGTCATCGGCGCCGCGGAAGCGTCACCCGAATCCTCCGCTACCGGCGGCGCCTCGGCGTGATAGGCCGCCATGGCCACCGGCGCGAACAGACCCGCGGCCACCACACCCGCTGAAACAGCAAGGCTCCAAAGTCGTTCAGCACGCATGGTTCTGTCCCTGAGGTTGCAAAGGAGCGCAGTATACCTTGCGAGCGCGACAGACCTACAATTTCAGGGAATCTCCCAAATTCATCTGTCGGCTGAAGCTGAACGGCCGTCTAAGGCGTGATCGCTACCTTGAGAACACCGTCGCGTTGGTTGGCGAACAGGTCATAGGCGGCCTCGATTTCTTCAAGCTTGAAGCGGTGGGTCACCAGCGGCTGGGTATCCAGCCGACCTGAAGCGATGATCGACATCAATCGACGCATCCGCTCCTTGCCACCAGGGCAGAGCGTGGTGACGATCCTGTGGTCTCCCAGGCCCGCCGCAAAGGCGCCGAGAGGAATGGTCAGATCCTCAGAGTACACGCCGAGCGAGGAAAGCGTACCACCTGGTCGCAGAACCCGAAGAGCGGCTTCAAAAGTGCTCTGCCGGCCGAGCGCCTCGATCGCCACGTCGACGCCGCGACCGTCCGTCAAGGCCATGATCTCGTCCACGGCATCCTTGCGGCTGAAGTCGATAACATGATCCGCGCCCATCCGCCGCGAGATCTCCATTCGGGCAGGGATGGCCTCGACGCCGATGATGGTGGTTGCGCCAAGAAGGCGCGCACCCGCGGTAGCACACAACCCGATGGGACCTTGCGCGAAAATGGCCACGGTGTCGCCAAGCTTCACGCCACCGCTCTCCGCGCCGGAAAAGCCCGTCGACATGATGTCAGGGCACATCAGCACCTGCTCGTCGCTCAAGCCGTCAGGAATCAGAGCCAGGTTGGTCATGGCGTCTGGCACCAGAAGATATTCGGCTTGGGCGCCATCAATCGTATTGCCGAAGCGCCATCCGCCCATGGCCCGGAAGCCATGCCTGGTTCCTGCGCCATCCTGAGAATGGTAGCCGCACAGGCACGCGGCACTGTGCCCGCTCGGGGTAATGGCTCCGGCGATCACCCGTTGCCCCTCCTTATAACCTTCGACCGCCGATCCGAGTTTTTCGATGATCCCGACGGGCTCGTGCCCTACGGTGAGACCCCGGGCCACGGGGTACTCGCCTTTAAGGATGTGTACATCGGTACCGCAGATGGTGGTCGTAGTCAGGCGGACAAGGGCGTCGAGTGGCCCGACATCCGGTACCGGCTTGTCCTGAAGGACGATGCGGTTGGCCTCTACGAAGACCGCGGCTTTCATCATCTTTGGCATGGCTGGTTTCCCTCCATTCCCGGAAATATCCTGTTCATCATCGTCGAACGGTCATGCAGCACGGCCGAGCATCAATGCGAGAGGAACAGGGCGGCGGGCAGATGGCCCAGCATGTGGTCAGTCGCCCCGCCCAGAATGAACTCCCGCATCTTCGAGCGACCGTAGGCCCCCATGACGAGAAGGTCTGCGTCGTGGGCCGTCACATAGTCGGTCAGCACCTGTCCGATCTTTCGGCCAGCTGCGTCGACCTCGTCGCTGATCGCGGCAATGCCGTGCAGCTTCAAATGACGCAGCACCTCGGCTCCGAGCCCGCTCGAAGCCTCCGGCTTCTCGTTCACGACCGTGAGCACGCGGACTTGCAGCGCCCTCTTCAGCAATGGGAGCGCGTCGGCCATCGCCCGCGCGCAAGGGCGGCTTCCATCCCACGCGACAACGGCGGTTTTTGCTCGTTCGCCGAACAGATCGGCAACACCTGGACGGTACAGGATGACGGGGCGACCGGATTGGAACACGACGGCTTCCGCGACCCACCTTTGCCCCTCGGGGTGGTTGGTCGAAGGGACAAGGCAAAGATCTCGTGTTCGCGCCTGAAGAGCGACATGCGTGCCAACATCAGCGAGGTTTTCCCTGGTGACGGAAACATCTCCCCTGACGCCATAAGCGGCAAGTTTCTCGGAGTATGTGGCAATGGCGGATTGGCAATGGGCCTTGCTTTTCGCCTCCTCCTCAGCACAGAGACCGCCGAGGCTGATCAGCCGTTCTGCGAGCCAATTCCTGGGTGCATTGATTTCCACCTGCACGGCGAAAGCCGTCATTTCCGCATCAATCGCAGCGGCGAACCGCACCGCCTGATCGATCGCCTCGACGGAGGCCGGTTCGGGATAGCTGTCGATGTAAAGAATGATGTCTCTCATGCCGGGGGGACTCCTCGTTCTCATTCGATCCTCGCCCCACCCGGTCGCAAGCGCCTTGACCCTGGTCAATTCCGGCGATCTTCATTCAAGCGCAGTTGAAAGACAGCGGATGTCGATCGACCAGACACGGCGACAGCGCGATGCCGCGATCACCGATCATCAACTACGGTGCGGCGTCAACGTTCTGCGTGCCGCCCGAATCGCTGCATTCGCAGTGACTGCCCAGCTGCGTCCGTTGGCATTAGTTTGATAAGGGTCAAGGCCCGCGTCGGGAGCCCGGCAGATACTGTCCATCGGATTTCCAACAGGAGCACGGGCGATGAGTGACCCATCCTGGACTCAAGGTCCACCGAAGACGATCCTCCTGGCGACCGACCTCAGCAATCGCTGCGATCGTGCCACGGACCGCGCCGCGCATCTGGCGAAATTGTGGGGGGCACGGCTCGTGGTGCTCAATGTCCTCGAATTCGATCAGGAATTCCTCGAGTCCCGCCGGACGGCTGATCTGCCGAGTTGGCGGCAACCGCCGGACAGGGAGGGTGTTGTTCTGGCTCAGTTGCGTCGCGATCTGCGTGAAGACCTCAAGGGCGTGGAAATCAGGATCGTGCAGGGCGCGCCGGCCGCCACCATCGACGCCGTCGCCCGGGACATCGATGCAGACTTGATCATTGTCGGTCTCGCGCGCGATGAAAGTCTCGGTCGATACTTCCTGGGCTCAACGGTGGAACGATTGTCCCGCCAGACGCCGATTCCCCTGCTGGTCGTCAAGAACCGGGTTCGACCCTATGGCGAAATCCTCGTCGCGACCGACTTCTCACCCCCGTCACAGCACGCGCTGACGGCAGCGGCCCAATTCTTCCCGCAGGCGCCGCTAACACTGCTTCATGCGTGGGAAGTCCCGTTCAAAGGATTGCTGGACAGTCCCAACTTCCGCCGGGAGTGGACGGCGATGGAGAAGGTGGGCTGCGACAAGTTTGTGGCCCAGTCTCGACTGTCTCCGGACCAGCATCGCAGCCTGCAGGTCCTCCTGGAGCACGGCAGCACCGAATCCATCATTTGCACATACATGCGCGACAAGGGGGTCGAGCTCATTGTGGTGGGCACCCACGGGCGTAGCGGCCTTTTCGATGTGCGCCTTGGCGGTACCGCAAAGCGGATCCTCGAAGCTGCTCCAGGCGATGTCCTGCTGATCCGCGAACCTCGTTCCGTTCGCGCCCCTGGCGCCAACTCCACATCGAAAGAGTCGGCCGCTGTCGACTGAAGGATCCGCAATGTCCGCCCCATCGCCGCCAATGGTCTGGCATGCAGTCAGCCCGGATGCCGTTCTCGAGAGGCTGGGCGTATCGCGCAGAGGCCTGAGCACATCCGAAGCTGCCGAGCGCCTCGAGCGCGCGGGCTTGAACGTGCTCGCCAGGGCTGAAGCCCGATCGCCCCTGCTGCGATTTCTCGGCCACATCAACAATGTGCTGATCTATGTGCTGCTGGGCGCCGGCGCGCTTACCGCGGCCTTGGGCTATTACGTGGATACGGGCGTGATCCTGGCCGTCGTGGTCGCCAACGCGATCATCGGCTTTATCCAGGAAGGCCGTGCTGAGCAGGCGATGAACGCCATCCGCCAGATGCTGGCACCCAGGTCTACCGTCCTGCGCGATGGCGAGCGTTGCAGCATCGACAGCGCCTTTCTGACACCAGGAGACATTGTTCTGCTGGAGGCAGGCGAGAGGGTGCCCGCCGACGTCCGGCTATTGGAGGCGGCCGGACTGCGCGTCGAGGAAGCCATCCTCACGGGTGAGTCCGTGCCCGTCGACAAGCGGACAATCGCGGTTGCTTCGACCGCGCCGATCGGCGACCGCTCCGGCATGGCCTTCAGCGGCACGCTCGTTGCGGCAGGGACGGGCCGCGGGGTCGTCGTCGCCACGGGGAGCGCCACCGAAATCGGACGAATCAGCGGCCTGCTGTCCACGGTCGAGACCCTCACGACCCCGCTGATACGCCAGATGGACGGCTTCGCGCGCTGGCTGACGATTCTCATCCTGCTGATCTCGGGTGTTCTGCTCGTCTACGGCTACTTCGTCGGGCATATGCCCTTCGAGGAACTGTTCATGATCGTGGTCGGTCTGGCCGTCGCGGCCATTCCCGAGGGATTGCCTGCGGTCCTGACCATAACCCTGGCCATCGGGGTTCAGGCGATGGCACGGCGCAACGCGATCATTCGACGGCTACCCGCGATCGAGACCCTTGGATCGGTTTCGGTGATCTGCACCGACAAGACGGGCACACTCACGCGCAACGAAATGATGGTCGCGACGGCGGTCACCGCGAGCCAGTCCTATTCCATATCGGGGGTTGGCTATATTCCAGAAGGCAGTATCAGCTCCAACCAGGCCGATATCGACCCCGCGGAAGATCCTCTCCTGGTCGAGTTCGCCCGCGCGGCTGATCTATGCAACGACGCCGCCCTGCGCAGTCAGGATGGCAGTTGGAAGGTCGAGGGCGACCCCATGGAGGGCGCACTCAAGGCGTTCGCCCGAAAAATCATGGGAGCAGGCGCGGGTGCCTTCGTGACCTGGCTACGCCTCGACACCATCCCCTTCGACGCAGCACATCGCTACATGGCGGTCCTGTACCAGGATCCTGACGGGATTGGGTGGATTTCCGCCAAGGGTGCCCCGGAGCCGATTCTCGCGATGTGTTCCATGCAACTCGGTGCTGACGGACAAGCCGAAGCCCTGGACCCGTCCCTATGGCACAGCCGGATCGACGCCATCGCGGCGCAGGGCCAGCGGGTGCTCGCCCTGGCTCGCCGCGAAGCGCCCGATGGCCTCTCGACCCTGCACGTCACCGACCTCGTCGGTCAACTGGTTTTTGTTGGGTTGGTCGGCCTCATCGACCCACCACGGCCGGAATCGATCGCCGCTGTCACCGAATGTCGCGAGGCAGGTATCCGCGTGAAGATGATCACCGGCGATCACGCGGGCACGGCTGCAGCGATCGCCCGTCAGATCGGCCTGCAAAACCCGGATCATGTGCTCACGGGCGCCGCGCTCGAGCTGATGGACGACGCCGAACTGGCCAGCGCCGTGATCGACATCGACGTTTTCGCCAGGACGAGCCCCGAGCACAAGCTGAGACTCGTGACCGCCCTTCAGTCGCACGGGCTGACCATCGCGATGACCGGCGACGGCGTGAACGACGCGCCCGCGCTCAAGCGCGCCGATGCCGGGATAGCCATGGGCCGGAAGGGCAGCGAAGCGGCCAAGGAGGCCTCGGATCTGGTTCTCGCGGATGACAATTTCGCATCCATCGTCGCCGCCGTGCGCGAAGGCCGCACGGTCTACGACAACATCAAGAAGGTGATCAGCTGGACGTTGCCCACCAACGCCGGCGAAGCCATGACCCTCATCGTGGCGCTCTTCCTTGGATTGGCGCTGCCGATAACCGCGATCCAGATCCTGTGGATCAACCTCCTCACGGCCGTCACGCTCGGAATCGCCTTGGCATTCGAACCGACCGAGAAGAGCACGATGAAGCGCCCTCCCCGTCGCCGAGATGAGCCGCTGCTGACCGGAGAATTGATCTGGCACGTTATCCTCGTATCCACGCTGTTCCTGGCGGCGGTATTCGGAATTTTCGCCTATGCCGTCGACAAGGGCTACGCGCCCGAGCTCGCGCGTACGATGGCGCTCAACACCCTCGTCGTTCTGGAGATTTTCCACCTCTTCTTCATCAGGAACATCTACGGCACGTCACTGACCTGGAAAGGCTTGCGTGGTACGCGTGTGGTCTGGATCTGCGTGGTCACGATCACCCTGGCGCAGTTGCTGGTGACCTACTGGCCGGCACTGCAACAGCTGTTTGGCACGCGAGCGGTTTCGTTCCTAGACGGCATTCTCATCGTTGCCGTCGGCATGGTCTTCTTCGCGATTATCGAAGCGGAAAAGCAACTGCGCCTTGTGTTTCGCAAAGCGCCGGAAACCAGCCCCCAGCAGCATCGCAGTCGGTTTATCTAGGTAGGTTCGACGGGCAGCCACTCTGTTGAGGCAACACTGATCATTTTCCTGGATGCGCCGAGCGCGTACTCCGCAGCGTCGGCAACGAGTGTCAACACGACGTCCGTTGTTCCGTCAAACAGGCCATCCGCCGTCTTCCAGTCGATGGCCGTGACGGCGATACGGCCCGTATGACTCCCTACTCGGAGCGACTCAGGGAATGCGCCCTCCCGTCGGCATGAACGATGCCGCTTGCGGACATGCGCGTCGTGGCAAGCCAGCGGAACTCCGAGAAACCCCCAGCCCGAACCAAAGCAGCCGCGATGCTTTCGGAAGATTGGCCGGAATAAACATTCCATCGCAGGGATTGAGCTCACCGCAGGACAACCCATCTCTTCTCGGCAAGAGATTGCCAGTCCTGCCCCCGCTCCTATCGGCACGTCAGCTACTCGAACCCGCCCGCGAAGATCACATCGACCGGATTCAACACGACATGCCGCGCCAGCCTCATAGGTTAGGTGTCCCTCTACACGAGGATCGCCTTGGAGCGGCCCTGGAACACCTGACCGACGCGTCCGTGTCGGCGATTCGAGCGCTGGGTAAACACACCCTTCCAACTGACCCACGCCTCTGGCCTACAGGTTCCCCTGCGGGCCACCAGACCGCCCGCAAGGCCGGTTTGACCCTGGCCCGGCAGCCCCGGCCCTTGGGCCTATATGCGTCGAAAGCCGGTAATTGCGTTATATACCATTTTGGTGATACAAATGTATCCACTAAACGCGCCATGTTCAGTTGGGGCTTTTGCAGCATCGATGGCCGGGCTGCTTTGGCGCGGGGCGGCTCATATAGGCGACATGTCCTTCACTGGCGAGTGACTCGCGCCGGGGCGGCGAGGCTTTGCCTCCTGCGAGCACTCGCGATGGCATTCACGTTGACGGGAGAATTCGATGGCTGCGCGCGGATCAAGGCTTATTTCGTTGCTGCTTCTTGCAGCGCTCCCGATGGGGCTCGTTCCAGCCCACGCCCAGGTCACATTGCCGGCCGATCTGATCAGCCCGGTCGTGCCACACGATGTGGCGACCGGCTCGGGCGCAACCACCCAGGACCTGGCGATCTTCGCATGGCAGGAATTCACCGCGCTGAACTGGCCGGCCATGGATCCTGCCACTACCGGAATGCGCGGGCGCGCCGACACCAGCGCCGACTTCCTCAGCATCGCCCCGGACAAGAGCGGCAGTTATCCGCTGCTGGTGTGGCAGACCTATCGGCACAAGAACGAGCTGTTCCCGGCCGATGGAAAGACCGACGCCAGCTTCGACTCGAAAGTGCCCACCTACAAGTACAAGGGCGGGCCGTTCACGGCGGCCAATGGCGCCTCGTGGCAACTGTTCAACAACCTCGATGAATCGAGCGAAATCGGCCTGTGCAACATGTTCGCGCACGACACGACGCGCATTCTCTTCGAGGCAAAGGTCAACCGCGCGCTGTTCGACTATGCCAACGCGAACAAGCTCACGGCCTGCGACGACAAGGGCAATTGCCCGGCCCTGACAGCGGCGCGAAACAAGACCCTGGGCAATCTCGCGCAGTACGGCGGCATCTGCAGCGACGATACCTCGATCGTGTCCCTGCCCTGTGGCGATAGCAAGACGCCCGGCGACGCCGGTGAAGGCACCATCGAGATCAAGGCCGCCTGGCGACCACTGACCGCGACGGAAGTCGCCAGCAATCGCTTCTACATGCGCAAGATCATCTACTACACGGGCGACCAGTTCCTGGCCCAGCAATACAACAATGCGGTCTACGGTCTCGTCGCGCTGCACATCATCCACAAGACGAAGTCGTTTCCGACCTTCGTCTTTGCGACGTGGGAACAGGTCGACAACTACGACGATGTCAACAACCAGAACACGCAGGACCTGAAGTTCGTCAACACCGGCACGGCGCTGCCGAACATTCCGGTGACCCGGGCACATGCGATCAATTCGGTGATTCCGCCGGTCAACGATGCCGTGCATGCCGCGTTCACGGCCAAGGACCCGAACACCGTGTGGCAGTACTACAAGCTGATCGGCGTCCAGGGGATGCCGATGGATGGACCGCCACCAGCCACGGCGCCGGCCGATACGCTGAGCTACTACTACCTCGCCAACATCGTCGTCGAGACCAATCAGACCCTTCAGAACTTCTTCGGCAAGGCGCCCACCGGCGTGGTCATGCCGTTCAAGAATCTCTACTTCAACGGCGCTGCCGGAAGTCCGTTCCAGATGGGCGGCTGCCAGGGTTGTCACGGCACCCAGGGCCAATCGATCGGCGGCGACATGAGCCGGCTGGTCGGCGCCGCCCCATCGAACTCAACGCAGCCCCCCGAGCCGTTCAACAACGGCGCGTCCGCTGCCATCACGTCATTCCATCTGCGTTCGCAGGACACCCCGAAGAACTGATGCTGACTGCGTGCGACTCCTGTTCCCACCGGACAATCCGAGGCAATCATGACCACGACAAGCTTTACGACATTCGCTCAAGTGCAATCGGCCCTGCAGAACTTCGTGACAACCAACGGCATCCCTGTCAATCAGGCCCCGCATGGAAACATGTGGGAACGCGGCTCGACGGCAGACGATCAGTACAAGAGCTTCGTCACCGGCGATGCCATCCCGGGGTTCAAGATCCTGATTCCGGGCAACGGCGAGGGCTCGAACATCATCCTCGCCCTGCGCGGCAATGCCCCGTTCGACGGCAGTCAGTTCCCGCGCATGCCAGCCGGCGGCCCGGTGTACCTCGATGACGACACCATCAACGCAATCTCCGCCTGGATTACGGCGGGCGCCAAGCAGTAGATGGTTGGTTGAGGTCGGTGACGTGGACGGCAGGCAAATGCCTGCCCATTTCGGATAGGGGATTCCGGTGGGCACCGCGCCCATTGGCGTCGAAACTTCGCTCGTAGCGAAACCCGTTCGCGTTCGGCCCTTCGGTCCAGGCCTTGGGCTCGCCGAACGGAAAGGTCTCGATCTCGCAAACCATCGTGACGCCGTTGACCGTGATCGTGAGGATTCGGCCATCGGTGCCGTAGGCATAGCCGATGACGGCGCCACTCGGCAGCGTAGCTGCATCAACGCGGCCTGCGCTGTCTTAGTGGTGATTCGTGGTTTTCACCAGCGCTTCAGAACCGTCGCCCAGGGGCTGGCGGCGTTCGAGCAGGCGACCGTGGCGGTTATAGGTGAGACTCAGGGTTCCGGCCCCGTCGCTGAAGCGGACCAGGCGACCGCGCGCGCCTTCCCCGCCGATCAGGACGTCGTCGTAGCGAAAGGCTTAGAGTAGGTCAGCATCTCGAGTTCGTCAAAGCAAGTGTAGACCTAGTGCGTAGTCAGCTCGCGTGAGCCAGAACGACAGTGCGCATCGTAGATATGTAGATATCTTGGCATCAAAGTCGCCCTAATATATGTGCTTCGCCTCAGTGGCAGATGATGGCCAATCAATGCTGGACAACGACTCCTCAGATTCGCAAGTTAGAACTCGCTGAATTACCCCTGATTCATAAAATGCCTTCAGTCTCTGGCGAAATATGGAATAACTATCGTTCGAGAGTGAAGTTCCGCGCAGGCGAGTCAGATCAAGAAGGCGATCCATGTCTTTCAGTCGATCGTCGAATGCAGCAAGCATAGGCAACGCAAGGTCCACAGGACCACCTGCGTAAACGGCCAGTCCAGATATCCTGTGCAAGTCTTTTACCGAGGCAAACTCCTCCAGCTGAGGCAAAAGTGCGTCGACAACGAAGTCTGCTCTCTCGGCGCACGCCTTTCGGCCCCCATCTAAATCATCCGGAATATATATATACTCAAATACACCATCGACAAACCCATACCAGTTAGATCCAAATGTAAAGTACGGATACCAAATTCCTTTATAGCCATCTCTTACCGAAAGAATCCCGGCCGTCAAGCCAGTCAACAGCCTGTCGACCAGTGCTTGATGCCGCCAGCTGTGCAGTCCCAGTGCACAGCCGAATAGAATTCCATGTCTCTGTGAGAATAGTGGCTCTACGACCGCTTTGAATCCATCGCCCATTTGAATCCAGCAAAAGCCTCTTGCCTTGGCAAGTCCTTTCAGAACCAAATTGTTTACGAATTCTGATCTGGCAACTGCAAGCGTCATCTTCATACTCACCTCCACCAAAACAGAAGCACCCCGTCAAAGCCACCAGACTTCGCTAATGCAGGATATGTTACCCGCTGATTTTTGGTCATCCTAGCGCATGGTCCACATTTTGAATCTAGAACGAACCGCTTCCCAGACTTCGGGTCGTGGGCATATCCGTCCGGCCTGACGGTAGGAAGTCCTGGCGATTTGACGGTACTTGGAGGTTCGAACAAGTAACCCATTGCAGCAACAAAGGCGGCCATTGCTGCCTCTCCAGCTCGCCCCTTGCTATTTGAGTTCATTCCAGGCTTGCATGGTGATATCAATGGTAGTAGCTGGGAGATTCCAGTCCCTAGGGATTCGATTTCCAGGGCAAGACCGCTCCAGTCCGCGCTACGCAGAGGCGTCGCACGAACGAATTGGTAGGTTTGTAAATCACTCCATTGCCCAATCGGATCCGACTCCAGATACCGCCCGGTCCCCGGCTCATAGTCCCTGAAGTAGTTGTAGTGGCTCTGCGTCTCCGGGTCGTACTGCTGGCCGGGGAAGCGCAGGCTGTAGCGGAATGCGGCCAGGCCGGTCGGTGCTTCGTTGGCTGGCGTGTCGCCGCGGCGTCTCCGAATGGACTCGAGTCCCAGCGCCAGACGGTCTGGTGGCTGGCGTTGACGATGACCCGCGGGGTATCGAGATGGTCGGGCTCGACGGCGAAGACGGCGACGTTGCCGGCGTTCTGGCCGCCGTGGCTGGCGGCCCATTCGATCGGCTTGATCAGGGCGACGGGGGTGTCGTCGAGCCAGACGTGCTCGGCGATCAGTGCGCCGGCTTCGGTGTATTCGCCGAGCAGATGACCGGCGTCGTCGTTGACGTATTGGCTGAACGGGCCACTGCCGGTATCGGCCGGGTCGGTATTGCCCGGGCCCCGGGGACACTGGCCTTTGCTGCCGGCCTTGCACACGCGCCCACCGAAGGCATTGGTGGCGTAGCGCGCAATGACCGTATTGGTGCTCTGCAGACGCGCGCTGACCATGCGGTTGCGCGCGCTGTAGGTGTAGGCATGGGTGCCGTCGCTGGTGGTGTTGCCGGCGGCGTCGTAGCTGCGTGGGACGGCGCCAACGGCCTCGAGACGGTTGCTGGTCGGCGTAGTGGTATAGGCGCTGGTGCTGCCGTTGCGGGTTTCCTCGCTGCGGTTGCCGGTGGCGTCGTACTGCCAGCCGAGGCCGAGCTGGGCCAGCGGGCCTTGAGAGGCGGCATTGCTGGCGTCGCTGAGGCGGTCCTGGCCGTCGTAGCCGTAGTCAATCAGCCATTCGGTGACCGCGGGTCAAAGCTCGTATTCGGTCCATACTGCCTACCGCCTCACCACGCCAATGTGCGCAATTCTGGGTGTCGCCTTGGCGGCAACTTAGGTTGTCGTCTTACAGTAGCGGGATTGGTGCTGTCTCCGTTCGCGGAGTCTACCGGGCCCGTTATGCGGCTGCTGGCGTCGTAGTCCAGCTAGCGATACACGTCACCGAGCGCGTGGTGTTCGATACGCCCACCTGCAGCGATACTTCCCGCGTAGCGGAATCGGTTTGCATCGCGGTCTGCATAACTTATGGCACTAAGGAACAAGCATCTAGAGTCCTGGCCACGAAAATTCATCAATTTCGCGTTTCGATTCCAGGCTAAGTACTTTCTGAAATATGTTCTCCTTGAAATAGCCATTCATTCGCGCAGAAAATATTCTTGAGCTTTCTGGCGAGAGCCATGATCCTCGCCCTTTCATCCGGTCGAGTAGACTTTCGAGGTCATCTCGCCGATTCTCGAACGCGGCGAGAAGTGGAAGTGCTATGTCTATTGGACCTCCTGCGAAGATGGCTGTTTGAGGTAGTTTCGTCAGGCCATCAACAGTGGCAAAAGTCAAAGCAATTGGCATTATCGAGTCAACCATATAGTCAGCTTGTTTCTCGCAAGCGACTCGAAGGTTTTTATCGATCTCCTCGAGGTACAAAGTCTTGTAGCCGGCATCAATGTAGCCATACCAGTCAGCGCCAAAAGAGAAGTATGGATACCAGACTCCGTGGAAACCCTCTCTCACTGCGATCACACCGCGCGTCAATCCGCGAAGACTTCTATCTATTACATTTTGGTGTCGCCAATTTCTAATTCCTAAAGCGCAATTGAAGGTTACACCGCCGTTTCGATAGGACATCCGGGGCTCGACCACTGCAGCCAATCCATTCTTGAGATCTAGTCGACAACACCCGGTTTCCTCACTTAGACCCCTGAAGACCAGTCGTTGCATAAACTCTTTAGTAGCGTCTTTCGTGACTCCCTTCATACTTATTTCCATCAAAAAAGAATTACGTCATCATAACCTGATGACGGGCCTTGCTTGGCGATAGACGGATATGTAGTTCTTTGATTTTTTGGCATCTTTGCACACGGCCCGCATTTTGAGTCGAGGAGATACGTTTTCCCCGTGTTTGGGTCAAACGCAAATCCGTCTGGCCTGACCGTGGGTTTGCCCGGCGGACTTACTGTACTCGATGGCTGAAAGATGTATCCCAGCGCTCCAACTAATAGCTCCATAGCCGCTTCTCCCGCTCTTCCTTTGGCATTAGATGACATGCCCTTTTTGCAGGGCGAGGGAATCGATAGATTGCGAGAAATGCCTGAGCCTAGTGACTGAACTTCAAGCGCTAACCCGGTCCAGTCCGAGTAGCGAAGTGGCGCTGCGCGAACGAATTGATAGGTTTGGAAGTCACTCCATTGCCCAATCGGATCCGACTCCAGATACCGCCCCGTCCCCGGCTCATAGTCCCTGAAGTAGTTGTAGTGACTCTGCGTCTCCGGGTCGTACTGCTGCCCCGGAAACCGCAGGCTGTAGCTGAAGCTGGCCAGGCTGCTCGGTGCTTCGTTGGCTGGCGTGTCGCCGAACGGGCTCGAATCCCAGCGCCAGACGGTCTGGTGGCTGGCGTTGGCGATGAGCCGCGGGGTGTCGAGGTGGTCGGGCTCGACGGCGAAGACGGCGACGTTGCCGGTGCTCTGGCCGCCGTGGCTGGCGGCCCATTCGCTGGGCTTGATCAGGGCGACCGGGGTGTCGTCGAGCCAGACGTGCTCGGAGATCAGTTCGCCGCTGTCGGTGTATTCGCCGAGCAGGTGGCCGGCGTCGTCGTAGAGGTATTGACTGAACGGGCCGCTGCCGGCATCGGGCGGGTCGGTATT
>NZ_FOVF01000037.1 GCF_900115085.1 Dokdonella immobilis | reverse complement strand
CTCATCCGCCTGCGGCACCTTCTCCCGCCTGGCGGGAGAAGGAAGAGCAAGAGCCGCGGCGACGGACCAGTTGCATGCTTGCGGGGATCTGCTCCGTCTTGGCTGCGCAGGATGCGCAGTGAATGGGGCCCCTATGCAGTGGCGCAGCGGCGGAGAAAAGGCCCGCAGGGTGGCTCGCAGGGAGGCGAGCCAGTTGGCTGCCAGTCCACGGATGGACTGTCAGCCAACCCCGGAGCCGCTGCGCGAAGTCGCAGGGCAGGATGCCCGGAGACCGCTGCATTGGGGTGGCCTTCTCTTTGGTTACTTTCTCTTGGCCACGCAAGAGAAAGTGACTCGCTCGCCGAAGGCGAGTGAAAGCTTTGCTCTTAACTCCACGAATGCGCCGCGAAGCGATGCCGAACAGAGCGACAAGCACAGTCACTGGGTCCCCGCCCGAACGAAGTCCGGCCTGTCCTGAACCCGTCGAACGGCAGGGACCACGGCGAGCGGAATTGTGCGCCACGAGATTCACGTAGCCCGCGACATTCGCGGGCATCCGGGCACGCACGCCACATGGCGACCCCCGAAATCCCCGGCGCAGGGCGCGCCTGCCACCGCGTGCGTGGCCGAGCGCGATCAGATCACGCCGAGTTGCTTGCCGACCTTGATGAAGGCATCGACCGCCCGATCGATCTGCACGATCGAATGCGCCGCGCTCATCTGCGTGCGGATGCGGGCCTGGCCTTGCGGGACGACCGGGTAGAAGAAGCCGATCACGTAGATGCCTTCCTCGAGCAGGGCGCTGGCGAACTGCTGGGCGAGCTTGGCGTCGTAGAGCATGACCGGGACGATCGGGTGGTTGCCGGGGCGCAGGTCGAAGCCGGCTTCGCTCATGCGCTGGCGGAAGTGCTTCGCGTTCGCTTCGACCCTGTCGCGCAGCGCGTTCGAGCGCGAAAGGATCTCGAAGACCTTGATGCTGGCGGCGACCAGTGGCGGCGGCAGGGTGTTCGAAAACAGGTACGGGCGCGAGCGCTGGCGCAGGAGGTCGATGATCTCGCGACGGCCGGTGGTGAAGCCGCCGGAGCCGCCGCCGAGGGCCTTGCCGAGGGTCGAGGTATAGATATCGACCTCGTCCATGACGCCGTGCAGTTCGGCCGAGCCGCGCCCGTTCGGGCCGACGAAGCCGGTCGCGTGCGAATCGTCGACCATGAGCAGGGCGCCGTATTTCTTCTTCAGGGCGACGATCTCGTCGAGCTTGGCGATGTAGCCGTCCATCGAGAACACGCCGTCGGTGGCGATCAGGCGCGTGCGCTTGTCTTTCGTCTCGACCAGGTGCTTTTCGAGTTCGGCCATGTCGCTGTTGGCGTAGCGCCGGCGTTCGGCCTTGCACAGGCGGATGCCGTCGATGATCGAGGCATGGTTGAGCGCATCCGAAATCACCGCGTCCTGCTCGCCGAGGATCGTCTCGAACAGGCCGCCGTTGGCATCGAAGCAACTCGTGTAAAGGATCGTGTCCTCGGTGCCGAAGAACTCGGAAATCTGCGCCTCGAGCTGCTTGTGCAGGTCCTGGGTGCCGCAGATGAAGCGCACGCTGGCGAGGCCGAAGCCGTGGGTGTCGAGGGCCAGCTTGGCCGCCTTGATCACTTCGGCGTTGTCGGCCAGGCCGAGGTAGTTGTTGGCGCAGAAGTTCAGCACTTCGCGCCCGTCGGTGGTGCGGATCGCGGCCGACTGCGGGGTGGCGATGATGCGTTCGGTCTTGAACAGGCCCTGTTCGCGGATCGATTCGAGTTCGCTGGCGAGGCGTTCGCGGGTTGCGGAATCCATGGCGTTTTCTTCGGCGAAAGAAGCGTAGTGTCCTCGAAAGCGGCCGCGAAGCCTACCGGGACCCGGGCAGGGTGCGGCAGAAAGGCGGCAGGGCCGCTAGACTGCTCATCGGTCCAGGGGAGTACAAGCGATGCTCAGACGCGCAATCATCGGGGTCGTTCTGTTCGGCCTGTTCGCAATGGCCGATCTCGGCGCAGCCATGAAACGCGCCGATCCGGCCTACCTGGCAACGATCCGCGATGACGACCCGGTGCGGCTGCCGCGCAATCTCGCGCCCGGGGAAGTGGGTCTTCCCAGGCTGCTGGTCCCCGACCAGCCGCGGGTCGCGCCGGCCGGTCCGGTCCGCGCCCAGGCCGAATACGAAGCCAACGCCGGCATCCTGATCCGCTGGGGCAGCTACAACGACTTGCAGACCGAGATGGTCGTGCCGCTGACCACGGCTACGCCGCCGTCCGATGTCTGGGTCGTGGTCAGCGGGGCCAGCCAGCAGGCTTCGGCAAGCAGCGTGCTGCAGGGCGGCGGCGCCGACCTCGACCACGTGCATTTCATCGTCGCGACCACCGACTCGGTGTGGATGCGCGACTACGGCCCGCGCTTCATCAACGACTCCGGCCGGCGCGCGATCGTCGACCACACCTACAACCGGCCGCGACCGAACGACAACCTGTTTCCATCGGTATTCGGCGCACAGCTCGGTGAGCCGGTCTATGCGCTTCCGCTCGTCCATGGCGGCGGCAACTTCCATCTGTTCAGCACGCGCGATGCCTACATGACGCGGCTCATCGTCAACGAGAACCCCGGCTTGAGCGAAATCCAGATCAGGAATTACTTCGCGGCCTACGAAGGGCTCGATGTGACCCTGACCGATCCGTTCCCGAGCAGCTACGACTCGACCCAGCACATCGACATGTGGATGTTTCCGCTCAGCGACACCAAGGTCCTGATCGGCGAGTACGCTGCGGGCGAGGGCGGCGGCGTGCCGAAGGCGGTCACGGATGCAACGGCGAGCCTGATGCAGGGGCGTGGCTACACGGTGTACCGGACGCCGGGATGGCGCAGCGGCGGCACGCACTACACCTACACCAACTCGGTCACCGTCAACAACGTCGTCCTGATCTGCCACTTCGACGGCGAAACCACGCGCAATGCCCAGGCCCTGGCGGCTTACCAGGCTGCACTTCCCGGTTACGCGATCGTCGATGTCGATTGCAGCTCGATCATCAACAATGCGGGAGCGATCCACTGCATCGTCATGCACATGCCCGACCTGCTTTATCGCGATGAATTCGATGCGGCGGAGTGAGTGCCGCTGCGGGCTCGCGCCCGCCACCCTGCGCACAGCGTTCATGGTCGTGGCCCGATGAAGCGCTTCGGCCTGCTCGAAACCGCGCAGGTGCCGGGCGGCGGCGAGCTGCGCCTGTTCGAGGATGGCGAACATTTTTCGATCAAGATCGCCGGCGGCGGCGATCTCATGTCGACGCGCATGCATGGTTCGGAAGACGCGCTGGCGCGGATCGCCTGCGAGCGGATCGCCGCCGTGGCCAGTCCGCGCATCCTGATCGGCGGGCTCGGCATGGGCTTCACCCTGGCCGAGGCGCTGAAAATACTGGGAGCGACGGCCCGGCTGCAGGTCGCCGAACTCGTGCCCGAGGTCGTGCGCTGGAATCACGGTCCGCTCGGCGCCCATGCCGGCAGGCCGCTCGATGATCCACGCGTGGACCTCGTCGAAGCCGATGTGGGCGCGCTGATCCGCGCCGCACGCGGCGCATTCGATGCGATCCTGCTCGATGTCGACAACGGTCCGGACGGACTGACCCAGGCCGGCAACGACTGGCTGTATTCGGTGCCGGGACTCGCGGCAGCGAAGGCTGCGCTGCGTGGCCACGGCGTGCTCGCTGTCTGGTCGGCACATCCGGACCGGAAATTCGTCGAGCGCCTGCGCCAGGTCGGCTTCGAGGTCGATGAGGTGACGGTGCGCGCGCATGGCAACAAGGGTGCGCGGCACCGGATCTGGCTGGCTGCGAATCGGACCAGGCCGGCACCGAAGCGGGCGGGCCCGGTGCCGGCGCCGACGTCGGTGCGCAGGCGGCGCTGAAGGCGCGGCTGTTGTCGCAGGTCGGGAGCGTTGCCGACGCTGGACAGCCGCCGCTCAGCAGTGGCTTGTGGTCTCGTCCGGAACGGGCCGGCAGCTGCGATCCGGCCCGGCCAGGGCGAGGTTCTCCTCGTTCCCGCGCAATCCCGTTTCGATGCTCCAGCCACGCTCGGTCAGTTCGCGCAGGCTGCGCGGCGTGGCCGTGCCGGTGATGGCCACGGTCTTGCGCGGGTCGCGGAAGTCGCCGCGGTCGATGAACCCGGCCACTTCGTCGGTCCAGGCCAGATAGTCGACCGGTAGCGGCAGCAGGCGTTCGCCGTCGTTGCTGTCGTAGGCGAGGCCGGCGCCGACGATGACCAGCGTGCCGCCGTGCGCACGCGGGCCGAGCCGATCGACGACCAGGGCCAGCGAATTGACCAGGTAGCGGGCCTCGAGTTCGGAGTGCACCGACATGGCGAGTTCGAGCAGGGCATCGCCACCGCTGCGCGGTTGCAGCGCGTCGAGCGCGTCGACCAGGGCGGTCTGCAGGGTTGGCGTGAAGACGCCGCGGCGCAGGAACTCGCGCATCAGCAGTTCGTCGTGGCAATGCCGTTTCAGCAGTCGCGCATTGCGCTCGCGAATCTGTTCCGGGTCGAGTTTCCAGACGATTTCATTGAGCCGGCCGCCGTAGGCCACGGCGAGTCCGCCGACGCCGCCGATCGAGCCGATCGCGGTGCTGGCGACGAAGCGGCCGCCGGATCCGGCCCAGGCCAGTTGGTCGAGGCGCTCGGCGAGATAGGGATTGCTCGTGTAGGGATCGATACCGAGCCGTTCGGCCAGTTCGCGGCGGACCTGGCCATACTTGACCTGGCGTTTGAGTTCGCGCCCGGCCTCGGCGCCGGCGCGCTCGTACCAGGCCTTGCCGCTGGCCGGATCGCGCGCCGCCGCTTCGCGGCGATCGATGGCGCGCGCTTCGGTCATCGGCCCGTCGGCGCGCGGATACGGATTGCCGCTGCTGCCGAATTCGCGCGCGGTACGATCGGACAACGATTGCGCTTGGCGGCCGAACTTGCCGATGCGCTTGCCGAAGTAGCGGGCGACGCCAGCCGGAATACCTTTCAGCGTGGCGATCGGATGGCGCAAGACCTGGCCGATGCCGCGCGCCGTCTGCTGCGCCGAGTCGCCGGCCGCGCCGAGAAATGCGTCGGACTGGCTGACCTTGTCGAGCGCCTCGAGGGCCGGCAGTTCGGCGATGCGATCGGCGAGGATCTCGACGCTTTCAGCCTGCAGCGGACCGACCGGCGTGTCGAGGGTGAAGTGCGCCATGTAGCCGCGGATCTCGACATGCGGATCGACTTCGAAGCCCGGGCCTGACATCAACGCGGGTCGCACGAGCGTGGTCGCGCCGAGCACCGGTTCCGCTTCGTAGGTCGGTGTCGTGGCCGTGGCCGATTCCGCTGCCAGTGCGGCCAGCGTCAACGCGACGGCTTGGAAACGGGAGGCGGGCATCGTCAGCTTGGTTCGATATGGCGATACGGCGGGCGATTCGCAGGTTTTGCGAATCGTCGGCGCTCAAATCCGGGACGCCAGTGTAGCCGGCCCTCGGGCGCGAGTTCGCGGCGCATGGCAAACTCGTTTATCCGGGAGTCGGGCAGGCAGGGCATGCAGGCAGCGCAATTCATCCATGGAAACCGGCTCGAGCTGCTCGCCGATCGCCTGATCGACGATCTCGCCAGCGCGGGCAACGATGATCCACTGCGCCCGCACGTCGTTGTCGTCGCGCATCCGGCCCTTGGCCGCTGGTTGCAGGAACGCATCGCCGCGCGCTGCGGCATCGCCGCCAACGTCGAGTTTCCGCTGCCCTCGACGTTTGCCTGGGAGGTGCTGCGCGAAGTCTCCGAGCGTTTGCCGCGCGAATCGGCGTTTTCGCGCGAGGCGCTGAGCTGGCGCATCTACGCGGCACTGCCGGCCTGTGCTCAGCGGGCCGAATTCGGTCCCGTCCGCCATTACCTCGGTGCCGCCGGCGAGCCGCGCCAGCGCCACCAGCTCGCCGCCACCCTGGCCCAGACCTTCGATGAATACACGATGGCCCGGCCGAACTGGATTCGCGCCTGGCAACGCGCGCGCCTCGTTCTCGATGATACCGACGAGCGCTGGCAGGCCGATCTCTGGCGCGCACTGGCCGCGGGGGTCGACGAGGCCGATCGCGCCAGCCTCATGCAGGAGGTCCTGCGCAGCCTGCTCGATGGCGCGCCGGTCCCGGCCCGCCTCGAACGCGGCCTCAGCATCTTCGGCGCGGCCCATCTGCCGCCGCTCCTGCTCGAGTTCTTCCTGGGCCTGGCCCAACGCGTGCCGCTGCGCTTCTATCAGCCCAACCCCTGCCTCGACTACTGGGGCGAGATCGTCTCGGCGCGCGAGCAGGTCCGCCAGCGCCGCTTGTGGAACCACCATGGCCGGCGCGAGGACGAGGCGCACCTCGAGTCTGGCCATCCCTTGCTCGCATCGTGGGGCGGCATTGGCCGCGAATACCTCAAGGCCATCCACGCGCCCGAGCTGGTGGTCCACGACGATGACGCCTTTGCGGCGCCGCCATCGACCGGGCTGCTCGGCTGGCTGCAGACCGGCATCCTCCTGCTCGATCCGGACCATGCCCCGCCGCCGCCGGTCGACACGGTGCCATCACTGCAGGTGCACGGCTGCCCGAGCCGGCGCCGCGAAGTCGAAGTCCTGCGCGATGCGCTGCTGCGCCTGTTCGAGACGCTCGATGATCTCAAGCCGCACGACATCGTGGTCATGTCGCCGCGCATCGAGGAGTACGTGCCCTTCGTCGCGGCCGTGTTCGGCGACCGCGACGATCCGCTGGCGATTCCGTACCGCATCAGCGATGTCGCCCTGCGCGCGACCCACCCGCTGATCGATGCCTTCGCCCGCATCCTCGCCCTCGGCGAAAGCCGCTTCGCGGTCAGCGAGATCCTCGGCTTCCTCGCCGAACCGGCGATCGCGCGCCGTTTCGAGCTCGATGGCGAAGCCCAGGACTGGCTGCGCACCTGGATCGCCGACAGTGGCATCCGCTGGGGCCTCGATGCCGATTTCCGCGCCGCGCTCGGCGCCGCGGCGATCGAAGAAACCACCTGGCGCTTCGGCTTCAACCGGCTGCTGCTCGGCCATGCGCTCGGCGACGACGCGGTGATGCTGGCCGATGTGGTGCCGGCGAGCAATGTCGAAGGCAGCCCGGCCCAATGGCTCGGCGAGTTCGCCCGTTTCGTCGATGCGCTCGCGCGCACGCGCACCGGCCTTGCCACGCCGCGCAGCGCCGGGAATTGGAAACGCTGGCTGATCGAGCGGCTCGAAGCGCTGTTCGACGGCGAAGGCGGCGATCCACTGGAGACCGCGGCGATCGGCGACCTGCGCGAGGCGATCGCCGCGCTCGGCAACGAGGCCTCACGTTGGCTCGGCGACGAGACGCTGGATTTCGCCGTCGTGCGCAGCGCACTCGATGCGCAGATCGCCGCGCCACGCGCCTCGCGCGGTGGCCGCTTCGGTATCACCTTCTGCGGCATGGTGCCGATGCGCAACGTCCCGCACCGGGTGGTCTGCGTGCTCGGCCTCGATGCCGGCGAGTTTCCACGCCGGCAGGCGCCGGCCGGTTTCAACCTGATGCGCCGATATCCGCGCGCCGGCGACCGCAGCATCCGCGAGGACGATCGATTCCTGTTCCTCGAAAGCCTGATCGCCGCGCGCGATGTGTTCATTCTCAGCCACGTCGATCGTGACGCAAGGACCGGTGCGGCGAACCCACCTTCGCCCCTGGTCGAGGAACTGACCGGTTTTCTCGCGGCCGCCTATGGCGCGCAGGCATGGCCCGAGGCACGCGCCGCCATCCTTCGTCGGCATCCGATGCATCCGTTCGCGGCCGAATGTTTTCGCGCCGGTTCGCCCTCGCCGAGCTACGACCAGCGCTGGTGGAGCGCGGCGCGGCTGCAGGGCGGGGGCTGGATCGAACCTGCGCCGTTCGTGCCGGCGGGTGGGCTGCCGGCCACGCTGCAGGACCTGCAGGCCATCGAGATTGCGCCGGCGAACGAATGGACGGACCTCGACATCGATGTGCTGCTCGCCTGGCTCGCCCATCCTGTGCGCGCCTACTTTCGCCAGCAACTGCCGTTGGACATGGTCGAGGCCGAGCGCGACGAGGATATCGAGGCATTCACGCTCGACCGGCTCGGCCGCTACCAACTGGCCGACCGCCTGCTCGGACCAACGCCATCACGACCGAATCTGCATCGCGTCCAGCGCGAAGGGCGGTTTCCGCTTGGCACGGTCGGCGCGCAGTCCTGGGAAGAACTGGTCGAGCAGGTCGCGGCACTCGAGCTGAAGGCGCAGCATCTGCTGGGCGGCCCGTTCGACGCGGACGTGGCTGAAGCCCGCAGCATCGGGTTCGACGATCTGCGTGTGCGCCTGACCGGCATGGTCCGCCATCGGGTGAGCACCGCGGACGGCCATCCGGCCCTGCTGCTCGCCCGACCGGGCCGGATCCGCGGCATCGACCTGGCCCGCCTCGCGCTCGAGCGCGCCCTGCTCGGGAGCACGGAGACAAACCTGCCGGCGTTCGCGATCGGCTTCGCCAAGGGACAGCTGGAGGCGTTCCGGCTCGGTTCGCTCGGCCAGCCGGGGACATGGGTTCGTGACCTGCTGGCCTGGCGCGATCGCGGCTTGCGCCAGGCCTTGCCAGCCTTCCGGCGCAGCGCCGAAGCGTTTGCCGCCACCTTCCAGCGTCGGGGAGACGAGGACCAGGCGCGACGGGCGGCCCACGCCATCTGGTCCGAGGGCGACTTTCCGGAAAGCGCCGATCCGCACCATCGGCTGTTCGCCCGCCATCGCGACGAGTCGATCCTCGGCGAGGTCTTCGAGGCCTTCGCGCGGGAGCTGTTCGTGCCGCTTTACGGCGTTGTCGAGGAAGTCCGCTCGTGAGCCGCGAACTCGACGCCACGACACTTGCGCTCGATGGGCAGCACCTGATCGAAGCCAGCGCCGGCACCGGCAAGACCTTCAACATCGCCCTGATCTATCTGCGCCTGCTGCTCGAACGCAACCTGAGCGTGCGCGAGATTGCTGTGGTGACCTTTACCGATGCGGCGACGCGCGAACTGCGCGGACGCTTGCGTGGGCGCATTGCCGAGGCGATTTCGCGGCTGGAGGGGACTGCACCAGAGCATCCCGACGAACTCGATCGAATCCTCGAAATGCATCGTGGCGACATGACTTCGCTGCGGGCTGCGATTGACGCATTGTCGGCGGCACTGGTTGGCTTCGACGAGGCGCGCGTATCGACCCTGCATGGGCTGTGCCGGCAACTGCTGGCCGAGCATGCCTTCGCGATGGGCCTGCCGTTCTTCGAACTCGACAACGACGCCGGCAACGAGGCCGCCCATGAGCTCGTGCGCGACTTCTGGCGTCGCCACGTGGTCGCCGAAGCCGACGCGGCGGTCGACGCCGTGCTCGATCGCTGGGACACGCCGGAAGCCTTCGCCACCGACCTGCTACGTTCGCAGGTGCTGGCCTTGCCGGCCACTCGGATCGACCCGCTCGATGCGCCAGCCTGGGTCGAGCAGTCGCGCCGCGCCCTTGAACGCCATCTCGACGACTGGCGCCGCCTGTTCGCCCAGGGGCAGGTGGCCATCGCGCTGCAGCAGCTGCAGGAAGCCATTGCGCAAAAGACGCTGAAGTCGGCGCAGGCGACGCCGCTCGGGGTTGCCTCGATGCAACGCTGTGTGCGTGCCTGCGCCGATGCCGCGGTCGAGGTCGACATCGGCGCTCTGGATGCGCTTGCCGCCAGCGCGATTGCCGACGCCGTGTCGGAGAAGGCAAGAAAGGCCGGCTGGAGGCCACCGGCCGAGCTTGCCGCGGTGTCGGCCTGTGTCGAGGCCGTGCAGGCGGCTGCGCAAACGCTGCGCAATGCACTGCTGGCGCGCTTCACCGGTGCGGCCATCGCCTTCGTTCGCGAGGGACTGGCTGCACGCCGCGAGCGTCTGCGCCGGCTCGGCTTCGACGATCTGATCGGTCTCCTGCACGCGCACCTCGAAGGCGCCGACGGCGCACGCCTGGCGCAGGCGATCGCCACCGACATTCCGGCCCTGCTGGTCGACGAGTTCCAGGACACCGATACCCTGCAGTACGCGATCCTGAAGCGCATCCATGCGGCCCGCGAGGATGCCGTGCTGATGCTGATCGGCGATCCGAAGCAGGCCATCTACCGCTTTCGCGGTGGCGATATCCACACGTATCACGCGGCGGCCCGCGATGCCGGCGCCAACCGTCACACGCTGCGCGACAACTGGCGCTCCGACGCGCCGCTGATCGCCGCCGCTAACGCGATCTTCGACGGTGTCGAGGATCCGTTCCTGGTCGACTTCATCGGCTTCGAGCCGGCCCGCTATCCGAGCGCCAGGGAGACCTCGGCGCACTGGTTGGCCACGGCTGCGCCCCTGACCGTATGGCGTTTGCCCGACCGCATCGAGAAGGACAAGCGCAAGCCGTGGACGACCCCGGCATTCAGCGAGCGCGTGCTGGCCGCCGTGTGCGCCGAGATTCGCGGCATCCTCAGCGAGGCACGCAAGCGCGAATGCCAGCCGCCAAGCATGGCCGTGCTCGTGCAGAGCAATCGTCAGGCCGAACAGGCGGCGCGGCAACTGGCGCAGTGGAATATCGCCTGCGACTATCTCAGCGCGGCGAGCATCTACGCCAGCGCGGAGGCGCTCGAGGTCGAGCGCCTGCTGGCCGCCCTCGATGCACCGGCCGACGCGGCGCGCGTGCGCGCGGCACTGGCCACCGAACTGCTCGGCTACGACCTGCAGGCCTTGCTTGAAGCGCAACAGGATCTCGGCCAGTGGGAAAGCCAGCTCGCCCGGATCGCCTTGCTGCGCCAGCGTTGGCTCGACGCCGGACCCTATGCGGCGATCGCGCATTGCGTGCAGGCCGCTGCCGTGCGCCTGCTGCCGCGCTGGGACGGTCGCCGTCGGGTCACCAACCTGCTGCATCTGGCCGAACTGCTGCAGCAGGAATCGGCGCGGCGTGCGACCCCGGGCGAACTGCTGCACTGGCTCGGCCAGCGTCGCGCCGAGGCGGACGAGCAGCGCGGCGCCGGCCATGCCGAACAGCTGCGACCTGCCGATGACGCAAGTGCGGTGCAGGTGCTGACCGTGCATCGGAGCAAGGGCCTGCAGTACGACGTGGTCTTTGCGCCGTTTGCCATGGCCACGTTCTGGAAGCGGCTCGATTCGCTGACGCAGGCCGACGAAGCCGTGGCCTGGCATGCCGGCGACGAGCTGCGCATCGATATCGGCGGCCCGCAATGGCACGCGCATGCGCTGGCCCAGCGCGATGAGCAGTTTGCCGAAAGCCTGCGTCTTGCCTATGTCGCCATCACCCGGGCGCGGCATCGGGTCTGGCTGGCCTGGGCCTGGGCCAACACCGGCCGCTTCAGCACGAGCCTTGTCGGTCCGTACGCGTGGTTGTGGTTTCGCACACCGGACATGCAAGGCCCGGTCATGCTCGATCGACTCGGCGAGCAGCTCGACCGCATCGATGCGGCGCTCGAAGCCCTGGTGGCCCGCTCCGGCCACTGCATCCGCCTCGAGACGCTGGCTCCCGACGCGCCGCCGGTCGAGCCGCTGGCCGAGGCCGTCGAAACCGGGAAACGGGTCGTCGCCGAGTTCCATGGCCGCATCGAGCGCGGCCTTGAAACGTCGAGCTACAGCCGCCTGTTTGGCGGCGGCCAGCATGCGCCGGTCGCCGACCATGACGAGACCAGCGCGGCGGCCGTGGCGCCGTCGCCGTCGCCCGTGCTCGATCCGGTGCCGCAATGGCCGCGCGGCGCGGATTTCGGCAACTGCGTGCATCAGGTCTTCGAGGAGGTGGCTTTCGAGGTGCTGGCCGAGCCCGGCGTGCCAGCCGATCTCGCCCGTATCTGCGGCGACCACGGCTATGTCGGCGAGGATGTCGAGACCATTGCGGCGATCGCCCGCGCCAGCGTGCGCAGCGAGTTGGTTGCCGGATCGGGACTGCGCCTGATGGCCCTTGAGCGTGGCGAGTTCCTGGCCGAACTCGAGTTCCTGTTTCCGCTCGGCGGGGCACGACTCGAAGTGTTCGAGGAACTGCTGGCTGGGCATCCCGCGCATGCGCGCGAACGCGGCGAGCTGGTCTCGCGTCGTTCCGGCATACGCGGTCTGATGACCGGCTTCATCGACCTGGTCCTGCGCTGGCAGGGCCGCTACTACGTGGTCGACTACAAGACCAACCTGCTCGGCTCCTCGCGCGGAGACTATGCGCCCGAACGATTGCCGGCGGCGATCCGCGCCAGCGACTACGACCTGCAATACCTGATCTATCTGGTCGCCCTGCAGCGCTTCCTGCGCACGCGCCTCGGCGCTGCCTACGACTACGAGCATCACGTCGGCGGCGCCCTGTACCTGTTCGTGCGCGGCATGCGCGAGGGTGATGCCGCCGGCATCCACCACGACCGCCCGCCCGCAGCGCTGGTCGACGCGCTCGATGCCTGGTGCGACGGAGACCGGTCATGAATGCCTTCGACGACATTCGCGAGGACGGATTCAGTGCGCTCGATGCCGCCCTCATCGAAGCGTTTCGCTCGATCTGGCCGGGCAGCGACGAGGCGGCCCTGCATCTGGCCGCCCTGGCCAGCTGGGCGACCGCACGCGGGCACAGCTGCTTCACGCCGGATTTGCTCGACGATTGGTCGAGCCCCGGCGAGAGCACGGCTCGTGAGCGTCGTATTCTCGCCTGGCACGCGCAGCTGCGCGCAGGCGATTGGCCCGAGGCGCCCTTCATCGGACCGGCAGACAGCCAGGCACCGATCGTCGTCGAGGGTCGCCGCGCCTGGCTGCGGCGATACTGGCGCTACGAGCGCGAGATCGAGGCGGCGCTGCGTGCGCGCGCACTCGCGGTTGCCGGCCTGCCGCCTGCCGTCGATGTGGCCGCGGCGCTCGACGCCCTGTTGCCATCCGCCGACCACGGCGAGATCGACTGGCAACGGGTCGCAGCGGCGACAGCCTTGCGCGCGCCGCTGACCGTCATCTGCGGCGGTCCCGGCACCGGCAAGACCTTCACCGCCCTGCGCGTACTCGCGTTGGTCCGGCACTTCGCCGACGCGCCGCTGCGCATGGCCCTGGCTGCACCGACCGGCAAGGCCGCGCAGCGACTCAGCGAATCGGTGCAGCTCGGCCTGCGCAGCCTGCCGTTGAGCGACGCGCAGCGCGCCGACCTGCCGTCCGAGGCGATGACACTGCACCGGCTGCTTGGCTTCCACGCCCAATCGGTGCAACCGATGCGCGATAGCGCGCGTCCGCTCGATCTCGACGTGCTGGTCGTCGACGAGTGCTCGATGGTCGACCTGCCGCTGATGGCCAAATTGTTGCGTGCGCTGAAGCCCGAATGCCGCCTGGTCCTGCTCGGCGATCCGGACCAGTTGCCGGCGGTCGAGAACGGCGCCGTGCTCGCGGCCCTGGCGGCCTGCAACACGGACAACCGCTTCGCCGATGAAACGGCGCGCTGGATCGGACAGGCCAGTGGCGAGCGCGTGGCCGCTGGCGACGACCGCGGCGCGCTCGCCGAACGCATCGTCCGCCTCGAGCGGCCGCGCCGCTTCGGCGGCGCCTCGGGCATCGCCCGGCTGGTCCGCGCGATCCGTACCGGGGATGCCGGGGCGGTTTTCGACATCCTCGGCGACAGCGCCGACATCGTCTGGTCGGAAGCGCCGTGGCGTATCGATGCGAGCGCGGTGCGGCGCCAGTTGCACGACAGCTATCGCGTGCTCGCCGAGGCCGAAACGCCGGCCGCGGCCCTCGAGGCGCTCGGCCGTTACCGGATCCTGTGCGCCCTGCGCGAAGGACCGCAAGGCGTTTCCGGATTGAACCGCACCGTTGCCAACGCCTTGCACGGCGCGGTGGGCGAACGCGAGTTCGTGCACGGCCGGCCGATCCTGGTCACCAGCAACCACCATGCGCTCGGCCTCTACAACGGTGACGTCGGGGTCTTTTTCCGTGAACGGCCCGAGTCACCGCTGCGCGCCTGGTTTGCCCGCCGCGATGGTGACGTGCACGCCTTGCTGCCGGCGCAATTGCCGGCCCACGACAGCGCCTACGCCATGACCGTGCACAAGGCGCAGGGCTCGGAGTTCGACACGGTCGAACTGGTGCTGCCCGAGCAGCCGCATCCGCTGCTGACCCGCGAATGGCTCTATACCGCCGCCAGTCGGGCGCGTTCGCAACTGCGTATCCACGCCAGCCGCGAGGTCATCGGCGCCGCACTTGCCCGACGCACCCGTCGCATCAACGGTCTCGATCTGCTCGACTGAAGATGCGCCGCCGCGTCGCCACGGATAGCGCATCCCGTTCAAGTGCCCCGTTACCCATCGATACCTGGCCGGTTCGTTCGCGCTCGGGCGAAGTGTCGATGCGCTCACATATTTCCTGTCGACTTCGGACGAACGCAAACCGTCATGCCTGCCAGCGCCCGAATCGCGGCTTCCCGAATAGCGTGACACGGTTCACGAGGAGCCGAGGCGTCAGCTGAATGGGATTATGCACATAGCGTGCATTCGTCACGAATTCATCATTCCGCAGTCGCGGTTGTGTCGATCCGATCACAAGCCTGCCGCGCACTGGCCCGCGCATTGCTCAGTACAGAGCGCATCGATCCGGGATTCCTTTTCCGGTACTCGACGATGCAGACCCTGGTTCGTCCCCGCGAAGTCGTCGCGGTGAAGGGGAATCACGCGCTTGGCGGACAAACGATCATGAGGATCACAATGAATATCCTGACCAGTTCCTTCCATGCCCTGGCGAAGCGGCTCCTGGCGGCCGGGTTGTCGATGATGTTCCTGCTTCTCATCGCTTCGGCTCCGGCCGTGGCGAAGGGTGGCGGTGAGGTGATCCGCAGCGGCAAGGACGTCCGCATGACATTCACGGGTCCGGCGAGCCCGGATCGCGGCGTGGCCACCCCTGGGTATCAGATGAGGGTGACCCATGCCAACCCGATCGAGGTCGAGGACACGGTCCGCATCCAGGTCGATATCTTTGGCGACGAAGCCCTGGTGCCCGGGGACGTGACGGTCGAGTTCGAAACGACGCCAGGCTCGGGCGACTACCAGATCCTGTCGACCACAAGTTGCTGGACCGACCTGTGCGCGGAACTCGGCGACGTCGAGGGTTTTCCGATCGGCGCCGACTATGACGAATCCACCGCCTGGCGCTTCACGTTCAACCGGATCGGCCAGTTCACGGTCAGACTGAGCGTGGTCGGAGTCCATTCGCACAATTTCTACGCCAGCGAGAGTCTCGACCAGACCGTGGTGGCGCCAGATGCATCCCTCGATCTTGATGGGCCGGCCAGCATCGACCGTGGCGTCGAGGCCAGCGGCTTCGCATCGACCCTGGTCAATGCCGGCAGCGGTGCGATCCCCGAGTCCGTCATGCTTCAGTTTGAAATAGCTTCGCAACAGCAAGTCGTGGAAGGCACGGTCACGATCGACGTTGAAACCGCGCCGGATGCCGGTGTCTTCGTGGCCGTGCCGCTTTCGAATTGCGGCAGCAACCTCTGCGGTACTACCGGACCGGATACGATCGCCGCACTCCTGCCTGGGGCATCGGCTGTCATCGGCATGCATCCGAAGTTCGATGTCGTCGGCAGCTACCAGATCCAGGTCAGGGCGATCGGCGTCGACAGCGGCACCGAGTATGCGAGTGCCAGCGGAGCAGTAGAAGTGGTCAGTGCGCCGGCAACGCTGATCGTCATCGCTGGCGACGGCCAGACCGCGCTGGTTGGCGAGGCGGTTCCGATTGCGCCCGTGGTTCGCGTCATCGATGCCGGTGGTGCGCCCGTGGCAGGTGCGAACGTGGAATTTCTGGTCGGCCTGGGCGGCGGTAGCGTCAGTGAATCGAGTGTGATCAGCGATTCTGAAGGACTTGCGTCTGCGGCAACCTGGACGCTCGGCACGACGCCCGGCAGCAACACGCTTTCGATCCAGGTGCCCGGCTCCTATGCGAGTGCCGTGACCGTCGATGCGACCGCGATGGAGCCAGCGGAAATCGCGCTGGCGGTGGCCACCCAGGTGGACTCCGTGACCTATGGTGACACCCAGGAGCATGTCGTCGTGATCAGCAACGCAGGTTCGGTTGCCGCCGGTCCGGTCTCGGTATCGATACCGGTGCCCGTGGGCTATGCGGCGGGGTCGGCGCATTGGACCTGCCTTGCGATCAACGAGGCCGTCTGTCCGGCCGCCGGCGATGGCGGCATCGAGGCGGACCTCGAGCTTCCGGTCGGCAGCAGCGCAATCTTCGTTTTTTCCGCGACGGTGGCCGAGGATGCCGGCGACACCATCGACTTCCGGGCCGAGGCCAGCTGTTCCGACGACATCAGCCCACAAGACAATCTGGCAATCTCGAGCACCCCCGTGGTGCTCTCGCGCTTCGGTTTCGAGGCTGGCGACTCCGGCGCCGGCCACCTCGCTGGAAACGCAGTGCCGTTGGCCGTGCTGGATGCCGGCAATGACCTCGTGATCGATCTCGACAGCGTGCCGTTCGGACCCGTCATGACCGTCGCCAAGGGGGCGACCGCGAGCGGCGACCGCTTCGCGCTCGCGCTCGTCTTCGCCGGTCAATCGAGAGTCGCCTTGCTCAGCGTTTCAAGCCCTGGCCAGCCGGCCTCCTGGTCGCAGGTCCTGCTTGAGCCCTCGGCGATGCAGGCTGGTATCGGCCTGGTCGATGGCGGCGACAGGCCGGATGCCGACCGCCTGCTCGTGGTCGGCGAGGGCTTCGAACTCGAGCGTCCATTCGACGCCCTGCAGACGATCCAGGTCTCCGGCGTGCCGCATTGATCGCTCCGCGGGGGTTTCGGCGAGCGTCGAACCCCCCGCAGGCTCGCCCAGGGCCTGCTTGCCGGGATTGGACCCGGCCACGAGACGCCGCAGTTCTGACGCGGGTCGACACTCGGTTATCCTGTCGGCATGAACGATACCAACGCCCACGACACTGTCCGCTCCGTGCTCTGGCGCGGCGATCGCCTGCGCCTGCTCGACCAGCGCAAGCTGCCATTCGCCGAGGACTACCTCGATTGCACGACCCCCGAAGAAGTCGCCCAGGCCATCCGTGACCTGGTCGTGCGCGGGGCGCCGGCGATCGGCATTGCCGCGGCCTGGGGCGTGGTCCTCGCCGCCCGGCGCGGACGCAATGCCATCGACTCTGCCTTGCCGCTCCTGCGCGCGGCGAGACCGACCGCGGTCAACCTGATGTGGGCGCTTGACCGCATGCAGCGAGCAGCGGCGACCGACGCCGACCCGCAAGCACTCGAAGCCGAAGCGCAGCGCATCCAGGACGAGGACCTGGCCGCCAACCGGCACATGGGTGCACTCGGCGCGGGCCTGCTTGGCGAGAACGTCGGTGTACTCACCCATTGCAACACCGGGTCGCTGGCCACCGCCGGCTACGGCACCGCGCTTGGCGTGATCCGCGCCGGCGTCAGCAGCGGCGCCATCACCCGCGTGTTCGCGGGAGAGACGCGACCGTGGCTGCAGGGGGCGCGGCTGACCATGTGGGAACTCGGGCACGATGCCATTGCGGCGACCCTGGTCTCGGATTCTGCGGCCGCCCACCTGATGAAATCCGGACAGGTGCAGTGGGTCGTGGTCGGCGCCGACCGCATTGCGGCGAACGGGGACGTCGCCAACAAGATCGGCACCTACCAACTCGCCATCGTCGCCCGCCATCACGGCGTCAAGTTCATGGTCGTGGCGCCGGCCTCGACCGTCGACATGGCCACCGCGTCGGGCGCCGACATCGAGATCGAGATGCGCGACCCGCACGAATTGCTCTCGCATGCCGGCCAGCGCACCGTGGTCGAAGGCGCCGTCGCCTGGAATCCCGTGTTCGACGTCACCCCGGCCGGCCTGATCGACGCCATCGTCACCGAACGCGGCGTGATCGAGCATCCCGACGGGAATTCGATGCGGGCGCTGTTCGCTTGAGCCGACGGCGGCCAGACGTGCCCTCGCACCGATCCGGCTCACAGCACTGACGGCAGCCGGCATGCGCCAGGTCGTCCTGTTCTGCGTTGGCGGCTTCATCGGTTTCCTGGTCGATGCCGGGCTCGTCCAGTTCCTCGTGTCGGCGTTCGATGCCAACCGCTATGCGTCGCGCCTGCTCTCGTTTCTCGCCGCCGCCACGGCCACCTGGTTGTTCAACCGCCGGTTCACCTTTCGCGGAGTCAGGCACTACGGGCGGTTCGGAGAATGGTCGCGCTACGTGCTCGCGATGTGCGGTGGATTCGCGGTCAATTTTTCGATCTATTCGTGGCTGGTCTACCACTACGCCCTGGTCCATCGCCTGCCGGCCCTCGGCGTCGCGATCGGTTCGCTCGGCGGATTCGCGGTCAACTTCTCCGCATCGCGATTCTGGATCTACCGGCATCGCGCGGACTGACTGACGGGCTCCTGCGGCGGCAGCGGGCGGGTTCCGCGCGGCCATTCCTTGTCCCCGGGCCGGTCGCTCGCGCCGGCGCCCTGTCCGCACGTGGAATTCGGCGTCGCCCGGCCCCCGGCAAAACCAGCCAGGGCAGGTCATTTCGTGGTAATATTTCGTGTTTTCGCCGCGGCCAATCCGGCGTCAAGAAGCGATCATGGCAGCGATCGTAAATTCCTGATTTGTATGGAAGAAATACTCAATGGCTGAGTTCGCCAAAGAAGTCATACGCGTCAATATCGAAGACGAGGTCCGGCAGAGCTATCTCGACTACGCGATGAGCGTCATCGTCGGGCGTGCCTTGCCCGATGTGCGCGATGGCCTCAAGCCCGTGCATCGACGCATTCTGTACGCGATGCAGGAGTCGAGCACGGTCTGGAACCGGCCCTTCGTCAAGTGCGCGCGCGTGGTCGGCGACGTCATGGGCAAGTACCATCCGCATGGCGATTCGTCGATCTACGACGCCCTCGTGCGCATGGCGCAGGACTTCTCGATGCGCTACATGCTCATCGACGGCCAGGGCAACTTCGGCTCGGTCGATGGCGACAACGCCGCGGCGATGCGCTACACCGAGTGCCGCCTGCACCGGCTCAGTTCCGAACTCCTCGCCGACATCGACAAGGAAACCGTCGATTTCCAGCCCAACTACGACGAGAAGGAACTCGAGCCGAGCGTACTGCCGGCGCGCATTCCGAACCTGCTCGTCAACGGCTCGGCCGGCATCGCCGTCGGCATGGCGACCAACGTGCCGCCACACAATCTTTCCGAGGTACTCGGCGCCTGCATCGCCCTGATCGACGATCCCGATCTCTCGTTCGAGGACCTCATGCAGATCGTGCCGGGGCCGGATTTCCCGACTGCCGGCATCATCAACGGCTCGGCCGGCATCGTCGAGGCCTACCGCACCGGGCGTGGCCGCATCCTCGTGCGGGCCAAGGCCGAGGTCGAAGTCGAGGCCAATGGCCGCGAGACCATCATCGTCAGCGAATTGCCGTTCCAGGTGAACAAGGCACGCCTGATCGAGAAGATCGCCGAGCTGGTCAAGGAAAAGAAGATCGAGGGCATCTCCGAGCTGCGTGACGAGTCCGACAAGGACGGCATGCGCGTGGTCATCGAGGTGCGCAAGGACGCCATGGGCGACGTCCTGCTCAACAACCTCTACCAGCAGACCCAGTTGCAGGTGACCTTCGGCATCAACATGGTCGCCCTGGTCGACGGCCAGCCGCGCACGCTCGGCCTGCGCGAGATCCTCGAGGCGTTCATCCGCCATCGCCGCGAAGTGGTCACCCGGCGCACGATCTTCGATCTGCGCAAGGCCCGCGATCGCGCCCACATCCTCGAAGGCCTGACCGTCGCGCTGGCCAACATCGACGAGATGATCGAGCTGATCAAGACCTCCGCCTCGAGCGACGAAGCCAAGCAGCGCATGCTGGCGCGGCGCTGGGAGCCGGGCCTGGTCCGCTCGCTGTTGTCGGCCTCTGGCGCCGATGTGTCGAAGCCCGAGAAGCTCGATGCGGGCGTCGGCCTCGGCGAGGACGGCTACCAGCTTTCGGAGACGCAGGCCCAGCAGATCCTCGAAATGCGCCTGAGCCGCCTGACCGGTCTCGAGCAGGAAAAGCTCACCGACGAATACAAGGAGTTGCTGAAGACGATCCTCGCCCTGATCGAGATCCTCGAGGATCCGGCCCGTCTGCTGGCGGTCATCCGCGAGGAACTGGTTTCGCTGAAGGAAGAGTTCGGCGACGCGCGACGCACCGTGATCCAGGCCAACCTCGACGAGCTCGACATGCTCGACCTGATCGAGCCCGAGGACGTCGTCGTCACGCTGTCGCATACCGGCTATGCCAAGCGCCAGCCGGCAAGCATCTATCGTGCGCAGAGGCGTGGTGGCAAGGGCCGCTCGGCCTCGGCGCTGAAGGACGAGGATTTCGTCGAGCACCTGTGGATCGCCAATACCCACGACACCCTGCTGACCTTCACCAGCACCGGCCGTGTGTACTGGCTCAAGGTCTACCAGATGCCCGATGCCGGCCCGAACGCGCGCGGCAAGCCGATCGTCAACCTGCTGCCCTTGCAGGAAGGCGAGAAGGTCCAGGCGATCCTGCCGGTGCACGAATATTCCGAGGATATGTTCGTGTTCTTCGCGACCGAGAACGGCACGGTCAAGAAGACGCCGCTGACCGAGTACGCCTACCAGTTGCAGAAGGGCAAGATCGCAATCGGCCTTGCCGACGACGATGCCCTGGTCGACGTGCAGATGACCAACGGCGAAAGCGACATCCTGCTGTTCGCTTCGAACGGCAAGACCGTGCGCTTCGACGAGAACACCGTGCGCTCGACCGGCCGCACCGCCACCGGCGTGCGCGGCATGCGCCTGGCCAAGGGCGAAAAGGTGGTCAGCCTGATCGTGCGCGATGGTGATGGCGACATCCTCACCGCCACCGCACGCGGCTACGGCAAGCGCACGGAACTGGCCGAGTATCCGCGCAAGGGTCGCGGCACCCAGGGTGTCATTGGCATCCAGTGCTCGGAACGCAACGGCGCCCTGGTCGGGGCCGTGCAGATCACCGAAGAACACGAACTGATGCTGATCTCGAACCAGGGCACCCTGGTCCGCACACGCGCCGCCGAGGTTGCCAAGGTCGGCCGCAATACCCAGGGCGTGACCCTGATCCGTCTACCCGAGGATGAGAACCTGGTCGGCCTGGTCCGCCTCGACGCGATCGACGACGAGTCACCGGATGACGACGCCAGCGACGCCGACCTCGGAGGCACCGCGCCCATCTCCGGCGAACTCGAAACGCCGCCCGGCGAGCCACCTGCTGCCGCGGAATAAGCCCGGCCCGCCCCTCTCATCTGGGAGGGGCAGGGCATGCGCGGCACGGGATAACCAGACCAGCGGCAAGTCCGAACCCTCACCCGACCCTGCGGGCCACCCTCTCCCGAGGGGAGAGGGAAACCGCGCTAATGCTCATAACCGAGTGCTTCTCCCGCCGGCGGGAAAAGCAAGGCAAGCCTCGGTCATCGCCGTCGGCAGGGCATCGGACAGCGGGAACGGATCCCGCCAGGCAACTCCGACACCGCGTCTAAAACATCCCCGTTTCAAGCTTCGCCGCGTCCGACATCATGCTGTGATTCCACGGCGGGTCGAACACGAGGTCGACGTCGGCCTCGCTGACGGTCGGAATCATCTCGAGTTTGCTGCGCACGTCCTCGACGAGGATCTCGCCCATGCCACAGCCCGGTGCGGTCAGGGTCATGCGCACGTTGACCTTGCGCTGGCCATCCTCGGTCTTTTCGAGATCGCAGTCGTAGACCAGGCCAAGCTCGACGATATCGATCGGAATCTCGGGATCGAAACAGGTGCGCAATTGCGACCAGACCAGTTTCTCGACATCGGCGTCGGCGGCATCGGGCGGCAGCTCGAGCGGCGCCGGCGGTGTCTTGCCGATCGCGTCGGCGTCGCATCCGGCGATGCGGAACAGGTTGCCGTCGACGAAGACCGTGAAGCTGCCGCCGAGCGCCTGGGTGATGTAGCCCGCCTGTCCGGCGGGCAGGGTCACGCTGTCGCCCTGCGGCACCATCACCGCCGGGCAGTCGCGCTCGAAGCGGACCGGTTCTGAGGTTGAGCTATAGCCACTCATGTCGAGACAGTCTTCGGCAATTTCATCGGCGTTGGCCGGCCATTATGAGGCCTTGGCGTTGATTACGCAGAGATATCGGGGCGCCGCCCTCGCGATCAAGCCAGCAACCCGGTCTCGCGCAGGCAGCGACCCAGCAGGCGCAGGGCCGCTTCGATGTCGGCCGGTGGCAATCCGGCGTAGCCCAGCAGCAGCCCGGGCCGTGCCGCGGTGCGCAGCGAATATGGCGCCACCGTGTAGAGACCCAGCCCGCGTTCGCGCGCATGCGCGGCCAGCCGCTCGCAATCGGCGTGGGTGCCGGACCTGAGCCAGGCGGTCAGATGCATGCCGGCGTTCGAGTCGACCACTTCGAGCGCCTCGCCGGCGTGCTTGCGCAGGCCAGCCAGCATCGCCGCCCGGCGCGCACGCAGACTCTGTGCCGCTCGGCGCAAGTGCCGCTCGAAACCGCCAGTGGCCATGAAATGCGCGAGTGCGGCCTGTTCCAGGGTATTGCTGCCGCGATCTTCCAGCCATTTCGCCGCGCGAAATGCCTCGCGCAGCGAGGCCGGCAGGACCATGTAGCCCAGCCGGAGTGCCGGAAACAGCGTTTTCGAATAGCTGCCGATGTAGATGACGCGCCCGTCGCGATCGAGCGATTTCAGCGCGGCCAAGGGTCGTCCGCCGAAGCGGAATTCGCCGTCGTAGTCGTCCTCGATGATCCAGCAGTGCTGCCGTGCGGCCCACTCGAGCAGTTCCATGCGTCGGGCCAGGGGCAGCAAGGCGCCGGTCGGGAATTGATGCGAGGGCGTCACCACGGCGAGCCGCGCCTGGTTCGGCAGGGCAGAGGGAACGAGACCCTCGTCATCGACACGCACGCCACGCACGCGAGCCCCATAGGCAGCGAAGATCTGCCGCGCGCCGCGATAGTGGGGATCCTCGAGCACCACCGAGTCGCCGTCGTCGAGCAGCGCCCGCGATGCCAGTGCAAAGGCTTGCTGCGTCCCCGAGATGACCAGCACGTCGTCGGCCGAGGCGGTCACGCCGCGCCGGCGGGCCAGGTAGTCGCAGATCTGTTCACGCAGGGCCGGCAGGCCTTGCGCGTCGGGGTAGTCGAACTCGGCGCGCTCGACGGCGCGGTTGATCTCGCGGCGCCAGGCACTGGCCAGGGCCGGATTGGTCAGCGGCACGCCATACTGGAGGTTGTAGCGCAGGCCCTTGTGCTCATGGCCCGGCACGAACGCGCCATCGCTGGCATTGAGGGCGCGGCGCGCATAGTCCGACAGCGGTGCGACCGGCACGACGCCGACCCTGGGCGGCGCGGGCAGGCGGTTGCCGATATCGGCCACGTAGCTGCCCGAGCCGACCCGCGCATGCAGGAAGCCCTCGGCCTGCAGCTGTTCGTAGGCGGCCAGCACGGTGTTGCGCGAAATGCCGAGCTCATTGGCCAGGTTGCGGCTGGCCGGCACGCGCGAGCCGGGCGCGAGGCGCACTTCGAGGATGGCCGACTTCAGCGAGCGGATCAGCTGCGCGTAGCGTGGACCCTGCCCATCCAGTTCCACGTACATGATTGGTCCTATTGAATCATCAGGGGTTGGTACTCGAAGGGGCCAATTTCACCTGACATGATGCGTTCGTCAAGTCGCACCATCGAAGGTTCCAGCCATGCCCAAGCACGTCCGTCACAAGGTCCGGCGCGTCGCCCAGCGCGGCCACTATGATGCGCCGACCATCCACGCCATCCTCGATGCGGGTTGGGTGGCGCACGTATCGTTTGCCGATCCGGCCGGACAACCCTTCGTCATACCGATGCTGTACGCGCGCGAAGGCGAATCGATCTACCTGCACGGCTCGATCGCCAGCCGCCTGATGAAGACGGTGGGCGAGGGCATTGCCACCTGCCTGTGCGTGACCCACGTCGATGGCCTGGTCCTGGCGCGTTCGCATTTCCACCACTCGATGAACTACCGCTCCGTGGTCGCTTTCGGCAAGGCCGTTGCAGTCGTCGATCCGACCGAAAAGGCCGCCATCTTCGCGCGATTCGTCGATGCCCTGATTCCGGGACGTGCCGCCGAATCACGACCGGCCGACAAGAATGAACTGGCCGCCACCGCCTTGCTGAGATTTACCATCGAAGACGCCAGCGCGAAGGTTCGCAGCGGTGGACCGAAGGACGATCCTGCGGACAGAGACCTGGCGGTATGGTCGGGCGTGGTGCCAATCAGTCCGCACTACGCCGAACCGGTTGCCGCCGACGACGCCGCTCCGGGTGTACCGGTTCCCGGTTCAGTCCAGCGTCTGTTCGCAACCGGAGCGGAGAAAGAGAGGGCGGCGTGAGCGCATGTCATGCGGCCCCCACGCGCTGACGAGAGAACGGATCCGCGCTGACGCTCCCAATCGGGTGCTTCTCCGTCTGGCGGGAGCAGGAACAGCGAGCCCCCATCGACCTGTTTGTCCTGGGCACAGCCCAGCGAAGTCGAAGGCCCGCACCCCGTTCGTCCTGAACGTAGCGCAGCGAAGTCGAAGGACAGTCTCGCAAGGACCTCAACCCACCGACTTGCAGCCTGCAAAACCGACACTTGCGCAATGATCGTCCCCCGCGACTTCTGGCGGTTACGCGAAGTGGTGTCGGCCGGTATCATCGCGCAACCCTTCGTTCCGGCACGCTTCCTGATGAGCCACTTCCCGATCTGTAACCGCGCTGTTGCCGTCGATGTCCGCTGAGGTCCACGGAAAACCATCGGCGAACCTTTTCCTCGGCATCGCCACGGCCCTGATGTGCGCACTTGCCGCCGGCGCGGTCTGGTGCGTGCTGCAACTCTATCTGCGCTTCGACCTGATCGGCGTCGCCTTCGCCGTCGCCGCGTTCATCGCGTGGGTGCTGCGCCGACAGGGCTTCGGCCATCGCCTGAGCGGGGCCCTGATCGCGGCCTTCAGCACGATCGTCGCCTGCGCCTATGCCGGCTACCTGCTGGCGGCCGCACGTGTGGCTTCATTCCTCGGCATTCCAATGCGCGAAACCTTGCTGACCATGGGTCGCGACATGGCCACGGCGGTAGCCTGGGCCAATCTCACCGGGTTCCACATCGCCACCCTGATCCTTGCCGTGATCCTGTCGGCCTGGCTGGTATGGCGCAAGGCCTGAAGCGTGCGCCTCCTCGGGTGCCATCCGCTACGGGCTCGGGAATGGGGCTATGACGGATCCGCGGCGGGCGTCGGGACACGCAGGCTACGAGAGAACACTTGAATCGGGCACGAGTCGGTGTCCCCGGAGTTCCCGAATGCGCGCGGGACTGCGGTCGTCCTGCTCGCGAGACGACGCCCGTGACCCGACACCTCGAAGGAGCATGTGACCTGTGCAACCCGTAAAACCGATCCATCTCGAGCCCTATGTGGCCACCACGCTGGGCAATGCCGCCGAACGAAAGGCGGTCACGGCAGCGCAGGTCGAGAGCATCGTGCCGGATCGCTATCCGGTCTACGCGGTCATCGCGACACCCAAATCCGGCTCGACGTTTCTCGCCAGCGTGCTCGCCCGAACGCTGGACCTGCCGTTGATGCCGCTGTGCTATGCCTACTCGAGTAACGAGCACGATCTTTACCTGCCGGCGCTGGTGACGGCCACGGCCTGCGGGGCGGTCAGCCAGTTGCATACCAAGGGCACGCCGCACAACGTGCAATTGCTGAACCTGTTCGGCATTCGACCGATCCTGCTGACCAGGAACCTGTTCGACTCGATCGAAAGCCTGGCCAGGGACCTGCGCAGGAAATGCGAACTGCCCGAACTCGGGATGGGCATGAGCGGCTATTCCTTTGCATGGCTGACCGAGGACGTTGCCGGTCTCGATGACGAACGCCTGATCGACTTCGTGATCGATTTTGCGCTGCCCTGGTACCTCAACTTCCACGTGTCGTGGCAGAACTACGCCCGCGCGAACGTCATCGATCCCGTCTTCGTTCGCTACGAGGATCTCCTCCGGGACAAGCACGGCGAGATCTCGCGAATCGTCCGGCAGATCGGCGGCATCGAACCGCGGCTCGATCCTGCCCTGCTGGGGGCGAACCACATTGGCGAATCGAGTTCGATCAGCCGTGGAAGCGGCGAACCGGGTCTAGGCTTGCAACGCCTCAGCCAGGCACAGGTCGCCGCCGTGAGGCGCAGGCTCGCGTACTACCCCAGCGCCGATTTCGATTCCTTGCTGGCATAGTTCGCACGGAGTCGCGACTCATTCCGCGCAGCGCGGAGCTGGGCATCGGCATGTCCGTGTGTCCGTTGCGCGGAGCGGATGCCGTGGTCGTTTGCATGCCGAGACCTGAATGACTGCCAGCAAAACGGCTTCCCACACCGTTTTGCCATGTAAGAATCCCTGCACATCTCGTCGCGACGCTGGAAGAAGTTCCAGATTCGCGCCCCGGCAGCCGTCGTCGCACGCATGCCGCCATTCAAAGGGAGTTCTCTACATGCTCAAGTTGGCCATCATTTTCGGAATCATCTCGCTGATCTCCGGTGCGCTCGGATTCTCCGGAATCTCCGGTGCCACCGCCGGCATCGCCAAGATCATCTTCATGATCTTCCTCGCCCTGCTCGCGCTGGCCGTGCTTGCCATCGTGTTCGGCGTGGCTGTGCTCTAGAACCAGTCGTCCCGCCGTGACGATGCCGGCCTGCCGGCTCTCATCGATGCCTCAGGTCGACAACTCCGCATCGCCTTCGAGCACCTTCTGTTCGAGCCGGGGTTTTTCTCCGCTTTTCCAGAGGTTTGCCGTGTGTACGACCCGATAGCGCAGTTCGCCCCCGTCGGGCGATGTCGAGCGGCGAATGGGGCGTGGTATGCAGACGAACTCGGTCTGCATGGCTTCGGCGGATGCGCTGACCACGGAATAGCCATGGCCGCCCATGTCGATGAATTCGAGATGCGGCGACAGGTCCGGATTGGTCAGCGCCTTGGCGGCGGCGAGGTCGCCGGACTTTGCGTACTCGAGCGCACTGCGCACACCGCGGTGCAAGGTCAGGTTGACCGTCGCCTGCGTGCGCTGCTGGCCGGGTGCCTCGGCCAGGAACAACGGCCGCAGCGGATGATCCTTCCTCAGTTTGTGCTCCTGCGCTTCGACCATGCCGGGCGCCGATATCGACCCGGTGACAAAGGCGATGCCGACCGGCTCGAAGTCCCTTGGCGGCAGGGCCTTGGCGGCATAGCCGGCCCAGAAGCTGTGACGATCCCCCGACACGACGGCGAAACCGGTGATGCGCTGATCGCGGACGAAGTCGTACAGTTCGGCGCGTTCGTGGTAGGCCGTGCCGAAGTCGTCGCCGCCGAATCCGGCATAGCCGCTGACCGGCCAGGGTTTGCCGAGGCCCTCCGGAAGGTTCTGCGGATCGGCGCGCCAGTCCAGCGTGCCGCCGGTCGCCGCCCAGATCTTCCAGGTCGCCCGTGAGTGGGCGAGCGTCTTCTTGAACCAGGCTTTCTGCGTCTTGCCGAGAATCGTGACCGGCGCTTCATCCTTGCGGAAGTTGGGGATGCTGACGATTCCGTCCGACAGGTTTTGCGGCGGTTTGCCATCCGCGTAGGCCCTGCCGCCGTCGATGATGCGCATGGCTTCCTCGGGAAACATGCCGAGGAAATCCGCACTGCCCAGGGTCGAGGCTTCCGGTCGGTCGGTCGGATCGCGCATACGGAAGCTGAAGCGATCGGTGATGACGAGTTCGACGTGCCGGCCATAGCGATAGGCGCGATAGGCGATCAGGCTTTCGATGGCCTTGAGGTTGTTCGGCTCGACGCCGAGGCCGTTCTCGTCGTAGGTCTCGATCGGCGCGTTGACGACCTTCGGCGCGTCGAAGCGATCGAGCCCCGGTCCCGAGGCCTTCTTGATGCGCGCCGGAATGTACTCGAACCAGGCCTGGTTGGCCGCCACCTTCAGCGCCTGCGCCGGTTCGGCTTCTCCCGGATAGCGGATGTGGCCTTGCCAGCCCAGCCAGGAGAACTCGTGGTTGTCCCACATGCAGACGAACGGGAAACGTGCGCGCGCATCCTGGATGTCCGGATCGCGCAGGTAGGCGCGGTAGACGTGGCGATACCCCTCGAGCGTGGTCGGTACATGGAAATCCAGGACCTTGCGCGAATCCGGAATGCGGCCAATGTCGTAGATGGTGCGGTCGTAGCGGGTCTTGATCTCGTCGGGGTACTCCACGACCTCGTAGATGAAGTCGCCCAGATGCAGGACGAAACCAAGCTGCGCGGAACGTGGCGCCTTTTCGTCTTCGTGGATCATGCGGCGGTAGGCGTTCTGCGCACCCTCGTTGACCGACTGGCACGAGACGAAGGCGAAGCGGACCGGGCGCCCGTCGCGCTCACGCGGTGCCGTGAGGGTTCGGCCAATACGACTGCCGTTGCCTTCATCGTCGGTGAAGCGATACCAGTATTCCGTCGCCGGCGCGAGGCCCGCCGCGAGCACGCGGCAGGTCCAGTCCGATTCCGCCAGCACCGTGACCGCTCGTTGGCTCAACACGCGCGTGAACGCGGCGTCCTCGGCCACTTCCACGGTGAGACGCCCGCGCTCGGCATTCGCGAATGGCCGCCGCGTCCACAGGATCACGCTGTCGGAATCCGGCTCGGCGGAGGCCACGCCTTCGGCATACAGATCGCGCCGCTCATGCCACGTCACTTTCGAAGCGGCCGGGGCCTGGCGGCTCCAGGCCAGCTCTGCTCCGATCGCGGCGGCAACGGCCAGGAATTGTCGGCGGGTGATGTTCGGCACGGCGGCAGGACCTCATTTGCGACCCGGCAGCTTTCATAGCACCCGGAGCGAGCGGCGCCATGTCCCATTGGTCAGTGGCGCGTCATCCGCGAAGCCGGGTGCCTGGTCTGATGGCGGGAGCCATCCCGGGAATTGCGGGAAGTGGGACATCCATGATTCCGTCGATTCCCCGCGCTCCGAGTCGCAGACTTCCTGGAGCCCGTCTCCGCCGTCGACCGACCCCGGGTCACGGTGTGGATATTGCGTGGCTGCGCCGGTTGCGCTCGCGCTCGCTCCGGTGTCCCGATCAAGGCTCAGCGGCGCACTTCGTGGGCGTTCCGGTTGCGGTTGCGTCTGCCGGAGCTTTCACGGCACTGCCTTTTTCGGTATCCGCCAGCATGGCGTGGGGCGCATCGAGGTCCGAAATGAAATGTGGCGCGCGTCCGGGCGATTCCCTGCCGAGAACCTTCCCCCAGGCCCGAAGACGCTCGAGCCCGAACAAGGCCAGCACCACGGCGGCCACGGCCAGTGCCATGCCCATGCCGCCGAGGGCCATGCGTTCCGCGTAGCAGGTCCAGACGAATTGACCCACGCAGAGGACGGCGACGAACAGGAGTGTCGGTTTGCGCCCGATCAGCCCAACCGCGAAGGCGCCGAGCGGGGCGCCGAGGGCCACGACCGGCGCCGCAGCCAGCCAGTTCTCGTAGACGCCAGCCTCGACGCCGGTGAACATGTTCTTGAAGGCGATCCCGATCAACGAGGTGAAGGCCATGATGACCACCGAGGTCGGGATCGCAATCTTCAGGTCGGCGCGGCACAACAGGACGAGCGCCGCATAGAGCACCATGTCGATGCCGACCCCGGTGACGGCCGCTACGGTAGCCCCGGACAGCAGGCCGACGACGAGACCGACCCGGAAGTCCCATTGCTCACCGGGGCTCGTCATTCCGGAATGCGAAGCTATTTCGCCAATTCTGTACAGGTGCAGCACGCCAAAACTGGCCCACACCACGGCAAAGAGCACCTTGATCCACAGCGATGGCACCAGCGGCGCGATGAAGAGGATGCCGAAAATCGTTCCGACCAGGGAACCCAGGGCCGCTCCCTTCAACATGACCCAGGCCAGCGGCTGGCGTCGCGCCATGATGAAGATACTGGCACTGGTCATGCCGATGGCCTGCACGGCAAAGCTGAAATCGCGCCCGAGCGTGGCAGGCTGTTCGAAAAACAGCACGAGGACGGGGAAACCCACGGTACCGCCACCCATGGGCGTCGAACCGGCGACATAGCTGCCGAATGCCATCGCCATGGCCATCGGCCAATGGGCCTTGGCGACCGGCCAACCGCCCTCGACGAAAACGAGCCAGGCCCAAACGGAATAGAACAGAATCAGCCAGCCAAACCAGATCCAGAGACGCGAGCGAGGTCGATTCAAGAGCGCATTCCGCAGCGAAGGGCGAATGGATGAATTTCGATTATTGCATCCCGGAAAGGGACAGGCGCAACCAGGGCACTGCCCATTTCCTGACCATGGTCACCCCACCGATCCGAGGTGGGTACGGGTTCCAGGATCCCCCAACGTGCTGGCCATCCGGGCGCCGATTCCACCGCTCGTCACAGGCGCGTTCGTCCACGGCCTGTCGACGGATGAACGGACACCAGCGGGGAGGTCCCAATGCCAATCCGTGGACCTCGACTCTGCCCAGGAATCGAGGACAAGGGACGCTTGGCAGGAGTGGCGCTTCGCAGGAGCCGCGGGATCGGGGCGTCTAAACGTCGGCCGCCGTCGCTCCGCCAAGCGAACCGCGTGCATTCCTGTCCCGTGTCATCGGCACGCAGCGCACCAGAGTGAACCGGCCCTCGCTGGCATCGTGGTCCCATTGCTCGACGACGACCACGCGGCAGCGCTCGGCATCATAGCGGACGATGTGGACGGAGTTTGGATGCCCGTCGCGGGTTCGCCTCGAGACGGCCGTGCCGGCTTGGACGATCCACAACGGTCGCTCGGGATCGAGCGCGGGGCCCGGGGCCTGGCGCACGTAGGGCAGGTGGATATGTCCGCCGAGGAGCAGATCGACCCCGCAATCACGGAATGCGCCGAGAGCCTCGCGATGGCCATGGGCGAGGTTCGCAAGGTCGGAGTCGGTGATGGCGAGCAGCGGGTGGTGCATGACGACCACGCGCACGACACCGGGTTCGGAGGCCTCGAGCCGCTCGCAGGCGCGCCGGATCGTCGCCGCATCGAGTTCACCGTCCTTGTGACGCCACGGCGTCGTCGAATCGACGCCGACCACGTGCAGGCCCGGCGCCCGATGGACCGGTTCGAGACCGTCGCCGAAAGCGCGACGGAATCCTGCGTACGGGCTGCGCCAGCGTGCGACGAGGTTGAACAGCGGTATGTCATGGTTGCCGGCGACCACGAGTGTCGGCAGCCCGAGCCGGTCCAGGAAGCGTTGCGCTGCTTCGAACTGGCCGCGACGCGCGCGCTGCGTCACGTCGCCACTGAGCACGACGAGACCGGGCCGTTGTGCGGCGACAAGAGAGACCAGAGCCTCGACGACAGACGGATCCTCGGTGCCGAAGTGCGTGTCGGACATGTGAATGAACGACCTCATCCGGGATCGTCCCCGCTGGTCGCCGGATGGGGCGCCCGCACCAGCAACGGTCGCTTCGCGATCGAGAATTCGAGCGGCGTGCGCATTCGCGTGATTTCGCCGTCGAGTGCCACCTTGACGCGTCGACCAGGGCGGCCCAGCGAAACCGAAAGCGATCGGACCAGACGGATCGAGACATCATCGGCCTCGCCGAGACGACCGAGCGCGCCGCGCAGGGTCAGTCCAAGCAGGCCGAGTTTGCCGATCGCGCGCAGGGTCACGGCAGCCAGCGCGTCGCGCCCGATCCGCTCCGCGCCGTCGATCCCGAGGCGCGCGAACTGCAGAGGATTGTTGCCGACCACGAGAGTCGGCGTGCGCAAGCGGCGCCGGCCGGAACCGTCGTCGATCTCGATCGACCACAGTCGATGATCGCGCAGGAGCGTATGGAGCCCGGAAATAATCGCGACCGCGCGGTGCCGCCCGATGCGGCGCTTCCATCCTTCGCGGTCTTCGAGCAGCTCCGGATAAAGGCCGATGCTGGCGTTGACGAGAAACGGGCGGCCATTGACGAGCCCGACCTGGGCCGGTCGCGCCGGCTCACGCACGAGGATCTCGAGCGCCGGCTCGAGGTCCGATGGAATGCCATGGGCCCGGCCGAAGTAGTTGAATGTCCCGCGCGGCAGCAGGCCCAGCGGCACCCCAGCATCGAGGGCCTCCCGCGCAACGGCATTGATCGTGCCGTCGCCGCCGCAGGCGACCAGGATCGCACTGCGCTGCCTGGCATCTTTGGCGGCAGCCTTGCAGGCCGAGACGACATCACCATCCCGATCAAGCCCATGCACGCGCACACGATGTCCGCGCTCCCCGAGCCAGGCCCGGATGCGTGCGGGCAGGTCCTGATCGGAATCGCGGCCCGACGCATCGTTGAGCACGATGACGAATTCGAGCCCCTCTTGCGGCTCACCCATGGTCTGCTTCGCTGGTTCGCATGCGGCTATTTCATCGCATCGCGATGAACCTCGCTGAAATCGGTCTCAAGGAGGTTCAGACGCTCCTTGAGTGCAGGCGGCACGCATTGGGTAGCAAGCCTCTTGGCCCCGCCCCATCGGGAAGCGCATCGGGAGGCGGTAGATCCCGAACTCCCGCTGTCCGAGCGGGAGCAGTTGACCGCCGGGTGCCTCGATGGGCACTTCCTGCGAACTCCGGCGCGGTCGGATCTGGACGGGTTCGTCGGAACTGCCCGAACGCCTCGCCTTTCCGGGTGGATGTTGCGGAGAAGCCCGGATCGTTGTCCCGCTCCAGCGCCGTTCTCCCGGTGATAGCCGCGCATGGGGCAGGGCGGGTTCAAGTGCATCGTGTCGGCTCGGCGGCAGCGGCGACCGCACGCAGCCTGACCCAACACAACCGGACCGTCCCGAATGACAGGATGTGTGTCCGGGTCGTTGCGCACGACCGGAATCCCTGCATGATCGGCCAGCAGGGCCGATCAAACCATCGGGCACGCAACCCGCGGCGCATGGGATGTATCTCAGCATGCGGAGCATGGTCGGCTTCGCGGGAGCGCGTCGCTTGCAGGCGCGAGTATCGGAGAATCCGTGCTCGTCTTCGTCAGAGTGCTCGAAAGCGCGCATCCGGGTCGGTGGTGCGTACGATTCTTCGCGAGCCTTCGCAGGTCCGCTCTTGAGCAGGGTCCACATGAGAAACGACACCACGCCGCCCGAACGTGCGGATCCAATCCACGCCGTCACGCCAAAGCAGACAACCCGCGCATGGAGGCATGTTCGCGCAACCGTACGAATGCTCGGTTCGCTGCTGCTCGGCGGAGCAATGGTTCTCGGAGCGATCGTGGTCTTCCGGCAGGGCCTGCTTCCGCTGATCGATGCGACGGCTCATCCGAGCCTCGAGACGCTCAGCATGATCCGGCGCGCGGGCATCTTCACGGCCGCGATCGCAGGCTATTGGGCCTACGTGCACTGGCACGAAAAGCGCGACGCTACCGAGTTGCGGTTGCAGCCGCTCAGCCTGCTCGCATGGGGCGTTGGTGGCGCTGCCCTCATCGCACTTCCTATGCTGCTGCTGTTCGCGATTGGCGCCTACGAACTGGTCCACTATCGCGGTCCTTCGGCGGCGCTGTTCGGCGCAGCGGCCCTGATCGGAATTGCAGCCATGCTCGAAGAACTGGTCTATCGGTGCCTGCTGTTCCGGGTGCTGGAGCGTGCCTGGGGAACGGCTTTCGCGCTGCCGGTGCAGGCGGTGGTATTCGCTGTTCCGCATCTGGAAAACGTCACCGGAGGCGGAAGGCTCGATGCAACGACCATGCTCGTGTCGGTGATCGTGCTCGGCCTGCTCTGGGCCGGCGTGTTCATCCTCACACGCAACCTGTGGGTAGTGGCCGCCAATCACGCCGCATGGAATTTCACGATCCTGCTCAGCGGCGTGCCGCTTTCCGGTATCGAAGATTGGCGAGCCATGGCGCCCCTCGAAAGCCGCTATGCCGGGGCCGACTGGCTGACGGGCGGGATATTCGGGCCCGAGAGTTCGGTGCTGGTGATCCTGTCGGCGACGATTGCGGTCTTCCTGTTGCTGCGCACGGCACGACGTCGGGGCATGCTCATCGCGCCGGCCGCGTGACCGGCAGCGTGAAGCGGACGGGCGTGCGCAAGGATCAGCAGGCAGTCGACGTCCGCTCGATTCCATGCATCATCGCTCCCGGCAAGGCATCGGCCTTGCGTTGTGCGAATCCCCGCTATTGCCGGTAGGCGGTTGTCAGCGGGGTTGTCGTGCAAAAAAGCCGGCAACGCCGGCCCCTTTGCAGCGTTCAGCCGCCCATCTTTCCGAGCATATGATTGATTACGCGGCTATGTTCGTGCTGCGGGCTGAACAGGACCACTTCGGCATCTTCGTCGACTTTCACTGTATGACCCGGGCGCCAGTAGAAAAGATCTCCCCCGCTGACAGGCTCCTCCTCGCCGTCGGCGTAGGTCACGATCAGCTTTCCTTGCAGCATGTAGCCCCAATGCGGTGCCTGGCAGAGGTCGCCATCGAGGCCCTGGAGCAAGGGCGCGATATCGGTGCCTGCGCCCAGCGAAAAGTATTCGCCGCTGATTTTTCCGTAGCCTGAGGCATCACCGAAGTTCGTCTGCTGGCGAGCAATTGCGCCCGGGACATTGATTCGAACGGGGACATCGTTCTTCTGGATTCGCATCGTGGCTTCTCCTCGTGTGTGTGCTTCGGAAAGAGCCGGCTACCGGGACGAAATTCGCCCATGGTGGTGCCGACCAGGACAGAGCCGGGTGTAAGCAGGGCATTTCATGCGTGTGACCCCGCAGCTGCGAGGAAATAGAAATCGAGCATTTCCCGCAGAGGCCTTGGATCGCGTCGCAGGCGGGTACGCAGAGCCGCGCCTTCCCAGCAGTTGACGAGCAGCTCGGCGAGCTTTCGGGGGTTTGCGTCTTTTGGCAGATCGCCGCTCTGTTTCGCTTCGTCGAGGCATACGGCCAGTCGGCCAGCGATCTGCTCCAGGCACTCTTCCACCTTGTGACGGAAAGCTTCGTTTATGCCGGACAGTTCCTGCCCCAGGCCACCGAGCAGGCAACCCATATAGCCCTGGGTCCGATACTTTTCTTCGCTGGCCTCGAAGAAGTCACGGATCCGCTCGAGTGGCGGTCGGGTACTCTCGCCGAGGCACTCCTCCAGACCGGCATGGACGTCCTGCATATAGAGGTCGATGACCTGCAGGGCGTAGTCCTGCTTGGAGCGAAAGTGGTGGTAGAACGATCCTTTCGGGGTGTTGGTCGCTTCGAGCAGCGCGGAGATACCCAGGTCGTTGTAGCCGCAACGCAGCAACAGTTCGATGCCCTGCGCCAACAGTTGATGTTTGGTCACGTGCGTCATTGACAAGCTAATAGACCGGTCGGTCTATTTTGTCAAGCGGCCCATCGGCGCCGCTGTCCAACAGGCAGCGGTCAGGACATTCATGGTCAGTCACGGGCAGCCAGGAAAGGGCAGTCTTGAAGGTCCATTTCGCCGCTTCCCGCGAGGTCGAACTGCGCGAACGCAGGAGCCTGTCCACCCGGATGCAGCAATCCTTCCGCGATGAGGTGAATCACCGCCGCATGGAGGCCGAATTCAACGTCCGCGGTCTCGCCGCGCGGGATCAGGCCAAACGCACCGGCGGGCATTGCAGCAAGAACGAATCACGCGCGGTAGTGATTCCATCCTCGTCCGGCACATGCCAGGGACGCGATAGGTTGTAACGGGTGCACCGGGGCGAAATCATGGGCGTTCCGGTTGTTGCATCGGTTGTCGCAACGGTTGTCGCAGCGTGGATGCCCCGAGTCTTTCCGAATCGCCCATTGGACACCGCCCTCATCCACACGTCTCGACGAGCCGGTAAGATCGCGTCAGTTTCCAGGTGGGCCGATGTTCGAGCCGGTCGTGGAGTCGGTCGGCGAGGCGTTGCCGGGCGGAAGCAGGTCCTCGAGGAAGAAGGCCGACAGCTCCGATCGGCCGGACAGTCCCGACTTTGTGTAGATCGCACTGGACTGGACGCGCGCGGTTTTTTCGGATGTTTGACGCGCGGCAGCGATCTCCTTGAGGCTCAGGCCCTTGAGCAGAAGGAATGCGACTTCCATTTCAGCTGCCGACAGATGCCACTGCTCCATTTGTCGGCCGATCGAGCGGGACAGGCCGTCCAGATATTTCCTTGACCCCATGCGCCACGCCTCGGCTTCCTGCCTGAAGGCCGAGAAATCGCGGTCCTGGGCATCGAGGCGTTTGCGCAGCCGCCAGGCGCCGTGCAGCAGCTGGAATGCACCGAAGCACGCGGCTACCGCCACCATGGTCTCGACCAGGACGTGCCAGAACGCAACGCCCTGGCGCTCTTCAATCAGCAGATCCACGCCAGCCAGCAGCGCAATCAGGGCGAGCACGCCTGCGATGACGGCGCGCTCGCCGATCTGGAGCGGATCGCCACCGCGTCGCGTTCGATCATCCGCGTCCGTCTTCACGGCGGACTCTGGGCCGGATCCTTCAGTCACGATCGTCGTGGTCCTCGTCATCGTCAATGTTGCCGGAGGGAGCGTCATGCTCGCCTTCGCCCAACTGCAGCGTGGTTCCGAACAGATCCAGGGTGCGCGCTTGTGCATCATAGTGCTGCGACAGGTAGCCCATGAAGATCGCGGTGACCAGGACGAACGCCAAACCGGCGACAGGACGCGCAGGTACCGATTCCTGATTGTCGATAGACACCTGTTTTCTTCCGGTGATCATGCTCGATTCCATGCGGTCACGATGTCGCAGCACGTGCGCCACCACGCCGGCGACGTGCAGCAGGACGATCACCAGGAAGGCATTGGCCATGACCTCATGGGTCTCCTCGATCCAGTCACTCCCGGCGCCGGTGGCCATCAGATAGCCCGTGATGCCGAGTCCGAGCCCCAGGCTCACCATCGCCACCGCCGCCCAACTCGATGCTGGATTGTGGCCGATCCAGCGCCGGCTGCCGGAGGAGAACATGCCCTTGAAGTAGGCCACCAGCTGCATCGGGTTCAAGGCGAGGTCGCCGAGCCGTGCGTGACGGGTCCCGACCAGGGACCAGATGAGGCGCAGCGCGATCACGCACACCATGCCCAGGCCAGCCAGCATATGCAGCGAAAAGCGTGCCGAGTCATCGTCGACCAGATTGGCGATGGCAAACGCCGTGATGAAAAAGCCTGCAAACATCCAGTGAAAGAGGCGGGTCGGAAGATCGTAGACGAGCAATGGACGCATGAGCGAATCCTCGGCAGTGATGGTGCTCGAACTGTCCTCGCGCCGCCGCGCCCGGGCCATAAGGCGAATGACCTACACATAGGAGAATCAATGACATGGATGGCCCGTCCACGTGGCGCAACGCCGGTCGCTACGAGAGTGGCGAGGTGAAGGCGGCACTGATCGGGACATCCGGAATGCCAAGCGGATCCTGCGTCACGGGCAGGCCGATTGCTTCAGGCTACCTCGTTGGACCGTGGTGCCCGTAGCCGGCGTGCTCCGGCCTTCTTCAGCGACGAGAGCCGAGCGCGCCCATCCAGTTGCAGGGAGTTGATGATTCACGCGGCGCGACACAGCAGAGAGAGCGGGTGTCCCGAAATTTCGGCTGCAGGTCCTGCCGTGATGCGCAGCGCCTGAAATTCCCGGTGGCGATGGGCGGCGGATTGTGGGTCATGCCAATCCCTTGCGGCTCGCGGTTTTTGAATTGCGGCCCAGCGTGACAAAATCGACCACCCCGCTGATACAACATTGGGACGCTGATGAAAATGCTGATTTTCGGGTTTCTCTCTGTCGTCATTGCAGGCGCAAGTACAACCATGCAGGCCGCGGAGCCGCCGGGCCCACACGATCGCGCGGAGGCGACCCACATCATCGCGGAATTGCGCCGGGTGGTCGCCGACAACGGTGTCGAGCGACTCGAGAAGGTCCGCATCGGCGGTATCGACCAGTGGGTATCGATTCGAGGCAGCGACCGCCGCAATCCGATCCTGCTCATGCTGCACGGCGGGCCAGGGTGGGTGTCGATGCCGACCAGCTGGTATTTCCAGCGAGGCTGGGAGGAGTATTTCACCGTTGTCCAATGGGACCAGCGCGGCGCTGGCAAGACCTATCTTGCCAATGATCCGGCGACGGTCGCACCGACGATGACGCGCGAGCGCATGATCGCCGACGCCGAGGAGATGGTGGCCTGGTTGCGCACGACGTTCGGCAAGAAGAAGGTGTACGTACTCGGTCATTCCTGGGGCAGCTATCTCGGATTGGAGTTGGCACGGCGCCGGCCGGAGTGGCTGCATGCATACATCGGCATCGGGCAGATCTCGAATGCACCGGAGAGCGAGCGACGCGGTTGGGCCTGGACCCTGAAGCAGGCGCAACAGGACGGAAACGCGCAGGCGGTGGCTGAACTCGAAGCGCTCGCCCCCTATGCGCAGGGCGATGAGGCTGTTGCGCTCGACAGTCTCTTCCAACAGCGAAAATGGCTGAACCACTACGGCGGCATGGTTCACAATCGCCAGGGTGGTGATGCCGAAGCGGCGGCGATGGCCCTGTCGCCGGAGTATTCCGACCATGACGTAGCCGGAATCTGGAAGGCCAATGAATTCTCGATGGAGCACCTGCTGGCCGGAGTTTTGACCCTGGACATGACCTCCGTTCGCAGGCTCAAGACTCCCTTGTTCCTGTTTCTCGGGCGTCACGACCACAACGTGTCCGCCGAGCTGGCGGCAGAATGGTTCAAGACGGTGAAGGCCCCGAAGAAGAAGTTGGTCTGGTTCGAGCAGTCCGCTCACGAAGTCATGATCGAAGAGCCAGGCAAGACCTTGATCACGCTGGTCCAGGATGTCCGCCCCATTGCCGAGCGCGCGGGTGACGTTGCGCCCTGATTGCCCTGTCGGTCCCGGTGATCTTTCCGCCTGCGCAATCACGCAACCGGGCGCGACGCGAACCGTGATGGAGTTGGGGCGGTGGGATTGGGACATCCCCTTCTGCAAGACAAGGATCACAGTAACGAAGAGCGCAGGGAACGAAGGGCAGAGACCGAGGTGATCGGGTATTCTGCACAATGTGACGCCACAGCCAAGGTTGCCCTCCATGTCGCTGCAACGCCAACGCGAGCTCGCATCGCGGGTCCTGCTTCTTGTCTTGTTCCTTGTTTCAAACTCCATTCATGCCGAAACCGTTAGAGCCACCGGCCGCCAGGGATCCATACCGGTCGTAGTGCGCGTCGAGGGACTTGCGCTGGGTTCCGAAGTGCAACTGGATCGGGCCGGTGAGCTGCTCACCGCAAACTTGAATGACGAATTTGACTTTGCCACGCCGGCGCTGCCGGGGGCGGCTCTTGGCATCGACGTTGTCGCCCAACCACCGGGTCAGGTCTGCGCGGTTTCGGAACTCGCACCGGCCACGGTACCGGTCGATTCTTCCCCGGTGTTCATCCGTTGTCTCAGCATTCCCGGTGCGTCGGTTGTCGTTCCGGAAACGCTCCCGGGTGGTCCGCTGCGCGTGCTGCGTGGCGAGTCCGCCGTGCGTGGCATGGCCTATCCCGGCCTGCCGTATGAATCGAGGCTCGGCGTCGTCGGTGGCACCTTCCCGTATGAGTTCCGGATCATCGCGGTGACCATGGGGGGGACACCGATGCCTCCCTCGAGCGTGTCGATCGATTTCCGCCATGGCACACTGCGGTTCACTCCTGCAACAGAGACCTCGGTCGCAATCGAGGTCGAGATCCGCGACAGCGCGTCACCCCAGCAGGTGCTGACGCACAGCATCGCCATCGACGTGGCGACCGCCCCATTTGTCTTTGTCGCAGAGGATGGGATCGATAGCGCAGGCCGGGGCAGTCTCGCCCAGCCGTACCGCACCCTCGGCTACGCCTTGCCGCGGACCAGCCCCGTCCAGGCGATCATGTTGCGCCGCGGAAGCTACCTGACCGGCGGCTTCATCATCGGCGATACGCATGCGAAGACGATCCTCGCCTATCCGGACGAAGTGCCGGAGATCGATCTGGACTACGCGGGTTCGATCACGGTCCGCATCGACCAGTTGCCTGGGGCGCGCCTCGAAGGTCTCGATATCCGTCATGTCCAGCAATACGGCATCTTCAGCGATCCGAGCACACCGGGCCTGGTTCTGCGCCATCTGCGTTTCGTCGAGGGCCGTGAAGGATCGGCACCGAGCGAGAATCCCGCCTTCGTACATGGTCGAGGTGATACGGGAAACAACTCGCGCCATGCCCTGATCGTGCAGGATTCCGATTTTGGCCCGTTCCAGATGCTGAGCTCGGGCGCCTATGCATTTACCTTGTTCGATGCCGGCGATTCGCTGATCGAGAACAACCAGATCCGCTTGGGCGCGACCTCGGGCGGCATCCATGACAAGGACAATTCGCAGGGGAACACCTATCGCGAAAACTACATTGCCTTTTCGACGGCGAACGCGACCTCGAGCGGTATCGCAGTATCGGCGCAATACAATTCGGTCGATGTCCATATCCATCACAACCTCCTGATCAATGCGGGCGTGCGCCTCGGAGTGCAGTGCTTCCAGGAAACCTGCTATATGCGCAACCATGATGTCCACCACAACACGCTCGTCGGCGCCGGGCTCACCTTCAGCTGGGGGGTGTTCAACCCGACCAGCTTTGGAAGCCGCTTCAGCCACAACATCGTCAGCAGCGGAAGCGAGGCTCCGTATGCGTGGCATTCCTGTCTCGGCAGCGTGCCGGCCGCGTTCGACACGCAACTGGACATCGGCACCAACCTGATCGAGACGACGAGTTCGCGCGCCATGCGCGATACCGAATGCGGTGGAGGCCCGATGAACATGGGCTGGTCCGCATGGCGCGATACGCACGGCATGGATACGGCACAGTCCGGCAGCGTCGTCACCGCAACAACGGCACTGACCGGATCCGGACCGACGATTGGATTGCCGGCCACCGATCCGCGCCGTCCGGCGCTGGGTCACCTCTATCAACCCGCTCCCACACTGGTTGACGTGATTTTCGCCGACAGTTTCGAGTAGCAGAAGAAGCCGGCTCAAGTCGTGGATTGGCCATAGATTCGAGATCCAGGACCCCAATCCGCTGTTGTTGTCGCGGTGCCGAATTCCGGGTGTGCCATTTGTCAGGCTTCGCGCCCATCGTGGGTAATCTGCCGATCGCCTTTTCCAGGACGGATTCCACCGAGAGGCGAAGCGGGACGTCCAGAAGAGCAGCTCAGCGGTGAGAGAGCTGAGCTGAAAGGTCAACGAGACAAGCTATCGGCGAGCGGGCGGCTCCGCCCTGGCCTTGATCGTGAAAGTCGTGGCGATGGGGCAGGGCTGGCTCAAGGGCATCGGAAGCGCGCAGCGGCTGATGCGACCTCTAAACGACCTGACCACTTGCGCGCATTTCTCACGCAGGATCGGGTCGCCCGGGGCAGACCAATTTCCGAAGAAGGTCAGCCAGCCCCCCCAGCCCCCATCATGCTCATTTGAAAGGTTCGCAATAGCGACATTCTTGGCCGGTCGATCACTGGCTGAGCTGTCGTATATCCCCGTCAGCGAGGCTTCATGGCCGGGGAGTGCAGCCGGACGGAATTATGGGTGTCCCGGTTGTCGGGCATGTCGGGCACGCTTGTCGGGCAAATTTTTGTCGGGCAACTTTGTGGGTGTTGAGATGGACGCCTCCTTCACCTACGGCGTCACGTTGCGCCAGACTGGAAGTACTACCGACCAGTCACAGATGAGGAGGCGTCCGTCATGAATCCTAGTCTCGTTGCCATCGATCTTGCAAAGAATTGCTATCAGGTCTGCGTCTTGGATGCCGAAGGCCAAGTGAAATCGAACCGCCGGTTTTCGGCAGGCAAATTCACCCAGTTCATCCACCAGCTCCCGATCACCTCGATTGCCATGGAGGCTTGTGGCAGTTCGAATTATTGGGGCCGCCGTTTGCAGGCGTTGGGGCACCGCGTACTGCTGATTCCGGCCCAGCACGTCAAGGTGTTCT